>NZ_JAAXLS010000021.1 GCF_012328925.1 Amycolatopsis acididurans
AGAGACAGACCCTCGTCCGGGCGCCCGGACGAGGGTCCCCCGCCCTCGTGCACCGGAAGTCGGGACTGGCTTTGAAACAGGTGGTTTGGGTAGCGTGACAACCAGAGGCTGTGACCTGATCGGGTGTCTCGTGGCGTGGGAAATTAAGGCATAAGGGTGGTGCGGCTTCGGCTTGTTGGCGACGGCCGGTAACCTGCCGAGGCTGGAGTTTTCGTGCGAACGGGGGCTGACCGTGCCCCCGAGCACTGGTAGACGGAGGTGTCTGGATGCGGCTCGCGGTGATCCCAGGAGATGGGATCGGACCCGAAGTGATCACCGAGGCGCTCAAGGTACTCGGCGAGGTCGCGCCGTCCGTGGAGTCGACGCACTACGACCTGGGCGCGGCGCGGTGGCACGCGACGGGTGAGCTGCTTCCCGAATCGGTACTGGGCGAGCTCCGGCAGCACGACGCGATCCTGCTCGGCGCCGTCGGCGACCCGACCGTGCCCAGCGGCATCCTGGAGCGCGGCCTGCTGCTGCGCCTGCGGTTCGAGCTCGACCACCACGTCAACCTGCGCCCCGCGCGGCTGTACCCGGGCGTCCGCGGTCCGCTCGCCGACACCAGCGCCGAGATCGACATGGTCGTCGTGCGCGAGGGCACCGAGGGCCCGTACGCCGGCAACGGCGGCCTGCTGCGCAAGGACACCGAGCACGAGATCGCGACCGAGGTCAGCGTCAACACCGCCTTCGGCATCCGGCGCGTCGTCGCCGACGCGTTCAACCGTGCCGAGGAGCGCCCCCGCAAGCACCTGACGCTGGTGCACAAGACCAACGTGCTGCTGCACGCCGGCTCGCTGTGGTCGCGCATCGTCGAGGAGGTCTCGCTCGAGCACCCCGACGTCACGGTCAACTACTCGCATGTGGACGCCGCGACGATCCACATGGTGACCGACCCGAGCCGGTTCGACGTGATCGTCACCGACAACCTCTTCGGCGACATCATCACCGACCTCGCCGCCGCCGTGACCGGTGGCATCGGGCTGGCCGCCAGCGGCAACCTCGACATCACCCGCCGCAACCCGAGCATGTTCGAGCCGGTGCACGGCAGTGCCCCCGACATCGCGGGCCAGGGTCTTGCCGACCCGACCGCCGCGGTGCTGTCGGTGTCGCTGCTGCTGGACCACCTCGGCCAGCGCGAGGCGGCCCGCCGCATCGAGGCCTCGGTCGCGTTCGACCTGGCCACCCGCGACCAGGCCAACCCCGGTTCGACGCAGGCGATCGGCGACCGGCTGGCCGCGCTCGTCTCGTCGAACACGCGCCCCGTCGCGTGAGTCGTCCCTCACCCCGCCGGTCGCCTGCTTGGTGACCGGCGGGGTGTGTGGCATAGTGGGTTCGTGGCTTCTTTCGCCGTGATCATTATTGGCGGGCGCGCCGGTTAGTGTTCCGATTGGACACCGGCGCGCAGACCTCTCGCATTCCGCGGGAGGTTTTTTCTTTGCCCAGCCACTGACTGCCCCCACCACGAGGAGACGACCGTGACCCGCACGGAGCCCGCTGGAACCCCGCTCGGTGACGATTTCCACCTTTACGACACGACGCTGCGCGACGGCGCGCAGCGCGAGGGGATTTCGTACTCCGTCGCCGACAAGCTCGCGGTCGCGCGGCTGCTCGACGAACTGGGTGTGGGCTTCATCGAGGGCGGCTGGCCGGGTGCGATGCCGAAGGACACGGAATTCTTCGCGCGGGCCGCGAAGGGCGAGCTGGCGCTCAAGCACGCCGTGCTGGTCGCGTTCGGCTCCACCCGCAAGGCGGGCAACTCGGCCGAGAAGGACGAGCAGGTGCGCGCCCTGCTGGACGCGCAGGCGCCGGTGGTGACGCTGGTCGCGAAGTCCGACCGCCGCCACATCGAGCGCGCGCTGCGCGTGGACGTCGCCGAGGCGTGCGACATGGTGTCCGACACCGTTTCCTTCCTGGTACGCGAGGGGCGCCGGGTGTTCCTCGACGCGGAGCACTTCTTCGACGGCTACGCCTACGACGCCGACACCGCGCTGCGTGTGCTCGAAGCGGGCGCGAACGCCGGTGCCGACGTGGTGGTGCTGTGCGACACCAACGGCGGGCAGCTGCCGCTCGGGCTGGCCGAAACCGTGCGCGAGGTCAAGGCGCGCACCGGGTTCCGGCTCGGCATCCACTGTCAGGACGACACCGCCTGCGCCGTGGCGAACAGTGTCGCCGCCGTGCAGGCCGGTGCCACGCACGTGCAGTGCACCGCGAATGGTTACGGCGAACGGGCGGGCAATGCCGACCTGTTCGGCGTCACCGGGAACCTCGTGGCCAAGCTCGGAATGGAGGTCCTCCCGACCGGAGGGGCCGCCGAGCTGACCCGCGTCTCCCATGCCCTTGCCGAGATCGCGAACATCGCCCCCGACACCCACCAGGCCTACGTCGGGGCTTCGGCCTTCGCCCACAAGGCGGGGCTGCACGCGAGCGCGATCAAGGTGGATCCGTTGCTGTACAACCACATCGATCCAGCCTTGGTCGGCAATGACATGCGGGTCCTGGTCACCGAGATGGCCGGCAGGGCCAGCCTGGAGCTCAAGGGACGTGAGCTCGGGGTCGACCTTGCCGGCCAGCCCGAAGCACTCACCAGCGCGGTGAAGAAGGTCAAGCGGCTGGAAGCGGAGGGCTGGTCGTTCGAGGCCGCCGACGCGTCGCTGGAACTGTTGCTGCGCAAGGAAACCGGCGAGGAAGACGAGGCGCCGTTCACCCTGGAGTCCTACCGCGTCGTGCTCGATCACCGCAGCGACGGCGAGGTGATCTCCGAGGCGACGGTCAAGGTGCACGTCAAGGGGGAGCGGGTGATCGCCACCGCGGAGGGCAACGGCCCGGTGCACGCACTGGATGCCGCCCTGCGCAAGGCGCTCAGCCCGTATCTGTCCTGGTTGGACAGTGTGGAATTGGCGGACTACAAGGTGCGCATCCTCGCCGGACGGTCCGGCACGGACGCGACCACCCGCGTGCTGGTGGAGTCCAGCGACGGGGAGAACGAGTGGACCACCGTCGGCGTGCACCCCAACATCGTCGAGGCGAGCTGGCTCGCCCTCTGCGACGCCCTGATCCACAAGAACCTCCGCGGCTGAGCCCGCCGTGAGGGACCTCCTCAATGGCGCAGATGACCATGAGGGGGTCCCTCACGGCGGTGTGAGTAGACTCGGGCGCCGTGCGGTTAGCTCGGATTGCTCATGCAGGTGGTGTCGCGTTCGCCGCGGTCGAGGGGGACGAGGTCCTCGAGATCGCCGAACACCCCTTCGGCCAGCCGAACTTCACCGGGAAACGGTGGCCGCTGGCCGACGTGCGGTTGCTCGCGCCGATCCTGCCCACCAAGGTCATCGCCGTCGGCAGGAACTACGCGGCGCACGCCGCCGAGTTCGGCAACGAGGTGCCGTCCTCGCCGATGATCTTCCTCAAGCCGTCTACGAGCGTGATCGGCCCGAACGCGCCCGTGAAGCTGCCCGCCGCGTCCGAGCGGGTGGACTTCGAGGGCGAACTGGCCGTGGTCATCGGCCAGCCGATCCGGAACGTGCCCGCCGCGCGGGCCTCCGGCGTCATCCTCGGCTACACGATCGCCAACGACGTCAGCGCCCGCGATCTGCAGAAGGCCGACGGGCAGTGGGGCCGGGCGAAGGGCTTCGACACGTTCTGCCCGCTGGGCCCGTGGATCGACACCTCGGTCGACCCGTCGGATCTCGCGCTGCGCACCGAACTGGACGGCGAGGTCAAACAGGATTCGCGCACCTCGCTGCTGATCCACAAGATTCCCGAGCTGGTCGAGTTCATCTCCGGCGTGATGACGTTGCTGCCCGGCGACGTCATCCTCACCGGCACTCCGGCCGGTGTCGGCCCGATGACCGACGGCCAGACCGTTTCGGTGACCATCGAGGGCATCGGCACGCTCACGAACCCGGCGCAGAACGCCTAGCGAACTCCGGCGCGTGCTCGGGTAGCAGGCCGACGCCGATCAGGTAGGCCGGGACGAAGGGCAGCCCGGGGATCAGGTCGAGCAGCCGGGCGGCCTGCTTGGGCGGGCCGCTGCGGCGCCCGGCGAGCACCGGCCGCACCACGCCCCGGTGCATCGCGCGCTGGATGCCCTGCACCAGCAGAGTCGGCAGCAGGCGCCGGCGGTGCACGCGCGCCAGCTCCCGCTTCGTGACATGCCCGCGCCGCAGCGGCCCGGCCAGTAGCCGCGCGGTCGCGACGGCGTCCTGCACGGCCAGGTTGATCCCGACGCCGCCCATCGGCGACATCGCGTGTGCCGCGTCGCCGATGCACAGCACGCCGCCGGTGTGCCACCGCCGCAGCAGGTTCATCCGCACGTCGAGGTGCTTGACGTCGTCCATCGATTCGAGCTTGCCCACCCGGTCGGCGAACTCCGGCAGCACCTCGGCGACGCGGTCGCGGAACGCCTCGATACCCTCTGCCCGCAGCTGCGCGTCCAGGCCCTTCCTGGCGATGTAGGCGATCTGGAAGTAGCCCTCGCGCGGGATCACGATCGCGAAGTGCCCGTTGCGCATACCGGGCATGAGCACCGGCCGTTCCTCGCCCTCGCGGGGAATCCGGAACCACCAGGTGTCCATCGGCACCGGGAACTCGCGGGGCTGCAGGCCGGCCAGCTGCCGGACGACCGACCAGCGGCCGTCGCAGCCCACGGTCAGGTCCGCCTCGATGGCGCCGAGTTCGCCCTGCGCGGTCCGGTAGCGCACGCCGCGCACCCGGCCGCCGTCCTGGAGCAGCCCGATCACCTCCGTGTTCATCCGCAGGTGGAAGCGGGGTTCGTCGCGGCCGGCGTCGGCGAGCAGGTTGAGCAGGTCCCACTGCGGCACCATCGCGACGTAGGGGTGGGCCGTCTTGAGGGTGCGGAAGTCGGCGACCCGCAGCCGGGTGCCGTCCTCGCCCTGGATCGAGACCTCGTTCAGCCTGCTCTGCGGCAGTGCGGCGAACTTCTCGCCGAGGCCCATCTCGTCCAGCAGGGTCAGCGTCGAGGGATGCACGGTGTCGCCGCGGAAGTCGCGCAGGAAGTCGCCGTGTTTCTCCAGCACCGTCACGTCCACCCCGGCGCGGGCCAGCAGCAGCCCGAGCACCATTCCCGCAGGTCCACCGCCGGTCACCAGGCACGTTGTGCGCTCACTCATCGCTCTTCCCCCTTTTCAGCGTTCGTTGAATAAATCGAGGATGGCGTCGATGGCCGCCGAGGTCAAGCGGGATACGCTGAACGAGCTATGAGTGAGACCACGGTGCGCGCACGTTTCTGTCCCTCGCCGACCGGCACCCCGCACGTCGGGCTGATCCGCACGGCGCTGTTCAACTGGGCCTTCGCCCGGCACAACAAGGGCACACTGGTGTTCCGGATCGAGGACACCGACGCCGCCCGTGACTCCGAGGAGTCCTACGAGCAACTGCTCGACGCGCTGCGCTGGCTGGGCATCGACTGGGACGAGGGCCCGGACGCCGGCGGGGACTACGGCCCGTACCGGCAGAGCCTGCGGCGCGACATCTACGCCGACATCGCCGACCGCCTGCTCAAGGCCGGCGAGCTGTATGAGGCGTACTCGACCGGCGAGGAGGTCGAGGCCCGGCGCAAGGCCGCGGGCCAGGACCCGCAGCTGGGCTACGACAACTTCGACCGCGACCTCACCGGGGAACAGCGCGCCGCCTTCCGCGCCGAGGGTCGCAAACCCGTGCTGCGGCTGCGGATGCCCGCCACCGACCTCGGCTGGAACGACCTCGTGCGCGGTCCGATCAACTTCCCCGCCGGCAGCATCCCGGACCCGGTTCTGGTGCGTGCCAACGGAGATCCGCTCTACACCCTCACCAACCCGGTCGACGACGCACTGATGCGGATCACACACGTGCTGCGCGGGGAGGACCTGCTGCCCTCGACACCGCGCCAGCTGGCGCTGTACGAGGCGTTGCGCCGGATCGGTGTCACCGACTTCACGCCGGAGTTCGGCCACCTGCCCTACGTGATGGGCGAGGGCAACAAGAAACTGTCCAAACGCGACCCGCAGTCGAACCTTTTCAACTACCGCGACCGCGGGTTCATCCCGGAGGGGCTGCTCAACTACCTCGCGCTGCTCGGCTGGTCGATCGCCGACGACCGGGACATCTTCGGGGTCGACGAGCTGGTCGCCGCGTTCGAGCTGTCCAAGGTGAGCGCCAATCCCGCGCGATTCGACCTGAAGAAGGCCGAGGCGATCAACGGAACCCATGTGCGGGCGCTGCCCGCCGAGGAGTTCGTCCGGCGCGTGCTGCCTTACCTGACCTCGGCGGGCCTGCTGCCGCGGCACCCGGACGAGGAGCAGCTGGCGAAGCTGCGGGCGATCGCGCCGCTCGTGCAGGAGCGCGTCACCGTGCTCGGCGATGCCGCGCCGTTGCTGCGCTTCCTGTTCGTGGCCGAGGAAACGTTCGCGCCGGAGGAGGACGCGGCGGCCAAGGCGCTCGGTCCGGATAGCGAACCGGTGCTGCGCGCGGCGATCGAGGCACTGGAGGCACTGCCGTCGTGGGAGGCTTCCGCGATCGAGCAGGCGCTCAAGGACGCGCTCGTCGAAGGGCTCGGTTTGAAGCCCCGCAAGGCTTTCGCACCGATTCGCGTCGCTGTGACCGGGCGCACGGTATCTCCGCCGCTGTACGAGTCGATGGAGCTGCTCGGTCGAACGAACTCACTCGCTCGGCTGAGCCGAGCCGTGCCGGGCAACCGAGAGTAGAGGGTCACGATCCAGAATCGACGCGCGTAATCACCTTGTCGGTCGAATCGCGGACGCGCTGCGTCGCCTAGCCTCGCTTGGTGGATTTCGCGCGCACCTTAACGACTGCCCCCGACACAGCGCTTGGTGCCCCGGCGGACCCGTGGCGGCCGCCGAGCCTTCGTTTGGTGTGCCTCGACATCGATGACACCTTGATCGATTTCACGGCGGCGGGCAGGCGCGCGCTCGCGGCCATGCTCGGCCGCTCCGACATGTGGCCGCTCTGGGAGCGAATCACCGACCACCACGTCGCGCTCGTGGTCGCGGGCGAGATCGACTACGCCTCGATGCATGTCAGACGCACGCAGTGTTTCCTGGGGGAGCTCGGTGTGGTCGTGGACATGGCGGACGCGGGCGGGTTCGAGACGCGGCGCAAGGAGCTGCTGAGACGCTCGTGGCGGCTGTTCGACGATGTGCTGCCGTGCCTGGACTGGCTGCGCGCGGCCGATGTACTGCTCGCCGCCGTGACCAACGCGTCCGGTGCGCATCAGCGGGCCAAACTGGCCGATCTGGGGCTGGCCCGGTTCTTCGACTACGTGGCCATCGCCGGCGAGATGGGTGTGGCCAAGCCCGATCCTGTGATGTTCCACTCGGTCTGCGCCACGCTGGGGTGCGAGCCGTCCGAGGCCGCGCACGTGGGGGACAAGCTGCGGACCGACGCCCTCGGCGCGCACGAGGCCGGCCTGGAGGGTGTCTGGCTCGACCGGCACGACACCGGCGCCGAGGTCCCCGACGGCGTGCACGTCATCGGTGGGCTCGACGAGTTGCCACAGCTGCTGGTCAGCGAGTTCGCGCGGATCGGGGTCCCCGCCCAGCGCTGATCATGGGGCCGGGTTCGGGCCCTGTTCACGGGTGGTCTAACATTTCTTCCTGGCGGAGCTGCTCCGGATCGCGAACGGAGCGGACACCCGTTGGGGTATGGTGTAATTGGCAGCACGACAGATTCTGGCTCTGTTAGTCTAGGTTCGAGTCCTGGTACCCCAGCTGCGGAGAGAAAATTCCACTCTGGTAAGTTTCTTCTCGCAACAAGGCAAGCCCCCGTCGTCTAGCGGCCTAGGACGCCGGCCTCTCACGCCGGTAGCGTGGGTTCGAATCCCATCGGGGGTACGCGCCAAGGGAGCCACCTTCTTCGGAAGGTGGCTCCCTTCTTTTGTGCCGGGCTGCCTACGCCGGATTGCCGCTGTCCAAAAGCGAGTGTCGCGCAGGCCGACGGGCTTTCTCGGTGGGTGGCTGGGGTGTGCCGGGCAGTGCGCGGAGCCTGCCGGCGCGCACGCCGTTGCCGATGACGAAAACCTCGGCGAGTTCGTGGATGAGCACCACGCCGGCCAGTCCGAGGAGCCCGGCCGCGGCGAGCGGGACGAGGATCAGCACGATCGCCGCGGACAGGGCCATGTTCTGCAGCATGATCGCGCGTGCCCGGCGTGCGTGGTGCAGGGCCTGTGGCAGGTGACGCAGATCCGTGCCCATCAGCGCGACGTCCGCCGTTTCGAGCGCGACGTCGGTGCCCATGGCGCCCATCGCGATGCCGACGTCCGCGGTGGCCAGCGCGGGTGCGTCGTTGACGCCGTCGCCGACCATGGCGACCTGGCCCCGATGCCGCCCGCGCAGCCGCTCCACCAGGGCGGCCTTGTCGGCGGGACGCAGTTCGGCGTGCACGGCGGTGATCCCGGCCTGTGCGGCCAGCGCGGCCGCCGTCCGTGCGTTGTCGCCGGTGAGCATCGCGACGCGGAAACCGTTGTCGTGCAGGGCTTTGACGGTTTCGAACGCTTCGGGCCGCAGTTCGTCGCGGATGCCGATCGCGCCGAGCACGGTGCCGTCGTGTTCGATCACCGCGACCGTGGCGCCCGCTTCCTGCAGCCGCGCCACCTCGCCCGCCAGCGCGTTCCCCGGGGCGATCCAGCCCGGCTTGCCGAGCCTGGCCCGGCGGCCCTCGACGATGCCTTCCAGGCCGGCACCCGGCACAGTGGACACATCCCGGGCGGGCACGGGTTCGGGGGCGGCGCCGAGGATCGCGGCGGCGAGCGGGTGCTCGCTGCGGGCTTCGAGCGCGGCGGCGACCGCGAGTACCCGTTCGGCGGGGATGCCGTCGGCGGGCACGATGTCGGTGACCGCGGGCGCGTTGCGGGTCAGGGTGCCGGTCTTGTCGAGCGCGACGGTGCGCACCGCACCGAGGGTTTCCAGCGCGGCACCGCCCTTGACCAGCACGCCGAGCCTGCTCGCGGCGCCCACGGCGGCGATCACGGTCACCGGCACGGAGATCGCCAGCGCGCACGGGGAGGCCGCGACGAGCACCACGAGCGCCCGTTCGATCCAGGTCGCGGGGTCGCCGAACAGGGCGCCGAACCCGCCGATGAGCACCGCCAGCACCATGACGGCGGGCACCAGCGGCCGGGCGATCCGGTCGGCGACGCGTTGCCGTGTGCCCTTGCGCCGCTGGGCGTCCTCGACGATGCGCACGACCTTGGCCAGCGAGTTGCCTGCCACGGTCGCGGTGGCCTCGACGGTGAGCGCGCCGTTGCCGTTGATCGAGCCCGCGAACACCGCCTCGCCCGGGCCGGTCTCCACCGGCATCGACTCGCCGGTGATGGCCGAGGTGTCCACACTGGACCGTCCTGCGGTGACGACGCCGTCGCTGGCGATGCGCTCACCGGCCCGCACCAGCATCCGGTCGCCGATCCGCAGCTCCTGCGGGCTGATCGTCACCTCACGGCCGGCCCGCAGCACACACACCTGCTCGGGCACCAATGCCAGCAGGGCGCGCAGCCCGCGGCGGGTGCGGGAGAGGGAGAAGTCTTCGAGGGCCTCACTGATCGAGAACAGGAACGCCAGTGCCGCCGCCTCGCCGAACTGCCCGAGCGCCAGCGCGCCGACGAGCGCGATGGTCATGAGGGTGCCCACCCCGATGCGGCCTCGCCGCAGCGCACGCAGCGTGCCCGGCACGAACGTCCAGCCGCCGGCCCCGGCGGCCGCGACGTGCAGCACGGTTCCGGTGAGCCCCGTCCCCAGCCACTCGGCGGCGAAGCCCGCCGCGAGCAGGATCCCGGCGACCGCGGCGAACTGGATTTCCCGCACCTGCCACAGCCGCTGCGGTGCCTCGTCCTCGTCGTGGCCGTGTTCGTCGTGGCCGCAGCACGCATCACTCATACCGGGTCTCCTTCCACGACCGTTTCGACCGCGGCTTGGAGAACCGCGTGCGCGGCCGGGTTGAGGCGATACATCACGAGCTTGCCGTCGCGACGCGAATCGACCAGCCCGGCCGCCCGCAACTGCCGCAGATGATGCGACACCAGCCCCTGCGAGGAGCCGACGATCCACGCCAGATCGCACACGCACAGCTCGTTCCCGACGTGCAGGGCGTGCGCGATGCGCAACCGCGTCGGGTCCGCGAGCGCGCGCAGCCGCTCGGCGCGCCGCGCGAGTTCCTGCGGCGGGGGCAGGGCGCCACGCAGGGCCTCGGCGTGGTCGAAGTCGATACACAGCAGATCGCACCGGTCGTCACTCACGGCGTCAATCTAACCTCCGTTGATATGTTCGGGCAAACATAAGACGCGACCTTTGGTCCTCACCACAAGGGTCTTCCGCATCTCGGGCGGGGTGCGGGCGCGGCGCAGGCTGTGCGCGAGGTGATGCCGCCATGAGCGCAACAGTCGAACAACAGCCCCCCACCAAACCGAGATCCCACCGCTGGCGCTGGATCGCCGTGATCGCCGCGGTGGTGATCCTGGTCGGGGCCCTCGTGACCGCCGTGCTACTGCGGCCGAGCAAGAACAACCAGGGCGCACCGAGCCCGGCGCCGACGACGAGCGCGGCGCCACCGTCCTCGGCGGCACCCGCGTCACCGGCGCCCACCTCCGCGGCGCCTACGTCGCAGGCGCAACCCGTGCCGGGCTTCGCCTTCCAGCCGCTGTGGCCGTTCGCCGGGACGACGGACGCCGCCGCCTGGCAGGACAGCTACCGCTCGGGCGGCCACCAGCCATGGCATCTGGACGCCGGGCTGACCGCGCAGTCGTTCACCCAGGGCTATCTCGGCTACCAGGAGCTGGACCAGATCACGGCGACGACCGTGCAGGCGACCCAGGCGTGGATCGGCGTCGGCTACCGGACGCCGAACGGGCAGCAGGCGACCGCGGCGGTGGTGCACCTGGCGAAGCTGGGCTCCGGCACCGACGCGCCGTGGGAGGTCGTGGGCACGGAAGACACGACGCTCACGCTGACTTCGCCTGCGTACGGCGCGAAAATCACCTCACCTGCCACCGTCGGCGGCCGCATCACCGGCGTCGACGAGAACATCCAGGTGCAGGCCCGCGAACTGCAACGTGGTCTCGTCGGGCAGAGCGCCGGAGTCCCCGCGGGCGGGCAGAACACGCCGTGGTCGGTGCCGGTGCGGTTCAGCGCCCCGGCGGGCAGCGTGCTGACGATCGCCGCCGCCACCGGCGGGCACGTCGCCGGCGTCGAGCGGTTCGCCATCACCGGGGTGACCGTGGGCGGCTGACCACGCCGATGCCGGGTGGCGGGTGCCGCCGAACGACGTTTCCATCAAGCTGGATTGATGTATTCTCGTTCGGTGGCACCCGCCGACGCGTCCACGCCGCCGCCGTTCGTGCGGCTGGCGAGTGACCCGCTGCGCTGGCGGCTGCTCCGCGAGCTGGCGGGCAGCGACCGGCGCGTCCGGGAGCTGGTCGAGGCGGTCGGGCAGCCGCAGAATCTCGTCTCCTACCACCTGGGGCGGCTGCGCGGTGCGGGATTGGTGACGGCGCGGCGCAGCAGTTTCGACGGGCGGGACACCTACTACCACCTCGATCTCGACCGGTGCGCGCACGCGCTGGCCGGTGCGGGGGCGGCGCTGCATCCCGGCCTCCGGCTCGAACCGGCCCCGCCGCCGCGGCCCGCGCGGTCGCGGGTGTTGTTCCTGTGCACCGGAAACAGCGGCCGCTCGCCGATGGCCGAGGCGCTGTTGCGGCACCGGACGGACGATCGGGTCATGGTCGTGAGCGCGGGGACCCGGCCGAAACCGCTCAGCGCCCACGCGGTGCGCGCGATGGCCGACTACGGCATCACCCTGAGCCACGAGCCCACACACGTGGACACCGTCCGGCGGCGGAGATTCCACGTCGTGATCAGCCTGTGCGACCGCGTGCGCGAGGCCTGTCCGGAGTTTCCCTCGCGCCCCAGCCTGATCCACTGGAGCATTCCTGATCCGGCGCACGAGGACGGCGGTGCCCTGCCGGCCTACCGGCGCGCCGCCGTCGAACTCGACAAGCGGATTCGCTACCTGCTGCCGAGCCTCGCCGAGGCTCCCGAGGAAACGAGGTGATTCCCCGATGACCGTTGACTTCGCGGACCTGGTCAGCGTGCGGTACCTGGTGGACGACGTCGGCGCCGCGGTCGACTTCTACACCCGCCACCTCGGGTTCGCCGTGCGCCTGGACGCGTCCCCGGCCTTCGCCGACGTGACGCGAGGGCATCTGCGGTTGCTGCTGTCCGGTCCGTCCAGTTCCGCGGGGCGCCCGATGCCCGATGGCGCCAAACCGGGGCCGGGCGGGTGGAACCGCATCCACCTGATCGTCGAGGACATCGCCGCCGAGGTGGAGCGCCTGCGCGCGGGCGGGGTGCGGTTCCGCAGCGACATCGTCACCGGCCCCGGCGGTCAGCAGATCGTGTTCGACGACCCGTCCGGGAATCCTGTCGAGTTGTTCCAGCCTGCCGCCGGGTGACTCATCGCCGGATTCGTTCTTCGCACAGTGCGCTTGCCGCGCGGCCCGCGACCGCGACCCGGCCGACCGTCGCGCGCACCACGTCCGCCTCACCGAGGCAGGCGAAAAGCCGACCGATGACAAACGCCGGGCCGCCGGGTCGAAACCGGTGAGGTTCGCCGAGCGAGCGGGAGGACGAAATGGCCACGGCGGTGCTCGATATGTCGATGTCCCTCGACGGCTACATCGCGGGCCCCAACGACGAGGTCGGCAATCCCGGCGGCGACGGCTTTGTGCGCCTGCACGAGTGGATGTGGAACCCGGACGGCACGGGGTTCCGCACGGACGAGCCCGCGCTGCGCCTGATGAAGCAGGTCAGCGCCGCCGGGGCGATCGTCAGCGGGCGACGCACCGCGGAGCAGGCGGATCACTGGGGCGGCGACCACCACGGCATGGGCGTCCCCATTTTCGTGCCCAGCCACCGGCCGCCCGGTCCGTCCGTCGCGGACTATCCGCTGGTGACCTATGTGGACGGGATCGCGAGCGCGATCGCCCGGGCGAAGGCCGCCGCGCGGGACCGCCGCGTGCACGTGATCAGCGGGTACACGGCGCGGAGCGCGATCGAGGCCGGTGTGCTCGACGAGCTGTGGATCCACCACATTCCCGTGCTCTTCGGCAGCGGCAGGCGGCTGTTCGACGTGCTGCCCGCACGCGTGGAGCTGGAGATCGTCGAGGTCGTCGACGCGCCGGAGGCCACCCACATCCACTACCGGATCCGCTGAACCGCCTCGCAGCGGTGCCTGGCGCACGGGACACGCTTCCAGCAGGGGTCTCAGGCGCAGACCACCACCGGGATCTCACGGTCGGTCCAGGACTGGTAGGTGTCGAAGTCCGGGTACAGCGCGGTCAGGCGGGGCCACAGCACCGCGCGCTCGCCCGGATCCGCCACCCGCGCGCGCAGCCGTCGCACTGTCCGTCCTATTCGGATCTCGACCTCGGCGTGCGCGAGAATGTTGTGGTACCAGGCGGGATGGCTCGCCATCCCGCCCTGGGAGGCCACGAGCACCACCCGCTCTTCGTCGAGCAGGTACAGCAGCGGTGCCGTCCGTGGCTGCCCGCTCCTGCGTCCCCGCGTGGTGACCAGGCAGATCGGCACCCCGCGGGGGAACGCGCTGCCGATGCGCCAGCGGCTGCCGAGCAGTCCGCCGGTGACCCGGTACAACCGGGTGTGCGCCCGGGATATCGCCTTGATCAGTGTGCGGGTGAGCGGCGAGTTCAGCTTGGCCGGTGCGCTCATCGCCGCGGCCCGGTGTGCAGGCGGACGGGCATCTCCTTGATGCCGTTGATGAAGTTCGACCGCAGCCGCCGCACGGGGCCGGCGAGTTCGATGTCGGCCAGGCGGTCCAGCAGCGTTTCGAAGATGACGCTCAGCTGGAGTTTCGCCAGATGGGCGCCGAGGCAGTAGTGCGGCCCGCCACCACCGAAGGACAGGTGCGGATTGGGGTCGCGGCCGATGTCGAACCGTTGCGGGTCCTCGAAAACGGCCTCGTCGCGGTTCGCCGACGGGTAGAACAGGATGATCTTGTCGCCTTCCTTGACCTCCTGGTCGCCGATGCGCGTGTCCCGCATCGCGGTGCGGCGGAACTCCAGCACGGGTGTGACCCAGCGCAGCACCTCGTCCACGGCCGTGGGCAGCAGGCTGCGGTCCGCGCGCAGCCGCTCCCACTGGTCCGGATGTTCGAGAAACGCCAGCATGCCGCCGGAGGTGGCGTTGCGGGTGGTCTCGTTGCCCGCGACGGCCAGCAGCACGAAGAACATGTCGAACTCCAGTTCTTCGAGCACATCGCCGTTTTCGTCCTGCTGGACGAGTTTCGTGACGATGTCGTCGCGCGGTTCGGCTCGGCGCCGCGCGCCGAGCTCGTTGGCGTAGGCGAAGATCTCCATCGCGGCCAGCTCGCCGTCCGAGCCTTCCTGCTGCAGCTCCGGATCGTCGAAGCCGATCATCCGGTTGGACCAGTCGTAGATCTTCTCCCGGTCCTCCCGCGGCGCGCCGAGCAGCTCCGCAATGACCGCGAGCGGCAGCTGTGCGGCCACGTCGTGCACGAAGTCGGCCTTCTCGCGGGACGCGAGCCCGTCGATGAGTTCGGTGCACACGCCGCGCACGTAGTCCTCCAGCTTCGCGACCATGCGTGGCGTGAAGCCGCGGTTGACCAGCCGCCGCTGCCGGGTGTGCCGCGGCGGGTCGAGGTTGACCAGCATGTTCTGCTGCTTGTGCACGACATCGTCCGGCATGTCGGCCAGCAGCGTGGTGCCCGCGAAGGACGAGAACGTCTCGACGTCACGGGACACCGCGACCACGTCGTCGTACCGCGTCACCGCCCAGAAGCCGCGGCCGGGTGCCTTCTCGGGTTGCCAGTACACCGGCGACTCACGGCGCAGGTGGGAGAAGAACTCGTGCGGCACGCCCTGCTCGTACACGCCGGGATCGGACAGGTCCACGCTGAGCGAGGTCATCGGCTCCCCTTCCGCTACCAGATCTCGACCGGTGCTTCGCCGCGCCGGTAGTGCCCCGGCTGCTTGCGCGCGGCGCGTTCCATGCGTTCCTTCATGCCGTCCGACAGCACGTCGGCGGAGATCATCTCCATGAAAAGCGCGGCCGCGTTGCCCATGTCGAAGAAGTCACGCTGCCACGACCACTGCCAGTCGCCGCCGTAGCGGAACCAGCTGCCGCCGATCCCGGAGACCTCGTACGGCGAGCCATCGGGCCTGCGCGCGTCGGCGATCTGCTTCCAGAACCCGATCACCTCGCCCTCGCGGTCGTCGACGATCACCTTCTGGTACGGATAGGTCCAGCCGTCCAGCCCGAACATCTCCTGCCCGAGCGCGAGATCGCGGATCTCGTCCCGGCCGACGGCCATGAAGTCCTCTTCGGGCCCGTTGCTCCAGCCGTAGGTGGCGTCCACTGTGTACATCCCGGCCAGCGGCTTCCAGTCGCCGATCTTCTCGCAGCGCTCGTTGGCCCCGAGCCAGCGCCGCACCATCTCGTCCAGTTCGTCTCGGGGAAAGGCGGGCATGCTCTACTCCTCGGTGTCCACAATGGCCAGTGCCTGGGTCGGGCAGTTGCGTACCGCGCTGTCCACCTCGGCGCGCCGTGCGGCGGGCGGATGCTCGTCGAGCACGATGACCTTGCCGCGCTTGGGAACGTCGAACACGTCCGGCGCCTCCAGCCGGCACATGGCGTGCCCCTGGCATAGGTCCAGATCGACCTCGATCCTCATGACTGGCTCCGGCGGCGGTAGCGCACCCGGCACGGCTGCGCGAGCTGCACGACCATCTTCGAGTGGTCGTTGCGGTAGGTCTCGGACGGCTGGGCCAGCTCGAACGTGAAGTCGCGCAACAGCACCGAAAAGATCGCCTTGAGCTGCATCATCGCGAACGCCGCGCCGACGCAGCGGTGCCGTCCCGCGCCGAAGGGGATCCATGTCCAGCGGTTGACCAGGTCCTCCTGCCGCGGCTCGGCATAGCGTTGCGGCGCGAAGGCGTCGGGATCCGGGAAGTCCTCGGGCAGCCGGTTGGAGATCGCGGGAGTCGCGCCCACGTAGTCGCCACACGCGATCGCATGCCCGGCGACCTCGAAGTCGTCCTTGGCCACACGCAGCAACAGGATCAGTGGCGGATGCAGGCGCAGCGCCTCCTTGATCGCCGACTCCAGCCGCGGAATCGCCCGCAGCGCCTGGAAACTGACCTCGGACCCGTCCGCGTACAGCGTGACCAGTTCGTCCACGACCCCCGTCAGCACGTCCGGGTGGCGCAGCAGTTCGATGAGCGTCCAGGCCGCCGTGCCGGAACTGGTGTGATGCCCGGCGAACATCATCGAGATGAACATGCCGGTGATCTCGTCGGCGGAAAA
Organism: Amycolatopsis acididurans; assembly: GCF_012328925.1. Classification (GTDB taxonomy): domain Bacteria; phylum Actinomycetota; class Actinomycetes; order Mycobacteriales; family Pseudonocardiaceae; genus Amycolatopsis_E; species Amycolatopsis_E acididurans. Next base: position 16,380 of record NZ_JAAXLS010000021.1, read on the forward strand.
GCGCAGCGCGCCCTCTTCGTCCTTGACCGACATCAGGATGTCGAGCATGTCGCGGTCCTCGCGGGCGGGCGGCGGCCCCGCGGCGCGGCCGTTCATGATGCCCTGCACCAGGTCCACGAGCCCCGCGCGGGCCTTGTCGCGGCGCTGGAAACTCTCGATCGGCGCGTACGGATCCACGAACGCGAGCGCGTCGGTGCCGCGTTCGAGCTCGTGGTAGAGCTGCGCGAACCGGCTGTCGAGCTGCTCGCGGAACTTCGGGCCGATCAGGCAGGCCGAGGACGTGTAGATGGTCAGCTCGGCGAAGAAGTCCAGCAGATCGATCTCCCCGGACTCGCCCCAGCCGGCGACCATGCCGTCGATCTCCCGGGAGATCGTCTGGGCGTGCCCGCGCATGTGCTCGCCGCGCAGCGCCTGGTTGTGCAGCATCTCCTTGCGCCGTTCGGGGGATGCGTCGAACACCACGCCCTCGCCGAAGATCGGCTTCATGAACGGGTACGCCTCGCCCTGGTCGAGGTCTTCGTCGCTGGAGCGGAAGAAGAACTCGTTGGCCTCGGCGCCGGAGAGCAGCACCACGCGGCGTCCCGCGAGATCGAACGCGCCGACGTCGCCGCATTCGGACCGCACGCGGCGCATCAGGCCGATCGGGTCGGCACGCAGCTCCTCGAGGTGCCCGTGGCGGGCCTCGCCCCCGGAAACCTGACGTGGCTGGAGCAGGGTCATGCTTCGTCCTCCCGTAGCGGGGCCTCGGGTTCGACTTCGACGAGCGTGTAGTGCACGCCGCGGGGCGCGGAGACGACGCTCGCGACGGCGGCGGCGATATCGGAGGCACGCAGGAAATAGGGGTGGCGCGCCAGCCCCCAGCGCATCCAGTCCTTGAGCACCGCGGCCGTGGTCTGCTCGTCCCAGTTCATGCCCATGCTGGTCGAGGTGGGGCCGGGGCGGACCACGGAGGCACGCACGCCGGTGCCCTCGAGTTCCATGCGCATGGTCTGCGCCATGGCCTCCAGCCCGGCCTTGGCGGGCACGTAGGCACCCATCCGCGGACGCGGCATCGGCACCACGTCCGAGCCGATGAACACGATGTCCCCGCGCCGGCGGCCGACCATCTCCGGCACGACGGCGGAGACCAGCCGGTGCGCGCCGACGAGGTGCACACCCACCTGCGCGGCGAACGCGTCGCTGTCCATCTCGTGGATCTGGCCGGCGGCCAGGTCACCGGCGCCGGACACGACGATCTCGATCGGCCCGAGCGCCTCGGTGGCCGCGGCGACGAACTTGCGCACCGACCCGTCGTCGGTGACGTCGAGCGGCAGCGCGACGGCCTCCCCGCCCGCGGCGCGGATCCGCTCGGCGACCTCTTCGCACTTCTCGGCGCGCCGGGCGCCGAGCGCGACCGGATGTCCCGCGGCGGCGAGCGTGGTGGCGGTGGCGGCCCCGATACCGGCCGAAGCACCGGCGACGATCGTGGCCCGTTTCTCCGGATGCGGAGCGAATCGTGGCATGCGTCAATGCCCTCCCGTGCTGCCGGCCACTGTGCCAGACATGTGTCCAGACAGTAATACGGTCCCGCGTGCATGACAAGGCCTCGCAGCCGTTGCCCCTGACGAGAACTTGTTCTACTTTGACGGAGAGGTTCCGTCTCGATCCCGTCCACTATGGACCCAAAGGGGGTTCGGCGATGGCGAGCAGATATCACACTCTCCGGCGCGGGGAACTCGCCGCGCTCCTGCCCGAGCTTCTGCTCGCGGGCCAGCTCATCGACCGCTCCGCGATGGCGTGGTGCATCGGTGCGTTCGGCCGCGACGAGATGGCGCGGATCGCGATCGAGGAGTGGATGGCGGCCAGCCCCATCTACACCCGCCGCATGCAGCGCGCACTGCGTTACGAGGGCACCGACGTCGTCACCATCTTCAAGGGTCTGCAGCTCGACATCGGGGCACCACCGCAGTTCATGGACTTCCGCTACACGGTGCACGATCCCTGGCACGGTGAGTTCCACCTCGACCACTGCGGCGCGCTGATGGACGTCGAGCCCCTGGGCGAGGACTACGTCACCGCGATGTGCCACGACATCGAGGACCCGACCTTCGACGCGACCGCCGTCGCCACGAATCCGCGCGCGCAGGTGCGGCCCGTACACCGCCCGCCTCGGCGGCCGGCGGACCGGCATCCGCACTGCGCCTGGACCGTCACGATCGACGACGCGCATCCCGAGGTCGCCGAATCGGCCGGCTGCACAAGGCTTCGCAGGTCCCGCGCGGCCGCGCTCGAACTCGACCCGATCGACCCCGACGACGACGGGCTGGCCGACTATGCCGGCCCGCTGCGCTCCGACATCGACTTCGGCGACTTCTCGAAGTCGGCGCTGGTGCGGATGGCCGACGAGGTGTGCCTGCAGATGCACCTGCTCAACCTCGGTTTCGTGCACGCGATCCGGCGGCGCGCCGAACCGGAGCAGGCCCGCGAGATGTGCGTCAAGCAGCTCACCGGAATCGCCGGTATCGCCGCGGAAAGACTGCATCGCGCTCTCGATCTTCCCGGTGGTCCCGAAGGAGCGCTGCGCGTGCTGGAACTGCACCCGCTGCTCAACCCGGCGCACTACGTCCACGCGGCGGTCTTCGACGTTCTGGAGGTGAACCCGTCGCCCGCGCACGAGGACGGCGCCTGGATTTCTTTGTGCGGACCGGACGAACGGCGGCCCCTGCAGGCGATCGTGCGCGCCGTCGATCCGCATCTGGACGTCGAACTGGACGGTGGTCCGCAGCGCTGGACGGCCACCGTCGTGCGACGCGACCAACCGGCCAAGGAAGCCGGTGAAGTCGCGGTGACCAGGGTGAGCACCGGTTCGGGATTCACCTTCCAACCGCGCAGGTCGATCCCGATCACGCCCGTCCGCCGGGGAGGCACGTCATGACCCGCTTCAACCTGTCCACCGTGTTCGACACCGTCGCGCGGGCGGTGCCCGAGCAGGAAGTGATGGTCTGGCGCGACCGCAGGCTCACCTACCGTGCCATGAACACCCGAATCGAGGGCGTGGCGCGCTATCTCGCCGGCTGCGGGCTGGGCTGTCACCGGCCGCGTGCACAGCTGTCCGGGCACGAGTCCGGCCAGGACCACGTGGGCCTGTATCTGCGCAACGGCAACGAATATCTCGAAGCGATGGTGGCCGCGTACCGGGCGCGGGTCGCGCCGTTCAACGTCAACTACCGGTACGTGGACGAGGAACTGCGCTACCTGCTCGCCGACGCGGGCGCGCGCGGCTTGGTGTATCACGCGGAGTTCGCGCCGGTGGTCGCCGCCGTTCGCGATCGCCTGCCCGGACTGGAGGTGCTGATCCAGGTCGCCGACGACAGCGGGAACCCGCTGCTGCCGGGCGCGGTGGACTACGAGTCGATCGTGCGCACGCCGCCGCGGCCGATGCCCGAGCCGGACGGCGACGACGTGTACCTCATCTACACCGGCGGCACCACCGGGATGCCGAAGGGCGTGCTGTGGCGCCAGCACGACGTGTTCGTCGCGGCGATGGGCGGCACGCCGTTCGGCACGAACCAGCCGTACACGAGCTACGAGGAGATCGCGGCGGCCGCGAAAGCCGCGAACGGCGGTGTCACGCTGCTCATGCCCGCCCCTTTCATGCACGGGGCGGCGCAGTGGTCGACGTTTCACATCATCAACAGCGGCGGCAAGATCGTGCTGCCGGACGAGGTGCGCCGGCTGGACTGGGCCGGCGCGCTGCGCACGGTGGAACGCGAACGCGTTGTGAGCGTGCCCGTCGTGGGCGACGCGATGGCGCGGCCGATGCTCGAAGCGCTGGAGAGCGGCGAGTACGACCTGTCCGGGCTGCTGGCCGTCAGCAGCGGCGGCGCGCCGCTCACGCCGTCCGTCCGCGCCCGTCTGCTCGCCGCGTTGCCGCAGGTCGTGCTGCTGGACGCGGTCGGATCGTCGGAGACCGGAATCCAGATGAACCACGTGTCCACCGCGGGCGCCGAGGCCGACACCGCGGTGTTCACCCCGGACGAGAACACGACGGTCGTCGACGATCTTCGCCGGCGCGAACTGGATCCCGGCGAGGAGCAGGGCTGGCTGGCCAGCCGTGGCCGCGTGCCGCTCGGCTATCTCGGCGACGAAACCAAGACCGCGCAAGCGTTTCCGGTGATCGGCGGCCGCCGCTACAGCGTGCCCGGCGACCGCGCGGTGCGGCTCGGCGACGGGCGGATCCGGCTGCTGGGCCGCGCCGGGATCACCGTCAACTCCGGCGGCGAGAAGATCTTCGTCGAGGAGGTCGAGCGGGCGCTGGCCGCGCATCCGGACGTGCGCGACGTGGTGGTGGCGGGGCGGCCGTCGGCGCGGTGGGGCAGCGAGGTCGTCGCGATCGTGCGGCTCGCGGACGGCAGCACCGCCTCCGACGCCGACCTGCTCGCCGAATGCGCCCGGCACGTCGCGCGGTACAAGCTGCCCAAGGCGATCCTGCGGCGCGCGGAGATCGTGCGGTCACCGAGCGGGAAGGCCGACTACCGCTGGGCCAGGAAGGTGGCCGCCGAATCGGTCCCGCCGTCGACCGGTACCTGCGCACGCTCGATCCGTGGGTGAGCCTCACCGCCGCCGCCACGGTGACCAGCCGCATCCGGCTCGCCACCGCGGTCGCGCTGCCCGACGGGCCGGGAAACTGGGTGTTTCGGCATAGCATGGGCGCGTGACGACGTGGGGCGACGTGGAAAAGGCCGAGCCGGAGTTCGCGCGGCGAGTTCGGGCGTTGTTCGACGCGCACCGGCACAAGACGATCGCCACCCTGCGTGCCGACGGGTCGCCACGGATTTCCGGGATCGAGACCGTTTTCGAGGACGGCGAACTGGTCTTCGGCTCGATGCCGAACGCGCGCAAGGGCGCGGACCTGCGCCGTGATCCGCGCTTCGCCCTGCACAGCGCGACGGTCGATCCGATCGAGGGCGAAGAGGCGAGGTGGCCGGGCGAGGCGAAGATCTCCGGCCGGGTGCTCGTCGCGGAACCGAGCGACGCGTTCCCCGTCAGCGACCGCTTCCGCGCCGACATCGCCGAGGTCGTGCACACCCACCTCAACGACGAGGCCACGCTGCTCGTCGTCGAGTGGTGGACGCCCGGACACGGGCTGCGCCGCGTCGAGCGCGAGTGACCAGGCCGCGCGATCGGCGAATGGCCGTCCAGGTCTATCCGGATGGAACTACACCTAGGCCACCGGGGCGCCCGGTTCCCCGGCCGTGCGGCGCAGCACGCGCAGCGAACCGGTGACCGACAGCTGCTCGAACTGGCCACCGGCGAGTGCGCGGCGGAAGACGTGGAACGGCGGGCGCCCACCGTCGCGCGGGTCGGGGAACACGTCGTGAATCGCCAGCACACCACCGGTTTCGACCCACGGAGCCCAGCCCTCGTAGTCGGCCTGCGCCGCCTCTTCGGTGTGCCCGCCGTCGATGAACAGGAAGCGGATCGGGTGGCGCCACAGCGTGGCCACCGTCGCGGACTTCCCGACCATCGCGACGACGTGATCCTCCAGCCCGGCGTCGGCGATGGTGTGGCGGAACGCGCGCAGCGTGTCGAGCCGTCCGGTGTGCGGGTCGACCAGCTCCGGCTGGTGGTACTCCCAGCCCGGCTGATGTTCCTCGGAACCGTGGTGGTGATCGACCGTCACGACGCGGCCGCCGGTCTGCCGCGCGGCGGCACCGAGGTACACAGTGGACTTTCCGCAGTAGCTGCCGATCTCGACGGCCACCGCGTCGCCGAGGTGCTCGCGCGCCGCCCGGTACAGCGCGTCGCCCTCCTCGGGCGGCATGAAGCCTGGTGCGCTTCCGGCGACTTCGGCGAGGTCGCCGGTGAGCCCGTCCAGAGTGTCCATTGTGGTCCCATCAGGTGTAGGTGGTCCGGACCCGGCCGCCCGCGCGAAAGCGGAACCGCCTAGCTGCCGCGGCGCCGCAGCAACAACGACGTCACCTTGGTGAGTCGCTGGGGCAGTTCCTCGAACGGCAGGTACCCGGTGCCGGCCAGTACCATCGCGCCGACGAAGGACATGGTGAACGCCTCGCCCGCGGTGCCGGTCAGCGGGCCGGTCGCGTTCCCGAGCCGCCGCAGCAGGGCCTCGCCGATCTGGTCCCGCAGGCGCTGCACCTCCGGATCGTCGGCGAGCAGTGCCGTCGTGCACGCGCGGCTGAGCTCGGGCTCCGAAGTGAACATCTGCGTGATCGTCTGCACGGCCTCCGTCAGCGCCGACTGCGACCGGCGCGGATTGGCCGGCGGCGGGGGCAGTTCCTGCACCTTCGACCACAGGATCGCGCAGATCAGGTGTTCCTTCGAGGAGAAGTACGTGTAGGCCGTCGCGGGGGAGACGTCGGCGCGCTTGGCGACCGAGCGCACGGTGAGGTCGCTGTACCGGACGGCGCGGACCTCCTCGATCGCGGCGGTGAGCAGGCGCTGCACGGTGTCGGCCCGGCGCCCGTCGACGATGCGGCGTACCGGCTCCATTACGCCGTCACACCGCGACGGAACTGCGGAAACCCTGGTGCGCATGTGCTGCGTTCGGCCATGCGACCCATCGTAGCCGCCGGTCTCGCGCCCCGCGGCGAGGTCAGGAGCCCGTGTCCGGCACCCCGAGCCCGGCCGCGAGACGGCTCGCCGCGAGCCGCGCGAGCGGGGTGTCCACGCCGAGTTCGTCGGCGAGCGCGATCGCGAGCGAAAGATCCTTCGCACCGAGGTCGCGCACGTGCGACAAGATCGGATACCAGCCGTCGCCGGGCTGGACGGGCGCGGTCGTGGCGCGGTGCATGATCGCGCCCGGCCCTCCGGTCACGGAATCCGAATGCCGCACGACCTTGCCGAGTTCCACGAGATCGAGGCCGGCGGCCTCGGCCAGTCGCTGCGCCTCGGCCGCGGCGGCGAAGGACACGAAATGCAGCAGGTTCCGCGCGAGTTTCGCGCGCGTACCGGCTCCCGGCGGACCGGCGTGCATCGTGTGCTTCGCCCAGTGCGCGAACACCTCCTGACACTGCCGGAAAGCCCTGTCGCTGGCGCCGACCATGACCGCCAGCGTGCCCCCAGCGGCGCCCATCGCACCGCCACTGACCGGGGCATCGACGATCTCGACCTGCGGGTGCTCGGCCGTGAGCCGCATCGCCGTCGAACTCGCGATGGTGGAGTGGATCGCGATCACGGTGCCCGGTGCGGCGGTCTCCAGCAGCCCGCCCTGCCCGCGCAGCACGTCTTCGACCTGGGCGTCGTCGCGGACCATCACCGAGATCACGCCCGCCGAGGCCGCCACGTCGCGCGGAGCGTCCGCCGCGCGCGCCCCGGCTTCCACGAAGGGCGTGAGCGCGTCGGCCCGGTTGTCGTGCACCACCAGGCCGCCCGGCCATTCCAGCAGGCGACGGGCCATCGGTGCGCCCATCTGTCCCAGTCCGACGAATCCCACCGGCTTCATCGCGTGACCTCCCCGCTCGCGCGGAAAATCCGTCCCTGGCAACGACCCTCACTGTTGGACATCTGTCTGGACTTTAGTTCGGGAACGAGTCCGCGTCCAGTATCGTCGGCGGTAACATGTTCTACTTTTCGCGCCGAGGAGAACGATGACCACCGAAGTGCCAGGAAAGTTGTCGCCGGGGCGGACGACGCTCGCGGCCCGGGTGCGGGACCTGATCGAGGCGGTCGTGCTGGCCGAGGACGATCCGCCGGGCCTGCTCGACGCGGCCGCGCGGATCGAGGAGGTCACCGAATCGCTGCGCGCACGACGGCGGGAGTCGCCGCGGCTGCTGGTCCAGGCGGACACGGTCGGCAGGCTGAGTGCCAACAATCCCGTCGAGGGGCCGGGAAACCCGCTCGCCCCACCGTTGTCCCGGATCCGGGTCGATGTGGACGGGATGCGGGCCGAGGTCACCTTCACCGCCGTGCACGAGGGCCCGCCGGAGCGGGTGCACGGCGGCTGGGTCGCCGCGGTGCTCGATCATGCCGTCGGCAGGGCGGTCGCGGCCGCCGGTCATCCCGCGATGACGGCCTCGCTGACGGTCGACTATCACGAAGGCACGCCCTATGGCGTGCCGCTGGAGGTCGAAGCGAGGTTCGCTCGCCGAGACGGCCGCAAGGTCTACGCGATCGCGAACATCTCCTCGGGCGGCACGATCACCGCCACGGCGAGCGCGATTCTCGTGTTGTTCACCGGCCCGGTGCCCGGCTGAGCGGTCTTGTCGCGAACCAAGAGCAAGAGTACTGTCTGGACAGCTGTCTAGTTCGGAAGGTGGCAGATGACCGAGGTCGCGTCCGTGTCCTTCAACCCGTACGACTACGGGTTCCACGAGGACCCGTATCCCACCTACGCGCGGCTGCGCGCCGAGGCTCCGCTCTACCACAGCGAGGAGCTGGATTTCTGGGCGCTGTCCCGGTATGCCGACGTCACCGCGGGTTTCCGCGATCCCGCGCGGCTTTCCAGCGCCAACGGGGTGTCGCTGGATCCGGCCGCGTACGGACCGCACGCCCATCGCACGATGTCGTTTCTCGCCATGGACGATCCGCGCCACGTGCGCATGCGTTCCCTTGTCTCGCGCGGATTCACGCCACGCCGCGTGCGCGATCTGGAAGGCCGGATCGGGGAACTGACGCGCCTGCATCTCGACGCCGCGCTGGGGGACGACGAGTTCGACTTCATCGGCGCGTTCGCGGGCAAGCTGCCGATGGACGTGATCTCCGAGCTGCTCGGCGTGCCCGCCGCCGACCGGGACCGGCTGCGCGGGCTCGCCGACGCCGTCATGCACCGCGAGGCGGGCGTGCTGGACGTGCCGCCCGCGGCGATCGAGGCCTCGCTCGAACTCGTGCAGTACTACTCGGACATGCTCGCCGAACGTCGCAAGCAGCGGACCGAGGACCTCGCCTCCGCCCTGCTCGACGCCGAGATCGACGGCGACCGGCTCACCGACGAGGAGATCATCGGCTTCCTCTTCCTGATGGTCGTCGCGGGCAACGAGACCACCACCAAGCTGCTCGGCAACGCGCTGTACTGGGGCTGGCGCAATCCGGACGAGGTGGCCAAGGTGCTCGCCGATCCGGCGCTCGTGCCGGACTGGATCGAGGAAACCCTGCGCTACGACACCTCCAGTCAGATCATCGCCCGCACGGCCACCACCGAGCTGGAGTACTACGGGCGGACGGTGCCGGGCGGGGCGCGCGTGCTGCTGCTCATCGGCTCGGCGAACCGGGACGAGGACGTCTTCCCCGGCGCGGGGACCTACCGGATCGGACGTGCGCCCGCCCAGCAGATCGCCAGTTTCGGCGGCGGCGTGCACTTCTGCCTCGGCGCGCATCTCGCCCGCCTCGAAGCACGGATCGCGCTCACCGAGATCGTCCGCCGGATCTCCGGCTACGAGATCGACGAGGCCGGTGCCGAACGTGTGCACTCGACCAACGTGCGTGGTTTCGCCGCGCTGCCGGTGCGTGTTACAGCGCGCTGATCTTTGTCAGAATCGAGAACACGTTCTACTCTGGGGCGTCGGCCCGTCCACTGCCAGTGAGGTGACCCTTGCGCATAGCGCTGCTTTCCTACCGGAGCAAAGCACACTGCGGTGGGCAGGGTGTCTACATCCGGCACCTGAGCCGGGGGCTCGCCGAGCTGGGACACGAGATCGAGGTGTTCTCCGGGCAGCCCTATCCCGAGCTGGAAGCGCCGGTCACGCTCACCGAGGTCCCCAGCCTCGACCTGTACCGCGAACCGGACCCCTTTCGCACGCCCCGCCCGGGCGAGTACCGGGACGCGATCGACCTGCTCGAAGTCGCCACGATGTGGACGGCGGGCTTTCCGGAGCCGCTGACGTTCAGCTTGCGTGCGGCCCGCGTGCTGGGCGAGCGCCTCGGCGACTTCGACGTGGTGCACGACAACCAGTGCCTCGGCTACGGTCTGCTGTCGCTGCGCCGCCGGGGTTTCCCGGTCGTCGCGACCGTGCACCACCCGATCACCCGCGACCGGATCGCCGATCTCGCCGCCGCGAAGTGGTGGCGCAAGCCGCTCGTGCGGCGCTGGTACGGCTTCACCCGGATGCAGGCGCGGGTCGCGCGCCGGATTCCCGACCTGATCACCGTGTCGCGGTCGGCCGCCGCCGACGTGATCGCCGACTTCGGCGTGGCGCCCGAGGCACTGCGCACGATCCCGCTCGGCGTCGACACCGAGCTGTTCCGGCCCGCCGGGCAGCGCGTTCCCGGCAGGATCGTGGCCGTGGCCAGCGCGGACGTGCCGCTCAAGGGCATCCGGCACCTGCTGGAGGCGGTCGCGAAGGTCCGCGTGGAACGGCCCGTCGAGCTGACGCTGGTCAGCAAGCTCACCCCGGGCGGGCCCACCGAACGGCTCATCGAGGCGCTGGGCATCGGCGACATCGTGCGCACGGTGCACGGGCTCGGCGACGGTGAACTCGCCGCGCTGCTGGCCTCCGCCGAGATCGCGTGCGTGCCCTCGCTGTACGAAGGGTTCTCGCTGCCCACGGTGGAGGCCATGGCCTGCGCAACGCCGCTGGTCGTGAGCCGCGCGGGCGCGCTGCCCGAGGTCGTCGGCCCGGACGGGGAATGCGCGCGGCTCGTGCCACCGGGCGACACCGAGATGCTCGCGGACCGGCTCGGCGCGCTGCTCGACGACCCCGGGCACCGGCGCTTGCTGGGCGAGGCCGGCCGCCGGCGCGCGCTGGCCCGCTACAGCTGGCGATCCGTCGCCGAAGCCACCGCCGAGTGCTACGCCGCCGCGATCGAGAGGAACGCCGCATGCTGACCGTCGACTTCGACCGCCTGCGCGTCACCCCGGGCAGCCGCGTGCTGGACCTCGGCTGCGGTGCCGGGCGCCACGCGTTCGAGGCGTACCGCCGGGGCGCCGAGGTCACCGCGTTCGACCAGGACGAGGCCGAGCTGGACAACGTCGCGACGATGTTCGCGGCGATGGCCGAGACCGGCGAGGCCGGGGCGGGTGGTTCGGCGGAGACGCGCGCGGGCGACGCGCTCGACCTGCCCTTCGCCGACGGCACGTTCGACGCGGTCATCGCGGCCGAGATCCTCGAACACGTACCCGAGGACGACAAGGCGATCTGGGAGCTGACCAGGGTCGTCAAACCGGGTGGGACGGTCGCGGTGACGGTGCCGCGGTACTGGCCGGAGCGCGTGTGCTGGGCGCTGTCGGACGCCTACCACGAGGTCGAGGGCGGGCACGTGCGGATCTACCGGGCGAGCGAGCTGGTGGCCAAACTGCGCGACGCGGGCCTGCATCCGGTCGGCAGCGGGCACGCGCACGCGCTGCATTCGCCGTACTGGTGGCTCAAATGCGCGGTCGGTGTGGACAACGACGAGCACCCGCTGGTCCGTGCGTACCACAAGGTCCTGGTGTGGGACCTGATGAGCAGGCCCGCGCTGACGCGGATCGCCGAGCGGCTGCTCGATCCGGTGCTGGGCAAGAGCGTGGTGTTGTACCTGACGAAGCCGGAGGTGCCGGGTGCGACGAGGTGAACTGGCCGTTCCCGGAATCCTCACACCGTCCAAAATAGAACAGACCGCGCGCTCGATCGCGCTGGCGCAGGAGCCCTCCGGCGCGATTCCGTGGTTTTCCGGTGGGCACACCGATCCGTGGGATCACGTCGAGTCCGCGATGGCACTGTCGGCGGCCGGGCTGCGCGCCGAGGCCGAGGGCGCGTACGAATGGTCGCGCCGCACCCAGCGTGAGAACGGTTCGTGGCCGGCGAAGACGCGCGGCGGAGCCGTCGAGGACGCTTCCGCCGACACCAACTTCTGCGCGTACCTGGCCGTCGGCGTGTGGCACCACTACCTGGTGACGGGCGACGCGGCGTTTCTCGGGTCGATGTGGCCGTCGGTGCGGCGGGCGATCGATTTCGTGCTGGAGGCGCAGACCGAGCACGGCGAGATCGGCTGGGTGCGCGACTCGTCCTCGGCGCTGCTGACGGGGTCTTCCAGCATTCACCACAGTCTGCGGTGCGCACTCGCGATCGCCGCGATGGTGGATGATCCGCAGCCGGACTGGGAGGTCGGGCTCGGCAGGCTCGCGCATGTCCTGCGGCGGCACGAGGACGTGTTCATGGACAAGCGGCGATACTCGATGGACTGGTACTACCCGGTGCTGGGCGGCGCCGTGCGGGGCGAGGCGGGCCGGGCGCGGTTGCGGCAGCGGTGGCCGGAGTTCGTTGTGGACGGTCTGGGCGCGCGGTGCGTGGACGACGAGCCGTGGGTGACCGGCGCGGAGACGTGTGAGCTGGCGCTGAGCCTGGAGGCGGTGGGGGAGCGGGCCAAGGCGCTGGACCTGCTGGCGGCGATGCAGCACCTGCGCGAGGACGACGGATCTTATTGGACGGGCCTGGTCTTCGCCGACGGCAAACGCTGGCCGGAGGAACGCACGACGTGGACCGGCGCGGCGGTGATCCTGGCGGCCGACGCGCTGTCGGGTGCCACGGCGGGCAGCGGCGTGTTCCGCGGCGCGGGCCTGCCGATCGGGCTCCCGGTGACGGACGCGGTGTGCGGATGCGGGGATTTGAGTCGCGTGGCGGGGTGAGTGTTTCGGTGCTCGCCGGGTGCCGTGAGGAATCCCTCACGGTGCGGTGCACCATGAGGGGTCCCGTGCAGCAGCGCATCGAGCGCCGTGTCAGCCGCCGTTCTTGCCGATCACCTTGTCCACCGCCATGGAGAGTTTCGTGCCCAGGGGCCAGCCGACGTAGTGCGTCAGGAACAGCGCCGCCTCGCGTAGCTGTTCCGCGTCCAGTTCCTTGTTGTGCAGTGCCGCCTGGATCTGGATCTCCGCGACGTCGTCCAGTCCCTGCGCCGCCAGCAGGCCCAGCAGCAGCAACCGCCGGTCGCGCAGGTCAAGGCCCGGCCTGGTCCAGATGTCGGCGAAGAGGTGATCCACCGTCTGCGCGAAGAACTCGCCCGGCCCGTCCTTGACCTCCCAGCCGTAGACCCTGCCCATCATCTCCAGGCCACGCCGTCGTTTGTCCGTCATCGCCATGCTCCCTTCAGGACCGGATGATCTGGCCGCCGTCGACGTTGAAGATCTGCCCGGTGATCCAACCCGCTTCGGCCGAGAGCAGGAACAGGCACATTCCCACGAGATCCGCGGGCCGCCCCATCCGCTTGAGCGGCAGGCCCTTCACCATCTTCTTGACCATCTCTTCGGGTGTGGTCGTGCGCGTGGCCTCGGTGTCCGTCGGCCCCGGCGCGATCGCGTTGATCCGGATGTTCGACCCGCCCAGTTCGTGTGCGAGCTGTTGCGTCAGCCCGTTCACGCCGACCTTCGCCACGCCGTAGAAACCCGAGTAGACCCACGCCGCGGTCGACGACTGGTTGACGATCGCCCCGCCACCGCGCTCGGTCAGGTACGGCGCGACCGCGCGGGTGCACAGCAGCGCACCGTCGAAGTTCACGCTCATGAACTTCTTGTAGTAATCCCAGTCCACGGTGAGCAGGAAGTCCAGCTTCATCCCACCGTAGATCGCGGCGTTGTTGACCAGGTAGTCGATCCCGCCGAACCGCTCGGCCGCGAACTCCGCCATCGCCCGTGCCGAGTCAGGGTCGGAGATGTCCACTTTGGAATACGCCGCCTCGCCGCCGTCCGCGATGATCTGCTTGGCGACCTTCTCCCCGAGTTCGGCGTTGATGTCCGCCACGACCACGCGCGCGCCCTCACGTGCCAGGGCACGGGCGTACTCCTCACCGATGCCCCGCGCCGCACCGGTCACGATGGCGACCTTGCCGTCGAAACGTCCCATCCGCGCTACTCCTCTACGCCGGCTCGGCCACGAGCTTGGTTTCCAGATATTCCTCGAAACCGGCCACACCCATCTCGCGGCCGATCCCGGACTGCTTGTAACCACCGAACGGCGCGTCCACGGCGTACCAGACCCCGCCGTTGACGCTGACGGTTCCCGTGCGCAGCCGCGCGGTGACCGCACGGGCGCGATCGAGGTCCCCGCCGTGCACCGTGCCGGACAGTCCGTACGGCGAGTCGTTCGCGATGCGCACCGCGTCGTCGTCGCCGTCGTGGGGCAGAATCACCAGCACGGGCCCGAAGATCTCCTCACGCGCAACCCGGGAATCGTTGGTGAGTCCGGAAATCAGCGTCGGCTCGACGTAGAAGCCCTGCTCGAACCCGGCGGGACGGCCACCACCGCACACGATCTTGCCGCCCTCCTCGGTCGCGAGCGCGAGATAGCCTTCGACGCGATCCCGCTGCCGGGCGGAGATGAGCGGCCCGCACAGCGTGCGCGGATTCGCCGGGTCACCCACCCGGATTCCCGACAGTGCCGCGGCGGTCTTCTCAACGGCCTCGTCGTATCGCTCGCGCGGCACCAGAAGGCGGGTCGTCAGCGCGCAGCCCTGCCCGGCGTGCGTGCACACCGTGAACGCGGCCATCCCGCACGCCGCCCCCAGATCGGCGTCGTCGAGCACGACGTAGGCGGATTTCCCGCCCAGCTCGAGGAAGACCTTCTTCAGCGTCTGCGCGGCCACGGTCATCACCGACCGACCGGTCGCGGTCGATCCGGTGAACGACACGAGATCGACCCGGGGATCCTCGACCAGGCTTGAGCCGAGCGAGTGCTCGCTGGAAGTCACGATGTTGACCACGCCGGGCGGGATGTCGGTCTCTTCGGCGATGAGCCTGCCGACCGACGCCGCGCACCACGGCGTGTCCGGAGCGGGCTTGAGCACGACGGTGTTCCCCGCCGCGAGCGCCGGTCCGAGCTTGGCGAACGTGATCTGGTGCGGGAAGTTCCACGGCGTGATGGCGCCGACGACCCCGGTCGCCTCGCGGTGGATCGTGCGCCTGCTGGGCACACCCATCGGGCTCGCCGTGCCGAGGTCGGTGCTCCAGTCGTAGGACTCGGCCAGGCCGGCGAACCAGCTCAGGTCCGCGACGGGCACGTCGAGTTGCGGGCCATGGGTCAGCGCGACCGGCACACCGGCCTCGGCCACGGTGACCTCGCGAAGCTCGTCACCGTGTGCCTGGAGAACCTCGCTCAGCTGACGAAGGCACTGTGCGCGGAACGCGGTGTCCCGGGACCAGCCGGTGTCGTCGAAGGCGCGGCGCGCGGCCCCGATCGCGTCGTCGAGATCGGCGGCGTCGGCGTCGGCCGCGGTGCCGAGCGTCTCGCCCGTCGCCGGGTTGACCGTGGGGAACTCCCCGGCGCGGCCACGCCGCAACGCGCCGTCGATGAGCAGGTCCGAGGACCCGGTTCTACTGGACATGTGTCTAGAATCTAGTTCACCCCAGGGGTGGGCGCAAGGAGCGAATGGGCGTTGACATCACGGGAACTTGTTATAACTTGGTCAAGCGTCCGGACTAGCGCCTGGACTGCTGTCCACCAGAGGAGTGCCGATGACCCAGCGGTGGGATGCCGAGGCCGACGTCGTGATCGTCGGGTTGGGGGCGGCGGGTGCGTGCGCCGCGATCGAGGCCGTGGACCGCGGCGCCAGCGTGCTCGTGGTCGACCGGTTCCGTGGCGGTGGCGCCACGGCGATCAGCGGCGGAATCGTCTACGCCGGCGGCGGCACGCCGTACCAGACCGAGGCGGGTTTCGACGACAGTGTCCAGTCGATGCTCGACTACCTGCGGCTGGAGACCGGTGATGCGGTATCGGAGGAGACGCTCGCGCGGTTCTGCGAGCAGAGCGCGGACAACCTTCGCTGGCTGGAAGGCCACGGCGTGCCGTTCGAGGCGAGCATGGCGCCGCGCAAGACGTCGTACCCGACCAACGACTACTACCTGTACTACTCCGGCAACGAACTCGCGCCGCCCTACCGCGACAAGGCGGCACCCGCGCCGCGTGGCCACCGCACGAAGGGGCGCGGCACGTCGGGCAAGGTGCTGTTCAAGGCCCTGCGGGCGGCGGTGCGCCGGCGCCCGGTCGACGTGCGCTGCCAGACCGCCGCCACCAAGCTGATCAGCGACGACGAGGGCCGCGTGATCGGGGTGGAATGCCGCGAAGTCGGCGGGCGGATCCCGCGGTTGCTGCACCGGCTGATGTCGCAGTCCAATCGCAAGCTCAACATCTACTACCGGCCGCTGGGCAAACGGCTCGACGGCCCGATCCGCGCGATCGAGGCCAGATACGGCACGGTCCGCCGGTTCCGGGCCCGCGGTGGAGTGCTGCTGTCCGCGGGCGGATTCGTGTTCAACCGCACGATGCTCGCCGAGCACGCGCCGGACTACCGCAGTGGCTCGGCCATCGGCACGATCGGCGACGACGGCTCGGGCATCCGCCTCGGCACGGCCGCGGGCGGCGCCACCGCGCGCCTGGAACGGGTGTCGGCCTGGCGGTTCTTCAACCCGCCGCTCGCACTCGTAGAAGGTGTGCTGGTCAACCGCGAGGGCGAGCGCATCTGCAACGAGGTCCTTTATGGAGCCAAGATCGGCGACCACATCGCACGGCAGCGGCACGCTCGGGCGTACCTGATCGTCGACCAGCGGATCATGGACGAGGCCAAGCGCCAGTTGCGCACGCAGACGCTGTGGTTCCAGCGGCTGCAGATGAGCTACCTGTTCACCGTCGGACACGTCAAGGCCGCCACGTTGGAGGAGCTGGCGCCGCGCGCCGGTATCGACGTCTCCTGGCTGCGCCGGACCGTCGAGGAGTACAACGCCGACGCGCGCGAAAGCCGCCCGGACCGCATGGGCAAGGACGGCGATCACGTGCGTCCGCTGGAGCGCGGCCCGTTCTACGCCCTGGACTGTTCACTTCGGACACAGCGCGGATTCCCGGCCCCGATGATCACGTTGGGCGGGCTCACGGTGGACGAGACGACCGGCGCCGTCACCGGGCAGGACGGGACCGTGATTCCCGGCCTGTACTCGGCGGGCCGCAACGCGGTCGGGGTGTGCTCGGAGTCCTACGTCAGCGGACTGGCCATCGCGGACTGCGTGTTCTCCGGCCGCCGCGCGGGCGCGACGATCGCGGCCGCGGCCGGACACGGTGAGCCCGCGTGACGTCCTCACTCGAATCCACCCGCCGCCGCCTGACCAAACGGCAGGCGGACACCGTGCGCCGGCTCGCCGAGGCGACGCTGGCGGAGCTGCGCGAGACCGGGTACGCGGACCTCACCGTGCGCAACGTCGCGGCCCGTGCCGGTGTCGCCCCGGCGACGGCCTACACGTACTTCTCGTCCAAGAACCACCTGGTCGCCGAGGTCTTCTGGCGGCGACTGCACGATCTGCCCTCGGCGGCCGACGACGACCGTGCGCCCGTGGACCGGGTCGGCGCGGTGCTGCGGGACACGGTCGGGCTGGTCGTCGCCGAGCCGGAGTTCGCGGCCGCGTGCACCGCCGCGCTGCTCGGCACCGACCCCGACGTCGCGCATCTGCGCGTGCGCGTCGGCCTCGAAATCCGCCAACGCCTCGAAGCCGCGCTCGGACCCGGCCACCGGCCCGCGGTGCTCTCGGCGCTCGAATTCGCCTGGGCCGGCGCACTCATGCACGCGGGCAGCGGCGTCAGCTCCTACGCACAGATCGCGGACGGTCTCGTCGCGACCGCCGAGATGATCCTCAAGGGGGCGGAATGAGCACGGGGTTCGTCCTCGTCGTGGCGCGCGGCGGCGCGGCGGCCGGAGGCGGGAAGGGCACTTAGCCGTTTCCTGACCGCAAGCCGGGACTCGGAGCAACGAAGCCGGAGTCTGGAAGAGGTGAGGATCTGCGATGTACCGCGGGATCCTGTATCGACGGCTTGGCCACCAGGCGTTGGGCCTGGTGTTCCTGATGGTGTGCGCGCTGTTCGTGTGGGCCTCGGTCTCGGTGTACGAACAGAAGTTCACGCCGGTGGCGATGGTGCGGCTGGAGACCGATCACGTCGGCAACCAGGTGCGCAAGGGTTCCGACGTGAAGATCCGCGGCGTGGTCGTCGGCGAGGTCCGCTCGATCGAGGCGCTGGGCGAGCACGCGGCGCTGGAGCTGGCGCTGAAACCGGACATGATCTCGGTCGTCCCGGCGAACGTGTCGGCGCGGTTGCTGCCGAAGACGTTGTTCGGTGAGCGTTATGTCGCTTTGCAGATACCGCAGGATCCGTCGTCGCGGCATATTCAGGCGGGGGATGTGATCGGGCAGGATCGCAGCAGTGCGGCGATCGAGCTGGAGAAGGTGCTCGATGACGTGATGCCGTTGTTGCAGGCGGTGCAGCCGGAGAAGTTGTCGGCGACGCTGAGCGCGGTGTCCACGGCGCTGCACGGCCGGGGCGAGCAACTCGGCCAGACGCTCGTGGGACTGTCGGACTACCTGGGCGGGCTGAATCCTTCCCTGCCGAACATCAAGGCCGACATCAGCGGTTTCGCGGACGTGACCGACATCTACAACAAGGCCGCACCCGACTTCCTGCAGGCGATGTCCGACCTGACCACCACGAGCCGGACGCTGGTGGACGAGCGGACCCAGCTGCGGCAACTGTACGAGTCGGTCACCACGGTGTCGGTCGATCTGGGCAACTTCCTGAAGGTCAACAAGGACAACATCATCCGGCTGACCGCCACCGACCAGTCCACTTTGGATGTGCTGGCCAAGTACGCGCCCGAGTACCCCTGCATGCTCCAGCAGTTCGCCGACTCGATCCCGGCTGCCTACGCCGCGTTCGGTGTCGGCACCGACGAGATGAACCACGTGCGCATCGAGTTCCTCGCCGACCGGAGCAAGTACGAGCCGGGCCAGGACGAGCCGCGCTACCTCGACAAACGCGGCCCGCGCTGTTATCCGCAGCTTCCCGCGCCGGGCCGCTGGCCGCAGTACCCGCCCGGCGGTCCCGTCCAGGACGGTTCCACGCATCCCGCTCCCGGGCCGGGTGCCAGCACCCCGCTGCCCGGCGGTTCGAGCACCACCGGTTCGCTCGCGAACTCCACCGCCGAACGCGAACTCCTCGACGTCCTGGTCTCGCCGGTGCTGGACACCAGCCCGGACGACGTGCCGAGCTGGGCGAGCCTGCTGGTCGGTCCGCTCTACCGGGGAGCGGAGGTGAACCTGCCATGAGAAACCTGGCCGCGCCGCTGATCAAGATCCTGATCTTCGCCGCCGTCACCGTGCTGCTCACCGGGATCCTCGCCGCGACGATCGCGAACACCGAGTTCGGCTCGACCTCGAGCTACACCGCCCGCTTCACCGACGCCTCGGGCCTGCACGAGGGCGACGACGTGCGGATCGCGGGGGTCAAGGTCGGCCAGGTCGACAAGATCACGACGGTGCCCCAGGCGGACGGCCGGCTGCTCGCCGACGTGCATTTCACGGTGTCGGCGGCCTACCGGATCCCGGCCGCGGCGACCGTGACGGTCAAGTACCGCAACCTCGTCGGCCAGCGCTACCTCACCGTGGACACCACTGTGGACGAGGGAAAGCCCTTGCCTTCCGGTGGCATGATCCCGCCGGAACGCACGCAGCCCGCGCTGAACTTAACCGTGCTGTTCAACGGGTTCAAGCCGCTGTTCCAGGCCCTGGATCCGCAGCAGATCAACCAGCTGTCGTTCGAGATCATCCAGGTCTTCCAGGGCGAGGGCGGCACGATCGAGTCCCTGCTGACCCACACCGCGTCGCTCACGTCGGCCATCGCGGACAAGGACAAGGTCATCGGTGAGGTGATCGACAACCTCAACTCCGTACTCGGCACCGTCAACGACAACGGCCCGCGGATGGGCGATCTCATCGACCGCACCCAGGAACTCGTCACGGGGCTCGCGCAGCAGCGGCAGCCCATCGGGGACGCGATGTCGGCACTGTCCACTCTCACCAACGTCACGAGCGGTTTCGTGCAGGATGTCCGGCCTTCGCTCAAAAATGACATCGCGCAGCTGGGAATCCTGTCCACCACGCTGTCCGACTCCGCTCCACTGCTCAACGATCTGCTCAACAAGATGCCGGGCAATCTCGACAAGTTCATCCGGACCCTGAGCTACGGCAGTTGGTACAACTACTTCCTCTGCAACATGTCGGGCTCCATCGGAATCTCCTCGCTCGGCATCAAGGTGCCGATCCTGCCGCTGCCCGGCACCGAGATGCCGGAGAGGTGCAAACCGTCGTGAAACCGCTGCGCGAACGCAACCAGGCCACGATCGGCGCGGTCACCCTCGTCCTCGTCGTGCTGGTCACCGTGGTGTCCTACTTCTCCGACGAACTTCCGTTGCTGGGCACCGGAACCACCTATCAGGCCTACTTCGCCGAATCCGCCGGGCTCGCACCGGACAACGAGGTGCAGGCGGCCGGGGTGAAGATCGGCCAGGTCACCTCCGTGGCGCTGGACGGGGACCAGGTGCTGGTGCAGTTCAAGGTCAGGAACACCAAACTCGGGGACGCGACCACGGCGTCGATCGAGATCAGGACCCTGCTCGGGGACAAGATGCTCACACTGCACCCGCTCGGCACGGGCGCGCTCGACCCGGACAAGCCGATCCCGGTGACCCGCACGACCACGCCGTTCCAGCTCCAGGACGCACTCCAGCAGTTGTCCGGCACCGTCGGCGACATCAACACCCAGCAGCTCGCGCAGAGCTTCGACGCGGTCGCCGCCGCCCTGAAGAACACACCACAGCCGTTGAAGGACACCCTCAACGGACTGTCCGCACTGTCCACAACGGTCTCCTCTCGCGACAGACAACTCGCCGAACTGCTCGGCAACACCAACCAGCTCTCGGGCACCCTGGCCGGCCGCGACACCCGGTTGCGGCAGATCATCGGCGACGGCGATCAGCTGCTCGCCGAGCTTCAGCAGCGCCGGAACGCGATCGACGGCCTGCTGCGCGGCACGCGAAGCCTGGCCGGCCAGCTCGGCGGACTCGTCGCGGACAACCGCGCACAGCTGGCCCCCGCGTTGCAGAAGCTCGGCAACGTGACGGATGTGCTGCAGCGCAACCAGGACAACCTCAAGCGCAGCCTCGAACTGTTCGCGCCGTTCGCGCGCGTGGGCACCAACGCCACCGGCAACGGCCGCTGGTTCGACGGCTACATCTGCGGTCTGCTGCCGCCCACCATCAACGCCGGCGTGATCCAGATGAACCCGCAGGGCTGCGAGGTACCGCAAGCCGCACCCGACCAGGGGCTGGGTGGCCGATGAGCATCGAGACGAAGGCACAGCGCGGCGCGTACCGCTGGCTCGCGACCGCCTGTGTGGCCGCGCTCGTCCTGACGGCCGGGATCTGGTTGCTGGTGCGGGATCAGGGCGGCACCGGCATTTCCGCGCTGTTCGACAAGACCGTCGGGCTCTACTCGGGCTCTTCGGTGCGGGTTCTCGGCGTCCAGGTCGGACAGGTCACGAACGTGACGCCACAGGGCACGCGGGTGCGTGTCGAGATGCAACTCGACGCCGGAGTACGCGTGCCCGCCACCGCGCAGGCGGTCGTGGTCGCGCCCAGCCTGGTCAGCGACCGCTACGTGCAGCTCACCCCGGCCTACAAGACCGGTCCCGTGATGGCGGCAGGCACCGTGATCCCGCGCGACCGGACCGCGACACCGATGGAACTGGACGATCTCTACGGCAGCCTCGACAAGCTGTCCACCGCGCTCGGCCCGTCCGGCGCGAACGCACACGGGTCGCTGTCCAACCTGCTCGACACCGCGGCGAACAACCTCGACGGCAACGGCAAGAACATCAACAACACCCTGTCCGAGATCGGCGATCTGTCCCAGACACTGAACGAGTCGAAGGGGGACCTGTTCGCCACCATAGGCAACCTCCAGTCCTTCACGACCACGCTCGCCGACAGCGACCAGCAGATCAACCAGTTCTATCAACGGCTCGCGGACGTCACCGGCTTTCTCGCCGGGGACTCGCGCGACATCGGTGGTGCGCTGTCCTCGCTGGCGAGCGCGCTCGGTGAGGTGCGGCAGTTCGTCGAGCAGAACAGGGACGGACTGACGTCCAATGTGGACAAGCTGGCGAGCCTGACGCAGGTGCTGGTCGACGAGCGCGCGGCACTGGCCGAGACGCTCGACGTCGGCCCGGCCGGGCTCGACAACTACATCAACTCCTACGACGCGGCCAGCGGCAGCATCGCGATCCGCTACGACGCCAACGAGCTGACGAACCCGCTGTTCACCACCTTGTGCAGACTGCTGAAGCAGGCCACCCCGGCCGAGCTGCCGGACGTGGTGGGCAAGGTGTGCCAGGCACTGGAACCGGTGGCGGGCGGAGCGCCGTCGGTGACCCAGATCCTCGCCGGCATCGCCAGCGGCAAGCTGCCGCCGCTGCCGTTGGTGCCGCTCGTCTCGATCCCGGAGGCGGGGCGATGAGACGCCTTCTCGTGCTGTGCGCGGTCATGTTCCTCGTCGCCGGATGCGGCAGCGGCGGGTTCTCCGGGCTGTACAACGCGCCGCTGCCCGGCGGCGCCGATCTCGGCGACCACCCTTTCCACATCACCGCGCGGTTCACCGACGTCCTCGACCTCGTGCCGCAGGCGAGCGTGAAGGTCAACGACGTCGCGGTCGGCCGCGTCGACCGGATCGACCTCGCGCCGGACACGCACTCGGCGCTGGTGTCGATGACCGTCAACGCGAGCGTGCGGCTGCCCGCGAACGCGTTCGCCGGGCTGCGGCAGTCCAGCCTGCTCGGCGAAAAGTTCGTGGAACTCGCCGAACCCGCCGGTGAAGCGCCGACGGGCAGCCTCGGCGAAGGCGCGCTCATCCCGTTGTCCCGCACCAGCAGGCACCCCGAGATCGAGGAAGTGCTGGGCGCGTTGTCGATGCTGCTCAACGGTGGCGGCGTGAACCAGCTCGCCGGCATCACCACGGAACTGAACAGGGCGCTGCTGGGCAACGAGCCGAAGATCCGCGCGCTGCTGTCCGGAATGGACGCGCTGATGACCGAGCTGGACGGGCAGAAGGCCGATATCGTGCGCGCCATCGACGGGCTGCACCGGCTGTCCGGCACGCTCGACGGACAGACCGCGAACCTGACCAAGGCGCTGCGTGATCTCGCGCCCGGCCTGCAGGTCGTCGCCGAGCAGCGCGATCAGCTGGTGGGCATGCTGAGCTCGCTGAACTCGTTGTCGGGCGTGGCCGTGGACACGATGTACCGCAGTCGCGACCAGGTGGTCGCCAACCTGCGAGCACTCGAACCGACGCTGACCAGACTCGCCGAGGCCGGGCAGAACCTGCCGACGGCGTTGAAGATCCTGCCCACCTACCCGCTGCCGGACGAGGCGGGGATCGCGTTGAAGGGCGACTACGGCAACGTCAGCGTGAACCTGGATCTGGATCTGTCCGCGATCCTGTCGAACATCGAGAACGCCGGCAAGGTGTCCATCTCGCTGCCCGGCGCGGCAGCGCCCGTCACGATCCCGGCCGGCGCGCCGCCGCTCCCGCTGCCGGTTCCGTCCGCACCGGCCCAATCCGGATCGCCCGGCGGACCGCTCGTCGACCTGCTGGGCGGTGGGCGCTGATGTTCACCACGAAACACTGGGTCAAACTGCTGGTGTTCGGCCTGATCGCGGTGCTGTCGGTGGGCTACGCGGGCGGCCGGTACGCCGGGCTCGACCGGCTCTTCGGCACGCGCGGGTACCGCGTCGTCGCGCAGCTGACCGACTCGGGCGGGATCTTCACCGGCGCCGAGGTCACCTACCGGGGCGTCGCCGTCGGCCAGGTGTCGGCGCTGCACGTGACCCCGCAGGGCGTCTCGCTCGACCTCGACATCGACTCCGGTCCGGCCATCCCGTCCGACACCGAAGCCGTCGTGGCGGACCGGTCCGCCGTGGGGGAGCAGTACGTCGACCTGCGGCCCAACCGCGACGACGGGCCGTATCTCGGCGACGGCTCGGTGATCACGACCGACCGCACCGCGTTGCCGATCGCGCCGGAGACGGTGCTGGCGAGCCTCGACCGGTTCGTGTCCAGTGTGGACCCGCGATCGCTGCGGACCGTGGTCGGCGAGTCCTACGACGCGTTCCACGGCACTGGGCCCGACCTGGCCCGGTTGCTCGACACCGCGGGCGCGTTCACCGGCGAGGCGAGGCGGAATCTGCCTCAGACCACGAGGCTGCTCGCCGATGGGCGCACCGTGCTGGCGACGCAGCAACGGCAGGCCGACGACATCACCGCCATCGCGTCCGGGCTGCGCGCGATCGCCGGTCAGCTGCGAAGCTCCGACCCGGATCTGCGCACGGTGATCGACCAGGCCCCGGCGCTGTCGGACGAGGTCGAAAGCATTCTCGTCAAATCCGGCAGCGATCTGAGCGTGCTGACCGCGAACCTGCTGACGACCGCGCAGATCACGGCCGTGCGCACCGGCGCGATCGAGCAGCAGCTCGTCGCGCTGCCGGTGATCTCGGCGTTCGGGCCGTCGGTGAGCGCGAACGGGGAGGGCAGGCTCGGCCTGGTGCTGAACTTCTTCGACCCGCATTCCTGCACCAAGGGTTACGAGAGCACGCCGCAACGGCCCGCGAACGACGTCAGCGAGGCGCCACCGAACACGCTCGCATACTGCGCCGAACCGCCCGGAAGCGGGACGGATGTCCGTGGTGCGCAGAACGCGCCTTTCGCCGGGAAGCCCGCCGCCGTGTCACAGCTGTCGGCGGCCCCGGCCGGTGCGCCGGATGGCCGGTCGCAGCTGCCGGGCGTGCTCGGGCTGGCCGGCACGGGCGTGGCCGCGGGGATCGGGCGACTGCTCGGATTGCCCGGCTGACCGCTCGTCCCGGTTCCGGAGCGCCCGGCCCGATATCGTTTGTCGCAGCCGCGGCGCCCGGCCGCGTGCGTGCCATGCCGCCGAGGATGGGAGCGTGTGCCATGACCGGAACCGAACACCATGCCGTCGTGTCGCTGGGCGGTCTCGCCGCGGAGCTGCTCGAACAGGCCCGTGACCACCACTCGCGGCGTGGTGCCCGGACCATCGCGTCGGGCACGTCCATGCGCGCGACCGTCATCGCGCTGGCGGAGGGCGCGCAGGTCGCCGAGCACGACGCGCCCGCGGCGGCGACGCTGCAGGTACTGACCGGGCAGGTCCGGCTGCACACCGAGGACCGCGAATGGGTGCTGGGCACGGGCGAGCTGGTGCCGCTCCCGCCGCAGCGGCACGGCCTGACCGCTCTGGCGGACTGCGCGGTGCTGCTGACCGTCGCCCTGCGGTGACGTTTCCGCCGTTCGCGCGGGTTAACGCGGGCGCGGATGGGAAACCCTTTCGGTTGGAAGGGAGGCGGGGAACATGGGGTGTTACCGGGTGTGGGCCGCGATTTGCCTCGAAACCGCCGACTACGATGCCGCCGGCACCGTGGAATGGGCGGTCCGGCAGCGGCTCGCCGATCAGAGTGAGGAAGCCGCGAGGCTGTACACGGTCCGGCTGGACCAGCCCGACTGGCTGCAGGCCTGCTGGCGCATCCGGGCGGAAAGCGACGAACGCGCAGCGCTGTGGGCCCTGCACGCACTGCGCTCCGCGGCGACGGCGGCATGCCGCCACGCGGGCCGCAACACCGAGCGTGTCGACGTCGCGCCGGTGTTCTCACTGACGGTGGAGCCGGAACCCGCGAAGAGGTGATTCCCTCACGCCGCGCCTGTGGATCACCCGCTCATCTCGGGCTGAGCCGTTAAGAAGGCGTCAAAAGATCCGGCGACGGCGTCCCCTTCGCGATAAGAGCTGCTACTTCGCCCGCTGGGTCGGTGTGCGATAGGGCATGCGCATATTCCTGCCGGGAGGATTCGGGTTTCCGCTCGGGTTCGGTGCCGGCATCGGCGTCACCATGGTGGCCGTCGCGGCCGGTGCGGCGAGCCATCACGTCTGGTCGGTGCTCGCGCTCGCCGCCACCACCGCCGCCGTGTCCTCGGTGACGACGGTTCCCGCGGCGCTGGCCACGGCGGCCGCGTGCTGGTGCCTGCACTCGGGTTTCGTCCTCGGCCGCTACGGCCAGCTGGTGTTCACTCGCGAGGCGCTGGAGGCCGCGGCCCTGTTCGTCGTGGCCGCATTGCTCGCGGTCACTGTGCGACCAGAGCCCAAGCCAGCACGAGGCCGCCCGAGTTGGTGGCAAGGTGCACCAGCGCCGTCGCGATCAGACCACGGCCGAGATAACGCCACCAACAGCTGAACACCCCGGCCATGGCCGCGGCCAGCATCGCCAGCAGTGACACCACGGTCTGTGGGAGGCCGCCGAGCGCCGCCGCCACCGCGGCGTTGCGCATCAGCGCCAGTGACGGCAGCAGGTGCCACAACCCGAACAGCGCGGACGCGCCGAGCACGGGCCACCACCGCCCGCGCTCACCCCCGCCCAGCAGCGCCGGAAGCACACCGCGGAACCCGATTTCCTCCACCAGCACCGTGCCGAACGGGATGCGGACGAGCGCGAACCACATCAGCTGACCGAACCCCGGCGTGCCGACCCGCCCGTCGTGAAACACCAGGCGTGCCGAGGGGACCGCCAGCACGACGCCGAATCCGAGCAGCACCACCGCGAATCCCGCGAGCCCGAACAGCAACGAGCGCCGCGCGTCGCGGACGCTCAAGCCGATCTCGGCCCACCGCAGGCCGGTCAGCCGCGCCAGCAGCACCAGCACGGCGGCCGTGACCGTGCCGCACACCGGATACGCCCAGCCCGGCAGCACCCGGTTGGCCAGCACCGTCGCCGCCGCGAGCACCAGCACGGCGGCGAGCACGGGCACGGCCCGCGCCCGGGCCGGGGCGACTGTGGTGACGGACATCGTGTCTCCATTGTGCTGGCCTCGGCTAACGTCGGGGCGTGACTTCGACACTCGTCGCCGTTCCCGGCACCCTGTGCAGCCCCGAGATCTTCACCCGGCTCGCCGGGGAACTGCGCGACGAGATCACCGTCGAGGCGGTGGACTGGATGACCGAGCCCGGCCCGTGGGGCATCGAGGACA
This sequence comes from Amycolatopsis acididurans, assembly GCF_012328925.1. GTDB lineage: Bacteria > Actinomycetota > Actinomycetes > Mycobacteriales > Pseudonocardiaceae > Amycolatopsis_E > Amycolatopsis_E acididurans. The sequence continues at coordinate 43,174 of NZ_JAAXLS010000021.1, forward strand.
TCGCGGGGCGGCTGGCCGTGCGGATCGAGCGCGACCACGGCGCGCCCGTGCTCGTCGCGGGCCATTCGACCGGCGGCTCGATCGCGCTGACGCTGGCCGCGGCGCGCTCCGACCTCGTGGCCGGCCTGCTGCTGGCGAACACGGGCGCGCACATGCGCGGGCACGGCGACGTGGACCGCATCCTCGACACGATCGCCACGGCGTGGGGGCCAAAGCTGCATGCCGCGGTGCTCGACCGGTCGTTCGCCGAGCCGGTGCCGGCGCGGTTCCGCGACAGCCTGCTCGCCTACGCGGCCACCGTGCAGCAGGAGGCGGCGCTGGACGTGCTGCGCAGCCAGCGGGATCTGGACCTGACCGCCCGCCTGCCGCACATCGCCTGTCCCGTCACCGTCCTGCACGGAGTGCTCGATCGCGCGCGCTCGGTCGCCGATGCGGAGTATCTGGTGGCACATCTGCCGAATTGTGCACTGAGGACTGTCTACACAGGACACAGCCCGGTGTGGGAGGACGTGCGCGCCACCGCCGCGGCGGTACGCGCGCTGAACCACGAAAACCGGTGACCAACGACCCTTCAACGTGGGCGCCCGGCGGCTGAGGGTGGATGGTGACGCACCTTCCACGCACAGGACCGAGCCCATGACAAACACCCTCGTCGGTCCGCATCGTGCGATGCGGGCACAGGACAGCCTCTGGCTGCATCTCGACCGGCCGGCCAACCGGCTGGTCATCACCTCGGTGCTGTGGACCGAGACGCCGATCGACACCGCGGCACTGCGCGAGATCGTCGCGGACCGGATACTCGCGCGGTTCCCCGTCTACCTGCAGCGGCCCGTGCCGAGCCGGGTGCCGGGCAAGCCGCCGATCTGGGAGACCGACCCCGATTTCGATCTGTCGCGGCACTTCGTCGTGTGCGACATGCCCGCACCCGGCGACGCGCGCGCCCTGCAGGACTTCGTCGCCGCCGAACGCAGCCGCCCCTTCGAATCCGACCATCCGCTCTGGTCGATCCACCTGCTGCACGGCTACGGCAACGGCAGTGCGCTCGTGATGCGCTCGCATCACGCGATGGCCGACGGCATCCGGCTCACCCAGGTCATGTTCAGCCTGCTCGATCCGCTGGACGGCGCGCCCGCGAAGCCCTCGGCCCGGGTCGGCGGCATGGCGCCGCGGCACGAGAACGGGGTGCGCCCGGTGACGCAGCTCAGCACGTCCCTCGTCCGCGAGGTGGACGAGCTGGGCCTGCGCTTCGAGAACCTGGCCCGCCGCCTCGGGCCGCTCGCGCAGGCCGCGGTCGCGGTGCCGGCCTTCGGGGCCACGGCCGCCGCGGGCGTGGCCGGTGCCGCGCTGGACATCGCGCTGTCGGCGTTGCCCGCCGCTCCGCGTGGTCTTGCCGACCGGCTCGCCACGACCGGGCTGACGTTGTGGCACAGCGCGGAGAGCGTCGCGAAGCTGCTCGGCTGGCCGGGTACGGCCCGGCTGTGGGAGGGCGAGCCGGGTATCGCGAAGACCGCCGTCTGGGGCCGGCCGATTCCGCTCGCCGCGTTGAGCCGCATCGGCCACACGACCGGAACCACCGTCAACGACGTGTGCACGGCGCTCGTCGCCGGCGCGCTGGATCGCTACCTCGCCGAGCACAAGCGGGGCGGGGCGGGACTGCGCGATGTCGTGTGGATGCTGCCGGTGAGCCTGGAGAAGTTCGACACGAGGTTGCCGCCCGCACTGGGCAATCACTTCTCGCTGGTGCTCGCGCACCTGCCGCTCGGCCGCGGCGGGTTCCACGAGCGGCTGGCCGAGGTGCACCGGCGCGTGCTGCGCATCCGCGACTCCTACGAACCGTTGATCACCTACGCGCTGCAGGAGGTGGTGAGCCAGAGCCCGCCCCCGATCGCGTCCCGGCTGATCCGGTTCTTCACCGACAAGGCCATCGGGGTGCTGACGAACGTGCCGGGGCCGAGCGCGCCGATGCAGATCGCCGGCGCGCGGGTCGCCGGTGTCGTCGGGTGGGCGCCGACGAGCGGGCGGCAGGCGATCACGGTGTGCGTGTTCACCTATGCCGGACAGGTGTTCTTCGGTTTCGGCACCGACCAGCGGCTGATTCCGGACGCGGACCGGCTCGTGGCCGCGCTGGAAGCGGAGGTGCGGGACGCGACGCGGGTCATTCCGCTCGACGAGAAACGGTTGGCAGCGGTGCGGTGACCCGTGCCGCGATGGCGCGCAACGACGCCCGTGCGATGAGCCGGGCGATCGGCGCCAGCACCCGCCAGTAGACCCGGAAACCGCTCGTCGCGTCCGGGTCTTCTGGCGTCAGCCGCGCCTCGCACGCGAGCACGCAGCGATCGGTGCCGTACGGCAGGACCGCCAGGCCCGCGACGATCCGGTACAGATGCGGCTCCCACACCGCGCTCCACCCCTCCAGCGAGATGCGGTGGCGGTGCCGCAGCGGCGTCCAGAACCGGCCCGTGGCACCCAGAACGATCTCGTCCTCGGCCGCCTTGCCCAGTACGTCCCAGCCGGTGCTCACGAACCGCTCGGTCGGCGTGTACTCGCACGCCGCCTGGTACACGGCGGGAGCGGGGGCGTCGATCACGATGTGCTCGCGCACCGCGAAGGCGAAATCGGGGGCGATCTGGTCCAGCAGCATGCCGTGAGCGTCGTTGCGGCACGGGTGGCCACGAAAGGGCAGAAGGTCACCCGATGACTTTGGACTCCAGACATCTCGGGCGGCCGCGCCGACACTTCCGGGTATGCCGTTCACCGATCGCACGGACGCGGGCCGCAGGCTCGCCCGCCGCCTCAGCGCCTACCGGGGCGACAAGACCGTGGTGCTGGGCCTGCCGAGGGGCGGGGTCCCGGTGGCCGCTCAGGTCGCACAGGCACTCGGCGCGCCGCTGGACATCATCCTGGTGCGCAAGCTCGGTGTGCCCTACCAGCCCGAACTGGCGGCCGGGGCCATCGGCGAGGGCGGGGTGCGCGTGCTCGACCGGGAGGTCGTGCGCCACCTGCAGCTCACCGGTGACGAGATCGCGGCCGTCGAACGTGCCGAACGGGCGGAGCTGCGCCGCCGCGCCCAGCGATTCCGCGGCGACCGCGCGCCGATGTCGTTGCAGGGCCGCGTCGCGATCATCGTCGACGACGGTGTGGCCACCGGATCGACCGCTCGTGCCGCCTGCCAGGTCGCGCGTGCGCACGGCGCCGCGCGGGTGGTGCTCGCCGTGCCGGTCGGTTCGCGGGAGGCCATCCGCGCGCTGCGCGGCACCGCCGACGAGGTCGTGTGCCTGGAGACGCCGGCGTGGTTCTCGGCGATCGGGGAGTGGTACGACGATTTCGCGCAGACCACGGACGATGAGGTCATCCGGCTGCTCTCGCACGCGGCCCACAACGGCACTACCGCCGACCGGGCGCTCAGCGACGACGAGGTCGAGGTGTTCGCCGGGATGGTGCCGCTCGCCGGCCGCCTGAGCGTGCCCGACGGCGCGAAGGGGATCGTCGTGTTCGCGCACGGCAGCGGCAGCAGCAGGCACAGTCCGCGCAACCAGTACGTCGCCGGCGTGCTCAACCGGGCGGGGCTGGCCACGGTGCTGTTCGATCTGCTGACCCACCGCGAGGAACGTGACCGCGGCTGCGTGTTCGACGTGCCGATGCTCGCGAGCAGGCTCGCCGACGTGACGCGGTGGGCCGCCGCGCACACCGGTCTGCCCGTCGGCTTGTTCGGCGCCAGCACCGGCGCGGCCGCGGCGCTGTGGGCGGCCACGGACGAGCGGCTCGGGGTCACCGCGGTGGTCTCGCGTGGCGGGAGGCCGGACCTGGCCGCCGAGCGGCTGCCGCGCCTGCGCGTGCCGACGCTGCTCATCGTCGGCGGGCGCGACGAGATCGTGCTGGAACTCAACGAGCAGGCGCGGGCACTCATGACGTGCGAGGCCAAGCTCGTCGTCGTGCCCGGGGCGACACATCTGTTCGAGGAACCAGGGGCGCTCGATCAGGCCGCGCGCCTGGCCCGTGACTGGCTGACGGGGCATCTGCCACACCAAGGAGGAGCACATGAAGTTCACCGAACTCGCGACGACGGTGCGGGAAGCGATCTCGGTACGGCGCGTGTACGCGGAGCCGTATGAGCGCGACGGCGTCGTGATCATCCCGGCGGCGACCGTGTCCGGCGGGGCAGGCGGCGGAAACGGGCATGACGAGAAGGGGCAGGAGGGCGAGGGCGGCGGTTTCGGTGTCGGCGCCCGGCCGGTCGGCGCCTACGTCGTGAAGGACGCCAAGGTCGCCTGGATGCCGGCGGTCGACGTCAACCGGCTGCTCATGACGATCGCGTCGGTGCTGATCGTCTTCCTCATCACCCGGGCCCGGATCGTCAAGGCGCGCGCGAAGGCGGGCTGACTCACACCAGCGTCACGGCCATCGCCACGGTGACGGCGATCAGCAGTCCCACGAGACCGGAGCAGCGCCGAGCACGTTCACCCGACGATGCCTGCGTGGTCGGCGGTGAAGGCAGCCGCTCGCCGGCCGGAAAGCGTTGGGGCGTCAGGAAACCGGCCGCGCGGTGAGGTCGAGCACGAGCCGCAGGCGCCGTCCGGTCATGCCCTTCATCGCGGTGACGCCGAACCGGTAGCGGTCGATCTCCGTGCTCGCCTTCACCCTGAGCGCGCTCCCGGCGACGCTCGCGGATTCGATCCGCAGTTCGACCGGTTCGGTGCGGCCGCACACGGTCAGGGTGCCGTGCAGCACCCAGTCGTCGCCGTCGCGGTCGAGCCGGGTGGACGCGAAACCGATCTCCGGATGGTTTTCCACGTCGAGATAGGTGCGCGACCGGACGGTCTTGTCCCGCGTCGGATTGCGGGTGTCGAAGCTCGTCGCGTCGATACGGGCCAGCGCGGAGGACTCCAGCACCGGGTCGGCGACCTCGACGTGCCCCTCGCGCAGCGCGAACGTGCCGCGCACGGCACCGAGGCCGAACATGTGACGGGTCGTGAACGAAATGGTCGAGGCCGCGGGGTCGATGCGGTAACCGCCGGGCGGCGGGATCTCGACGGATGCGCTTGCGGTGTGTGGCCGGCTCATGGCGGATGTCCCCTCTGTGTCCTGCTGGTCCTGGCCCATCCTTGCCGCGATTCTGCCGCGCCGCGTCGTCCATCAGGCCGCAACCGCGCCGACCGGGGTCGCGGCCGATATCGACTTTGGTCGCTGTCGCGGACGCGCCGGCGGTCGTACTCTCGGCGCTGTGACCAGCACGTTGACCTGTGAACGCCCGATGTGGCCGTGGTCGCTCGCGGCGGCCGCGGGAGTTCTGGCCACCTCCTGGGGCGAGTACAGCTCCGGCACCGCGCTGTGGGTGGTGGTGCTCGACCTCGTTCTCGGCGCGGCCGGGTGCGTGCTGGTGCTCGCGTTGCCGCGGCGCCCGGTGATGGTCGGTCTGGTGCTGGGGGTGCTGGCCGGGCTGGCTCCGACGGGAACGCCGCCCGCGAGCGTGGGCATGCTCGGCGTCGCACGGCACCGGCGGTTCGCGGTGGCGGCCGGGGTGGCCGCGGTGAGCGCCGTCGCGCACATCCTGCGCGGGTGGTGGCGGCCGATTCCCGGGCTGGGCCTGGTGTGGTGGACCGTGCTCGTGATCGTCGGGCACGCCGCGCTCCTCGGCTGGGGCGCCTTGCTCGCCGCGCAGCAGGCCCTGATCACCTCGCTGGCCGAACGCGCCCGTCGCGCGGAGGCCGAGCAGGGCAGGCGGGTCGCCGAAGCCCGCGCCGCCGAGCGGACCCGGATCGCGCGCGAGATGCACGACGTGCTCGCGCACCGGCTGTCGCTGCTGGCCACCTACGCCGGTGCGCTGGAGTACCGGCCCGACATGCCGGCGGACAAACTCGCCACGGCGGCCGGCGTCATCCGTTCGACCGTGCACCAGGCGCTGGACGAGCTGCGCGACGTGATCTCGTTGCTGCGCGAGGACGACACCGGTCCCGCGCGCCCGGTGCCCGCGCTGGCCGACGTGCCCGCGTTGATCGCCGAATCGCGCACCGCGGGCACCCCCGTCGAGGTGCACGACGAGCTCACCGAGCCGGACACGCTGCCGCCCGTCGCCGGGCGCACCGCCTACCGCGTGCTGCAGGAAGCGCTGACCAACGCCCGCAAACACGCCCCGGGGAAGCCGGTCACCGTCGCGCTCGGCGGCACCCGCGGCGAGCGGCTGCACATCGCGGTGTCCAATCCGCTCGCGGCCAACGGCGGCCCCGCCACGATTCCGGGGACCGGCACCGGCCTGGTCGGCCTGACCGAACGCGTGCGGCTCGCGGGCGGCAGGCTCGACCACCAGGCAGGTGCCGGTGCGTTCGAGGTGCGCGCCTGGCTACCGTGGCCCGCATGACCGAAGCCGTCCGGGTACTCATCGTCGACGACGACCCGCTCGTGCGCGGCGGGCTGACGATGATGCTCGACGGCGCCGGCGGCATCGTCGTGGTCGGCGCGGCCGGCGACGGGGACGAGGTGGCGGCGGCGCTCGACACGCACGCGGCCGACGTCGTGCTGATGGACATCCGGATGGCCAGGGTGAACGGGCTCGTCGCGACGCGGCGGGTGCGGGCTCGGGCGCATCCGCCCGAGGTGATCGTGCTGACCACGTTCGACACCGACGACAACGTGCTGCACGCGCTGCGCGCCGGGGCGAGCGGGTTCCTGCTCAAGGATTCACCGCCCGCGCGGATCGCCGAAGCCGTCCGCCGCGTCGCGCAGGGCGATCCCATCCTTTCCCCGGCGATCACCCGCCGCCTGATGGAGCGTGCCGTCACCGAATCCGGCTCGCACCAGCGTGCCCGCACCGCGCTCGCCGCGCTCAGCGCCCGCGAGCACGAGGTCGCGCTCGGGATCGGCCAGGGCGGCACCAACGCCGAGATCGCCGAGCGCCTGCACCTGAGCGTCGCCACGGTGAAGGCGCACATCACGCGCATCCTGACCAAACTCGGCCTCGGTAACCGCACCCAGATCGCGCTTCTCATGCACGACGCCGGTTTCTGCTGACCGACGCGAGCTTGTGACATTCTCGCCGGGAACGTCCCTAATGGTCGTTGGGGTCGATGGCGGTACCGCTGCGCGCCCCGCGCCGGTACCGTGCGCCCGGCGTATGCATCGGTCCGGCGTTGGGAGGTCGGCGTGAGTGCGACGACGATTCTTCTCGTGTTCGTCGCAGCGGTCGTCGTGTGTGCCGCGGGCACGGGGCTGGCCGCCTGGCTGGTCCATCGTGCCAACCGGCGCGAGTAGCGAGCTCCCACTGCCCGGCCGGGCTCGGCGCGGACGCGACCGGCCTGGCGGTGACGGGTTTCTGGGTGACGCGGCGCACGGGCGCCTCCCGGTGCCGCTACCCTTCGACGCGTGAGTGGAGATGGGGAACACGCACCAGAAGCACCCGGCGACGTCGACCTCGACAAACCGAGCACGGCCCGGATTTACGACTGGTATCTGGGCGGGACGAACAACTACGCGGTCGACCGTCACTTCGGCGAGCAGGCCGACCGGCAGTTCCCTCTGATCAAACCGCTGGCGATGTCCAACCGGCAGTGGCTCGGCCGCGTCGTGCGGGCCGCGCTCGCCGAGGGCATCACCCAGTTCCTCGATCTGGGCTCCGGCGTCCCGACGGTCGGCAACGTGCACGAGATCGCGCCCGGCGCGCGCGTCGTGTACGTCGACTACGAGCCCGTCGCGGTGGCGCATTCCGAGCTGATCCTGGAGCGCCAGGAGGCCGGGGACCGGGCGGGAATCGTCCGCGCGGACTTCCGCGACCCCGACTACGTGCTCGACCACGAGACCACCCGCGAGGTCCTGGACTTCAGCAAGCCGATCTGCGTGCTGATGGTGTCGGTGCTGCACTTCGTCGGCGGCGCGGACAACGTGCCCGGCATCATCCGCCGGTACCGCTGGCGGCTGGCGCCCGGCAGCTGGCTGGCCGCCAGCCACATCACCACCGACGACGCGCCCGCCGAGGGCGCCGCCCAGATCAGTGCGCTCGCCGAGTCCTACCGCGACACGCAGAACCCGGCCTGGCTGCGCGACAAGGCCGAGTTCACGTCCTGGTTCGACGGCTTCGAGCTCGTCGAGCCCGGCATCGTGCACCTCACCGACTGGCGGCCGGACAGCCCCGAGGTCCTGTTCCCGGACCTGGAACCGGAGTCGGTGCGGCCGTTCTACTGGTCCGGCGTGGGGCGCGTCGGCTGACGCTTCCCGGGGCCTTCCTTTACTGAGCGATCGATAAGTACCCTGGCGGTACTTGTCCGCGGATCAAGGGAGATCGGCATGGAGATCGGTAACGTCGTCGCGCTCGTGACCGGAGGTGCGTCGGGCCTGGGTCAGGCCACGGTGCGTGAGCTGCACGCCAAGGGCGCGAAGGTGGTCATCCTCGACCTGCCCAGCTCCGACGGCGCGTCCGTGGCCAAGGAACTCGGCGACGGTGCCGTCTTCGCTCCGGCGGATGTGACCAGTGAGGACGAGGTCACCGCGGCGCTGGATGTGGCCGCGGAGCTGGGTTCGCTGCGGGTGGCGGTGAACTGTGCGGGTATCGGTAATGCGATCAAGACGGTGGGCAAGCAGGGTGCGTTTCCGCTGCCGGACTTCACCAAGATCATCAATGTGAACCTGATCGGGACGTTCAACGTGATCCGGCTGGCCGCGGAGCGGATCTCGAAGACCGAGCCGGTGGGGGAGGAGCGCGGCGTCATCGTCAACACGGCGTCGGTGGCGGCGTTCGAAGGGCAGATCGGGCAGGCGGCGTATTCGGCGTCCAAGGGTGGCATCGTGGGCATGACGCTGCCGATCGCGCGTGACCTGGCGAGCCTGCGGATCCGGGTCGTGACGATCGCTCCCGGTCTGTTCCACACGCCGCTGTTCGCCGCGGCGCCGGAGAACGTGATCGCGTCGCTCGGTGCGCAGGTGCCGCATCCGTCCCGGCTGGGTGACCCGAGCGAGTACGCGGCGCTGGCCCGGCACATCGTGGAGAACCCGATGCTCAACGGCGAGACCATCCGCCTCGACGGCGCCATCCGCATGAGCCCGCGCTGAGCCGCCGCGGACAGTCGTGACCCCGCCAGGCCGGCGGCCCGGCGGGGATCGTCCACAAAGGACGGTAGCTCAGGCCTTCGTCGCGGGATCCTGCTGGTTCTCCTGGGCAGCCGGGTCGGGGTGCTCCTGACGCCACTGTTCGTCCGACTGCTGCCAGGCGGCCTCGGCCTGGGTCTGGATGTCGGTGAGCTGCCGGTCGATCTGCACGACGTTCTTGTCGATCCAGCCCGCCCAGTTCTTCGAGCTCTTCGCGTCGGCCATCGCCTTGATCCCCGGGTAGAGCTCCGGATGGTGCGTCTGCACCCAGGAATCGATGAACTTGGCCTTGCCCGCCAGCTTGTGGGCGTCGGCGAAGTTCGTCTTGAGCCAGGTGTCGTGCTTGTCCTTGAGCCACGTGATGTTCTGTGACTCCAGTGCGGACTGGGGCTTGGAGCCGGTGGTCGTCTCCGGTGTGTCCGTGGGCTCGTCGTGGGGATGGGAGCCCGTGCTCGACGCGTCGTCGTGAGACGTGGTGCTCGATGCGTCGTCGTGGGTGCTGGGCGCGTCGTCGTGCGTGCTGGCGGTGCCCGGCGTGTCCGGCGTCTCGCTGTGCGGGGTGCCCGGTGGCTCCTGGTGGCCGGGGCCGTTGAGGACGTTGTCCGCGTGCAGCCAGTCCGCGAACACGTCGTCCTCGTCCGGCTGGTTCGAGTGGGCGCTCGACGCGTCGTCGTGGGTGCCCTTCGCCGGCGGTGTGTCGGTATCGCCGGTGTGTGCGGGCGGGGTGTCGGTGTCGCCGTGCGAACCGGTGCCCGACTGGCTCGAGGGCGGCCGCGTCTCCGGCCCGGTGGACACCGGGGTGTGCGACCCGCCCATCGAGTCCATCTCGTGCACCGAGTTCCCCGAGCCCGGCGTGGTGGGCCGCTCGCCCTTGGTCAGCTTCGCGAGCTCGCCGAGCCGCTTGCCCACGTCCGCGGCGAACTGGCCGACCGTCTTGAGCTTCTTCACCAGATCGGCGACCGTCGCCGCGGCCTGGATGACGATCTTGGTGACCCCGGCCGCGATCGACGCGCCGAACGAGATCACCGCCAGCGCCAGCGCCATGAGCATGGTCGAGATGATGTCGCCGAGCAGCGTGGTGATGATGTCGCGGAACAGCGCGCGCACCGCGGCGATCAGCGCCATCGTGGTCTCCACGACGTAGCCCGCGATGTCCACCGCGTGGCCCGCGTCGTCGACGTGGGTCCTGTGCCCCTTGATCTCCGTGCGGAACGCGTCGGCCGCCGGGCCCTGCCAGCTCTTGACCTGGGCCTCGAGCGCGGCGTCGAGGTCCTTGCCGGTGTTGCGCAGATCCTGGGCGATCTTGTGCAGGTCCTCGGCGATGACCTTGATCTGGTCCGGGTCGCCGGCGACCTGGTCCAGTGGCCACCGCAGGAACGACACGTGCTCGATCAGCCAGCCCAGCCCGGCGGCGATCAGCTTGGCGAGCGGGTCGAGCGCGAACGCGACCGTGTCGAGGACGGCGCTCGCGACGTTGATGCCGAGTTCGATGCCCACCGCGGCCCGCTGGCCGTCGTGCGCGGTCTTGAGCTCGTCGGCCGAGCTCGCGACGCTCTTCCAGCTGTCGATGACCCCGGCGCCGCTGGTCATGTTGGAGCTGGTGATCGGTTCCATGACGCTCATGAGCCCAGCTCCGTCTTGAAGTTGCCCAGCCCGTCGGCCGCCTGGCTGTCCTGTTCGGTGTAGAGCTTCGCGGCCTTCTTCGTGCGGTCCGCGGCGTCGGCGATCTCCTTGGCCAGACCGTCGAGGTTGCTCGCCACCACACCCATCGCGATGCGGGCGGGCACGGCGAGCAACTGCGCGGCGAAGATGCCGAAGGCGCTGTTGTCGAAGCCGTTGTGGCCGCGCACTCCGCTCGCGGCCTTCTCCACCTCGGGTTTCGTGGTGCTGGTGAGGTAGTCGCCGAACTTGTTCAGCTCGTCCGGATGGACCTCATAACCGGCATCTGCCACGGATTCCTCCTACCACGGATCGCTGAAGTCGTCGTCGTCCTCGTCCGTGACCCGCGGGCGGGGACGGCGTGCGGGCGGTTGCTCCTGAGCCTGCGGCGGGGCAGGGGCAGGCTCTTCCGGGTCCTCCGGTGCGCCCATCGCGGCGCCGGGATCCGGATCGGGGTCCTCGCCGGTGTCCTCTTCGGACTCCGGCACGAACTCGCGCAGGATCTCCATCGCCGCGGAGTCCTCGCCGACCAGTTCCGCGAACGAGCTGGACACCTGACTGCTCACCTGTTGCTGCGCCGAGCCGATCAGCTGCATCACCAGTGCGGACAACGCGTTCGGCGGCCGCTGGTAGGCGCGGCTGCCGAAGGACAGGTCGAGCAGCGCACCGCTCGGGCCGACCTTCACCGTGACCGCACCGTCGGGCGAACTGACGGTCGCCGAGGCTTCCTGGAGCTGCTGCTGGATCTGTTCGGCCCGCGCGCGCAGGTCGTCGAGCTCGGCCGAGAACGCGGAGACCGGATCGGGAGTGGTCACTGTTCGCCTTGTCGCGAGGGGAGTCGGGAACGTGCTGAAGTAGATCATCTTCCGTTGAACGCGGGGCGGCCGTCAAGCGGCGCCGAGCTGAACGCGCACACGTGAACGCCGCGGCGGGAGGTCCCCGCCGCGGCGTCACCGGATTGGTCTGGATCAGTACTGCGTGTTGCCCGCGTCGACCGTCATCGCCAGCGCGGTGACGTACCGGGATTCGTCCGAGGCCAGGAACAGCACCGCGTTGGCCTGATCCTCCGGCTGCGTGATCTCGATCGGCAGGGTGTTGGCGAGCATGCCGCCGACTCGCGGGTTCTCGGCAAGGCCCGCCTCGAAGGCGCTCTGCCCGCCCTCGGGTGCGATGTTGCCCATCGGGGTGGCCACACCCGTCGGGTGCAGGCTGTTGACGCGCACGTTGTCCTTGGCCAGTTCGGCCGCGAACGCGCGGGCCAGCCCGGTGACGGCGTGCTTGCTGGCCACATACGGCGTCAGGAAAGGCAGGCCCTTCAGGCCGGCGGCCGAACTGGTCAGGATGATCGAGCCGCCGCCCGCCCGCACCACGTGCGGTGCGGTCGCCATGATCGTGTTCCAGGTTCCGACGAGATTGACGTCGATGGTGTCGCGGAAGATCTCCGGCGTCACCGTGTGCCAGGCGCCGGGAATGCAGATCCCGGCGTTGGCCACCACCACGTCGATCTTGCCGAGCTCGCTCGCGCCCTCGTCCGCGGCCGCCTTGAGCGCGTCGAGATCGCGGGTGTCCACCACGCGCGAGACGACGTGGTGGCCGAGCGCCTTGACCTGCCTGACGGTTTCCGCGAGATCGTCCTCGGTCGCCGCCGGGTAGGGGACGTTCGGAATCGGCGCGCAGATGTCGAGCGCGATGATGTCCGCGCCCTCCTGCGCCAGTTTGACGGCGTGGGCTCTGCCCTGGCCACGCGCCGCTCCCGTGATGAAGGCGACCTTGCCTTCCACACGTCCTGACATGGCTGTCATCTCCAATTTTCGGTTTTGTGTGACGGTTTTTCTCAGGCCGCGCCGAGGTCCCTGCGGAAGCCGGGAGGAACCACGACGTCGTCGGGGGTGAGCTCGTGCACCGAAGCGCGGCCGAGCCCGAGGGTGGCGGAGTCGATCCCGCTGCGCAGGATGTCGAGCACGTTCTCGACCCCGGCCTGGCCGTTGGCCGCCAGGCCCCACAGGTACGCGCGGCCGATCAGCACCGCGCGGGCGCCGAGTGCGACCGCCTTGACGACGTCGCTGCCGCGCCGCACGCCGCCGTCGAGCAGCACCTCGATCTGCTCGCCCACCGCCTCCGCGATCGCCGGCAGCGCACGGATCGTCGCGGGAGTGCCGTCGAGGTTGTTGCCGCCGTGGTTGGACACCGAGATCGCGGTGCAGCCGGCGTCCGCGGCACGCTTGGCGTCGTCGACCCTGGTGACGCCCTTGAGCATGAACGGCCCGCCCCACTGCTCGCGAAGCCACGCCACGTCGTCCCAAGTGGGCAGCGGAGTGCCCATCCACTCACCGTACGCGCCGAAGAACGTGGGCGCGGCGCCGCCGGGCGGGGTCAGGTTCGGGGTGGTCAGATCGGGTAGGCGGCGCGTCTTCGCGAACTCCCACAGCCACTTCGGGTGCAGCGCGCCTTCGGGCGCGAACTTCACCATGGTCTTGAAGTCCATCTTCTCCGGGATGGTCGGGCTGCCCCAGTCACGTCCCTGGGAGAAGGACCAGTCCAGCGTCATGATCAGCCCGACCGCGCCTGCCTTGCGCGCGCGTTCCATGCGCTGCACGAGAACGTCGCGCGAACCGACCCAGTACATCTGGAAGAACGTCTGCGGGTTGACGGCCGCGACCTCCTCGATCGGCTTGCTCGCGAACGAGCTCAGGCTCATCGCGACGCCGCGCGCGGCCGCGGCCCGCGCCACGGCGACCTCACCGTCGGGGTGCACGGCCTGCACGCCGGTGGGGGAGATGATGACGGGCATCGAGATCGGCTGGCCCATGACGGTCGTGGACAGCTCGCGCTTGTCGGACAGTCCCGCGACGTGCGGGGCGAAGCCCAGTTCACCGAAGGCGGCGATGTTGTCGTCGACCGTGAGTCCGCGCTCGGAGCCGGCGACCAGCGCGCCGTAGACGGATTTCGGCAGCCGCTTCTTCGCCCGCCGCTGGGCCTCGGCGACCGTCTCGAACCATGCGTTGGCCATTGTTGCACTCCACCTCGTTGTGGTTCCGCTGTGATGCGGACCATTTTGGCACCTGGTGCCAATATACGCCAAGTGGGTGCCGGATGGAACCTGCTGCTCCCGCCCCCGACGGCCGGGAGCAGCAGGTTGCCTGGTCACGCGATGCGGCGGATCCGGGAAATCGCGAGGAAGAGCAGCGCCGCGGCGAGCACCACGAAGATCCCGGCCTCGATCGTCTGGAACGTCCAGAACCGGTCGGCGGGCTGGTACAGCTGCCAGTTGTAGGAACCGGGGGTGAGCCCGAGATCGGCCCCGCACGGCCTTCCGCTGGGGCCCACCGCGCCGGCCGGGCAGAAGGCCGACGCACCCGGCGCGACCATCTTCCCGGACGCGTCGCGAATGCCCTCGTCGAGCACCCAGTTCGCCGTGATCTGGTCGCCCGGCTGGCCGCCCTGCACGGGAAAAGTGCGCTCCGCCGGGGTCTCGTAGTGCGGGCGGGCGAGCACGGCGAGCACCACGCGCACGACGACGAATCCCGCCAGCGCGACCCCCATGGACGGCAGCACCCGTTTCCAGATCGTGCCCGCCGCGATCCCCAGCGCCACCGCGAAGAGCGTGTAGCCGACCGGTGCGATCCCCTGCATGTCGAACATGAACGGGTCGAACCTGGTGCGCTGGCCGGTCGAGTTCAGCGGGCTCAGCCACCACGAGACACCGAGCCCGTAGAGGACGGAGAACGCGAGCGCCGCCAGGCCGGCGAAGCCGAATTTGGCCGCCGCCCAGCGCAGCCGGCTGATGCCCTGTGTCCACACCAGACGATGTGTGCCGTGCTCGACCTCGCGGGCGACGACCGGGGCGCCCCAGAACAGGCCCAGCAGCAAAGGCAGGAACAGCAGCAGCACCCCGATGTTGCCCATGGTGACCCAGGTGTCGTTGAACAGGCTCATCTTGTGGGCGCACGTGTCGGTCTCGACCCCGAGGCACGCGCCGAGCCCGTCGCGGTCGAAGTCGCCGCGCATCGCGAGCCCGGTCGGCACGATCACGGCCGCCAGCACGGCCAGCCCGATGGCCGTGTACAGCAACTGCTTGCGATGCTGGCGCCAGGTCAGCCAGATCATGCGGGCACCCCCCAGGCGTCGTGGCTGGTCCGCGTATCGCCGTCGGCCAGGTAGGCCAGGATCAGGTCTTCCAGCGTGAGCTCGTGCGCGGTCCACAGTGGATCGATCGGTCCGTCGACCCGTACCAGCAGCGTCGACTGCCGGTCGGTGTGGCTCGCTTTGATCACCGAGGCGACCCCGGCGACGCCGCCGCCGTTGTGGCGGGGCCCGATCAGCTGCCGGTGCTGCGCGACCAGGTCGTCCACGTCGCCGATGAGCTGCACCCGGCTGGCATGCAGCACGACCAGGTAGTCGCACATGCGCTCGACGTCGGCCAGCAGGTGTGAGGACAGCAGCACGGTCGTGTCGCTTTCGGCGACCGCGCCCGCCAGTGCCTGCAGGAATTCCCGGCGCGCCAACGGGTCCAGGCTCGCCACCGGTTCGTCGAGCAGGAGCAGACGCGGGCGTTTGGCCAGCGCCATCGCGAGTGCGACCTGCGCCCGCTGACCGCCGGAGAGCTTGCCGACGGCCTTGTCCGGCGGCAGCCCCAGCTGTGCCAGCCGGTTGCGAGCCAGTGCGGAGTCCCAGCGGCTGTTGAGCTTCTCGCCCATCTTGAGCAGCTCCGCGGCGGTGAAGTCCCGGTAGAGCGGGGTGTCCTGCGCGACGAACCCGATGTCGGACAGGACGCGCGTGTTGCGGTACGGCGTCTGGCCGAACACCCGCACCTCGCCGGTGCTGGGCCGCGACAGGCCGACTGCCATGTGCAGCAACGTGCTCTTGCCCGCGCCGTTCGGGCCGACCAGCGCCGCTATCCGGCCTCGCGGTACCTCGAACGTGCAGTCCCGCAGCGCCCACGTGCTGCCGTATCTCTTGCCGAGTTCGCCGGTCTCCAGCGCCACTTCCATGGGGTGTTTCTCCCTGTGCTCAAACGGTTTCCTGTGGTGCGGGCCCGGTCAGCGTGGCGCGCAGCGTGGTCTCGACCAGCGCGATCACGTCTTCCTCGGACAGCCCGGCTTCCTGTGCCCGGTGCAGCCACGCCACGAGATCGGCGCGCAGCTCGGCCTGGTTGGCCAGCGAATCGCCCGCGAGCGTGCCCTTGACGAACGTGCCCCGGCCCGGCCGGCCTTCCGCGAGTCCTTCCAGCTCCAGCTCGCGGTAGGCCTTGAGCACCGTGTTCGGGTTGATCGCGAGCGACTGCGCGACCTCGCGGACCTTCGGCAGTTGGTCGCCCGGCTCCAGCAGGCCGACCCGGAGTGCCTGTTTGACCTGCCGGACCAGCTGCACGTACGTGTTCACCTTCGATCGGCCATCCAGCACGAACTCGATCACCGGCGAACTCCTTCACTACTTGTACTACGACAGTAAGACTATAGAACAAGTCAAGAGTCTTCAGTTGAAACTGGACAGTTTTAACTGAAGGAATTACCGTGGGGGTATGGCAGAGATCGACGTCTCCGAGCAGGCCGTGCGCGCCGCCGCCGACCTGCGTTCCCTGGTCAGCAAGCTGCGGCGGAAGTTTCGCGAGCTCAAGACCGGTGGCGGGCTCACGCCGTCGCAGACGTCGGCGCTCATCCGGCTGGGCAAGGAGGGACCGTTCTCGGCGAGCGAGCTGGCCGGGATCGAGGGCATGCGCCCGCAGTCGATGGCCGCGATCCTCGCGGTACTCGGCGAGCACGGGCTGATCGAGCGCAGCCCGGATCCCGAGGACGGCCGCCGCCAGGTCATCACGCTCACCGGCGCCGGCCGCGAACGGTTCGAAGGCGACCGGCAGGCACGCCGCGAATGGCTCGCCCGCGCGATGCAGGAGCGCTACAGCGATGCCGAACGCGCCACCATCACCGAGGCGCTGGCACTGCTGGAAAGACTGGTCGCGGAATGACCACAGCGGTGCGCTTCGACCGGCGTCTGATCGCGCCCATGATCCTGGGTTCGATCCTGAACCCGGTCAACTCGTCGATGATGGCAGTCGCGCTGATCCCGATCGGCCTCGCGTTCGGCGCGCCCCCGGCGGAAACCGCGTGGCTGGTGTCCGGGCTGTACCTGGCCACCGCGGTCGGCCAGCCGGTGGTGGGCCGCCTGATCGACATCTACGGGCCACGCCGCCTGTTCCTCGCGGGCACCGGACTGGCGGGGATCGCGGGCGTGCTCGGCATGGTCGCGCCCTCGCTGTGGGTGCTCGTCGTCGCACGGGTTCTGCTGGGGCTCGGCACGTGCGCGGGATATCCGGCCGCGATGTACCTCATCCGCCGCGAATCCGACCGCACCGGTCAGCAGACGCAGGCGTGGGTGCTGACGATGCTGTCCGTCTGCACGCAGACCATCGCGGTCATCGGCCCGACGCTGGGCGGACTGCTCATCGGCGCCGGCGGCTGGCACACCATCTTCTCGGTCAACATCCCGCTGTCGCTGGCCTCGATCGTGCTCGGCGCGCTGTACCTGCCCGGCACCGAAGTCCACAAGGGACAGTTGAAGAGCATCGACTTCACCGGGATCGCGCTGTTCACCGCGATGCTGATCACGCTGCTGCTGTTCCTGATGCACCCCGGCGGCGGCGACTGGTACCTGCTCGTGCTCACCGCCACCGCGGGCACGGGGTTCGTGATCCGCGAGCTGGGTGCGCCCGAGCCGTTCCTCGACCTGCGCGTGCTGGCGGGCAACGGTCCGCTGCTGGCCACGTACGGGCGCACGTTGCTGTTCTACGTCGTGGCCTACGCGTTCCTTTACGGCTACACGCAATGGCTCGAAGAGGGGCGCGGGCTGAGCGCTTCCGTCGCGGGCCTGCTGTTGCTCCCGCTGTCCGGCACCTCGGTGCTCGTGGCCGCGCTCACCGGCCGCCGGGTCGAAGTACGCGGCAAGCTCGTCGCGGGCACGATCTCCCTGATCGTCAGCTGCGTGCTCATGACGATCGTCGGCGCGGGTACCGCGCTGTGGCTGCTGGCGGTGGTCGCGGTGCTGATGGGCATCCCGCAGGGGCTGAACAACCTCGCCAACCAGAACGCCCTGTACCACCAGGCGGATCCGGCACGCATCGGCTCGTCGGCCGGTCTGCTGCGCACGTTCGGCTACCTCGGCGCGATCACCGCGTCGGTCGCGAACGGCGGGTTCCTCGGCGCGAACGCCGGCACCTCCGGAATGCACCACCTGGCCGTGTTCCTGCTCGTGATCGCCGTGGTCCTGCTCGCGGCGACGCTGGTGGACCGTTCGCTGAAAAAGTATGGAAAGGAAGAAATACGTGGCTCTCACCACGATTGACGACAACACCGCCCTCGTGCTGATCGACCTGCAGAACGGGATCATGAGCGCCCCCGCCACCCCGCACAGCGCGGCGGACGTGCTGGCGCGCTCTGTCGAACTGGCCGAGGTGTTCCGCGAGCACGGTGCCCCGGTGGTGCTCGTGCGGGTCTCGCGCGCACCGAACGGGATCGACTGGGTGCCGGGCCGCACCGAACAGGGCGGGCGCACCTCGAACGGCACCCCGCCGCAGGGCTGGGACCAGATCGTCGACGACCTCGCCGGGCACGCCGGGGACATCGTCGTGACCAAGCGGAACTGGGGCGCCTTCTACGGCACCGACCTCGATCTGCAGCTGCGCCGCCGCGGTGTCACCCAGATCGTGCTCGGCGGCGTCGCCACCAGCATCGGGGTGGACTCCACCGCGCGGGCGGCGTTCGAGCACGGCTACCACGTCACGCTGGCCACCGACGCGATGTCCGATTTGGACGCCGACGCGCACCGGCACAGCGTGGAGAAGATCTTCCCCCGGCTCGGCGAAACCGGCACCACCGCCGAGATCGTGGAGCTGTTCGTCAAGACCCGGAGCTGAGCCGGGCCCGGCGATGCGCGGCCATTCGCACCGGGGCGTTGGCCGCGCCATAACCGGCGTAACCACCGATCCGTTGCACCACCTCGAAGAACACGCGCGAACCGGCCAGCGGGGTGTAGAAGTGCAGGAACTCGCCGTTCGCGTCGCGGTCGTAGAGCACCGAGTACTCGCGCAACTCGGCGAGCAACCCCGGCGGCAGCGCCAGCCGCGCTTCGAGGTCGTCGTAGTAGTTGGCCGGGATCTCCAGGACCGGCAATCCCAGTGCGCGCATGGCTTTCGCGCTGGCGAGCGCATCGTCGCTGGCGAACGCGATGTGCTGCGGGTCCTGGACTCCCGGCGCCCAGTCGCCGCGCCGGAGCACGGCGACGCTCAGCGCGATCCGCACCGAATGACCGGCGTCGGCCATCGGCAGGCTGCGCACGAGCCCGAACGGAGCCGCGAACTCGGCCGCCGATTCCGGATGCAGTCCCAGCAGCGAGCGGTAGAACAGCGCGGCACCGTCGAAGTGGTCGAAGGGCTGGGTGAGCGCGACGTGGTCGATCGCGGTCAGCCCGGTGTCGCGTTCGGCCTCGCCGGTGGGTGTGAAGTCCGCGAGCCAGCTGTCGGTGCGGCACAGGAAAACCGACGTGCCGTCCGGGGCGGCGACGGCGGTGAGATCCGCCTCGTCGGCCTGGTGCTCGCGCGGCAGGCGCGGGGCCAGCAGCTTCTCGGCGCGTTCGGCGGAGGCCGCCGGATCGGCGCTTTCCATCGCGAGTGCGCTGATGGCGGATTCGCCGGGCGCCGCGTTCTCGTTGAGCAGCACCCGCACGGTGCCCTGCTGCCACAACTGGACCGGCTTGGACCGGTGCTGCGCGACGTGGCTCAGGCCCAGCTGGGAAAGCGCTTGCGCGACCTGCGGCCCGGACACGCTCAGCTCCGCGAACGAATGCCCGGACAGCTTGGGCGGCGCCGGGATGCTCGTCGCGGCCACCGTTTCCCGCAGGCTCACCAGCGAGCGCATCGCGTCCACCGCCGCGTGCCGGGGATCGGCCTGGCGGAAGACGTCGTTGAACACCTCCAGCGACAGCGGCCCGTCGTATCCGGCGTCCAGTACGGCCTTGACGAAACCGGTGAGATCGAAGGAACCCTGACCCGGGAACAGGCGGTAGTGGCGGCTCCACTGCAGCACGTTCATGTCCAGCCGCGGCGCGTCGGCCAGCTGCAGGAAGAACAGCTTCGACGCGGGAATCGTGCGGATCCCGGCAGGATCGCTGCCGCGCGAAAGCACGTGGAAACTGTCCAGGCACACCCCGAGCGCCGGATGATCCGCGCGCCGGACGATGCGCCAGGAATGGTCGTAGGTGTTGACGAAACGGCCCCACGCGAGGGCTTCGTACGCGATCCGGATGCCGCGCTCGGCGGCCATGGAGGCCAGCAGGTGCAGCTGTTCGGCGGCCAGATCGTCGTCGTCGACGGCGTCGGGGGAGACCGTGGAGCACACCAGCATCGTGTCCGCGCCGAGCTGTTCCATCACGTCGAACTTGCGCTCGGCGCGGCGCAGGTTGGCGGCCAGCACGTCCGGCGGCACCGCTTCGAAATCGCGGAAAGGCTGGTAGAGATCGATGGACAGGCCGAGGTCGGCGCAGTGCTCGCGCAGCCGCGCGGGCGATTCCGGCGAGGCGATGAGGTCGTTTTCGAAGATCTCGACGCCGTCGAACCCGGCCGCGGCGGCCGCGGTCAGCTTGTCCTCCAGCGTGCCGGACAGGCAGACCGTGGCGATGCTTCTGCGGTCAGACATGGGCATCCTCCCCGACGAGCGTGTCGAAGTGGCGCAGCATCCGGTCCGCGTCCGGTTCCAGCCCGGTGAACAGGCGGAACGAGTCCACGGCCTGGAAGACCGCCATCTTGCCGCCGTCGAGCACGCGGCAGCCGCGGGCGCGGGCGGTGGTGAGCAGTTCCGTGTCCAGCGGCCGGTACACGACGTCGGCCACCCACACCTCGGGCCGCAGCAGATCGGCGGGCACGGCCGAACCGGGGTGCTCGCGCATCCCGGTCGGGGTGGCGTGCGCGATCCCGTCGGCTCCCTTGAGCGCGACGGCCAGGTCCTCGGCCGGTTCCGCGCGGCCCGCGCCGAACCGCTCGCAGAGTTGCGCGGCCATGCCCTCGCGGCGGTCGGGATCGGTGTCCAGTACGCGCAGAGTGCCCGCGCCGAGCGTCAGCAGCGCGTGCGCGACCGCCACGCCGGCGCCACCCGCGCCGATCAGCACGACGGTGTCGAGCGAGGCGTCTTTCAGGCCGAGCCGGACGCTGCGCGCGAACCCGGAAACGTCGGTGTTGTGCCCGATCGCCCTGCCATCGGTGAAGACGACGGTGTTGACCGCGCCGAGTGCGGCGGCGTCGGGGGAGAGCTCGTCGAGGTGCTCGATCACGAGCTGCTTGGCCGGGTGAGTGACGTTGAGGCCGGTGAAGCCGGTGAGCCGCGCGGCGGCGAGCAGTTCGCCGACCGCGGTGGCGGGCAGGCCGAGCACGTCGAGGTCGAGCCGGCGGTACAGGTAGCGCAGACCCAGCTCGTCGGCCTCGCGCTCGTGCAGCGCGGGCGTCAGCGACGGGCCGATGCCGGTTCCGACCAGTCCGATCAGGTGGCTTGCACTCACTCGGCCTCCTCGCGACGTAATGAACGAACTAGCTAGTTAATTGTAGCGTGCACCGATCCTGTTACGGAAGTCGCGTTACAGTGGCCATCATCCGGTCACGTCCTTGCGAGGGGATTCCTTGAGCGCACAACCTGCCGAAGTCGCCGGTGGCGAGCGATCCCGCGACCGGGACCGGACGCGCGCCGACATTCTCGACGTCGCGACGGGCGAGTTCGCCGACAAGGGCTACGCCGGCGCGCGGGTGGACGAAATCGCCGCGAAGACCAGCACCACCAAGCGGATGATCTACTACTACTTCGGTAGCAAGGAGGGGCTCTACGTCGCGGTGCTGGAGCGCGCGTACGCGGTGATCCGCAACATCGAGCAGGAAATCGATGTCGAGCACCTGGCCCCCGTCGAGGCGATCCGCAGGCTCGCGGAGGCGACCTTCGACCACCACGAGTCGCATCCGGACTTCATCCGGCTGGTCAGTATCGAGAACATCCACGGCGCGTCCTACATCGAGCGGTCCTCGATGCTGTCCGGACTGGCGACGCCCGTGGTGGACGTACTGGGCCGGATCCTGGAGCGGGGTCGCGCGGACGGCGTCTTCCGCGAGGACGTCGACCCGCTCGACGTGCACATGATGATCAGCGCGTTCTGTATCTTCCGCACCGCCAACCGCTACACGTTCCGCGCCATCTTCAACCGGGACATGCTGGACCCGGCCCGCCGCGAGCACTACCGCACGATGCTGGGCGAGATGGTCCTGGAGTACCTCACCGCCAAATGAGGTGGTTTCCGGCATCGGGCCGCGACTACGCGTAGCGAGACCGGGGTCACCGGTGTGAGGGCGCACTTCGGCCGGTCCGGCAAAACCGTGCGAGCCTCTTGACAAGCCGCCGCGCGTGACTCAGCATCTGCAATTAACCATCTAGTACATAACTATCTAGTTCGTTCAGCCCTGCTCCTGCAATGGCGCGACAGAGGAGACAGCCGTGACCGCTCAACCAACCCCCACAGCAGGCACGCCACGAAAAGCGGCGTTGGCCGCGTGGGTCGGGAGCGCACTCGAGTACTACGACTTCTTCATCTACGGCACCGCGGCGGCGCTGGTGTTCGGGAAGGTGTTCTTCCCCGGCAGCGATCCGGCCGTGGGCACGCTGCTCGCCTTGTCGACCTTCGGCGTCGGCTACGTGACCCGGCCGCTGGGCGGGATCCTGCTCGGCCACATGGGCGACAAGTTCGGCCGCAAGCGCGTGCTGGTGCTCACCCTGCTGCTGATGGGACTGTCCACAGTGCTCGTCGGCTGCCTGCCCAGCTACGCGGCCGCGGGCACGGCGGCGCCGATCCTGCTGGTGATTCTCCGTCTCCTGCAAGGACTTTCCGCTGGTGGTGAGCAGGCCAGCGCGAACTCGATGAGCCTGGAGCACGCCCCGGACAACCGGCGCGCCTACTTCACCAGCTTCACCCTCAGCGGCACGCAGGCGGGACAGATCATCGCGACCGCGGTGTTCCTGCCCGTGGCCGCGATGCCGCAGTCGGCCCTGCTGTCCTGGGGCTGGCGGGTGCCGTTCTGGCTGAGCGCGCTCATGGTGCTGGTGGGCTACCTGATCCGCCGCAGGCTCGACGAGACCCCGGTGTTCGAGCAGGAGGTCAAGGACGACAAGGCGAAGCTGCCGCTGGCCGTCCTGTTGCGGGATCACTGGGCCGACGTGCTGCGGGTCGTCGTGGCCGCGCTGATCGCTTCGGTGAGCACGATCTTCACCGTGTACGCCCTGACCTACGCGGTGAACACGGTCGGCCTGGCCAAGACGCCGATGCTGTGGGTCGGCGTGCTCGCGAACGTCGCAGCCGTCATCACGATTCCGTTGTGGGCCAAGCTTTCCGACCGGATCGGCCGTAAGTCGATCTTCGTGATCGGTTCACTGGGCTGCGCCGTGCTCATTTTCCCGTATCTCGGTGCGATCTCGACCGGTTCGTGGGGTTGGATCTTCGTGCTCGGTATCGGGATGTTCGGTGTCGTCTACACGATGACCAGCGCCGTGTGGCCCGCGTTCTACGGCGAGATGTTCACCGCACGCGTTCGCTTGTCGGGCATGGCGATCGGCACCCAGATCGGGTTCGCGATCAGTGGTTTCCTGCCGAGCATCGCCGCCGCCGTCGCCGGCTCCGGCAAGGGCGCCTGGCTCGGGGTGTCGATCTTCACGGCGGGGTTGTGCCTGGTCAACGTGCTCGCCGTGGCGACAGGGCGCGAGACCTACAAGGTCCCGACGGAGCGGCTGGGGCTCAAGGACCGTTCGCCGCTGTCGGGCGGGCCCAAGGTCGAGGTCGGTCGTTGAGCTGCTACCGCGTTTACGCGCTCTGCTACGCCCGGCGGACCGGGCGGCGGGGTCAGAACTTCTGCGGTTATGACGAGCATTGGGACGAGCCGCATCCCACGGCCTACTACGTGTGGCTGGCGGTGTCCGACGAGCACACCGTGGTGGTCGACACCGGGATCGGCCCGTCCCGTGCCGATGGCTTCTCCGATTACGTGAACCCGGTGCGGTTGGTCGAGGACATCGGGGTGCGGGTGGGTGAGGTGGACCGCGTGGTGCTGACCCACCTGCACTACGACCACACCGGCACCGCGGGTTCCTTCCCTTCGGCGCGTTATGTTCTGCAGCAGTCCGAAGTGGACTACTGGACCGGTCCGTGGTCGTCCCGCATCTCGCGGGAACAGTGGCTGCTGGACAAGGAAGATCTCGACGCGGTGCTGGGCTCGGGACGCGTGGACCTCGTCGACGGCGATGCCGAGGTGCTGCCCGGGCTGAGCGTGCACCTCGTTGGCGGGCACACGGCCGGGATGCAGGTCGTGCGCGTGGCGACCGCGCGGGGGCCGGTCGTGCTCGCCTCGGATGCGAGCCATTTCTACGAGAACATCGAGGACGACCGGCCCTTCCCGATCCTGCATTCGATGCCCGGGATGTACGCGGCGTTCGACCGCATCAACGCCCTCGCCGGTGATCCGTCGCTCGTCGTCGCAGGTCACGACCCCGAGGTGCTGCGGCGTTTCCCGGCCGAGACCGAGCGGATCGCGCGCATCGCGTGACGGTTCGGTCCTTACCCTGGCTCGACGCGGAACACGGCGATCCGCTCCGCGGCGGCGGCCACCCCGTCGGGGGTGGGGGAGTCGGCGAGGCCCGTGGTGACGTAGCGCTTACCGACACTCGCCGGGCTCTTGGTGACGAGTTCGCGGAGTAGCGGGCGCCGCTCTTCGACGGGTACCTCGGCAAGCCGGGCGGTCGAGGAGCGGCGGCCGCGGCTGAGGGTGACGGTGGTGGCCGCCCGGACGTTCGCGACCCACGCGGCGTGCGGATAGGCCTGGATGATGTAGCGCCCGCCGGCGATCTCGAGCACGGCGATCGGAAACGTGCGTGGCTGCCCGGTGCGCCGCCCCGCGACGGTGAGCAACTGCATCGGCCCGAACGCGATGCCGGCCCGCTGAAGTGCGGTGATCACTTTGTTGATCCGGTTCACCATCCGGCGGTATCTCTGCGCCTGCTGTGTCATGCCTCGAATGTAGTACGGAACTCATATGATCTCCAGTGGATATTTTGGGTGTGAGTGGGCCAGTCGCGGGAGAAACCTCAACCCGAAAAGGTCGCGCGGCGGAGGAAGCGCCGGCGTGGGCAGTCCTGGTGCCCAAGCCACAACAACGCTGTCGCCTCGTGCACGATGTGTGCCAACGCGGGCGCGACCTGCTGATCTGGCTCCGGGCGCGGAAGTGGTGGACACTGGCGGTATGGCGGATCCCAAGGAAACGGTGACCGCGTTCCTCGCGGCGCTCGAACAACTCGACATCGATGGCGCTCTCACCCTCGTGACCGACGACATCGTCTACCAGAACGTGCCGCTGCCGGCGGCCCGCGGCAAGGCGGCCGTGGAGAAGCAACTCCGCATGATGGCCAAGTACGGCACCGGCTTCGAGGCACGCACGCACCACATCGCGGCGGACGGCCAGGTGGTGCTCACCGAACGCACCGACGTCCTGCGCGCCGGGGCCTTCGAGGCCGAGTTCTGGGTGTGCGGCACCTTCGAGGTGCGCGACGACAAGATCGCCCTCTGGCGGGACTACTTCGACTGGACCACCCTGCTCGCCGCCAGCGCACGCGGGGCCGGGAAGGCGCTGGTCTCCACGATCTCCCGCCGGCGGACGCGGCAGGCAGTCGGCTGACCGGCGCCGGACACAACCGCGGCTCCCCTCCGGAACTACCGCTTCAGTCCGCTTAGGACGCCGCGGTAGATCTCCTCGAAGCGGGTGACCGTGCGGGTCGCGTCGTGGCTCCGGGCCATGGCGTGGCTTGCTTCGGCCATTCGGGCGCGTTCGTGCTCCGACGAAAGGACGCGGTTCAGTGCGGCGGCGAGTCCGTCGACGTCGCCCGATGTGAACAGGAAGCCGTTTTCCCCGGGGCGGACGAGGTGTGGCAGGGCGACCGCGTCGGCCGCGACGACCGGGAGGCCGGAGGCCATCGCCTCCAGGGTGGCGATGCTCTGCAGCTCCGCGATCCCCGGCATGACGAACACGTCCGCCGCCGCGTAGACCAACGGTAGCTGCGCGTCCGGGACGTAACCGAGGAAGAACACGCGGTCGGCCACGCCCGTCCGGTGCGCCAGCCGCTCGAGCTCGAACCGGCGGACCCCGCGCCCGGCGAGCACGAACTGCGCCGGCACACCGGGCAGCGCGCGGATGACCTCGTCGAGCCGCTTCTCCGCGTCGAGCCTGCCCACGAACGCGATCGTCGGCACATCCGGCAGGTGGAACTCCTTGCGTGCCACCACCTTCGGCCGCTCCGAGGGGTGGAACCGGCCGAAGTCCACGCCACACGAGACCGGCTCCACGTACCGGCCGAAGCCGTACCGGGCGAGCAGGTCCGCGGCCGCCTGCGTCGGCGTCGTGAGGTGATCGGCACGGGCGTAGATGCGCCGGAAATCGTGCCACGCCACGCTCTTCACGGGCCTGTGCAACCAGCCCGGCAGATACGGCAGCAGGTTGTCCGGCATGAAGTGGTTGGTCGCGACCACCGGAATCCCGTGCCGCCGCGCCGCGGCCATCGCGGCCCGGCCGATCGTGAAATGGTCCTGCGTGTGCAGCACGTCCGGCATCAGCTCCGCCACCAGCCCTCGCAGCGCCCTTGGCACGCCGACCGGCGGCACGAACCGCACGGTCGGATGGATCACCAAGGGCACCGATCTGAGCCGGTGCATCCGCACGCCGTCCTCGGGAACATCCTTGCGCGGCCCGGAATCCGACGCGCACACCACATGCACGTCGTGCCCCAGCTCGGCCAGGCCGGTGGCCAGCCGGTAAGTGAAGAACGAACTTCCGGACAGGTCCGGGGGATAGGTGTCGGTTGAGATCAGGATGCGCATGTCCGGCTCTCCTCGATGCGCTCGGATTCGACGGCGTAGGACCGGGCGAGTACGACGACGCCCAGCACGATCACGAGTGCGGACACCCCCATCCAGCCGAGCAGGAACGGGCTCGACGGCAGCGGGTCCCCGATCAGCAGGATCCCGACGGCGGACGCCGCGACGGGATCGGCGATCAGCAGTACGGCGTAGGCCAGCGCGAACCGGGACATCCGGTACGCCTGCTGCTGCGAGACCCCACCGGTCGCCAGCAGCGCGATGATCAGCAACGTCAGCCAGTGCACGAACGCCAGCGGATTCTCGGCCATCCGGTGGCCGATCACCCCGATGAACGCGGACGCGATACCGAACGCCGATCCGGCGGTGAGCGCGAGCAGCACCGCCTTCACCCCGGGCGGCGCGGCGGTGATCAGCACGACGCAGATCACCGCGATGGTGACCGACGCGAGCAGCAACGCGATGCCGGTCGGTACGTGTGGCTGCGTCGCGGTGCGCGGCAGCACGATGAGCAGCCCGGCGAGCCCCGCGACGACCGCACAGCACCCGGCGATCGCGGTCGCCTGCAGCTTGCGCCCGTCCAGCACCGCTTTCGCGACGACGGCGAACAACAGGCCGAGCGTGCCGACGGGCTGGATGACACTGACCGGCCCGTTGCTCAGCGCCACCACATGCAGCGAGACCCCGGCCACCGCGCACAGACCACCGAGCAGCCAGCGCCGGTTTCGCAGCAGGCGCAGGAAAAACCGCAACCGCGTCGAGTCCAGCGCGGTCACGACGGCGCGCTCCTGTATCGCGGCACCGGCCGCCAGCAGCAACGCCCCGATCGCAGCCAGGACGACCGCGACCGCGAACATGGCTCAGGCGCCTCTGCTCGAGAGCATCGGAGTGCTCGCTACGAAGTTCAGCGGAAACCCCACGTTCGAAATGGTATCGGGCCGGCCAAGGCCCGCATCCGGGAATTACCCGGATGTGATCCCTTGGGTGACGCCCGGTGGCAGGGGACTGCCTCGGCGGGATGCCGCTGGCGTACCGGACCGCGGACTTACTTCACGCGGCCCGGTGCGCCGGTCGTCGACAGGGTTGCCTTCGTCATCAGGCAGGCTGGGAGCTCAGCTCATTTGATGACCGGGTAGGCCAGGTGGGTCACCCCGTTGCCCTCGATGACGGCAGGGTCGCCGAGCCGCACGGGCGCCGTGGACAGGTTTTCGAACCACCGCACGCCCTCGCCGAGCAGTACGGGCACGAGGTCGACGTTGATCGCGTCGAGCAGGCCGGCGTTCAGGCACTGCTGGGCGATCTTGGCGCTCGCGACCACGACGTTCTTGTCACCGGCGGCCTGCCTGGCCACCTCGACGGCCTTCTCGACACTGTCGACGAAGGTGAAGTTCTCGGTGTGCGGCCAGTCCTGCGGCGGCTCGTGCGTGACGACCACGACCGGCACGCCGAGCGGGTGGGTGCCGCCCCAGCCCTGGGTGATGTCGAACAGGTGCCGCCCCGCGATGAGCGCGCCGACGCCGGCCAGCGCGTCCCGCATGTACCGGGCGCTGGCGGGCGACATCTTGAACGTCGCCCACTCGACCGCGGTGGGCACCTCCACCTCGCCGTTGCCCATCCAGCCGAAGAGCTGGTCGATCCCGTCGGCCTGGTCGGCGATGAAGCCGTCGAGCGAAGCGGACATGTTGGCGATGACCTGGTTCATTGCTGTCTCCCAGTAGATGTTCCGTTGTGGACACCGAGAACTCTGCCGTCGCGGCTCGCCCGGAAAATCGGCCAGCTGGCCGATATGGCCACCGGGCCGGGCCGAGGCTGGCAGACTGACCTGCGATGAGAACCCTGCCGGTGCCGCCGACCTCGTTCGTCGGGCGAGCGGCCGAACTGACCGCGTTGTGCGAGGCGCTCGCGAACGCGCGGCTGGTGACCGTCGCGGGCCCTGGCGGGTCCGGCAAGACCCGGCTCGCCATCGAGGCGATGAAACGCCAGCCCGGATCGCCGTTGTGGGTCGATCTCGCGGCGGCGAGCGACCCGGTGGCCGAGGTCGCGCGCGTGACCGGTGTCGCGCTCGCCGCGAACGAGCCCGTCCAGCTGGCGCGGCAGCTCGCCGGGCGCGAACTCGTGCTGTGCCTGGACAACTGCGAACACGTGCTCGGGGTGGTCGCGGATCTGGCGATCGAGCTGCTGGCGGCCTGCCCTGACGTGGTGCTGCTGACCACGAGCCGTGAACCGCTGCGCGTCGCCGGCGAACTCGTGTGGCGCATGCCTTCGCTGGGCGCCGCGGACGCGGTCGCGTTGTTCGAGGCACGCGCGGGTGCGGTGCCGGGCGAGGCACGCGAGGCGGTGCGCACCGCGTGCGCGCGCCTGGACGGCATCCCGCTCGCGATCGAGCTGGCCGCCGCGTGGGCCGGAACCCTGTCGGCGCAGGAGATCCTGCGCGGCCTCGACGACCGGTTCTCGTTGCTGATCCGGGGGCCGCGCGGCGTTCCGGCGCGGCATCAGACCCTGGCCGCGTCGATGGCGTGGAGTCACGATCTGCTCGACGAGACCGATCGCGTGCTGTTTCGCAGGCTCGGCGTGTTCGCCGCAGGGTACACGCTCGAGACGGCGCGGGCGGTGTGCGGGACCGACGGGCTGGACGTGCTCGGCGGGCTGGGAAGGCTGGTCGACAAATCCCTGGTCATCGCCGACACCCGGGCCGCGACGACCCGCTACCGGATGCTGGAGACCGTCCACGAGTACGCCGTTTCCCGGATCGCCGCGGCGGGGGAGGCCGAGCTGCTCCGGGACCGGCATCTGGACGCCTTCCTCGCGCTGGCCGAGAAAGCCGAGCCCCTGCTGGAACGGGACAAGGACGCCTGGCTCGACCTTGTTCGTGCCGAGGAGGACGAGTTCCGGGCCGCGCTCGAAACCGGGCTCGCGGCCCAGGACCGCGATCGCGGGCGCAGGCTCGCCGCGGCGCTGGCGTGGCTGTGGCACCTGGGCGGCCGCGGTGAGGAGGGCATCGCGTTCCTGCGGCGCGCGATCGAACACGGGGACCGGAGCGAACTGCAGGCGCGCCTGCTGACCGGGCTCGCGCTCGTCGCCGACACGACGCGGCCTGCCGGGCTCGAATACGACGCGGCGCAGGCGGCGCTGGAGATCACGAAGGATCCCTCGACCGCGGGGCTCGCCTTGCTGCTGAGCGGAATCGGTCGGTTCTTCACCGATCTCGAAGGTGCGGCGAAACTCGCCGAGCAGGCCAAGGCGACGGGCTCCGGTTTCGTCACCGACGGCGCGATCGCGCTGACCGGCATCGTCCGGCACCTGCAGGACCGGCACGACGAGGCAGTGCCCCTGCTGAAGGAGGCCGTCGAGGGCCTCATCGCGCGCAAGGACCGGGGAGTCGGCTCGACCGCGCTGGCGTTCCTGTCCACCAGCGAGCTGTACACCGGCGATCTCGGACAGGCCCGTCGATTCGCCCTCGAGGCGGTGAACATGGCGGCGCCGCTGGGCGACTACCACCGCATCGGGCTCGCGCGCAGCGCACTCGCCATGGCCGAGCTGGCCGCGGGACACGTCGACAACGCGGCCGCGGCGCTGTCCCCGATGCTCCGGCTCGTGGAGAGCGCGGACACCCCGCCGTTCGTACCCGGCCTTTCGCGCGCGATGGGCTACCTGCGGCTCGCGCAGGACCGGCTCGATGACGCGCTGAGGTGGTTCGGCCGTGAATCCGACCTGTTCGGGGACCTCGCGCCGCAGACGCTGCTCGGGCTCGTGACCGCCCGGCGCCTGTCGGGGGACAGCGTGGATGCGGCGCAGCTCTGCGAGCGGGCGCTGGAAGCCGGGCGGCGGCTCGGCATGCCCAAGGTGATCGGCGACGCGCTCGAAGAGTCGGCGTTCCTGGCCGGGGAGCGCGCCGGGGACCTGCACCACGAGGCGCTGGCGATCCGCGCCGAGCACGGGCTGTGGCCGGACTGCGTGCGCAGCCTCGAAGCACTGGCCGCACTCGGCAGCGAGGTCGAGGCGGCGCGGCTGTCGGCCGCCTGCGCACGGGCGCGGCAGGAGATGGGGCTGCCCCACACGCCGGCGGATTCGGGGGAGGAGCGCGTGCTCGAACTGCGTGAGGCGATCGAGTACGCGCGGCGGGCGCGGGGCAAGCGCGGACGGCCCTCCAGCGGCTGGGCCAGCCTGACCCCGGCCGAGCAGAGCGTGGTCCGGCTCGCGGCCGAGGGGCTGAGCAATCCCGAGATCGGATCGCGCCTGTACATGAGCCGCAGCACGGTCAAAACGCACCTGTCGCACGTCTACGCGAAGCTGGGCGTCACCAACCGCACCGAACTGGCCGCTGTGGCGAAGCGCACTGAATGAGAGCGGCGTCACTCCCGTACCTTTCGAAAGAGCAAGACCGCACGGAGCGAGCGTCGCCGCGACAGCAGAGGAGCAAGCGTGAGCCAGCCCGGACACGTCGTCGTGATCGGTGCCGGGCTCGGTGGTGTCCGCACCGCCGAGCAGCTGCGGACCGCGGGGTTCGAGGGCACGATCAGCCTGGTCGGCGCCGAACCGCACGCACCGTACGACCGGCCGCCGCTGTCGAAGCAGGTGCTCACCGGAGCGTGGACGCCGGAGCGGATCGTGCTGCGCGACCACGACGCCCTCGCGGAGCTGAAGGTCGACACGCATTTCGGCGTGCCTGCCGTCGCGCTGCACGATGGTGCCGTCGAACTCGCCGACGGCACGACGCTGCGGGCCGACGCGTTCGTGATCGCCACCGGCGCCGATCCGCGCAGGCTGCCCGGCCAGCCGGACGAGGTCCACACACTGCGAACGCTGGACGACTCGCTGTCGCTGCGCAGGGCTCTGGAGGGAGCGAAGTCGCTGCTCGTGGTGGGTGGCGGGTTCATCGGTGCGGAGGTCGCCAGCGGTGCGGTCGCGCAGGGCCTGCAGGTGACCGTGCTCGAAGCGCTGCCGGTGCCGTGCGAACGCGCACTCGGCCCCGAGGTCGGCGTCCTGTGTGGACGGTTGATCAGCGAGGGCGGGGTGGACCTGCGGCTGGGCGCCAAGCTCACCCGGTTCATCGACGCCAACACCGTCGAGCTGGCCGACGGCGAGCGGCTGAGCGCCGACGTGATCCTGGTCGGCATCGGTGCGGCGCCGTCGCTGGAGTGGCTGCGGCGCGAGGGCGTGGACACCGCGAACGGCGTCGCCTGCGACGGGCACGGCCGGGTGCTCGGCACGTCGGGCGTGTGGGCGGTCGGTGACGTCGCCGCGTGGGAGGATCCCGTGCGGGGCAGGCATTTCCGCAACGAGCACTGGACCAGCGTGACCGACCAGGCCGCGGTCGTGGCTCGGGACATCGCCGGCGCCGAGCCGCCGCCGGAGACCGTCCCGTACTTCTGGTCGGACCAGTTCGGGCTGAAGATCCAGGGCATCGGGCGGCCCGAACTGGGCGACGAGGTCGTCCGGCTGAAGGGCGAGGGGCTGTCGGGCGGTGCGGTCAAGGGCACCGTCGCGGGGTACTTCGCGGGCGGCCGGCTCATGGGTGTGGTCGGTTTCGGTGCCGCCAAGTGGGTGGCCCGCTACCGCGCGCTCGTCGCGAAGGGCGCCGACCGCGCCGAGGCCCTCGCGCTTGAGTAGAACCTGTTATTATTTGTTCTCCTGGCGACCGCTTGGTAGGAGGTTTCCCGTGCGACTGAGCAGCCGCAAAGATGCGTGCGAGGCTCACGGCCAGTGCGAGATGGTGGACGAGAACCTGTTTCCGCTTGACGAGGACGGCTACACGACCGTCCCCGTCGAGGGCGTGGACGTGCCCGCGGGCAAGGAGGAGACGGCGAAACTCGGCGTCGACGCGTGCCCGTTGCAGGCGCTGAAGCTGGACTGAAGCGGCCTCAGGCCCCGGTCACGCTGAGCGTGCCGAGGTTGCCGAACCGGGCCGTGATCGTGCGCCCCCGCTCGACGAAGACGGCGTCGGTCAGGCCACCGGTGAGCACGATCCAGCCCGCCTCGATGGCCAGCCCGCGTTCGCTCAGCGCGTTCGCGGCCAGTGCCAGCGCCTCGGCAGGGTGGCCCTGCACGGCGGCGCCGGTCGCGGTCGCCACGATCTCGCCGTCGACCTCCAGCAGGCAAGCCTCCAGCGCCAGGTCGAGCGCTTCCGGCCGCAGCGAGCCGGGCGCCACCACGAACCTGGCCGCGGAGGCGTTGTCGGCCACGACGTCGGGCAACGCGAAGCTGAAGCCGGAGAACCGGCTGTCGATCACCTCGAACGCGGCGTGCACGCTGCCGACGCTGGCCA
Source organism: Amycolatopsis acididurans (assembly GCF_012328925.1). Taxonomy (GTDB): domain Bacteria; phylum Actinomycetota; class Actinomycetes; order Mycobacteriales; family Pseudonocardiaceae; genus Amycolatopsis_E; species Amycolatopsis_E acididurans. The sequence continues at coordinate 76,103 of NZ_JAAXLS010000021.1, forward strand.
GCGCCGTCGCGGCCGTGGCGCCCGGCCCGGCGAGCCGTTCCCGCATCACGAAGGCGATCTCCGGTTCGACCCGCGGGTGGATCAGTTCGTCCAGCTTCACCGGTTCGCCCACCGACAGCGACATCGCGTCGGTCAGCCACGCGGTCAGTGGCGAGGAGATGCCCATGCGCTCCTGCTTCGCGCGCGAGGTCAGCCCGAGCTTGACGCCGACGAGCTTCTCGCCCGCGGCGGTTTTCTCGCGCAGCAGCGCATCCTGGATCTCGTAGGCGGTGCGCAGGTCGAGTTCGGGCCACTCGTCGGTGATGCGGCCGCCGTCGCGGCGGGCCGTTTCGCGGTCGAGAAGCTCGGTCGTCGCGCGCGTGATGGTCCAGTCGGTCATGGGGCTGCTCACTTCCGGCATTCGGCGAGGTCGGTGTACAACGAGGCGCGGGAGATGCCGAGCCGCGCCGCGACTTTCGGGGCCGCGCCGCGCACCGTGAACACGCCGCGTTCGTCCAGCGTGCGCAGCAGCGGCAGGCGTTCCTGGCGGGTGAGGCTGGTGACCGGCTTGGCCAGCGCGAGTTCCTCGGCGCGCACGACGGCGTCGAGGACCTCGTCGAAGTCGTCGGTGAACGTGGTCGTCGGCAGCTGGGCCGGCGCGGTCCCGGCGAGGTCGCCGAGCATGTCCCCGACCTGGCGCAGCGCGGTCACGTCGAGGTTGACGCACAACGCGCCGAACACCGTGCCGTGCGCGTCCCGCAACGGCATCGTGGACGATTTGACGGTGCGGCCCGATTCGGTGCGGGTGAGGTAGTTCAGCTCGGGTTCGGCGTCGTCGCCCTGCGCGAGCATCCGCAAGCCGATCTCGCTCATCGCGCCGCCGACGTGCCGCCCGGTGACGTCGCCGGCCACCGCGACCACCGACCGGTCCCCGCCGCGGTAGTCGTGCAGGACGACCTCGCACGAGCGGCCGAAGGTCGCGGCCAGCCCGGGAATGACGTCCTTGAGGGCGTCGAGGATTGAGTCCGCGGAATCCACGCGCTCAGCTTAGACGTCCGGCTCAGGTGCTGGACACTTTGTCTGGGGGCCGCCGGAACATCGTGGGCTCAGCGCACGCGCAGGCCGTCGAAAGCGACGTTGGCCACCGCGTCGGCCAGTGTCTCCGCGCTGACGCCGCCTCTGGGCTTGTACCACTCGATCAGCGAGTTGACCATGCCGAACAGCAGACGCGCCACAGTGGAGGGGTCCACATCGGACCGCAGATCGCCCTCGGCGACGGCCTTTCCGACGAGTTCGCTGACGATGTGGTCGAACTCGCGGCGGCGGGCCAGCGCGTCCCGCTCCACCTTCGTGTTTCCCCGCACCCGCAGCAACAACGTGACCAACGGCAACCGCTCGACCAGCACCACCACACTGCCGCGCACCAGTTGCTCGAGCCGGTCCACCGCCCGCCCGTCGGCCGAATCGACCTTCGCCGCCTCCGCGAACAGGCCGTCCAGCGCCCGGTTCACCGCCAGCCGCAGCAGTTCCTGCTTGCTCGGCACATGGTGGTAGATCGCGGATTTCGTGATACCCAGCTTCCGCGACAGGTCCTCCATGCTGGTGCCGTCGTAGCCGCGCTCGTTGAACAGCTTGACGGCGACCGCCAGCAGGGACTCCAGGTCGTATCCCGGCCTGCCGCGCCGGGCAGGCCGGGCCGGTGGGGCGCTCGTCATGATCCCGAGTATCCCAAGCCGCGATCAGTCCCTGGGCCGCTGGTCGATCACCCGGCGCATCTTGCCGACGGACCGTTCCAGCGTGTCCGGGTCGAGCACCTCCACGGCGACGCTGACCCCGACCCCGTCCTTGACCCGCGCGGAGATCTCCGCCGCCGCGATCGGACGGCGATCACGCGGGGTGTCCGACCGCGCCTCGACCAGCACCGTCAGGTGGTCCATCCGGTCCCGGCGGGTCAGCCGCAGCTGGAAGTGCGGCGCGAGCCCGTCGGTGGCGAGCACGATCTCCTCGATCTGCGTCGGGAACACGTTGACCCCGCGCAGGATGATCATGTCGTCGCTGCGGCCGGTGACCTTGTCCATCCGCCGGTACGCCGGCCGCGCGGTGCCCGGCCGCAGCGCCGTCAGGTCGCGGGTGCGGTACCGGATGACCGGCAGTGCCTGCTTGGTCAGCGACGTGAACAGCAGCTCACCGGTGACACCGCCGTCGAGCACGTTCTCGTCGACCGGGTCGATCACCTCGGGATAGAAGTGGTCCTCCCAGATGTGCAGCCCGTCCTTCGTCTCGACGCATTCCTGCGCCACACCGGGGCCCATGACCTCGGACAGGCCGTAGATGTCCACGGCGTCGAGGTTCATCCGCTCCTCGATCTCGCGGCGCATCTGCTCGGTCCACGGCTCGGCCCCGAAAATGCCCACCCGCAGCGAACTCGTCGCCGGATCGATGCCCTGGCGCTCGAACTCGTCCAGCAGGGTCAGCATGTACGACGGGGTGACCATGATGACCTCGGGCCGGAAGTCGTTGATGATCTGGACCTGCCGTGCGGTCATCCCGCCCGACGCGGGAATGGCCGTCGCGCCGAGCTTTTCCACGCCGTAGTGGGCACCGAGCCCGCCGGTGAACAGCCCGTAGCCATAGGCGACGTGCACCTTGTGCCCCGGCCGCCCGCCCGCGGCGAAGATCGAGCGCGCCATCACCCTCGCCCACGTGTCGATGTCGCGCTCGGTGTAGCCGACGACGGTGGGCTTGCCGGTGGTGCCGCTGGAGGCGTGGATGCGCCGCACCTGCTCCTGCGGCACGGCGAACATGCCGAACGGGTAGTTGTCCCGCAGATCCTGCTTGGTGGTGAACGGGAACTTCGCCAGATCGGCGAGCTCGCGGCAGTCGTCGGGATGCACCCCGGACTCGTCGAACTTCCGCTTGTAGAACGGCACGTTCGCGTACGCGTGCCGGAGTGTCCACTGCAGACGTTCCAGTTGGACGGCCCGCAGCTCGTCCACGCTCATCCGCTCGGGCGGGGTCAGATCGTCCACCGCGGGCGCGGTCCCGAGCCGCTTCGCGCTGGGCACTTCACTGTGCATGGTCGTCATTGTTTTCCAATCGTGCGGCTCCGGCCGCGGAACTCGGCGATGACTTCCTCGCCGCGCCGGACGGTGACGTCATAGATTCCGTTGCGCCCGTAGCGGGTGCGTTCCTCGGCGATCGCGACCAGTTCGTCGCCGAGCCGGGCGCTGGAGACGAAGGAGATCTCCGCGCCCGCCGCGACCGTGACCGGGCCGTGGCTGTTGCACGCGCAGGCGAACGCGGTGTCGGCCAGCAGGAACAGGTAACCGCCGTGTGCGATCTTGTGGCCGTTGACCATCTGATCCGTGACACGCATGCGCGCCACGGCCTTCCCGTCGACGGCTTCGAGCAGCTCGATGCCGATGGACCGGGAGGCGACGTCGTCGTCGAACGTCGCCTGTGCGGCCGGGGACTGCGACACTGGCGTCTCCTTGCTAACTGACCGAATGGACGGTTATTAATTTGAGCCCTGACGGAACCGCTGTCAAGGGTTACCGACCCGTAAAGGCGGGCTTCTCCTTGGCGAGGAAGGCTTCCACCGCGATCCGGTGGTCCTCGGTCAGGCCGAGCCGCGCCTGCGCCGCGCCTTCGTCACGCAGCACCTGGGCCAGCGGTCCCGCGAGCCCGGCCTTCGCCTCGGCGTAGGCGCGGGTCGGGCCTGCGGCCAGCCGCGCGGCGAGCTCGGCGGCGGTCTCCGCGACCTCGTCGGCGGGAACCACGCGCCCGGCGATGCCCCATTCCGCGGCCTGCGCGGCGGTGAAGGACTCGCCGAGCAGGACGAGTTCGCCGGCGCGCGCCGAACCGACCGCGCGGGCCAGGGTCACCGACAGCCCGGAGTCGGGGGTGAGGCCGATGGCGGTGAACGCGGTGCCGAACTTCGCGGTGTCCGCGGTGACGCGCAGATCGCAGGCGAGCGCGAACCCGAGTCCGGCGCCGACGCACGTGCCGTTGACGGCCGCGATGACCGGCTTCGGCATCGTGGCCAGCGCCGTCACGATCGGGTTGTAGTGCTGCTCGATGGTCGCGAACGCGGTGGCCGGATCCGCGCGCAGCGCCTCGGCGTGCTCGGCGAGGTCCTGTCCGACGCAGAACGCCTTGCCGGTGCCGGTGAGCACCACCGCCCGCACCGAATCATCTCCCGCGAGGTCCTCCAGGGCGTCCCGGAGCGCGGCCTTGATGCCGCTGGTCAGCGCAGGCCTGCCGAGTGTCACGGTGGCCACCGCGCCCGCTCGCGCGACGGAAACTTCGTTGTCCCTGCTTTCGTCAGCCATGCGAGCAAGCTACCATGACTTCCTGAACGTTCGGTTGGTAATTCGAGGAGGATCGATGGCGCTCCTGCGCAGCTACGTCAGCGGCGGCTGGCACACCGCCCCCGATGAGGGCACGCCTCTGCACGACGCGGTGACCGGCGAGGAGGTCGCGCGTATCTCCTCTACCGGGGTGGACATGGCGGCCGCGCTCGACTACGGCCGCCGTACCGGTGGGCCCGCGCTGCGCGAACTGACCTTCCACCAGCGTGCGGCGCTGCTGAAGGCGCTGGCCTCGCACCTGCGCGAGCACCGCGACGAGCTGTACGCGTTGTCGGCCCGCACCGGCGCCACGCTCGGCGACTCGAAGTTCGACGTCGACGGCGGCATCGGCGTGCTGTTCGCCTACGCGAGCAAGGGCAAGCGCGAACTGCCCAACGACACCGTCTACGTCGACGGCGGCGTCGAGCCCCTGAGCAAGGGCGGCACGTTCCTCGGCCAGCACATCGCGACCCCGCTGCGGGGCGTCGCGGTGCAGATCAACGCGTTCAACTTCCCGGTCTGGGGCCCGCTGGAGAAGTTCGCGCCCGCGTTCCTTGCCGGCGTGCCGAGCCTGGTCAAGCCCGCGAGCCAGACCGCGTACCTGACCGAGAAACTCGTCGAGCTGATCATCGAATCCGGGCTGCTGCCCGAAGGTTCGCTGCAGCTGATCTGTGGCAGCGTCGGCGATCTGCTCGACCACGTGACCCCGCAGGACCTGGTGTCGTTCACCGGTTCCGCCTCCACCGCGCAGCGGCTGCGCGCGCATCCGGTGATCGTGCGCAACGCCGTGCGGTTCAACGCCGAGGCCGACTCGCTCAACTGCTCGATCCTCGGCCCGGACGCCACCCCGGGAACGGCCGAGTTCGATCTGTTCGTCAAGCAGCTGACCACCGAGATGACCGTCAAGGCGGGGCAGAAGTGCACCGCGATCCGTCGTGCGTTCGTGCCCGCCGAGCAGCTGGACGCGGTGGCCGAGGCCGCGAGCGCCCGGCTGGCCAAGGTCACGGTCGGCAACCCCGGCAGCGAAGGCGTGCGGATGGGCGCGCTGGCCAGCCTCGAACAGCGCGAGGAGGTGCGCCGCTCGCTCAAGGCGCTGCTGGCGGCGGGCAGCGTCGTCTACGGCGACCCGGATCAGGTCGAAGTGGTCGACGCCGACACCGAGCGCGGCGCGTTCCTCTCGCCGGTCCTGCTCAAGGGCGACCCCGAGCGCGCGGAACCGCACGAGGTCGAGGCGTTCGGCCCGGTGTCCACGCTGCTGCCCTACACCTCCACCGCCCAGGTCATCGACTACGCCGCACGCGGCCAGGGCAGCCTCGCCGGGTCGATCGTGACCGGCGACGCCGAGTTCGCGCGGGAAGTCGTGCTCGGCACCGCGCCGTGGCACGGGCGGCTGCTGGTGCTCGACTCCGACGACGCCAAGGAGTCCACCGGGCACGGTTCGCCGATGCCGCAGCTGGTGCACGGCGGACCGGGCCGCGCCGGTGGTGGCGAGGAGATGGGCGGCATCCGCGGCGTGCTGCACCACATGCAGCGCACCGCCGTGCAGGGCAGCCCGAAGGTGCTCTCGGCCGTCACCGGCCGGTGGATCGCGGGCGCGCCCCGTGCGGAGGGCACGCACCCGTTCCGGAAGTCGCTGGCCGAGCTCAAGGTCGGCGACACCGTGGTCGCGGGTCCGCGCACCGTCACCCAGTCCGATGTGGACCACTTCGCCGAGTTCACCGGCGACACGTTCTACGCGCACACCGATCCGGCGGCGGCCGCGGCGAACCCGCTGTTCGGCGGAATCGTCGCGCACGGCTACCTGGTGCTCTCGTTCGCGGCCGGGTTGTTCGTCTCGCCCGAACCGGGTCCGGTGCTGGCCAACTACGGCCTGGAGAACCTGCGGTTCCTCACCCCGGTCAAGCCCGGCGACGAGCTGACGGTGACGTTGACCTGCAAGCAGATCACCCCGCGCATCGACCAGGACTACGGCGAGGTCCGCTGGGACACCGACGTGACCAACGCCGACGGCGATTCCGTCGCCAAGTACGACGTGCTGACCCTCGTGGCCAAGGAGACCGAATGACCGCGACCGTGCCCGATCTCGAATCGCATTTCGAGCACACGATTTCCAAGGACCAGCGGATCGAGCCGAGGGACTGGGTGCCCGAGGGCTACCGCAAGACGATGGTCCGCCAGATCGCGCAGCACGCGCATTCGGAGATCATCGGCATGCAGCCGGAGGGCAACTGGATCACCCGCGCGCCCTCGCTGCGGCGCAAGGCGATCCTGCTGGCCAAGGTGCAGGACGAGGCCGGGCACGGGCTCTACCTGTACTCGGCGGCCGAAACCCTGGGCACCAGCAGGCAGGAGCTGACCGAGCGGCTCGTCTCCGGGCGCCAGAAGTACTCCTCGATCTTCAACTACCCGACGCTCACCTTCGCCGACGTCGGCGCGATCGGCTGGCTGGTGGACGGCGCGGCGATCTGCAACCAGGTTCCGCTGTGCCGCAGCAGCTACGGCCCGTACGCCCGGGCGATGGTGCGGATCTGCAAGGAGGAGTCCTTCCACCAGCGGCAGGGTTTCGAACTGCTGATGACGATGATGAAGGGCACCGAAGCGCAGCGGGAGATGGTGCAGGACGCGGTGAACCGGTGGTGGTGGCCGTCGCTGATGATGTTCGGCCCGCCCGACGCGGACTCCCCGAACACCGCGCAGTCCATGGCGTGGAAGATCAAGCGGCACACCAACGACGAACTGCGCCAGCGCTTTGTCGACATGTCCGTGCCGCAGGCCGAGATCCTCGGCGTCACGCTGCCCGATCCGGAGCTTCGCTGGAACGACGAGCGGCAGCACTACGACTTCGGCGAGATCGACTGGGCCGAGTTCAAACAGGTCGTGTCCGGCAACGGGCCGTGCAACGAACAGCGCGTCGCGCACCGGCGCAAGGCGCACGAGGACGGCGCGTGGGTCCGTGAGGCCGCGGCCGCGCACGCGCGCAAGACGAGTGAGGTGGCGGCATGAACGAGTGGCCGTTGTACGAGGTTTTCGTGCGGGGCAAGCGCGGGCTCAACCACGTGCACGTGGGGTCCCTGCACGCGGCGGACGACAAGATGGCGCTGCGCAACGCCCGCGATCTCTACACCCGCCGCAACGAGGGCGTGAGCATCTGGGTGGTGAAGGCGTCGGACATCACCGCGTCCAGCCCGGACGAAAAAGACCCGTTCTTCTCGCCCAGCGCGGACAAGGTCTACCGCCACCCCACGTTCTACGACATTCCCGACAACGTTCCCCACATGTGAGTGCCTGATGTCCTTTGACAACGCCTATGAGGCGCTCGCCGACGCCCACGACGACTCGCGGTGGGCCTTCGGGACCGGCTTCGAAGACCCGCTGTCCGGAGTGGACACCACAGTCCCGTCCGGAATGGACGGTGCTGATTTGTCGGCATATTGCCTGATGCTCGGCGACGACGCGCTGGTCTTCTCGCACCGACTGCAGGAGTGGATCACCAACGCGCCGGAGCTGGAGGACGAGGTCGCGATCGCCAACATCGGCCTCGACCTGCTCGGACAGGCCAGGCTGCTGCTCGCCCGCGCGGGCAAGGCCGACGGCAGCGGCCGCTCCGAGGACTCCTACGCCTACCTCCGGCCGGAGAAGGAGTTCCGCAACGTCCGCCTCGCCGAGCTACCGCGCGGCGACTTCGGCCAGTTCGTCGCCGTGCTGCTGGTGTTCTCCACCTGGCGGCTCGCGCTGCTGCAGGCCCTGCGCGACTCGCCGGACCCGGTGCTCGCGGCCATCGCGGCCAAGGGTGTCAAGGAGGTCACCTACCACCGGGACTACGCCGCGCAGTGGGCCGTCCGGCTCGGCGACGGCACCGAGTACTCGCACGAGCGGATGCAGGCGGGGCTGGACGGGATCTGGCCCTATGTCGGGGAGTTGTTCACCCCGCACGAGATCGAGCGCCGCGTCGGCGTCGACCCCTCGACGTTGCGGGCCGAGTTCGACGACGTGCTGGGGCAGGTGTGCTCGGCGGCGACGCTGACCGTTCCCGGCATCGCGCCGCGCGTCGGCGTGTCCGGCCGGATGGGCCGCGACGGCATCCACACCGAGGCGATGGGCTACCTGCTCGCCGAGCTGCAGAGCGTCGCCAGGGCGTACCCGGAGGCGACATGGTGAGCGCGCTGGCCGTCGCGAAAACCGTGACCGACCCCGAACTGCCGATGCTCACGCTGGCCGACCTCGGGGTGCTGCGTGAGGTGTCCGAAGAGGACGGACATGTCGTCGTGGCGATCACGCCCACCTACACCGGCTGCCCCGCGATGGACACCATGCGCGACGACCTGGTGCACGCGCTGCGGGGTGCCGGGTACGACGAGGTCGAGGTGCGCACGGTGCTGCGGCCGGCGTGGTCGTCGGACTGGATCACCGACGAAGGCCGCCGCAAGCTCGCCGAGGCGGGCATCGCCCCGCCCGGTGCCGCACCGCGCCGCCGCGGCCCGATCCCGCTGACGCTGGGCCCGGCCGTGCGCCGCGTGTCCTGCCCGCACTGCGGCGCGGGAGAGACCGTGCTCGTGTCGGAGTTCGGGCCCACCTCGTGCAAATCGCTGCGCCGCTGCCGCGCCTGCGACGAGACGTTCGAGCATTTCAAGGAGATCTGACGTGACGGCCATGAAATCCCGCCTGCGGGGCGATTTCCACCGGCTCACCGTAGCCGGGGTCTCCCGGCTCTGCGACGACGCCGTGGCGGTCACCTTCGACGTCCCGCCCGGCCTCGAAGAGGCGTACGCGTTCCGCGCCGGCCAGTCCCTGACCCTGCGGCGCACGATCGACGGCCGCGAGGAACGCCGTTCCTACTCCATCTGCGCGCCGGAGGGCGCCGCGCCGCGCATCGGCGTGCGCGAGGTGCCGGACGGGCTGTTCTCGACGTGGCTCGTGCGCGACGTGCGGCCCGGCGACGAGGTCGAGGTCGGCACGCCGACCGGCAACTTCAGCCCGGATCTGGCCGAATCCGGCCACCACGTGCTGATCGCGGCCGGTTCCGGCATCACGCCCGTGCTCTCCATCGCGGCCACCGTGCTGCGTGATCCGGCCACCACCGTGACCGTCGTGTACGGCAACCGGCGCACCGACACCGTGATGTTCGCCGACGAACTGGCCGACCTCAAGGACCGGTATCCGACGCGGCTGGAGCTGATGCACGTCCTCTCGCGCGAGCCACGTGAGGCGGAACTGTTCACCGGGCGGCTGGACGCGGTGAAGCTACGTGCGATGCTCGGCCTGCTCGGCAAGGCCGACCACTGGTGGCTGTGCGGCCCGTTCGGCATGGTCACCGACGCGCGGGACCTGCTGACCGCGGAAGGGATCGCGACCGAGCGCATCCACCAGGAACTGTTCTATGTGGACAATGCGCCGCCACCGCCGGTGCGCCACGAGGAAGCACCCATCGAGGGGCTGACCAGCGAGGTCACCGTCGTCCTCGACGGACGGTCGACCACGGTGACCCTGTCGCGCGACACCGCGGTGCTCGACGGCGCCCAGCGGGCGAGGCCCGACCTGCCGTTCGCCTGCAAGGGCGGGGTGTGCGGCACATGCCGCGCGCAGGTCACCCTCGGCGAGGTCGACATGCGCCGCAACTTCGCACTCGACCCCGGCGAGGTCGAGGAGGGTTTCGTGCTCACCTGCCAGTCCTTGCCGGTGTCGGAGAAGGTGACCGTCGACTACGACTCGTGAGCGATCACGGCTTCCTGGCGATCCCGGCGAGCCCGACCTTGCGTGCCTCGTCCTCCTCGTCGGGGACGTAGCCGGGCTCGTCGGGGCGCCAGCCGGGAACCGGCACGAGCCCGGGCGGAACCAGTTCCATGCCGGTGAAGAACTCCGCGATCTCCTCGGGGGAGCGGCTGGCGACCTGCTCGGCCACGTTGCGGTTGTAGACCTTGTTCACCTCTTCCTGCCGCGCCAGCGTGGTCGCGCCGCGTGCCGGGGTCAGATGGGTCAGCGCGAGGTGGCTGCCCGGGGCGAGCCGGGCCCGGTAGCCCCCCACGACCGTGCGAGCCTCGTCGAAGCCGGGCACGAACGGCAGCACGACAGCATCAGCAGGCCGACCGGTCCACATACACCACACGCGCGTCCGGGGGCAGCGGACATCGGTGTCACTCCTTGACGGATCGCAGGAAACGTCGCGTCCGGTCCGGGCCCAGGCCGGCGTTGGTCGCATCCGACCACAGGCGTTCGTACGCCTGAAGTTTGACATCGCGCAGGGGCCGGGCGTCTATTCTGGCGAACGCGAAGTCCAGATGCTGCTGGTCGCCGGAGCCGACGCCGGGACACGGCAGCCGGAACAACGCGAACTGTTCGAGCCCGCAGTTGTCGCGGCGTCCCGGCGGCAGGACGAAGGGCACCAGCTGGAGCACGATGTTGGGTTGTTCCGACAAGGCGATCAGATGGTCGATCTGTTCACGCATCACGTGCTCGTCGCCGCGCATCCGGCGCAGGCAGGATTCGCTCAGTACGGCGAAGATCTCCGCCCGGCCCAGTACTCGCCACCGCTCGCGGCACGCGGCGACATGAGCCGCGACTTCGTCCGCGGGCACACTGGGCTTGAATCCCGCGCGGATGTAGAACTCACACTGGAACAGTGTCGGTACCTGCTCCACGGCGACCATGCGGACGAGACTCGCGTCCTGTTCCAGATCGAGGAACTGGCGCGCCGACGTGGAATGGATCGCGCGATGGCCCAGCCAGCGGCCGCGCTGGGAGGTGTTGTCGTTGAGCTGCTTGGCGAGTGCGACCGTCTCGGGGTCGTCCACCCGGTAGGCGTCGAGCAACGCGCGCAGGTCCGCGTTGCCGATGCCGCCCCCGCCGTTTTCCAGCAACGCGATTTTGTTCTGCACCCGGCGGATCTTGCCGTTGGGCCAGACATACGCGCCGGCTTCGTCCTGCGTCAGCGAACTACGATCGCGAAGATGCCGCAGCAGAGCGCCCAGCTGGCATTTGCGGCCCGTCGGGGTAGCGGCCGCCGCGGGAAGGGGCACCGGGAAAACCTAGGCGCCGGCCGTGTGCGCGGCAAGTGCCGGATCCGGCCGTGCGGACGACGCCCCCGGTCGCCCGCACGGTGAGCGCGCTCGGATCGTCGCCGGTGTAATCTGCTCCGGAAGTCGTAAAGTACGGAGTCCGGATGAAATCCCGTGAGGCGGCCCGCCGCAAACGCCGGCTCACCGTCGCCATCAAGGAGTCGATGCGGGAGCTGAGCATTCAGTTGTCGTTGCTGAATCATCAGGTCGGCGCGCGGGCGAAGCTCAAGGACACCGATCTGGACTGTCTCGATCTGATCGCCCGCTTCGGCCCGCTGGGCCCGACGGAACTGTCCCGGCGGGCGGGCCTGCATCCGGCCACGATCACCGGCGTACTCGACCGGCTGGAACGCGACCGCTGGGTGACGCGGGAACGCGACCCGGATGACCGCCGCGCCGTGCGGGTGCGGGTGCTGCGGGAGCGTGGCGCGGAACTGCTGGGCCTCTACGCCGGGATGAACCGGTCGATGGACGACGTGTGCTCCGGTTACAGCGAGGCCGAACTCGACCTGATATCCGGCTTCCTGCACCGGGTCGCCGAAGCGGGCAGACAGGCCACGGACGAGCTGGCCGAGGGTTAGGACGGGAAGGACATCCGGACCGCGGTGCGGTCGCCGGAGGTGTGCGTGGTGACGATGTCGGCCAGTTGCCGCGCGAGCCACATGCCGCGCCCGCCGTACTGATCCACATCGGGCGGCAGGTAGCCCGCGGCGGGTGGCACTTCGACCCCGCCCGCGTCCTCGATCTGCACGATCAGCGCGCCCGGTGCCGGCCACGCCCGGATCCGCACCGGCGGTTCGCCGTGCAGGAGCCCGTTGGTCACCACCTCGTTCACCGCGAGGGTGACGTCCTCGGCCGCGGTTCCCGCCGTCTGCGCGAGGAAGCGCGTTCGCTCGCGCAGCCGGGGCAGATCGTGCACGTCGAGCACGAGCCGGTCCAGCAGCGTCGCCGGCGGCGGCTGCGGCAGCGGCGTGCGCGCGAACCCGGCCAGGTACGTACCCGCCGGCACGAATGTGCCGCTGCGCAGGAACTCCGTCTCGCCCAGTTCCCAGCCGTGCACCCGGCGCACGTCCTCGATGTGGGAAGCCGGATGGCGGCGGCTGTCCCACAGGCACGTCACCGGGCAGTCGTAGGCGGCGAACGCGTCGTTGCACACCGCCTCGTAGGGCAGGTACGCCGTGGCCCGGTCGCCCGTGACGAGCGGTTCGGCGACGACGTGGACTCGTCGTCCCGCCGCGCGCTGGTCGGCGAGGTAGCGGCGGAACCGCTCGAACGCCACACCCAGTTGCTGGTAGAAGCCGGACCGCTGGCCCCACTCCAGGCGCTCGGCCCGGGCACCGAGTTCGGCGCGCACCAAATCCTCGGTTTCCGGGGCGACGACCAGGAGCACCGGCCGTTCTTCGGCCATCTGGCGCTCGAGCAGGGGCACCAGCCGGGCGGCGAGCGCGTCCGGGGAGTCGACGATCAGGGCGGAGTGGGTGAACCCCGGCTCGCTCGCCATGTGCCTCTCCTGTCGACGCGGCCCTTCGATCTTCCAAGGTACCGCCTGGGCCGGACGGCGGAAGCCGGGCCGAAGATACTTGCCCCACTCTATCCGCCGACGTATACTCGTAGACGAATATTCGGGAGGCGTGATGGCGAAGCGGCGAAGGGTGGCCAACCTGCTGGCGCTCGCCGTGCTGGGCACGGTCGTGCAGCGGCCGATGCATCCCTACGAAATGGCCTCGATGCTGCGTGAGCGCGGCAAGGACCAGGACATGAAGATCAAGTGGGGATCGCTCTACACCGTCGTCGCCAACCTCGAGAAGCACGGCCTGATCGAGGCCGCCGAAACCGCACGGCAGGGCGCGCGTCCCGAACGGACCGTCTATCGCATCACCGAGGCCGGGCGTGCCGAACTCGTCGACTGGGTGCGTGAGCTGGTGTCCACACCGGAACGGGAACAGCCGCGGTTCGAGGCGGGCCTGTCCTTGCTCGCCGCGCTGACCCCCGACGACGCGACGGAGCTGCTGCGGCACAGGCTCGAGCTGCTGGAAGAGCAACTCGCCGGGCAGCGCAAGGCGCTGGAGCAGCACCGGGCGGAGCTGCCGAGGCTGTTCCTGATCGAGAACGAGTACGACCTCGCCGTGCGCGAGGCGGAAGCCCGATGGGTGCGCGGGCTGCTCGAAGAGCTGTCCGAGGGCACGTTCCCGGACCTCGCGCAATGGCGTGACTACCACAAGACCGGACGCATTCCACCGGAATACGAAGAGCTCGCCGAAAGGGGGAGCACAAGCGATTAGGAACGGGCCCGGCGGTGCTGCAACACGCGCCGGGACCCGGCAACCCTCGCAACCGGAGCGCGAAGCGGACCGGGCCGAGAGCTGGCACTCATCACGATAGCCGGGTCCGCCTTCCCGTCACGGTTGTGACCACCCGACAGGGAGAAAACCATGACGGAGAACAGAACCGCCCTGATCATCGGCGGCGGGATCGCCGGCCCGGTCACCGCGATGGCGCTGCGGCGCGCCGGGATCGAGTCCCGGGTGTACGAGGCGTACGACGAGCCCGCCGACGGCGTCGGCGCGATGGTCGGCCTCGCCCCCAACGGCCTCGACGCGCTGGGCGTGCTCGGCGCGGACGCGGCCGTGCGGGACATCGGAACGCCCGTCGCCTCGATGGTGATGCGCAGCTGGACCGGGAAACGGCTGGCCGAGTTCGGCGGCGGACCGGAGCCGGTGTTCCACGCGGTGTGGCGCGCGGACCTCTACCGGGCGCTCTACGACGAGGCCGCGTCACGCGGTATCGAAATCGAGCACGGCAAACGTTTCGTCCACGCCGAGGACCACGGCGACGGCGTCACGGCCACGTTCGCGGACGGCAGCAATGCCACCGCCGACATCCTCATCGGCGCGGACGGTATCCGCTCCGCCGTCCGCGGTCAGCTGTTCCCGGATATCCGGCCGCGCTACACCGGGCTGCTCGGTTTCGGGGCGATGCTGTCGCAGGCGACCGGCCTGCCCTCGACGAACGGGTCGATGCACATGGTGTTCGGCAAGCGCGCCTTCTTCGCCTACCAGGTCGAGGACGACGGCCGCACCGGCTGGTTCGCGAATCTCCCGCGCCGGGAACCGATGTCGCTCGCCGAGGCCCGGGCGGTCGGCGGGACGGAATGGCTGCGGGTGCTGACCGACGTGTTCGCCGGTGACCGCATACCGGCGCTCGAGATCCTGCGGCAGTGCGTGCCCGAGGAGCTGGTTGTCGTTGGCGCGCTGGAGGATCTGCCGAACGTTCCACAGTGGAGCAAGGGACGGATCGTGCTCGTCGGGGACGCGGCGCACGCGACGTCGCCGAGTTCCGGGCAGGGCGTGTCACAGGCGATCGAGAGCGCCCTGCACCTGGCCCGTTGCCTGCGCGACGTGCCGACCGCGGAGGGCGCCTTCGCCGCGTACGAGCGGTTGCGGCGGGCGCGGGTGGAACGCGTCATCGCCGCCGGCGCCAGGACCAACAGGGACAAGGCGGCGGGCCCGGTCGCCCGTGTGGTGCGCGACGCGGTGCTGCCGGTGGCGATGAAACTGCTCGCGAAGCCGGAAAAGATGGCGTGGCAGACCGAGTACCACATCGACTGGGACGAAACGGTCGACCCGGGCGAGCTGGCTGCCGCACGCTGACACAGAAAAAGAACCGCCGCCCCTCGGTGAGCCAGGGGCGGCGGTTCTTCGATGAAGCACTTACGGTTTGCGGGCCACGATCCCCGCGATGCAGCGCGCGGCCTTGCTCAGCGGGGTCAGCCGGGGGCCGTCCGGCCACCACTCGTCGCAGGCCACCAGATCCGGTCCGGTCGTCGCGTTGGGCTTGACGATCTCGAGGCCGGGCAGCATCGCGAGGATCTCGTCCTTCGTGCGGAACCGGCCGGCGCCCATCGGGCCCTGCACCAGGATGGCCTCGATCTTCTTGGCGATCTCGGTGAGCTCCGGCTCTTCGGGGTCGTAGAAGTGCGAGAACACCACGTACGAGCCGGACGCGAGCGAATCGATGTACTGGCGCATCACCTCGGGCCCGCCGTCGCCCTCGAAGTGGTGCAGGGTGCCGACGTGCAGCAGCACCAGCGGCTCGGAGAAGTCGAGGTGCCGCAGCACGACCTCGTTCTTGAGCACGCTCGGCGGGTTGAAGATGTCCGCCTCGACCATGTGCACGTTGTCGTTCTCCTCCAGCAGCGCGCGCCCGTGCGCGAGCACCACCGGGTCGTTGTCGACGTAGATCACGCGCGCGTCGGGCTTGGCGCGCTGCACGATCTGGTGCGTGTTCTCGGCGGTCGGCAGGCCGGAACCGCAGTCGAGGTACTGGTCGATCGTGGTCTGCGACGCGAGGAACCGGCACGCGCGGTTGAGGAAGCCACGATTGCCGCGCGCGATGTCGACGGCCTCCGGCACGGCCTCGTTGATCTTGCCCATCACTACGCGGTCGACCTCGTAGTGGTCCTTGCCCCCGAGGAAACCGTCGTAGATCCGAGCGATGCTCGGCCGGTTCGGATCCACGCCGACCGGGACCTGGCTGGGCGACTGAGCTTGCGGCGCACCGGACATTGCTGCCTCGCAGAAGATGGTCGAGCGGCTGACCGACTCAGCGTAGTGCCCCACGTTCAGTGGGTAAACGCCGCATCCGACTGCTCGCCGCGCTCAGGAGACGATGCGTGCGATAAGCGTCGTCACCGCCAGCCAGAACGCTGCCGCGAGCCCGTAGGTCACCACAGCGGCCAGTTGCGGATTGGCGATGGGGAACAGGCCGGGGAAAAACAGCGCCAGCGGATCGGCGATCGAGCGCACGAACTGCACGAAGGCGTTGGCGGGATTCGCGTGCAACAAGACCATCAGCAGGTGCACGACCTCGACGACGGCGAACGCCGCGCCGATTCCGCTGATCACCCTGGCGGCGCTCGCGCGGCCACGGTAAACATGTGTTCTCGTCATGCCTGACCGGATGCCCCGCCGGACCGGGAGAAAACGCCCTTTGCTCCGGGCGGGTCAGCCAATTGCTCCGGAGCGAGGTTGAACTCGCCCCCGGCCGGATACCCCCGATATGGCATTCGGACGCCCAAACTGGTTCCGCACCCCCTAGGATTGTTCCCGGACCTGGCGAGCACCAAGGCGGTAAATGACGAAATGAACGAGAGCAGGGCGGCCCGCGTGTGGTCGTCCATCATCGGGCTGTCACATCGCGACGACACCGCCGCCACGCTCCGTCATGTCTGCCAGGCCTGCGCGGACGCGCTGCCGGTCTCCGGGGCCGCGATCCTGCTGGGCGGCGCGGGGAACACGCCGGAACTCGCGTTCGCCACCGATCCGCTCAGCGGTGAGCTGGTGGAGCTCCAGGTCACCTACGGCGAGGGGCCCGCGCTCGACGCCGCCGTCGGGTTCGAACCGGTGCTCGCCGCGGATCTGGACAGCCCGGAAAGCCTCACCCGCTGGCCCGGTTACACCGGTGACGCCGTCGGCACGGGTGCGCGCGCGCAGTTCGCGATACCGCTGCGGGTCGGTGCCGTCCGGCTCGGCGCGCTCGACCTGCATCGCACCCGTTCCGGCGAGCTGCCCGCCGACGCGCTGGCCGACGCCGTCATCTACGCCGACGCGGCGCTGGCCGTGGTGCTCAACGCCCGCGCCGGCGCCGAGGGCCACTGGACGTTCGCCGAGGACGAGTTCCTCGACCGCGGTGCCGAACTGCATCAGGCCGCGGGCATGGTGTCGGTACAACTGGGGGTTCCCGTCGGGGAGGCGATGGTGCGGTTGCGCGGCCACGCCTACGCCGCCGGCTGCAGGCTGGGTGACGTCGCGAACGCCGTCGTCCACCGCAGGCTGCGGTTCTCACCCGTCGGCGGAGTGCACTGGGAGGAATTGTGACGAGCGTGCAGGAAAGCCTGCTCGCGCGCACCTTCGTGGAACTGACCGACACCACCGGGCCCGGATTCGACCTCGCCGCGTTCCTGCGCAATCTCGCGCTGCGCTGCGCCGAGGTGCTCGGGGCCGAGGCGGCGGGTGTGCTGGTGACCGACGGCGACGTCCGGGCAGCCGAAGGCACCACGGAGACCGTGCGCGATCTCGAACGACTCGAACTGGAACACGAGCAGGGGCCCGGGGTGGACAGTCGCGCCAGCGGTGATGCCGTCCGGTGCGACGATCTCGCGCACACGGACGGGAACTGGCCCGATTTCGCGGCGGCCGCGATCGAGGCCGGATTCACGGCGGTGCTGGCGATCCCGATGCGGCAGCGGGACGAGGTCATCGGCGCGGTCACGCTGTTGTCCGCGCACGCCATCGCGGCGGACGAGAGCGGGATCGGGCACGCGCTCGCCGGCGTCGCCGCCAGCGGGCTCGTGCACCAGCGCGTCCAGCGGCGGCAGGAAACCCTGGTCGACCAGTTGCAGATGGCGCTGACCAGCCGGATCGCGATCGAGCAGGCCAAGGGCGTGCTGGCCGAACGGCTGGGTGTCGACGTCGGCGAGGCGTTCTCCGTGCTGCGTTCCTACGCACGCAGCCGCAACCGCCGCATCGTCGAGGTCGCCAGGGGAGTCGTCGAGGGTGGCCCCGAGGGCGACGCGGTGGTCGCCGCTCACCGCCCGCCTCGCTAGGCCGCGTGCACGTAAGCCCGGATCAGGGCCACGCTCTCGTCCAGTGACGCGAGCGCGGCCCTGATCCCTTCCTCCACCCTCGGGTCGTCGGTGTGCTGCAGCGAGCCGGACAATGACAGGCCGGCGCTGAAGGCCAGCCGGATCAGGCGGTCGCCGAGTTCGGCGACCTCACGCGAGGTGTTGTACGAGACGTAGCTCTGCGCCAGCATCCCCAGCACCTCCGGAAACGGGGCGCGATGCGGTCCACGGCCGAGCACCAGCACGCCGCGGACGTGCCCTGGCAGGCCGATCGGCACGACGAGCGTCGAACCGCCCGCACCCGTGACCACGCTCGGCGACGCCTCGGCCATCGCCCGGCGCGCGGCGGCTTTCACGTCCGTCCACAACGGACCCGGAAAGTCGCCGTCGGTCAGCCACACCGTGACGGTGTCGGCGCCGACGAGCGTGCGCACCTCGCGCGCGGTATCGGTGAGCGGCTCGCGCGGGCACCGCGAAAGATGCCTGCACGCGGCCAGCCAGCGCCTGGTCGTCGGCATCTGCTCGGAGTGCGTCATCGCCTCACCTGGAACCGATCGGGATTCTGATCACCGAAGTCCGGGGCGACCGCAGGAAAACGATAACTCGCGCGCACCGGCCTGGGAAGAGATACGCGCAACTGGCGGGCCTGTCACATCCGAAGCCGCGATTTCGTCTGGATGGCGACGACCGTGGAAGGGACGGGGACATGACGGTACGGATTGTGGTTGCGGGTGCGGGCTACGCGGGTCTCGCCGCGGCGAAACTCGCGGCACGGTGGACCGGCGGCGCGGTGACACTGGTCAACGAGCACGACAGGTTCGTGGAACGGGTCCGGCTGCACCAGCTCGCGGCGGGTCAGCAGCTGCGGGACAGGCCGTTGGCGGAACTGCTCGAGGGCACGGGAGTGCGACTGGTCGTCGACCGGGTCACCGGCGTCGACGCCGCGGCGCGGGAGGTCCATACCGCGAGCGGGCACGGCCTCGGCTACGACCGGCTGATCTACGCGCTCGGCAGTCACGCCGACATGACCTCGGTGCCCGGTGTCGCCGAGCACGCCTACACCGTGGCCGGTTTCGACCGGGCGCGGATGCTGCGGGAGCGGCTGGGTGATGCGCAGTCGGTGATCGTCGCGGGCGGCGGGCTGACCGGGATCGAGGCGGCCGCCGAGATCGCGGAGACGCGCCCGGCGCTCAAGGTGCGCCTGGTGTCCGGCGGTGTGCTCGGGGACGCGCTGTCGGAGCGGGCACGGCGGTACCTGCGGCGGACGTTCGGCAGGCTCGGGGTCGAGGTGCGGGATGGGGTGCGGATCGCGGAGGTCCGCGAGGACGGTGTGGTGCTGGAGCAGGGGGAGCACCTCGCGGCGGACACGGTGGTGTGGACAGCCGGGTTCACCGTGCCCGCGGTGGCGCGCGAGGCCGGTTTCGCGGTGGACGCGCACGGCCGGATGCTCGTCGACGACACGCTGCGGTCGGTGTCGCATCCGGAGGTGACGGCGGTCGGGGACGCGGCCGCGATCCGGTTGGCGGACGGGCAGCAGCTGCGGATGGCGTGCGCGACGGGACTGCCGACGGCCCAGACCGCGGTGCGCGCGCTG
This sequence comes from Amycolatopsis acididurans, assembly GCF_012328925.1. Classification (GTDB taxonomy): domain Bacteria; phylum Actinomycetota; class Actinomycetes; order Mycobacteriales; family Pseudonocardiaceae; genus Amycolatopsis_E; species Amycolatopsis_E acididurans. Next base: position 95,699 of record NZ_JAAXLS010000021.1, read on the forward strand.
GCCGCCCGCCTGGACGGCCGGGCCCCGAAGCCGGTGCGGTTCCGGTACGTCAACCAGTGCATCAGCCTGGGCCGCCGCGACGGCCTGATCCAGTTCGTGCGTGCCGACGACAGTCCGAGGGAGGCCGTGCTGACCGGCAGGCTGGCGGCGCGGTACAAGGAGACGATCGTCCGCGGCACCGTCCTTTTCGAACGGCATCCGACGCTCCCGGCGGGGTTCTAGGGGGACGCCGGAGAGTCAGTCGAGGCCGGTGAGGTGGTTCTCGGCGTCGGTGGCGCGGTCGTCGGCGCGGGTGGCGCGTTCTTGCGCGGTCTTGGCGGCGCGGCGGGCGGCGGTGACGGACCGGCGGGCGGATGTCACCTCGGCGCGCGCTTCCCGCTCGGCGGTCCGGGCGTCTTCGAGGCGCGCCTGGAGATCGCGGACCGTGGCGGCGGCGTCCTCCGCGGCTTGTTCGGCGTCGGCCAGCGACTCTTCCACCTCGGCCAGTGTCTGCTCGGCCGACTCCTGCTCGCGCGCGGCCTCGTCGGCTTCCTGGCGGGCCTTCGCGGCCGCGTCCTGCGCGTCGCGCCGTGCCTTGTCGGCTTCGCGGCGCGCTTTCGCGGCCGCACCGCCGGTGTCCCGCCGCGTCTTCTCGCCCGCGCTCGCCGTTCGCCGGGTCTTCTTCGCGCCCGGTCGCGTGTCCTCCGGCGCGCGCTCCGGGCTCCTGCGCCGGGGCGCCTTCCCCGGCGCCGCGGACTTCGCCGGGACCGTCGCCGCCGTCAGCCACATTTCCGGCGAACCCGGTGCCAGCGCGGTGTTCAACCGGGCCGCGCGGATCGCCTCCAGCGCCCGTTCGTCGCCGAGTGCGGCTTCGAACGTGTCGGTCACCTGCCGCTGGGTCGCGTCACTGAACGGGTAGCCCGCCTTGCGGGCCAGCCATTGGGCGCGCTTCGTGAGCAGCTCGATCACCTCGTGCCGCTGCTTGGACAGTGCCCGCAGCTCGGCCCCCGCCAGCCGCTGGTGCGCCGCCCGCATCGATTCGCCGACCGTGCCCAGCCGGTCGATCTCCTCCGGGCAGGCGCGGCTGACCTGGTTCACCAGCCACGCCGCGACGGTCGGCTTCCGCAGTTCCGCGATCTTCCGGCCCAGCTGCCGGTCCGGCCGCGCCTGCTTGGCCCGTTCGTCCCGGAGCGCGGTGAACTCCTCGCGTTTGGCGGCGTAGAGCTCGTCCGACACCGAGTCCAGGTCCATCGCCCCCAGTGAAGCACGAACCGGTCAGTTCAAGACGGAACGAACCGCCTCCGGCGTGCGGGCCACCACGGTCGTGCCGTCATCGGCGGTGATGATCGGCCGCTGGATCAGCTTCGGATACTTGACCAGCGCCTCGATCCACCGCGCCCGCTCCGAGGGCTCCTTCGGCCACGAGCGCAGGTCCAGCTCCTTGGCCACGGCCTCACCCAGCCGCGCGATGTCCCACGGCTGCAGGCCGAGCCGGTCCAGCACCCGCGACAGCTCCTCGGCCGTCGGCGGATCGTCGAGATAACGCCGCACGGTGTAGCCGGCACCGGCCTCGTCGAGCATCGACACGGCCGAGCGGCATTTCGAGCAAGCCGGGTTGACCCAGATCTCCATGTCAGCGCTGCACCCCGGCCAGCGCGAAGAACTCCTGCCGCGACCGGGCGTCGGTGCGCAGCCTGCCCAGCAGCGTCGAGGTGACCGTGGTCGAACCGACCGCCTGCACACCGCGCAACGTCATGCACGTGTGCTCGGCCTCGATCACCACGCCGACGCCCTTGGGCAGCAGCTGCTCGGACAGCCAGTCCGCGATCTGCTTCGTCAGCCGCTCCTGCACCTGGGGCCTGCTGGAGAAGTACTCGGTGATGCGCGCCAGCTTCGACAGCCCCAGGATCCGCTCGCCGGGCAGGTAGCCGACGTGCGCGATGCCGGTGAACGGCAGCAGATGGTGCTCGCACACCGACCGCACCGGGATCGAACGCGCGAGCACCAGCTCGTCGTAACCCTCGTCGTTGGGGAACGTGGTGAGGTCGAACGGCCGTGGCGAGAACAGGTCCGCGTACGCCTGCGCCATCCGGCGCGGGGTGTTGCGCAGGCTCTCGCTCTCGGTCGAGATACCCAGCGCGTGAAGGAACTGCTCGGCGGCCTGTTCCGCGGCGTCGAGGTCGACATCTTCGGACACATGAACCACGTGTAGCGCCGTGTTCGTCTGCACCGTGGGCTCCTCGTCTCTGACCGCCGCTATTTCACCAACGACTATAGGCGTTATTCTTGACCGGGTGGAACCCAGCCTGAGCACGTCGATCACCGCGGTCGCCGCGCTGGAGGATGACCTGCGCGGCTCGATGTATTTCTACATCCGCCGCGCGCGCCGTCCCGTCACCCGGGACGAGGCCGCGGCCAGCGTCGGCATCTCCCGCAAGCTCGCGGCGTTCCACCTGGACAAACTGGTCGACGTCGGGCTGCTGCGCGCGGACTACGAGCCGGTCGGGGGAGTGCGCAGGGTCGGCCGCGCGCCCAAGGTCTACCGGCCCACCGACCTGGAGATCAGGGTCGCGATCCCGGCCCGCTCGGGCGATCTGCTGAGCGAGATCCTGCTGGACGCGGTGCTCGAGGAGCGCGAGGACGAGCGTGCCACCGAGTCGGCCGTGCGCGTGGCCAGGACCGCGGGCGAACGGCTGGCCCCGAGGGAACGGGCGGACCTCGTCACGGCCGAGCGGATGCTGACGCGAGAGGGCTTCGAGCCGTACCGGGTGGGGGAGGGCTGCCTGCGCATGCGCAACTGCCCGTTCCGGCCGCTCACCTCGCGTGCACCGGAGCTGGTGTGTGGTCTCAACCACGCGTTTCTGAGCGGGTTCACCGAAGGCAGCGGCCTGCGCGCGGTGCCCAGCCCCCGGCCGGGCGAGTGCTGTGTGGAGTTGCACACCTGAACAACCACCCTTTCGAGTGATGTTCGGCGACGCGTTCAGGCCCGAAAAACAGTGGGAAAATGGCGGATCACCGATCTTGGATCGGCTGCTAATGTCCGGTGAATGGCTGAACGGGCGGTGCGCGTCGAACGTGCGGGGCCGGTTTACACAGTGATCCTCCACCGCCCGGACGCGCGCAACGCCGTCGACGGGCCGACCGCCGCGGCCCTGGCCGAGGCGTTCGAGGCCTTCGACGCCGATGCCTCGGCGTCGGTCGCCGTGCTGTGGGGCGAGGGTGGCACGTTCTGCGCGGGGGCCGACCTGAAGGCGGTCGGCACGCAGCGGATGAACCGGCTCGCCGAGGACGGTCCCGGTCCGATGGGGCCGACGCGGATGCGGCTCGGCAAACCGGTGATCGCCGCCGTCGCCGGGCACGCGGTCGCCGGCGGCCTGGAACTCGCGTTGTGGTGTGACCTGCGCGTTGTCGCCGAAGACGCGGTGTTCGGCGTGTACTGCCGGCGGTGGGGCGTGCCCTTGATCGACGGCGGCACGGTCCGGCTGCCGCGCTTGATCGGCACCAGCCAGGCGATGGACATGGTGCTCACCGGCAGGCCGGTCGACGCCGCCGAAGCACTGCGGATGGGGCTGGCCAACCGTGTCGTTCCGGCGGGCACGGAACGTGCCGCGGCCGAGGAACTGGCGGCGCAACTGGCCCGGTTCCCGCAGACCTGTATGCGCGAGGACCGGATGTCGTTGCTGGAGCAGCACGGCCGCACCGAACAGGAAGCGCTTTCCATTGAGTGGCACCATGGAATGACTTCCTTCGCGGACGCCGGGTCCGGGGTGGAACGCTTTACCGGTGGCGCGGGCCGCGGCGGCTCCTTCGAATAACCATTCGAATAGCGATCGGCGGAGGTCACTCCGCGTAATCTTCCACTGCCCGGAAAATTGGCCTGGTTAAGCCAATTGTGTGTGGGTAGATCACCGTGATACGCATGTTTCCTGCCGGTGTGACCGGCGGCTCACAGCGGCGTTGGTCTCGTTCGCGAGCCAATTTCCGTGCGGCGCGGCACAGTGGTCAAGGGAAAGCCGTGTGTTCGCCATGAAGTTCAAGAAAGGGGGACTGGAGACCGTGAACGGACCATTCGGGCGTACAGCTCGATTCTGGCGCCGTGTCCACCTAGGTCGAAACCCGCTGGCAAGACGTTCCGACCGAGTCGAAGCCGCGATGCTCCTTGTCGTCGTGCTCGGTCTGCTGATCGCGATTCCGCTCGCCGCGATCGTCGGTACCAACACCTATGGGGGCCAGCTCGCGCTGTCGGATCAGCAGCGTGCCACGCGTCATCTCACCACCGCCACCCTGATGCAGGACGCCCCGAACCCCGTGCCCGCCTCCGACGGCGCCTATCTCGGTGCCGCGAGCGGTGCTTCGTCCGGAGTGCTCGCACGATGGCCGGTCGCGGGCGGTGCGGAAAAGGTCGGAACCATCAGCACCGAGCCCGGCACCACCGCGGGCAGCGAGGTGCCGGTCTGGCTGTCCGACGCCGGTGATCCGGTGCCCGCTCCGATGAGCGCTTCCGACGCGGCCACCACGAGTGTGCTCGCCGGGATCTTCGCGTGGCTCGTCGTGGCGCTGGGGCTGGCCGCCGTGTTCTGGACGGTGCGCCTGATCCTGGATCGTCGCCGCGCCAACCGCTGGGACCGCGAATGGGCCCATGCCGGCGGTCGCTGGGCGAGGTTCTAGCTGTATCACCGAACTCCGCGCGGCCGGAACTGAATGCTGATGCGGGGGCCGACCGGTTTGCCGGTCTTGGGAATCGCGTGCTCCCAGGTGCGCTGGCACGAGCCGCCCATGACGACGAGATCGCCGGGGCCGAGCGACTGCCGTACGGTCCGGCCTCCGCCGCGCGGCCGCAGCAGCAACGTGCGCGGCGCGCCGACCGACAGGATGGCGACCATCGTGTCCTCCCGGGAGCCCCGGCCGATGGTGTCGCCGTGCCAGGCGACGCTGTCGCGCCCGTCGCGGTAGAAGCACAATCCGGCCGTGCGAAACGGTTCGCGCAACTCGTCGGCGTAATGCGCGGACAGCGCTTCGCGCGCGCCGGCGAGCACGGGCTCGGGTAGTTCGTCGTCCTCGCCGTAGAAACACAGCAGGCGCGGCACGTCGACGACCCGGTCGTACATCCGGCGCCGTTCGGCGTGCCACGGCACGGCCTCGGCGAGCCGTTCGAACAACGCGTCCGCGCCGCTGAGCCAGTCCGGCAGCAGATCGATCCACGCGCCCTCGCTCAGCGGCACGCGGCGCAGTCCACGCAGCGAGCCGAGCGCCAGATCGCCGGTCTGGCCGAACAGCGAGCCCTGCAACCCCACGGTCATGGCGCGCAGTCTACACGCTTCTTCGAACGTATGTTTGAACATTGTCGACGCGCATCAGCGGCCTCGGCCACGGTCGTTGTCCACTCCGGACCGGCAGGAAATCGAGCAGTAAGGCGATCAACTGCGCCGGGGCGTCTTCCGGCACGAGTGTGCGATCTGCCGGTAGAACGCGGGCCGGCCGTCCTCACCGAGCCACGGCTCGGCGGACGAGGCGGAAGAACGACGTGCCCCACGGGGCGAGTGAGACGGGGTCGACCAACGCGAGCCGGGTGTACGCGGCGCCGTGCAGCAGATGCGCGCGCAGTGCCACCGCGCCGCCGAAGTCGTGCGCCACAAACGGCCGGCCCGGCAAGTTCCCAGTGGCGCAGCAGGTCCGCGAAGATCCGGCCCTGACGGCAGCATCGAATCGCGCCCTACTCGAGAGCCGATGCGCCGGAACCGCCGGCGCGACTGGAGACCTTCTGCACCTCCGCTCGTTTCCTCTACGACGAGGACGCGTTCGAAGACGAGCCGCCTCGAGCCTTGCCGGGTCGGCGTAAGGGTCAGAGTCGTTCCTGGAGGGCTTCGGCCGCGGCCAGCAGATCGGCCGCCCAGCGGGCGCCGGGTTTGCGGCCGATGCGTTCCACCGGACCGGAAACCGAGACCGCCGCGACGACCGTTCCCGAGGAATCCCGTACCGGCGCGGAAACACTCGCTACGCCCGGCTCGCGTTCGGCGACGCTTTGTGCCCAGCCCCGGCGGCGAACCTCCAGCAAGGTGCGTTCCCCGAACACGGCGTCTGCCAGAACCGCCCGCTGCGTATGGGGATCCGCCCACGCGGCGAGTACCTTCGCGCCCGAACCGGCCGTCATCGGCAGTCGCGAACCGATCGGCACGGTGTCGCGCAGCCCGCTCACCGGCTCCGCCGTGGAGACGCACACCCGCTGCACACCGTCGCGCCGGTAGAGCTGGACGCTCTCGCCCGTGATGTCCCGGAGTTTGGGCAGAATCGAACCGGCGGCGTCCAGCAACGGATCGGCGGTGCCGCCGGCGAGTTCGGCGAGCGCGGTACCGGGGCGCCACCGCCCGTCCGGCCCGCGGCGCAGCAACCGGTGGACTTCCAGGCCCACCGCGAGCCGGTGCGCGGTGGCCCTGGGCAGGCCGGTGCGCGTGCACAGTTCGGCCAGTCCGCAAGGATCTTCGGCCACCGCCTGCAGCACGGCGACCGCCTTGTCGAGAACTCCAATACCGCTGTGCTGGTTTGAAGGGCTATGCTGTCCCACGACGCGATACTAGCTTCCCGAAGTATGGGAAGTCCACAATCTGGGAAACATCGAACTCGAGTCGCGGACAGTCGTGGCTCGACCCGCCGGACCGTGATCGAGTTCCTTTGCTCCCAAGCAACCTCGTGGGAGGAGCACAGATGACCGCGACACGGCCGCGCACACTGGCCGAGAAGGTGTGGGAGGCGCACACCGTGCGCCGTGGCGAAGGCGCCGAACCGGATCTGCTCTACATCGACCTGCACCTGGTGCACGAAGTCACCAGCCCGCAGGCGTTCGACGGACTGCGGCTGGCGGGCCGCCCCGTCCGCCGCCCGGACCTCACCATCGCCACCGAGGACCACAACGTGCCGACGGTGGACATCGAGCTGCCGATCGCCGACCCGGTGTCGCGCACCCAGGTCGACACCCTTCGCCGCAACTGCAAGGAGTTCGGCATCCGGCTGCACCCGATGGGCGACGCCGAGCAGGGCATCGTGCACGTCATCGGCCCGCAGCTGGGCCTGACACAGCCCGGGATGACCGTGGTGTGCGGCGACAGTCACACCTCCACCCACGGTGCGTTCGGCGCGATGGCGTTCGGCATCGGCACCTCCGAGGTGGAGCACGTGCTGGCCACCCAGACGCTTCCGCTGCGTCCGTTCAAGACGATGGCGATCAACGTCGACGGTCAGTTGCGGCCGGGCGTGACGGCGAAGGACATCATCCTCGCGGTGATCGCGAAAATCGGTACCGGCGGCGGCCAGGGTTATGTGCTCGAGTACCGCGGCAGCGCGATCGAGACGCTGTCGATGGAAGCCCGGATGACCGTCTGCAACATGTCGATCGAGGCGGGCGCCCGCGCCGGCATGATCGCTCCGGACGAGACGACTTTCGCCTACCTCAAGGGCCGTCCGCACGCGCCCAAGGGCGCCGACTGGGACGCCGCCGTGGAGAACTGGAAGTCGCTGCGCACGGACGAGGGCGCCGAGTTCGACGTCGAGGTGCACCTCGACGCCGACGAGCTGACCCCGTTCGTCACCTGGGGCACCAACCCGGGCCAGGGGCTGCCGCTGTCGGAGTCGGTGCCCGACCCCGCGCAGATCGTCGACGAGACCGCCCGTTTCGCCGCCGAGAAGGCCCTGTCCTATATGGACCTGCAGCCGGGCACCCCGCTGCGTGACATCCGGGTCGACACTGTCTTCCTCGGCTCGTGCACCAACGGCCGGATCGAGGATCTGCGCGCCGCCGCCGGGGTCCTGCAGGGCCGCAAGGTGGCCGACGGGGTGCGGATGCTCGTCGTGCCCGGCTCGATGCGCGTGCGCCAGGCCGCGGAGGCCGAGGGGCTGGACAAGGTGTTCGCGGACGCGGGCGCCGAGTGGCGGCAGGCGGGCTGCTCGATGTGCCTTGGCATGAACCCCGACCAGCTCAAGCCGGGCGAGCGCAGCGCGTCGACCTCCAACCGCAACTTCGAGGGCAGGCAGGGCAAGGGCGGGCGCACTCACCTCGTCTCCCCGCTCGTGGCGGCGGCGACGGCCGTGCGCGGCACGCTGTCCTCTCCCGACGACCTCAACTGAAGGAGCCGAAACCACCATGGAGCCGTTCAAGACTCACACCGGCGTCGGAGTGCCGCTGCGCCGGTCCAACGTGGACACTGACCAGATCATCCCGGCCGTCTACCTCAAGCGGGTCAGCCGCACCGGTTTCGAGGACGGCCTGTTCGCCGCCTGGCGCGGGGACGAGACGTTCATCCTCAACTCCGAGCCGTTCAAGGCGGGCAGCGTGCTGGTGGCGGGGCCGGACTTCGGCACCGGTTCCTCGCGCGAACACGCTGTCTGGGCATTGATGGACTACGGCTTCCGGGTCGTCATCTCGTCCCGCTTCGCCGACATCTTCCGTGGCAACTCCGGCAAGCAGGGTCTGGTCGCCGCCCAGTGCGAGCAGATGGATGTCGAGCAGCTGTGGAAGATCCTCGAGAACGACCCCGGCACGGAGGTCACGGTGGACCTCGAGGCGAAGACCGTGCGGGCCAAGGACTTCGTCGCGAGCTTCCAGATCGACGACTACACCCGCTGGCGGTTGCTCGAAGGGCTCGATGACATCGCTCTCACCCTGCGACACGCCGACGAGATCGCGAAGTTCGAGTCCGAGCGTCCCAACTGGAAGCCGGTGACCATCCCGCAAGCCTCTTCCTGACCGCAGATTCCCTGCTCAGAAAGGGAATCGCGGCAACACCACATCACGCCGAACGGCGCGCGGAAGCCCCGCAAGGGGTCGCTCGGAGGGCGGAAAGCACCCCCCGGCCACGAAAAAATTCCGCGCGCCGTTTGGAATTTCCGGGCAGTTGGTAATACCGTGTCCGCAAGTCGGCCGATGTGGCCGTGTGAGAAGTAGTTCTTCATGGAGGACTGGAATGGCCAACAAGGCCCAGCTGATCGAGGCGCTCTCCGAGCGTTTGGGCGACAAGAAGGTTGCGTCGGAGGCCGTCGACGGTCTCGTCGACATCATCATCCGTACGGTCAACAAGGGCGAGAAGGTGAACATCACCGGCTTCGGTGTGTTCGAGAAGCGCGCCCGCGCCGCCCGTACCGCGCGCAACCCGCGTACGGGTGAGACCGTGCGCGTGAAGAAGACCAACGTGCCTGCCTTCCGTGCGGGCACGACGTTCAAGGACGTCATCAGCGGCGCGAAGAAGCTGCCGAAGGCCACCGCGGTCAAGCGCGCCGCTTCCACGACGCGCAGCACCGGCACCACCACGCGCGCCGCGAGCACGCGTGCGACCGGTACCCGCGCCGCCGGCACCCGCGCGACCGCGACCCGCCCGACGGCCACCCGTAGCACCAGCACGCGCAGCACCACCACGCGCACGCGGGCCGCCGCCGCCACCAAGACCGCCGCGAAGCCCGCCGCTTCCAAGGCCACCACGGCCAAGAAGACGACGGCGACCAAGGCCGCCCCGAAGACCGCGGCCAAGGCCACGGCGAGCAAGACGACCGCGGCGAAGAAGACCACCACCCGCGCGAAGAAGAAGTAACCCCGTTCAACGAACGGTTTGGCCGGCAGGGCCCCCGCGAGCTACTCGTGGGGGCCCTGCCGCATTTCCAGGTACGCCGCAGCGCGCCCAGATCCCCGCTCTGGGCGCCGAAACCCGACCCCTGCCTCCTCGTGCCGTGCGGAACCCGTCACGGCCCCGTGCGCCACGAGGGCGTCCCGCACGGCAGTCACGCCGCGAAGGACCCGCGACTGAATTGGACTCGGGCTGACGGGCGCCGGAATTCCACTCCCAGTAAAACCGCGATCGTGAGTGTCGAACCGGCGGCGTTCGAATGGAGCCGGTCAATTGAGCGTGGGGCTCGGGTAAAGAGCGAATGACCTATTGGGCTCGCTTACCCGATCGCGTCGGAGCGGGATGCGGGAGTGCGCTCGAGTAGTAGTCCGCGGCCACCAGATGCGGACCCCCATTCGACTCGCCGGGACTGAATGACAGCACCCACACCGAGCCTTTCTTGCTCGGCGCGTTCCCGCCTTTCTCCGCAGGCAGCCGGACTCCGGCCTGTTCGGCCAATCCCGCCACCACATCGGGAATGACGCCACCCTGGCTGCAGACCACGGGCGTGCCCCCGGCGGCGACGATGGCGAGCAGCCGCGCCAGTCCGCGCGCCGGATCCCGCCAGTAGTCCTCCTCCGACAGCAACGGCTCGTGACGCGGATCGACACTGAGATCGTCCGCGATGCCCTGCACGGTCTGGACACAACGCAACCGCGGCACCGAGTACACCCGGTTCGCGCCGAACAGTGGCGCGAACGCACGGACGGCGTTCGCCTGCCGCTGGCCCGCGGGCGAAAGCGGGCGCAGATCGTCGTCTCCGTTCCATTCCTCGCGCTTGCCTGCCTTCGCATGGCGCACGAGCAGAAGGGTGCTCAGCGCGGCAGGCAGGCCCTCGAAAGCGTCCAGCACTTCGGCGTCGGCCGGATAGCTCAGCAGTTCCCGTGCCGCGGCGACGGGCAGCCAGCGCAGGTCGTCGACCTCACCGTTGTGCACGAACGAACCGGACACCGCCGCCGCGCTGTGGTACTCGACGACCTTGGGCCCGCCGGCGACCTGATAGCGCACCGTCTTCAGATGCCGCCCCAGCACCGCCCGGTACCCGGTCTCCTCGTGCAGTTCCCGCACCGCCGTGAACGGCAGCGTCTCGCCGGGATCGAGTTTTCCCTTCGGCAGCGACCAGTCGTCATACCGTGGCCGGTGCACCACCGCCACCTCGACGCCGTCGCCGCGATTCCGCCACAGCACGGCGCCGGCCGCGCGAACGATAGAACTCACCCAGTTGCCCCGTGCCGTTTCAACAGTTCCACCTGATGGTCGCGCACCTCGGACTCGTCCGAGGGCGAGGGCGACCATTCTCCCGAAGACGTGAGCACCCAGCAGCGGGTGGCCGGATCCAGCGCCGAGTCCAGCACCTCGTCCAGTTGCGCCGTCAGCTTCGGATCCTTCACGCACACCAGCGCCTCGATCCGCCGGTCGAGATTGCGGTGCATCATGTCCGCGCTGCCGATCCAGTGCGTGCCACCGGCCTGGAAGTGGAAGACGCGGGAGTGTTCGAGGAACCGCCCGAGGATCGAGCGGACATGGATGTTGTCGCTCAGGCCCGGCACTCTCGGTTTGAGCGCGCAGATACCGCGTACGACCACGTCCACCGGAACACCCTGCTGCGAGGCACGGTAGAGCGCGTCGATGACCTGCTCGTCCACCAGCGAGTTGACCTTGAGCCGGATCCCGGCCTGCTTGCCGGCCTGCGCGTGCTCGATCTCCTCACCGATCATGCGCAGGATGCCGCGCCGGATCCCGTTGGGGGAGGTGAGGATGTTGCGGTAGGTCTCCTGGCGCGAGTAGCCGGTGAGGACGTTGAACAGATCCGTCAGGTCCGCCCCGATCGCCGGATCGGCGGTGAGCAGACCGAGATCCTCGTACAGCCGCGCCGTCTTCGGGTTGTAGTTGCCGGTGCCCAGGTGGCAGTAGCGGCGGATGGTCGAGCCTTCCTGCCGCACCACCATGGAAACCTTGCAGTGCGTCTTGAGGCCCACGAGCCCGTACACCACGTGCACGCCCGCCCGCTCCAGCGTGCGCGCCCACGTGATGTTGGCTTCCTCGTCGAAGCGTGCCTTGATCTCCACCAGCGCCACGACCTGCTTACCCGCCTCGGCCGCGTCGATGAGCGCGTTCACGATCGGCGAGTCACCCGAGGTGCGATACAGCGTCTGCTTGATCGCGAGCACCTTGTCGTCGTTCGCGGCCTGCTCGATGAAACGTTGCACGCTCGTGGAGAACGAGTCGTACGGGTGGTGCACCAGCACGTCGTTCTCGCGCAGCATGGCGAACACGCTCTTCGGCGTCTCGCGCTCACCGAAGGCCGGATGCGTCGCCGGGACGAAAGGGCGGTCCTTGAGTTCCTTCCTGTCCAAACCGGACAGCTGGAACAGGCAGGTCAGATCCAGCAGGCCGGGCACCTCGACCACGTCGTGCGGATCGACGTCGAGTTCGCGCAGCAACAGTTCGAGCATGTGCTCGCTCATGTCCTGCGCGACCTCCAGCCGCACCGGCGGGCCGAACCGCCGCTGCGCGAGCTCGCGCTCCAGCGCCTGCAGCAGATCCTCGTCCCGGTCCTCCTCGACCTCGAAGTCGGCGTTGCGGGTGACCCGGAAGATGTGGTGCTCGGTGACCTCCATGCCGGTGAACAGCTCGCCCAGATGCGAGGCGATGAGTTCCTCCAGCGGCAGGAACGTCGCGACGCGGCTGCCCCGTTGCTGTTCCACGCGAATGAGCCGCGGCACGTTGTTCGGCACCTTGACGCGCGCGAAACGTTCGGTGCCCTCCTCGGGATCGCGCACGGTGACCGCGAGGTTGAGCGAGAGCCCCGAGATATAAGGGAACGGGTGCGCCGGGTCGACGGCGAGCGGGGTGAGCACCGGGAAGATCTGCTCGCTGAAGTAGTTCGACAGCCGGAGCTGGTCGTGGGTGTCGAGATCGGCCCACGTGACGATCCGGACGTCGTGCTCGGCCAGTTCGGGCCGCACGTGATCTTCGAAGGCGAGCGTGTGGCGTTCGACGAGGTCCTGGTTGCGCTTGGCGATGTAGGCCAGTTGCTCGCGCGGCGTGAGCCCGTCCGCACTGCGTACCGGCAGCCCGGTCTCGTCCCTTCGCTTCAACCCGGCGACCCGGACCATGTAGAACTCATCCAAATTGGACGCGAAGATGGCGAGGAACTTCGCGCGTTCGAGCAGTGGCTGCGACGCGTCCTCGGCCAGTGCCAGCACGCGGGCGTTGAAGTCCTGCCAGGACAGCTCGCGGTTGAAGTAGCGGTCGTCGGGCAGCGACTCGGGCGCGGCGACCGGGGTGGGGGCGGTGACCGCCGGCGGCGCCGAGGGCACGGCCCGGAAGCGTGGCCCCGTGCCGGCGCCGTTGCCCGGCGACCGGTCTGTCGCGTCCGTTATGTCCCGTGGAAAGGTCTCGTCGCTGCTCACACCAGCATTGTTCCTTACTTCGGCGCGAAATGCTGTTACGCCTGTTGCCGCGTTCAGCACCCCGCCGCCCGTCCGCAGGACGGTGCGGAGAAGTTGGCCGAGCGGACCGGTGACGTTCATGCTACGCACCCTTGAAACAGCAGCGCCGCGGTCCGCTCACCGAGACCGAGCCGCCGCGCGTGCGCGAGATCGGCGGGGGTGTCCACGTCACGGCGCAGTGTCGGTGCGGCCAGCCGCAGCGGCGCGGCACCGGAATCGCGGTGCGCATCGGCCGATCGCGGGCCGAACCGGGGATCGAGTGCGCCGCCGGGCGCGGACAACAGCAACGTGGTGCCGGTGCCCTCCCAGTCCGAGGCGAACGCCCGGTCGTCGCCGGCTTCCGCCAGTGCCGCGGCGAATTCGTCGGTGCGCAGTGCCGGCAGGTCCGCCTGCAGCGCGCCGATCACCGAGCCGGCGTCCTCGGCGCGCAGGAGTCGTTCCCCGTGCCGCAGCGCCGCGTTGAGATCCGGGGCCCCGTCGTCGCCGACCACGTCCGCGCCCAGTCCGGCGAGTCCGGCCACCGCCGCGGGGTCGCTCGCGACCACGAGCACCCGGCGCACCACCGGCACGGCCGCGGCGAGGGTGTCCGCGGCGAGCGCGAGGACCAGCGCCGGGTGGACACGATCGGCCACCGCTCCGCGCAGCCGGGACTTGCCGGTGTGGGGCGGCTTCAGCGGGACGATCAGATCGACCGGTGGCACGCCCCCATCTTTCCTGATCGCGCCCCCTAGGATCAGCGGGAGGCAACGGAGACCACAGGAGGATGCCTTGGCCGATCGTGAGAAGGGCGGGTTCTGGGTCGGAGCCGCCGCCGCTCTGTTCTATCCCGTCAGCTGGATCGGCAAGCGGGTCTACGAAAGCGGCGAGCGCATTCCGCGGGAAGGGGGTGCGCTGCTGGTGATGAACCACGTCTCGCACATGGACCCGGCCGTGGACGCGGTTTTCGTGCACCGCAACAAGCGGGTGCCCCGGTTCCTCGGCAAGGCCAGCCTCGCGACCACGCCGATCTTCGGCAAGATCTTCCTTGGCGCGGGCAGCATCCCGGTCTACCGGGGTTCCAGCAGCGCCGGGGACAGCCTGCGCGACGCGCATCAGGCGCTGCGCGACGGCAAGATCGTCGTGATCTATCCCGAAGGCACGATCACGCGCGATCCGCAGGGCTGGCCCAAGCGTTCCTACACCGGCGCGGCGCGGCTCGCGCTGAGCAACGACGTGCCGGTGATCCCGATCGCGCGCTGGGGTACCAACCACATCCTGGACCTCTACAACAAGAAGGTGCGGCTGTTCCCGCGGACCAGGGTGACGCACAGGGTGGGGGAGCCGATCGACCTGTCGGTCTACCGTGACAAGGACCAGACCGCGGCGGTACTGCGCGAGGTGACGGATCTGATGATGACGCGGGTCACCGGGCTGCTTTCCGAGATCCGGGGCGAAGAGCCGCCCGCGAAGAAGCCGGAGCCGGCGGACGGCGAGTGATGGACGTCCAGCGCATCACCGTGCTCGGGGCGGGTTCGTGGGGCACCGCCTTCGCCAAGGTCCTCGCCGACGCGGGCCGCGACGTGACCGTGTGGGCCCGCCGTGCCGAGGTCGCCGGAGAGATCCGGGACGGGCACAGCAACAGCGGTTACCTGCCCGGTGTGACACTGCCGGAGAATCTGTCCGCGACGGCCGATGCGGCCGAGGCACTCTCCGGCGCGCACGCGGTCGTGCTCGCGGTGCCGAGCCAGAGCCTGCGCGCGAACCTGTCCGGCTGGCGCGCACTGCTGCCCGAAGACGCGATTCTCGTCAGTCTGGCCAAGGGCGTGGAACTGGGCACGCTCAAGCGGATGAGCGAAGTGGTCTCCGAGGTCGGCGGGCGGCCGCAGGAGGAGATCGTCGTGGTGTCCGGGCCGAACCTCGCCAGGGAGATCGCGGCCGAACAGCCCGCGGCCGCGGTGCTCGCGTGCGCCGACCACGAGCGCGCGGTCGCCGTGCAGCGGGCGAGTTCCAATCCCTACTTCCGGCCCTACACCAATACCGATGTCGTGGGCTGCGAACTCGGCGGCGCGTGCAAGAACGTCATCGCGCTGTCGTGCGGAATGGCCGCCGGGATGGGCTACGGCGCCAACACGATGGCCACGTTGATCACCCGGGGCCTGGCGGAAATGGCGCGCCTCGGCGTCAAGCTCGGCGCGGACCCGCTCACCTTCGCCGGACTGGCCGGGGTCGGCGATCTCGTCGCGACCTGTTCGTCTCCGCTGTCGCGGAACCGGACCTTCGGCGAGCGGCTCGGCCGCGGGGAGACGGTGGCCGAGGCGCAGCGGGCGGCGGGCGGCCAGGTGGCCGAGGGCGTGATGTCGTGCACATCGATCCGGGCGCTCGCGCAGAGCCACGGCGTGGACATGCCGCTGACCGACGCGATGCATCGCGTGTGTCACGAGGGTGGCGACCCGCGCCGCATCGGCGCCGAGCTGCTGGGCCGCCAGCAGAAGCACGAGTGGTCCTGAGCCCATTCACTGGGATCCGGTTGACTTGACCTGCGCTCGCCTGGTTCGCTTGGCGCCATGTTCACGCGTGGCATCCCGGAACGGCGAGGCGAGTTCAGCCTGCGCCGGATCGCCAGCGTGTCGTGTCCTCGCTGTTGTCGGTAGTCGATCTACCCCAGCCGACGACCCTTTTCCTTTTCTTTCCCGAGGACACCTATATCCATGTTCGCCGTTCCGGACAACACCATCGCTCTTGCCGAAAAGCCGGTCCTGCGCCACCCGGTGCGCGTCGCACTCGAATACGCCGCCGACCGCGACCGCTGGCGCGACCTGCTCCGCTACGACCCCGACCAGCGGTTCTTCACACTCATCACCCGTGCCGACGAGCAGGAGATCTGGCTGATGGGCTGGCTTCCCGGCCAGCACACCGACCTGCACGACCACGCCCATTCCACGGGCGCGTTCACCGTCGTGAGCGGCAGCCTCACCGAGACCGTGGCGCGCCGTGCGCCCGACGGCCGCGCCGTCACCGAACTGCACGCGCTGACCGCCGGCCAGTCCCGCGTTTTCGGCCCCGGCTACGTGCACCAGGTTCGCAACGAGGGACCGGATCCGGCGATCAGCATCCACGTCTACCGCTCGGGTGGCCGCGCGATGCGGCCGTATCACCTCGACCCGGTCACCGGCCCGGTGCGCGACTGACGTGCGCGGGCAACGGTGACCCGATGGGCACGTAGCTCGCGGGCACCGGAGCGCCGAAGGTGGTCTGGACCGGTACCACGCCGGCCCAGATGTGGTCGGAGTGCTCGTCCTCCGGCTCCTCGCCGGGCTCGCCGGCGCGGATCTTGACCGACGCTTCGCCGAGGTCGAGGGACAGCACCGCGACGGCGGCGAGTTCCTTGTCGTTGACCGCGCGCGCGTGCTCCCAGGAACCCGGGGCGAGGTGTTCGGTGACGACCTTCAGCCCGTGCATCTTCTCCGCCGCCGACGTGGTGAGCTTCGCCGTCCCGTGCACGACGGCGCAGCGGTAGTTCATCGAGTGGTTGTTGAGCGAGCGCGCGTAGACGATTCCGTCGAGCAGCGTCACCGTCACGCACACGTCGATGCCCTCGGCCGCCGCGCGCAGGTTGCCCGAACCCGTGGAGCCGTGGAAATAAAGAGTGTCGCCATCGCGGCCGTATCCGGTAGGGAGGACGACAGGGGAGCCGTTCAGGACGAGCCCGAGGTGGCAGATCAGTGCCGCGTCGAGCACGTCGTACAGCGCCTGCCGGTCGGTCGCCGCACGGTTCTTCTTGCGGGTGAGCGTGCTGCGGGGCGTGGGCGAGAGCGTTGTCATGCGTTCAGCGTGCCGCACGCAGTGGACCTGTAGAATGGCCACTATTGAACCATTTCGGCAGTCCACTTTTGTGAGGTTTCCGTGGCGCACTCCGGTACGGCGTTGCCCGTCACGCTCGATCGCGAGTCGTCCATCCCGCTCGCGGTGCAGCTCGCGGACGCCCTGCGCGAGTCCGCGGCCACCGGGCACCTTCGTGGTGGCGACCGGTTGCCCTCCACCCGCGCACTCGCCGAACGCCTCGGCGTGAGCCGCACGGTCACCTCGGCGGCGTACGAGCAACTGCATGCCGAGGGCTGGATCGCGGGCAGGCACGGTTCCGGCACCTACGTCACCACCTCGCCGCCCAGCGACCGGCCCATCCACCGCACGGTGCCGGGCGAGGCGGCCGAACCCGTCGACATTCTCGATCTCACCCCCGGCGTGCCGTGGGCCGCCGGTCTGGACCGTGCCGCCTGGAGACGCGCGTGGCGGGCCGCCGCCGACGCGCCGCCACAGTCGCGGGCGCAGCGGGCGGGACTGCCGGAATACCGGGCCGCCATCGCCGAGCATCTGCTGCGTCACCGGGGCCTTCTCGTCGGCACGGGTTCGGTGCTGGCCACCGGCGGCACCACCGCGGCCGTGGTCGAACTGGCCGGTGCGGTGTTCTCGCCCGGCGACGTCGTCGCGGTCGAGGAACCGGGATATCAGCGGGCGGTGCAGGCGCTGCTGGCGGCGGGCGTGCGCGTGGTGGGTGTGCCGGTGGACAGCGAGGGGTTGCGGCCCGACGCGGTGCCGGCCGGTGCCCGCGCCGTCTACTGCTCGCCCGCGCACCAGTACCCGATGGGCGGCCGGATGAGCGCGGCCCGCCGGGTCGAGCTGGTGGAACGGGCGCGCGCCGAGGGCATGCTCGTCATCGAAGACGACTACGACGGTGAGCTGCGCTTCGACGTCGCGCCGCTGCCGTTGCTGGCCGCGCTGGCCGCCGACGTCGTGGTGCATCTGGGCACCACGAGCAAGATCCTCACCCCCACGCTGGGTGCGGGCTGGATGGTCGCGCCGCCCGCCGTCGCCTCGGCCGTGCTCGCCTACCGCGACCGCACCGGCACCCGCCCCTCACCCGCGGGCCAGCGGGTGCTGGTCGAACTGGCCCGGCACGGCGACCTCGGTCGGCACATACGCAAACTGCGCCGTGAGCTGTCCGAACGGCGGGCGCTGCTGGTCAGCGCCCTGGAGGCGGGGAATGTGCCCGTGCTCGGCGACGACGCGGGCGCGCACCTGCTCGTGCCGCTGCGTTCCGCGGCCGACGAACGTGCCCGGCGTGCGGCCGCCGAGCACCGCGGCATCCTGCTGGACGGGTTGGCCAGGCACTTCGCCGGCACGCCGAGCGAGTTCGGGGTGGCCATCGGGTACGCGGGCTGTTCCAGGGAGGCGTTGCGTGACGCGCTCGATACGCTGGTCGGATTACTGCGCTGACGGTGAAGCCGCAAGCGCCCGGTAGGGTGACGCCTCATGAGCAGCTCGCGCAAGATTCGGGTGGCCGTCGTGTTCGGTGGCCGGAGCACCGAGCACACGATTTCCTGCGTGTCGGCAGGCAGCGTGCTGGCGAATCTCGATCCGGAACGGTTCGAAATCGTGCCGATCGGGATCACTCGCGAAGGCGGCTGGGTGCTGGGCACCTCGGATCCGGCGGCGCTGGAGATCCGCGGCCGCGAGCTGCCGTCGGTGAGCGAGGGCAAGGCGCTCGTGCTCGCCGGTGACCCGACGCGACACGAGCTGGTGAGCATCGACGCGGGCACCGAGGCGCTCGGCGGCGTCGATGTCGTTTTCCCCGTGCTGCACGGCGCCTTCGGTGAGGACGGCACGATCCAGGGGCTGCTCGAACTCGCCGAGATCCCCTATGTCGGTGCCGGCGTGCTCGCCAGCGCCGCCGCGATGGACAAGGAGTACGCGAAGAAACTCCTTGCCGCGGAGGGACTTCCGGTCGGCACGTACGTCGCGCTGCGCCGTGGACAGTCCACTTTGGAGCAGGGTGATCGCGACCGGCTCGGGCTGCCGGTGTTCGTCAAGCCCTCCCGTGCCGGGTCCTCCATCGGCATCACCAAGGTGACCGACTGGGACCAGCTCGACGACGCGATCGCCCTGGCCCGGCAGACCGATCCGAAGGTGCTGATCGAGGCCGCGGTCGTCGGCCGCGAGATCGAATGCGGCGTGCTGGAGTTTCCCGACGGCCGCGTCGAGGCCTCGCTGCCCGCCGAGATCCGGGTGCTGGCCGAGGACGCCTGGTACGACTTCGAGACCAAGTACCTCGGCGAGGACGCCGAACTCGACATCCCGGCGAAACTGGACGACGCGATCACCGAGCGCCTGCGTGGCCTGGCGGTGAAGGCCTTCCAGGCGCTGGACTGCCAGGGCCTCGCGCGCGTCGACTTCTTCGTGGGGGCCGACGGCGAGCTGACCATCAACGAGGTCAACACGATGCCCGGATTCACCACGACGTCGGCGTACCCGAAGATGTGGGCGGTCACCGGCGTGGACTACCGCACCCTGCTGAGCACCCTGGTAGACACCGCCCTAACCCGAGGCGTAGGCCTCCGCTAACCCAACCAC
>NZ_JAAXLS010000022.1 GCF_012328925.1 Amycolatopsis acididurans
ACCCGGCACCACCCGCCCCAGAACAAGCCCAGAGACCACGGTCGCGCGAGTCGCCCCTTCCACGCCCCCGAGTCGAGGCTTCCGGTTGCGCGAGTCGAGGTTTCCATGCGCCCGAGTCGAGCTTTCCGGTGGCGCGAGTCGAGCGTTCCGCGCGCCCGCGAGTCGGGCCATCCGCGCGCCCGCGAGTTGAGGTTTCCATGCGCCCGAGTGGGCCTTCCGCGCGCCCGAGTCGAGCTTTCCGTCTGCGTGCCCGAGCCTGCTCGTCCGGCTTCATGAGTCCCGACCAGATCGCGGACCGGTTCGCGGGTCTCGAGCCGAACTCGCGCACACGGAAGGCTCGACTCCCGCGACCACCGAGCCCGACTCGGGCACATGGAAAGCCCAACTCGCGGACGCGGAAGGCTCGTCTCGGGCGACCAGAAAGCCCGACTCGCGCACGCGCGGGCCGCCGAAAAGCCCAACTCGGGCCACCAGAAACCTCGACTCGGGCAACCGGAAGCCCCGACTCGGACGCATGGAAACCCCAACTCGCGCCACCGGAAGCCTCGACTCGGGCGACCAGAAAGCCCGACTCGCGCAACTGGAAACCCCAACTCGCGCCGCCGGGGAGCTGGGCTTGGGTGGTTAGGGGTGTAGGAGGATTTTTCCTGTTGGTGCTGCTGGGTCGGCGAGGGCTGACAGGGCTTGTGCGGCGTCCTCCAGGACGAACTCGTGCGTGATCAGCGGTGCGGTGTCCAGCAGGCCGGCCGCGAAGGCGCGTACCGCGTGCGACCACGCCCGCGAAGGTGCGCCGAACACGGTGTGCACGGTGACCGCCGACGCGACCAGGTCCGCGGGCGCCAGTGGCGTCGTCTCCGTCCCGGCAAGGCCGGTCAGCACCACGCGGCCACCCCGCCGCGCCAAC
Organism: Amycolatopsis acididurans; assembly: GCF_012328925.1. Classification (GTDB taxonomy): domain Bacteria; phylum Actinomycetota; class Actinomycetes; order Mycobacteriales; family Pseudonocardiaceae; genus Amycolatopsis_E; species Amycolatopsis_E acididurans. Next base: position 905 of record NZ_JAAXLS010000022.1, read on the forward strand.
CGCACCGCCAGCGCACCGGTGCCCGGCGCGCCCGCGGCCTCGACCACCACGTCGAACCGCTCCGGAGCCTGCTCGGGCGAGCACAGGCGCGCCCCGTACCGCTCGGCGAGCGCGGCTCGATCCGTGCGCGGGTCGACCACGACCAGTTCGGCGGGGCTGCTCGCGGCGAGCAACTGCGTCACCAGCATCCCCAGCGTCCCGCCACCGACGACGGCCACCCGCTCGCCGGGCACCACCGCCGCCTTCAGGCTCGCCTCCGCCATGCACGCGGCCGGTTCCAGCAGCGCCGCGGCGCGCAGGTCCGCTCCCTCGGGCAGTTCGTGCAGCAACCGGGCGGGCAGGCACAGTTCGTTCGACCAGGCGCCGGGCTGGGTGAAACCCGTTTCGTCATAGGGGGCTTCGCACAGTGTGGTTTCGCCGCGGCGGCACGCGTCGCAGTGGCCGCAGTTACGAAACCCTTCCCCCACAACGGCTTTCCCGAGCAGCGATTCGTCGGCACCCTCGCCCAGCTCGACCACCGTGCCGGACCATTCGTGCCCCGGCACCACCGGATAACGCACATACGGCTCGGCGCGCGTGCCCGCGAACAGTTCGCTGTCCGACCCGCAGATGCCCGACCACGCCACGCGCACCACGGCCTCGCCGTGCCCCGGCTGCCTCGGCGCCGCCGGCGTGATCCGCAGACTGCCGGGCTGCTCGATCAGCACCGCGCGGCTCATACCCGCGACTTCCACTCCCCGTGCGGTTCCAGCGTCGCGATCCGCACGTCGTCCGGGCGGCGTTCCAGGCGCACCACCAGGAAATCGTCCGACAGCCGCTCCGCCGAACCCTCGCCCCACTCCACGACGATCGCCGAGGACTCCAGGTCGGTGTCCAGGTCCAGATCGTCGAGCTGGGCGAGGTCCCCGCCGAGCCGGTAGGCGTCCACGTGCACCAACGGCACCCCGCGCTCGCCCGCCGGATGCACCCGGGCGAGCACGAACGTCGGGGAGCTGACCCGGCCGGACACGCCGAGCCCGGCCGCGATTCCCCTGGTCAGCACGGTCTTTCCGGCACCGAGCGGGCCGGCGAGCAACACCAGGTCACCCGCACGCAGGGTTTTCCCGAGCGACTCGCCGAAAGCGACCGTGTCCTCGGGTGTTGCCAGTATCAGTTGTTCAGCCATCGCCAGATCCGTCGCGAAGAACTCATGTCGTCCACTCCAGCACACCGTTGCAGCAAATCGATCAGGTGACTGTTGACCAGCTCGGGCTGCTCCAACTGCACCATATGTCCCGCGCCGCGCACCCGCGCCAGTTCCGCGTCCGGCAGCTCCGCCGCGATCCGCTCGGCGTGCGAGTACGGGGTGAGCCGGTCGGCGTCGCCGCCGATCACCAGCACGTGCGCGTGCTTGAGCCCGGCCAGGGCCGCGTACCGGTTGTGGCTGCCGAGCGTGTCGACGAAGTTGACCAGCCCGCGCACCGGCGTGACCGCGAGCATTTCCAGCAGGAAGTCCACGATCTTGGGGTGCACGTCACGGGAACCGAAGGCCAGCCGCCGGACCGCGGGGCGAGTGAGCTGCCCGCCCGCCGCGCGCACGAACTCGACCAGTCCCGGCTGCCAGCCCGCGAGTCCGCCGACGCTTCGGGTCAGCGGGTTGTACTTCGACAGCAGGCTGCGCGGCAGCCCCCGGCCGCCGACCTCACCCGCCGCGGTGGCGATGAACGCGACGCCGCAGACCCGCTCGGCGAACAGCTCCGGGTTCTGCTGGGCCAGCTCCATGATCACCATGCCGCCCATCGAATGTCCCATGAGGACGATGGGCCCGTCGGGCGCGACAGCACGCAGCACGGCGTCGAGATCCTGCGCCAGCTGCTCGATGGTGCTGGCGTCCTGGTTGGCGGGCCCGGAGGCGCCGTGCCCCCGGTGGTCGTAGTAGACCTGCCGCACGCGCGGCAGCCGCAGCGCCGAAAGGTGCTGCCGCTGGAAGTGCCAGCTGCGCTGCGACAGCGCGAACCCGTGCACGCCCACCACGGTGAGTTCCGGTTTGCCCTCGTCGGGCAGGATTTCCGAGACGTTGAGCGGGGTGCCGTCGTCGGCCGCGACCGTGGACACCCGGTCCGGTTTCAGCTCGCCGAGCGGTCCGTCCGTGCTCAGCCCGTCGGAGAGCCTGCGTTGCTGTGCGGTGACCGCGATGGTGGCGGCGGCCGTGCCCGTGACGAGCGCGGCGGCGCCGGCGACAACGGTGAGCAGGCGGCGTGAAGCCATGATCACGTCTCCCCCAGGTAGGCCCGCCGGACGCGGGGCCGGTACATACCGGTGACGATCTCGTAGTCGATGGTGCCGATCGTGTCCGCCCATTCCCGCGCGGTCGGCTCGCCGCGTGTGCCCGCGCCGAACAGGATCACCTCGGCGCCGACCGGCGGTTCGTCGTCCCCGCAGTCGACTACGAGCTGGTCCATGCACACGCGCCCGGCGACCGGACGCCGTTTTCCGTGCAGCCACACGTCCATCCGCCCGGACAGCGTCCTCGGCACCCCGTCGGCGTATCCGGTGGGCACCAGCGCGAGCGTGGTGTCCCTCGGCGCGGTCCAGGTGTGTCCATATGAGACGGACTCACCGGCCTCGATCCGTTTGGTGAGCACGACCGTGGACTTGAACGTCATCGCGGGCCGGAGATCTTCGGCCTGTGGCACGGGATTGAGCCCGTACATCGCGATGCCCGGCCGCACGAGGTCGAAATGCAGATCCGGCCGCGTCAACGTCGCGGCCGAGTTCGCCAGGTGCCGCAACGGCTCCAGCCCCGCCTCGCGCGCGATCTCGTACGCCGTGTGGAAACGGCCGGCCTGCATGTCGATCGAGGGATGCCCCGGTTCGTCGGCGCACGCGAGGTGTGACCACAGGGCCACCACCTCGACCGCGGATTCGGCCTTGGCGGCCTTGACCAGTGCCGGCCACGCGTAGGGCGGGCATCCGTTGCGGGACAAGCCGGTATCGATCTTCAGATGCACCCTGGCCCGCTTGCCCGCCCGGTTCGCGGCAGCCGCGACCCTGGCCAGCTCGTCCGCCGAACTGACCGAGATGTCGATGTCGGCGGCGACTCCCGGGGTGAAGTCCACATCGGGCAGATCGAGCCAGCTGAACAACCGGGCGGTGATTCCCGCGTCACGCAACGCGATCGCCTCGGCGAGCGAGCACGCACCGAGCCAGCTCGCCCCCGCCTCCAGCGCGGCACGCGCCACCGGCAGGGCGCCGTGTCCGTAACCATCGGCCTTGACCACGGCCATGGTCGAGGCACCGGACTGCGACGCCCTGCCGGCCAGCAGGCGCAGGTTGTGCCGGATCGCGTGCAGATCGACGACAACCTCGGCGCGGGAAAGATCGGGGCTCATCGAACCCCATTTTCCCACGGATAGGTCTCAGCCCAGCCGCTGCCCGGTGCTGCCGGAGAAAACGTGCAGCTCGTCGGGACGGATCCGCAGGCGGAGCGTGTCGCCCATGGTCGGCGTCTTGCGCGGATCCACCCGTGCCACGACCGAGTTCCCGTCCGCGGCCTTGCCGTAGACGTAGGCGTCCGAACCCAGTTCCTCGACCAGGTCCACGACCACCGCGAGCCCGCCGTCGTCGGACAGTTCCAGCGATTCGGGCCGGAAGCCGAGCGTGACGTCCTCGCCACCGGCCGAGGCGATCAGGTCGCGGGACAGCGGGATCGTGAGGTCGCCGAGCACGACGCCGGTGTCGGACAGCTTCGCCGGGGCGAGGTTCATCGCGGGCGAGCCGATGAACCCGGCGACGAACACGTTGGCGGGCCGCTCGTAGAGCTCGCGCGGGGTGTCGCACTGCTGCAGCAGACCGGCCTTGAGCACCGCCACCCGGTCGCCCATCGTCATGGCCTCGACCTGGTCGTGCGTCACGTACACGGTCGTGGTGCCCAGGCGCCGCTGGAGCGCGGCGATCTGGGTACGGGTCGACACCCGCAGCTTGGCGTCCAAATTGGACAGCGGCTCGTCCATCAGGAAGACGCTGGGCTCACGCACGATCGCGCGGCCCATCGCGACCCGCTGCCGCTGGCCACCGGAGAGCGCCTTCGGCTTGCGGTCGAGGAAGTCCTCCAGGTCGAGCAGCTTCGCGGCCTCGGCGACCTTGCGCTTGATCTCGTCCTTGGGCGTGCCCGCGATCTTCAGCGCGAAGCCCATGTTCTGCCCGACGGTCATGTGCGGGTACAGCGCGTAGTTCTGGAACACCATCGCGATGTCACGCGACCGCGGCGGCAGCTGCGTCACGTCGCGGTCGCCGATCCACACCGCGCCCTCGTCCACGTCCTCCAGCCCGGCGAGCATCCGCAGGCTGGTCGACTTCCCGCAACCGGAAGGACCCACCAGCACCAGGAACTCACCGTCCGCGATCTCCAGGTCGAGCGCGTCGACGGCGGCGCGATCGGAGCCGGGATAACGGCGGGTGGCCTTGTCATAGGTGATCGTCGCCATCAGCTGTCCTCTCCTGTTGTGGTTGAAAGATCGTGCACAAGCTCGCGGACGTCGAGGTGGCGCTGCCGCAGCTCGGCGCCGAGCGCGGCGTCGCCGGCGGGCAGGTTGAGCGCGGCGTCCTCGGACCAGGCGGGCGGGCGCGCCGCGCCGGACAATGCCCACGCGGCCTGCCGCGCCGCGCCCCGCGCCACGTGCTCCGCCGGTTCGGGGACGGTGACGGGAACGCCGAACACGATCGGCGCGATCGCGCGGACCGCCTCGGACTGCGCGGCCCCACCGATCAGCAGCACCCGGCGGACGGTGATCCCGTGTTCCCGGACCGCGTCCAGGCCCGCGGCCAGCCCGCACAACATGCCCTCGACGGCGGCGCGAGCCAGGTTCTCCGGCGTCATGTTGGTGCGCCGCAAACCGTGCAGCGATCCGGCCGCGTCCGGCAGGTTCGGCGTGCGCTCGCCATCCAGGTAGGGCAACAGGGCGAGCCCGCCGGCACCCGGTTCCGCGGCCAGCGCGAGCCGGTCCAGCCCGGCGAGGTCGACGTCCAGCATGGCCGCGGTGGCGGTCAGCACGCGGGCGGCATTGAGCGTGCAGGCCAGCGGCAGGAAACGGCCGGTCGCGTCGGCGAACCCGGCGACGATGCCGGTCGGATCGGCGGCCGCGGTCTCGGAGACCCCGAACACCGTGCCGCTGGTGCCCAGTGACACCACGACGTCGCCCTCGTCCAGCCCGAGCGCGAGCGCGGCGGCCATGTTGTCGCCCGTACCCGCCGACACCAGCACCCCGTCCGGCGTGCGGCCGGCGGCCTCGGCGGGCGCCAGCACACGGGGCAGCTTCGGCGTGCGGCCGCCGAAGGCCAGGCCCAGCAGGTCCTGGCGGTATTTGCCCTCGGCGGGCGAGAAGTAGCCGGTGCCGGAGGCGTCACCGCGGTCGGTCACGGGTTCGCCGCCGCCGAGCAGTCGCCAGGTCAGCCAGTCGTGCGGCAGCAGCACGCGGGCGACCCGGTCGGCCAGTCCGGGCTCGTTGTCGGCGAACCAGCGCAGCTTGGTGACGGTGAAACTCGCCACCGGCACCGAACCGACCGCCTCCGCCCACGCGCGCGGCCCGCCCAGCTCGCCCACCAGCTGTTCGGCGGCCTTGCCCGAGCGGGTGTCGTTCCACAGCAACGCCGGCCGCACGACCTCGCCGGCGGAGTCGAGCGCGACCATGCCGTGCTGCTGACCGCCGATCCCGATGGCCCGCACGTCGTCCAGCAGCCCGGCGGTGGCCTCGGTGAACGCGTCCCACCACACCCGCGGGTCGACCTCGGTGGTGTCGGGATGCGCGGCGCGGCCGGTGCGCACGACCGCACCCGTGTCCGCGTCGACCACCACGACCTTCGTGGACTGTGTCGACGAATCGACTCCGGCGACCAGTTCCGTCATACCTGCTCCTTCGCGGGCTTGCTCAGCCGGACTTTCGTGTCGATGGCCGCGAGCTCGTCGCCGGGTGTCTCGTGGTCGGTGATCACCAGGTCGTAGTCGCTCACGTCGCCGTAGGCGTAGGTCGCGGTGCGGCCGAACTTCGAGTGGTCGGCGACGAGGATGTTGCGGTCGGCCACCTGCAGCGCGGCGGTCTTCAGCTCCGCGTACTCGCGCACCGGGTGGTACAGCCGCCCGAACGCGATCGCCGTCGCCGACACGAACCCGATGTCGGCGCGCATCCGGCTCAGCGCGCCGACGGTGTCCGGGCCGATGCACGAGTCGAACTCGGTGTAGCGGCCGCCGAGCATGAGCACCTCGATGTCCGGCTTGGGGCCGAGAATCCGCGCCGCCTCGAGGGAATTCGTGATCACGACCAACGGCCCGGCAAGCCGCTGCGCGAACGGGAACAGGCTGGTCGAGTCGTCCAGGAACAGCGTCTGGCCGGGCTCGACCTCCGCGATCGCGACCTCGGCGAGCGCGTCCTTGTAGTCCTGGTTGAGCGTCTCGCGGAACCGTTTCGCGGTCTCCACGGTGAGCGCCGGGTACGCCTCGACCTTGCCGCGCAGCTTGCGGACGAGCCGGCGTTCGGCCAGGTCGTCCAGGTCGCGGTGCATCGTCATCAGGCTCACGCCGAACCGCCCGGTGAGCTCGTCGATGCGGACCTCGCCGTGGTCGATCACGTGCCGCAGCACATCCTGGCGGCGCTGCTCGACCTCGGCGTCGGACGGCCTAGCCATGGCTGGGCAGCACCACTGCCTTGATCACGGAGTCGTCGGTGGCGGCGATGGTGAGCGCCCGTTCCACCTCGTCCAGCGAAAACCGGTGCGTGACCAGCCGGTCCAGGTCGACGGTGGCGTCCGCGGCGAGTTCGATCGCGGTGGGCCAGGTGTTGGCGTAGCGGAAGGTGCCGGTCACCTCGATCTCGAAGTTCTGGATGTGCGCCAGCGGCAACGGGATCTCGTCGCCGCCCATCCCGACCAGCACGATCCGGCCCGCGCGGCCGACCTTGCGCATGGCCTGCTTCGCCGCGGCGGGGACGCCGGAGCATTCGAGGAGCACGTCCGGTTCGAAGTCGATGTCGTGCTGGGACACATCGACGGTCGCGCTCGCACCGAGTTCCTTCGCGACCTCGAGGCGCCGTGGGTTGACGTCGGTGACCACGACCTCGGTGGCGCCGAACGCGCGCGCCGTCTGCGTCGCGACGAGCCCGATCGGGCCCGCGCCGGTGATCAGCACGCGGCTGCCGGTGCGGACGCGGCCCTTCGTGCAGGCCCACACGCCGACCGACAGCGGTTCGAGCAGGCCGGCGGCCTCGTCGCTGAGCGCGTCCGGGATGGGGTGGGCGAAGTCCTCGCGGAGCACGACGTACTCGGCGAAGGCCCCGTCGATGGGCGGGGTGCCGAAGAACCGCATGCGGGGGCACAGGTTGTAGCGGCCGGCCTTGCACTGCGCGCAGGTGGAGCACGGCACGCCCGGTTCGAGCGCGACCCGCTGCCCGATCTCGTGACGGTCCGCGTCGCGGCCTTTCGCCACGATCACGCCGCTGGGCTCGTGTCCCAGGACGAGAGGCTGTTCGACCACGAAGTCGCCGATGCGGCCGTGCTCGTAATAGTGCACGTCGGAGCCGCAGGTGCCCACCGCGCGCACCTGGATGAGCACCTCACCCGGCCCCGGCTGCGGTACCGGACGTTCCTCGGTTCTGACGTCATGGACCCCGTACAGCACCGAAGACTTCATGGTCTGGCTCACATCTCATGTTCTTACCAGAGAAGCCAGAGCTTGTTAACAGGTAATTCGAGATATTTACGATAAGAGCCCGCGCAGCTGCCGGATCGCGTCCGGGATCGCCGCGACCACGCCCGACGCCGACACCGGCACGTTCCGCGCCGCGAGGTCGCCCGCGAGGGAGTGCACGTAAGCCGCCATCCCCGCCGCGAGCCACGGGTCCAGCCCGCTGGCCAGCAGCGATCCCAGCAGGCCCGAGAGCACGTCCCCGGAACCGGCCGTCGCCAGCCACGAACCACGCGCCACGTTCGCCAGCACCCGGCCGTCGGGCGCGGCGACCAGCGTCGTGTTGCCCTTGAGCAGCACCACCGCGTCGTACTTGCGCGCCGCCGCACGCACGGCACCGATCCGGTCCTCCCCCGGCTCATCCCCCATCAGCCGCGCGAACTCGCCCGCGTGCGGCGTCAGCACCAGCGGCGTGCCGGGGTCGCGCGCGTCGAGCACGTCCGGATAGTGCGCGAGCAACGTCGTCGCGTCGGCGTCGGCGCACACCGGCACGCCCGCCTCCAGCACTTGCCGCAGCACGCCGCGCCCCTCCTGGCCGGTGCCGATCCCGGGCCCGACGACCCAGGCCTGCACCCGCCCGGCGTCGGTGACCGAACCCGTCGCGATCACCTCCGGCCACCGCGCCCGCACGGCGTCGGCCGCCGGACCGGCGTAGCGCACCATGCCCGACGTGCTCAGCACCGACGCCCCGGTCGCCAGCACGGCCGCACCCGGGTACGTCGCCGAGCCCGCCGCGATACCCGTCACGCCCTGGCTGTACTTGTTGTCCTCCGGACCCGGCACCGGCCACGCGACCCCCACGTCCACGGCGTCGAGCCGGCGCAGATCCGGCTCACCCAGCTCCGGTCGCAGTCCGATGTCGACCAGCACCACCTCGCCGCACCGCGCCGGATTCAGCGCGTGCACCGGCTTGAGCGCACCGAACGTCACGGTGCTCGTGGCAGTGATCGCCGGGCCGTGCACCATCCCGGTGTCCGGATCGACCCCGCTGGGCAGATCGACCGCCAGCACGGGACCGCTGATGTGCGGCAGCAGCGAGGCCGCGTCTTCGCGCAGCGCACCGCGCGCCGCCAGGCCGATGATCCCGTCGATCACCAGGTCGGCTTCTTCCAGCCGGCGCGGTGCGTCCTCGAGCCCGACGACGCGCCCACCCGCCTTACGCAGCGCGGCCAGTCCGGCGGGATGCGCCTTCTCCGGTTTGAGCAGCACCGCGGTCACGCCGACCCCGCGCTTCCGCAGGAAACTGCCCGCCCACAAGGCATCCCCGCCGTTGTTGCCCGCGCCGACCAGCAGCGCGACGCGCGTGCCCGCGGTGTGCCCGGCGTGCGCGTTCAGCATCCGCGCGGCGTGCACCGCGACGCCGAACGCCGCGCGCTGCATGAGCGCGCCCTCGGGTGTCGCGGCGAGCAGCCGCTCTTCGGCGCTGCGGATATGTTCTGTGGTCCAGATTCCTCGCACGCGGCCTGTCTACTCGACTGTCACCGACTTCGCCAGGTTCCGCGGCTTGTCCACGTCATAACCACGCGCACGAGCGATCTCCGCGGCAAGCACCTGCAACGGCACGCTCGACACCAACGGCTGCAACAAGGTCGGCACCGCGGGCACTTCCACCAGTTCGTCGGCGAACGGGCGCACCGTGTCGTCGCCCTCCTCGGCGATCACGATCGTGCGCGCGCCGCGAGCCTGGATCTCGCTGATGTTGGACACGAGCTTCGCGTGCAGCACCGCGCGTCCCTTGGGCGAGGGCATCACCACGACGACCGGCAGCCCGCTCTCGATCAGCGCGATCGGCCCGTGCTTGAGCTCCCCCGCCGCGAAGCCCTCGGCGTGCATGTACGCCAGTTCCTTGAGCTTGAGCGCACCTTCCAAAGCGACCGGGAAACCCACATGCCTGCCAAGGAAAAGCACCGCCTTGGAGTCGGCCAGCTCGCGGCCCAGCGAACGCACCTGCTCCACAGTGGACAGTACCTTGTGGACGGCGGCGGGCATCGCCTCGAGCTCGGCGAACTCGCGGGCCACCTCGTCCGGGTACTTCGTGCCGCGCGCCTGCGCGAGCGCGAGGCCGACCAGGTAGTTCGCCGCGATCTGCGCGGTGAACGTCTTGGTGGCCGCGACCCCGACCTCGGGCCCGGCGTGGGTGTAGAGCACCGCGTCGGACTCGCGCGGGATCTGCGCGCCGTTGGTGTTGCAGATCGCCAGCACCCGCGCCTTCTGCCCGCGCGCGTGCCGCACGGCCTCCAGCGTGTCCGCGGTCTCGCCGGACTGCGAGATGGCCACGACGAGCGTGTCGCGGTCGAGAACCGGGTCCCGGTAACGGAATTCGCTCGCCAGCTCCACCTCGACGGGCAGCCGGGTCCAGTGCTCGATGGCGTACTTCGCGATCAGCCCCGAGTGATACGCCGTGCCGCACGCGACCACGAAGACCTTGTCCACGTCACGCAGATCCTGATCGGACAGGCGCTGCTCGTCGAGCACGATCCGGCCCGAGTCGAAGTGCCCGCGCAGCGTGTTCGCGAGCGCCTCCGGCTGCTCCTCGATCTCCTTGAGCATGAAGTAGTCGTGGCCGCCCTTCTCGGCGGCGGAAAGATCCCAGGCGACCGTGAACGGCTTGGCCTGCGCGGGCTCGCCCGCGAAGTCGGTCACCTCGTAGCCGTCGCGGGAGATCACCACGAGCTGGTCCTGGCCGAGTTCCACGGCCTCGCGGGTGTGCTCGATGAACGCCGAGACGTCGGAGGCGACGAACGTCTCACCCTCGCCGACGCCGACCACCAGCGGCGAGGACCGGCGGGCGGCGACGATCATGTCCGGCTGGTCCGCGTGCGTCACTACCAGCGTGAACGCCCCCTCCAGGCGGCGGCACACCGCGCGCACGCTGGCGGCGAGGTCGCCGGCGGTGGGCCCGCCGTCGTAGGCGCGGGCGATCAGGTGCGCAGCGGTTTCGGTGTCGGTGTCGCTGCCCAGCTCGACACCCTCGGCCTCGAGCTCGGCACGCAGCGCGGCGAAGTTCTCGATGATCCCGTTGTGCACCACCGCGACCCGCTCGGAGCTGTCACGATGCGGGTGCGAGTTGCGGTCGACCGGGGCGCCGTGCGTAGCCCAGCGCGTGTGCCCCATGCCGGCGGTACCGCCGAACCGGTGCCTGCCCGCCTCCTCGAGGCGGTTTTCCAGGTTGGCGAGCCTGCCCGCCTTGCGCTCGACGGTCAGCGCTCCGGCGCCGTCCAGCACGGCGACACCGGCCGAGTCGTAGCCCCGGTACTCCATTCGGCGGAGCCCGCCGAGCACGACGTCAAGTGCCTGCCGATGGCCGACGTATCCCACGATTCCGCACACGCCACCACCCTAACGAGGACACTCCGGGGCCCTTCTCCGGCTCATCTCCGCTTCCTTCGTCACACTTGGCTACGCTCTTGCGCATGGCCAGCAAGCCCAAGGACCTGCTCGAGGAGCTGTCCCACCCCGGACCGCACGACGTGCTGCGCGGCAACCTGGCGCTCGCCGGACTGCCCGGCGCGGTGTTCACCCCGCGCGAGGGACTCGGTCTGCCGGGTATCGCGTTCGGGCACGGGTGGTTGCAGCCGCCGGGGCGTTACCGGGGGCTGCTGCATCATCTGGCCAGCTGGGGCATCGTCGCCGGGGCGCCCGCGACCCAGCGTGGGCCGCTGCCTTCGCACCGGCTCTTCGCCGCCGACCTGCTCTCGACCCTGGAGGTGTTGACCGGTGTTCGCCTCGGGCCGGGGCAGCTCAGCGTCGACCCGGAGAAGCTCGGTCTCGCGGGCCATTCCGTCGGTGGTGGTGCGGCGGTGCTGGCCGCGGCCGGCGGGGCCGCGCCGACGGCCGGTGTCGAGGGGCCGGCGGTGCCCAGCAAGGTGGAACCGCGGGTCAAGGCGGTCGCCACGTTCGCGGCGGCGCAGACGATGCCCCCGGCCACCGAGGCCGCGCGCAGGTTGACGATCCCCGGGCTGCACCTGGCCGCCGACGGCGACCTGGTCGCCCCGGCGATCGGCAACGCCGAGGCGATCGCCAAGGCCTGGGGCGGGCCGGTGCAGCTGCGGATCCTCGACAAGTCCTCGCATCTGGCCGTGACCGAGGGCAGTCACTGGAGCCAGCGCCTGCTGCACGGCAAACCGCACCACGGGACGCAGCGGCTGGTGCGGGCGCTGTTCACGGCGTTCTTCCTGACACACCTCACCGGCACCAAGAAGTACCTGCCGCTGCTTGATGCCGACGTCAAGCGGGCCCCGATCGACTTCGACCCGAGCCGCGAAGCCGCCTGAGCGTCACTTCATCCAGCTGTTGTTGGAGAAGTCGTCGTCGTCGAAGTCCTGACGAGCGTGCCGTCCGCGACGTTCCGGCGCGGGCGGCGGTTCGCTCACCGTGGTGTGGCGCTCCTCGTTCTCGCCGAACTGGAACGTGTTGTCCTGCGGGGCAGAGTCGCGTTTGAGCCACTCGTTCTTCGCGGTGGGGTCGTCCTTGGCCGCAGCCCTGGCGGCGCTGCGCTCGTCGAGTTCCTTGGACAGGCGCTCGTTCTGCTCGCGCATCAGCCGCGACTCTTCGGCGATGCGCTGTTTCGTGGCCTCGACCTGGTCGCTGATGTCGGCCGCCTTCGCCCTCGTGCCGGCGAGGATCTGCGCGAACCTTTCCTCGATGGCGCGGTCGATACCGGTCATGCCCGCCTACCTCTCGTAGCTGACGGAACGGTCGCCCTCGTCGTCCAGCGATCCACTGATGCGGCCGCCGCTGCCGTTCGTGTTGAAGATGCCGCCGTCGATGCGGTACGCGGTGGAGCTGCGTTCCTGGTCGCCGCCCCCGCCGCCGGCGCCACCCATACCGCCCATTCCGCCCATCATGCCGAGGCTGCCCATGCCGCCGCCGGACTGCTGCCCCTGGTGAGCGGCCGCATCGCCCACCCCGCCCGGTGCCACGCCGAGGCTGGGCTGGCCGGGCTGGCCGGGCTGCGGCATGGCCGTGCCGGTGTGCGGGCCCTGGCCGAGCGAGCCATGGTCACCGAGGGAGCTCGGGTCGCCGAGTGAGCCGCTGACGCCGCCCATCGCGGCCGAGGCACCGCCCCCGGCGTCGGCGCCTCCGGCAACCGCCCCGGCGGCGATGGCGTCGGTGGCGGCGTTCGCGGGCGCCGTCTGCTGGGCGGGGTCTGTGTGCTGGACGGGGTCGGAGTGCTGGACGGGGTCGGAGTGCTGGGCGGGGTCTGGGGCGCTGCTTGCGCCGTCGACGTCCACACCGCCCGGTGCGGTGAAGCCGCCCATGCCGGTTCCGCCGGCCGCTCCGCTCGCTGCTCCGGCGGCGCCTTCGGTGCCTGCAGCACCATGGGTAGCCCCTGGTGAGCCTGCAGCGCCATCGGCACTGCCTGCACCAGCGGCACCGGCAGCAGTCCCGGCCGCACTGTCGCCACCGGCCGCCCCAGCCGCGCCGGCGGCACCACCCGCCGCCCCAGCGGTCCCAGGTGTCCCAGCGGCGGCCCCAGCCGCACCACCGGAGCCATCAGCGCCACCTGCCCCGGCGGCCCCACCGGCGCCCTCGCCCTTCTCCTCGCCGAGGGTGTAGGTCGTCGGGGTGCCGGAGCCGTCGTCGACGGTCACGACCGTCGGGCCGTTCGGGCCCTCGGGGCGTTCGGCGGTGATCTTGAGGTTGCCGTCCTCGATGTGGATCTTGCCGTCCGGGCCTGGCGTGTAAGCCTTCTCGCCCGCGGCGCCGTGCGCACCCGCCGCGCCATCGGCACCGGCGCCCGCAGCCCCCGCACCGGCGGCACCTGCCGCGTCACCGGCCGCACCAGCACCCCCGGCACCAGTAGCCGCCGCACCGCCGGCACCACCAGCGCCCGCGGCGCCACCGGCGCCGGCCTTGTCGTCGCCCCAGTCGAGCTTGTAGTCCTTCGCGTGCCCGGCGCCGTCGTCGACCTTGATGTCCATCTTGCCGTCCTTGCCCGGCTCGGACATCTCGATCGTGTTGTTGCCCTTCTTGACGGTCACGGTGTCCTGATCGTCACCGGCGTCCTTGATCGCCTCGCCCGTTTTGGGGTCGATCGGGTACGGCTGGCCGGTTGACGGGTCGACCTCCAGCGGCTTGCCGGTGATCGGGTTGACGCCCTGCTCGGCTTCCTTCTTCGCCGCCTCGGCCACCTGCGCCGGATCACTCGGGGTGCTGGCCTCGGGCGTCGTCGCGGCCGGAGTGCCACCGGCGCCCGTGCCGCCGGGTGCGGGCCCCGTCCCGCCGGAACCGTTGCCGTTACCGGAACCATCGCCGGTCCCGCCCGTGCCGCCGGTTCCCTTGCCCGGCGAACCGACCTGGGCGAACGGGTCCTGCTCCAGGCCCTTGCCCATCCCCTGGATCATCGCGTCGTAGGACTGCTGCACACCCTGCTTGGCGTTGTCCGCCTGCTGGTGCACGGAGTTCGCCTTCGTCGCGTACTCCTGGGTGAACTGCTGCAGCTTCGCCTCGGCGCTGGAGAGTGCCTGCTTGTACTTCTGGGTCTCTTCCCGGATGTTGTCCTCGGTGATCTCATGCGCGAGGGTGACCCCGATGATCGCGTTGATCGGGCCGATGAACGGAAAGGCGATGACCCCGAGCACGCCGCCCACGATCTTGTCGAACGTGCTGCGGCTGTTCAGCTCCTGGATCTTCTGCTCCAGCTGCTGAATGACCCCGGGCAGCTGTTCCTTGCTCTGCAACAGGGTGTCGACGTCCTCCGGCGTCATTTGCGCGATCTTGCCGTCGCCGTACTGATTGTGTACCTGCTTGGCGAAATCGGTGACCTGCTTCTCGATGGTGCCGATGCCCTGGGTGATCGTCGGCGGCGCGTTGTTCAGCGCCTGCGCGAGCGCGGCCGAACCGGCGTCCAATTTGGCCTTGAACTGGCTCGCGGCCGTGGCGCCGGAACCCTTCCAGCTCGACATGTTGTTGGCCCACGCGCCGGACAGCTGCTGGTTCGCGTCCCCGACGCTCTTGCCCGCCGCGGTCAGCGCGTCGGCGTCGGTCTTGAACGCGCTGAAATCGATGCCACGGAACTGTTTCGTGGTCGCGCGCAGGCTTTGCGGGTCGAGTCCGGCGCCCGGCGCGTCCGCACCACCGCCCATAGTGGACTGACCGCCGGCCTTGGTGTAGCGCGGATAGAAGTCGTCGAAGATCTTCAGCCCGACGTCACCCTGGTCGATGATCTCGTCGGAGTTCTTGAAGTTTCCTTCGTCCAGCCGCTTCTGGCTGTCGTCGAGCTGCTTCTTCGCCTGCCCCAGCCGCTGCTGTTCCCGCGCCGCGGGCAGCGATGCCTTGGCGTTGGCGATGTTCTCCAGCGGCGCCTGGCCACCGCTTTTGATGTCGTCGGCGTTCGCGCCGATCTTGCCCGCGTACTGGTCGATCTCGGAGTCGCTGATCGCGCCCATGTTCGACAGCGCGTACAGCATGTTCTGCTTGAGGTCGTTGGACACGTTCGGGTCATCAAGCATTCCCCGCATCTGCTTGATGTCGTCCGGGCTGAACTCCTTCTCCCCGGCTTCCTTCGCGAACTCCTCGAAGAGGTTGCCCATGATCAGCCCTGCCCCGGAATCGAACGCTGCTGCGTCTGCTCGTTCGCCGAGTACTTCTGCGACGCCGAGCCGAGCGACCCACCGAATTCGCCGGCCTTACTGCCGAACGCGGCCACGCCGTTCTTGAACTTGGTGAAGGCCTCGGTGTATTTACCCGCGACGTCCGAGAACGCCTCGCCGACCTGACCCGCCGCGACGGTGGGCGTGAGTTTCGAGGCCGCCTGGCTGAGCGCGTCGCCTTCCTGGGTGTAGGCGTTCGCACCCGCGCTCAGCTGGCCGGTATCGGCCTGGTAACCCCCGTTTGGCATGGTCTCCCCCTGCTCGCGTGGTCCGGATCGGCACTGCCGCACCTACGACGCATCCGCGCGTCGCGCGGTGCCGTCGCATATGCACAGAATGTACAGACCGGCGCAAACTCGGGAAACGGGTTACGAAGCCGAGGACACCACGCCCGCGAGCCGGTCGGCGGCGGCCTGCGCCGTGTCGTGTGCGGGGGCCTCGACCATCACGCGGACGAGTTGTTCGGTGCCCGAAGGGCGGAGCAGGACACGGCCCTCGCCGCCCAGTTCGGCCTCGACGGCGCGGACGGCGTCCCGCACGGCCTCCGAAGCCGCGACCGCGGCCTTGTCCGCCACCGGCACGTTGACCAGGACCTGCGGCAGCCGCCGCATCACACCGGCCAGCTCCCCCAGCGGTTTGCCCGTCGCGGCGACCCGGCTCATCACGCGCAACGCGGTCAGCAGGCCGTCACCGGTGGTCGCGGTGTCGGGAAGCACGACGTGTCCCGATTGTTCGCCGCCCAGCGCGTACCCACCGGTCCGCAATTCCTCCAGCACGTAGCGGTCCCCGACGGCGGTCGTGCGGATCTCGACGCCGTGCTCGCGCATGGCCAGGTGCAGGCCGAGGTTGCTCATCACGGTGGCGACGAGCGTGTTGTGCGTGAGCTCGCCGGACTCCGCCATGCCGAGCGCCAGTATCGCCATGATCTGGTCGCCGTCGACCAGTTGGCCGGACGCGTCCACGGCAAGGCAGCGGTCCGCGTCGCCGTCGTGTGCGATGCCGAGGTCGGCGGCGTGCTCGCGGACGGCGGACTGCAGCTGCTCCATGTGGGTGGAACCGCAGTTGTCGTTGATGTTGATGCCGTCGGGTCCGGCGTGGATGGCGATCACCTCGGCGCCCGCCTTCCGGTAGACGTCCGGGGCGGCGACCGAGGCCGCGCCGTTCGCGCAGTCCACGACGACGCGCAGGCCGGTCAGCGGATGCGGGAGCGCGGTGAGCAGGTGCGCGGAGTAGCGGTCGATCGCGTCGGCCACGTCGGTGACCCTGCCGATCTCCGCACCGGTCGGGCGGGTGCCGTTGCCCGGCAGTCCGGCCTCGATCTCGTCCTCGATGCCGTCGGGCAGCTTGTGCCCGCCGGCCGCGAACAGCTTGATGCCGTTGTCCGGCATCGGATTGTGCGACGCGGAGATCATGACGCCGAGGTCGGCTTCGAGCGCACCGACGAGGTGCGCCACGGCGGGTGTGGGCTGCACGCCGACGCGCAGCACGTCGGCGCCGGCCGAGGCGAGCCCGGCGACGACGGCGGACTCCAGCATCTCGCCACTGGCCCGCGGATCCCGGCCGACCACCGCCACCGGACGGTGCGAGCGATCGTGGGCGGCGAGCACGCGCGCGGCGCTGGCCGCGACCGCGAGCGCGAGTTCAGGTGTCAGGTCCCCGTTCGCGAGACCGCGAACGCCGTCGGTGCCGAACAGGCGAGCCATCTGATCCTCTCCTCGAACCTCTGCGACCCGGACAACCTAGCGTCCCTCGATCGAAGGTAAACCCCGGCTCGGGGTTGCGAAACGGGAAGCCGCCCGCTAACGAAGAAGGCGTCCACCCGGTGCCGGATGGACGCCTTCGACGAAAACCGCGCTCGATCAGCGCTTGCTGTACTGCGGAGCCTTGCGGGCCTTCTTGAGGCCGTACTTCTTGCGCTCGGTGGCACGCGCGTCACGGGTGAGGAAGCCGGCCTTCTTCAGCGCCGGGCGGTCCTCCGCGTCGACCTCGACGAGCGCACGGGCGATCGCCAGGCGCAGCGCACCGGCCTGGCCGGAGATGCCGCCGCCGGTGAGGTTGCCGAAGACGTCGAACGACTCGGGCTTGTCGACCGTGACCAGCGGCTCGCGGATGAGCTGCTGGTGCACCTTGTTGGGGAAGTACTGCTCGAGGCTCTTGCCGTTGAGCTTGAACTCGCCGGTGCCGGGAACGAGCCGCACGCGGACGACGGCCTCCTTGCGGCGGCCGACGGTCTGCGCGGAGCCGCCGGCGGCGCGCGTCGGACGCGGGGCGGCGGGCGTCTCGCTGGTCACGACCGCCTCGGTGCCCTCGGCGGCCTCGGTCTCGGTGCTGGTCACGAACGTTTCCTCACTCATTTGGCGACCTGCGCGATCTTGGTGATCTGGAACGGCTGCGGCTGCTGGGCGCCGTGCGGGTGCTCCGGGCCTGCGTAGACCTTCAGCTTCTTCGCCTGGGCGCGGCCGAGCTTGTTCTTCGGGAGCATGCCCTTGACGACCTTCTCGAGCAGGCGCTCGGGCCGGGTGTCGAGCAGCTCGCCGAACGAGCGCTTGCGCAGACCACCCGGGTAACCGCTGTGGCGGTACGCGAACTTCTGGTCGCGCTTGTTACCGGTGAGCGCGACCTTCTCGGCGTTCACGATGATGACGAAGTCACCGGTGTCCACATGGGGAGCGAAGGTCGGCTTGTGCTTGCCGCGCAGCAGCGTAGCGACCTCGGTCGCGAGCCGGCCGAGCACGACATCTTCGGCATCGATCACGTGCCAGGCACGGGTCACATCGCCGGGCTTGGGGCTGTACGTGGGCAAGGGTCTACCTCGTCGTCAACTTGCGTGTGGGGTCGAGTGCGGGCCGAGCGCCGTGGGCGCCGCAACGCACAACGACATATGAAGATACCCCCTCGATTCCGTGGTCTGTGAAGCGGGGGTACCCGAGGACCACATACTAGTCTGGCGCCGGGTCGGACGGCTATGACACGAGGGGGCGGCCCGTGAAGGCTCGGAGGTTGGGCGTCGCGCTGGCGTGCGTGGCGTTGGTCACGACGGCCTGCGGGAGCGCGAAGGCGGGGACGCCGGTGCCGAACGGCGACGAGGCGGCCACCTACGTCAGTACCAAGTTCGCCAAGACCCTGGAGACGCTGTCCAAGCAGCTCGGCGGCAACGACAGCCGCAAGAGCGTGCTGGACATCTTCGCGCGGTTCGACGCGCGCAAGATGAACGCGACCCACACCGCCGTGCAGCTGGGCCATCCGCCCGCGCGGCTGGTCAAGAACCACTCCAACACCGACTCGAACGAGTACCTGGACACCTTCCATCCGGCGAACAGCCCGGTCGAGTACATGCTGCTCGGGCCCGTGTACGCGAGCCTCGCGCCGACACCGTGGGTGTCGATGCCCTACACGGCGGGTGATCTGAACGAATGCTTCTGGGGCGGCGGGCAGGACGTGTGCAAGATGCTCGGGGCGGTGTCCGATTCGGTGGACCAGAACAAGGGGGCGAAGACGGCGAACAGCCGCGCCGACGGGAGCGTCGAGCTGACGGCCGACGTGACGCTGGCGGCGTTTTTGGACAACCGGGTGGTCGTGTTCCCGGACTCGATCGCGAACCAGATCACGGACGCGATGAAGAAGCAGACGCTGCGGGCGCGGATCGTCCTGGACGCGCGGTCGAAGCTGACCGAGCTGGAGATGAGCGGCAAGATCCCGGGCGACGGGCACGAGCTGGAGATCGAGATGCACTACCGGCTCGACGGCACGCCGACGGACAACGACCTGCCGAAGGTGCCCGACCCGGCACAGGTCACGGCCCTGACCGACAGCGCCGCGGTGCGCGACTTCTACGCCCGCATGGGCGAAATCCAGGGCAGGTGACGTGATGGGTGATCAGCAGCGAAGCGAGTGGGAGGTGCCCAGGGCCGGCGGGACGGCCGGGACGGGTGGGACGGCCGGAGCCGCCGGTGGCTGGAATGGACAGTCGTGGCTGCCGGGGGCTGGGGCGCCGGATGTGGAGGCGTTGAAGTCTGGCTCGGCCCAGGAAGGGGCTTCGCAGGGCGGGGCGCAGCAGGATGGCTCGACCCAGACTGGCTCGGCCCAGGGCGGGACGCCGCAGTTATGGGCGCCGCAAAGCGGGGCGCCGCAGAACGGGGCACCCCAGGCCGGGTCGCCCCAGTCCGGGGCGTCGCAGCAGTGGGCGCCGGAAAGCGAGGCAGCCCAGGCGGGGTCGCCCCAGGGCGGGACGACCCAGGCCGGGTCGCCCCAGTCCGGGGCGTCGCAGGCGGGTGCGCAGTGGTCAGCGCAGCCTGGCGGCCAGGCCCAGCAGTGGACCGGGCAGGCAGCCGCCGGTCACACGCCACAGTGGACCGGGCAGGCGCCGCAGTGGCAGCCTGGCCAGGCTTGGCCGCAGGGGCCCTCCGACGCCACCGCGTCGGTGCAGGGCGCGGCACCGTGGCAACCGCAGCCGGTGCAGGGGCAGCAGGCGTCGCAGTCCTGGCAACAGCAGGCGCAGTGGTGGCAACCCGGGAGCGGACCCCAACCCCAGCCGCCGACGGCCGGGCCTCAGTCACAACAGCAATGGCAACCCAGCACGGGACCCCAGCCTCAGCAATGGCAACCCACCGCCGCGCCCGAGCCACAGCGATGGCAACCCACCACGGGTCCGCAGCCGCAGCAGCATCCGGCGCCCGCGAGCGGGCCCCAGCCCCAGCAGTATTGGCAACCCGCCACTGGGCCGCAGCCGGAACAACCGCCAGCGGCCGGGGAAGCTCCCTCTCAAGGCAGTTCTTACGGCGGGCTCGGGGTTTTCTCCGACGCGGCACCGAAAAAGCAGCGCTCCAAGAAGCCGTGGCTGATCGGGGCCGGAGTGGTCGTCGTGTTGGCGTCCGGTGGCGTCGCGGGGTGGCTGCTCGGGCTGTTCCAGGGTGACACGCTCGATCAGCAGGCCGTACAGGGCAGTGTCCAAAAAGTACTGCGCGAGGACTTCGGCGAGGGCGATCTCCGCGACGTCAGCTGCCCCGCCGACCAGCCGGCCAAGACCGGCACCACCTTCGACTGCTCGGTAACCGTTGCGGGGCAACCGAAAAAGGTCACCGTGCGGGTGCTCAACGAGGACGCACAGTTCGAGGTCGGTGCTCCTAAGTAGACAGAAAAGCAAGAAGGCCCCAGCGATGAAGCCGGGGCCTTCTTGCTGCGAGGCTGGTGATCAGCCGCCGAACATCTTGGTGATGCCGGAGTCGGTCGACTGGTAGCCGTCCGCGATCTGCGGCAGCGCGGTGGCAATGCGAGCCAGCAGGCTCTTCATGTCCTCGAGCGCGCGGTTCCACTCCTCCTGGCGCTGGTGCCACGCGTCCTGCGCGTCACCGGTCCAGCTCTGCGTCAGCGGCGAGATGTCGCTCTTGAGCTGGTCGAACAGCGACTCGATCTCACCACCGGTCTTCTTGCAGTCGTCCGAAGCCTGGTGAATGGTCGCGTAATCAACCTTCATTGCGCCGTCAGGCATTTTTTCCCTCCGATTTGGCTAGAAAGTTCAGGTGAAAGGTGAATGAAGACTTACAGGCCCTCAAGGGCGGCCTGCAGCGAGCTGACCTGCGACTGCACGTCCTGGTCCTGGGTCTCGTACTGAACACCCGAGGACTTCAGCATCTCGGCGATGTGCTCGAGCGCCTCGTTCAGCTTCATCGACTTCTGGCCGAAGGCATCCATGACTTCCTGGAAGACCTTCGCGGCCGGACCGGACCAACCGGCCTGAGTGGCCTCGATCGCGCTGGCCAGCTGCTTCAGGTTCTGGTCCATCGCCAGCTTGGTCTCGTTCACCTTCTGGTGGGCCGCCGCAAAGTCTGCCGGGTCCCCGGTAAAACCGCCTGCCATCAGAGGTTACCCCCTTCGTTAGTGGTGTTGTCCGCACTGCCGTTGTGGTACGGACCTACGACGAAGACCTTGCCATGGTTGGTTCCACCTTGTCGCGCTTTGCCTGGAAACAGTTGCGAGAGTGAATGCCCGACCGTGGAACCGAACTCGAAAATGGGCGCCAACCTCGGGAAATGTGCGGGATTCGCGCATGCGAAATCCTCGCCACGATCACACTTGTGGGGCTGGGCGGCGACACGAATCGGTTTCGGCGCGGAACCTCAGCCGGTGACCACAACCGTGCGCACCACCTGATCGCAGGCGGACGCGACACGATCGTGGCCTGCCTGCGTCGCGTATTGGCACGCGACATTCACCTGAACAGTGCCCTTCGCGACCACATACCAGTCGATCGGGCCGAAATCCCCGTTCTGCCGGTAGTAGACGACCTTCCGGCCCGCGAACGTCGCATCCGGATTGAAACCCGTGTACGCGGGACCCGCCTTCGCGGCCTGCGCGTTGAGATTGTCCGCCAGCTGCCGGGGATTCGCGGACGCGTCGAAGTCCAGTGGGAACTCCTGTACCGAGATCGCGTCGTTTTCCTTCACCGCGTTCTCCGGTTTGATCAGCGTCTCGCGCGTCTGCGGGTTACCACCGGTCTGCGTCCAGTCCTGCGGGAACGAGAACTGGTAGTGATACTGCGCGACGACTTTCCCCGGGGGCGAGTCGTCCTGGTTGAGCAGCACCACCAGGCCGACCACGACCGCGGCGATCACGACCACCGCGCCGCCGATCAGCCACGGGAGCTTGCGCCGCTTGCGAGGAGACGGTTCCGCGGCGGGCATGCCGTGGGGCGCTGAGACCGGCGGCGGAGCGGGCGGCCGGGGCGGTCCGCCCGAGGGACGTCCCGCGAACTGCTGATGCGGCACCGGCGCCGGACGCGCGGGTGGGCGGACGATTTCCGTGCGCTGATCGGGAACCGGCCGGCGCACGGGCGGGCGGGGCGGCGCCGTGCGCTCCAGCTCGGTGCGCACCGCGAGCAGGGCACCCCGCGCCACCACGGTTTCCGGCTGGTCCAAAGTGGTCGGTACGACGCCGGTGCGTTCGTGGATCAGCCGGGAGATCATCGGGATCCGGCTGGAGCCCCCGACGAGGAAGATCGCGCTCAGCTGCTTCGGCCGCAGCCCCGCCTCCTCGATCGCGGCGCGCGTCAGTTCGACGGCGCGGCTCAGCGGCGCCTCGATGAGCTTCTCGAGATCGTCGCGCGTGACGTGTGCGTCGGCGAACGGCTCGGGCATCGGCACGTCGGTGTAGGCGTGCCGGGACAACGTTTCCTTGGCCCCGCGTACGTCCTGCCGCAGCACCCGGCGCCGTCGCCGATCGGCCAGCTCGCGGCCCTCGACCAGTTCGCGCCAGGCATCAGGGGCCGCGGAGGACACCAGACCGCCGACGTGCTCCAGCAGCGCCTGGTCCACGTCGGCGCCACCGAAACTGGGATCGCCACGCGTGGCGAGCACCTGGAAACCGCCGCGCCGCCCCGGATTCGCGGGCGGCCTGCTCACCACGCTCACGTCGACGGTGCCACCGCCGAGGTCGAGCACGGCGAGGTTCTCCCCCGGCCTGCGGCTCACCTCGACGGTCCGGTCGCGGTTCACCTCGGCCGGCGCGAACGTGGCGGCGTGGAACACCGCGGCCGCGACCGGTTCGGGCACCAGCGTCACCTCGCGGGCCAGCCCGCCCGCGGCCTGGCGCAGCAGCCGGGTGCGGACCGCACCCCAGTCCGCGGGGTGGGTCAGCACGAGAAGGTTCACTTCGGCGCCACCGGCGAGCCGCCGCGCCTCGGACACGGCACGCAGCAGGACGGCATGGACGACGTCGGTGACCCGCAGGACACTGTCGCCGAGCAGCAGTTCGCCCTCGTCGATCCGCCGCTTCGGGTTGGGCTCGTAACGAGACGGGTCCATCGCCGCCTGACGCTCGGCCTCCTGGCCGACGAACAACGTGCCGTCGGCGGCGGCGTACACGGCCGAGGACATCAACGGCTGGCCGTCGATCACCACCACCTGGGGATCGCGGCCGTTGACCGACACGACGACGCACGTGCTCGACGTGCCGAAGTCCACCGCGACCCGCACCGTCACTGGCGGCCCCCGAGGTGGGCGGGAGCGCTGTTGGACATGGCGGGGCCGGGTACGGGCGACGCCGCAGCCCGCGCGCGGCCCCGGGCGGCGGAAGCGGCGCGGGGTACGCGCCGTCCGCCGTCCGCGGACCGGCGTGAGGTCACTCGGGCTGGGTCCACGACACCTGCATGAGCTGCTTGCCGACCTTGCGGCTCACGAGCGTGCCTCGGCCGGGTGGCATGGGGCCGGGTTTGACGTTGCCCAGCAGTTGTCCTTCGTCCTTGCTGCCGTTCATCACGATGCCGGGTGCGGCGATTTCCTTGAGCTTGCCGATGATCGGGTCGTAGGAGGCCCGGGACGCGCCACCGGTGCGGCGCGCCACGATCACGTGCAGGCCGACGTCCTTGGCCTGGGCCAGGAATTCCGACAGGGGTTTGAGCGGGTTGGAGGACTGGGTGGCGACCAGGTCGTAGTCGTCGACGATGACGAACAGTTCCGGGCCCTTCCACCAGGACCGGTTACGCAGCTGGTCCTGGGTGACGTCGGGGCCGGGCAGCCGACGGGTCATGGACCCGTGGATGTCCTTGATCATGCCGTCGAGCTGGTTGGACGACACGGCGTAGCCGAGCAGGTGCGCGCCCTCGACGAAGCCGAGCATGGTGCGCCGGTAGTCGACCAGCACGATGACGGCTTCCTTGGCGGTGTAGCGCTCGGTGATGCCGCGCGCGATCTGCCGCAGCAGGTTCGTCTTGCCGGACTCGCCGTCGGCGAAGGCGATGAAGTGCGGGTCGGCTTCGAAATCGAGGTACACCGGCGCCAGCTCGTCCTCGTTGATACCGATCGGGACGAGCTTGGTGTGGCGCTGTTTGTCCATCGACAGCACCTCGTCATAGCCGACCATCTCGGGCAGCAGCCGCACCTGCGGCGCGATCCGGCCCTGCCACGCGGCCTTGACCTTGGCGACCGCGTCGGCGACCCCGGCGGCGACGTCCTCGGTGCTGCTCGATCCGTCGATACGGGGCAGACCGGTCAGCATGTGCAGCCGGTCACGGGTCAACCCGCGACCGGGGCGGCCTTCAGGCACGTTGA
Source organism: Amycolatopsis acididurans (assembly GCF_012328925.1). Lineage (GTDB taxonomy): Bacteria > Actinomycetota > Actinomycetes > Mycobacteriales > Pseudonocardiaceae > Amycolatopsis_E > Amycolatopsis_E acididurans. The sequence goes on from NZ_JAAXLS010000022.1 coordinate 25,258, forward strand.
CCGCGGTACGACGGTCGATATCGGACTCACTCGGGTCACCCAGGCGCAGCTCGAACCGGGTACCCAGCATGTCCTTGATCGCCGGGCGGATGTCCGCCCACCGGCTGGCCGAGATGATCACGTGCACGCCGTAGGCGAGACCGCGCTGCGCCAGTGCCGTGATCTGTGGCTCCAGCTCCTCGAAGTCGTCGCGGATCGCCCGCCACCCGTCCACGATCAGGAAGGCGTCCCCGAACGGGTCCTGCTCGGCGGTGATTTCACCGCGCCGCTTGCGGTTGCGGAAGTCGGCCATCGAGTCGATGCCCATCGCCCCGAACCGGCCTTCCCGCTCGTTGGCGAGGGTGTTGAGCTCGGCCACGATCCGCCGCGCCTTGTCCGGCTCGCGGCGGGCCACCGCGACACCACCGACGTGCGGCAGCTCCGACAGCCCGGCCAGGGTGCCACCACCGAGGTCGATGCAGTAGAACTGCGCCTCCTCCGGGGTGTTGGACAACGCCATCGACATGATCAACGTGCGCAGCAGCGTCGACTTACCCGACTGCGGGCCACCGACGACGACACCGTGCCCGGCCGCACCGGAGAAGTCCGCCCACAGCGGGTCGCGGCGCTGCTCGAAGGGCCGGTCCACGATCCCGATCGGCACCTGCAGCTTGCCGTTGCCGAAGAACCCGACCGGCGAGAGACCGCGGTCCTCGGTGGGGTTGAGGTTGGGCAGCAGGGTGTCCAGCGAGTTCGGCTCGTCCAGCGGCGGCAGCCACACCTCGTGCGCCGGCGGGCCCTGCCCGATCAACCGGTCGACGATCACCTCGAGCTCGGTCGGTTCGGTGCCCTCCTCCTCGTCCTTGGCGGGCGCCGCGGCCACGGGCTCGGGTTCGGGCGCCGGTTCGGGCGGCAGTTCCACGAAGTCCGGCACGAACAGCTGCGGCCGCTTGTCCGCCCGGACCACGTTGGCCACCGGCCCGGCGGCCTTCATCCCCGCCGGACGGTAGGGACCGGACACATAGGAGGCCTTGAACCGGACCAGGCCCGCGCCCTGGGTCGAGAGATACCCCGAACCCGGGATCGGCGGCAGTTCGAACGCGTCCGGCACCCCGATCGCCGCCCGCGATTCCGCCGCGGAGAACGTCTTCAACCCGATCCGGTAGGACAGGAACGTGTCCAGACCACGCAGCTTGCCCTCTTCCAGCCGCTGCGACGCGAGCAGCATGTGCATCTGCAGCGACCGGCCGACACGGCCGATCTGCAGGAAGATGTCGATGAAGTCCGGCTTGGCCGTGAGCATCTCGGAGAACTCGTCGATGCAGATGAACAACGCGGGCAGCGGGTCGAGGTCGGCCCCGTTCTCCCGCGCCTTCTCGTAGTCCCACACGTTCTTGTAGTTGCCCTTGGCCAGGACTTCCTGGCGGCGGGCCACCTCACCGGCGATGGCGTCCTTCATCCGGTCGACCAGCGTCAGGTCCCCGGCCAGGTTGGTGATCGTGGCCGCGACGTGCGGCGCCTTGTCCAGCCCGAGGAACGTCGCACCACCCTTGAAGTCCACCAGGATCATGTTCAGCGCGGTCGACGAGTGCGTGGCCAGAAGGCCCAGCACCAGCGTGCGCAGGAACTCCGACTTACCGGAACCGGTGGCGCCGATGCACAGCCCGTGCGGGCCCATGCCCTCCGCCGCGGCTTCCTTGATGTCCAGCTCCACCGCCTGCCCGTACTCGCCCACCCCGAACGGCACCCGGTAGCGGTCCCGGATCGGGCGCGGCCGCCACGCCTGCTGCACGTCGAAGGTCATCGGATCGCCCGGGATGCCCAGCAGCTCCAGCAGCGTCGGGTTGGACAGCAGAGGTTCGTCCTCGGTGGCCTCCTGCGCCGCCGACCCCACCCGGAACGGCGAGATCTTGCGGGACAGCGCCTCGGCCTCCACAACGGACAGGAAGTCCGGCTTGCCGAACCACTCGATACCGCCACCGCTGCGCGCACCGACCCGGTCCGGCTCGACCACCAGCCGCAGACCGCGGCGGGCGGCCAGGTTGCCCAGCGAGTCGGACAGGTCGATCAGCGTGACGCCGACCAGACCCTCCTCCAGGATAATCTGCTCTTCCCGGGTGACCTCCGCGTCATCGATGATGATCACGACATGCGGCTGGTCCGGGCTCGGCGTCGCGTTACGCGAGAACCGTGGCCGGTCCCGCAGCTCGGCATCCAGCCAGTTCTCGATCTGCTGCAGCGAACCCGCCATCATCCGCAACTGCCCGATACCGTCGGCCAGCTCCGGATGCTGCACGTGCGGCAGCCACTTCGCCCATTCCCACTCGGCCTTCGCCCGGCCCGCCGTCGCCACCGCGATCAGCACGTCGTCACAGCTGTGGAACGTGACCAGCTGCGCCAGCATCGCCCGGGTCAGACCACGCGTCAGCTCACGCTCACCCTGCAGGCTGACCGCGGCGAACCCGCGCAGCGTGATCTGCGTGGGCAGATCCGGCACGATCGAGTGCGCCCGCACGAACCGGCGCAGCGCCAGCGTCGCGATCGGCTCCAGCTCGTCGACCGGGCCGGTCTGCGGCGGCACGAGTCGCGTTGCCAGCCGGTGCGAGCTGCGGCCGACCCGCAGGTGGAGGAAGTCCTGATCGTTCTGGCGGCGCTCCCACATCCGGCGGCTCGCCGCCAGCGACCACAACGCCTGGGGATCGGGGTGCACCCACTCCAGCGCGGCCCGCTGATCGGCCATCGCCTCACGGGCCCGTTCACGCATCTGACCCAGGTACCGCAGGTAGTCCTTGCGGTCCTCGTTCATCTCCGCTTTCTTCTGCCCGCCGCCGCGGCCGCCACCGGCGAACATGCCGCCCATGGACATGAGCATCATCAGCGGGAACATCATCGTGAGCGGGTTGCGCGCCGCCGAACCGCCGCTGGTGAACATCACGGTGACCATGCCGAGCGTGGCCACGATCATGACCACGGGCATCATCTTCTGCACGATGCTGCCGGGGATCGTGCGCGGGACCTCGGGCGGCGGCTCGAGATGCACCTCTCCACCCGGTGGGCGCGGTGCGGCCAGTCGCGGCGTTTTCTTGAACTGCAGCGTGCTCAAGCGTGGGACCCCTCTTCGACTCGACGCCCGGACCGACTGGCTGGCCCAGGGCCGCCCCCACGTTAGCGAATCACCGCCTGTCCGCGAGGCAAGACCGGACAACCCGCACGCGTTCTGCGGCGAAACCACCCCATGGCGACCCCAGGTTCGTTAATACTAGGGCGGCCCACCGACACTTTCGGACAGTTTCGGACAACCTCGGCGGGCGCGAACGATGGGCAGGCGATGCCGCGGGGCCGCTGATTAGGTATAAGTAGCCCGCAGCATTTTCTTACTTAGGGGGCACGCAGGTGGCAACCGGCACGACGGTATTCAGCAGGGTGACCGTGGTGGCCCCGCGCACCAGAATCGACGTCGCTCTGCCGGCGGACATCGCGGTCGCGGATCTGCTGCCGATGCTGCTGGACATGGCGAACGAGGCGTCGCCGGACGGCGGCGCACGGCACGGCGGCTGGTCGCTGGCCAAACTCGGCGACTCGCCGCTGGACCCGAGCCGCACGCTGGCCTCGCTCGGCGTCGTCGACGGCGAGCTGCTGCAGCTGCGCCGGCGCAACGAGAACCCGCCACCCCCGCTGTACGACGACGTCGTGGACGCCATCGCCGACGCCGACCCGGACAGCTTCCGGCCGTGGACCAAGGAGACGGCCAACCGGATCGGGCACATCGCGGGCGGGCTCGGGCTGTTCGTCGCCGCGGTCGCGCTGTTCACGGGCGGTCCGCTGTTCGGAGGCAACGGGCTGGCCGCGGCGCTGACCGCCGGTGTCGCCGCGATCGCGTGCGTCGCCGTCGGCGCCACCCTCGTCAAGGGCTACCAGGCCGAGGCCACCGGTGTGGTGATCGCCGCCGCGGGCGGGCTGCCGTTCGCGTTCGTCGCGGGCTTCTACGCCGTGCCCGGCCTGACGGTGCGCGCCAACCTGCTGCTCGGCAGCGGCCTCGTGGTTATCGTCGCCGCCGCGGCGATCATGATCATGGGCTCGGGTATCACGACGTTCATCGCGGCGGCCACCGCCGGCGTGATCGGCGTGCTCGCCTTCACCGTCGCCACCCTGATCGCGCACCCGGCAGCGGGCATCGCGGCGGGCACCGTGGCGTTCTCCCTCGCCGCGATCTCGATGCTGCCGAGGGCGACGATCTGGCTGGCGAAACTGCCGCTGCCGAACGTGCCGGGCACCGCGGAGGAGCTCAAAGAGGACACGTCCTATCCGGACTACGCGGTCATCGAGCGCCGCACCGCCGTCGCGCACAACTACATGACGGGCCTGCTGATCGGCTGCGGCAGCGCCACCGCGATCGCCGCCATCATCACGGCCACCGCGCCGGGTGCGTTCGGAATCATCACCGGCGTCGTCGCCACGCTCGTGCTGCTGTTGCGCGCCCGTTCCTACGCCAACGGCGCGCAGGCGGTCGCGCTGCTGACCACCGGCATGGTCGCCGGTGGCGGAATCCTGATCGGCTGGCTGTCCTCGCAGGGCACGACGGGCCGTCTGCTGTGGGTGTTCGCGGCACTGGTCATCGTCGCCGCCGGATCGCTCGTGGTCGGCGTGGTGTTCCCGAACCAGCGCTTCTCGCCGCCGTTGCGCCGCACCGTGGAGATCTTCGAGGCCGTCTGCATCGCGACGGTGCTGCCGCTCGCGCTGGCCGTGATGGACCTGTACGGCACGCTGCGCCACATCTCGTTCGGCTGATGGGCCCGGTATCCGGAAGAAAGGGCGCACACGTGCGCAAGCTGGGGGTTCCCGGGAGGACAGCGGTCGTCGTGCTCGCCGCGGCGCTGGGCACCATGAGCCCGGCAGGCGCGTGGGCGCAGACGACCGACGACGACTCCGGTCTCTACTACGCCTACCCGCCGCCGTCGTCGGGATCGCCGCCCTCCGATGACGGGCAGCCGGACCAGGCGTACAAGAAGAACACCGAATGCGTTCAGCGCGACCTGAACAACAACCTCGTCCTCCGGGACAAGCCGTGGGGCCAGACCTACCTCCAGATCGAGGAGGCACAACGGCTGGCACTGGCCAAAACCGGCACGATCGGCGGCAACAAGACCGTCGCCGTGATCGACACCGGCGTCACCAACCACCCGTACTTCAAGCATCCCGTGATCGGCGGCGGGGACTACGTCAACCCGCCCAACAACGGCCTCGAGGACTGTGACGGGCACGGCACCGAGGTCGCGGGCATCATCGCGGCGAACACCCCGGCCGACATCGGGTTCAAGGGCGTCGCACCGGACACCCAGATCGTGTCGATCCGGCAGTCCAGCCAGAACTACGGGCCCGCCAACGGCGGTTCCTCCAGCCAGAGCGGCAAGGGCAGCAGGCAGCAGGGCGACGGCGCCGGGAACCTGACGACGCTGGCGAAGGCCGTGCGCCGGGCCGCCGACCGCGGCGACGTCAGCGTGATCAACATGTCGGTCGACAACTGCCGCCAGTCGACCGGCACGATCAGCCCGCAGGAACAGGCCCTGCAGGCGGCGATCCACTACGCGGTGCACGTGAAGAACATCGTGGTCGTGGCCGCCGCGGGCAACGTGTCCGACAGTTGCAAGCAGAACGACCAGCCCAACCCGAACAAGCCGCAGTCGATCGTGAGCCCGCCGTGGTTCTCCGACGACGTGCTCTCGGTCGCCGCCGTCGACGAGACGGGCGGGGTCGCGAACTTCAGCGTGCACGGCCCGTGGGTGAGCGTCGCGGCGCCGGGCACCAACATCACGTCGCTGGACCCGTCGCAGCCGGCGAGCACGGCGCTGGCCAACCAGGTCGTCGAGGGCGGGAACCTGCAGCCCATCCAGGGCACCAGCTTCGCCGCGCCGTACGTGACCGGTCTGGTCGCGCTGGTGCGGGCACAGTTCCCGGGCCTGAACGCGCAGCAGGTGATGCACCGCATCGAAGCCACGGCCCAGCACCCCGGTGCGCCCGGCGGGCGGGACAACTACATCGGCCACGGCGTGGTCAACCCCGTCGCGGCCCTGTCGGCCATCGTGCCGGAGGAAGAAGGCATCCCCGCCGCGAAGGACGAGCAGCTCCCGTCGGGCCTGCCGCCCGCGGCGCACCGCGACTGGGCGCCGGTCATCGTGGCTCTCGGCGGCACCGGTGGCGGGCTGCTGGTCCTGCTGATCACGCTGTTCGTGATGCACACGATCCGCCGGAACCGGCACGCCTGAGCCGAGGATCTCGGTCCGAAGTAGACACCGCAAAGGCGAACGCCCCGGGATCTCCCGGGGCGTTCTCCTTTGTGACGCTTCAGTTGCCCGACGAACCGGCCTGAGCCGAGGGCTGGACCGAGGGGTAGGTCCCCGCCCTCGGGTCCACCGGGATGTCGTCGTAGCTCCTGCGGGCATCGGTCGGGTTCAGCGACGTGCCTGTCGGCAGCAGCGAGATGATCTCGGTCGGCGCGGGCCGCATGTTGTCCAGTCCCAGCGCCTTGGCCGTGTTCGCGTCCGGGATGCCGTACCGCAGCCCGCTGTCGGACACGAGGCTGATCGGGCCCTTGCCGAAGGAGTCGGCCGAGGTGGCGGACTGCACGACCGCCCCGTGCCCCGGCGGCATGTAGAAGTGATCGATCTTCAGCCCGTCCGGACCGGCCTTGCCGATGTCGATGAGCTTGGCGTCCTTCGGCGTGGGCAGCGCCGAGCCGACCGAGACGACCGTGTGCGGCTTGTTGTCCACAATGTTCCAGCCCAGGCACATCGTCGGGAAGTTGAGCGGGTCCAGGATCGTCGGCACGATCGAGGGCATCGTGCTCACCGGCAGCGCGTCCGCGTCGTTCGGCTGGATCTGCCGGATGTTGTTGATCTCGTTCGGGCTCACCTGCGGGATCTGCTTGCTGCCCGACTGCGCGGCACGGATCAGGTCACCGACGGCGGGCGCGACCTTCTGAATCCCGTTCGGCAGCACCACGAAGACGTCCCGGCTGCCGGTCACGCTGTTCACCGCGAACACCGAACCGTTCTTCAGGCCCTCGCCCTGCAGGGCCTGGAAGCCCGACGTGCCACCGAAGTTGGGCAGCGTCGGCGGCGCCAGCGGGGCCACCTGCGGGATCGCGTTGAGCAGGCCGATCGAGATGTGCCACTGTGGCGCGCCGTTGAGCCCGAAGGTCGAGGCCACGGCCTGCTCGTTCGGGTCCACTTCGGCCCGCACGGTGTTGGCGTTGGGGTTGTTCGGGTTACTGGCGAGCCGGTAGATCAGGTAGTACTTGCCGTTGTCGGCCCGCGCGAGCACGGCCGAGTTCAGCCCGAGCTCGGCCCCGAGGTCTGGCACGCCCGCGAACACCGTCGTCTCGGTCGCGGCCGAAGCCAGCTGCGACGCGGTCGGCAGGTTCTTGTTGATCATCAGCTGGTCGCAGACACCCCAGTCGTCCGAGATTCGCTGGCTCGCCGTGGGCAGCAGCTGCGGACCGTCCACAATGCCCGTTCGCCGGTTGTGCGGAATGCCCTTGAGCGCGTCGTCCGGCACGACGGTCGGCTCCGCGACACCCTGTTGTCCGCCGGCGCCGCCGTTCTGCATGAGCATCAGCCTCGCGGAGGCGAGATTGAACGTCGGCGTCAGCGATTTGGGATTGCCCGAGACGACGTAGATGGTCCCGGACTCCTTCCCGATCACGATCCCGGAATCCGGAACCGACGGCGACGGGCTGATCAGGCCGTAAATGACGAACCCGAGCAGGCCCAGCACTCCGAGGATCACACCGACGGCCGTGGCCCGGCCATGGGTGCGCATTGGATCGTGCAGCATGACCGAATCGCGCCGGACCAGCGCGGATTGCATGCGGCGCAGCACGAACCGATACGCCTGCACCTGAGATTTGGTTGTCGGTGTTGACGGCATTCTGGACCTACAGCTCCCCGAGTCGCGGTACGGTTCCGCAGGATAACCGTACGAGAACCGTACTGGTGCGGGTTTCGACCAACTGGGGCCGGGCCGTCCGCACGCAGCACGTCCGTTGAGGGCGGTGATGGGCTGACGGGTGGGCTAGGGTCAGGTCCTCGCTAACCGGCTTTCGGTAGAGCAGCACGACGAGGGGAAGAGAGAGCGCGGATGTCCGTCACCACGCCTCCACGACCGGGCGGGCCACCCGGCTCGCCGCCACCCAGGCGCCCGGCGGGTCCGCCATCTCGGCAAGGACAACCGGGCGGCAACCCGCCGCCGATGCCGCCACGCGCACCCGGCGTGCCGGGTGGTCCCGGTGGGCCGGTGGGCCCGGGTGGGCCCGGTGGTCCCGGTGGCCCCAATCGTGGCGGCCCCGGTGGCCCCGCGGGCGGCGGACCTGGGGGTCCCGGAGGACCTGGGGGTCCTGGCGGTGGCGGTCCGGGTGGACCCGGTGGTCCCGGTGGCGGTGGTCCCGGCGGTCCGGGTGGACCCGGTGGACCCGCCGCGCAGCCTTCCGGTGCGGCGCCCGCACCGATCGCTCCCCCGGCACGTCGTCGCACGCTCGGGTCGAGTCTCGGTCCGCTGCCCGTGGTCAACCTGGTCGTACTCGAGGTCGGCCTCGCGATCGGGTTGATCCTCCTCGCGATCAACCAGTCCAAGGTGATGCTCTACGTAGGCATCGGCGTTCTGGTCATCGCGTTACTGATCGCGATCATCCGCTGGCGTGGCAAGTGGTTCACCCAATGGGTTGGACTTACCCTGCGCTACTCGACCCGGTCACACGATCGCGTGGTCTCTCCGCCGCCGCCCAGCGCGGAGCCGCCTGCCGACGAGTCCGTCACCGGGCCCGAGGACGCACGCGTCAGCCTGCTGCGTCTTGTCGTGCCGGACCTCGTCGTCGCGCACAGCATCGATCACGAGCGGCAGCAGGTCGGCCTGGCCTGGCACGACGGAACCTGGACCGCGGTCCTGCTGGTCGAGCCCACGCCGGCACTGATCACGCAGGCCGGCGGCGCGCCCAGCCTTCCGCTGTCCGCGCTGGGGCCGTGCCTCGAGGACCGCGGCGTGGTGCTCGACTCGATCCAGGTCATCTGGCACACCTACCCCGGCAGCGCGGCACTTCCGGCGGAATCGCCCGCGCTCAGCTCGTACATGGAGGTGCTCGGTCCGCTGCCCGCCGCGGCGCGCCGCACCACGTGGGTCGCGATCAGGCTGGACCCGCGCCGCTGCCCGACGGCCGTCCGGGAGCGTGGCGGCGGTGTCGTCGGCGCGCACCGTGCGCTGATCGGCGCGCTGTCCCGGGTGCGCAACGCGCTCGAATCCCGTGGCGTGCCGACGCGTCCGCTGTCCCCGGACGAGCTGCTGCGCGCCGGGCTCTCGGCCGCCGAGCTGACCGCGGTCGCCGGCAACAGCCAGCGGGTGAGCATGAAGGAGCACTGGACGAGCGTCACCGCCGCCGGCATCGGGCACGCCAGCTACGCGATCACCAGCTGGCCGAAGGGCAAGATCACCAGCAGCCTGAACGCGCTCACGAGTGTGCGGGCGCTGTCGGCCACGATCGCGCTGTCGATCTCCCCGTCCGACGACGAGGGCCAGATCGGGCTGCGCGGTGTGGTGCGGATGAGCGCGCGCAACCCGCGTGAGCTGGACGCCGCCGACGAGCGACTGTCCAATCTGGCCGATCGGGTGAACGTGTCGCTGACCCCGCTGCGGGGCCTGCAGATCGACGGGCTCGCCGCGACCTTGCCGATGGGAGGGACGGCATGAGCCTGCGTCTGAGGGATCCCGGCCAGAACAACGGGGTCGCGCCGGAGTTCACAGTGGACCCGGCGCTGCTGGACGCGATCAGCCCGTCCGGGGACCGCGGCGGGATCGTGGTGGGTTCCGGCCTCAAGGGCGAACCGCTGACGATCTCCGCGCTGCGCTCGATGCCCACCAGGATCGTGCTCGTGGGCGGGCTCTTCCTGGCTCGCCAGGTGGCGCTGCGGGCGATGGCGGTCGGCGCGTGGGTCGTCATCGCGACCGGGCGCCCCGCCGCGTGGCAGGTGCTGCCGAGGGCCGCGGGCACGCAGCCCGACGGCCGTCCCTCGCCGCTGGTGCAGATCCGCCGCCTGTCGCCGGTGGAGCTGCCGCGGCCGTCGGAGGACGCGCCGCTGCTCGTCGTCACCGACGGTGGCCCGACCCCGCAGGACCTGTTCCCGCCGCGGTCGCCGTGGCAGACGACGGTGTACGTGCTGCCCTACCTGCACCCGCAGGCCACGACCATCGCCAACGCCGCGGACATCGTGCTGATGCAGCGGCTGCCGGTCGGGCAGGCCGAGCTGGCCGCGCGGATCTGGCGGTTGCCGCCGCAGATGATGCGGCAGCTGACCACACTCAAGGACGATCAGGTGGTCGCGCTGGGCGCGAACCTGTGGCGCCCACTGCGCCTGGTCACCACCCAGAAGGAACAGCAGCTGCTGGGCCCGGTACGCCGCGGGGACTGACCTGTGGACAACTCGAAGACCCCCGGGTGGCTCTCACCTGGGGGTTTTTGAGTTATCCACAGGCTTTCGAGTTATCCCCAATTTGTGGACATATCGCTGAGGCGATTTCAGGACGGGCTCTGGCGTACCGCGCGGGTCTGCTCGGCGCGCTGTGCGAGCTCCTCGTCGGCGGGATAGTCGACCGCCGTCAGAGTCAGGCCATGAGCCGGGGCGACCGCACCGTCGCGAATCCCGGAGCGCAGCACCTCGGCGGGCCACCCGACCGGTTGGCGCCCGTCCCCCACGAGCAGCACGGCACCCACGAGACTGCGCACCATCGAGTGACAGAACGCATCCGCCGACACGCGCGCCTCCACCACGTGTTCCGACAAGCGGTGCCAGGTGAAGCGCTGCAGTTCGCGGATCGTCGTGCTGCCCTCGCGTTGCTTGCAGAACGCGGCGAAGTCCTTCAGCCCCAGCAGTCGCGCGGACGCCTCGTTCATCGCCTCCACCGCCAGCGGGCGGGCCCAGCCGAGAACATCCCTGCGCAGCAACGGATCCACACCCCACGGCGCGTCCGAGACCCGGTACGAATAGTGCCGCCGCACGGCGGAGAACCGCGCGTCGAACCCGGGCGGCGCGATCCGCGCGCGCAGCACCCGCACGTCGCCCGGGAGGAACCGGTTCCAGCGACGGCACATGCGCTCGAGATCCGGGATGCCGTGCTCGTCCACCGGCATCCGCCCGCGCGGCACCGACAGCGGGACGACGTCGACGTGCACGACCTGCCCGGTGGCGTGCACCCCGGCGTCGGTGCGCCCCGCCACTACCACCGAAGCCGGCACCGAGGCGCCGGGCGGCTGTTTCGCGAGCGCGTCCTCCAGCAGGCCCTGCACCGTGCGCCGGTCCGGCTGGCGCGCCCAGCCGGAGAAGTCCGTGCCGTCGTAGCTGACGTCGAGGCGCAGACGAATGAGCCCGCCCTCCCGAGCGGGAGAAGCGGGCTCATTCGGCGAATCGACCGTCAGGACTCGTCCTTCTTGGACTCGTCGGCGGTGGCCTCGTCAGCACCCTCCGCGGGGGCCTCGGCGGCTTCCGTGGTCGCCGACTCGGGCGCCTCGGTGTCCTGGTCCTCGGCAGCCTCCTCGGCGGCCTCGGCCTTGGTCTCCTCGGCCGTGGTGTCGGCGGCGGGCGCGGAGTCCTTCGCGAACTTCGTGCCACGAGCCTTCTCGGCCTCGGAGGTCACCGTCTTCTCCGCCACCAGCTCGATGACCGCCATCGGGGCGTTGTCGCCCTTGCGCGGCAGCGTCTTGGTGATCCGGACGTAGCCGCCGTTACGGTCGGCGAAGTGCGGGCCGATCTCGGCGATCAGCTTGTGCACCACGTCCTTGTCACGGATGACGCGCTGGATCTGGCGCCGGTTGTGCAGGTCGCCGCGCTTGGCCTTGGTGATCAGCTTCTCGGCGAGCGGGCGCATCCGGCGGGCCTTGGCCTCGGTGGTGGTGATCTTGCCGTGCTCGAACAGCGACGTGGCCAGGTTCGCCAGCATCAACCGCTCGTGGGCCGGCGATCCACCGAGACGGGGGCCCTTCGTGGGGGTGGGCATTGCTACTCCTCGTTCAGCTTCACAGCCGACGACCGCGGTCCACTATGGAATATCCACAGTGGACATCCGGCCTACAGCTGCTCCGTCTCTGCGTAGTCCTGGCCGTCGTCGTGGCCAGCGTCCGAAATACCGTCGACACTCTCCGAGGACCAGCCCTCGCCGTCGTAGCTGGCGGCGGCGGCCGTCGGGTCGAACCCGGGCGGGCTGTCCTTCAGCGCAAGGCCGAGCCCGACCAGCTTCAGCTTGACCTCGTCGATCGACTTGGCGCCGAAGTTGCGGATGTCGAGCAGGTCCGCCTCGCTGCGCGAAACGAGTTCGCCAACGGTGTGGATGCCTTCGCGCTTGAGGCAGTTGTACGACCGGACGGTGAGGTCCAGGTCCTCGATCGGCATCGCGTAGGCGGCGATGGTGTCCGCCTCCTGCGGCGAGGGGCCGATCTCGATGCCCTCGGCGTCGACGTTCAGCTCGCGAGCGAGACCGAACAGCTCCACCAGCGTCTTACCGGCCGACGCGACCGCGTCACGCGGCGTGATCGACGGCTTGGTCTCGACGTCCAGGATCAGCTTGTCGAAGTCGGTGCGCTGCTCGACACGGGTCGCCTCGACCTTGTAGGTGACCTTGAGCACCGGCGAGTAGATCGAGTCGACCGGGATCCGGCCGATCTCGGCGCCGGCCTGCTTGTTCTGCAGCGCGGGCACGTAACCACGGCCACGCTCGACGACCAGCTCGATCTCCAGCTTGCCCTTGCCGTTCAGCGAGGCGATGTGCAGATCCGGGTTGTGCACGGTGACACCGGCCGGCGGCACGATGTCCGCCGCGGTGACCTCACCAGGGCCCTGCTTGCGCAGGTACATGGTGACCGGCTCGTCCTCCTCCGAGGACACGACCAGTTCCTTGAGGTTGAGGATGATGTCGGTGACGTCTTCCTTCACCCCGGGGACGGTGGTGAACTCGTGCAGGACACCGTCGATGCGGATGCTCGTGACCGCCGCGCCCGGAATGGACGACAGCAGCGTGCGCCGCAGCGAGTTGCCGAGCGTGTAGCCGAAGCCGGGCTCCAGCGGCTCGATCGTGAACCGGGACCGGGTCTCGTTGATCGGCTCCTCGCCGAGGGCCGGTCGCTGGGAAATCAGCACTTTCTTTCTTCCTTTCCTGCCGGCGCCCGCCATATGACGCCGAAAGGGGTGGCGATGCGGCGGCGCGCATGGGACGCGCCGCCGCCGTCGATCACTTCGAGTAGAACTCGACGATCAGTTGTTCCTGGACCGGAACCTCGATCTGGGCCCGCTCGGGGAGCTGGTGCACCAGAACCCGCAGGTTCGACGGAACGACCTGCAGCCAGGCCGGGATCGGGCGGTCGCCGAACGCCTCCTTGGCGGCGACGAACGGCAGCATGCCCGACGACTTGGGGCGCACGTCGACGATGTCCCACTTGGACACCTGGTAGCTGGGGATGTTCACCTTCTGGCCGTTGACCAGGAAGTGCCCGTGGCTGACCAGCTGACGAGCCTGGCGGCGGGTACGCGCGATACCGGCGCGGTAGATCACGTTGTCCAGCCGGGACTCGAGGATCTGCAGCAGGTTCTCACCGGTCTTGCCCTGACGGCGCGCGGCTTCCTTGTAGTAGCGGCTGAACTGCCGCTCGAGGATGCCGTAGGTGTGGCGAGCCTTCTGCTTCTCCTGCAGCTGGAGCAGGTATTCGCTCTCCTTGACCCGGCCACGGCCGTGCTGGCCGGGCGGGTAGGGGCGGCGCTCGAAAGCCTGGTCGCCCCCGATGAGGTCGGTCTTGAGACGCCGCGAGATACGAGTCGCGGGGCCGGTGTAGCGAGCCATGTGTTCTTACTCCTCCCCGTTCCTCAGACCCGGCGCCGCTTGGGCGGGCGGCAACCGTTGTGCGGCTGCGGGGTCACGTCCTGGATGGTGCCGACCTCGAGACCGGCGGCCTGCAGCGAGCGGATCGCCGTTTCGCGACCCGAACCCGGGCCCTTCACGAACACGTCGACCTTCTTCATGCCGTGCTCGGCGGCCTTGCGGGCGGCGTTCTCGGCGGCCATCTGGGCGGCGAACGGGGTGGACTTACGGGAGCCCTTGAACCCGACGTGACCCGAGGACGCCCACGAGATCACCGCACCGGTCGGGTCGGTGATGGACACGATCGTGTTGTTGAACGTGCTCTTGATGTGGGCGTGGCCGTGGGCCACGTTCTTCTTTTCCTTCCTCCGGACCTTCTTGGCCCCGGAGGTACGAGACTTGGGTGGCATGTGGGGGTGATTCTCCTTAGCGCGAGTTCTCGGACTGCTCGGCGGCCGCGTTGCGCGCTTCCTCGTTGCCGCGCCGGATCAGCGAACCGGCGTCGGTGTAGAGCTGGCGCAGGGCCATCGGGCGGGCATACAGAGCCTTCGGGGATACGCACGTGTTGCGGACGAGGCGCTGACCGCCGCCCATCCGCACGACCTTCTTGCCCTGGACGCTCACTTCTTGCCAGCCTTCTTCTTGCCGGCGACCGTCTTCTTCGGGCCCTTGCGGGTACGGGCGTTGGTCTTGGTCCGCTGACCGCGGACGGGCAGACCGCGGCGCCACCGCAGGCCCTCGTAGCAGCCGATCTCGATCTTGCGCCGGATGTCGGCGTTCACCTCGCGGCGGAGGTCACCCTCGACCTTGAAGTTCTCTTCGATGTATTCACGCAGCTTGGCGACGTCCTCGTCGGACAGGTCGCGAACCCGGGTGTCCGGGTTGAGACCGGTCGCCGCGATGCTCTCCTTGGAGCGGGTACGGCCGACGCCGTAGATGTAAGTAAGCGCGATCTCCAACCGCTTCTCGCGGGGGAGATCCACGCCCAAGAGTCGTGCCATGACGGCTTCAAGCTCCTTCGTCGTGTATGTCGCTCCAGGTTTGCTCCCCGCCCGGTCCCGGGACCGACTCTTCGATCCCGTCCGCTTGCACGGACGGTGTCCCGGCCCCGGCCTGGAGTCCGGGGGTGGGTCCGGGCCGCGTGAACGACCCGGCAGGTGCGGGGAGGTTTGTCGCTGTCAATCCGCTCTGCGCGGAGTGCAGGCGATCAGCCCTGACGCTGCTTGTGACGCAGGTTCTCGCAGATCACCATGATCCGGCCGTGACGGCGGATCACCTTGCACTTGTCGCAGATCTTCTTGACGCTCGGCTGAACCTTCACGTCATCCTGCTTCCGTTATGCGCTACTCGCCGTGATCACTTGTAACGGTAGACAATGCGACCGCGGGACAGGTCGTAGGGCGAAAGCTCCACGACGACCCGGTCTTCCGGCAGGATGCGGATGTAGTGCTGCCGCATCTTGCCACTGATGTGTGCCAGGACCTTGTGGCCGTTCTCCAACTCGACTCGGAACATCGCGTTGGGGAGTGGCTCGACCACGCGACCCTCGACCTCGATGGCCCCGTCCTTCTTAGCCATGTCCTCCGCGTTTCGTGATCTGGTTGAGCACCGTTATGCCTGCCTTGGTGGTGCCGGCACACGCGTCACCCCGGCTCCAAAACTCACAAATGCATGCTGGACCCGGCGTGCCACATACGCCGACTAGACAGTTTACGCACGCCGTGTCGTGCCCTGCACACCGGGGGGACGTGTGGTAAACGAACGAGCGACTCAGGCCGTTCCCGGGTCGGTGAGGACCCGAGGGCCGTCCGCGGTGATGGCGACGGTGTGCTCCCAGTGCGCGGCCCGCGAGCCGTCCGCGGTGACCACTGTCCAGCCGTCCTCCAGCTCGACGGTCTCGCCGGAACCGCTGGTCAGCATGGGTTCGATGGCCAGTGCCATGCCGACCTCCAGCCGGGGGCCCTTGCCCGGCTTGCCGACGTTGGGCAGGAACGGATCCATGTGCATCTCGCGCCCGATGCCGTGCCCGCCGTACTCGACGATCTGCCCGTAGGTGATGCCGTCGGCGTTGCCGGCGGCCTCGGCGGCGCACTGCACCGCGTAGGAGATGTCGGTGAGCCTCGCACCGGGCACGGCGGCCTCGATGCCGGCCCACATCGCGGCCTTCGTCGCCGCCGACAGCGCGAGATCGCCGTCGGACACGGCGCCGATGGCCAGCGTGACCGCCGAATCGCCGTGCCAGCCGTCGAGGATCGCGCCGCAGTCGACGGAGATCAGGTCGCCGTCGGCGAGGACCGTCGTCCTGGCGGGGATGCCGTGGACGATCTGATCGTTGACCGACGCGCAGATCGACGCCGGGAAACCGTGGTAGCCCTTGAACGAGGGCACCGCCCCGGCGTCCCGGATCGTCTGCTCCGCCACCTCGTCGAGGTCCGCGGTACTCACACCCGGCTTGGCCGTCTCGCGGACCATCGCGAGCGCGCGGGCCACGACGAGGCCGGCCTCGCGCATCGCATCGAACTCGACCGGCGTCTTGAGCTCGATCGAGTTACGCCGTCGCAGCAGCTTCAAACCTTCGACGCCTTCGGCTTCAGCGGCGCTCGCGCAGCGCGGTCAGCACCCGCGAGGACACCTCGTCGACATCGCCGACACCGTCGACGGTGATCAGGATGTCGCGGTAGTACTCCAGCAGCGGCGCCGTCTCGGACACGTACACCTGCTGGCGGGTGCGGATGACGTCCTCGGTGTCGTCGTCGCGGCCACGCGAGAGGAGCCTGCCGACGACGACGTCCTCGGGCACCTCCAGCTGGATCACCGCGTCGAGCTTGGTGCCCGACTCGGCCAGCAGGCCGCCCAGCACCTCGGCCTGCTTGGTGTTGCGCGGGAAACCGTCGAGCAGGAAGCCGTCCTTGGTGTCGCTCTCGGCGAGCCGCTCACGCACCATCTCGTTGGTGACGGTGTCCGGGACCAGGTTGCCCGAGTCGAGGTAGCGCTTGGCCTCCTCGCCGAGCGGCGTGCGCTCGGCGGCGTGGGCACGGAACAGGTCGCCGGTCGAGATGTGCGGAATGGAGAGTTTCTCCGACAGCGCCTTCGCCTGCGTACCTTTCCCCGCTCCGGGCGGGCCGACAAGAACCAGGCGCGTCATCGCAAGAACCCTTCATAGTTGCGCTGCATGAGCTGACTTTCGATCTGCTTGACGGTGTCCAGTCCGACACCGACCATGATCAGCACGGCGGTACCGCCGAACGGGAAGCTCTGGTTGTTCCCTTGCTGGGTGATCGAAAGGAAGAAGTTCGGCAGAATCGCCACGATACCGAGGTAGATCGACCCCGGCAGCGTGATCCGGCCGAGTACGAAGCTCAGGTACTCCGCGGTGGGGCGTCCCGGACGGATGCCCGGGATGAAGCCACCGAACTTCTTCATCTCCTCCGCACGCTCGTCCACGTTGAACGTGATCGTGATGTAGAAGTACGTGAAGAAGATGATCAGGGCGAAGTACAGCAGGATGTGCACCCAGCTGCCCTGGTTCACCACGTAGTTCTGCAGGAACACGTACCAACCGGAGTTGGAGCCCGAGCTGTTGACCAGCTGGCTGATCAACTGCGGGAGGTACAGCAGTGAGGAACCGAAGATGACCGGGATGACGCCGGCCTGGTTCACCTTGATCGGCAGATAGGTCGAGGTGCCGCCGTACATCCGGCGCCCGATCATGCGCTTGGCGTACTGCACCGGGATCCGGCGCTGGCCCTGTTCGACGAAGATGACGCTGGCGATGATCACCAGCCCGAACACGCAGACGAGCGCGAAGACCAGGCCACCCTGGCCCTTGAGGATGTTCATGCCCTCGGCCGGGATGCGCGCCGCGATGTTCAGGAAGATCAGGATGGACATGCCGTTGCCGATGCCGCGCTCGGTGATCAGCTCACCCATCCACATCATCACGGCGGTACCGGCGGTCATCGTGATGACGATGATGGCCAGCGACCAGATGCTGTTGTCCGGGATGATCGACACGCTGCAGCCGGGGAACAGCTGGTCGCGGTCGGCCAGCGCCACCACACCGGTGGCCTGCAGGATCGCCAGCGCGATCGTCAGGTACCGGGTGTACTGGGTCAGCTTGTTCTGACCGGCCTGGCCCTCTTTCTTCAGTTCCTCGAAACGAGGGATCACCACGGTGAGCAGCTGCACGATGATGCTGGCCGTGATGTAGGGCATGATGCCGGTCGAGAAGATCGACAGCTGCAGGAGCGCACCGCCGCTGAACAGGTTCAGCAGCGAATAGATGCCCGAAGAGTCAGCCTGCGACCCACACGTCTGGACGTTGGGATATGAGACCCCTGGCGCCGGCGTGACCGCACCGATCCGGTACACCGCCACGATCATCAGCGTGAACAGGATCTTCTTGCGCAGGTCCGGCGTAGCAAGAGCCGAGCGGAAGGCGCTGAGCACGCGGGGGACCTCCTCGGCGTCGCCGGCGGGTGGCGCCGACGATCGGCTTGGCCGGCAGTTACCGGCATGAACACATCATTCTGGCGCAAGCCAGGAGCGCCTCGAGACAGAGTTGTCCCGAAGCGTGTTGCCGACTCTAACAGCCGCCCATGGTCGGGCCGCACCGCAGGCTACCTTTACCGCTCCGGGGAGTCACCGGGCGGACCTGGGAGGCGATTTCCGCGCACCGGCAACGCGATCAGCACGACGGCGGCCGACGCGAGCACGCCCGCGGCGAGCACGAGCCAGAATCCGGCACCGAGGGCCGCGCTCGCCCCGTCGGCGGCCTGGATCGTGCCGCGCAGGTTCACCACCTGCACCGCGACCGTGGCCAGCACACCGACCAGGAACGCCGCGGCGACCGAACCGGCCAGCAGAGCCGCGAAGCCCACGGCGGCGGGCGCGGCTCGCTGCGCCGCGGCGATGATCATCAGGACGGCGATGCCGAGCAGGGCCGCCGCGATGGTGAGCGGGATGCCGTTCTCGGCGACGTGTCCGGCCGAGGGCGTCGCGCCACCGGCCGTGACCTCCCAGCCGGTCACCGAGATCCGGGCCGCCGGGCCGCCCATGAGACTCAGCTCACCCGAGACCAGCGGCAGGAACGAGCCGACGACGGCGAGGACGGCGGCGGCCAGCGCGGCCGCCGCACCGAACAGCCGCGTGCGCACCACCGGCGACTGGCTCCGGCGCTCGGTTACCGCGGTCTCCCCCTCCGTCATCCTCCGATCGTGGCACCCGGGCGCGAACACGACAACGGCCCGCCGGGCGAACCCGGCGGGCCGTTGTGGCACCCGTGCGAAAACTCAGGCCTTGGTGATCGAGCCGCCCGCGGCCTCCACCTTCTCCTTGGCGGAGTTGGAGAACGCGTCGGCGGTGATGTCCAGCTTGACGCTGACGTCACCGTTGCCGAGCACCTTGACGAGCTTGCCCTTGCGGACCAGACCGCGAGCGGCCAGGTCCTCCTTCGATACCGTGCCACCGTCGCTGAACACGCGGGCGATGTCGCCGACGTTCACCGGCTGGTACTCGGTGCGGAAACGGTTCTTGAAGCCACGCAGCTTCGGCAGCCGCATGTGGATGGGCATCTGCCCACCCTCGAAACCGGCGGGCACGTTCTTGCGGGCCTTGGTGCCCTTCGTGCCGCGACCGGCGGTCTTGCCCTTCGAACCCTCACCACGGCCGACGCGGATCTTGTCGCGCTTGGCGCCGGGCGCGGGACGCAGGTTGTGGATCTTGATGGCGGTCATGCCTTGACCTCCTCAACGGTCACGAGGTGACGCACCGTGTGGATCAGGCCACGCACCTCGGGAGTGTCCTCCCGAACCACGGACTGCCGGATCTTGTGCAGCCCGAGGGTCCGCAGCGAGTCCCGGTGGTTCTGCTTGGTGCCGATCTTGCTCTTGACCTGGGTGACCTTGAGCTGAGCCACGTCAGACCCCCTGTCCCGCACGCTGGCGCAGCATCCGGGCCGGGGCCACGTCTTCGAGGGGCAGGCCACGGCGAGCGGCCACCTCCTCCGGACGCTGCAGGCCCTTGAGAGCCGCCACGGTCGCGTGCACGATGTTGATCGCGTTGTCGCTACCGAGCGACTTCGACAGCACGTCGTGCACGCCCGCGCACTCCAGCACCGCACGCACCGGGCCACCGGCGATGACACCGGTACCGGCGCTGGCCGGACGCAGCAGCACCACACCGGCGGCGTCCTCACCCTGGATCGGGTGCGGGATGGTGCCGGCGATCCGAGGCACGCGGAAGAAGTTCTTCTTCGCCTCCTCGACGCCCTTGGCGATCGCCGCGGGCACCTCCTTGGCCTTGCCGTAGCCGACGCCGACCTGACCGTCACCGTCGCCGACGACGACGAGCGCGGTGAAGCTGAAGCGACGACCACCCTTGACGACCTTGGCGACGCGGTTGATCGCGACGACGCGCTCGAGGTGCGGGGTCTTCTCCTGGCCGGCCCCGCCACGGCCACCGTCGCGGCGGTCCCTGCGGTCGCGACGGTCGCCGCGGTCGTTACCGCCCTGGCCGCCTTGACCGCCCTGCCCGCCGCCGAATTGCCGTGTACGTCCCGGCATCAGGCGTTCCTTCCGTTCTCGCGAATGTGCATCTTCTAGAACTCCAACCCGCCCTCACGGGCGGCGTCGGCCAGGGCCGCGATACGACCGTGGTAGCCGTTGCCACCGTGGTCGAAAACGACCCCGGAAATGCCCGCGTTCTTCGCACGGGCCGCCACCAGCTCGCCGACCTTGGCGGCCTTGGCCTTCTTGTCGCCCTCGATGGCACGCACATCGGCCTCCATGGTCGACGCCGCGGCCAGCGTGTGGCCGGACAGGTCGTCGATCACCTGGACGTAGATGTGCCGCGAGGACCGCTTCACCGACAGGCGCGGACGCTCCGCGCTGCCCTGGATCTTCTTGCGGAGCCGGAAGTGACGGCGCGTCTTCGCGACGCGGCGCCGGGTGGAAACGTCCTTGCCGATCGGCTTCCGCTTCTGCGTCAAAGTTGTGCGCGTTTCGCTCATCGCTTACTTACCCGTCTTTCCGACCTTGCGACGGATGCGCTCACCCTCGTACCGCAGCCCCTTGCCCTTGTAGGGGTCCGGGCGGCGAAGCTTGCGGATCACCGCTGCCGTCTGGCCGACCTTCTGCTTGTCGATACCCGAGACCGAGAACCGGGTCGGGGACTCCACCTTGAAGGTGATGCCCTCGGGCGCCTCGATCAGCACCGGGTGGCTGTAGCCGAGGGCGAACTCGAGGTTGCTGCCCTTGGCCTGGACGCGGTAACCGACGCCGTGGATCTCGAGCTTCTTCTCGTAGCCCTCGGTCACCCCGACGACGAGGTTGTTCACCAGCGTCCGGGTAAGGCCGTGCAGCGCGCGGTTCTCCCGCTCGTCGTCAGGCCGCTTGACCTCGAGCGTGCCGTCCTCGGCGCGCTCGACGGTGATCGGCTCGATGATGGTGTGCGACAGGGTGCCCTTGGGCCCCTTGACCGTGACGTCCTGGCCGTCGATGGTCACCTCGACCCCGGAAGGGACGGCGATCGGCCGCTTTCCGATGCGTGACATGCCTAAACTCCCTTCCTCACCAGACGTAGGCGAGGACTTCCCCGCCCACCCCGTTGCGCTTGGCCTGCCGGTCGGTCTGCAGACCGCCGGAGGTGGAGATGATCGCGATGCCGAGGCCGCCCAGCACGCTGGGGAGCTCCGTCGACTTCGCGTACACCCGCAGACCCGGCTTGGACACCCGGCGCAGACCCGCGATGCTGCGCTCGCGGTTGCGGCCGTACTTGAGCTCCACGACCAGGTTCTTGTGCTTCTCGCCCGGCTCCGAGCGGTAACCCGCGATGTAACCCTCGCGCTTGAGGATGTCCGCGATGTTCTGCTTGAGCTTCGAGTGGGGCAGCACGACCTCGTCGTGGTACGCCGAGTTGGCGTTGCGCAGACGAGTCAAGAAGTCTGCGATCGGGTCGGTCATCGTCATGGTGACCTGTCAACCTTTCTCGCCTGGTTCCCTCGCCCCTGCGAGGGCCTGTGGCGAAGTGGGAGTTTTTACCAGCTGGACTTGGACACGCCCGGCAGCTCGCCCGCGTGCGCCATCTCGCGGAGGCACACCCGGCACAGCCCGAACTTGCGGAAGACCGAGTGCGGCCGGCCGCAGCGGTTGCAGCGGGTGTACGCGCGCACCTTGAACTTGGGCTTGCGGGCCGCCTTGGCGATCAGAGCCTTCTTGGCCATCAGTTCTCCTTGAACGGGAAGCCGAGCTTGCGAAGCAGCGCCCGGCCCTCGTCATCGGTGGTAGCGGTGGTGACGACGGTGATGTCCATGCCGCGCGGGCGGTCGATGGAGTCCGGGTTGATCTCGTGGAACATCGACTGCTCGTTGAGCCCGAACGTGTAGTTGCCGTTGCCGTCGAACTGCTTGCCCGAAAGGCCGCGGAAGTCACGGATACGCGGCAGCGCGATGGTCAGCAGCCGGTCGAGGAACTCCCACATCCGGTCGCCGCGCAGCGTCACGCGCGCACCGATCGGCTGGCCCTCGCGCAGCTTGAACTGCGCGATGGACTTGCGGGCCCTGCGCACCTCGGGCTTCTGCCCGGTGATCGTGGCGAGGTCGCGGATCGCGCCCTCGATCAGCTTCGAGTCCCTGGCCGCGTCGCCGACACCCATGTTGACGACGACCTTCACGACACCCGGGATCTGGTGCACGTTCGCGTAGCTGAACTCCTTCTGGAGCTCGCCCTTGATCTCTTCGCGGTACCGGGTCTTCAACCGCGGCACCGTGCCTGTGCCTCCAGTGCCGGCGGGCACGGTCTTCTCCACCGTTTCCGTCATCAGATGTCCTTACCGGTCCTGCGCGAGATACGAACCTTCTTGCCGTCCTCACCGACGCGGTAGCCGATGCGGGTCGGCTTGCCGTCGGAGTCGACGACCATCACGTTCGAGACGTGGATCGGCGCCTCCTGGGTGACGATCCCGCCCGACTGCGCGCCACGCTGGGTCTGGGTGATCCGGGTGTGCTTCTTGATCCGGTTCACGCCCTCGACCAGCACGCGCTGGCGGCTCGGGTAGGCCTGGATGACCTTGCCCTTGGCGCCCTTGTCCTTGCCGGCGATAACGACGACCGTGTCGCCCTTCTTCACCTTCATGTCAGAGCACCTCCGGAGCCAGCGAGATGATCTTCATGAACTTCCGGTCGCGCAGTTCGCGGCCAACCGGACCGAAGATGCGGGTCCCGCGCGGCTCGTTGTCGTTCTTGATGAGCACGGCGGCGTTCTCGTCGAACCGGATGTAGGAGCCGTCCGGGCGACGCCGCTCCTTGGTCGTGCGGACGACGACGGCCTTGACCACGTCACCCTTCTTCACCCCGGCAGCCGGGATGGCGTCCTTCACGGTGGCGACGATGATGTCGCCGATACCCGCGTAGCGCCGCCCCGAACCGCCGAGCACGCGGATGCAAAGGATCTCCTTGGCGCCCGTGTTGTCGGCGACTCGTAGCCGCGACTCCTGCTGGATCACGTCAACTCCTGTATGTCTCGCCGGTTCTCGCTCTCGCGAGCCTGGCGGAACGGAAGGGACCCATCTGGCCCCTGCTTACTTGGCCTTCTCCACGATCCGCACGAGCCGCCACCGCTTGGTGGCCGACAGCGGGCGGGTCTCCATGAGAACCACGCGGTCACCCTTGCCGGCGATGTTCTCCTCGTCGTGCGCCTTCACCTTGCTGGTGGTGCGGACGACCTTCGGGTACTTGGGGTGCTTCTTGCGGTCCTCGAGCTGAACCACGATCGTCTTGTCCATCTTGTCGGACACGACGTAGCCCTCACGAACCTTGCGGTAGTTACGACCCGAGTCGGCCTTCTGTACCGGCAGAGCCGCGAGCTCCTCGGCCTCGCTCATGCCGCACCTTCCTCATCTTCAGCTTCGGGGGAAACGGACAGGCCGAGCTCCCGCTCGCGCATGATCGTGTAGATCCGCGCGATGTCGGTGCGCACGGTGCGCAGCCTGCGGTTGTTGTCCAGCTGCCCGGTGGCCATCTGGAAGCGGAGGTTGAACAGCTCCTCCTTGGCCTCCTTCAGGCGCAGCACGAGCTCCTCGGCCGTGAGCTCACGAAGCTCTGACGGTGCGGTACCGGCTTTCGCCATCAGAACTCACCACCTTCACGGGTCACGATTCGGCACTTCATCGGCAGCTTGTGGATCGCGCGGCGTAGCGCCTCGCGGGCGGTCTGCTCGTTCGGGAAGCTCATCTCGAACATCACGCGGCCCGGCTTCACGTTGGCGATCCACCACTCCGGTGAACCCTTACCGGAACCCATGCGGGTTTCGGCCGGCTTCTTGGTGAGCGGGCGATCCGGGAAGATGTTGATCCAGATCTTGCCGCCACGCTTGATGTGCCGGGTCATGGCGATACGAGCGGACTCGATCTGCCGGTTGGTCACGTACGAGTGCTCAAGCGCCTGGATGCCGTACTCACCGAAGGTCACCTTGGTGCCGCCCGTGGCCATGCCGGTGCGCTTCGGGTGGTGCTGCTTGCGGTGCTTGACCTTGCGTGGGACGAGCACGCCTCAGCCCTCCGTCTTCTCGGCCGCGTCCGGCGAGCCCTGCGCGGGAGCCTCGCTGGTCGCGACGTCGCTGTCAGTCTTGGCGCCGCCGCTGCGTTCGGCGGCCGCGGCCCGGCCGGCCTCGGTGGAGGTCGGCGTGGTGCCCGAGGCACCGGAACGGCGCGGACGGGACGGACGGTCGCGGCGCGGGGCACGCTCGGCGGCGGCCGCGGCGTCACGCTCGTTCTTGGCCTTGAGCCCACCGACGATGTCGCCCTTGTAGATCCACACCTTGACGCCGATGCGCCCGAAGGTGGTGCGGGCCTCGAAGAAGCCGTAGTCGATGTCGGCGCGCAGCGTGTGCAGCGGGACCCGGCCATCGCGGTAGTGCTCGGACCGGGACATCTCGGCACCGCCGAGCCGGCCGCTGCACTGCACGCGGATGCCCTTGACCTGCGGCGAGCGCATCGTGCTCTGGATCGCCTTGCGCATCGCGCGGCGGAACGCCACGCGGTTGGACAGCTGCTCGGCGACGGCCTGCGCGACGAGCTGCGCATCGGTCTCGGGGTTCTTGACCTCGAGGATGTTCAGCTGCACCTGCTTGCCGGTCAGCTTCTCCAGCGCGCCACGGATCCGGTCGGCCTCCGCACCGCGGCGGCCGATGACGATGCCGGGACGCGCGGTGTGGATGTCGACGCGGACGCGGTCACGGGTGCGCTCGATCTCGACCTTGGAGATACCGGCGCGCTCCATGCCCGTGGAGAGCAGCTTGCGGATCTTGACGTCCTCGGCCACGTACTCCGCGTACTGCTTGTCGGCGTACCAGCGGGACTTCCAGTCCGTGGTGATCCCGAGCCGGAAGCCGTGCGGGTTGATCTTCTGGCCCACTACCGGCCACCCTTCCTCTTACCGCTCTTCTTCTCCGGACGGGACTCCACCTCAACCGTGATGTGGCTGGTCCGCTTGCGGATCCGGTAGGCACGCCCCTGGGCGCGCGGCCGGATGCGCTTGAGCGTCGGGCCCTCGTCGGCGTAGGCGTTCTTCACCCACAGCGTGTCCGGGTCAAGATCCAGGTTGTTCTCGGCGTTCGCCATGGCGCTCGCGAGCACCTTGGCGACCGGCTGGCTCGCGGCCTGCGGCGCGAACCGCAGGATGGCCAGCGCCTCCTGGGCGTTACGACCCTTGATCAGCTCGATCACCCGGCGCACCTTCATCGGCGAGTCCCGGACGAAGCGAGCCCGCGCGTAGGCCGTGGGAAGCTCCTCGGCCGTAGCGTCTGTCTGGGCACTCATTCGCTAGTTCCTCTTCTCGGTGCGCCCGTCAGCGACGGCGCGACTTACGGTCGTCCTTGATGTGGCCCTTGAAGGTCCGCGTCGGGGCGAACTCGCCCAGCTTGTGACCCACCATCGCCTCGGTGACGAACACCGGGACGTGCTTGCGGCCGTCGTGCACGGCGATCGTGTGCCCGAGCATGTCGGGGATGATCGTGGACCGGCGGGACCACGTCTTGATCACCGTCTTCTTGCCCGACTCGTTGAGCGCGTCCACCTTCTTGAGCAGGTGGTCGTCCACGAACGGGCCCTTTTTGAGGCTGCGCGGCATGTTCTTCTACCTCCCTGCTCAGCGCTTCTTGCCGGTACGCCGGCGGCGGACGATCAGTTGGTCGGACGGCTTGCGGCGACGCGTGCGGCCCTCGGGCTTACCGTTCGGGTTCACCGGGTGGCGACCACCGGACGTCTTGCCCTCACCACCACCGTGCGGGTGGTCGACCGGGTTCATCACGACACCACGGACAGTCGGGCGCTTGCCGCGCCAGCGGTTGCGGCCCGCCTTGCCCCAGTTGATGTTCGAGTGCTCGGAGTTGCCGACCTCGCCGACCGTGGCGCGGTTGCGCACGTCCACGTTGCGGATTTCGCCCGAGGGCATCCGCAGCTGGGCGTACGGGCCGTCCTTCGCGACGAGCTGCACGCGGGCACCGGCCGAACGCGCGATCTTGGCGCCGCCACCGGGGCGGAGCTCGATCGCGTGCACCACGGTGCCGACCGGGATGTTGCGCAGCGGCAGGTTGTTGCCCGGCTTGATGTCGGCGCGCGGGCCGCTCTCCACCGTGTCGCCCTGCTGAAGCTTCGCCGGGGCGATGATGTAGCGCTTCTCCCCGTCGGCGTAGTGCAGCAGCGCGATCCGGGCGGAGCGGTTCGGGTCGTACTCGATGTGCGCGACCTTGGCGGGCACGCCGTCCTTGTCGTTGCGCCGGAAGTCGATGATCCGGTAGGCCCGCTTGTGGCCGCCGCCCTTGTGCCGGGTGGTGATCTTGCCCGACGAGTTGCGGCCGCCGCTCTTGCTCAGCGGGCGCAGCAGCGACTTCTCCGGCGTGGACCGGGTGATCTCGGCGAAGTCCGAGACGCTCGAGCCACGACGGCCCGGCGTCGTCGGCTTGTACTTGCGAATACCCATTGTCTGCTCAGTCCCTTACGCGGCGGGTCCGCCGAAGATCTCGATCGGCTTGCTCTCGGCGGACAGGGTCACGATGGCGCGCTTGGTGTCCTTGCGCTGGCCGTAGCCGTAACGGGTCCGCTTGCGCTTGCCCGGCCGGTTCAGCGTGTTGACGCTGACCACCTTGACCCCGAAGACCTGCTCGACGGCGATCTTGATCTGGGTCTTGTTGGCGTCCGGGCGCACGATGAACGTGTACTTGTGGTCCTCGAGCAGTCCGTAGGACTTCTCGGAGATCACCGGCGCGAGCAGGATGTCGCGCGGGTCGGGAATCGCCACGCTGCTCACTGGTCACTCCCTTCCAGCTCGGCCGACGTCGCCGAGGCCTTGACGGCCTTGCCCTTCGCCGGGCCCGCGACGAACGTGTCGTACGCGGCCTTGGTGAAGACCACGTCGTCGTTGACCAGCACGTCGTAGGTGTTGAGCTGGTCCGGGTGGATCAGGTGCACGTACGACAGGTTGCGCGCGGACAGCCACGCCTGCTCCTCGTCGCGGTGCAGCACCACGAGCAGCCGCTTGGCCTGGGAAACCGCGGCCAGCGCCTTCTTGGCGTCCTTTGTGGACGGCTTCTCACCGTTCACCAGCTCGGTCAGCACGTGGACCTGGCCCGCGCGCGCCCGGTCGGAGAGGGCACCGCGCAGCGCGGCGGCCTTCATCTTCTTCGGGGTGCGCTGGGTGTAGTCACGCGGCGTGGGGCCGTGGACGGTGCCACCACCGGTGAACTGCGGCGCACGGGTCGAACCCTGGCGCGCGCGGCCGGTGCCCTTCTGCCGGTACGGCTTCTTGCCGCCACCGGAGACCTCACCGCGGGTCTTCGTGTCGTGCGTGCCCTGGCGGGCGGCGGCCTGCTGGGCCACCACGACCTGGTGCAGCAGCGGCACGTTGGCCTGCACGTCGAAGATCTCAGCGGGGAGCTCGACGCTGCCCTCGGCGCTACCCGCCGGGGTCTTCAGCTCGACGCTGGTCATGCGGTCGCACCACCCTTCGCGGCGGTCTTGACGAACACGAGGCTGCCGTTGGGGCCGGGAACGGCACCCTTGATCAGCAGCAGGCCGTCTTCGGCGCGGACGTCGTGCACGGTCAGGCCCTGCGTGGTGACACGCACGTTGCCCATCCGGCCGGCCATGCGCAGACCCTTGAACACACGGCCCGGGGTGGCGCAGCCACCGATCGAACCCGGGGCGCGGTGCTTGGCCTGGTTACCGTGGCTGGCGCCCTGGCCCTTGAAGCCGTGCCGCTTCATGACACCGGCGTAGCCCTTGCCCTTGCTGGTACCGGTGACGTCGACGCGCGAGCCGGCGGGGAACACCTCGGCGGTGATCTCCTGGCCGACCTCGTACGAACCGGCGTCGTTGGTGCGCAGCTCGACCAGGTGACGGCGCGGGGTCACGCCGGCCTTGTCGAAGTGACCGGTGCGCGGCTTGTTCACCTTGCGCGGGTCGACGGCGCCGAACGCCAGCTGCACGGCCTCGTAGCCGTCCTTGTCCTTGGTGCGCACCTGGGTGACGACATTCGGCCCGGCCTGCACGACGGTCACCGGGACGATCCGGTTGCCCTCGCCGAAGACCTGGGTCATGCCGAGCTTGGTGCCCAGGATGCCCTTCACTTCCCTGTCAGACATGAGTCTCTTATCTCCGCCGCTCGCCCAACGCTTACTGGATGTTGACGTCGACGCTCGCCGGAAGGTCGATGCGCATGAGCGCGTCGACCGTCTTCGGCGTCGGGTCGAGGATGTCGATCAGACGCTTGTGCGTGCGCATCTCGAAGTGCTCGCGCGAGTCCTTGTACTTGTGCGGCGAGCGGATGACGCAGTAAACGTTCTTCTCGGTGGGCAGCGGCACAGGTCCGACGACCGAGGCTCCGGTGCGCGTCACCGTCTCCACGATCTTGCGCGCGCTGGCGTCGATCGCCTCGTGGTCGTAGGCCTTGAGCCTGATGCGGATCTTCTGTCCCGCCATGGTTGCAGCTCGTCCTTACCGTCTTGTGCCGCTATTTCCGCACGTCAACTGACTTTCGTCCGGCCCACGCGGTCGGGCGTGTCGCGCCCGGTACGCAGACTGATTCGCAAGGGATCGTTGTCGTGCAGGTTGGTCTGAATCTGCCGGAGGTACCGGCCCCAGGCCGCTCACGTCAGGGCGGCCGAATCTGCAACGAGAATCGGCCGCCCCGCGACGAGCAACCCAAATAGTGTCGCACACGTGATTTCACAACCCAGCCCCGGGGTCGATTCGACCCCGGGGCTGGGTGGAAATCACTTGATGATCTTGGTGACCTGGCCCGCGCCCACGGTCCGGCCACCCTCACGGATGGCGAACCGCAGACCCTCGTCCATCGCCACCGGCTGGATGAGCTGCACCGAGATTTCGGTGTTGTCACCCGGCATGACCATCTCGGTGCCCTCGGGGAGGGTCACCACACCGGTCACGTCGGTGGTGCGGAAGTAGAACTGCGGGCGGTAGTTGTTGAAGAACGGCGTGTGCCGGCCACCCTCGTCCTTGGACAGGATGTAGACCGAGCCCTCGAACTCCGTGTGCGGAGTCGTGGTGCCGGGCTTCACGACAACCTGGCCGCGCTCGACGTCCTCGCGCTTGATACCACGCAGCAGCAGACCGACGTTGTCACCGGCCTGGCCCGAGTCCAGCAGCTTGCGGAACATCTCGACACCGGTGACAGTCGTCTTCTGCGACTTCTCCTTGATGCCGACGATCTCGACCTCTTCGTTGACGTTGACCTGGCCGCGCTCCACACGACCGGTCACGACGGTGCCGCGGCCGGTGATGGTGAAGACGTCCTCGATCGGCATCAGGAACGGGCGGTCGAGGTCGCGCACCGGGTCCGGCACGTTGTCGTCGACGGCCTGCATGAGCTCCAGCACCGACTCCGCCCACTTCGGGTCACCCTCGAGGGCCTTGAGGCCGGAGACCTTGACCACCGGGGCGTCGTCGCCGGGGAACTCCTGCGAGGACAGCAGCTCACGAACCTCGAGCTCGACGAGCTCCAGGATCTCCTCGTCGTCGACCATGTCGGCCTTGTTCAGCGCCACGACGATGTAGGGCACACCGACCTGACGGGCGAGCAGCACGTGCTCGCGGGTCTGCGGCATCGGGCCGTCGGTCGCGGCGACCACCAGGATCGCGCCGTCCATCTGGGCGGCACCGGTGATCATGTTCTTGATGTAGTCCGCGTGACCGGGGGCGTCCACGTGCGCGTAGTGACGCTTCTCGGTCTGGTACTCGACGTGCGAGATGTTGATCGTGATGCCGCGCTGCTTCTCTTCCGGCGCGTTGTCGATCTGGTCGAACGCCCGGGACTCGTTCAGCTCCGGCCACTTGTCGTGCAGAACCTTGGTGATCGCCGCGGTCAGAGTGGTCTTCCCGTGGTCGACGTGACCGATGGTTCCGATGTTGACGTGCGGCTTGCTCCGCTCGAACTTCGCCTTCGCCACTGGAATGTCCTCCTGGACTCTTGCTTGCTCACCGGCCGACGTGGCTCAAAGTCGGACAGCGACTGATCTGGTTCGTTGTGCGGACCTTAGGGGAGTCCCCTGTCGGCGCCCGCGTTGGGTGCTTAAGGGATTACTCCCCCGTCGCCTTCGCGATGATCTCCTTCGCGACGTTCGCCGGAACCTCGGCGTAGGAGTCGAACTGCATGGAGTAGTTCGCCCGGCCCTGGGTACGAGACCGCAGGTCACCGACGTAGCCGAACATCTCCGAGAGCGGAACCAGCGCCTTCACGACGCGGGTGCCCGCCCGCTCCTCCATGGCCTGGATCTGGCCACGGCGGGAGTTGAGGTCGCCGATGACGTCACCCATGTAGTCCTCGGGCGTGGTCACCTCGACCGCCATCATCGGCTCCAGCAGTACCGGGCTCGCCTTCCTCGCGGCTTCCTTGAGCGCCATCGAACCGGCGACCTTGAACGCCATTTCCGAAGAGTCGACCTCGTGGTACGCACCGTCCAACAGGGTCACCTTCAGACCGACGAGCGGGTAGCCCGCCAGCACGCCGTACTGCATGGCGTCCTGAGCGCCCGCGTCCACCGAAGGGATGTACTCCCGGGGGATACGGCCACCGGTGACCTTGTTGTCGAACTCGTAGAGAGCACCGTCCGTAGTCGCGAGCGGCTCCAGCTGGATGATCACCTTGGCGAACTGACCGGAGCCACCGGTCTGCTTCTTGTGCGTGTACTCGTGCTTCTCGACCGTCTTGCGGATCGTCTCGCGGTAGGCGACCTGCGGCTTACCGATGTTCGCCTCGACCTTGTAGTCGGACTTCATGCGGTTCACCAGCACCTCGAGGTGCAGCTCGCCCATGCCCGCGATGATCGTCTGACCGGTCTCCTCGTCGAGCTGGACCTGGAAGGTCGGGTCCTCCTCGGCGAGCTTCTGGATCGCGGTCGACAGCTTCTCCTGGTCGGCCTTCGTCTTCGGCTCGATCGCCACGCGGATGACCGGCTCGGGGAAGGTCATCGACTCGAGCACGATCGGGTGCTGCGGGTCGCACAAGGTGTCACCGGTGGTGGTGTCCTTCAGGCCGATCACCGCGTAGATGTGCCCGGCCTGGGCGTCGTCCATCGGATTTTCCTTGTTGGAGTGCATCTGGAAGATCTTCCCGATGCGCTCCTTGCGCTCCTTGGTGGAGTTGATGACCTGAGCGCCGGAAGCGACCTTGCCCGAGTACACCCGGATGTAGGTCAGCTTGCCGAAGAACGGGTGAGCGGCGATCTTGAACGCCAGTGCCGAGAACGGCTCGTCGGTGGAGGCCTTGCGCGAAGCGGGAGTCTCACCATCGGGCAGGAGGCCCTCGACCGGCGGAACGTCCAGCGGCGAGGGCAGGTAGTCGATCACCGCGTCGAGCATGGGCTGCACGCCCTTGTTCTTGAACGCGGAGCCGGCCAGCACCGGGAACGCCTCGCGGGTGACGACCAGCTTGCGGATACCCGACTTGATCTCGTCCTGGGTCAGCTCCTCGCCCTCGAGGAACTTCTCCATCAGGGTGTCGTCGGTCTCGGCGACGGCCTCGATGAGCGCCTCGCGGTACTCCGCGGCCTTCTCGGCGAGCTCGGCCGGGATGTCCTCGACCGCGTAGTCCTCGCCCTTCTTGACCTCACCGCGCCAGACCAGAGCCTTCATCCGGACCAGGTCGACGACGCCCTCGAAGTCGCTCTCGGCGCCGATCGGCAGCTGGATGGGCAGCGGGCGGACACCGAGACGCTCGGAGATGGTCTTCACCGTGTAGTAGAAGTCCGCACCCAGCTTGTCCATCTTGTTGACGAAGCAGATGCGCGGGACCTCGTACTTGTCGGCCTGGCGCCAGACCTGCTCGGACTGGGGCTCGACACCCTCCTTGCCGTCGAACACCGCGACGGCACCGTCGAGCACGCGCAGGTTGCGCTCCACCTCGACGGTGAAGTCGACGTGACCCGGCGTGTCGATCAGGTTGATCTGGTAGTCGCCCCAGAAGGTGGTGGTAGCAGCCGAGGTGATGGTGATACCCCGCTTCTGCTCCTCCTCCATCCAGTCCATCGTCGCGGCGCCGTCGTGCACCTCGCCGATCTTGTAGTTGATCCCGGTGTAGAACAGGATCCGCTCGGTCGTCGTGGTTTTACCGGCGTCGATGTGGGCCATGATGCCGATGTTGCGGACCTTGTTCAGGTCGGTCAGCACGTCGCGTGCCACAGCAATGTTCCCCTGTCTAGAAGCGTGGGGCCCGGCCTGGCTTGTCTCGGCAGCCGGGCTACGTTCACCACCGGTAGTGGGCGAACGCCTTGTTCGATTCGGCCATCTTGTGGGTGTCCTCGCGGCGCTTCACGCTCGCCCCGAGGCCGTTGCTCGCATCGAGCAGCTCGTTCTGCAGACGCTCGATCATGGTCTTCTCGCGGCGCTGCTGCGCGAAGCTGACGATCCAGCGGAGCGCAAGGGTGGTCGAGCGGCCGGGCTTGACCTCGATCGGGACCTGATAGGTGGCACCACCGACGCGGCGGCTCTTCACCTCGATCGTGGGCTTGACGTTGTCCAGCGCACGCTTGAGGGTGACGACCGGGTCGGTGCCCGTCTTCTCCCGGGCGCCTTCCAACGCGCCGTAGACGATGCGCTCGGCCAGGGAGCGCTTGCCGTCCTTGAGCACCTTGTTCACCAGCTGGGTGACCAGCGGCGAGGCATAGACCGGGTCGGAGATCAGCGGCCGCTTCGGGGCCGGACCCTTGCGGGGCATTAGCTCTTCTCCTTCTTCGCGCCGTACCGGCTGCGCGCCTGCTTGCGGTTCTTCACACCCTGGGTGTCCAGCGAACCGCGGATGATCTTGTAGCGAACGCCGGGCAGGTCCTTAACACGACCACCACGCACGAGCACCATCGAGTGCTCCTGCAGGTTGTGGCCCTCGCCCGGAATGTAGGCGGTGACCTCGATGCCGCTGGTCAGCTTCACACGCGCGACCTTGCGCAGCGCCGAGTTCGGCTTCTTGGGAGTGGTGGTGTACACGCGGGTGCACACGCCACGGCGCTGCGGGCTCCCCTTGAGCGCCGCGGTCTTCTGCTTGGCAGCCTTGTCCTGGCGGCCCTTGCGGACCAGCTGCTGGATCGTGGGCAATGGACCAGCTTTCTGTCGCGTCTTGCTTGTTCGTCTCTTCTGTCCCCGGCCCCCGAGGTCGGGCGTGTCGGCCCGCGTCTAGGCCTCTCGGCCGGTAACGTTCCCTCGGATTTTCCGCGGAGCTCCGCCTCGCCGGGGCGGCTAGCCGGAGTGTCGAAACACCCTGACGAGGCCTGACGGCGCGCAGAGCGGCCCAGCATGTGCCGGGCACAGTCGTCAAAGATACCCGCCCACTCCGGAACCGGTCACAGCGGGGGTGGCTTCGGGGTGCGTGCGCGGGCACGGATGCTCGTCGTCCCACCTTAGCCGATCCACCAAGGAAGTGGAGGCGGTCGATGATCATGGACGGCGTTCACCCGCATCAGCTACAACGCACCGCCCTCCGTTCTGATTCCCCACGTCGTTGCCCGCTCGGGTGACCTCTATGGTCATTTCGGCCGAACCGCCCATCAGCGTCGATCTTTCGGTCATCATTGACGAGCGCCTGCGGCGCCGGGCGTGTCGCCAACAGTTCCACATCTCGGGGAGGTCCAGACGTGTCGGCCGAGTTCGATCAGCTCGTCGCTCAGTTCGAGCAGTTCCAGTCCAGGCTCAAGCGGGTCGATGAACAGTTCGCCAACATTGGCCAGATGCAGCAGGAACTGGCGGAGATGGAGGCCGTGGCCGTCTCCCCCGACCGTTCCGTGACCGTCGTCGCGGGCCCGTCCGGAGCCATCAAGGACATCCGGCTCACCGACCTCGCCATGCGGCAGTCCCCGCAGGCGCTGTCCTCGGCACTGATGAACACCGTGCGGCAGGCCGTCGCCGAGGCCGCACGCCGGCAGGCGGGGATCGTGGAGAACGCGGTCGGCGACGACATGCACCTCACCGACCAGGTGCTGGAGACGCAGGCACAGCTGTTCGGCACCACGCCCGAGGAGCTGCGCGCAACCATGGAGCAGCAGGACGACCAGCCGCCATCGGCTCCGCCGCCGATGGCGCCGCCTCCGGCGGGCCCCGGCCCGCACCCGCCGATGCCACCCGCCGGCGGTCCTCGGCCCCCGATGCCTCCGGCTCCCTCGTCCGGCCCGGTTCGCAGGCCCGCCCCGCCGCGGCGCCCCACGCAGGAGGAGCCGGACGACTTCTCGCAGGAGAACTTCCTGCGCGGTGACCAGCGGCCGACCGCTCCCCCGCCACGCCCGCAGCAGCAACGCCGCGACGAGGGCAACTACCTCAACCTCTACAACGACGAGGACCAGTGATGGGCGCCAAGGACGGCTACGCGGTCGACATCCCGGCGCTGACGAAGTACTCCGACGACCTGAAGGCCAACAAGGAATCGGTCTCCCAGGTCACCGGCAAGGTCGCCGAGGCCGACGTCGGCGACAAGTCGTGGGGCATCGTCGGGCTGTTCGTGAAGCAGAAGTACACGGACATGCTCAATGACCTCAAGGAGCTGCTGAAGGAGATGGAAAACGGCCTCGGCTCGGCTTCGGAGAAGATCGGCGGCGCGGCGAAGGCCTACAAGGACAAGGACGACGAGCACAAGCAGAAGCTCGCCGACATCGTCAAGCAACTCGACGACGTCGTCGTCCGCGATCTGAACGCCTGAGGGGGCAGACGTGTCGGACCCGTTGGGATCCATCGAAATCGAGGGTGAGAAGAGCTACGGCGAGAAGGTCGTAGAAGCCATCCCGTTCGCCGGCGACGCCAAGAAGGTGTTCGACGCGGGCCAGAAAGCGCTGTCCGACGGCAGCGTCGGCTTCGACGACATCCGCAGCGTCGCGGCCGAGGGCGGCAGCCTGGTGCAGGACTGCATGGATGTCACCGACATCGCCAGCGACCCGATCGGCTGGCTGGTCGGCAAGGGCCTGGACTTCCTGCTCGCGATCTGTCAGCCGTTGCAGGACGCCATCCAGTTCGTCAGCGGCGACGGGGAGGCACTGGGCACCGCCGCGGACAACTTCAGCGCGATCGGCCAGGGCATCTCCGATTTCGGCGAGCAGTTCGGTCAGCACGCCCAGGACGCGCTGGCCAAGTGGGAGGGCCAGGCCGCCGAGACCGCCGCGGACAAGCTCGGCCAGTTCGCGGGAGGCATCGGCCAGGTCGCCGGGAAAGCGGGCGACATCTCGCAGTTGCTGCAGATCTCCAGCATGGTCATGACGGTCATCGAGGAGTTCATCAAGGGACTGCTCACCGAGTTGATCACCTGGCTGATCATGATCTGGATCCCGGCGCTGGCGGCCGCGGTTCCCAGTTGCGGGGCCTCGACCGCCGCGGCGGGCACGGCGACGGGCGTCCGCGCCGCGCAGACCGGTTCGCGGGCGACTCGCACGGTCAGCAAGCTGCAGAAGCTGCTGGACAAGATCCGCGAGGTGCTGGCGAAGATGAAGAACTTCATGAAGGACCTGCGCACCAACGTCAGCCGGGTCATGGACACCAAGAAGATGCAGTCGGGCCTGGCAGATCTCGAGATCGACGCGGGCACAGCGACCAAGCGCATGCGGATGTACGGCTCGGAGGACGGCCTGATCGGCAAGCGGGTCAGCGACGGCCTCGGCGAGTCGCTCAAGGGCAACGTCAAGGACACCTTCGACGACCAGGTCAAGATGACCAAGGTGCCGGAGTACTTCGACAAGGTGAGCAAGATCGTCGAGGCCGGCGACACCGGCGAGGACGGAACGACCGAGGACACCAAAGAGAAGCTGGACTTCTAGCAGATGAACTGGGATGCCAGCGGGATCACCAGCTTTGTCGTGGTGGTCGCGGTGCTGGGGTGGTTGTGCTGGGCCGGGCTGTACCCGGTGCTGTTCCGGCTTTTCCTGCTGCCTTCGATCGGGCGGCGGCGCGGCTGGCGTGCGCGTGGTTCGCTGGTGCCGTCCGAGAGCTACGACGATCTGCCGGGCGACGGCAGCCAGGGCTGGGACACTCCCCTGCCCGGCATGGTGTGCGAGTTCGTCGGGACCTACAACGGCCGTCCCGTGCACGGCGTCGAAGTGTCGATCACGCATTGGCGCAGGCGCATTCCGGGGCACACGCCTCGGAAGTACCACCGGTACTACACGGTGCTGACCGTGGCGACCTCCGACCGTCCTTTCGCGAACTTCAACGCCGGGCGCCGGGGTGCGGTGGTCAACGGCGATCCGATGGCGTTCTACCCCGATTTCGTGGAGTGGGCACGGAACCGGAGGCTGCACGACTCCAAGCACGTGCTGCAGGAGGACCACGGGATGCGGTCGATCAGCTGGTTCGGGCACCTGACCCGTGGGCGGCTGTTCCGGTCGCTGGATCGCCTCACGCAGGATCCGCGATGAGCGTGCTCGACCACTTCCTCGTCGCGGTCGTCGGCTACGTGCTGGCCGCGGTGCTCCAGACCGCCGGAATCCAGCTCTCGCACGGAGAAACGCGCCCGCGCCGGCGCACCGGGGTTGGGCTGCGCATCGCCGCCGGGGTGGTCACCACCGTCGTCACCACGTCGTGGCTGCTGCCTGCCTCGCTCTCCGGTGGCGTGATCGGCGGCGTGTTCATGTTCGTCTTCCTGTTCATGTTCGTGCCGTTCGTGGTGATCTACGTCGGCCAGCTGCTGGGGCGGATGCGGCAGCGCCGTGGCGCGGCTCCGATCTGGCCCGCCGTGCTTATCGGCGCGTTCGCCCTCGTCTGCCTGGTCCCGGGCACGAAGGTGGCCGCGGATGGGCTGATGCACCTGACGGGCCTCGCGCAACCGGTCGAGCTGCACGTCACCAAGGTCGTCGACCGCAATGTGCGGCCAGGCAAACGCGCCTTCCTCGACGACGTCAGCGGCGACTACGTGCTCGACGGCCGCGGCGAGCACGTCCAGGATTCCGTCTGGTTGTCGTGGCACCAGCTACCGAAGGAGGGCGCCACCATCCCGGTCACGATCTCGCGTCTGTGGCCCTCGATGATGATCGAGGACGACGCTGCGGCGTGGTGGCTGGCCGGGCTGGGCGGCTTCGGCATCGCCGCCGGAGGGGTGCTGATGGCTTGGGCCGTGCGCGAGAAGACGGCCGAGCAAGAGGAAACAGCAGGGCCCTGAACCAAGCGGTCCAGGGCCCATGCGAACTATTCGTCGTCCGGCTTCGCGTGATCCGGCTTTCCGGGGTTGGGGTCTCGTGAGAGGTCGATCGCCGGGTGCCGGGGCGCCCCCTCGGGTGCCGCGTGCCGGCCCGACGACTGAGCTTCCTGCTCGTTGGTGTTCTCTTCGGCGTTCACAGCGCCCTCCTCGTTCCGCATCGTGTGAACCGCTCGACACGCTACCTACCGTCGATCCGGCGCCAACTTTGGGCAGGTGTCAAGACGACGAAGCCCCCGGCTCCGAGAAAGGAGCCGGGGGCTTCGTGGGACTACCGGATCAGCGGAAGTCGCGACCGAAGTCGTAGTCGTCCAGCGGGACGGCGGCACCGGTGCCCGTACCGAACACATCCGGCGTGTAGTAGCCGTCGTCGTAGGACGGGATCGCGTACGCCGCCACCCGCGCCTCCTCGGTCGGCTGGACCTGGATGTTGCGGTACCGGTTGATGCCCGTACCGGCCGGGATCAGCTTACCGATGATCACGTTCTCCTTGAGGCCCACGAGCTTGTCGCTGCGGCCGTTGATCGCCGCGTCGGTCAGGACACGCGTGGTCTCCTGGAACGACGCCGCCGACAGCCACGAGTCCGTGGTCAGCGAGGCCTTCGTGATACCCATCAGCACCGGGCGACCCGAAGCCGGCTCGCCGCCCTCGGCCACCGACGCGCGGTTCGTCGCCTCGAACTTGGTGCGCTCGGGGAGCTCACCAGGCAGGAAGTCGGTCGAACCGGAGTCGATGATCGTGACCCGGCGCAGCATCTGCCGGACGATGACCTCGATGTGCTTGTCGTGGATCGACACACCCTGCGCCCGGTACACCTTCTGGACCTCGTCCACCAGGTGCATCTGCGCCTCGCGCGGGCCCATGACACGCAGCACCTCGTGCGGGTCCGGCGTGCCCTCGAGCAGCAGCTGGCCGACGGACACGTGGTCGCCGTCCTGCAGCGGCCCGGTCGGCGTGTTGGCCAGGCGCTGACGCTTCGACAGCTTGTCGAAGACGATCTCCTCGCCACCGTCGTCCGGGGTGAGCGTGATCTTCCAGAACCGCTCGCTCTCCTCGATGCGCACGCGGCCATCGACGTCGGCGATCGGCGCCTTGCCCTTCGGGACACGGGCCTCGAACAGCTCCGTGACACGCGGCAGACCCGTGGTGATGTCGTCACCGGCGACACCACCCTGGTGGAAGGTACGCATCGTCAGCTGCGTGCCGGGCTCACCGATGGACTGGGCGGCGACGATGCCGACGGCCTCGCCGACGTCCACCAGCTTGCCGGTCGCCATCGAGCGGCCGTAGCACATCGCGCAGACACCGACCGCGGACTCACAGGTCAGGACGCTGCGGACCTTGACCTTGGTGATGCCGCTGGTGATCAGCTTCTCGATGGCCGGGTCGCCGAGGTCGTCGCCGGCGTTGAGCAGCACGTTGCCCTCGCTGTCGGTGACCTCGGAGGCCAGGGTGCGGGCGTAGGCGGCGGTCTCGACGTGCTGCGTGCGCACGACCCGGCCGTCACCGAGGTCCTCACCGATGACCATGTTGATGCCGCGGCTGGTGCCACAGTCGGTCTCGCGGACGATGAC
The DNA here is from genome assembly GCF_012328925.1 of Amycolatopsis acididurans. Taxonomy (GTDB): domain Bacteria; phylum Actinomycetota; class Actinomycetes; order Mycobacteriales; family Pseudonocardiaceae; genus Amycolatopsis_E; species Amycolatopsis_E acididurans. Next base: position 64,367 of record NZ_JAAXLS010000022.1, read on the forward strand.
GTCCTGGGAGACGTCCACCAGACGACGGGTCAGGTAACCCGAGTCGGCGGTACGCAGCGCGGTGTCGGCCAGCCCCTTCCGGGCACCGTGGGTGGCGATGAAGTACTCGGCCACCGACAGGCCCTCGCGGAAGTTCGCCTTGATCGGGCGCGGGATGTACTCACCCTTCGGGTTCGACACCAGACCACGCATACCGGCCAGCGACCGCACCTGGGTCATGTTGCCCGCCGCCCCGGACTTCACGATCATCGAGATCGGGTTGTCGTCGGGGAAGTGGTCCTCCATGACCTTGGCGACGTCGTCCGTCGCCTGGCTCCACACCTTGACCAGCTCGTTGTTGCGCTCGGCGTGCGAGAGCTGACCGCGCTGGTAGCGCTTCTCGACCTGGTCGGCCTTGGCCTCGTAGCGGTCGAGGATCTCCTTCTTCTCCGGCGGCACGACCACGTCGGAGATCGACACGGTCACCCCGGAACGGGTCGCCCAGTAGAAACCGGCGTCCTTGAGCCGGTCCAGCACCTGCGCGACCTGCGTCATCGAGTACCGCTCGGCGAGGTCGTTCACGATCGCGGCCTGCCGCTTCTTCGGCATCGGCTCGTTCACGAACGGGTAGTCCGCGGGGAGCAGGTCGTTGAACATGACCCGGCCCAGCGTGGTCTCGCCCAGCCACGGCTGACCCGGCTCCCAGCCGTTCTCGGCCAGCTTCGCCGCGTCGGCCCGGTTCGGCTGACGGTCGTTGATGCGGATCTTGATCGGGGCGTGCAGGCTCAGCGCCTTGCGGTCGAAGGCCATGATCGCCTCGGCAGGCGAGGAGTACGCCTGCCCGTGGCCGACCGCGTCCTCGACCACGCGGGTCAGGTGGAACAGGCCCGTGACCATGTCCAGACGCGGCATCGCCAGCGGACGACCCGAGGCCGGCGAGAGGATGTTGTTCGCCGACAGCATCAGGATCCGGGCCTCGGCCTGCGCCTCGGCCGACAGCGGCAGGTGCACCGCCATCTGGTCACCGTCGAAGTCCGCGTTGAACGCCTCGCAGACCAGCGGGTGCAGCTGGATGGCCTTGCCTTCCACCAGCTGCGGCTCGAAGGCCTGGATACCGAGGCGGTGCAGCGTCGGCGCGCGGTTCAGCAGCACGGGGTGACCGGTGATGACCTCTTCCAGCACGTCCCACACCTGCGGGCGGGCCCGCTCCACCATCCGCTTGGCGGACTTGATGTTCTGCGCGTGGTTGAGGTCGACCAGCCGCTTCATCACGAACGGCTTGAACAGCTCCAGCGCCATGTCCTTGGGCAGACCGCACTGGTGCAGCTTCAGCTGCGGGCCGACGATGATGACCGAACGGCCCGAGTAGTCGACACGCTTGCCGAGCAGGTTCTGGCGGAACCGGCCCTGCTTGCCCTTGAGCAGGTCGGACAGCGACTTCAGCGGGCGGTTACCGGGGCCGGTGACCGGCCGGCCGCGGCGGCCGTTGTCGAACAGCGCGTCGACGGCCTCCTGCAGCATCCGCTTCTCGTTGTTGACGATGATCTCGGGCGCGCCGAGGTCGATCAGTCGCTTGAGGCGGTTGTTCCGGTTGATGACCCGGCGGTACAGGTCGTTGAGGTCGGAGGTGGCGAAGCGGCCACCGTCGAGCTGCACCATCGGGCGCAGGTCCGGCGGGATGACCGGGACGGCGTCGAGCACCATGCCGCGCGGGTCGTTGCCGGTGGCCTGGAACGCCGCGACGACCTTCAGTCGCTTGAGCGCGCGGAGCTTCTTCTGCCCCTTGCCGTTGCGGATGGTGTCGCGCAGGTTGTCGGCCTCGGCGGCGACGTCGAACTCGGTGGCCAGCTTCTGGATGGCCTCCGCGCCCATGCCGCCGGTGAAGTACTCGCCGTAGCGGTCGTACAGCTCGCGGTAGAGCGTCTCGTCCGCGATCAGCTGACGCGGCTCGAGCTTGGTGAAGGTGGTCCAGATCTCCTCGAGCCGGTCCAGCTCACGCTGGGCACGGTCGCGGAGCTGGCGCATCTCGCGCTCGCCGCCCTCCTTGACCTTGCGGCGGGCGTCGGACTTGGCGCCCTCGGCCTCCAGCTGGGCCAGGTCGGCCTCGAGCTTCTGCGCTCGGGCCTCGATGTCGGCGTCGCGCTTGGTCTCGATGTTCTTGCGCTCGACGCCGATCTCGTTCTCCAGCGTCGGCTGGTCGTTGTGCCGCAGCTCGGTGTTCACCCCGGTGATCACGTAGGCCGCGAAGTAGATGATCTTCTCGAGGTCCTTCGGGGCCAGGTCGAGCAGGTAACCCAGCCGCGAGGGCACGCCCTTGAAGTACCAGATGTGGGTGACCGGGGCGGCCAGCTCGATGTGGCCCATCCGCTCACGGCGCACCTTGGCACGGGTCACCTCGACGCCACAGCGCTCGCAGATGATGCCCTTGAAGCGGACCCGCTTGTACTTGCCGCAGTAGCACTCCCAGTCCCGGGTCGGGCCGAAGATCTTCTCGCAGAAGAGGCCGTCCTTCTCGGGCTTGAGCGTGCGGTAGTTGATGGTCTCCGGCTTCTTCACCTCGCCGAAGGACCACTGACGGATGTCGTCGGCGGTGGCCAGGCCGATCCGGAGCTCATCGAAGAAATTGACGTCCAGCACGACTAGTCCGCCTCCCCGGCATTTTGACGTACTTGCGTTGCGAAAGAACGGTTACGAAACATCGTTTCCTTTGGTCGCCCGCCGTCACGGTCCCCTTAGGTACCGTGACGGCAGGGCCGGCGTTTCGATAGAGGCGGATAGTTACTGCGCGATGTCATCCACGGAGGGCGACTCGTTGCGGGACAGGTTGATGCCGAGGTTGGCGGCGGCGCGCTCGAGGTCCTCGTCGTCGGAGTCGCGCATCTCGATCGCCGCACCGTCGGAGGAGAGGACCTCCACGTTGAGGCAGAGCGACTGCAACTCCTTGAGCAGAACCTTGAACGACTCCGGGATGCCCGGGTCGGGGATGTTCTCGCCCTTGACGATGGCCTCGTACACCTTCACACGGCCAACCACGTCGTCCGACTTGATCGTCAGCAGCTCCTGCAGCGTGTACGCCGCGCCGTAGGCCTGCATCGCCCAGCACTCCATCTCACCGAAGCGCTGGCCACCGAACTGCGCCTTACCACCGAGCGGCTGCTGGGTGATCATCGAGTACGGGCCGGTGGAGCGGGCGTGAATCTTGTCGTCCACCAGGTGGTGCAGCTTGAGGATGTACATGTAGCCGACCGCCACCGGGTACGGGAACGGCTCGCCGGAACGGCCGTCCAGCAGCACCGCCTTGCCGTCGGGCTGCACGAGACGCTCGCCGTCGCGGTTCGGCTTGGTCGAGGCCAGCAGGCCGGTGAGCTCCTCCTCCTTGGCACCGTCGAACACCGGGGTCGCGGTGTTCGTGCCGGAGTCGACGTCGTAGAGCTCGGTGGGCAGGCTCTTCGCCCAGTCCGGGTTGCCCTCGACCTTCCAGCCCTGCGAGGCCAGCCAGCCCAGGTGCAGTTCGAGGATCTGGCCGATGTTCATCCGTCGCGGCACACCGTGGGTGTTCAGCACGATGTCGACCGGGGTGCCGTCCTCCATGAACGGCATGTCCTCGGCGGGCAGGATCTTGCCGATGACGCCCTTGTTGCCGTGCCGGCCGGCGAGCTTGTCGCCCGGCTGGATCTTCCTCTTCTGGGCCACGTAGACGCGGACCAGCTCGTTGACGCCCGGGGGCAGCTCGTCGTCGTCCTCGCGGGAGAACACCCGGATGCCGATGACCTTGCCGGTCTCGCCGTGCGGCACCTTCAGCGAGGTGTCGCGGACTTCGCGGGCCTTCTCACCGAAGATCGCGCGGAGCAGGCGCTCCTCCGGGGTCAGCTCGGTCTCGCCCTTCGGCGTGACCTTGCCGACCAGGATGTCGCCGTCGCGGACCTCGGCACCGATCCGGATGATGCCGCGCTCGTCCAGGTCGGCCAGCACCTCTTCGGAGACGTTCGGGATGTCCCGGGTGATCTCCTCGGCACCGAGCTTGGTGTCCCGCGCGTCGATCTCGTGCTCCTCGATGTGGATCGAGGTGAGCACGTCGTCCTGCACGAGCCGCTCGGAGAGGATGATCGCGTCCTCGTAGTTGTGGCCTTCCCACGGCATGACCGCGACGAGCAGGTTCTTGCCCAGCGCCATCTCGCCGTTCTCGGTGGACGGCCCGTCCGCGATCACCTGGCCCGCCTCGACCCGGTCACCCTCGTTGACGATCGGGCGGTGGTTGAAGCAGGTGCCGTGGTTGGTGCGGCGGAACTTGTACAGTCCGTAGCTCTTCCGCGTGCCGTCGTCGTGCATGATCGTGACCAGGTCGGCCGAGAGCTCCTCGACCACACCGGCCTGCTCGGCGACGAGCACGTCACCGGCGTCGATCGCGGCCCGCAGCTCCATGCCGGTGCCGACCAGCGGCGAGGAGTTGCGCAGCAGCGGCACCGCCTGGCGCTGCATGTTGGCACCCATCAGCGCACGGTTGGCGTCGTCGTGCTCGAGGAACGGGATCATCGCCGTGGCGACCGACACCATCTGGCGCGGCGACACGTCCATGTAGTCCACGTCCATCGGGTCGATCAGCTCGACCTCGCCGCCCTTCCGGCGGACCAGCACCCGGTCCTCGGCGAAGTGCTGGTCGTCGGTCAGCGGGGCGTTGGCCTGCGCCTTGACGTAGCGGTCTTCCTCGTCCGCGGTCAGGTAGTCGATCTGGTCGGTGACCCGGCCCTCGACGACCTTGCGGTACGGCGTCTCGATGAAGCCGAACGGGTTGACCCGCGCGTAGGAGCACAGTGAGCCGATGAGGCCGATGTTCGGGCCTTCCGGCGTCTCGATCGGGCACATCCGGCCGTAGTGCGACGGGTGGACGTCGCGGACCTCCATGCCGGCGCGCTCACGGGACAGACCACCGGGGCCCAGCGCCGAGAGGCGGCGCTTGTGGGTCAGGCCCGACAGCGGGTTGTTCTGGTCCATGAACTGCGACAGCTGCGAAGTCCCGAAGAACTCCTTGATCGCGGCCACGACGGGACGGATGTTGATCAGCGTCTGCGGCGTGATCGCCTCGACGTCCTGGGTGGTCATCCGCTCCTTGACCACGCGCTCCATGCGGGAGAGGCCGACCCGGATCTGGTTCTGGATCAGCTCGCCGACGGTGCGCAGGCGGCGGTTACCGAAGTGGTCGATGTCGTCGACCTCGACCGGCACCGTCTGGCCGTTCATCTCCATCTTCTCCTCGCCGGCGTGCAGCCGGACGAGGTACTCGATGGTGGTGACGATGTCCTCTTCGGTGAGCGTGCCGGTCTCGTACGGCAGCTCCAGGCCCAGCTTCTTGTTGACCTTGTAGCGGCCGACCTTGGCCAGGTCGTAGCGCTTGTCCTTGAAGAACAGGTTCTCCAGGAGGGTCTGCGCGCTCTCCTTCGTGGGCGGCTCGCCGGGACGCAGCTTGCGGTAGATGTCCAGCAGGGCCTCGTCGGTGCCCGCGGTGTGGTCCTTCTCGAGCGTCGCGAGCAGCGTCTCGGAGAAGGAGAAGCGCTCGCGGATCTGCTCGGTGGTCCAGCCAAGGGCCTTCAGCAGCACGGTGACCGGCTGGCGGCGCTTGCGGTCGATGCGCACGCCGACGGTGTCGCGCTTGTCGACGTCGAACTCGAGCCAGGCGCCCCGGCTCGGGATGATCTTGACGCTGAAGACGTCCTTGTCGGTGGTCTTGTCGATCGCCTGGTCGAAGTAGACACCGGGCGAGCGGACCAGCTGGGACACCACGACACGCTCGGTGCCGTTGATGATGAAGGTGCCCTTGTCGGTCATCACCGGGAAGTCACCCATGAAGACCGTCTGGCTCTTGATCTCGCCGGTCTCGTTGTTGATGAACTCCGCGGTGACGAACAGGGGCGCCGCGTAGGTCATGTCCTTGTCCTTGCACTCCTCGACGGAGTACTTGACCTCGTCGAAGCGAGGGTCGGAGAAGGACAGGGACATTTTGCCTGCGAAGTCCTCGATCGGGGAGATCTCGTTGAGGACCTCTTCCAGGCCGCCGGTGGGGTTCTCTTCGCCTTCTTCGACGCGGCGCTCGAACCACTTCTCGTCGCCGGTGAACCATTCGAAGGACCTGATCTGCACGTCCAGCAGATTCGGCGTGGTCAGCGGTTCGCGGATCTTCGCGAAGGAGACCCGTTTGGGGGCTCCGGGGATTCCCGTGTTGTTCGAGGCAGATACAGCAGAGGTGGTCGCAGCAGTGGCCTGGTTCGCGGGAGAGACTGCCAAGATGCGTCCTTCCGGGGACAATGAGCGGTGAGCAGCCGCGTTAGCAACTACTAATGCGACTGTCAAGGGTGCCGTGGTGCCCACTATCCTAACTGCCGTGCCCGGGCAGCCTGAAAGAGGGCAGCGCAAAGAAGCAGTCTAGCCCGAACGACGCGTCTTGTCGAGGGGCACTCCAGACGGGGCCCAGACCTCGATCACTGCGTCTTCAGGTATGCCTCCAGGCTCGCCCTCCCGCAGGGCGTTGCCGTCGCCAGTAAGCGTGACCGCAAGGCGGCTTCCAGTCAAGATGCCACGCCATCGAACCGCCGGTTGGCGCAACCCGGTCGCGGTGCGTACTCAGCCGCCGCCACCCACTCCTACCTGCGGGTTCATCGCGTTCGCGGATCACGGCCGGCACGCTGCCGAGGGTGGCTGATCTTTGCCGGGTGCCGCTTTCCACAGCGCGGCCGACGACGTTTCCGGCGCGAAAGAACACCGGGGCCGCCCCCTTGCGGAGACGGCCCCGGGTGTGGTGTCAGCGGTCAGCGGCTGGGCTTCGTGGACGCCCCCGCGGGCGGTGCCGACGAGGCGGGCGCCGGGGCCTGGCTCGGCTTGGCGACCTGGTCGTCATACGTGCCGAGGTCGGTCAGCTTCCACTTGCCGTCGACCTCCTGCATGTTCACGTACAGCTGTGCGCTGCCGCTGGAGGTCTGGTTCTGGTCGGTACGGGTCGAGGTCTGGTCGACGAAGAGCAGCACCCGTGCGCGGTCGCCGTCGAGCATGATCACCGCGCTGCGGCTGACCTTGACCGTGACCACCATCTTCTGCTGCGGGGCCAGCCGCTGGACCTCGCCCATCAGGCTGTCGTACTTCGCCTTGACCGCATCGTTGTTCAACAGGTCCTTGGCGGCGTTCTGGGTCTTGGCGATGTCGTTGAAGTCGTAGGAGAACAGCGTCTCGACCGCGCTCGTCGCGGCCTGATTGACCTGCGAGGTGCGCGCGACGTCCAGCAGCGCGGTGTTGGACGTGGCCGCCGAGAGCTTGTTGTCCTCGATCTTGAACCAGACGGCGAGACCGGCCAGCACGAGCGCGACGCCGAACAGGACGCCGGCGAGCAGGAACGGGTTGCGGCGCTTGCGGGGCCGCTCCTCGCCGTGCTCGGCCGTGTCCGCGTAGGCCACGGCGGACTCGGCCTCGGAGTAGTCGAACGGCTTGAGCGTGCCCGCGTCACGGCTCTTGCGGCGTGGGCTGAGCCGCCCGCTCTCCGTGGCGTACTGGTCCTCGAAGGCCGGCTCCGGCGCCGCCGCGGCAGGCTCGAACGCCGTGCCCGCGGATCCGTAGGCGTCCTCGGCAGACGCGCCGTAGGCCTCCTCGGTGTCCTGCGGATCCATGTCCTGCGGCTCGGAACGCGGACGCGGCGACGGACGGCGAAGGCCCGCCACCTTGGGGCGCCGGGCCGGTTGCGGTGGGCGGCGTGGCGAACTGGATGGCACGAGAAAACTCCCTACGTCGCGCTTTAGCTTCCGGCCACCGTCGGCACCGAGCCGATCGAGGACAGCTTCCAGGCGTCACCGACCTTGGTGAGCTGGAGCTCGAGGCGCTGCATCTTCGGCGCCGGCTGCTGCCCGTCGCGGTTGACCACGTAGCTGACCGCGGCCAGTGCGTTGGCCTTACCGTCGTGCGTGTTCAGCTCTTCGACCCCGACGTCCATCACGTTGACGTCGGTGACCTTGGTCTTCGCGTCGATGATCGCCTGACGGTAGTTCTGCTGGTTGCCCTTGAGCTGGCCGGCCAGATCGTTGTCCGAGATGGCCAGCTGCTGCTGGAAGTACTGGTCCACGTTGGTGTAGTCCACGGCGATGAAGGCCCGGACGGCCTGCGCGGTCGTCTTCGACACGTCGTCGCGGTTCTGCGCGAGCGAGAGGTTGCCGTTGCCGGAGGAGACCCACCACTGGATCCCGAAGATCGCCGCCACGATCAGCGCGGCGATCGCCAGCGTCGCGGAGCCCAGCAGCACGTAGCGGCCGGTGTTCGGCTCCTTGCCGGGCACGTCCTCGGCCGGCGCGGGCATGACCGCCGTCTCGTCCGAACTCATAACACTCCAGAGTAGATAAACGCTTGTCAGCTCCCGGTCAGCCGGGCAGTCCCAGCAGACCGGACAGGCTGGTGATGGACACGGAGGGAGAGCCGACGACCCCGGGCGTGCCGCGCATCTCCGCGAGTTGCTGTTCGTCCCGGTTGGAATTCTGGGCGACCTGCTGCTGCGTCGGCTGCACGGGCACGCCGTTGTACGGCGCGTTCTGCGCACCACGCACGTCGACCGGGCTGCCGGTCGGCTCGGCGCAGTAGGCGTTCCAGTCCGGCTGCCGCGCCGAGGTGTCGGTACCCGGCCGGTACTGCTCCGGCTTCTGGTAACCCTTCGTGCACGGGGGCGGGTCGAACAGGTTGAGCGCCAGGCCGAGGTGCGCCGTGCCGTCGCCGGGTGCGACGCTGCGGGCGCCGATCGAGAGCAGCGGGTAGCTCACCAGCACCTGCTCGATGCCGTCCTGCCTGGTCAGCAACAGGTTCGACGTGGTGAGCAGGTTCGCGAACAGCTCGGACAGGCCCGGCCCCACGTCGGTGACCATCTGGTTGATGACCGAGGCCGCCTGCGGGGTCACCTGGATCAGGCGCCGCAGATCCCCGTCGGAGTTCTTCAGCGTCGCGGACAGCTGGTTCAGGTTCTTGCTGAACTCGGCCATGTTCGACGCTTCCGCGTTCTGGGTCTTGAGCACGGTGTTGCCCGAGTCCAGCAGCTGCACCGTCTGCGGCAGGTACTGCTGCGCCGAGGCGGTGAAGTCCCGCACGGTGTTCAGCAGCACCTGCAGGTCCTGCCCGGTCCCGTTGAACGCGTTGTAGGACTCGTCCACGACCGTGCGCAGCGCGTTCGTCGGCACCGACTTGGCGAGCCCGTCGAGATCGGAGACCACCTGCTCGGTGCTGACCGGCGTCTGCGTCTTGGTGACCGGGATGACCGAGCCGCCGCCCAGGTACGGGCCGCTCTCGGTGACCGGGCGCAGGTCGACGAACTGCTCGCCGACCGCGGACCGGTTGGCGATCACGGCGGTGAGGTTCTGCGGCACCTGCGGGGTCTTCGGGTCGATGTCGAGCTCGGCCTCCAGCCCCTGCGCGGTCAGCCGCAGCGGCCCGACCCTGCCGATGTTGAACCCGCGGTAGGTGACCTCGGCGCCGGTGAAGATGCCACCGGAGTTGGCCAGTTCGAGTTTGACCGTGTACCCGGTCTGCCCGAAAACCTGCCCGAGCCCGGCGAACCGGATCAGCGCGTACACGATCGCGACCACCGAGATCACGAGGAACGCGATCAGCTGGATCTTCGTCCTGCGAACGAGCATCAGGAACCTCCCGCCAGCAGTCCGAAGATTCCGGCGACGCCGGTCTGTTGCGGCTGGGCCGCGTTCTGGCCGCCGCTCGTCCCCTGGGTGGGGAGGTTGAGCGGCAGCGGCGGTGTCGAGTTCGCCTGCGTGCCCGAGGGGCTGCCGCCGGTGAGCCCGAGGCTGTCGGGCAGCACCCCGGCCAGCGGGTTGTCCCTGCTGCGGCCGAGGTTCTGCAGCACCGTCTGCAGGTTCAGGTCGATGTTGACGTAGAGGTTGAAGTAGTCGCCCTTCACCCCGTTGACCGCCTGGTCGCTGAAGGGGTAGGTGAGCAGCAGTTCGAGCGACTTCGGCAGGTTCGCACCCGCCTCGCCGAGCTTCTGCAGCGTCGGCAGCAGCGCCTTGAGGTCGGCGACCACGTCGGCCTGGCTCTTGTTGATCGTGTCGACGGTGACGCCGGAAAGGTTCTGCAGCGCCTGCAGCATCGTCACCAGCTGACCGCGCTGCTGTTCGAGCACGCCGAGACCGGGGGCCAGGGAGTCGATCGCGCCCGCGATCTTGTCCTTCTGGTTGGACAGCGTGAACGACAGCCGGTTCAGCCCGTCCAGCGCCCGCGTGATGTCGGCCGACTGTTTGTCCAGAGTGGACACCAGGTCGTTGGCGCTGGAGAGCAGGTTCCTGATGTCGGGCTCGCGGCCCTGCGTCGCGGAGTTGAGCTCCTTGGTGATCGTGTTGAGCTGCTCGACCCCACCGCCGTTGAGCAGCATCGACAGTGCACCGAGCACCTCCTCCACGTCCACGCTGCGGTTGGTGCGCTCCAGCGGGATCTCGGCGTTGTTGACGAGCGTGCCCTGCGCCAGATCGGCGCCGGGCGAGGTCAGCTCGACGTACTTCTCGCCGAGCAGGCTGGACTGGCGGATGTTGGCGAGCGCGTTCGCGGGCAGCTTCACGCCGCCGTTGATCTCCATGGTGACCTCGGCGTGCCAGCCGTCCGGGGTCAGCCCGATCGACTCGACCCGGCCGACCGGGACCTCGTTGACCTTGACCCCGGACTTGGGCACCAGGTCGAGCACGTCGCGGAACTGCGCCTTGACCGTGTACGGGTGATCGCCGACATCGGCGCCGCCCGGGAGCGGGACGCTGTAGATACCACCGAAACCGCAGCTGGTCAGTGTCAGCGCGGCCGCGACACCGGCGGCGGCGAGCGCGAAGCGTTTCACTGCGACGCCCCCGTTCCGTAGAGGTCGGTGAACGGCAGCGGCAGCGGCGGCAGTTGCCCGCTCTGCAGCGCGTGCACGGTCTGCGCGACCGAGGGCAGCTTGACCGTTCCGTCGAGGACCCCGGCAACCGAATCGCACGCGTTGCCGAGCAGGTTCAGCTTGCCCGCCTGTTTGAGCAGCCCGCAGATCATCACGATCGGCGGCTGGGTGAGCTCGTTGAGGTTCGCCCGCGCGTCGAGCGTGCCCGCGGACCCGTTGTAGGCGTTGATCACGTTGTTGAGGCCGACCGGCGCGACGTCGAGGATCTCGGCGAGCGCGCTGCGCTGGTCGACCAGCACCTTGGTCACACTGGCCAGCTTGTCCACATTGGAGCGCAGCCGGTCGTGGTGCTTGTTGATGAAGTCCTGTACCAGCGCCAGCGTCGTGCCCAGCTGCTGAACGGTGGCCGCGAGGTTGTCCTTCTCCCCCGCCAGATACCCGCTGACACCGGCGAGCTGCGATTCGAACTGCCGCACCTGGCCGTCGCTGTTGGCCAGCATGGTGGTGAAGTTCGCGAGGTTCTGGATGGTCGCGAACAAGTCGTCCTTGTTGCCGGACAACGTCGACGAGGCCTGGCTGAGCTTGGTGATCGTGTCGTGCAGCGCCTGTCCGTTGCCGTTCATGTTCTGCGCGAGCGTGGTCAGCAGATCGGCCAGTGAACCGTTCTTGTTGACCCCGTTCGGGCCGAGCGACTGGCTGATCTGGTCCAGGCTCGAGTAGAGCTGGTCGACCTCCAGCGGCACCGCGGTGCGGTTGACCGGGATGCTCGCACCGTCGTCCATCACCTTGCCGCCGGTGTAGGCGGGCGCGAACTGCACGTACCGGTCGCTCACCAGCGACGGGGCCACGATCGCGGCCTGCGCGTCGGCGGGCAGCGACACCGACCGGTCGTAGGTCATCTCGACCTTGACCTGCTTGCCCATCGGCTCCACCGCGGTCACGGTGCCCATTTCGACGCCGAGCACGCGCACGCTGTTGCCCGCGTAGAGCCCGATCGCGCTGGGGAAGTAGGCGGTCACGTGCTTCTTGCCGGCGTCCTTGAGCGTCCACGACAGCACGCCGGCCACCACGAGCCCGAGCACGCAGGCGATCGCGACGCCACGCGCCACTGTCTGTCCGAATCGGGTGTCGGTCATCGCTGATTACACCCCTGATCGTTGAGCACGCCGGCCACGGACGGCAGGACCAAACCACAGATGTAGTTGTCGAACCAGTGCCCGTTGCCGACCGTGTTGGTGAACACCCGGATGAACGGCGCGAACCGCTGGATGCCCTGTGCGAGCGAGTCCTGGTTGCGCTGCAGCATCGCGGTCAGCTGATCCAGCGACTTCAGCACCGGCTCCAGCTGCGCGTCGTTGTCGTTGACCAGCCCCTGCAGCTGCGTCGACAGCGTCTGGGCCCCGGTCAGCAGGGTCGAGATCGCCTGCTCCCGCTTGGAGATCTCGTCCAGCAGCTGGTTGCCGTCGGTCAGCAGTTTGTTCAGCTCGGCGTCGCGGTCGGCGAGCGTCTGGCTGATCTGCTTGGTGTTCGACAGCAGCTGCGAGAGCTGGGTGTCCCGCTTGGCGATCGTGTCCGACAGCTGCGACAGACCGGACAACGCACCCTTCACCTCGTCCGGCGTGCCGGACAACGTCTGGGAGATCGTGTCGAAGCTCTGCGCGAGCTGCTTCGTGTCGATTTGGTCCACTGTGGACGACAGATCGCGGAAGGCGTCCAGCACGTCGTAGGGCGCGAGCGTGCGCTCCTTGGGGATCGTCGTGCCGGGGTTGAGCGTCTTGTCGCCGACCGGGTCCAGCGAGAGGTACTTCTGGCCGAGCAGCGTCTTGATCTTGATGACGGCGTTGGTCTTGTCGCCGAGCCAGGCGTCCTTGACCTTGAACGACACCTTCACCTGCGCGCCGTCGAGCTCGACGTCGGTCACCTTGCCGACCTTGACGCCCGCGATGCGCACCTCGTCGTCGGCCTTGAGCCCGCCCGCCTCGGTGAAGTCGGCGGTGTAGGTGGTGCCGGCGCCGATGATCGGCAGGCTGTCGGCGTTGAGCGCGACGATGAAGCCCAGCACCATCACGACGAGACCGGCGACGGCGATGGGAATCGGGTTGCGGGACTGGAAGCTTTTCACGAGCCGCACCTCGCCTGGCTCTGGGGCTGGATCGGCACGTCGATGGGCATCACGACGGGCGGCAGCGCCACCGTGCCCTTGGTGGAGCAGAGGAAGAAGTTGAACCACGAGCCGTAGTCCGCGGTCCGGGCCAGCGTCGTCACCTTCTGCGGCAGGAACTGGATGAAGTGCTCCACCAGTGGCTCGGAATCGTTGAGGTTGTTGGACAGTACGCCCAGGGCCGCGATGTCGTTCTTCAACGGCTCACGGGCCTGTTCGAGCAGTCCGCTCGTGGTCTTGGCCAGCCCGCCGAGCGCGTCGATCGCGTCACCGATCGGCTTGCGGTCGGCGGCCAGCCCCGACACGAGCTGCTGCAGTTTCACGATCAGGTCGGACAGCTGCGGGGTACGCGCGTTGACCGTGTCGAGCAGGCTGTTGAGGTTGTCGATGACCTGCCCGATCACCTGGTCCTTCTGGGCGATCGTCGTGGTCAGCGACGCGGTGTGCGCGAGCAGGCTGTCGATCGTGCCGCCCTCGCCCTGCAGGACCTGGATGATCTCGTAGGAGAGCTTGTTGACATCGTCCGGGTTCAACGCGGTGAACAGCGGTTTGAACCCGTTGAACAGCTCGTCCAGATCCAGCGCGGGCTTGGTCTGGCTGATCGGGATCGTCGCGCCCGGTTTGAGCGCCTGCCTCGGATCACCGGTGCCCTGGTCCAGCGAGATGTAGCGCTGGCCGACCAGGTTGCGGTACTTGATCGTCGCCCGCACCCCGGCGGGCAGCGTGCGGTTGGAGTCCACCTCGAAGTCGATCTGCGCCTGACGGCGGTCCACGATCTTGACGTCGGTGACCTGCCCGACCTTCACGCCCGCGATCCGCACCTCGTCACCGGGGAGCACGAGTGTCGCGTCGGAGAACCGCGCGCTGTAGCCCTTGGTGTCGCTGGTGTTGATGTTGGCGATGCTGATGCCGAGGACCGCGGTGAACAGCACGGTGACGACGATGAAGATCGTCAGCTTGATCAGCGGTGCGACGAGTCCCCTCACTTGACCGTCACCTCCGCGCCCCGGTACAGCGGGCCCACGAGCAGGCTGCCCCAGTCGGGCATGTCGGCCGGGTCCATGCCGACCTGCGGACCCACCAGCTGCGCGAGCAGGTCGTTCTCGGCGGGACTGTTGGCCGGGTTACCCGCGGTCGTGCCGCTGCCGCCGTTGTATCCGCCCGCGGTCGCGGTCGTGTTGGCGGGCTGCAGCCCGTCGTTGGCGGTGCGCGAGGCCGGGGTCGGCTGGCTGCCGTCCTTGATCGGACCGTCCGGCGGGTACTGCGGGAACGGCTGCGGGAAGTCCTTCACGTTGTAGCAGCGCGGCCCGCGCTTGTCCTCGAACTTCGGCTCGTCCCGGCCGGCCTTGTAGGGCCCGCGGTTGACCACGACCTCCACCGTGGCGTGCAGGCCGGGCTGGTTGGTGCCCTTGCCCAGCGCCTGGTCCACAATCGGCACCAGGTCGGCCATGTTGCCGAGCAGGCACGGGTACTCGGGCGCGTACTTGGCCAGCAGTTCGGCCGTCGGGCGCGAATTCGCGGCCAGGCTGATGAGGTTGCTCGCGTTGCCCCGCACGAACGATTCGAGCGTCTGCGAGCTCTGGGTCACGTTGGCGTAGAGCGCCTGGAGGTTCTGCTGTTCGTCCACAATGGTCTTGCTGGTGGTCGAGAGGTTGTCCAGCGCCTGCACCAGGTCCGGCGCGGACGCGTTGAGGTTGTCGGAGAACTTCGCCAGCTGCTGCAGGTTCTGCCGCAGCGCGGGCAGGTGCGGATTGAGGTCGCTGAGGTAGTTGCCCAGCTGCGACAACGTCTGGCCGAGCTGGTCGCCGCGGCCTTGCAGAGCCGTGGAGATCGCGGTCAGCGTCGTGGACAGCTTCTCCGGCTGCACGGCCTGCAGCACCGGCAGCAGGTCGTCCAGCGCCGCGGACAGCTGCACGGCGTCCTGGGTGCGGTCCTCCGGGATCACGTCGCCACTGCGCAAAGTGGACGAGGACGCGTTCTGCGGGATCTCCAGCGAAACGAAGCGCTCGCCGAACAGCGTCTTCGGCAGGAAGCGGGCCGAGACGTTGGCCGGGATCATCTTGGCCGAGGCCGGATCCAGCGCCAGCGTGAGCTCCGCGCCGTCCGACCGCGCCGTGATCGACTTGACCGACCCGACGATGAGCCCGCGCACCTTCACGTCGGACTGCTCGAGCAGCTGGTTGCCGATGTCGCCGGCCTCCAGCTTGACGTCCACCGTGTCGGTGAACGCCTTGTTGTACATGGCGATGGAGAGGGTGATCCCGCCGACGAGAACAGCGATCAGCACCAGCCCCAGCAGCCTGCGGCGCAGTGTCGTCATCCCGCGATCCTCACCGTGGTCGTCGTGCCCCAGATCGCGAAACCGATGAAGAAGTTGATGATCGCGACGGTCACGATGGAGAGCCGCACGGCGCGGCCCACGGCGACGCCCACACCCGCGGGGCCGCCGGAGGCACGGTAGCCGAAGTAACAGTGCGTCAAGATGATCACCACGCTGAAGATGAGGACCTTGACGAACGAATAGAAGACGTCCTGCGGAGGTAAGAACAGGTCGAAGTAGTGGTCATAGGTTCCCGCCGATTGTTTGTAGATGTAGATGACGACAAGGCGGGACGCCAGGTATGACGACAACAGGCCGATGATGTACAGCGGGATGACCGCGACGAACCCGGCGATGATGCGCGTGGTCACCAGGTACGGCAGGCTCGGCACGCCCATGACCTCGAGCGCGTCGATCTCCTCGGAGATCCGCATCGCGCCCAGCTGCGCGGTGAAGCCCGCGCCGACGGTCGCCGACAGCGCGAGACCGGCCACCAGCGGCGCGATCTCGCGGGTGTTGAAGAACGCCGTCAGGAAGCCGGTGAACGCCGAGGTGCCGATCGAGTTCAGCGCCGAGTAGCCCTGCAGACCGACGAGCACACCGGTGAACAGGGTCAGGCCGATCATGACGCCGACCGTGCCGCCGATGACGGCGAGCGAACCCGAGCCGAAGCTGACCTCGGCGAGCAGGCGCAGCACTTCCTTGGTGTAGCGGCGGATCGTCCGCGGGGTCCACGCCAGCGCCCTGGCGTAGAACGACATCTGGTCACCGAAGTTGTCGAGAACCTCGAGTGGCCGGTTCGCGATCCGTTTCGCGCTCTGGCCGAACGTAGCCATGATCAGCTCAACTTTCCGGGCACGATCTGCAGGTACACCAGGGTGATCACGAAGTTGACCACGAACAGCAGCAGGAACGTGATGACCACCGACTGGTTCACCGCGTCGCCCACCCCCTTCGGACCACCGGACGGGTGGAGCCCGCGGTAGGCCGCCACCACGGCGGCGATGAACCCGAAGATGAGCGCCTTGAGCTCACCGACCCACAGGTCGGGCAGCTGCGCCAGCGCCGAGAAGCTGGCCAGGTACGCACCTGGGGTACCGCCCTGGAGCACGACGTTGAAGAAGTAGCCGCCGAGCACGCCGATGACGCTGACCATGCCGTTGAGCAGCAACGCCACCAGCATCGACGCGAGCACGCGCGGCACGATCAGCCGCTGCACCGCGGAGACGCCGAGCACCTCCATCGCGTCGATCTCCTCGCGGATGGTGCGGGCGCCGATGTCGGCGCAGATCGCGCTGCCGCCCGCACCGGCGACCAGCAACGCGGTCACCAGCGGGCTGGCCTGCTGCACGGTCGCGAGCACGCTGCCCGCGCCGGTGTAGGACTGCGCGCCCAGCTGGCGGGCGAGCGAGCCGAACTGCAGGGAGATCACCGCGCCGAAGGGGATGGCGACCAGCGCGGTCGGCAGGATGGTGACGCTGGCGATGAACCAGGACTGCTGAATGAACTCGCGGAGCTGGAAGGGTCGCTGGAAGAACCCGCGAATGATGTCCAGCCCGAGAGCGAACAGTTTCCCGGTCTCTCGCAGCATCCCCGCGCCGGGGATCTTGGCCCGAGAGGCCGTAGTGCTCATGGGAGGTCTCGCTCCCCTCGTCCCTCGGTACGCGAGAACTCCCGCGAGGCACGAGTGCGCTGTGTCAATTCGAGGGATTCCTCCCTCTGGTCGTCATCCCTCATGCCCCACCCGGTCCTTGATCAGAGCGGCGGCGGCCGCCGGTTCTCGGCAACTGAGCGATCTGGTCCTGCGGCAACTGGCCGTGGTGGCCGGTCACCGGGGCGGTCTCGACAGTCTGGTCCCACGTGGGCTGCTGATCGCGGCGCCGGGGGTGCACGCCGTAGCGCGCCTGCTCCTCCGGGCTCAGCGAGTCGATGATCCCTTGCTGCGCCGCGGGCGGCAGCGTGTGCAGGATCTGCATCACGCGGTCCTTGCGGCGGATCGCGCCCTGGCGCACGGGCATGCCGGGGGCGGGCTGCATCTGCGGCGGGATGCCCTCGATCTCCTCGACACCACCGGCGTGGTGCCCGGCCTCGAACATCGCGCGCTCGGCGGCAATCGTCGCGGAGTCCTTCTCCTCGGACATGCCGATCGGGCCGTCCATGCGGCCGTTGAGGAACTGCTTGACCACCGGCTCCTCGGACGTCAGCAGCACCTCGCGCGGCCCGAACATGACCAGTTCCTTGCGGAAGAGCATGCCCAGGTTGTCCGGCACCGTACGGGCCAGGTTGATGTTGTGCGTGACGATCAGGAACGTCGCGTCGATCTGGGTGTTGACGTCCAGGAACAGCTGCGAGATGTAGGTGGTGCGGACCGGGTCCAGACCGGAGTCCGGCTCGTCCACCAGGATGATCTCGGGGTCCAGCACCAGCGCTCGGGCCAGGCCCGCGCGCTTGCGCATACCACCGGAGATCTCACCGGGCAGCTTCTTCTCCGCGCCCGCCAGACCCGTCATTTCGAGCTTTTCCAGCACGATCCGGCGGATCTCGGTCTCCGACTTCTTCGTGTGCTCCCGCAGCGGGAACGCGACGTTGTCGTAGAGGTTCATCGAACCGAACAACGCGCCGTCCTGAAACAGCACACCGAACAGTTTCCGCGTCTCGTACAGCCTGTGCTCGCTGCAGCGGACGATGTCCACACCATTGATGACGCACTTGCCACGATCGGGCTTGAGCAAGCCGATCATGGACTTCAAGAAAACCGATTTCCCGGTCCCCGACGGACCCAGCATCACTGATACCTCGCCTGGAGGCAAAGTGAGCGTCACGTCCCGCCAGATGGTCTGCCGGCCGAACGACTTCGTCAGACCCTCGATGACCACCTCGGCACCCATCGCACCTCCTGGAGCTCCTACGGTGACGGCTCACACACCCTAGACAGGTCGCGCACGGTGAGCACGTCCGCGTCTTCCGGGTGCAACGAGTTGAGCGCCGTGGAGGTTACTCACGAGTTTGGCAATACACAATCCAGGTGAACAGAAAGGCGGGCACCCACGAAGGGTGCCCGCCTCTCGAAATTCCGTAATACGGAACTTACTTCACGCTGACCTTGGCGCCGGCCTCTTCCAGCTTGGTCTTGGCGGCCTCGGCGGCGTCCTTGTCGACCTTCTCCAGGATCGCCTTCGGGGCGCCCTCGACGAGCTCCTTGGCCTCCTTCAGGCCCAGGCCCGAGACGACCTCGCGGACGACCTTGATGACCTGGATCTTCTTCTCGCCGGCACCCTCGAGGATGACGTCGAACTCGTCCTTCTCCTCCTCGGCCGGGGCGGCGGCACCCGCGGCACCCGGGGCGGCGGCCACGACGGCAGCCGGGGCGGCCGCGGTCACGTCGAAGGTCTCCTCGAACTTCTTCACGAAGTCCGAGAGCTCGAGCAGGGTCAGCTCCTTGAAAGCGTCGAGCAGTTCTTCGGTGCTCAGCTTCGCCATGGTGGCGTTCCTTTCTTATCGGGGTGGTTCTGGGGGGTGATCTCAGCTCTCGGCTGGTGCCTCGTCCTTGCGCTTCTCTTCCAGCGCGGCCGCCAGGCGGGCCACCTGGGACGCCGGCGCCTGGAACAGCGCGGCGGCCTGGGACAGCTTCGCCTTGAAGGCACCCGCGGCCTTGGAGAGCAGCACCTCACGGCTGTCGAGGTCGGCGATCTGCGTGACCTCGTCGACCGTGAGCGGGCGGCCATCCATGTAGCCGCCCTTGATGACCAGGTTGCTGTGGTCCTTCGCGAAATCGCGGAGGGCCTTCGCGGCGTCGACCGGCTCACCCTCGATGAAGGCGATGGCGGTCGGGCCGACGAACAGCTCCTCGAGGCCGTCGATCCCGGCGTCCTGCGCGGCGCGCTTGACGAGGGTGTTCTTCGCGACCCGGTACTTGGCACTGGTGCCGAGAGCGCGGCGCAGCTGACTCAGCTGGGACACGGAGAGGCCGTTGTACTCGGTGACGACGGTGGCCGAGCTGGTGCGGAACCGGTCCGCGATCTCGGCGACTGCCTCCACCTTGTCGGGCTTCGCCATTCCTCGCCTCCTCTCTTGGCTGGTAGACCACCGGCCTTGACGAAAGGAGCCCGAAACGACGAAAACGCCCCAACGCAACAGGCGCGGGGCGTCATGGGATGCGCGCACGTGCAAGCGCGGCAATCTGCCTCGTTCCTCCTGCGCGGGCCGCCCGGCGATGCGGGACCTTCGTTCTCCGTGCACAGGGACACGGAGAAAACCAGCGGTCTTCGGTAGAACCGTCGTCCAGGATACACGGACCCTCCCGGTGGTCAGCGGCGGGAGGCGCCGGGCATCATGGGCGGGTGGTTGGACAGCGACCTGGCGACGAGCCCGACGACCGAGGCGAGCTGGAACCCCGGCGTCCCGCTCCCCCATCGGAAGGGGCGTCCTCGGAGCCGGAACCGATCCAGCCGCCGCAGCTGGATCCCGAGCAACTGCGGCAGTTCGAGCAATTCCAGCAGTTCCAGGACTACCTGCGATTCACCGAGTCGCAGCAACAGGGCCGGATGGTGCCCGCGACCCAGCAGGGCTCGCCCCCGGTGCCGCCACCGCCGCACGGCGGGCAGGTCCAGCTCGCGCCTCCGCCGCCCCCGCCCGGCCCGAAGATCAAGGTGCCGCGCTGGGTCAAACGCCTCGCCTGGAAGCTCCTGTCGGCACTGCTGATCCTGATCGTGCTGATCATCGCGGGCAAGCTGGCCTACGACCACTTCTTCCCCGACAACAGCAACGACAACCGCCCGGCGTCGGAGACCGGGGGCGGGAAGTACCACGCGCACACCGAGCTGTCTACGGCGCCCTACGAGGCCGTGCGGTCGGTGTACGACGCGATCGCACAGAACGCGGTTCCGATGGCGTGCGGCCGCTTCCGCGACGACGTGCAGCAGAAGTTCGCCGACGACCTCGGCTTCGCGGACTGCAAGGTCGCCGCCGAGACGTTGCACACCCAGGTGACGAACGTCAACGACTACGCGGAATCCATCTTCCCGAGCCAGTACGACCCCGACGCCACGAGCATCACGATCGACTCGTGTGCGTTCACGATCAAGGGCGGGCCCGCACTCGGCACGTTCGTGGTCACCAAGATCGAACGCAACCAGTGGCTCATCACCGACCACCGGCCGGGCCCGAAGACCTGCGCCCCCACCACGGCGCCCAGCAGCCGCTGAGAAAGCGGATGGCCGCCTCCCCGCGAAAGGGAAAGGCGGCCATCCGGCAGTACTGAGAACCTCAGGCGTTGGCGTCCTCGGCCAGCAGGTTCCGGGTGCGGCCCGGGTCGACCGGGATGCCGGGGCCCATGGTGGTGGAGAAGGTGATCTTCTTCAGGTAACGGCCCTTCGCCGCGGACGGCTTGGCCCGCAGGATCTCGTCCAGGGCGGCCGCGTAGTTCTCCACGAGCTTGTCGGCGTCGAAGGAGGACTTGCCGATCACCAGGTGCAGGTTGGCCTGCTTGTCGACGCGGAAGCTGATCTTGCCGCCCTTGATGTCGGTG
Source organism: Amycolatopsis acididurans (assembly GCF_012328925.1). Classification (GTDB taxonomy): domain Bacteria; phylum Actinomycetota; class Actinomycetes; order Mycobacteriales; family Pseudonocardiaceae; genus Amycolatopsis_E; species Amycolatopsis_E acididurans. The sequence continues at coordinate 85,242 of NZ_JAAXLS010000022.1, forward strand.
ACGGCCTTCGCGACGTCCGGCGTGACGGTGCCGGTCTTCGGGTTCGGCATGAGACCACGCGGGCCGAGGATGCGGGCGATGCGCCCGACCTTCGCCATCTGGTCCGGCGTAGCGATCGCGGCGTCGAAGTCGAGCCAGCCACCCTGGATGCGCTCGATCAGCTCGTCGCTGCCGACCGCGTCGGCACCGGCGGCCTCGGCCTGGGTGGCCTTGTCGCCGACGGCGAAAACGATGACGCGGACGGTCTTACCAGTACCGTGCGGCAGGTTCACGGTGCCGCGGACCATCTGGTCGGCCTTGCGGGGGTCGACCCCGAGACGCACGGCCACCTCAACCGTGGCGTCCATCTTGACCTTGGAGGTTTCTTTCGCGAGCTTCGCGGCCTCGAGCGGTGCGTACAGCCGCTCGCGGTCGATCAGCTCGGCGGCCTGACGGTAGGCCTTGCTGCGCTTAGCCATGCTCTGTCCTTCGGATCAGTGTGGTGACGGGCCAGCGCGTGGCCCTCCCACGAAATGATGTGACGTCGGGTGGGGCTTATTCGACGGTGATGCCCATGGAGCGGGCGGTGCCGGCGATGATCTTGGCCGCCTGGTCGATGTCGTGGGCGTTGAGGTCGCTCTTCTTGGTCTCGGCGATCTCGCGCACCTGGTCCCAGGTCACCTTGGCGACCTTGGTCTTGTGCGGCTCGCCGGAGCCCTTCTCGACACCCGCGGCCTTCAGCAGCAGCTTCGCGGCCGGCGGCGTCTTCAGCTTGAAGTCGAACGAGCGGTCTTCGTAGACGGAGATCTCGACCGGCACCACGTTGCCGCGCTGCGATTCGGTCGCGGCGTTGTAGGCCTTGCAGAACTCCATGATGTTCACGCCGTGCTGACCCAGTGCGGGGCCGACCGGCGGAGCCGGGTTCGCGGCACCCGCCTGAATCTGCAGCTTGATGATCGCTGCAAGCTTCTTCTTCTTGGGTGGCATTCCTGATTCCTATTCACTACCGAGTCCCTCGCGCGCCTGCCTGCACGCAAGGGCCAACAACCCAGTGTACGGGCCGTCAGATCTTGGAGACCTGGTTGAACGACAGCTCGACCGGCGTCTCGCGGCCGAAGATCGACACCAGCACCTTCAGCTTCTGCGCGTCCGCGTTGACCTCGCTGATCGTCGCGGGCAGCGTCGCGAACGGGCCGTCCATGACGGTGACCGACTCGCCCACCTCGAAGTCCACCTCGACCGGCGCGGACACGCTGGTCTCGGCCGCGGCGGCCTCGCCCTTGGCCTTGGCCGGGGCGGCCTTCTCGACCTTCGGCGCGAGGAACTTCAGCACCTCGTCGATGGTCAGCGGCGACGGCTTGGAGGTGGCGCCGACGAACCCCGTGACGCCGGGGGTGTTGCGCACCGCGCTCCACGACGCGTCGTTGAGCTCCATCCGGACCAGGATGTAGCCGGGCAGCACCTTGCGCTGCACCTGCTTGCGCTGGCCGTTCTTGATCTCGGTGACCTCTTCGGTCGGCACCTCGATCTGGAAGATGTAGTCCTCGACGTCCAGGGTCTGCGTCCGGGTCTCGAGGTTGTTCTTGACCTTGTTCTCGTACCCGGCGTACGAGTGCACCACGTACCAGTCGCCGGGCAGGGACTTCAGCTCGGCGCGGAGCTTGGCGACGGGGTCCTCCTCGTCGCTCTCCGGCTCGACGGCCGCGGGTTCGTCGGCTTCCGGCTCGACGGCCTCGGCGGCTTCGGTGTCACTGGCGGCGGTCGCGTCGAGGTCGGCCTGCGCCTCGGCGGCATCCTCAGCCGACGTGCCAACCGGCCCGTCGAACTCGTCGCCGGCTGCTTCGCCGTTCTCGGAGGTCACTTTCCGTCCTCTCACTTGATCGCTTGTCGTGCCCGTGCCGGCCCACGCACCTGGCGCGCTCAGCCGAACAGCCAGAACACGCCCTTGCGGAACACGAAGTCCAGCAAGTAGACCAACGCGACCATGAAAGCCACGAAGACCAGCACCACGGTGGTGTAGGTGACCATCTGCTTGCGCGTCGGCCAGATGACCTTGCGCAGCTCCGCCCACACCTCGCGGACGAACCGCATGAGCCTCGCCAGCAGCGAGGGCTTCTTGTCCTTGCGAACCCGCTTGGGGGTCGCACGGCCCTTCTTGGCCTCGGCCGCCTTGCCCGTGCCCTCCGTGGAGGACCCCGCCTTGGCAGCCGGACGAGCCTTGTCCTGGTCCTTGGCCGTGGCCTTACCCGCGGGGCGCGCGGAAGCGCGACGTTCGCGCCGAGCCGCGGCGGTGACCGGACGAGAAGCCCGCTTGGACTCCTGTTCCTTCTCGCCGCCGGCGTCGCTGTCGCTCACGACCACTCCTCGGGTTGGACCACCTATGCCGAAGCAGGGGCGACAGGACTCGAACCTGCGACCTGCGGTTTTGGAGACCGCTGCTCTACCAACTGAGCTACACCCCTTCGAGCACCTTCATCCGCTCGCCGGACACTCCTCGCCGGCCTCGCAACCCGCACGAGGCCTCGCTACCGAGGTTCCGAGTTCAGAAGTCTACGGCAAGCCATTCGGGCACTCTCAACCGAGCCTCCCCTGTGCCTCGCGGGACACCCGCACCCGGTCGGCATCGATGGCCGGCTCCGCCATTACCGGCCATCGAGGCCTCCTGAGTGTTCGATCACAGCCCCACCGTGCCACCATGTAGGCCATGACCTCATCCGAAACCATCACCCGCCCGCGCGTCTCGGCCCGCATCTCCAGCATCACGCCCTCGGCCACGCTGGCCGTGGACGCGAAGGTGAAGGCGCTGAAGGCCGAGGGCCGCCCGGTGATCGGTTTTGGCGCGGGACAGCCCGACTTCCCCACCCCGGACTACGTCGTCGAGGCGGCCGCGGCCGCCGTGCGCGACCGCGCCAACCACGGCTACACCGCCGCCGCCGGTCTTCCCGAGCTGCGCGAGGCACTGGCCGCGAAGACCCTGCGGGACTCCGGTTTCGAGCTGCCCGCTTCGCAGTTCCTGGTGACCAACGGCGGCAAGCAGGCGGTGTACTCCGCGTTCGCCACGCTGTGCGACCCGGGCGACGAGGTGCTGCTGCTGGCCCCGTACTGGACCACCTACCCGGAGTCGATCAAGCTCGCGGGCGGCGTTCCGGTGCAGGTCACCGCGGACGAGACCACGGACTACCTGGTCACCGTCGACCAGCTCGAGGCGGCGCGCACCGACCGCACGAAGGTGCTGCTGTTCAACTCGCCGTCCAACCCGACCGGCTCGGTCTACCCGCGTGAGCAGATCGAGGCGATCGGCCGCTGGGCCTACGAGCACGGCATCTGGGTCGTGACCGACGAGATCTACGAACACCTCGTCTACGACGATGCGGTCAACCACTCGCTCCCGGTCGTGGTGCCCGAGATGGTCGACCAGACGCTGGTGCTCAACGGCGTCGCGAAGACGTACTCGATGACCGGCTGGCGCGTCGGCTGGATCGCGGGCCCGCAGGACGTGATCAAGGCGGCGACGAGCTACCAGACGCACCTGTGCGGCAACGTGTCCAATGTGGCCCAGCGCGCGGCGCTGGCCGCGGTGGCGGGGCCGCTGGACATCGTGCACGAGATGCGCGCCGCGTTCGACGTGCGCCGCAAGAAGATCGTGTCGATGCTCTCGGCCATCCCCGGGGTCACCTGCCCGACGCCGAAGGGCGCCTTCTACGCGTACCCGTCGGTCAAGGACGTGCTGGGCAAGGAGATTCGCGGCGAACGCCCGAAGGACACGCTGGAGCTGGCGGACCTGATCCTGCGCGAGGCCGAGGTGGCCGTCGTGCCGGGTGAGGCGTTCGGCACACCGGGCTACTTCCGTTTCTCCTACGCGCTGGCGGAATCCGACCTCGTCGAGGGTGTCGAGCGCGTCGGCAACCTGCTCTCCGAGGCCAAGTAGCCTGCTGCCTCCCGCGGGATGACGTACAACGGGAGGCGTGGCCAAGAAGAGCGGTTTCGGTCTGATCGCCCTTGTCATCGTGGGCTGCCTGGCCGGATTCGGGTACTACAAGGCACAGCAGGGTTCGTCGGCGGCGCCGCCCGCGGGCACGCCGACCACCCCTGGCACCGGTCGCTACGTCGCACTCGGCGACTCGTACACCTCGGCGCCCCAGACGGGCGCGCAGGTGGGCGAGCCGCCGGGGTGCGCACGGTCGGACAACAACTATCCGCACCTCGTCGCGGCCGAGATCAGGCCCGCGACGTTCGTGGACGCCAGCTGCAGCGGGGCCACCACCGCGAACCTCACCGGTAGCCAGACCACGAGCAACGGGACGAACCCGCCGCAGCTGGACGTGGTGACGGCGGACACGACGCTGGTCACGCTCGGCATCGGCGGTAACGACGTCGGATTCATCGGGCTGGCCAGGGAATGCGCGACGAACGACAAGAACGTCTCGCCGTGCAAGCAGAAACTCGCGGCCGGCGGCAAGGATCAGCTCGCGGAGCGGATCGACGCCACCGCACCGAAGATCGCGGACGCGCTCCAGCTGATCCACAAGAAGGCCCCGCGGGCGCGGGTGGTGGTCGTCGGTTACCCGACCGCGTTGCCGGACGGGACGGGCTGCTGGCCGTTCCTGCCGCTGGGCGCGCAGGACGTGGCGTACCTGCGGGACGCGGCGACGAAGCTCAACGCGATGCTGGCCGCGCAGGCGAAGGCGAACCAGGCGGGCTACGCCGACACGGCGACGCCGACCAAGGGCCACGACATGTGCCAGAAGGCGGCCACCAAGTGGGTCGAGGACCTCGTGCCGTCCTCCCCCGCGCTGGCCCTGCACCCCAACGCCAAGGGCGAACGCGCGATGGCGGACGTGGTGCTGAAGCTGGTGCGTTGAGGCCCCACCTCACCGGACGACCGCGACCGCCTTGCCCAGGACCGTTCTGCCGTCGAACTTGGCTGTGATGTCGACGCGGGCGGTGCCGTCCTCGCGGACCTCGCCGATCTTGCCGGTGAACTCCACGAGCGCACCCTTCTCGTCGTCCGGCACGACGACGGGGCGGGTGAAGCGGCAGCTGTAGTCCACGAGCTTGCCGGGGTCGCCGAGCCACTCGGTGACGAGCCGTCCGCCCAGCGCCATGGTGAGCATGCCGTGCGCGATGACGTCCGGCAGCCCGACCTGCTTGGCGAAGCGCTCGTTCCAGTGGATCGGGTTGAAGTCCAGCGACGCGCCCGCGTAGCGCACCAGGCGGTCACGGGTGACCTGGACGTTCAGCGGCGGCAGTTCCTGTCCGACGGTGTAAGTCACGAGCACCCCTCGCTACGCTCCTCGCGCCCGTGACCGGGCGCCGCTGTGTTGGTCGGCTCGCTCACTATGCCTCCCCGCGCACGACGAGCTGGGCCTTGGTGGTGCACACGATCGCCCCGTCGGCGTCGGCGATCTCGGCGCGCACCGTCAGGAAGTCGTTGCCGGCGCGGGTCATGATGTCGTCGACGAACGTGGTCAGCCGGAGCCGGTCCCCGGCGTGCACCGGCCGTTCGTGGTGGAAGCTCTGGTCGCCGTGGACCATGCGCGAGTAGTCCAGGCCGAGCTCGGGATCGTTCGCGATGACGTTGATCGCGGCGAGGTTGATCACCGTGAGGAACGTCGGGGGCGCGATCACGTCCGGATATCCGGCCGCGCGGGCCGCCTCGGGGTCGCGGTAGAGCGGGCTGTCGTCGCCGATCGCGTCGGCGAACTCCCTGATCTTCTCGCGCCCCACCTCGTAGGTGCTCGACGGCGGATAGCTGCGCCCGATGAACGACTGGTCCAATGCCACGCAAGCAGGTTACCCAGCGCGGATGGCCGCGCCGGAGGGCGGGCCGGGCACGCGAAAAAGCCGCCCCGGTGAGGAACCGGAGCGGCCTTCGCGAACCTGAAGCGGCTTAGCGGGTTTCCTTGTGCACTCGGTGCGTACCGCAGTTCGGGCAGAACTTCTTCATCTCCAAGCGGTCCGGGTCGTTGCGCCGGTTCTTCTTGGTGATGTAGTTGCGGTGTTTGCACTCCTCGCACGCCAGCGTGATCTTCGGTCGCACGTCGGTGGCAGCCACGGCTATGCCTTTCTCTACAAAACTTCGAAATCCCCTGGCGGGGTTTGGTAGCGGTGGCCGGACTTGAACCGGCGACACAGCGATTATGAGCCGCTTGCTCTACCGACTGAGCTACACCGCCCTGTTCGTGCCCGCCACAACCCCCGGGTGGGGGTCCAGGGAGCAAGCCCCCTGGGGGCTCTGGAGCTTCACCCCAGAGGACACTGCGAAGCGCAGCCTGGCCCACGCTTTCGGTGGACAGACTACACCTGCTCGCGAGCCCCTTTACGGAATCGAACCGTAGACCTTCTCCTTACCATGGAGACGCTCTGCCGACTGAGCTAAAGGGGCGTGCTCAACGTTGAAGCCTCGAAGAGATTACACAATGACGGAGGGGGCCTGCGCACGGGGGTCCCTTAAGTAAGCAGCGTCAGGACCGTCTCGGTGTGGCGGCCCGCCGAGCGCGCCGTGCGGGCCTGGAGCCAGGCCTCCAGGCGGTCCTCGGCCAGCGGGCGGGAGATCAGGTACCCCTGCGCGACGTCGCAGCCCATCGCCTCGAGCTGGTCGCGGGCGATGTCCTCTTCGACGCCCTCGGCGACGACGGTCAGCCCCAGCGAATGCCCCAGCTCGACGATCGAGCGCACCACCGCGAGGTCGCCGAGATCGGTGCCCATGCCCAGCACGAAGCTCTTGTCGATCTTGACCTCGTCCACCGGCAGCTGCCGCAGGTAGGCCAGCGACGAGTACCCGGTGCCGAAGTCGTCGACCGCGAGCACGATGCCCAGCGCGTGCAGTTCGCGCAGGATCGGCAGCGCCTTCTGCGGATCGGCCATCACGCCGGACTCGGTCAGCTCGAACGTCAGCAGCTCCGGCGGCACCTCGAAGCGGTCCAAGGCCTGCCTGACCTTGGCGGGGAAATCCTCGTCGGCCAGGTTGCGCACGGACAGGTTCACCGCGACCGAGACGCGCAGCCCTTCGTCCATCCACTTGCGAGCCCTGGCCAGCGACTGGTCGAGCACGAAACCGGTGAGCACGCCGATCAGCCCGGCGGCCTCCACGGCGGGCACGAACTCGTCGGGGTCGAGCTTGCCGAACTCCGGATGCACCCACCGCACGAGCGCCTCGACACCGACGACCTGCTTGCTCGGCAGCGACACCTTCGGCTGGTAGTGGACGCTGACCTGGCCCTCTTCCAGCGCCTGCCGGAACTGGGTGACCATCTGGAAGCGGCGCAGGAACATCTGGCCCATGCTCGGCACGTAGCCGCGCACCTCTTCGCCGCCTCGGGTGGCCCGCACGGCGACGTCGGCGCGTTGCAGCAGCGCGTCGACGTCCATGTCCTCGTCGCTGTCCTCGGCCACCGGCGAGGCGTAACCCACCATCGCGTTGGCCTCGACGGTGATCCGGTCCACCGGGTAGGGCTCGGACAGCTGGGCACGCAGCCGTTCGGCGGCTTCCTGCACGCGCGCGCCCTGGCAGCCGACGAGCAGCGCCGCGAACGAGGCGCCCTCCAGCCGGGCCAGCGGCACGTCCGGGCCGAGCGCCTCACGGATGCGCCGTCCCGCCGCGATCACCATCCGGTCGGCCCACACGTAGCCCAGCGCGTCGCTGACGGTGGAGAACACGTCGAGGTCGACCCGGAGCACGGCGGCGTCGGTGCGGTCACGCAGCGGTTCGCGCGCCACCTGCCGGAAGCCGGGGCGGTTCAGCAGGCCGGTGAGCGGATCGTGGTAGGCGTCGTGGCGCAGGGTCGCGAGCAGGCGCCGGTTGTCCAGCGCCGTCGCGAGGTGGCTGGCCATCGTGCCCAGCAGCTGCACGTCGTACTTGCCGAACCCGCGCCACCGGGAAAGCCGGTCGTGCGCTTCGACCACACCCAGCAGCTGGTTGGCGCTGCGCAGCGGAACGACGAGAACCTCCTGCGCGCCGCGGTCGAGCAGCGCCGAGGCGATGTCGGGGTTGGACTCGTTGATCCGGAAGTGGCGGACGTGCGAGCCGGGCAGCCGCATCAGCGCGTCGTCGCCGGGCACCTCGTGGCCGGGTAGCGGCTCACCGGCCATGACGGTGCGCATCGCCGCCGTCGGTTCCAGGCGCAGCCGGAGCACCACCCGGCCCGCCGCGAGCTGATCCTTGATCCGCTCGGCGATGGTGGCCCATTCACTGACGTTGACCCCGGCGGCGAGATCGTCCGCGCGGCTGGCCGGACGGGCGGCGGCCTGCTGGCCCGACCGCGCCACCATCAGGCTCACGTCGGAAAGCGCTTCCATGTCGCGCTGCTCGCGGAGCAGATCCGAGTAGGCCCAGTACAGCGCGGAAAGTCCGAGGAAGACCGCGAGCACGAGCGGCCACGCGTGGCTGGTGCCGTCGATGACGAGGTAGCCGCTCAACCCGACCGAGGCGTTGACGAAACCGACGACCAGGATCCGGCCGGTCAGCCGCAGCGCGGTGCCGATGCGCATGCGGCGGCGCAGCACGCGGACCGCGGCCAGTGCCAGCAGGGTGCTGGCCAGCGGCGCGGTCAGCGTGCCGGCGAGCGCGGCCGGCCAGGTCATCTCCGTGCTGCCCATCAGCCGTTCGACGAGACCCGCGACCGCGAACGCGCTGGTGATCTCCAGCAGGAAGGCGCCCGCGTTGTAGAGGACACGGCCGGAGACCCTGCGAACCAGGAGTGTGCTGATGCCCGCGACCAGGTGCGCGGCCAGCACGACTTCGAACGGGGCCACGAAGAAGCCGATGACCAGCGGGATCTCGGTGAAGGAGATGGTCCAGGAGATACCGCTGCGGACGTCGACGTTGATGCCGAGCTGCTCGGCGAGCAGGAACGACAGCGCCAGCACCGGGCCGATCCACCAGAGATCGGTGCCACCGTTGAACGGCAGCCAGAGCGATACGGCGGCGGCGGCGAGCAGGCCGCAGGTGAGCACGGTCAGTGTGTAGATCCGGAACCTGCGTTCATCGCCGCGTGCCTCGCCGGATGGCCGGTGGATATCGGCTGCCGCCGGAACAGGATCGCTGGACGTGCCACTAGTGCCCGGCATGCAACCTCCTTCCTGACCTTTCCGCCCCATCTGCCCGCGCCCAGTTCCACCCACCGGAAGATCTCGATCTCCGGTTGAATGAGGAGATCACTGTACCCCGGAGGGCGTACTTCAGCCTCTTTCCGGCTGCTATGACATCACCTCATAGTTAACAATGCGCCAACTCCCCTGACCTGCGGCGACTACCGGGTGAAACTGGAGCGCGGTTCGCCTTTTTTCGATTGCTTGCGGTAACCGACCCTGCTTACCCGCCGAGCTATGCGGAGGTCTTCAATACGCGCATGAACGCCGACGCGCTTGCGACGGAGCACGCCGCCAGGCTGGGCAGGATGGACCCGCTCCTGCCCTCGTCAGACCCGTTCGCCGGACGCGGGAACGAGGCCGAGATCCTCATCGCGGAAGACGGCGAATCGTGGGCGAGCGGGGTTCCGTTCCGCAGTGAAGTAGCTGCAGATTCAAGTGACTCTCTGTGGCGCGCACTTGTCGAGTACCGGCTGATCGTGCGGCTCGCGGGCCCCCATCCGGGCAGGCCCCTCACAGAAATCCTCACCCAGTGGGATGAATATCTCAGAAGGGTTGCGATTCCGGGCGAGTGGGATACCGCGGCGGTCGTCCCCCGGCCGAGCCGCGACACGGCGGGTTCGGCGGAGCTGCTGCGGCAGGGTTTCAGCGCGACCCGGGTGCTCGCCGTGCGCCCGGCGGACCGCTTGGCCAATCCGGGCCCGCCCGCCGAACCGGGGGTGCGGATCCGCCCCGCCGAGCCCGGCGATCTGGGCACCGCCGTCGAGCTGTTCACCGAGCTGCAGCAGTACGACTCGCAATTCGGCATGGTCACGCTGCGGGCGAACGCGGGCGATCTGCTCACCTCGGATCTGGAGAGCCAGCTCGACCGCACCGATCCGACGGTGTGGATCGCGGAACTGTACGGACGGCCGCTGGGACTGCTGCGGATCCAGTACCCGGCGGAGGCGTCCTGGGTCGCGCCGTACGTCTCGGCCGAGCGCGTCGGATACCTGTCGACGCTGCACGTGGCCGAGGCCGCCCGGTCCTCGGGTGTCGGCAGCGCGCTGGCGGCGCACGCGCATCAGCTCTTCGACGAGGCCGACGTGGACGCCGTGCTGTTGCATCACGCGCTCGCCAGCCCGCGGTCCACGCCCTTCTGGTACTCGCGGGGCTACCGGCCGCTGTGGACCTACTGGTACCGCCGCCCGGCTACGCTCTGAGCCCCCTCCTTATTCCCGAAACGCGGCTCGCTGTGAGCGAACCACCTGCGGAAACAAATCGGCGCCCGGCGAAGTTGAGTGAAGCAGACTCAACTACAGAAGGAGCGCCCCGATGACTGAGATCAGGCTCCTGCCCCTGCTGCCCGTCGATGACGACGTCGTGCTGCCCGGCATGATCGTCCCGATCGAACTCGAAGACCCCGACACCCGCGCCGCGGTGGAATCCGCGCAGGCCAAGACCCCGAGCACCTCGTCGTTCCCCGGCATCCGCTCGCTTCCCACGATCAAGGCCGAGGTCCTGATCGTGCCTCGCCTGGACGGTGAGTACGCCGAACTCGGCACCGTCGCCACGATCGAACGCGTCGGCAAGCTGCCCGGCGGCAAGTCCGCGGTGCTGCTGCGCGGCACGCGCCGGGCTCGCGTCGGCGAACCTGGTGAAGGCCCCGGCGAGGCACGCTGGGTGCACGCCGAGGAGCTGACCGAGACGACCGACGAGCGGTCCCGCGCGCTGGCGGACGAGTTCAAGGAGCTCGTGATCGCCACGCTGCGCGAACGCGGCGGCGAGCAGATGGCCGAGACCATCGGGCAGCTGGACGACCCGTCGGCGATCGCCGACCTGGCGGGCAACCAGCCCGATCTGCCCCTGGAGCGCAAGCTCGAACTGCTGCGCACGCTGGAGGTCACCCTTCGCCTGGAGCGCGCGCTGGAGTGGAGCCGCGAGTACATGGCCGAGCTGGAGGTCACCGACACGATCCGCAAGGACGTGGCCGAGGGCATGGAAAAGCAGCAGAAGGAGTTCCTGCTGCGCCGTCAGCTCGACGCGATCCGCAAGGAGCTCGGCGAGCTGGACGGCAGCGCCGAGGAGGACGACTACCGCACCCGCGTCGAGAAGGCCGAGCTGCCCGAGCACGTCCGCAAGGCGGCGCTGTCCGAAGTGGACAAGCTGGAGCGGACCTCGGACCAGTCGCCGGAGGGCGGCTGGATCCGGACGTGGCTGGACACGGTGCTGGACCTGCCGTGGAACACCAGGACCACCGACGTGCACGACATCGCCGGAGCGCGTGCGGTGCTCGACGCCGACCACGCGGGCCTGGACGACGTGAAGGAACGCATCATCGAGTACCTGGCCGTGCGCGCCCGGCGCCAGGAGTCCGAGGTGGGCGGCCGGCACAACGGGGCCGTGCTCGCCCTGGTCGGTCCTCCGGGCGTGGGCAAGACCTCGCTCGGCCAGTCGGTCGCGAAGGCGATGGGCCGCGAGTTCGTGCGGGTCGCGCTCGGCGGTGTGCGGGACGAGGCGGAGATCCGCGGTCACCGGCGCACCTACGTCGGCGCGCTGCCCGGCCGCATCGTCCGCGCGATCAAGGAGGCCGGGTCGATGAACCCGGTGGTCCTGCTGGACGAGGTGGACAAGGTCGGCGCCGACTACCGGGGCGACCCGACCGCGGCGCTGCTGGAGGTGCTGGACCCGGAGCAGAACCACACGTTCCGCGACCACTACCTCGAGGTCGAGCTGGACCTGTCCGACGTGGTCTTCCTGGCCACGGCCAATGCGCTCGACACGATCCCCGGCCCGCTGCTGGACCGGATGGAGCTGGTCACGCTCGACGGCTACACCGAACGCGAGAAGGTGATCATCGGCCGCGACCACCTGCTGCCGAAGGAGCTGGAGCGGGCCGGGATGAGCCAGGGTGACGTGGTGTTCACCGAGGACGCGCTGGCCAGGATCGCCGCCGAGTACACGCGCGAGGCCGGCGTCCGCGACGCCGACCGGACCATCGCGAAGGTGCTGCGCAAGATCGCGACCAGGGTCGCGCTCGACGAGGCGGCGCTGCCGATCACGGTGACGGCCGAGGACCTGCAGGGCTACCTGGGCAGGCCACGGCACCTGCCGGAGTCGTCGCTGCCGGCCTCGACGCAGCGCACCGCGACGCCGGGTGTGGCGACCGGGCTGGCCGTGACGGGTGCCGGTGGTGACGTGCTCTATGTCGAGGCGTCGCTGGCCGATCCGGAGTCGGGCGCTTCGGGGCTGGCCTTGACCGGTCAGCTGGGCGACGTGATGAAGGAGTCGGCGCAGATCGCGCTGTCGTACCTGCGCTCGCACGGTGCGGAGCTGGAGCTGCCGGTCGGCGACCTGAAGGAGCGTGGCATCCACGTGCACGTGCCCGCGGGTGCGGTACCCAAGGACGGCCCGTCGGCCGGGGTCACCATGACCACGGCGCTGGCGTCGCTGCTGTCGGGCCGCGTGGTCCGGGCGGACGTGGCGATGACCGGTGAGGTGTCGCTGACCGGCCGGGTGCTGCCCATCGGCGGGGTGAAGCAGAAGCTGCTCGCCGCGCACCGGGCGGGCCTGCGCACGATCATCATCCCGCAGCGCAACGAGCCGGACCTGGACGACGTGCCCGCCGATGTCCTGGCGGAGCTGGACGTGCACCCGGTCTCGAACGTCCGGGAGGTGCTGGAGCTGGCGCTGGCCCCGGCTTCGACGCCGGTCGCCCGGGCCGCCTGAGCCGCCTGAGCCGCACGACGACAACCACATAACGACAACGGCAACGCCGGCGACCACCAGGCAGTGGAGGACGCCGGCGTTGTCGTGCGCTCGCCGGTACGTGACCTTCGTTCCGCACCTGGCCGTTTCCTTGCCTTGGTAGGTTAGGCTTGCTTTACTTTGATCACTTTCACCGGTCCCTCGAAAGGGTGTTGCCATGTTCGGCAGGAAAAGAGTCCGCGCGCTGCTGACGACAGCGGCCGCGGGCGCGCTGTGCCTGGGGCTCGTCGCCTGCGGTGACGTTCAGGACGCGTCGACGCAGACCTCCGGGCCCGCGGCCTCGAACGCGGCGGATTCCTTCCCGGTGACGATCAACCACAAGTTCGGCACGACGACGATCGACAAGGCACCCTCGCGCGTCGTGGTGGTCGGCACCTCCAGCGACGATCTCGACGCGGCGCTCGCGCTGGGCGTCACCCCAATCGCGTTCTTCGACAAGTCCGGCAACTCCGGCGCCCCCGAATACCTGCAGGGCAAGATCGACACGAGCAAGACGAAGATCGTCAACGCCGCAAACGGGGTCAACGCCGAGGAGGTCGGCGCCCTCACGCCGGACCTGATCCTCGCCACCGCGGACTACGGCCTCGATCAGGAGTACGCCAACCTGGCGAAGATCGCGCCCACGATCGGGTACGCGACCGAGTGGGGCGCGCAGTCCTGGCAGGAGCACGTGCAGGTCGCGGCCAAGGCGCTGGGCAGGCAAGCTCAGGCCCAGGGCGTGCTCGACAGCACGCAGGCCGCGATCGACAAGGTCAAGTCGGAGTATCCGAAGGCCGCGGGCAAGACGTTCACCGCGTCGGTCGGCAACACACCCGGCAAGATGTTCACGCTCGTCTCGCCGCAGGACTTCGCCGTGCAGTTGCTCCAGTCTGCAGGCCTGAAGCTCAGCCCGGCCGTCGCGGACGCGACGAAGAACGAGGCAGGCAGCCCTACCGGAACGCTCACCCCGGAGCAGTACGACAAGCTCGCCGCCGATCTCGTAGTGGTCGCGTTCACCTCGACGGACAACCAGAAGGCCTTCGAGGACAACCAGCTCGTCGCGAACATCAAGTCCGGCAACTACCTCGTCACGGACATGGCGACGATCTCCGCGCTGCGTTATCCCACGGTCTACGGCATCCCCTGGGTGCTGGACAAGCTCAAGCCCGGGTTCGCGAAGTTCTGACCTCCAGCTGACAGCACGGCCCGCGTCCACTGTGGACGCGGGCCGTTCTCGCTTGTCAGGACAGTTCGGCGTCGAGGTCCTCTTCGGACAGCGCGTCGACCTCGAGGTAGATCTCGGCCACCTGTGCGAGCCGTCCCGGCACGGCCTCGTCGGCGGTCAGCCGCGCGGCCATGGCGCCGACGGTAAGCGACGAGAACAGCGTTCGCACCGAAACCTCGGTGGTGTCGAGGGCTTCGCGCAGCCGTCCGACGATCATGGTGGCGAGCACGGAGTCGCCACCGAGCGCGAAGAACGGGTCCGAGACGCCGACACGCTCGACGTCGAGCACGTCGGCCCACACCTTCGCCAGCACCTTTTCCAGCGGAGTGCTCGGCGCGACGTACTCGTCCGTCTCCGCGGCCCACCGCGTCGCGACGGCGCGCCGGTCGACCTTTCCGTTCGCGGTCAGCGGCATCTCGTCGAGCACCACGACCCGCGCGGGCACCATGTGCGGCGGCAGCATGGTGCGCACGAACTCGCGCACCTCGTCGCCCTGTACCGCGCCCGCGACCGCGGCGACGAGCTGGTTCCCGGCGACGCCCGCGACGCCCCGGCGCACGGCGGGGTGTTCGGCGAGCGCGGCCTCGACCTCGCCGAGTTCGATGCGCACACCGCGCACCTTGACCTGGTGGTCCCGGCGCCCGAGGAACTCCAGCGTCCCGTCCGGCCAGTAGCGCGCCAGGTCGCCGGTGCGGTACCAGTGGCGGCCCTGGTACTCCACGAACCGGTCGGCGGTGCGCTCGGGATCGGCGCGGTAGCCGCGCGCGACGCCGTCGCCGCCGATCCACAGCTCGCCACCGACCCAGTCCGGGCAGTCGCGGCCACGCGCGTCCACCACGCGGCACACGACGTTGCGCAGCGGCGTCCCGTACGGCACCGACCGCCACGAGGACGGGACGCCGTGCACCTCGCACACCGTCGAGTGGATCGCGGTCTCGGTGGTGCCGCCGAGACCGGCGAACCGGCAGCGCGGGGCGTGTTCGGCGACGCGGCCGGGCAGGTCCGTGCCGACCCAGTCGCCGCCGAGCAGCACGGTGCGTAGCCCGGCCAGTTCCCC
Organism: Amycolatopsis acididurans; assembly: GCF_012328925.1. Classification (GTDB taxonomy): domain Bacteria; phylum Actinomycetota; class Actinomycetes; order Mycobacteriales; family Pseudonocardiaceae; genus Amycolatopsis_E; species Amycolatopsis_E acididurans. The sequence continues at coordinate 100,319 of NZ_JAAXLS010000022.1, forward strand.
CGGCCGTGCCGAGACGAGCAGCATGTCCAGCAGTGCGGGCACGCAGTTGACCAGCGTCACGCCGCGCTCGGCGACCAGCGAGGCCCAGGTGCGCGCGTCGCGGCGGTCGTCCTCCTCGACCAGCACCACCGCGCCGCCCGCGCCGAGCAGGCCGAAGACGTCGTACACCGAAAGGTCGAAGTCCAATGCGGACACGGCGAGGCAACGGTCCTTTCCGGACACGTCGAATCGCTCGTTGAGGTCGTCGATGGTGTTCATCGCCGCGCGGTGCGGAACCTCGACGCCCTTGGGCTCGCCGGTCGATCCGGACGTGAACAGTACGTACGCCGGCGATTCCTCGTCCACGCGCACCGGTTCGGGCAGGGGCTGGTCGGCGCCGGTGGCGTCGGTGAGCACGGTGCGCAGGTTCCCGACGCGCCGGATCCGCTCGGCGCGGGCGGGCGGCTGGTCGACGCCGATGGGCACGTAGGCCGCGCCCGCGGCGAGCACGCCGAGCACGGCGGCGATCTGGTCCGGGCCCTTCGGCATGCTCACACCGACGGCCTCGCCGGGTTCGACGTCGAGCGAGGCGGCGATCCGCAGGGCGCGGTCGGCGAGCTCGCCGTAGGTCATCGTGCCGGCACCGCCCCACAGCAGGGCCGGCGCCTCGGGCTGCCGTGTCGCCTGCTCGAAGAAGCCCTCGTGGAGCAGCTTTCCGCTGCGCGGGCCCGCGGTGTCGTTCGCACGCTCGCGCGCGGCCGTCCGCGCGAAGCCGCCGACCGGCCGCTCCCACGCCTCCTCCGACTGGCCGAGCCGCGTGACCAGGCCGTGGAAGGCGGCGAACATGTCGTCGATCATCCCGGCGGGGAAAGCGTTTTCCCGCACGTCCCAGTTGATCAGCAGGCCCTCGTTGACCTCGGTGACCTGCGCGTCCAGCAGCACCTGAGGACCCTGGGAGATGATCCACACCGGTTCGCCGAAGCGCCGGCGCACGTTATCGTCGAACAGCTCACCGAGGTTCAGCGCGCTGGTGAACACGACCGGCGCCAGGACCTGCTCGCCCTGGTGCCGCGAAAGGTCGCGCAGCACCTCGACGCCGGAGTACTCGGCGTGCGCGGCGTCGGCGTGCATGCGGTCCTGCAACGCCTTCGCGTGCTCCACAAAGGACGCTTCGGCGGAGAGATCCACGTCCAGCAGCACCGACCCGGTGAAGTCGCCGATGAGCTTGTCGACGTCGGGATGCGTGCCGGCGCGGTCGAACATCGGTACGTTCAGCAGGAACCGCGGCTGCGCGCTCCACGACGCGAGCGTTTCCGCGAACGCGGTCGCCACCACCATCGCCGGGGTGAGGCCGTGCTCGTGCGCGCGCGAGGCGATGCGCTTGCGGTCCTCCGGCGTCAGCCAGTGGTGCCGCCGCGTGGCGCGGGTGAGGTCACCGCCGTCCTGGGCGAGCGGCAGGTCCGGCGCACCCGGCAGCTCCGGAATCCGTTGCTGCCACCACTGCCTGGCCCGCTCGCGGTCGGTCTTGCGCGCCGGTTCGCGTTCGGCGAGGTAGCGCGGGTAGCTGTAGCCGATGGGCTCGAACGACGGGTCGTCGTAGAAGCGGGCGAGGTCGGCCAGCAGCACGCGGTAGCTGAGGGCGTCCGCGGCGAGCATGTCGACGTCGACGTGCAGCCGGGTGCGGCCGTCGGGCAGGCGGCTGAGCTGGATGGAGAACACCTCGCCCTCGGCCACGTCGAGCCGCGCGTGCGACGCGGCGTCCCGGATCCGGTCCAGCTCCTGCTCGTCGGTGATGTCGTGCACGACGAGGGCGGGCCGGCGGCGGTCAGGCAGGATCTGCTGCTTGCCGTCGTCGGTGAACTTCGCGCGCAGCATGCCGTGCCGGGCGACGAGCGCGCGCACGGCGCGTTCGAGCCGCTCGGGGTCGACGCCGGTGCCGTCGAACTCGACGTAGAGGTGCGCGGCCACCGAACCGAGGGTGGTTTCCTCGTCGCGGCCGATCCAGTACGCGTGCTGCATCAGCGCGAGCGGGAACGGCTCGGTCTCGTCGATCTCGACCGTGATCTCGAGTTCGGGCGCGACCCCGGCCGCCGCGGCGAGCACCTCGCGCCAGCCTGCGAGTGTCGGGTCTTTCGCGAGCTGCGCGAAGCCGACCTTGATGCCGCGCCGCCGCCACTTGTTCGCGACCTGCATGAGCTGGATGGAGTCGAGGCCCCATTCGATGAGACTGTCGTTTTCGGACAGTTCGGCGGCCTCCGGTCCGAGCAGGTCGGTGACCTCGCGAAGCAGCTCACCCGCTGTCGGTTGACTCACCACGTGTCCAGCTCCTCTTCGAATTCTTCGATGTCGTCCTGGCTTACGTCCACGAGGGACACCTCGACGGCGGCCTCGGTCTCGTTCAGCGCGGTGCGCAGCTTGGGAACCAGGTCCGTGACGTCGTGTTGTGAAATCAGGCTCACGTGCAGCCGGGAGCCGACCGCGACCGCGTTGATTTCCAGCGCCCAGTGCGGCTGTGTTCGCGGCGGGACGCGCAGCATCGGCGCTTCGGGTGCGACCGACCATGGTGCGCCATCGCTGTGCTCGATCCGGCCGAGGTAGTTGACGACCATCGTCGGTTCCGGCAGGCCGTGTGGACGCTGCAACCCGTAACCAAGGCCGTTGTCCGGCAGGTCGTCGAGCTTTCCGTTGAGCCGTATCGGAAAGACGGTGGTGAACCAGCCGACCGTCGCGGACAGGTCCACGCCGGGTGCGATCTGCTCCTCGCGGCCGTGCCCTTCCAGTGCGACGACGGCGTCCGGCGAACCGGACCAGTCGGCGATCCCGTTCAGCAGGGCCTGGCGCATGTCACCGTCCGGCAGTGGCACGGCGAATTCCGTGAGCTTCGGTTCCTGGCCGGTCAGCGGTAGGACGGTGTCGGCGCCGGCGAGGATGCCGCGCCACAGATCCCATTCGCCGCCGCGGTGCCCTTCGGTGAGCAGTTCGCTCCACCGGCGGAACGACGTGCCGGACCTGCACAGCTGGTTTCCCTGCCAGGCCTCGGCGAGGTCCTCGGTGAGGATGCGCCAGGAGACGCCGTCCACGACGAGGTGGTCGGCGACGATCAGCACCCGGCCGGGCTTGAACCACACGACCTGGAGCAGGCGGTCCGGGGTGATCCGGTCGCGCGCGGCGAGCAGTTCGTCGTCCAGCGAGCCCGTCGCGGAGGTGAAGATCTCCCTGGCGGGAAACGATTCCTCGGGCACGAACAGGCCGTCGCCGTCGAGCCGCGCGCGCAGGATGTCGTGCCGCTCCAGCACGGCTCGCAGCGTGGCCAGCAGCCGGTCTTCGGTCAGGTCGGGCGGCGCGACCAGCAGCATCGCCTGATAGAGCCCGCGGTAGCGCATGATCGGTGTGGGTTCGACGCGACCGTGTGGCACGTCGGCCTCGGCGACGAAGTCACCGGCGAGCGCGAGACCGGCCGGGGTGCGGTGCTCGAAGATCTGTCGCGGCGTCAGTGAGATACCGGCCTTGCGGGCGTGGCTGACGAGCTGGACGGAGAGGATGCTGTCGCCGCCGAGTTCGAAGAAGCTGTCGTGCACGCCGACGGCCGGCAGGCCCAGGGTTTCGGCGAACAGGCCGCACAACCGGGATTCGCGCTCGTCACGGGGTTGCGCGTCCGTGGTGAGCGCGGCGAAGTCGGGGTCGGGAAGCGCTTTCCGGTCGAGCTTTCCGCTCGGCCCGAGCGGCAGTTCGTCCAGTTCCACGACCGCGGCCGGGACCATGTGCTCGGGCAGGGAACGTGCGACCGTGCCGCGCACGTCGCCGGCCTTGCCCACCACGTAGGCGATGAGCCGCTGGTCACGGGCGACGACGGCGGCCCGCGAGACATCGGGCACCCGTTCGACGGCTGCCTCGATTTCGCCGAGTTCGATGCGGAACCCGCGGATCTTCACCTGGTCGTCGGCGCGGCCGAGGTAGTCGAGCACCCCGTCGCCGTCGCGTTTGACCAGGTCACCGGTCCGGTAGAGGCGCCGGCCGGGCAGGAACGGGCTGGCGACGAACCTGGCGGCGGTCAGGCCCGGCCGGTTCGCATACCCCCGGGCGAGCTGCACGCCCCCGAGGTACAGCTCGCCCGGGACGCCAGGCGCGACCGGCCGGAGGTAGCGGTCCAGCACGTAGGTCTGGGTGTTCCACACCGGACGGCCGATCTTCACGTCGTCCTCGACCCGGTGATACGTGACGTCGACAGCGGCCTCGGTCGGCCCGTAGAGGTTGTGCATCCCCGGCCTCGCGATGTCCTCGGAAAGCGCTTCCCCACTGCAGATCACGCGCTCCGGCAGCGGCCGGCCACCGTAGGCCCGCAGCATCGACGGAACAAAGTGGACGGTGGTGACCTTCTCGCGCTCGATCACCTCCGCCAGGTAGTCGGGGTCCTTGTGGCCGCCCGGCTTCGCGACCACCAACGTCGCGCCGGTGATGAGCGGCCAGAAAAACTCCCACACGGAAACGTCGAAGCTCGATGGAGTCTTCTGCAAGACCCGATCCTCCGCGGCGAGGCCGTACTCGTGCTGCATCCACAACAGACGGTTCACGATCGCCCGGTGCGAGACCATCACACCCTTCGGACGCCCGGTCGAGCCCGAGGTGTAGATCAGGTATGCCGGGTTGTCGGGTGTCGGCGGTGTGACCGGTCGCGATCCGTCGAGTGCGGCCGGAAGGACCACCACCGGCCGCGCGTCCTCGATCATGAAGTCGAGGCGCTTAGCCGGATACGACGGATCGAGCGGCAGGTAGGCGCCGCCCGCCTTCAGGATCCCCAGCAGCGAGACCACCAGCTCCAGCGAGCGGTCCTGCCGCACACCGACGACCGACTCCGGGCCCACCCCGGCCGCGGCCAGCCGACCGGCGAGTTCGGTGGCGCGGGCGCCGAGTTCGCGATACGTGAGCCGGTCGCCCTCGAAGATCACCGCCGTCGCGTCGGGTGTGCGGGCGGCCTGCGCGTCGATCAGTTCCGCGAGGGTCGTGTCCGGCACAGGCGTGGCCTCGAAGATCGGCGGCGCTACCCCGATGCTCGTCGCGGACAACGGCTGGTCCAGCTCCAGCGACTCGACCAGCCGCACGAACCGCTGCGCGAGATCCTCCACAGTGGACTTGTCGAAAAGGTCCTTGCTGTAGACGAGCCAGCCCTCGGCGCCGAACAGGTGGAACGACAGGTCGACGCGGGCGGCGTAGAACTCGACGTGCTCGCGCCGCAGCGGAGGCGGCGGCTCGCTCTGCTGTTCCTGATAGGCGAGCATCACCTGGAACAGTGGGTGCCTGCCGAGCGACCGCACGGGGTTCAGCTCGTCGACCAGTCGCTCGAACGGCAGGTCCTGGTGCGCGAACGCTTCCAGGTCCGTCTGCCGCACCCGTTCGAGGATCTGCCGGAATGTCGGGTTTCCACTGAGGTCCGTGCGCAGCACGAGGGTGTTGACGAAGCAGCCGACCAGGTCATCGAGGGCGGTGTCGGTGCGGCCGGCGACCGGCGTGCCGAGCGGGATGTCCTCGCCCCCGCCGAGGTGATGCAGCAGGACGGCGAGCGCGGCCTGCACCGTCATGAAGACGGTCGCGCCGGTCTTGCGTGCCAGGGCGTTCAGCGCCTCGGGATCGAGCCGGAAACGCACCGCGTCACCTTCGAAGCTCGGCGTCGCGGGACGCGGCCGGTCCACCGGCAGGGTCAGTTCCTCGGGCAGCCCGGCGAGCCGGTCACGCCAGTATTCGAGCTGCTCGTCGGCGGTCTCGGCGAGCAGCTCCCGTTGCCAGAGGGCATAGTCCGCGTACTGAACCGGCAGCGGTGTCCAATTCGGACCGCTTCTGGCCTTGCGTTCGTGATAGGCCGTGACCAGATCGCCGAGCAGGCGGTCCTCGGACCATCCGTCGCCGGCGATGTGGTGCGTCAGCAGGGACAGCACCTGGCCGTCGAGGAGCCGGGCCTCGAACGGCGGTTCCTTGTCCAGGGCGAAGGCGCGGCGCGCGGCTTCGGCGAGGGTGCCGCCCTCGCGCAAGGTCGGTGTCCAGTCGATGACCTGCTGGTAGGGCCTGCCCTCGAATTCGGGGTAGATGGTGCGCAGCACCTCGTGCCGCTTGACCACATCGGACAGTGCGGCACGCAGGGCGCCGACGTCGAGCGGCCCTTCGATGCGCACCGCGAGTGGGATGTTGTAGGTGGGGCTGGCCCCTTCGAGGCGGTAGAGGAACCACAACCGCTGCTGCGCGAAGGACAGTGGCACCCGGCGCGGGCGCGGCATGGGCCTGAGCGGCGGGCGTTTCTCCCCGCTCGCGTCGAGCGCGGCGGCGAGGCGAGCGACCGTGCGGGCGTCGAAGACCGTGCCGATCGCGAGTTCGGCGCCGAGTTCGTGGCGGACGCGGCTGACGAGTTTGGTCGCGAGCAGCGAGTGTCCGCCGAGCGCGAAGAAGTCGTCGTCACGGCCGACGCGTTCGACCTCCAGCAGGTCGGCGAAGATCTGCGCCAGCGCCTGTTCGCGATCGGTCTCCGGTTCGGCCGAGGACGCCGTGACCCGCGGTTCGGGCAGCGCCTTGCGGTCGACCTTCCCGCTCGGGGTCAGGGGTAGTTCGTCGAGCCGGACCGTGATCGACGGGATCATGTGCTCAGGCAGGTTGGGCGGTTCGGCCTTGCCGACGACGTAGGCGATGAGCTGTTGACGCTCGGCCTGCACCGTGACGGCCGCCGCCTGTACGCCGGGCTGTGCGGTGAGGGCGGCTTCGATCTCGCCCAGTT
>NZ_JAAXLS010000023.1 GCF_012328925.1 Amycolatopsis acididurans
GGGGTTGGGTGTTGGCGGGTGTGGAAGTGGAGATCATGCGGCCGCGCTCCGGGCTCGGAACTGGAGGGCGGCTGCTACGTGGTCCGGCTCTGGGCGTGGGGTCTTAGCCAAGTCGGCCAGGGTCCAGGCGATTCGTAGGCAGCGGTCGGCGCCGCGGGCTGTCAGGGTGCCGCGGTCCAGGCCGCGGTCGAGGATGGCCGTCGTGTCTCGGGGGAGGGCGAACTCGCGCCGCAGGGCCGGGCCCGGGACCTCCGCGTTGGTGCGCCAGCCGTGCGCTGACCAGCGGGCCGTGGCGCGGTCCCGGGCTGCCAGGACGCGGTCGCGGACCGAGGCCGTCGGTTCCGGGGACTCGTAGGCGGCGCTGTGCGTGCTCATCGCCGTGATCGGGCGCATCTGCACCCGCAGGTCCACGCGGTCCATCAGCGGGCCCGACAACTTGCTCAGATACCGCCGCTTCGCCATCGGCGTGCACGTGCAGTCGATCTCACGCGCCGGGGCGCACGGGCACGTGTTCGTGGCCAGCACCAGCTGGAAGCGCGCCGGGTAGCACACCGCGGCCTTCGCGCGGGCGATGCGGATCTCGCCCTCCTCCAGCGCCGTGCGCAGCGAGTCCAGCCGTGGGGCGTCGAACTCACACGCTTCGTCCAGAAACAGGACGCCCCGGTGGGCCTGGCTGATCAAGCCCGGCATGGCAAGGCCGGAACCACCACCGACCAGTGCGGCGACGGACACGGTGTGGTGCGGGGCCACGAACGGCGGGAGCGTGATCAACGGTGCCGTCCGGGACAACGAGCCGTGCAGGGAATGGACGGCCGTGACCTCCAGCGCCTCTTCCAGCGACAGGCTGGGCAGCAGGCCGGGCAAGCGCTTGGCGAGCATCGTCTTGCCGACACCCGGCGGGCCGGTCAGCAGGACGTGGTGGCCGCCCGCCGCCGCGACCTCCAGGGCCCACCTCGCCTCCGGCTGGCCGATGACGTCGGCCAGGTCCGGTGTTTCGTTGTGGGTGGACACATCGGGTTTGTCCGGGCGGGTGAGCACATCCTCGCCGCGTAACCAGGCCACCACCTCGCTGAGCCGGCCGGCGCCGAAGATCTCGACGCCCTCGACCAGCGCGGCTTCGAACAGCGAATGCACCGGCACGACCGCCCGCTTCATACCCGCCTTGCGCGCGGCCAGCAGACCCGGCAGCACCCCGCGGATCTCCCGTACCCGCCCGTCCAGGGACAGCTCGCCGAGCATCACCGTGCCGGGCAGGCGGGTGGACGGAACGGTGGAAGCCGCGGCCAGTACCGCGACCGCGATGGCGAGGTCGTAGCCCGAGCCGAGCTTGGGCAGGTCCGCCGGAGACAGGCCGAGCGTGAGCTTCTCCCCCGGCCACGGCTCGGCCGAGTTGCGCACCGCGGAGCGCACCCGGTCCTTGGCCTCGCGCAGGCCGGCGTCGGGCAGGCCGACGAGCTTCATGCCGGGCAGCCCGCCGCCGAGATCGGCCTCCACTTCGATGACCCGGCCGTCGAGCCCCAGCAGGGCGACCGACCAGGCGTGTCCGATGGGCATCAGAACGCCCCGGGGAAATGCCGGAGCTCGAACTCGCCGCCCGGCCGCGCCAGTACCGCGATCACGTCGAACCGGACCGTGCACCAGCGGACGCTGAACGCACGCAACCACTGCCCGGTGATGCGCCTGATCCGGGCGATCTTCTCCTCGGTGACCGCCTCGGCGGGTTCGCCGAACTGCTCCCCGGCCCGGGTCTTCACCTCGCACACCACGAGCGTCTTGCCGTTGGTGGCGACGATGTCGATCTCGCCCTCGCGGCACCGCCAGTTCTTGGACAGCACCACGAAACCGAGTTTCTGCAGATGCTGCGCCGCCAGCCGCTCGCCCTTACGGCCGAGGCCGAGGTGCGGGGCGACGTCCGGTCTTGCCACCGTGCTGGTCACTGCTTCCCCCAGGATGTCGGATCTTTCGCGTGGGGATCACGCTTCCAGGTCCGGCCAAGAGGGCACCAGGACGAATCGGGGCGGCTGTGGACAACCCGCCCCCTGTGGACAAGTTGGTGGGCTCAGCCCGAGAACGGACCGTCCTCGGGCAGCCGGAGGTCGGGTTTCTCCAGCTCCTCGACGTTGACGTCCTTGAACGTGATGACCCGGACGTTCTTCACGAACCGGGCCGGGCGGTACATGTCCCACACCCAGGCGTCGGACATCCGCACCTCGAAGTAGACCTCGCCCCCGCTGTCACGGACCTGCACGTCCACCGCGTTGGCGAGGTAGAACCGCCGCTCGGTCTCCACCACGTACGAGAACTGGCTGACGATGTCCCGGTACTCCCGGTACAGCGACAGCTCCATCTCGGTCTCGTACTTCTCGAGATCCTCTGCGCTCATGGATTCCGCGCCCCTCCTCGCGAGTTCGACCGTTATCCGACGGCGGAACCCTCATTCTGACTCACGTCATCGATCAGAGCAGCCACCGGCGGGCTCATTTGCCCCAGCGCCGCCGCCGTCAGCATCACTCGATGTGGTGGACGGCGGCCGTGGGCGGCTCCGGCTGTCGCCACGTTGGTGTACGACCACCGATGTACCTCACTCGGTCCGTGTTCGGTGAGTGCCGCGCCGTGCTGTTCCGTGGTGTAACCCTTGTGGACGTCGAATCCGTACACCGGATGCTCCCCGTGCAGGTCGGCCATGATCCGGTCCCTGGTCACCTTGGCCAGCACGGACGCCGCGGCCACGCAGGCGACCGCCCGGTCCCCCTTGATCACGGGCACACTCGGCGCCGGCAGCCCGGGCACTTTGAATCCGTCGGTCAGTACGTAGCCCGGGCACGTTGCGAGCCCGGCGACAGCGCGGCGCATACCTTCGATGTTCGTCACATGGATACCCAGCGCGTCCACCTCGGCCGGCGAGATCACCACGATGGAGTAGTCGAGCGCACGCTTCAGCACGCGCTCGTAGACCCGCTCCCTGGCCAGCGCCGTCAGCAGCTTGGAGTCGGTCAGCTCGGGCAGCCGGGCGGCGTCACCGGGCTTGAGCACACAGGACGCGACGACCAGCGGACCCGCGCACGCACCACGACCCGCCTCGTCGACACCCGCGACGGGCCCGAGCCCGCGACGATCGAGCGCGGAGAGCAGCCCCCAGGTCGTTTCCCCCCGAATCACCGCCCGCGGTGGCCGGAACGGGGCCACGAGCGTCGAAGAGCTACCCACTGGCTATCGCTTTCGCTTGACCGCCTCGCGCACACCGGAACCGAGCTTGCGGCTGAGCGCCAGCGTCGGCCAGGCGGCGACCATGCCGAAACCGATCGGCACGCCCTGCTGCCAGCTCGGGGCGCTCATACCCAACGCGACCGGTTGTGCGTTGGCCTGCGGGTTCGTGTCGCTCACCCCGCCCCAGCGGCCGGGTGGCAGGACGATGATGCGCGCCTTGCCGATGATGTTGGCCACCGGCACGACACCGCGAAGGCCGCCGCCGCCCTGACACCGCGAGTCGCACGAGTCGTTGCGGTTGTCGCCCATGACCCACACATCACCCTGGGGCACCTTCACCGGCTCGAACGGCTCCTGCCGCTGATCGGTCGGGTCTTCCCAGTGGATGTAGGGCTCGTTGAGCGCCTTGCCGTCGACGACGACGTGGTTCTGCGCGTCACAGCACGACACGGTCTGCCCGCCGGTGGCGATGATTCGCTTGACGAAGTCACGCTCGTCGGGCGGGGCGAGTCCGAACACCGAGCCGATGTCCTGGAAGAACCGCACGACCGGGTTGCCGGACTCCTGAGAGGTGGTCTCGTTCTCGACCCACGGCTCCGGGCCCTTGAACACCACGACATCGCCCGGTCCCGGGTCGGTGAAGTCGTACGTGATCTTGTCGACCAGCACCTTGTCGCCGTAGCAGCCGGGGCAACCGTGCAGCGTGGTCTCCATCGACCCCGACGGGATCGTGTAGACCCTGGCGAAGAACTGCTGAAACACGAAGGCCAGCACCAGCGCCACGACGATCAGGATCGGGAGTTCGACCCAGAACGAGCGCTGTTTTTTGGCCTTACGATGTTTCTTGCTCCGCTTGCCCTTTTCGCCGGAGTCGGCGTGGTCCTCGAATTCGGGTTCGTCCTCGGGGGCGCTGGAGGGCACAGGTTCAACCACTTCGCCAGGCTACTCGGAGTGGGCTCAGGACCCGGTCGGGGCCTCGCGGCGCTCCTTGATCTTGGCGGCCTTGCCGCGCAGCTCGCGCAGGTAGTAGAGCTTGGCGCGACGCACATCACCGCGCCGGTCGACCTCGATCTTGGCGATGTTCGGCGAGTGCACCGGGAAGGTGCGCTCGACGCCGACACCGAAGGAGACCTTGCGAACGGTGAAGGTCTCGCGGATGCCACCGCCCTGTCGGCGGATGACCACGCCCTGGAAGATCTGGTTACGCTCGCGGTTTCCCTCGATGACGCGAACGTGCACCTTCAGCGTGTCACCCGGGCGGAAGTTCGGAATGTCGGAACGCAGCGACTGAGCGTCCAGGGCGTCCAGGGTGTTCATCGGTGTTCCGTCCTCGTCCTTCGTCTTATCTGTCTACATCCGGGCACGGACCTGCTCGACAGCGATCGACCCGGGGGCTGGTGGGCTGCGCGCGCTTTCGGTGACCGCGCGCCAACCGGTCAAGTATTGCAGACGCGGCGTTCGCGGGATCACCCGGCCTGTTGCTCGCCCCGCACGCGGTCGAGCACGGCCAGATCGTGCTTGTCGAGGCTACCCTCCGGCAGCCGCTCGACCAGATCGGGGCGGCGCCGCACGGTGCGCTCGAGTGCCTGGTCACGCCGCCAGCGGTCGATGAGCGCGTGGTTGCCCGAGCGCAGTACCTCCGGCACCGCCAGCTCGCGCCACACCTCGGGCCGCGTGTAGCTCGGGCCTTCGAGCAGGCCGTCGGAGAACGAGTCCTGCTCGGCAGAGACCGGGTTGCCCAGCACGCCGGGCAGCAGCCGCACGGTCGCCTCGACCATGACCAGCACGGCGGCCTCGCCACCGACGAGCACGTAGTCGCCGATGGACACCTCGTCGACGGGCATCCGGCGCGCCGCGTCCTCGATGACCCGCTGGTCGATGCCCTCGTAGCGGCCACACGCGAACACGAGGTGCTCTTCGCGGGCGAACTCGTGCGCCATGTCCTGGGTGAACGGCCGCCCCGCCGGGGTCGGCACGACCAGCCTGGTCCGCTCGCCGCACACGGTGTCGAGCGCGTCGCCCCACACCTGCGGCTTCATCACCATGCCGGGACCACCGCCGTAGGGGGCGTCGTCGACGGCGCGGTGCACGTCGTGCGTCCAGTTCCGCAGATCGTGCACGCCGACCTCGATCAGGCCGCGCTCGATGGCACGGCCCAGCAGCGCGGCGCGCAGCGGGTCGAGGTACTCGGGGAAGATCGTGACGACGTCGATGCGCATTACTCGTCCAGCAGGCCCTCGGGCGGGTCGACCACGACGCGGCCGCCGGGTACGTCGACCACGGGGACGATCTCGCGCACGAACGGCACCAGCACCACGCGGCCGTCGCGGTCGAGCGACAGCAGTTCAGCGCCCGGCGCGTGCACGATTTCCTGGACCGTTCCGATGGTCGTGCCGTCGGTCAGCTCGGCGCGCAGGCCTTCGAGTTCGTGGTCGTAGAACTCGTCGGGATCGTCGGTGGGCGGCAGGTCCGCGGTGTCGGCGAGCAGCAGAACGCCGCGGACCAAGTCGGCGTCCTGACGGGAGGCGACCTGCTCGAAAGTCACCAGCAGCCGCCCGCCGTGCGGGCGGGCGGCTGCCACGGTGAGTTCGCGAGTGCTGCCGTCACGGTGCCTCGCGACCAGCGTCGCGCCTTCGCGGAATCGTTCCTCGGGAGAGTCGGTGCGCACGTCCACGGCGAGTTCGCCACGAATCCCGTGTGCCTTGGCGACGCGCCCGACGACAACCTCCACGACGGCTGGGCTCAACGATCGGTGTCGACGACGTCCACCCGGACGCCGCGACCACCGATACCGCCCATGACGGTGCGCAGGGCGGTCGCGGTGCGGCCGCCCCGGCCGATGACCTTGCCGAGGTCGTCCGGGTGCACGTGGACCTCGAGCGTGCGGCCACGGCGCGTGGTGATCAGGTCGACCCGGACGTCGTCCGGGTTGTCGACGATCCCGCGCACCAGGTGTTCGAGGGAGTCGGCGAGGAAGCTCACGCCTCTTCCTTGCCCGCCTCGCCGGCCTCGGCGTCGGCCTTCTTCGGGGCCTTCTTCTTCGGCGTGGTGGCCTCGGTGGAGGGCTCCTCACCGGCGGCGGCGAGCGCGGCGTTGAACAGGTCCTGCTTCGACGGCTTCGGCTCGCGCACCTTCAGCGTGCCCTCGGCACCCGGCAGGCCCTTGAACTTCTGCCAGTCACCGGTGATCTCGAGGATGCGCTGCACCGGCTCGGTCGGCAGTGCGCCGACACCCAGCCAGTACTGAGCACGCTCGGAGTCGACCTCGATGAAGCTCGGCTCTTCCTTCGGGTGGTACTTGCCGATCGTCTCGATGGCCTTGCCATCCCGGCGGGTACGTGCGTCGGCGACGATGATGCGGTAGTACGGCGCACGGATCTTGCCGAGGCGCTGCAGCTTGATCTTGACGGCCACTGGTGTGGGTACTCCTTGGTTTTCTCGTGCTCGCTATCGCCGGGGACACGATCCGAGTGGGGAAACGGACTCGGGTACCCGAAGCTGGGGTCGCCACGGCACGGTGAGAGGGACCGGCCGAAGCAGGCAAGGGTCAATTGTGCCAGACGAAGGCAGCGTCCTCGCTAGAGGGTCATCACGCCCAGTGCCGTGAGCAGCATGGCCAGTGCCGGCAGGAAGTTGTTCATCTGGTGCGCGACGACCGCGCCGAGCAGCCTGCCGGTGAACAGCCGGGCCAGTCCGATCGGTACCGCGATGACCAGCAGCAGCGTGGTGCGCAGTGGCTCCAGGTGGCTCACTGCGAACACGGCCGTGGACAGCAGGAACGCGGCGAGCCTGCCCCATTTCTCGCGCCCCCACTGCAGTCGCTCGACCGCGCCCCACAGCAGGCCGCGGTAGATGATCTCCTCGCAGATCGGGGCGATCAGCCACAGGTAGACGAACATGATGACGGCGGCGGTGACCGACATGGGCTGGTCCTCGACCAGCGCGCTGATCGCCGACGTCGAGTTGTTCGGGCCGACGACCTGACTCCAGACGAACGCGCCGACGGTGGTCAGCGCCAGGCCCAGCACGCCGAGTTTCAGCCCGAGGCGCACGTCGGCCCAATGCCACGACAGCCGCAGGTCGATCAGCGGCCCGTTACCGCGCCACACCGTGAACAGCACGGCGACCAGTGCCGCGAACGCCGTGGGCAGCATCGTGCCGATCAGCACGTCCGACACCGGAATGGCCTGTCCCGGCGGGGCGGGGCCGAGCAGCACGCTGATGAAGGCGGCCGAGGCCAGCAACGTGGCCTCGACGACCAGGAACGCCCCGAAGCCCCAGCGGTGATCAGGCGTGGCGGAGGTGTCGGGCAATGAGGCGAGCTCAGGCACGGGTTCGTCTGGCTGCGTCGCAGTCACCCCGGGCCTCCGTCCCATCCAACCGAACCACTTGCCGAGCCTAGTACCCATCGCGCCACCGTCAGGAGCCGGTGAACAGCAGCAAGGCCGCGGGAAGATTGTTCGCGGCGTGTGCCACCAGCCCGGCCCCGACGCGACCCGTCCGCAGCCGGGCCAGGCCGATCGCGATGCCCTGCCCGAGCAGCGAGACGGTACGTGTCGGCTCGCCGTGCAGGTAGGCGAACACGACCGCCGTCAGCACCAGGATCACCCACGGCGGCACCCGATGGTGTTCGAGCGCTTTCCACAGGGCACCGCGGATCAGCAGTTCCTCGGCGAGCGGCGCGGCGCCGATCACGATGACCGCCGCCAGCACGAGCCAGACCGTGTTGTTCTCGTCGACCTCCTGGGCCAGATCGGTCAACGGGTTGTCGGATACCCGGTCCGTGCCGAACAAACCCAGCAGCACGAGGTTGAGCAGGTAGCCCACGCCCAGCGCGAGGCCTCCGCAGGCCACGCCGACCTTGACGTCACGCAGGCAGGGCAGCCAGCCGAAGTCGGTTTTCGGTCCGCTCCCCCACCGTTTCGAGGCGATCATCGGGCCGAGGCCGAGCAGCACGCTCGGCAGGAACGCCAGCAGCAGCACGGGGCCGACGTCGAGCAGCTCGAACGGGCCCGAGCCGGCGCGGCCGCCGCCGCGCAGGGCGGTCATGGTGATCGTGACGACGTGATACGCGGCGAGGCCGACGAAGAACGCCAGGAAACCCCAGTGCGCGCCGAAAACGAGCCCGGTGCGGACTTCGTCGCGCCGCACCGCACGGTTGCCCCCTGCCACGCGCCCAGGCTAGGTGGCGCGGCGCGATCGGCCGAACCCGGGGAGTGAAGCCGGGCCGCGGAGGGAGACCTCAGCGGATGACGTTGCCGCGCAGGACGATGTGACGGGGGGTGCGGAGCGCGGCGAGGTCTTCGCGGGGGTCGGTGTCGTAGATCAGGAAGTCCGCCGGGGCGCCGTCGGTGATCGACGGGTGACCCAGCCAGTCGCGAGCGGCCCACGATCCTGCCGCGAGCGCCTGCTCACGTGACATACCGGCCCGGTGCAGCGCCTCGATCTCGTCGACGAGCCTGCCGTGCGCGACCATGCCGCCCGCGTCGCTGCCCGCGTAGACCGGGATGCCCGCCGACAGAGCCGCCGCGACCATGTCCCCGACGCCGGCGTGCAGCGCCCGCATGTGCGCCGCGTACGTCGGGTACTTGGCCGCCTGGTCCGCGATGCCGGGGAAGTTGTCGATGTTGATCAGCGTGGGCACGAGCGCGGTGCCCCGGTCGGCCATCTCGGCGAGCAGCTCCGCGGACAGGCCCGTGCCGTGTTCCAGGCAGTCGATCCCGGCGTTGATCAGGCCCGGCAAGGCGTCCTCGCCGAACACGTGCGCGGTGACGCGGGCGCCGGCCTCGTGCGCGACCTTGATCGCCTCGGCGAGCACGTCGTCCGGCCACAGCGGAGCCAGATCTCCCTTGGCACGGTCGATCCAGTCGCCCACCAGCTTGACCCAGCCGTCGCCGTCGGCGGCCTGTTCGGCCACCGCCGAGGGCAGGTCGTCCGGTGAGGACAGCTCGACGCCCAGCCCCGGGATGTACCGTTTCGGCAGCGCGAGGTGCCTGCCCGCCCGGATGATCCGCGGCAGGTCGTCCCGCTGTTGCAGGGCACGCGTGTCGATGGGCTGGCCGCAGTCGCGGATCAGCAGCGTGCCCGCGTCCCGGTCGCGCTTCGCGTTCCCGACGGCTTCGTCCAGTGTGGTCGGCCCGCCGACCCCGATCGCGGGATGGCAGTGCGCGTCGACCAGACCGGGCACCAGAAACCCTTCGGAGACAAGGGTTTGTGCACCGTCAACCGGTTCGGAGCTGATCCGGCCGCCGGTGATCCACAGCTCGCGCTGCTCACCGTCGGGCAGCACCACGCCGCGTACGCGCATCACTTGTTCTTCGGCAGCTTGAACTTCGACGGGTCGAAGCCGGGCACGTCGTTCATCCCGCCGCCCAGCTGCGATAGGTCGGGGCCGCCGGGACCACCGGCACCGGGCGGCAGCATCGGCATGCCGCCGGGGAAGCCGCCGCGCACCTTGGACTGTGTGGGACCGCGCCCCTTGGCCTTCTTGCCCTTCTTGCCCTTGGCCTTGTTCTTCTTGGTGGCGCTGCCACCGCCGAAGCCGAACCGGCCCGCCATCTGCTGCATCATCTTGCGAGCCTCGAAAAACCGGTTCACCAGGTCGTTGACCTCGCGGACCGTGACACCCGAGCCGACCGCGATGCGCTGCCGGCGCGACCCGTTGATCATCTTCGGGTTGGAGCGCTCCGCCGGGGTCATGCCGCGAATGATCGCCTGCACCCGGTCCAGCTGCTTGTCGTCGACCGCGGCCAGCTGGTCCTTCATCTGGCCCGCGCCGGGCAGCATGCCGAGCAGGTTGCCGATCGGACCCATCTTGCGGACCGCGAGCATCTGCTCGAGGAAGTCCTCCAGGGTCAGCTCACCGGTGCCGAGCTTGGCCGCGGCCTTCTCCGCCTGCTCCTGGTCGAAGGCCTGCTCGGCCTGTTCGATCAGGGTGAGCAGATCGCCCATGCCGAGGATCCGGCTGGCCATCCGGTCCGGGTGGAAGACGTCGAAGTCCTCGAGCTTCTCGCCGTTGGACGCGAACAGGATCGGCTGCCCGGTGACCTGGCGGACCGACAGCGCCGCACCACCGCGGGCGTCACCGTCGAGCTTCGTCAGCACCACGCCGGTGAAGCCGACGCCGTCACGGAAGGCCTCGGCCGTGGTGACCGCGTCCTGACCGATCATCGCGTCGACGACGAACAGCGTCTCGTCGGGCTCGACCGCGTCCCGGATGTCGGCGGCCTGCTTCATCAGTTCCTCGTCGACGCCCAGCCGCCCGGCGGTGTCGACGATGACCACGTCGTGCTGGGCGTGCCGGGCCTCGTCGATGCCGCGGCGGGCCACGTCGACGGGATCGCCGACCCCGTTGCCCGGTTCGGGGGCGAACGTGGTCACCCCGGCCCGCTCGCCGACCACCTGGAGCTGGGTGACGGCGTTGGGGCGCTGGAGGTCACAGGCCACCAGCAGCGGCGCGTGGCCCTGCTTCTTCAGGTGCATCGCGAGCTTGCCGGCCAGCGTGGTCTTACCGGAACCCTGCAGACCGGCGAGCATGATCACCGTCGGCGGGGTCTTGGCGAGGTTGAGCCGCCGCGTCTCGCCGCCGAGGATCCCGACGAGCTCCTCGTTGACGATCTTGATGACCTGCTGCGCCGGGTTCAGCGCGCCGTGGACCTCGGCGCCCTTGGCGCGCTGCTTGATCTGCGCGATGAACTCGCGGACGACGGGCAGCGCGACGTCGGCCTCCAGCAGCGCGATGCGGATCTCGCGCGCGGTGGCGTCGATGTCGGCGTCGGTCAGCTTGCCCTTGCCCCGCAGGTTCTGCAGGGTCGAGGTAAGCCGTTCGGACAGGGTGTCGAACACGGCGGTGCACGCTCCAGCTGGTC
Organism: Amycolatopsis acididurans; assembly: GCF_012328925.1. Taxonomy (GTDB): domain Bacteria; phylum Actinomycetota; class Actinomycetes; order Mycobacteriales; family Pseudonocardiaceae; genus Amycolatopsis_E; species Amycolatopsis_E acididurans. Next base: position 11,075 of record NZ_JAAXLS010000023.1, read on the forward strand.
GTGGTTGCTCCGCCCACCAGGGTAGCCGCCCGGATGTGCCCGGCTGCGGGTGCCGCGAAACTCCGGGACCGGGCAAGTCGTGCGGGTGGCTCGCCCCCTCGCCGAGCCACCCGCACGGTCGCGCCGAAACCGGCGGTATGACCGCCCACCTCGCCGGACCCCCAGTACCTGGCGAGATCTGGTGCTCATCGCCGCCTTCGGCGCGATGTACACAGCCTGCCCGGTACGGGGGTGCGCCGGGCAGCGTGACAACCCTCAAGTAGACCTAGGTAGATCTACTCAGGAGCCGTCCAGCCACGACCGGCGCGTGGCAGTGGGACCCGGGCACCGGGCACCCATGACGCGGGTTTGCGAAACTTTTTTTCCGGGCACGTGTCAGCGGCGGCTCTTCGGCGCCGACCGCGCCTTCGACGAGGCCTTCTTGGCCTCGCGCTTCGCGGCGGCGGCCTTGTCCGCGGCCGCCTTGGCCCGTTTCACCGCGGGCGAGGCCGACTGGTCGGCGTCGGTCTTGGTCTGCGCGCTCTCCTGCAGGGCCCGCAGCAGCGCCTCGACACCCTCGTCCTGGATCGCGGCGGTCGGCTGGAGCACCTCGCGGCCCTCGATCTTCGCCTCGATGAGCGCCTGCAGGGCCGCGGAGTAGCCGTCGGTGTACGCCCCGGGCGTGAAGTCGCCGGAGAGGTTCTCGATCAGGTTCGCCGCCGCGCGTACGTGCGCCGTGCGCACGTCGACGTCCTCGTGCAGGAACGGGAAGTCGGGCGCGCGCACCTCGTCCGGCCAGTGCAGCGTGTCCAGCATGATCATCTGGCCGCGCACCCGCAGCGCGCCGAGCGTCTCGCGTTGCCGGATCGCCACCTTCACCATCGCGATCTTCTCCGCCTGCTGCATCGCCTCGCTCAGCAGCACGTACGGCTTGGTGGCGGGCACTTCGGGTTCCAGGTAGTAGCTCTTGACGAAATAGAGCGGATCGAGCTGGGCCGAGGGAATGAAACCGAGAATCTCGATCGAATGCGCCGTCGGTAACGGCAGTTCGGCCAATTCCTCGTCACTGAGCAGGACCACGTCACCACCGGGAAGCGGAAATCCCTTGCCGATTTCACCGGCCGGAACGTCGGCGCCATCGACCTCGCAGACCCGTCGCATCCTGATCCTTCCACCATCGGCGGAATGCAGTGTGTGCAGCGGGGTCCCGTGATCCTCGGTGGCGCTGTAAGCCTTCACCGGAATGGCCGAACTGCCGAATCCGATAGTGCCTTTCCACACGGTCCGCATCGGAAAAGCGTATCCAGCGGGGTGGTGGGTCAATAGCTACAAACGGGTGTTCGGACCGGAGAATCCGGACACGCCGCGAACCAGCGGGCCGCTTTCCGCGAGCGCGTCGGCCGAATAGCCGAAAGCACCGGCGGCCGCCTGGAGTACCTCGCTCAGCGCGGCCACATGCGGCCCGGGCGCGGCCGCGAGCACGTCGTCCCGGCCGGCGTCGACGCGGTCCGCGAGCCTGCTCAGCGCGCCCGAGAGCAGGCGCTGACCTGCCACCAGATCCTCGATCGCCTCGACCAGCTCGCCCAGTTCCGTTCCGGACGCGCCGGCCAGTTCGGCGGCGCAGGAGCGGAGGTGGGAAGCGGCCACCGTGATCGGCAGGACGGTCGGCTCGAGCTCCGGCATGGGCGACATACTGCCATCGCGATCACCGGATCCGGCCGCGACACCCCGGTGTGGGTGAGCGGAATGCCGCGGGGGATGGCCGCCCGCGGCATTCCGCCCGGCTCACGAAGCGGCGGCGAGCACCGCCTGCTCGACGCGGTGGCGCCAGGCCTGGTCCACCTTGCCGCCGCGCGGGGCCACCGCGAACGAGTCGACGACCGCCCCGCCGAGCGTGGCCACCTTGGCCCACCGCACGTCCGCGTCGCACGACTGCAGCGCGCCCGCCACCCGGTACAGCAGCCCGATCCGGTCCATCGCGCGCAGTTCCAGCACCACCGTGTTCGGCCCGCTGGTCTCGTCGTCGAACCACAGCACCTTCGGCTTGGCCACGACCCGGACCGGGGCCTGGTAGTCCCGTTCCTTCGCCGCGAGTTTCGCGTCCAGCGCGAGCCCGCCGGCGACGGCACGGGCGAACTGCTCGCGCAGCAGCCCGCTGTCGGGCAGCGAACCGAACTTCGGCGAGGCTGTGAAGATTCCCGCCCGCCCGTCGCCGTGCCCGCGCAACGTCGCGGTATGCACCTCGAGCGAATGCAGCGCCAGCACCCCGGCGGCCGGGGCGAGCAGTTCCGCGCGCGCCGGAACCGCGAGCACCACCGTCGCCATGTTGCCGTCGGAGGTGATCAGGACTTCGCCACGCCCGGAGCGCGCCGCCTTCGCGATCAGCTCCCGCTGCTCGGCGTCGAGCTGTTGCGGCGGCGAGAATCCCTTGCCCTGCATGACCTGACGGCACCGGGCGACGAGGTTCTCGACGAGCCCCGCCTTCCAGTCCGACCACATGCCGGGGCCGGTCGCGAGCGAGTCGGCTTCGGTGAGCGCGTGCAGCAGTTCCAGCAGCACCACGTCGTTGTCCGCGGTCTTGGTCACCCGGTTGACGGTCGCCGGGTCCTCGATGTCGCGGCGCGTGGCGGTGTCCGGCAGCAACAGGTGATGCCGCACCAGCGACGACACCGTGGCAGCGTCCGATTCGGACAGTCCGATCCGGCGCGCCACCTCGACCGAGATCGCGGCCCCGAGTTCGGAGTGGTCGGTGTCGCGGCCCTTGCCGATGTCGTGCAGCAGTGCGCCCAGCAGCAGCAGGTCCGGCCGGGACACGGTCGTGGTGAGCTTGGCCGCCTCCACACACGTCTGCACGAGGTGGCGGTCGACGGTCCACGCGTGCACCGGCGAGCGCGGCGGCAGATCGCGGATGGCGCCCCACTCCGGGAACAGCCGCGCCCACAGGCCCGTGCGGTCCAGCGCCTCCACCGCGTCGATCAGGCCTTCGCCCGCGCCGAGCAGTCCGGTCAGCGCGTCCCGCGCATCGGACGGCCACGGCGTGCGCAGCTCCGGTGCGGAGTCGGCGAGTGTGCGCAAGGTGCCGTGCGAGATCGGGACACCCGTGCGCGCCGAGGCCGCGGCGACCCGCAACAGCAACGCGGGATCCTTGGCGGGTACGGCGTCGCGTGCGAGCGCGACCTCGTTTCCGTGTAGCACCACGCCTTCGTCGAGCGGCGTGCGGCTCGGGCGGCGCCCGAACCTGCCGCGCGGTTGCTCCACAGTGGACCGCAACGCCACCTCGACGGCATAGCTGACCGCGCGGCCGGCCCCGGCGAGCTTGCGGGCCAGGGTGAACCGGTCACCGAAGCCGAGTTCGGCGGCGACCAGTTCCGCGTCGGCCGCGCCGAGGATGTCCCGGTCCCGCCGCAGTTCGCGCCGCATCTCGGTGCGCACGTCGAGCAGCAGTTCCTTGGCTTCGCGCAGCTCCTCGCCCGGCCGGTCGGTGAGCTGGGCGACGGCCAGCGCGTCCAGAATCCCCAGATCGCGCAGACCGCCCTTGCCGTACTTGAGGTCCGGCTCCGCGGACTGGGCGATCTCCCCGCTGCGCTGCCAGCGTTTGCGGGTGGACTCGGCCAGCTCCGGCAGGCGTTTGCGGGCCGTGCGCCGCCACTGGTCACGCGCGGCGGAGGTGAGCCTGCGGGCCAGTTCGGCGTCTCCGGAGATGTGCCGCGCGTCGAGCAGGCCGATCGCCGTCCGCAGATCCTCCGAGGCGACCTGAAGTGCCTCGGCGGGCGTGCGCACGGCGTGGTCGAGGCCGATCCGCGCGTCCCACAGCGGGTACCACAGCGCGTCGGCGATTTCGGCGACTCCTCCGTTCTGGTTGTGCAGCAGCACCAGATCCAGATCGGAGAACGGGACCAGCTCACGCCGGCCCAGGCCGCCGACGGCGACCAGCGCGACACCGGGGTCAGCGGTGTCCACGCCGGCCGCCGCGGCGGCCTTGCTCAGCCAGAACTCATAGAGGTCCACGAGTGCGGCCCGCAGCGCCGAGGCTCCGAGCCGCCCGTGGCGGCCTTCCAGCAGCCGGTTGGCTGCCTTGGCGAGTTCCCCCCCGAGAACCATCGTCGCGCCTACAGTGCGTCCGTGCCGCGTTCGCCGGTACGAACCCGGACCACGGTCTCCACCGGGGTCACCCACACCTTGCCGTCACCGATCTTGCCGGTGTGCGCGGCGTTCACGATCGCCTCGATGACCTTCTCCACGTTCGCGTCGTCGGTGACGACCTCGACGCGGAGCTTGGCGACGAAGTCGACCGCGTACTCGGCGCCGCGGTAGACCTCCGTGTGGCCCTTCTGGCGGCCGTAGCCCTGGACCTCGCTGACGGTCATGCCCAGCGCGCCCAGCTGCTCGAGTGCCGCGCGGATGTCGTCAAGGGTGAACGGCTTGACGATCGCGGTGATCAGCTTCATGCCTTGCTCCCTTCCAGGGCCGCGCCGTCCTTGGTGGGAACGGGCGAGGGAGCGGTGGCGCTGTGACCACCGAGAACCGAGCCACCGAAGTCATACGCGCTTTCCGCGTGCTGCGCCTCGTCGATGCCGCTGACCTCATCCTCGGTGGAGACCCGGAAGCCGCCTGCCGCCTTGATGATGAAACCGATGATGAGCGTGGCGATGAACGAGAAGCCCATGACCGCGAACGCGGCCACCGCCTGCTTGCCCAGCTGACTCCAACCACCACCGTAGAACAATCCGTCACCACCGGCGGAGTTCACGCTGGAGCTGGCGAAGAAGCCGATCAGCAGGGTGCCGACGAGACCACCGACCAGGTGCACGCCGACCACGTCGAGCGAGTCGTCGAAGCCGAACCGGTACTTGAGCGAGATCGCCAGGGCACACACGGCGCCGGCGATGACACCGATCGCGATGGAGCCGAGCGGGGTGACGAAACCACACGCCGGGGTGATGGCGACCAGACCCGCGACGGCACCCGACGCGGCGCCCAGCGTGGTGGGCTTGCCGAACTTGAGCTGTTCGACGAGCAGCCAGCCCAGCACCGCGGCCGCGGTGGCGACGGTGGTGTTGGTGAACGCGACGCCGGCGAGGTCACCGGCGGACAGCGCCGAACCGGCGTTGAAGCCGTACCAGCCGAACCACAGCAGCGCCGCACCCAGCAGCACGAACGGGATGTTGTGCGGGCGGCCGACGTCACGCGGCCAGCCCTTGCGCTTGCCGAGCACGATGGCCAGCGCGAGACCCGCGGCACCGGCGTTGATGTGGACCGCGGTACCACCCGCGAAGTCGAACGCCTTGAGCTTGTTGGCGATCCACCCGCCGAGTGCGTCGGAGCCCATGAAGCCGTCGAACGAGAACACCCAGTGCGCGACCGGGAAGTACACGATCGTGACCCACAGGACCACGAACAGTGCCCAGCCCCAGAACTTGACGCGGTCGGCGATCGCACCGGAGATCAGCGCCGGGGTGATCACCGCGAACATCAGCTGGAACATCACGAACGCGAGCATCGGCAGGGCGTCCGAGCCCGGCCAGGCCACGGCGGGCGAGGTGTCGGTGGCCGCGGTGGCGAGCCCGACCAGGTGCCCCCACGTGTTCGACAATCCGGCGTGGGTGAAGTTGCCGATCAGCCCGCCGAACGCGTCACTGCTGAACGACTCGCCGAAGCCGTAGAGCACCCACAGCACCGACACGATCGCCAGACAGATGAAGTTCATCATCAGCATGTTCAGGACGCTCTTCACGCGGACCATGCCGCCATAGAAGAACGCCAACCCTGGTGTCATGAGCATGACCAGCGCGGCGCTGGCCAACACCCACGCGGTGTCTCCTGCGTTCAGCACATCGTCCTCCCGGTTGCGAAGATATTGCCCGGGAGTTTTGGTTTTGCGTGTTTCACCGGAACGCTTTCGACGTTTCACGTACGTGAACTGTCGCGGCGGCTGTGTTACGAGCACGTTTCGCGCTACCTGGCCGGTTATGCCCTTCTACGAAACGTCGCCGTCAGATACGGTGCGTGAGCACGATGGCGGTCCCACGTCGTCAAGGATGCCTTCTCTGCTGGAATGGGAGTCATGACCTCGACCGTGTCCTGGCCGCCCTCGGTGCTCGCGGCAGTGCGCTGCTCCGTCTGCGGCGAACCGGTCGAACTGGCCGCGCGGACCCTGCGCTGCGACTCCGGGCACGCCTTCGACCTGGCCAAACAGGGGTATGTGAACCTGCTGCACGCCAAGGTCGCCGCCGGTACCGCGGACACCGCCGAGATGGTCGCCGCACGGGCGGATTTCCTCGCCGCGGGCCACTACCGCGGGCTCGTGGACCTGGTCGCGGCACAGGTGGCGACGTTCACCCGTTCGGGGTTGATCGTGGACGCGGGCGCGGGCACCGGCCACTACCTGGCCCACGTGCTCGACCGGTTGCCGGATGCGTGCGGGCTGGCGCTCGATGTTTCGGCAATGGCGTTACGCCGCGCGGCTCGCGCGCATTCACGAATCGCCGCGGCGGTATGGAATTTGTGGGAACGGTGGCCGGTCGGCGATGAAGTGGCGTCGGTGGTGCTGAACGTATTCGCGCCGAGGAATGCGGCGGAATTCCACCGGGTGCTGCGGCCCGGCGGCCACCTGATCGTGGCGTCGCCGGGTCCGGCTCATCTCCGGGAACTGGCGTCGGTGGTCGATCTGCTCGACGTGGACGAGCGCAAGCAGGAGCGGTTGTCCGGCACGTTGTCCGGCCACTTCTCGCTGGTGGACCGCCACGAGCACACCGAGCCGCTGACGCTGGCGCCCGAGGACGTCCGCCGCGCGGTGCTGATGGGACCGAACGCGCACCATCCCGAGCGGCTCACCCGGCTGTCCCGGGTGGACCGTCCGATGGACGTGACCGCATCTTTCGTCGTCGGCGTGTACCGGAGGGTCTCGTGACACCCGCGAAGCTGATCATCGACCACGACTGGCTGCGGACGCAGATCGGCCTCGCCGCCCGGCGTTACGGCTGCGCGTCGCCGGACGTGCTCGGCACGGTCTGGTGGTACTCGGTGTCCTCGGTGCTCGTCGCGCCGCCGTTGGAATCCCTCGTGCGCACCGGGCGTGCCCTCGATCCCGCGCTGGCGGCGATGACGCTGGACGTGCGCGAGGACGGCAGCATCGTCAGCGCCACCTCGTCCCGCGTCCTGGACGGGGAACTGGGGCCGGCGATGGCGGATTCGCTGAGCGCGGCGATCGAATCGGTCGTGGCGGTCAGCGGCGCGCATTCCCGCGCGCTGCACGCCATCGCGACCGACTCGATCGCCAACCGTCTACTGTGGATGGACGCGACCGCGCTCGCCGAGCCGCTGGTCGCGTCCATCGGGCTGGGCCTGCCCCGGCCGCGCTACGTCGACGTCAACGGCACCGCGGTCGTGCGCCGCGCGTCGTGCTGCCTGATCTACCAGGCCACTTCGCAGCCGAAATGCCTGTCCTGTCCCCGCCAGCCGCCCCAGGAGCGCTCGGCCCGGTTGCGGGCCGCCCTCGGTTAAGCGGCCAGCTTCGCCAGGCGGTCGAACCCCTCGTCGGTCAGCGAGATCGACGCGGCGGCCACGTTCTCCTCGAGGTGGCCGACCGAGCGGGTGCCCGGGATCGGCAGCATCACCGGCGAACGGCGCAGCAGCCACGCCAGCGCGAGCTGTGCCGGGGTCGCGTCGTGTTCCCCGGCCGCCTGCTCCAGCACGCTGCCCGGTTTGGCCAGTTCTCCGGTGGCGATCGGGAACCACGGGATGAACGCGATGCCCTTCTCGGTCGCGTAGTCCAGCACGGCCTCGTGGTGCCGGTCGGCGAGGTTGAACAGGTTCTGCACACTCACGATCTCGGCGACCTTACCGGCCTCCTCGATCTGCGCCGCGTCCACTTCGGACAGCCCGATGTGCCGGATCTTGCCCTCGTCCTGCAGCCTGCGCAGCTCGCCCACCTGATCGGCCAGCGGCACGTCGGCGTCGACGCGATGCAGCTGGTAGAGGTCGATCCGGTCGACGCCGAGGCGCCGCAGGCTCATCTCGACCTCCTGCCGCAGGTAGGCCGGGCGGCCGACCGGGACCCACTGGTCGGGGCCGGTGCGCACGAGACCGCCCTTGGTCGCGATGACCAGGTCCTCCGGGTACGGGTGCAGCGCCTCGCGGATGATCTCCTCGCTCACGTACGGGCCGTAGGAGTCCGCGGTGTCGATGAAATTGACGCCCAGCTCGATCGCGCGCCGCAGCACCGCGACGGCTCCCTTCCGGTCCGAAGGTTCGCCCCAGATACCGGGGCCGGTGATCTGCATGGCGCCGTAGCCGAGCCGGTGCACCGGAAGGTCCCCGCCGAGGGAGAACACGCCACCGGGTGCGACCTTTGTGTCCGTCATCTGCTCCTCCTCATCCGATATACCCTTTCGCGCAACCACGTCCCACAGTGCGGGTGTTCCCCGTGGAGAGATGGCCCACTCACGGGAATGCCGGGTACGGTCGCTGACGTGAGTGACCGCAGCTGGGGCTTTCGCACCCGCGCCCTGCACGCGGGCGGCACGCCCGATCCCGCGACCGGGGCGAGGGCCGTGCCCATCTACCAGACCACGAGCTTCGTGTTCGAGGACGCGGACGACGCCGCGAACCTGTTCGCACTGCAGAAGTACGGCAACATCTACAGCCGTATCGGCAACCCGACCGTGGCCGCGTTCGAGGAGCGGATCGCGAGCCTGGAGGGCGCGATCGGCGGGGTCGCCACGAGCAGCGGGCAGGCCGCGGAGTTCCTGACCTTCACCGCGCTGGCCGAGGCGGGCGAGCACATCGTGGCCGCGAGCGGGCTCTACGGCGGCACGATCACCCAGCTGGACGGCACGCTGCGGCGCTTCGGGGTGGACACCACGTTCGTGCCCGGCGACAACGCCGACGACTACGCCGCCGCCATCACCGACAAGACGCGGCTCATCTTCACCGAGGTGATCGGCAACCCCAGCGGCGGGATCGCCGACATCGCGAGCCTGGCCGAGCTGGCGCACGCGCACGGCATTCCGCTCGTCGTGGACGCGACGCTGGCCACCCCGTACCTGTGCCGTCCGATCGAGCATGGGGCGGACATCGTGCTGCACTCCGCGACGAAGTTCCTCGGCGGGCACGGCACCACCCTCGGCGGCATCGTCGTCGAGGCGGGCACCTTCGACTGGGGCAACGGCAAGTTCCCCAGGATGACCGAGGTCGTGCCCTCCTACGGCGGCCTGAAGTACTGGGAGAACTTCGGCGAGTACGCGTTCTGCACGCGACTGCGCGCCGAGCAGTTGCGTGACATCGGCGCCGTGCTCTCGCCGCATTCGGCGTTCCTGCTGCTGCAGGGCGTGGAGACGCTGCCGCAGCGGATGGACGCGCACGTGCGCAACGCACAGGCGGTCGCCGAATTCCTCGCAGCCGACGAGCGGGTCGCGTGGGTCGGCTACGCGGGCCGGCCGGACCACCCGCATCACGAACGCGCGAAGCGGTACCTGCCGCAGGGGCCGGGTGCGGTGTTCTCCTTCGGCGTCAAGGGCGGCCGCGCCGCGGGTGAGAAGTTCGTCGAATCGGTCGAGCTGCTCTCGCATCTGGCCAACGTCGGTGACGCCCGCACGCTGGTCATCCACCCGGCGTCCACCACGCACCAGCAGCTCTCCGACGAGCAGCTCGCGGCGGGCGGGGTCGGCCCGGACCTGATCCGGCTGTCGGTCGGGCTGGAGGACCTGGAGGACATCTGCTGGGACATCGATCAGGCACTCGCGGCGGCGGTGAAGGAATGACCTCTCTGGAAACCACCGTTCCCGCCGGGGCCGTCCGTGCGGGCGGCGAGCTGACCTGGACGCCGCCGACCGCCCGCGAGCGCCAGGCGATCCTGCGCCGCACGACGTCGGTGACGATCGTCGGCGCGTCCGCCAACCCGGCGCGGCCGAGCTACTTCGTGGCCACCTACCTGCTGTCCTCGGCCCGGTACCGGATCAACTTCGTCAACCCGCGGCTGGACGAGCTGCTCGGGCGGCCGGTGTACCCGTCGCTGGCGGACGTGCCGGGCGGGGTGGATCTGGTGAGCGTGTTCCGCAAGCACGACGATCTGCCGGACGTGGCCGAGGAGGTCGTCAAGGCGGGCGCGCGCACGCTGTGGCTGCAACTGGGCCTGTGGCACGAGCCCGTCGCCGAGCGCGCCACCGAGGCCGGGCTGGACGTGGTGATGAATCGCTGCGTGAAGATCGAGCACGCCCGGTTCGCGGGCGGCCTGCACCTGGCCGGCTTCAACACCGGTGTCATCAGCTCGCGGCGGCAGTCCCAACCCTGATTCGGCCGGTTACTAACCCACCTGGGGGATCACAGAACGGTCCCGGAAATGTGAACATCTGGCGGCCATGACGACCGCCTCGCTGCCGACGCCCGTTTCCGAAGCACCGGTAACGGCGCGGCCGCGGGCGCCGGCGATCGTGGCCGGCGTCGCGTTCGTGGTCTACGCCGGGTGGTCGGTCTGCCTGCACCGGCTCTACCTGCGCACCGGATACGACCTCGGCATCTTCGAACAGGCCGTCCGCTCCTACGCCGAGGGGCACTGGCCGGTCTCCGACGTCAAAGCGCCCGGCTTCCCCCTGCTGGGGGATCATTTCCACCCGATCATCGCGGTCCTCGCCCCGCTGTACCGGCTCTGGCCGCGGCCGGACACGTTACTTCTCGCGCAGGCCGCGCTGTTCGCGATTTCCGCCGTACCGGTGACGCGGTGCGCCATCCGTGCGCTCGGCACGGCCCGCGGCACGACCCTCGGTGTGGGCTACATCTTCTCGTGCGGCCTGCTCAGCGCGGTGACGTTCGACTTCCACGAGATCGCGTTCGCGGTGCCGCTGCTGGCGTTCTCGATCGAGCGGCTGCTGCGCCGCGAATGGGGCGCCGCCGTGGCGTTCGCGGCGCCGCTGGCGCTGGTCAAAGAGGACCTGCCGATGACGGTCGCGGCGATCGGGATGTACCTCGTCTGGCGGGGACAACGCCGCCTCGGCTGGGCCACGGCGGTCGCCGGTGTGCTGGCGAGCGTGCTGCTGGCGAAGGTCGTCGTGCCGTTGATCAACGTGCAGGGGCAGTACGCGTTCGCGGGCAGGCTGACCACGCCGGACCCGTTCGACGGGCTCTGGCTCAAGCTCGCGACCCTGCTCCTGGTGCTGGGCCCGACCCTGTTCACCGGTCTGCGCTCGCCGGTGTCGATCCTGCTGCTACCCACGCTGGCCTGGCGTTTCCTGTCCAGCTACCCGTACTACTGGGGACCGGGCTACCACTACAGCGCGGTGCTGATGCCGATCGCGTTCCTGGCCGCGCTCGACGGGCTCGGGCGCCTCGGCGGCCGGTGGCGTACCGCCGTGCCGGTGTGCTCGGCGCTGACGGCGCTCGGCGTGGTCGCGGCGATGCTGCCGGGGGCACCACCGCCGAGATCGGAGCGCACGGCGGTACAGGCCGCGCTCGCGCGCATCCCGGACGGGGCGACGGTCGCGGCGAGTAGCCTGTTCGTACCGAGGCTGACCTCCCGCTGCCGCGTGTTCTACTTCCCCGAACAGCCCAACGGGACCGATCCGGACTGGATCGTCGTCACCACCCCGCTCGCCGACGGCCCGATTCCCGTTCCAGTGCAACAAAGCCACTTGACGGAACTACAACACACCAGCTATTTCACTGTAACGAGAACAAATTCGGTGCTGCTGCTGCGGCACAGGTAGGAAGAATCGGCCTCTGCGAACGGTTGTCTACGACATGACGGAAGATCTGCGGGTGACCTTCGTCGGCGGCCCCACTGCCTTGCTGGAGCTCGGCGGCAAGCGGCTGCTGACCGATCCGACGTTCAGCCCGGCCGGCGTCCACGAGTCGGCACCAGGGCGCCCCCTGACCAAGACCGAGGACCCCGCCGTGTCGCGCGAGGCGCTCGGCGAAATCGACGCCGTACTGCTGTCCCACGACCAGCACGCCGACAACCTCGACCCCGCCGGGCGGGAGCTCGTCGGCGAGGTCCTGCTGACGCTGACCACGATCAGCGGCGCCCGCCGCCTCGGCGGCACCGCCCAGGGCCTGCCGCCGTGGGCGGCGATCTCGCTGGGCCCGCTGGAGGTCATCTCCGTGCCCGCGCTGCACGGCCCGCCCGGCTGCGAGTCCCTGACCGGCGACGTCATCGGGTTCGTACTGCGGGGCCGCGGCCTGCCGTCGGTCTACGTCTCCGGCGACAACGCCTCCCTCGAGGTGGTGCGTGCCGTCGCCAAGCGCATCGGTTCGATCGACGTCGCGCTGCTGTTCGCCGGTGCCGCGCGCACGTCCCTGTTCGCCGGCGCCCCGCTGACGCTGACCAGCGAGGACGCCGCCGAGGCCACGCGCATCCTGAACGCGAAGATCGTCATCCCGCTGCACACGCGCGGCTGGGCCCACTTCTCCGAGGGCCCGGACGCGGTGCGCAAGGCGTTCGCGAACGCCGGGCTCTCGGAACGGTTGCGGATGCTGGAACCCGGTGAATCGATCAGGCTGCGCCGTGGAAGCGCTCGGTGAGCTCCTTCTTGCCCGCTTCGGTGAGCCCGCCGTAGAGCCGTAGCCGCGCCATCCCGCCGTCCGGGTAGATGTCCAGCCGCACGCGGGTCAGCTCGGACGCGCCCGGGAGCGGGAACCGGTGGCGGGTGTCGGGTTGCAGCCTGGTCCTCGGCAGCACGTCGAACCACGAGGCGCCGTCCACCGAACCCGACAGCGAGGCCCAGCCGGGCGCGTTGCCCTTGAAGTGCGTCGTGTCCAGTTCGGCCAGCCTGGGCACGCCCGCGCCGGCCAGTGCCACCACCACCCAGTCGTTGCCGTCGTCGCGGCGACGGGCCGTCTCCCAGCCCTCCCCCATCACCCGGGCGAATCCGGGCGAGATGAGGTTGGCGGGCGAGGAGTAGAACATGTTGCTCGCCTCGACGACGTGCGCGCCGTTCTCGAGTGCGGCCAGGTCGAGCGAGTCCAGGTCCAGCAGGCGAAGGTCGGCCACCGGGGCGCCGTGCGCCCGGAACCGGGCCACTCCCCCGTCCGGGTGGATCGTGAGCCGTACGTGCGTGAACCGCTGCCGCGACTCGACGGCGAAGAAGTTCTCGGCGTCACCTGCCAGCGGCGACTTCGGCACGATCGTCGTCCACTCCAGCGCCGCCAGCTCCTCCGGGCTGGGATAGCCGTCGACCGCGACCGCCTCGACGGACGCGAACGGCGGGTAGTTGCCGGTGAAGAAGGCGGTGTCCACCACGACGCCGTGCACGACGCCCGGCAGGCCCAGCCGCACGACCGCCCGGTCGGCCCCCGGCTCGCGGCGCCGGCGGGTCTCCCAGCCGTCGTAGATCTGGCCCTTGTGCCCGAAAGTCGACGGCTGGTACTCCGGCCGCTCCGGCTTGATCAGGTTCTCCTTCTCGGCGAACAGCTCGTCGTTCGCCCACACCACGCCGCCACCGGCCCGGCGCGACGCCAGGTCCGGTTGCCTTGTCCACTCTGGACGGTCCACTACACGCTCCCTCGTACCAGCAGTTCACCTCGCGGCTCGCCGGTGACCTCCCGCCCGCGCAACCATGTCGAGCGCACCACCCCGGACAGCGGCCGCCCGTGGTAGGCGCTCACCGGGTTGCGGTGCCGCAGGTCGGCCACGTCCACCACGAACTTCTCCTCGGGCGCGAACACGCAGAAATCCGCGTCCGCGCCGACGGCGATCCGGCCCTTGCGCCGCATCCCGGCCAGGTCCGCGGGCCGTCCGGCCATCCACAGCACGACGTCGGAGAGCGCGAACCCGCGCTCCCGCGCCTGCGTCCACACCGCGGGCAGGCCGACCTGAAGGCTCGCGATCCCGCCCCACGCGACGTCGAAATCGCCGCGTTTCAGCTCGGCCGTGCAGGGCGAATGGTCGCTGACCACGCAGTCGATCGTGCCCTCGGCCAGCCCGCGCCACAGCAGGTCCCGGTTGTCCGCCTCGCGGATGGGCGGGCAGCATTTGAACTGCGTGGCACCCTCGGCGATCTCCTCGGCGGTGAAGGTGAGGTAGTGCGGGCAGGTCTCGGCCGTCAGCGCGACGCCTTCGGCGCGAGCCCGCGCGATCATCGGCAGAGCGTCCGAAGAGGACAGATGCAGGATGTGCGCGCGTGCCCCGGTGCGGCGGGCCAGTTCGATGACGCGGGCGATGGCCACGTTCTCCGCCTCGCGCGGACGGGAGGCCAGGAAGGTCCCGTACCGCACTCCATGCGGGGCCGGTGCTTGCTCGATCGTGTCCGCGTCCTCGGCGTGCACGATCATCAACCCGCCGAAATCCCGGAGGATCCGCAGGTCGGCTTCGAGTTCCGCACTGTCCAGCGGCGGAAACTCGTCCACCCCGGAATGCAGCAGGAAACACTTGAAGCCGAACACGCCCGCGTCGTGCAGTGGGCGCAGATCGGCGCCGTTGCCGGGGATCGCGCCGCCCCAGAACCCGACGTCGACGTACACGCGGCCGGCCGCGGTCTTGCGTTTGACCTCCAGCGAGGGCACGTCGACGGTCGGCGGCAGGCTGTTGAGCGGCATGTCGACGATCGTGGTGATCCCACCTGCCGCGGCCGCACGCGTCGCCGTGTCGAAGCCCTCCCATTCGGCGCGGCCCGGATCGTTGACGTGCACGTGCGTGTCCACCAGGCCGGGCAGCAGCACCTCGTCGGTGCCCGGCTCCACGACGCGGTCCGCGGTCAGTGTTCCGTACGGTTCGACCGCGGTGACCCGGCTGCCGTCCACGCCGATATCGAAGGGGCCCTCGCCGTCGGCCGTGATGGCCCGGCGTGCCCGGAAAACCAGCTCCACCCTAGACACCCTCGAATTCCACCACGTTGTCCAGCGCGGTGCCCATGGCCGCGTTCCCGGTTCGCTCGATCATAATCTCCACCAGCACGGGCCGGTTCGTGCGCTCGGCCTCCTTGCGCGCCCATTCGATCGACGGCCTGATCTCGCCCGGCTCGACCACCCGGGTGCCGGTGCAGCCGTAGGCGTTCATGATCTTGACGTTGTCCGTGCCGCGCCGGTCGTAGTGGATGTCCACCTGGTAGTTCATGTCGTAGCCGCGTTCGGCCTGCCGGATCAGGCCCAGGTAGGTGTTGTTGAGCATGATCAGCACGAACGGCACGTCGTACTGCGCCGCGACCGCGAGCTCCTCGACGAGGAACTGGAACGAGTAGTCGCCGACGATGCCGACCACCTCGGCGTGTGGCTTGGCCATCTTGACGCCGATCGCGGCCGGGATCTCCCAGCCGAGCGGCCCCGCCTGACCGCACACCTGGTAGTGCCGGGGTTTGTGCGCGCGCTGGAACTGGCCGGACCAGATCTGGTACAGCCCGATCGCGGTGACGAAGTAGGTGTCCTCGCCGAACAGTTCATTGATCTCGGAGAACACGCGCGGCGCCTTGATCGGCGTGGTGTCGAAGTCCGCACGGCGCGGCAGTTGCTGTTTGAGCCGGCCGATCCGCTTGACCCACACGCCGCGATCGGCGATCAGTTCCCGGTCGCGCACCACGGTCAGCAGCGCCTTCAGGAACTCGCCGATGTCGGAGACGATGCCCAGGTCCGGGCCGAACACCTTGCCGAGCTGGGTGGGCTCGATGTCGACGTGGATGAACTTGCGGTCGCCGCGGTACACCTCCAGCTCGCCGGTGTGCCGGTCGCCGAAGCGGGCGCCGAGCGCGAGCACCAGATCCGCTTCGAGGAAGGCCGCGTTGGCCCAGCGTTGCGAGGTCTGGATCCCCGCCATGCCCGCGAACAGCTCGTGATCCTCCGGAAAGGAGCCCTTGCCCATGAGCGTGACCTGGACCGGCACGCCGAGGCGTTCGGCGAGTTCACGCAGCTGGTCCGTCGCCTCGGACAGCACGACGCCGCCGCCCGCGAGGATCACCGGGCGCTCCGCGGCGAGCAGCAGGTCCAGCGCCCGCTCGACGCGCGGCTGATGCGGCGTGACGAGCGGGACCGGGAGTGGGCAGTCGATGCTGGAATCCCACTCGATCTCCTGCTTCTGCACGTCCACCGGCAGGTCGATGAGCACCGGACCGGGGCGGCCGGACCGGGCGATGCGGAACGCCTCACGGAAGACCCACGGCACCTGCGCGGCTTCCCTGACCTGCACGGCCCATTTCGTGACGGGCTTGGCGATCGCCACGATGTCCACCGCCTGGAAGGCTTCCTGGTGCAGTTTCGGCGACGCGGCCTGCCCGGTGATGCACAGGATCGGGATCGAGTCGGCCTGCGCCGTGTACAGGCCGGTGATCATGTTGGTGCCCGCGGGGCCCGACGTGCCGATCGCGACGCCGACGTTGCCTGTCGTGCGGGCCCAGCCGTCCGCCATGTGCGTGGCACCCTCCTCGTGCCGCACGACCAGGTGCTCGATGCCGCCGTGGCGTTCGAGTTCTTGGTACAGCGGAAGAATCGCGGCGCCGGGGCAACCGAACGCGGTGTCCACGCCCTCGCTCGCGAGGATCTCGGCGACCGCTCGCATGACCGGGATTTTCGGCATGGCTACTCCCTTCCGGAGAGCTGCGCGACGAGTTCGATCAACGCGCCGTGGTCGAGCGCCCCGTGGCCCTGCGCGTTGAGGGAGGCCATGAGCTGGGCGACGGCGGCACCGAGCGGGATCACCACACCCGCCTCACGGGCCGCGGCCTGCACGATGCCGAGGTCCTTGTGGTGCAGTTCGACGCGGAAGCCGGGGGTGAACTCGCGCTGAACCATCGCCGCGGCCTTGCGGTCCAGGATGCGGTTGCCCGCCAGTCCCCCGGACAGCACCTTGATCGCGGCATCCGTGTCGACGCCGTGTGCTTCCAGGAACACCAGCGATTCGGCGACGAGCTCGATGGTGCCGGCGACGATCAGCTGGTTCGCGGCCTTCACGGTCTGGCCCGCGCCGGCCGCGCCGACGTGCACGACCGTGCCACCGACCGCGTCCAGGATGTCCTTCGCGGCCTCGAAATCCTCCGCGGCGCCACCGACCATGATCGACAGGTTGCCGTCGATCGCGCCCTGTTCGCCGCCGGAAACCGGCGCGTCCAGCGCTCGCATCCTTCCGGCGATCGCACGGGAGACGTCGGGCCGGATGGTGCTGCAGTCGATGAGCAGCGCACCCGGTTTCGCGTTGGCCAGCACGCCGTCCTCGCCGAGCACGACGGCCTGGACGTCGGGCGAGTCCGGCAGCATCGTGATCACCACGTCGGCGTCGCGGACGGCTCCGGCGACGCTCGCCGCGCCCTCGCCGCCCGCGTCCACCAGGCGGTCCACCTTGGCGCGGCTGCGGTTGTAGCCGGTCACCTCGAATCCGGCCTTGACCAGGTTCGCCGCCATCGGCCCGCCCATGATGCCGAGCCCGATGAAACCGATTTTCGTCATCGCTGTCCCTCCAGCCAGCCGAAGGACTCCTCGGTCGGCCCCTCCGGCACGTACTCCAGTCCGACGTAGCGGTCATACCCCGCGCCGGCGAGCTTCCGCAGATATCCCGTGATGTCCAGACTGCCGGTGCCGGGCTGGTGACGCCCGGGGACATCGGCGATCTGCACGTGCCCGACCCGGCCGGCGTGATTGGCGATCACGGCGTCGATGTCGTCGCCGTTGACTCCGAGGTGGTAGAGGTCGAACAGCAGCGCCACGTTCTCGCGGCCGAGCTTGTCGATCACGGCGAACGCGTCCGCCGCGGTGCGCAGCGGATACCGGTCGGCACCGGACAGCGGTTCGATGACCAGCTGACCGCCGATCCGTGCCGCCGCGGTCGCCGCCGAGTCCAGAGTGGACAGAGCGTGCTCGTCCTGGGCACGCGGGTCCTGGCCCTCCACACAGTTGCCGTACAGCGCGTTGAAGGTGCGGCAGCCCAGGCGTTCGGCGATGCCGAGCGCGATGTCCACACTGTCGGCCAGTTCCTTGTCGCGGCCGATCCACGACACCAAGCCGCGATCACCCGCGGGCATGTCCCCGGCGAAGAAGTTCAGGCTGACCAGATCCACCCCGGCCTCGGTGACCGAGCGGACGAACGTGTCGACCTCCCGATCGCCCGGGGCCGCGGTGTCGAAGGGCCACCAGAACTCCACCGCGGAGAACCCGGCGGCCCGCGCCGCCTCGGCACGCCGCAGGAGCGGCAGTTCGGTGAACAGAAGCGAGAGGTTCACGTCGTAACGCATCAGCATCTTCTTCCGTATAGCGGAATTTTATTTCCGTAAAACGAGAATAGCTCCGTGGCCTTCCCGGCGTCAACGGGATACGGTGCGGTAGTGGAACTGAAAGCCGAGTTCACGACGGAACCGTTCCGGGGCGAGGGCGAGCCGCCCGCACACGCCGTCCGTGCCCGCGAGGCCGCCGCCAAGGCGGGTCTGACCGTGGAGTTCGGCCCGTTCGGCACCACTGCCGCCGGTGACGCCGACGCCCTGCTCGACGCGCTTCCCGGCATCGCCCGCGCCGCGCTCGACAACGGCGCGACGCGGTTCACCCTGCAGCTTTCCACCGGGCGCGCGGCACGCAAACCGGAGGACCCACCGCGGACGCTCGACCGGCTGATCCGGGAAGTCGAGGCGCGACTCGGCGGCAACCTCGCCGAACTTGACCGGCCCGGCAAGCAGCAAGCGGTGCGATTGCTGGAGGAACGCGGCGCGTTCGCGATGCGCAAGGCGGTCGTCACGGTCGCGGAGGCTCTCGGGGTCACACGGTTCACGGTCTACAACTACCTGAACCGGGCTGGAGGACCGGACGACTGAGCGCGGGTGTCCCGCACGAACAGAGCTTGACTTCAACAAAATGTTGAAAGAAGATTCGTGACGTGGACCTTGCCGCCTTCAATGCCTGCCCTGCCGACGATCTCCGGCCGGTGCTCACCGCGTGCCTCGACGTGCCTCGCTGGGCGGACGCCGTGCTCGCCGGGCGGCCCTACCCCGATCTGGTCACCTTGAAATCGGCCGCTTCGCTCACGCTGTTCCCGAGCGAAATCCACGACGCGATGGCGGCGCATCCCCGGATCGGCGAGAAGTCCTCGGGCGCCCCGGCGGCGGAGCAGTCCGGTGTGGACAATGCCGCGCGGGAGAAGTTCCTCGCCGCCAACGCCGAGTACGAGCAGCGTTTCGGGCATGTCTACCTGGTCTGCGCGAGCGGGCGCAGCGGCGAGGAGCTGCTGGCGATCCTGCGGGAGCGGATGACCAACGATCCCGGTACCGAACTGCGTGTCGCGGGCGAGGAACTGGTGAAGATCGCCTTGCTGCGCCTGGAAAAGGCGGTGACCTCGTGAGCCTGGTGACGACGCATGTGCTCGACGCGGCGGCGGGCCGTCCCGCCCGCGGGATTCCGGTGCGCCTGGAGTCGGGTGACACGCTCATCGCCTCCGGCCACACCGACGACGACGGCCGGATCCGTGATCTGGGCCCGGAGCGGCTCGATCCGGGCGTGTACCGGCTGGTCTTCGACACCGAGGCTTACCTGGGGCCGGAGGGGTTCTTCCCGGAGATCACCGTGTCGTTCCGGATCACCGATCCCGGGGCGCATCACCACGTGCCGATCCTGCTGAGCCCGTTCGCCTATTCCACCTACCGAGGGAGCTGATCGCCGTGGCCATCACCCTGGGCCCGAATCAGTACGGCAAGGCCGAGGTCCGTCTGGTCACTGTGGACCGTTCCGGTCCGGTGCACCACGTCAAGGACCTGACCGTGTCGACTTCGCTGCGCGGCGAGCTGGCCGCCACGCATCTCACCGGGGACAACTCGGTGGTCGTCGCGACGGACACGCAGAAGAACACGGTCTACGCCTTCGCGAAGCAGACCCCGCCGGGCGAGATCGAGGATTTCGCGCTGCGGCTCGGGCGGCATTTCGTGGACGCCTTCAGCCACATCGACCAGGCGCGCATCCTGATCGACGAACACGGCTGGGACCGGATTCCGGTGGACGGCAAGCCACATGACCATGCGTTTTCCCGTTCCGGCGACGAAAAGCGCACCACGGCGGTGACCGTGGCGGACGGCCGCGCCTGGGTGGTCTCGGGGCTGCGGGACCTGGTGGTGCTGAAGTCGACGGGCTCGGAGTTCCACGGCTTCCCTCGCGACCGGTACACAACCCTGGCCGAGACCGACGACCGCATTCTGGCCACGGCGGTGACGGCCCGGTGGCGGTACCAGGGCGAGGACATCGACTGGCACAAGAGCTTCCACGAGATCCGGCGCATCATGCTGGAAACGTTCGCGAACCTGCACAGCCTGTCGTTGCAGCAGACGCTCTACGCCATGGGCGAGGCGGTGCTGAAGCAGCGCCGCGAGGTGGCCGAGGTGCGGCTGTCGCTGCCCAACAAACATCATTTCCTGGTGGACCTGAGCCCGTTCGGCCTGACGAACGACAATGAGGTCTTCTACGCTGCGGACCGGCCGTACGGGCTGATCGAAGGCACGGTGCTGCGCGACGACGCGGAGGACGCGGGCCTGGCCTGGTACAGCCTGCCGGAGTTCTGACGCAGGGCCCCGGGGCGAGCGAAGCAAGGCCAGCCGACCCGACAACCCACTCCTCCCCCAACCCCGATCCCCAGCCGCACTTCGCCGGGAGGACCGTGTCCAGGGTGGCCGAAGGCCATCGCGCAGCGACGCGAAGCGCCCTCGACACGGCCCTCCCGGCGGGCAGACTCACCGGATCGGGGTTGGGGGAGGTTTCCGGCAGCCTCCCATCGGACCGGCACCGGACTACCTGGCGGCTTCTTTTCAGATCAGGGTTTTGATGCCGTTGATGGCGAAGTACACCACGAACACCACGGCCAGTGCGCCCAGCAGCCAGCCGATTTCGCGCAGCTTGCCCTTGCACAGCTTGATCAGGGTGTACGCCACGATCCCGGCCCCGATGCCGTTGGTGATCGAATAGGTGAACGGGATCAGTGCGGCGATCAGGAACACCGGGATCACCACATCGCCGTCCTGCCACGGGATCCTGCGTGCCTGCGCCATCATCATGCCGCCGATCACCACCAGCGCCGGCGCCGCGGCCTGTGCGGGGACGATCGCGGCGATCGGGGTCAGGAACAGCGTCGCGGTGAACAGCAGGCCCGTCACCACGCTCGCCAGACCGGTCCGTGCGCCCTCGCCGACACCGGCGGCCGATTCCAGGAAGACCGTGTTCGGCGAGGAACCCGCTACGCCGCCCGCCAGTGCACCGAAGCCGTCGACCAGCAGGATCCGTCCCATGCCCTCCACGCGACCGTCGCGCACGAGACCGGCCTCTTCCGAGACGCTCGTGATCGTGCCCATCGCGTCGAAGAAGCCGGACAGCACCAGCGTGAACAGGAACACGCACGCGGTCACGACACCGGCCGAGCCGAACCCGCCGAACACGTCGATCCGCCCCAGCAGACCGAAATCGGGTGCGGCCACGACGTGTGTGGGCACCTTCGGCTCCACCAGGCCCCAGCCGTGCACGTGAAAGACCGCGTTCACCAGCACCGCCAGCACGGTGGCGACCACGATGCTGACCAGCACCGCGCCCGGCATCCGCCGCGAGACCAGCACGATCATCAACAGCAGCCCGACGCAGAAGATCGCGATGGGCCAGCCGCTCAGATGCCCGTCGACCCCCATCCGCACCGGCACGGTCGAATCGGCCGAATCCGGGGTTCGTGTCACGAAACCCGCGCTGACCAGGCCGACCAGCGCCAGATACAACCCGATGCCCACCGTGATCCCGGTCTTGAGCGCCATCGGGATCGCGTTGATGATCCGTTCCCGCACCCCGGAAACGGCCATTAGCACGATGCACACGCCCTCCAGCACGACCAAGCCGAAGGCCTGCGCCCAGGTCATCGTGGGCGCCATCTGGAACGCGACCACCCCGTTGATGCCCAGCCCCGCCGCCAGCGCGAGGGGTGCCTTGCCGACGAGGCCCATCAGGATCGTCGTGACCCCCGCGGCGAGCGCTGTCGCCGTGGTGACCTGTTCCGTGGACAGCCGGGCGCCGGTGATGTCGGCGGACGCGCCGAGGATGAGCGGGTTGAGCAGCACGATGTAGCACATCGCGACGAAAGTGGTGACGCCGCCGCGGACCTCACGCCCCATGGTGCTGCCGCGCCGTGAGACCAGGAAGTATCTGTCCAGTGTGGACGTCTTGCGGGCGGCATCGGGCCTGGTGCGTAACTGGGTCATTCCTGCCTCCGGGCATGCCGAACCAGGGTCCCGCGACGGGACCCGCTTCGGCTGGGAATCAGATGAGGTGTTCCGGCCGGACCGGGACGCGGGTGAGCGCCCTGCCGGTCGCGGCACGGATCGCGGCGACGATCGCCGGGGTGGACGAGATCGTCGGCGGTTCGCCGACCCCGCGCAACCCGTAGGGTGCGTGCGGATCGGCCAGTTCGAGCACGTCGATGTTCATCGGCGGCATGTCGAGCACGGTCGGGATGAGGTAGTCGGTGAACGACGGGTTGCGGATCTTGCCGCCGGAAGTCTGGATCTCCTCCATCACGGCCAGCCCGAGCCCCTGCGCGGAGCCGCCCTGGATCTGGCCGAGCACGGCCTGCGGGTTGAGCGCCTTGCCCACATCCTGCACGCAGTCCAGCGACACGACCTTGACCAGCCCGAGTTCGGTGTCCACATCGACCACGGCCCGGTGCGCGGCGAACCCGTACTGCACGTGGGCGTTGCCCGCACCGGTCTCCGGGTCGAGTGTCTCAGTAGGACGGTGCCGCCATTCGACGGTCTCGTCCACCACGGTTTCGCCCAGCACGTCCACGAGATCCGCGAGTACGCCCTGGCGAGCCGAGACGAGCTTCCCGCCCACCAGGCTCAGATCGCCCGGCGCGTCCGTGATCCGTTTGAACAGCGCCGAACGCACCGCGAGACAGGCCGAGCGCACGGCACCCCCGGTCACGTAGGTCTGCCGCGACGCCGACGTGGAGCCGGCGTTGCCGATCGTGGTGTCCATGGGCAGGATCGTCACGCGCTCGACACCGAGTTCGGTGCGCACGATCTGCTGCAGCACGGTGACCAGGCCCTGGCCGACCTCGCAGGCGGCGGTCTGCACGGTCGCCGCGGCCTCGCCCGCGACCACTTCCAGCCGCACCCGCGCGGTCGAGTAGTCGTCGAAGCCCTCGGAGAAGCAGATGTTCTTGATTCCCACCGCGATCCCGACACCGCGCACCACGCCTTCGCCGTGCGTCGTGTTGGACACGCCACCGGGCAACGTCCGCAGGTCCCGCTCCCCCTCGGGCGCGGAGGGCAGCGGCATCCGTTCCAGTCGCCGCAGCAGTTCCCCGACCGGCGCTGCCGAGTCCACCACCTGACCGGTCGGCATGAGCGAGCCCTCGCGCATGGCGTTGCGCAGCCGCACCTCGACCGGGCTGATCCCGCACGCCTCGGCGAGCCTGTCCATTTGCGACTCGTACCCGAAGGCCGCCTGCACCGCGCCGAATCCCCGCATCGCGCCGCACGGCGGGTTGTTCGTGTAGGTGCCCCAGCAGTCGATCGCGACGTTGGGCACCTCGTACGGTCCGACGCCGAGCGTCGCGGCGTTCGCCACCACCGCCGGCGTGGACGAGGCGTAGGCCCCGCCGTCGAGGAAGATGCGCGCCTTGACGTAGACCAGCCTGCCGTGCCGGTCGGCGCCGTGCTCGTAGTGCAGCCGCGCCGGATGCCGGTGTACGTGCCCGTAGAAGGACTCTTCGCGGTTGTAGACCATCTTCACCGGCCTGCCGGTGTGCAGTGCGAGCAGGCACGCGTGGATCTGGATCGACAGGTCCTCGCGGCCGCCGAACGCGCCGCCGACCCCGCCGAGCGTGAGCCGCACCTTCTCTTCGGGCAGGCCCAGCGCCTGCACGATCTGGCGCTGGTCCACGTGCAGCCACTGCGTCGCGACGTAGAGGTCCACGCCGCCGTCGTCGGCGGGCACCGCGAGCCCGGACTCCGGCCCGAGGAACGCCTGGTCCTGCATGCCGACCTCGTAGGAACCGCTGACCACCACCTCGGCCGTCGCGCCGGGGTCGCCGAAGCGGATCGGCACGTGCCGCACGACGTTGCCGCCGGTGTGCAACGCCGGAGTCTGTCCCACGACGGCCTGCTCGGCGTCGGTGACCGGGTCGAGCACCTCGTAGTCGACTTCGATCCGCTTCATCGCGCGGCGCGCGGTCTCCGGGTGGTCCGCCGCGACGAGCGCCACGGGCTCACCCTGGTACCGCACGACGTCCGCCGCGAGCACCGGCTGATCCTGGTGTTCCAGGCCGTACCGGTTCACCCCCGGCACGTCCTCGTGCGTCAGCACCGCGTAGACGCCTTGCACCCGGACGGCTTCGGTGATGTCGATGCGCTTGACGCGGGCATGCGGGTGCGGGCTGCGCAGCGTCGCGCCCCACAGCATGTCCTCGTGCCACAGGTCGGAG
The DNA here is from genome assembly GCF_012328925.1 of Amycolatopsis acididurans. Taxonomy (GTDB): domain Bacteria; phylum Actinomycetota; class Actinomycetes; order Mycobacteriales; family Pseudonocardiaceae; genus Amycolatopsis_E; species Amycolatopsis_E acididurans. Next base: position 35,391 of record NZ_JAAXLS010000023.1, read on the forward strand.
GAGTAGGCGAACTCGCCGCGCACCTTGACCGTGCCGTCCGGCCGCCGGGGGCTGCTGCCGATGCCGCTCGCGGTGCTCATCGCCTGGGTGGACGTCGTCATCGCAACCTCCTGGCGGCAGCGGCCAGCTCACCGGCCACAGTGGACTCATCCGCGGTACGCAGCTCCCCGTCGGCCACCACGACCTCGCCACCGGTCATCAGCAGCTTGAGCGGTGGTGTCGCGCCGAGCACGAGTGCCGCGACGGGGTCCTCGATGCCCGCGTAGCGCAGGCCGCGCAGGTCCCAGACCGCGAGGTCGGCGAGCTTGCCGGGCTCCAGCGAGCCGAGTTCCCGCTCGCGGCCGAGGCAGCGGGCGCCGCCCATCGTGCCCATCCAGAGCGCCTCGCGCACGCTCAGCGCCGTCGGGCCCCCGCGCTGCCTGGCCTGCAGCAACGCCTCGTGCAGTTCCTCCCCCAGCCCGCCGGACTCGTTCGACGCCGCCCCGTCCACGCCGAGCCCGACCGGCGCGCCCGCGTCGAGCAGGTCGCGCACCGGGGCGATGCCGGTGCCCAGTCGCCCGTTGGAGGTCGGGCAGTGCGCGGCGCCCGTTCGCGTCGCGCCGTAGCGCCGGATCGCGGCGGTGGACAGGTGCACCGAATGCGCCATCCACACGTCCTCGCCGAGCCAGCCGAGCTTGTCGGCGTACTCGGCCGGGGTGCAGCCGAACTCGGCGAGGCACTGCTCCTCCTCGTCGAGGGTCTCGGCGAGGTGGGTGTGCAGCCGGACGCCCTTGCGGCGGGCGAGTTCGGCGGCACCCGTCATGAGCTGCTCGGTGACGGTGAACGGCGAGCAGGGACCGGCGGCGATGCGAATACGGGCGCCGGGCGAGGGGTCGTGGTACTTGTCGATCGCCTGTTCCGTGCCGAGCAGCGCGGCCTCGGTGTCCTCGACCAGGTTGTCCGGCGGAAGCCCGCCCTGGGACTCGCCGCGGTCCATCGACCCGCGCACGATGTGGGCGCGCACGCCGATCCGGTTCGCCGCGGACACCAGGGCCTCGATCTGATCGCCGCCGTCGGACGGGAAGACGTAGTGGTGGTCGGCGACCGTGGTGCAGCCGGTGAGCGCCAGGCGCGCCAGCCCCGCGCTCGCGGCGGCGTGCGTGATCTCCGCGTCGAGCCCGCTCCAGACCGGGTACAGCTCGACGAGCCACTGGAACAGCGTCGCATCGACGGCGCGGCCGCGGGTGGCCCACTGGTAGAGATGGTGGTGCGTGTTGACCAGGCCCGGCGTGATCAGGCAGTCGCTCGCGTCGATGACGGTGCCGTGCGGGACCCCCTCCCGGCGCGCCGCACCCTCGCCGACGGCGACGATGCGGCCGTCCTCGACCACCACGTGGCCGTCGCGGTATTCGGTGCCGTCCGCGTCCACCGTGGCTATCGCGGCGTGCTCCAGAACGGTCCTCATCGCGTGCTCGCCATCCTCACCGCGTCCAGGATCTTCTCGTACCCCGTGCACCGGCACAGGTTTCCGGCCAGCGCCTCGCGGATCTCCTCGTCGCTCGGTCCGGGCACCCGGGCCAGCAGGTCGTGTGCGGCCACGACCAGTCCCGGCGTGCAGAACCCGCACTGCACCGCACCGGCGTCCACAAAGGACTGCTGGACGCGGTCGAGCCGGTCGCCGTCGGCGAGCCCCTCCACGGTGCGCACGTCACGTCCCTCGGCCTGCCCGGCGGCCACCAGGCACGAGCACGCCGGCACTCCGTCCAGATACACCGTGCACGAACCGCATTCGCCCTGTTCACAGGCATTCTTCGAACCGGGAAGCCCGAGCCGCTCGCGCAGCAGGTAGAGCAGGCTCTCGCCCTCCCACACGTCGTCGGCCTGCCTGGCCTCGCCGTTGACGGTCACGTTCACGCGCATGCCCGCTCCCCTTCCACGTACTCCTGCCAGGCCCAGCCCAGCGTGCGGCGTGCCAGCACGGCCAGCGCGTGCTGGCGGTAGGCGGCGGTGCCCCGCACGTCGTCGATCGGCTCCGCGGCCGCCGCGACGAGCTCACCGAAACGGCGTTTGACCGAATCGAGCAGCGGGGCGGGCGCCGACCACGGCAGCTCAGCCGCCAGGAATTCCTCCGCGTCGGGCACGCGGCGCGGCGTGGGCGCCGCCGAGCCGATCGCGGCCCTGGCCTTGCCCTCCTCCAGCGCGATCGCGAACGAGCACACGGCGATGACCATCGCGTTACGGGTGCCGACCTTCGCGAACTGCTGCGGGCCGGCGTTCGCGGGCAGGTGCACGGCGGTGATCAACTCGTCTTCGGCGAGCGCGTTCCGTTTGACGCCGAGGTAGAACTCCTCGGCCGGGATCAGCCGCGTTCCCCTGGTGGAGGCCGCTTCCACCCGCGCGCCAGTCACCAGCAGCACGGGGTGGGTGTCCCCGGCGGGCGAGGCCGCGCCGAGGTTGCCGCCGACGGTGCCGCGGTTGCGGATCTGCGGCGAGCCGACCGTGCGGGCGGCCATCGCGAGCCCGGCGAGCCGCTCCCCCAGTTCGGTGATGACGCGCGTGTACGACACGTTCGCGCCCAGGCGCACCGCGCCGTCCACTGTGGACCAGTCTGTCAGTTCGGGGACTCGGCCGAGATCGAGCAGGGCTGCGGGCCGCCGGTGGTCGAAGTTCAGCTCGACCATCACGTCGGTGCCGCCCGCGATCGGGACCGCGTCCGGGCGCTCGGCCTTGAGGGCCAGCGCTTCGGCGAGGCTCTGGGGGCGCAGGAAATCCACTTCTCCGGCTCCTTCAGCGGTGGGAGTCCATCCAGTACACCGCCGTGACCGGCGTCACGGCAACGGCGCCGGAGTATGAACCGGAGGGCGTTGTGAGCAGTCTTTTCGTGCTTTCGCACAAGGCGGCAAGCCTAATCCTGGGGACGCACATAGACCGCCTGTGTGCGCTGCGCCGCGGCCACCGCCTGAGCCGGATCCTCGCCGGACACGACGTGGGCGACTCCCCATGCCCGCGCGCTCTCGGTCATGAATTCCCGTGCCTCACCCGAGCTGCCCCAGTCGGCCGGGTTGCCGTGGCCGGACACGTGCAGGGCCAGCCCGAGCAGCGTCATGTCCCACCCGACACCGACGGCGCCGGGCCCGAACTGGTCCCAGTGCTGGTGGTCGGCGAGGTCGCTGTGCTCCAGTTCGAGCAGCGTGCCCTCGGCCCCGGGACGCAGCCGCACCTCGACCACGGAGGCGGGCCCCTCGCCGAAGATCCACGTCACCCGCAGGACCTCCGGCGGCTCACAGCGCACGATCTCCCCGCCCGCGTTGCCCTGGAGCTGGTAGCTTCCGCCGGGCCGCAGGTCGCCGGTGACCGGCAGGAACCAGCGGGCGAGCCGGCCGGGATCGGTGCAGGCCTGCCAGACGTCCCCGGGTGCGGCGTCGTAGGTCCGGCAGGCCACCACCGCCCGTCCGTGCACGCGGCGGCGGATCGCGTTGATCTCGGCTGCTATGTCCATCACCACTTCCTTCCCTAGGATCGGTCAGTCATGACGCTGGTGAAGACTCTGCTGGACATCCCCGAACTGCGCATGCGGCTGCGCACCGGTTCGGGGCTGCTCGGCCGCGAGATCACCCGCATCTACGTCACCGAACTCCCCGACCCGAGCCGCTACGTCTCGGCCGGTGAGCTGGTGCTCTCCGGCTTGTTGTGGTGGCGCGAACCCGGCGACGCGGAACCGTTCGTCGCCGCACTCGCCCGCTCGGGAGTCGCCGCGCTCGCCGCGTCCGGCGCGGACACCGACGGCATCCCCGACGACGTCGTGCGCGCGTGCGCCCAGTATCGGATCCCGCTGCTCGAAGTGCCCGCCGACCTGTCGTTCGCCGTGGTCACCGAGCGGGTCGTGCTGGCGCTGGCGGCCGACCGCGGCCGCGAGCCCAGCGGCGCGCGCAAACGGTTGCTGTCCACCGCCGACGCCCCGCTGCCGGTGCTGCTGCGGCAGGGCGCGGAGGAGCTGGGCGCGCCGTGCTGGGTGGTGTCGGGCACGGGCCGCGTCGTGGGCGGCACCGCGGCCGACCCGCCGCCGGCCGACTGGTTCGTGCCCGGCCGGGACCGGACCGTGCGCGGCGGTTACACACTGGTGCCCGTCAACGGCCGCTTCAGCGTGCCCTGGATTCTCGCCGTGAAGATCACCGAAACGGATGACCTCACCGACGAGCTCGCGGGCCTGGTCAGCCTCGCCCGGGCCCGTGCCGATCAGGTGCGGCGCACCGCCGACCGCGCCGCCGGGCCGCTGTTCCAGGCGCTCGAGGGCGGCGACGTTGCCGCCGCGTTCCCCGCCGCCGGGCTTCGTGAACCGGTGCGTGTCATCCTCCTGTCCACCCCGGACGACGGGCCGGAACTGGCCGGGGAGCTGCTCGTCGAGTTGCTGGCCGACATGCCCCCGGCCGTGCTCGGCACCCTCGGCGAGGACGCGTGCGCGATCGTCGAGGCCGACGAGTCCTCGCCCGCCGAGCCGATTCGCGCCGGGTTGTCCACTGTGGATCGCCTTGTCGACCTGACGCGCGTGTTCACCGGCATCAGCGGGCCCGCGACGGCGGCCGGACTGCGTGGCGCGGCGCAGGAGGCGCGGCACGCGCTGGACGTCGCGGCGCGCCGCGGCGGGCCGATCGAGGTGGTGGCCGGCGAGGACATCGCGGTGCACCGGCTACTGGTCGCGACCGCACCGGACGAGCTGCGCCGCACGGTGCGCGAACGCGTGCTCGGCCCGCTCGTGGACTACGACGCGGCCAACGGCACGGATCTCGTGCGCACCGTGCGGGTCTACCTCGAATGTTCCAGTTCTCCGACGGCGGCCGCGAAGGCCCTGCACGTCCACGTGAACACGCTGCGGTACCGGATCACGCGGGCGTCGGAGTTGCTCGGCGTCGACCTGACCGACTTCACCACGCAGGTGGACGTGTACCTCGCCCTCGCCCTGAGTTAGCTGTAGTAGTCGACGATCGACAAGAAACGCTCACCCGATCCGGCGAGCGTAGGCGTCCAGGCGCGCGCGGGGCAGCGGCAGTTCCGACTCGTCCAGGGCCCCGCAGTCCAGGCCACGGCACAGGAACGCGGCCAGTGCCTGCGCGGTAGCCGGTTCGTCGAGCACGCCGCTGTCCGCCGCCGTGGCGTAGTCGTGCAGCCGCGCCGCGGCCGACGGCAGGCCCTCGCGGAAGAAGGCGTAGGTGGCGGCGAACCGGGTCGGCAACTGGTGCGGGTGCATGTCCCAGCCCTGGTAGAAGCCTCGCTCCAGTGACCGCCGCACCAGCCTCAGGTGCTCGCGCCACGCGTCCAGGACCGCGTCGCCGACGGGCAGCCGGTTGCTCGAGCCGTCGGACAGCCGCACCCCGGTGCCCGCGGCGCTGACCTGTATGAACGCCTTCGCGAAGTCCGCGGCGGGATGGTCCATGCTCTGGTACGCGGCGGCGATGCCGAGGCCCGCGCTGTAGTCGTAGGTGCCGTAGTGCAGACCGCTGCACCGCCCTGCGGCGGCCTGGATGATGCGCGGCACGGCGACCGTGCCGTCGGTGTCCAGAATGGACTGGGACGTCTCGATCTGCACCTCGAACCGCAGCGCACGCTCGGGCAGACCGTGGGCCTTTTCCAGCGCCGCCAGCACGTCCGCGGCCACCGCGACCTGCTCGACTGCGGTGACCTTCGGCAGCGTGACCACGAAACCCGGTGGCAGGTCCCCGTTTTCGAGCAGCCCCGACAGGAACAGGTCCAGTGTGCGGATCCCGCGCCGCCGGGTCGCGCGTTCGAAGCTCTTGAAACGGATGCCGACGAACGGAGTGGCCACGGTGAGCGACCGGCCACACGACAGCGCCATCTCGTCCTCGGCCTCGTCGCCTGGATGGCCGTAGCCGTCCTCGAAGTCGATGCGCAGGTCCTCGATGGGCTCCGTCGCGAGCTTGGCCGCGACCCGGTCGCCGACCTCGGCGGTCAAGCCCAGTTCGGCGCCGCGCTGCCGGAAAATCGCGAGCGCCTGCTCACCCCAGCGCGTCACGACGTCCGGGGCGTACTTGTCGGCCGGCACGTACACGGTGTGCACCGGCTGCCGTCCGGCCGGCTCACCGGGATACTTCGCCGCCACCCGTTCGTCCACTTCGGACAACCGAGCGTCGGCGGCGGCGTAGATGTCCGCGGCGAGCCGGCCTTCGGTCATGTCAGGAAATCCGCTCGTAGGCCGACAGCGTCAGGAAGTCGACGTACTGCTCGGCGAGCGCGACCTCCTCGAACAGCTCGACGGCGGGCGCGAGCAGATCGTTCGGGATCTCGCCGTCGAGTTCCTTGCGCACCTCGTCGAGCACCGTCTTGACCAGGTCGCGCGTGACCTTCTCGCCGTTGTCCAGCGTGATGCCGTTCTGCACCCACTGCCACACCTGCGAACGCGAGATCTCGGCGGTCGCGGCGTCCTCCATCAGGTTGTGGATGCCCGCCGCGCCGTTGCCGCCCAGCCAGGACGCGATGTAGCGCACGCCGACGTCGACCGCGCCGCGCAGCCCCGCCGCGGTGGCCGCGCCCTCGGTGGCGGCGACGTTGAGCAGGTCGTCCGCGGTGACGTTCACGTCCTCGCGCTTGCGGTCGAGCTGGTTCGGCTTGTCGCCGAGCACCTTGTCGAACTCCTCGCGGCACAGGCCGACCATGCCGGGGTGCGCGACCCACGAGCCGTCGAAACCGTCGTTGGCCTCGCGGGACTTGTCGGCGTGCACCTTCTTGGAGGCGTTCTCGTTGACCTCCGGGTCCTTGCTCGGGATGAACGCCGCCATCCCGCCGATCGCGAACGCGCCGCGCTTGTGGCACGTGCGCACCAGCAGCTCGGTGTAGGCACGCATGAACGGCGCGGTCATGGTCACGCTGTTGCGGTCCGGCAGCACGAACTTCTCGCCCGCGTCGCGGAAGTACTTGATGATGCTGAACAGGTAGTCCCAGCGGCCGGCGTTCAGGCCCGAGGCGTGCTCACGCAGCTCGTAGAGGATCTCCTCCATCTCGAACGCGGCCGGGATGGTCTCGATGAGCACGGTGGCGCGGATGGTGCCGTGCGGGATGCCCAGCTCCTTCTCCGCCCAGGTGAACGCGTCGTTCCACAGCCGCGCTTCGAGGTGGCTCTCCATCTTGGGCAGGTAGAAGTACGGGCCCTTGTCGGCGGCCAGCAGCGCGCGCACGTTGTGGAAGAAGTACAGGCCGAAGTCGACCAGCGCGCCGACGCCCTTGCGGCCGCCGAAGGTCAGGTTGCGCTCGTCGAGGTGCCAGCCACGCGGGCGGACCACGATGGTGGCCAACGGCGCGTCCTTGCGCAGCTCGTAGTGCTTGCCGTTGGAGTCCAGCGTGATCGTGCCGCGGATCGCGTCGTGCAGGTTGACCTGCCCGCCGATCACGTTGGCCCAGTGCGGCGTGTTCGCGTCCTCGAAGTCGGCCAGCCACACCTTGGCGCCCGAGTTGAGGGCGTTGATCGTCATCTTGCGATCGGTGGGGCCGGTGATCTCGACGCGCCGGTCGCGCAGCGCGGCCGGCGCCTCGGCCACCTGCCATTCGGACTCGCGGATCTCCTTGGTCTCCGGCAGGAAGTCCAGCCGTCCCGTGCGCTTGGCCTGCTCGCGCTTCTGGACGCGCGCCTGGAGCAGCTCGTCGCGCCGGGCGGCGAAGTTGTCGTGCAGACCGGCCAGGAACTCCAGGGCCTCCGGAGTCAGGATGTGCTCGGTCCCGTCGACCTTGGCACCGACCACCTGGACCTCAGACATGCTGCAACACTCCAACCGTGTCGATCTGAAAGAAGAAGTACATCCGTACGGTTTTTCTCAATCCGGAGTATAGTTTCTGCATAGCGGAAGCTCAACGCGAGGAGAGCATGTGGCCGAGGAGAAGGGTTCCCGCGACGGGGGCGTTCAGTCGTTGCGGCGGGCGTTCGAGCTGCTCGAACGGCTGGCCGATACGGGTGGCGAGGCGAGCCTGTCCGAGCTGGCGGCCAGTTCGGGGCTGCCCATGCCCACGATCCACCGGCTGATCCGCACCCTGGTCGCGCTCGGATACGTCCGGCAGAACACCAACCGCCGGTACGCGCTCGGCGCCCGTCTCATCCGGCTGGGTGAAAACGCGAGCATGCAGTTCGGCACCTGGGCCCGGCCGCTGCTGGCGGAGCTGGTCGACGAGGTCGGCGAGACGGCCAATCTGGCGGTCCTGGAGCGCGACGAGGTCGTGTACGTCTCGCAGGTGCCCTCGAAACACTCGATGCGGATGTTCACCGAGGTCGGGCGGCGTCTGCTGCCGCACGGCACGGGCGTCGGCAAGGCGATCCTGTCGCAGCTGCCCGCCGAGGATGTGCGGGCGCTGCTGGAACGCACCGGGATGCCGTCCTACACCGAGCACACGGTGACCGATCCGGACGAGATGCTGCGGGCCCTGGCCAAGATCGCGAAACAGGGCTACGCGGTGGACGAGAGCGAGCAGGAACTGGGTGTGCGGTGCGTCGCCGTACCGCTGACCGGCACGCCGGCGCCGGCCGCGGTGTCGGTGTCCGGCCCGGAAGGCCGCCTCACGAAGGAAGCGGTGTCGCGGATCGCCCCGGCGGTGCAGCGCGTGGCCGCCACCCTGTCGGCACACCTGGCGAACGAGGATTTGAGTGCCTAGCTCAAGGGTTTGTCATCGACCATGACGTGATAGTTGGCCTTGCCGTTGTCGATGCTGACGATCTCCGCGGTGAGCCCTGCCCGTGTTGTGCCCGCGGTCAGGGTGCAGCGCACCGTCCGTCCCACCGTCGCGGCCACCGGCCCCGGGCAGGTCACGGTGTCCGGGCGCGTCCCCACCGACTGCTGGAGCGCGTCGGCGATGCCCCGTTCGAACTCGGCCTGACTGATGGTCGGGGCCGGCTTCTCCACCTTCACGGTGCAACCGCCGAGCACCAGCGCGGCACCATACAGCGCGAAGATCGCGTTACGGATCACAGGTTCGCCCTCTCAAGCCCAGACGGTCCGGGGAATACGGTCGAGAATGTCGCAGCGCCGGTCCAGCGCCGGGATCAGCCTGGCGGGGTCGCGGTGATCGCCGACCCGGTCCAGCACCTCGAGGTGGTCGGCGAAGACCGTGATGTCCCGGAACGTCTCCGGATCGTGAATCAGGAACTCGATCAGGGCCGGGCTCAGCATGGCGACGGCGAACCCCGGATCCTCCGACCAGACGTCGAACATCTCGTCGAACTGCGGATGCCCGGTGCGCACCTCGCCCCAGATCGCGTTGTTGATCTTGCTCGCGACGGGCACCGCCCGTTGCACGAGCGTCGTCGGCCGCACTGTCGGCGTGCGCACCCAGACGCAGCACACCTCGCTGAATTCGCCGTTGTAATACGTGTCGAGTGAGGCCGCGAGGAACGGCCGTCCACGGTGGACACCGGTAATGACGTTGGGCGCGGCTGTGGCCTTCGGCGGCCCGGCCAACGGCTTGCGTGGGTCCCGCCCGCCGAACTGGGCCATTTGCCGGGTGTACAGCTCGGCCACGGTGTCGTCCCGCTCCGCGAACGTCCACCCACGCCGCGGCATCTCCTCCCGCAACCGGCCGAGCGCGGCCTGCTCGTCTCGTTTGTAGGACTTGTTGAGCCAGACGCCCATCCAGGTCAGGCCCGCGGCGAGCAGCACGGTTCCACCGGCCGCCATCGCGATGATCACGCCGACACTCACCGGACCGAGCGTGCTCGAGATTCCCGTCCGCCGGGTGGGGTTTGCCCGCCATCACCCGAACGAGAGCTCAGCGCCTGCCGCGGCCGAACACGGTGAAGCCCTCGAAGAACCGGTCCTCCTGCGCGGGCTCCTGACGGACCGGGACCGGCGGCGCCGCAGCCGGTTCCCGCGCCAGCACCCGGTCGAGCACATCGGACTCCCCGAGACCGCGGCGCACCACCTCGGCCTGCATCCGTGCCGCGGCCGCCGTCGCCGCCGCCACCGTCTGCGTCACGGTCTTCGCCAGCACGGCCGGGTCGGCCTGCCCGGCCCGGCCGCCGAACTTGATCTGCCGCACATCGCCGCCGGAATCGGACACCACCGTCACCATGCCGTCGGGCGAGGTGACCGTCGCGGTCACGGTCTTCATCTCCTCGACCGTCTGCTCGTAGGCCTCGGCGCGCCGCCGGTTGTCCGCCGCCGCGCTTTCGATCGCCTCGATGCGCCGCAGCAGGCGCTCGGCTTCGTCGCTCATCGCGCCGCCTCGGGCCGGATCGTCGACAGGAACCGCTGGAACTCGCCGAACACCTCGTCGAACTGGTCCGGCAACGCGGTCAGCACGACGTGCAGGACGGCACGCCGGTGCTCGTCATGGCTGTCGCGCATCGCGATGAACACCTGGAACTGCCCGATCTCCCGCGGCGCGCCGTGCACATCGACCGTCATCCGCACGGCCTGCGTCAGCCCGGGACTCGCCGCGGAACCAACCTCGTTGCGCCGTCCTAAGTGGACGTCGCGCCCGGAGGCCCGCAGCTTGTCGACGGCTTCGTCCGCGAGGCGTGTCAACGGCTCGTCGGCGCCGCGGACCTCGCCGCGGAACCAACCTCGTTGCGCCGTCCTAAGTGGACGTCGCGCCCGGAGGCCCGCAGCTTGTCGACGGCTTCGTCCGCGAGGCGTGTCAACGGCTCGTCGGCGCCGCGGACCTCGCCGCTGATCGTGATGTTGGCCGTGAAGCCCCGGCCGGCGGGCGGGCGCAGCGCCACGAACGCGGCCTGCTCCGCGCCCGCCTCGTCCGGGGACACCGACCGCCAGCCCTCGGGCAACGAGAACTCGATCGGCACGGGGAGGGTCGCTACCACTGCTTACTCCAAACCGGATGTCAGAAGACGGAATCCCAGACCTTCTTGGCGCCACCGGCGACGTCCGAGGCCACGTCGCCGACGTCCTTACCCACGTCGGTGACGGTGTCGACGACCTCACCCGGATCGACACTGACGTCGAACCCGACCTTCCCGCCGACGCCCAGCGCCACGCCCACCGAGCCGCCGACGTGGAACTTGCCGTCGTCGCCCATGCCGACCTGGCCACTGGCCTCGGCGCCCGCACCGGCCCACGCCTCGCCGTGCGCACCCGCACCGACACCGGCGACCTCGGCACCCACATCGCCCTCGGCCCTGGCCCCGGCGAACGCCTCGGCGCTGCCCTCCGCACCGGTCCAGCCGACGCTGCCCTGGGCCTCGGCCTTGGCACCGACCATGGCTTCGGCGCTGCCTTGCACGTTGGCGTGGTCGGTGAGGTTGAGCTGGCCCTCCGCGCTGCCTTTCGCCAGGTACGCCTCCGCGCCGGCCCCGGCGCTCACACCCAGCGCGCTCGCCGACGCGTGCGCCTCCGCGCCCGCGCCCAGCAGCGAGCCCTCGGCCTTGCCCTCGCCGGAGAACGGCCCGTTCTCGAACTTGCCTTCGGCCTTACCGCCGAGCACGTCCACATCGGCCGAGGCTTCCCAGGTCTTCTCCGGGACGTCGATGCCCAGCGCCTTGAGGTACCCGTCGATCTTGTCGCCCAGCAGGCCGTCGGCCGGGTTGCCGAACTCGCGGTTGTAGCTGCGGCCGCCCTTGTTGTTCTGCCAGCCGCCCGGGTCCTCGTCGACCAGTTCGCCGGTGACGGGGTCGCGCACCTTGCGGGTCTGCCGGTTGTCGGCGCCGTACTCCTTCTCGCCCTCCTTGAGCGTGAAGCCACCCTCGCCATCCGGTTCGAGCGCGAGTGCGCCCGCGACCTTGGTGCCGGCCTGCTCCAGCTTGGCGCGCGCCTTGGCCAGCCGGGACTGCGCCGCCTGCGCGCCCTCCGAGCCCGGATCGTCCGCGGGAGCCGCGGCGTCGCCACCGGACCGGGCGGACTGCGCCTGCTGCTGTGCCTGCGCCGCCCGGCTCGCCGCCTGCGCCTGGGTGTACTCCTCGATGGCCGCCTGCGCCTCGCGCTGCGCCCAGGTGAGCGTGTCGCCGTAGTCGGCCAGCCGCTGCGCGCCCTGGCCGATCGTGCCGACCGTGGCCTGCCAGCGCGGCACGTGATCGCCGAAGGACTCGCGGAAGGCCGCGCTGCCCTGTCCCTCCCACTGGGCCGGGTCGACCCCGCCCAGCCCGCTGCCCACGTTGCCGACACCCCGGATCGTGCCGACGAGGGAGCGCAGATCGGCGGCGATGCGCTCCGGATCGCCGGGGATCAGGTCCCTCGGGTTGGTGGTCTGCCCCAGCTCCGCCATCAGTACAGCGCCCCTTCCGGCCCGTCGCCGTCCAGCCGGCTCGCGATGGAGCCGACCGCGCCGCCGAGGCCCTTGGTGACAGCGGGATTGACGAAACCGGACGAGCCCGCGGAATCGACCAGCTCGCCGATACCGCCGACGAGCCGGCCGACGCCCGAATCCTGCTCTTCGTAGGCGGACGCGGCGCCCTTGAGGTCGATGCCGTGGTCGTCGGCCTTGTCGTGCAGGTTCTGGACGGACTTCTTCATGTCGTCGATGAACTGGCCCCAGCCCTGCTGCACGCCGGCGTGGCCGTAATCGCCGCTCGGTCCTTGCCACACGAGGTCGGCGGCCTCTCGGATCACTCCGCCGATCTGGCCCGCTGCCTGCCGCAGCTCATCAGGGACTGTTCCGAACCCGCTCGTCATGTCTGGAATCCCACCTGCCGGTTTCGCTTCTCCGAACCTGCGACTACGACGGCGTGCCGGGCGAGCGGGTTCCCGCGTTTTGGGTCGTTTCGCGAGTTTTCTTCCGATCAGCGCATGGGCTGCTGATCGACCTGGGCCCGGTAGTGCGCGGTGCCGTTCTCGTAGGAGGTGATGGTCGCGCTCAGGCCGTAACGGGTGCTGCCCGCCGTCAGCACGCAGCGCATGGTCTGCCCGGCCTCGGCCTTGATCGGGCCGGGACATTCGACCTTGTCGGGTCGCTGGCCGACGGCCTTCGTGAGCGTGTCGGTGATGCCCTGCTCGAGGGTGTCCTTCGCGACGGTGTCCCCTTTGGACGAACACCCGAACAAGGTGAGGCCGGCGGCGACGACGAGCGGGAAAGCACGCAGCTTCAAGGAAACTCCTAAGCCCAGACAGTGGTCGGAATACGGTCGAGAAGATCGCAACGCAGGTCCAGCGCGGGAATGAGCTGGGCCGGGTCCCGATGGTCGGTGATCTGGTCGAGAGCGTCGAGGTGGTCGGCGAAGAACATGAAACCGCGCAGCCGCCGCTGCTCGGCGACGAGGAATCCGGCCAGTTCCGAGCTCACCACCGCCGCCGCGAACCGCGGATCTTCGGACAGGACCTCGAAACGGTCGTCGAACTCCGGATTGCCGGAGGCGATGTCGCCGCGGCCGATCGCGTTGTTCACCCGGCTCTCCGCCTTGGCGACCTTGCGCACGGTCAGCGAAGGCCGCGCGGCCGGAGCCCGCACCCGGACGCACAGCTCCGGGCCCGCGCTGCCGCGGTGAACGGTGTCGAGCACGGCCGCGACGAAGGGCCTGCCGCGATGGGTGCCGGTGATGACATCACGCGCACCCGAGGCCCTCGGCGGGTCCGCGAAGGGATGCAGCGCATTCGGCAATGCGAACTCGCGGTGCTGGCGGGTGTAGAGATCCGCCACCGAATCGTCGCGTTCGGCGTAGCTCCAGCCGCGCCGCGCGAGCTCGTCCCGGAGCCCGCCGAGTGCGGCCTGCTCGCGCTCCCGGTTCGACCGGTTGAGCCAGACCACGAGCCAGACGATCGCGGCGGCCACGAGCACCGTCCCGCCGACCGCGATCGCGATGACCGCCCCGACACTCATCGACTCGATCCGCTCCCTACGTCCACACCATCGCCGGAATGAGGTCGAGCAGATCGCACCGCAGATCGAGCGCCGGGATCAGCCGGTCCGGATCGCGGTGGTCGCCGACGCGATCGTCCACAGTGAACTGATCGCCGTAGACGGCGAACCCGGTCACCTCGCGGGGAGCGTTCATCACGAAGCTCGCGACCTGCGGGGTGATGACGGCGCGGGCGAACTGCTCGTTCTCGCAGTCGACCTGGAACCGCTCGTCGAAGCCGGGATAGCCGAACACGATGTCGCCGTGCCCGATCGCTGCCCGGACGCGGCTCTGCGTCCCGGCCACGCGTTTGACGGCGAGCCAGGGACGCATCGCGGGAAGCCGGATCCAGACCGCGCCCACCGGGAACACCTGGCCCTTGTGCTGCACGTCGAACACCGCGGCGACGAACGAACGGCCGCGATGCACGCCGGTGATCACCTGGTTCGCGTGCAGTGCCTCGGGCGTGCCGACGAAGGGCTCCAGCGGATTGCCGATCACCGAGAACTGGGGCTGCGCGTTGAACACCTCGACGAGGGAATCGTCGCGTTCGGCGTAGCTCCAGCCGCGTTTCGGCGCCTCCTCCCGCAATCGCGCGAGCGCCTTGCCCTCGGCGGCCTTGTTGGACCGGCCGAGCGCGATCACCAGCCACGTGATCGCGGCGGCCACCAGCAACGTCCCGCCGATGGCGATCGTGAGACCTACCCCGAGGCTCATCGGCCGGGTCCACCTCCGAGCACGTTGAAGCCCTCGAAGTAGTCGTCCTCGTGGGCGGCAGCGCCGCGGGACGCCCCACCAGGCCTCGGCGCCGCGGGCCGTGGCGTGGCCTGCGGCTGCGGCGCGCTCTGCGGCTGGTACTGGTACGGGGCCTGCTCGGGCTCGGGCGGCAGTCCCGGCGGAGGCGGCCCCGGGTCGCCGGGGCGCTGAGCGCCGAAGATCTGCTCGTCGGAGTCGAGCACCTTGTCGAGCAGGTCGCTGTCCCCGAGGCCGTGCCGCACCACTTCCGCCTGCTGCTTCGCCGCCTCGGCGCGGGCCGCGGCGATCGTGTGGGTCACCGACGCCGCCAGCGCGGCGGGCGCCAGATCGCGAACGCGCTCGCCGAAGCTGACCGACTTGACCTCACCGCCGGGCCCGGCGACCACGGTGACCACGCCGTCCGGCGAACTGGCCGTCCCGGTGACCTCCTTGAGCTCGTCCGACATCTGCTGATAGGCCTCGGTGCGTCTGCGGTTGTCGGCGGCCGCCGTGTCGATCGCCTCGATACGGCGGAGCAACTGGTCCGCGTAATGGCTCATGACGTTGCCTCTTCCGGCTTGATGGACGACACGAACTGCTGAAAGTCCCCGACGACGTCCTGGAACTGCTCGGCCAGAGCGCTGAGCACGATCTCCAGCACCGCGTTACGGCTCGGGTCGCGGGTGTCGCGCATGCCGAGGAACACCTGCAGCTGCACCAGATGCTCGGGCTGGTTGTTCAGCAGCAGCGTCATCCGCACCGTCTGGGTGAGCCCGGGATTGGCCTCGGACCCGGACTCCTTGCGCTTGCCGATCTCGGCGTCCGGCGCGCCCCGGCGCAGGCGTTCGACCGCCTCGTCCGCCAGCTTGGCCAGCGGTTCGGCGGCGTCGTGCAGCTTGCCCGCGATCGTGATGTTGGGGGTGAAGCCCTTCACGCCCGGGGGCCGCAGCGCTACGAACGCGGCCTCGCCCGCGTCGACCCGGTCCGGTGGCACCGATCGCCAGCCCTCGGGCAGCGAGAACTGGATCGGCACCGGAATCGTGGCAACCACTTTGTCTCCGTATCCGTTGTCGCTAGAACATGCCGCCGACGAAATCGCCGACCGCGTCGGCGGCGTTCGCTATCCCGTGGCCGACGTCGGAGGCCACATCCGCCACATCGCCGGCGACGTCCTTCACCGTATCCACGACCTCGCCGGGGTCGACGGCGAAGTCGAAGCCGACCTTGCCACCGACGCCGAGCGCCACGCCGACCGAGGCGCCGACGTGGAACTTGCCGTCGTCGCCCATCCCGAACTGACCACTGGCCTCGGCGCCGACACCGGCCCACGCCTCACCGTGCACACCGGCGCTGACACCGGCGACCTCGGCGCTGGCCTGGCCTTCCACCTTCGCACCGGCGAAGGCCTCGGCGCTGCCCTGCACGCCCGTCCAGCCCGCGCTGCCCTCGGCGCTGGCCTGCGCGCCGATCATGCCTTCGGCCGAGCCCGAGACCCCGGCGTGGTCGCCGAGTTTGACCTCGCCCTCGGCGCTGCCCTTGGCCAGATAGGCCTCGGCGTTGGCGGAACCGCTCACGCCCAGCGCGCTGACCGTCGCCTCGGCACTCGCGCCGGCCCCCAGCACCGAACCTTCGAGCTTGCCCTGACCGGAGAAAGGACCGGAGGAGAAGTCGCCCTCGACCTTGCCGTCGAGCCAGGACGTCTCCGCCGACGCCTTGTAGGTCTTCTCGTCGATGTCGAAGCCGAGCGACTTGAGGGTGTCGGCGATCTTGTCGTGCATCATGCCGTCGGACTGGGAACCCCACTCGCCCGAGTAGCTCTTGTTACGCCCGTTGCGCTGCCAGCCGCCCGGGTCGACCCACTCGCCCTTTTCCTTGTCCCACTTGGTCTTCTTGCGGGCGTCGGCGCCGAACTCGTAGCCCTCGCCGATGTCCTTCTTGTAGCCGCCCTCGCCGTCGGACTTCATGCCGAACGCCTCGGCGACCGCACCGCCGGCGGCGGCGAGCTTGTCGCGTGCGTTGGCCAGGACGGTCTGCGCGTCCTGCGCGGCCGCCGCGAAGGGGTCCTGGAACGGCGCGACCGTCTGCCCGGCGGCCGAGGCCTGCGTGGCCTGCGCGTTGTACTGCTCGGCCGCGGCTTGGGAGGCCGCCTGCGCCTGGGTGTAGATCTCGATCGCGCGCTGGGCCTCCGACTGGGCCCAGGTCAGCGCGTCGCCGTAGTCGGCGAGCGACTGGCCGCCCTGGCCGATCAGCTCGACCGTGTTGAGCCATTTCGGCGGCTCCGGGTTGAACGCGTCCCAGAACGCGTTCGCGCCCTGGCCCGTCCAGTCGCCGATGTTGACGCCCTTGAGCCCGTCGCCCGTGGTGCCGATCTTGTCGATGTTGCCGATCAGCTCACGGAGATCGCTGCTGATCTGTTCCGGCTCGCCGGGGATCAGGTCCTTGGGATCGGTCGTCTGCCCGAGTTCCGCGGCCATCAGTACACCGGCCCCTCGTCCCCGGGGTTGAGACGGCTGCCGATGTCGCCCGACTTGGGCAAACCGCTGCCGACGTCGCCGACCTGCGGGAACAGTTCGCGAGAACGCTCGGGGCTCATGATTCCGGAGTGCGCGTCGGCGCCTGCGCCGAGATCCACGCCCGCTTCCTTGAGCGGACCCGTCCACCCGCCGCCGACCATGCCGCCGTCTTCGCCCGAACCAGCGCCGAGATCGATACCGGCGTTCTTGAGCGGACCCGTCCAGCCGCCACCCACCATGCCGCCGTCGTCGCCGGTGCCCACCGCGACGCTGGGCACGATGCCTCCGAGACCGCCGCCGAGATCGCCGATGACGTCGCCGATGTGGGACAGCTCGGTACCGATCTTCTCGTCGGACTCGACATAGGCGAGCGCGGCCTTCGTGAGGTTCTCCCCGTGCTCGCCCGCCGTGGCGTGCAGCTTCTGGACCCTGTCGCGCATGTCCTCGATGAACTGCGCCCAGCCCTGCTGCACGCCGGCGTGCCCGTAGTCGCCACCCGGCCCGCGCCACACCAGATCGGCGACCCCGCTGATCACGTCACCGATCTTGCCCGCGGTCTGCCGTAGATCGTCCGGGACCGCCCCGAACCCGCTCGTCATCGCCGACCCCCAGAAAGTCTGTTTTCGCACGTCTCGTCCGGGACGTGCGAAAACAGACTGCCTGACCGTCAGCGACCGCGTTACCCGATTCCGCGGCGGTCACCCGTTTGGGGGAGCCAACTCAGCCCAGCAGGGCGCTGACGAAGGCCTCCGGCTCGAAGGGAGCGAGATCGTCCGGACCCTCGCCAAGGCCGACCAGCTTGACCGGCACCCCGAGCTCACGCTGCACCTGGAAGACGATGCCGCCCTTCGCGGTGCCGTCCAGTTTGGTCAGCACGATCCCGGTCACGTCCACGACCTCGCGGAACACGCGCGCCTGCGCGAGCCCGTTCTGCCCCGTGGTCGCGTCGAGCACGAGCAGCACCTCGTCGACCTTGGCCTGCTTTTCCACCACGCGCTTGACCTTGCCCAGCTCGTCCATCAGCCCGGACTTGGTGTGCAGGCGGCCCGCGGTGTCGATCAGCACCGCGTCCACGCCGGACTCCATGCCGCGCTTCACGGCGTCGAAGGCGACGGCCGCCGGGTCGCCACCTTCCTTGCCGCGCACGGTCTCCGCGCCCACCCGCTCGGACCACGTCTGCAGCTGGTCGGCGGCGGCGGCGCGGAAGGTGTCGGCCGCGCCGAGCACGACCTTGCTGCCCTGCGCCACCAGCACGCGCGCGAGCTTGCCGGTGGTGGTGGTCTTGCCGGTGCCGTTGACCCCGGCGACGAGCACGACGGCGGGCTGCTTCTGCCCGTCGACGGTGTGCGGCAGCGCCCGCACGGCCCGGTCGGCGTCGGTGGCCAGCGCCTCGGTCAGCACGTCGTGCAGCATCGCCCGCGCCTCTTCGGAGGTGCGGACCCCGCGGCTGGTGATCTCGGTGCGCAGCTTGTCGACGATCTCCGTGGTGGTGGCGGCGCCGAGGTCGGCCACCAGCAGGGTGTCCTCGACGTCCTGCCACGAGTCCTCGTCCAGGTCACCGGCACCGAGCAGGCCGAGCAGGCTCTGGCCGAACACCGAACGCGACTTCGACAGCCGCCCGCGCAGCCGCTCCAGGCGCCCGCCCGCCGGCGCGATCTCCTCGCGCGGCTCCGGTTCGGGCTCGGGTTCGGGAACGAGTTCGGGAGCGGGTTCCGGCTCGGCGGCCGGGGCCTTCGCCTCCTCGGGCAGGCCGACGTCCACGATCGACCGGCGCGGCGCGTCACGCGGGACGGACGCGTCGTCGCCCACGCCGGGCTGGCCGTCGACCTCGGTGCGCTCCCCCGCGGGATGCGGCGGGGCCTGCTCGCCACCAGGTGCGAGCGCGATACCGCCACCCGCCTGGTAGCCGCCGCCTCTCGGCTTGGCCTCTTGCTCCGGCGCTTCCGGGCCGCGCAGGCTGATCCGGCGGCGGCGCGCCACGGTCAGGCCGGTGACCAGCGTGATCGCCAGCAGTACGACGACTACCAGGATGATCCAGAACCAGAGGTTGGTTGACACGTTTTCATCCTCGCATCCGGGCGGGGACCGGCGGGAACGCCCCGGGCTTCGCCGCGTCCAAGCACGCGGAAACGCAAACCTTCGGGAAAAAGCAACCGGATGCCTTGTAATCTCGTGGACGATGGACTAGACCACTCACGCATGGCCTCGCGCGTCCTCGGGCTCATCTCCGGCACCTCGGTCGACGGGATCGACGTGGCGGTCGCCGACCTGCGCCTGGACGACGGTCAGGTCACGCTCGTCCCGATCGGGCACCGGGAGCTCGGTTACCCGCCCGCGCTGCGGGAGGCACTGCTGGCCGCACTGCCGCCGGCGACGAGCAGCGCCGAGCAGCTCGCCAAGCTGGACACCCGCGTCGGGCAGGCCTTCGCCGAGGCCGCGGCCCGGGCGATCGAGGACTTCGGCCCCGCGGATCTCGTCGCCTCGCTGGGACAGACCGCCTTCCACTGGGTCGAAGGCGGTCGCGCGCTCGGCACCCTGCAGCTCGGGCAGCCGGCGTGGATCGCCGAGCGCACCGGGCTGCCCGTGGTCGCGGACCTGCGGGCACGTGACGTCGCGGCGGGTGGGCACGGCGCGCCGCTCGCCAGCACGCTGGACCGGCTGTGGCTGCGCGAGCACGCCGAGAGCACCGGCCGGCCCGCCGTCGCGCTCAACATCGGCGGGATCGCGAACATCACCGTCGTCCGCCCGGGTGGCGACACCATCGCCTACGACACCGGCCCCGGCAACGCACTGCTGGACCTCGCGGCCCGGCGGGCCGGGCAGCGCTGTGATCTCGGCGGTGCGCTCGCCGCGCTGGGCACGATCGACGAGGACGTGCTGGCCACGCTGCTCGACGATCCGTACTACGCGGCGAACCCGCCGAAGTCGACCGGCAAGGAACGGTTCCACGCGCACTACCTCGACGGCATCGACCTCTCCCCCGCCGACCTGCTCGCCACGCTCACCGAGCTGACCGCCCGCACGATCGCGGCCGCCTGCCTCGAACACGGTGCGGGGATCGTGGTCGCCTCCGGTGGCGGTGTCGAAAATCCGGTCCTGACGCGCGCGCTGGCCGCCTGGCTCGGCGAGGTCCGGCTGGCCACCAGCGACGAACTCGGCCTGCCACGCGCGGCGAAAGAGGCCTACCTCGCCGCACTGCTCGGCTGGCTGACCTGGCACGGAATTCCGGCGAACGTGCCCGCCGCGACCGGCGCCCGTGGGGCACGCCTGCTGGGCAGCATCACGCCCGGAGCGGGACCCCTCACCCTGCCCCGATCACGCTCCGCGACCGTCACCCATCTGCGGGTAGCGGCATCCCCACCGGAAGAGTAGGAGAGACAGATGCATCCCGTGGATCTGGCGATCATCGTCGTCTACCTGGCCGCCATGCCCGCGATCGGCGTCCTCGTCGGCCGCAAGCAGCGGTCGGCCACCGACTACTTCATCGGCGAGCGCAGCCTGCCGTGGTGGGCGGTGTGCTTCTCGATCGTCGCGACCGAGACCTCGACGCTCACGGTGATCAGCACTCCCGGCCTCATCTGGGCCGGGCAGGGCAGCTACAACGGGCTGACCTACCTGCAACTGCCCTTCGGCTACATCATCGGCCGGATCCTCGTGTCGTTCGTGCTGCTGCCGCGCTACTTCAAGGGAAAACAGACGACGGCGTACGCGTTCCTCGGCGAACGGTTCGGCTCGACGATGCAGGGGGTTTCCTCGATCGCGTTCATCGTCACGCGGCTGCTGGCCGAGGGCGTGCGGCTGTTCGCGGGCGCCATCCCGATCCAGCTGATCCTGTCCTACTACGGGGTGCACGCCCAGTACTGGCAGATCGTGGTCGTGCTCACCGCACTGACGGTGATCTACGCGCTGGTCGGCGGGATCAAGGCCGTGGTGTGGGTCGACGTCATCCAGCTGTCGATCTACATCGGCGGCGCCGTCGTCGCCATGATCGTGCTGGCCACGAAGCTGCCTTCAGGCTGGACGTCACGGGCGGCGGACACCGGCATCTTCAAGCTGTTCGACTTCGACGTCGACATCCTGCATCTGCTGACCAGCCAGTACGCGTTCGTGACGGCGGTGGTCGGCGGGGCGATCTTCACGATGGCCTCGCACGGCGCGGACCAGCTGATCGTCCAACGGTTCCTGTCCTGCCGCAGCATCGCCGACGGGCGTAAGGCGCTGATCGGCAGCGGTATCGCGGTGACCATCCAGTTCGGGCTGTTCCTGTTCGTCGGCGCGATGCTGTGGGCGCACAACGGGTTCAAGAACGCCCAGCAGCTGGGCGGCAAGAGCGACAACATCTTCACGAAGTTCATCACCAGCGAGTTACCCGCCGGGGTCGCGGGGCTGCTGATCGCCGCGATCCTCGCCTCCACGATGGGCGCGCTCGCCTCGGCGCTCAACGCACTGTCCAACTCGACGGTCGCCGACCTCTACCAGCGGTTCACCAAACGCAAGCCCGAGGACTCCACGCTGCTGCGGCACGGTCGCGTGTGGACACTCGTGTGGGCGGTCGTGTTCGCGGTGTTCGGTTCGCTGTTCTCCAGCACGAACAACCCGGTGATCGAGCAGGGGCTGTCCATCACCGGCTACACCTACGGCGCGATGCTCGGCGCGTTCTTCCTCGGCATGTGGGTCAAGCGGGCGCGGCAGCTCGACGCCATCATCGCGTTCGTGGTGACCGTCGCCGTGATGGCGGTGGTGGTGCTCGCGGTGCGCATCCCGCCCGCGCCGGGTGCGAAGCCCGTCGTGCTCGCGTTCCCCTGGTATACCCTGCTCGGCGTAGGAATCACGCTCGTCGTGGGCGGTGGGCTGTCGCTGCGGCACCGCACGGCGGACCCGAAAGCGGACGCCACGGCACTGAAGGAACCGGAGCCCGTCTAGATGGACGCGAAGGTCTTGCTCACCACCGCCGAGACATGCGCGGAGTTCCTGTCGGCGCATCTCGACGGCGACTGGACCGCCAAGGTTCCGGACCTGGAGATGACGGTCGCCGAGGTCGTCGCGCACGCCTGCGACAGCGTGCACTGGTACGCCTACGACCTGGCCGGCGGTCCCGTGGAGCTGTCCACAATGGATGCGAAGGTGAAGCCGGACTCGGCGCCCGCCGAACTCGTGGTGACGGTCGGCACCACCGCGAAGGTGCTGGCGGCGGTCGTGGCCACCAGCTCCGACGAGGCACGAGGCTTCCACCCGGCGGGCATCGCCGACGCAGCCGGCTTCGCGGCCATGGCGTGCGACGAGCTGCTGGTGCACACCTACGACGCGGCACGCGGCCTGGGCGTCGAGTTCGAGCCGCCCGCCGTGCTCGCCGCGGCGGCGTTGTACCGGCTGTTCCCGTGGGCGCCGACGGACACGCCCGCCTGGCCCACCCTGCTGTGGACGAACGGCCGCGCCCCGCTCGGCGAGTACCGCCGGCTGACGAAGTGGACCTGGCACTGCGCCCCGCTCGAGGAGTGGGACGGCGAGCTGCCGATCAGCTAGGCGATGGCGTCGCCGGGAGGCTTCGTTTGTGTCGCTGCCTTTGGACGGTCAGGCCGGGGTTGGTTCCGGCGTCGCTTCGATCTTCTCGTCGCGCAGGCGTTGCGAGATGACCTTCGTGATGCCGTCGCCCTGCATGCTCACGCCGTACAGCGCGTCGGCGATCTCCATCGTCGGCTTCTGGTGCGTGATGATGATCAGCTGGCTCGAATCGCGCAGCTGCTCCAGCAGGCCGATCAAGCGCCGCATGTTGGTGTCGTCCAGTGCGGCCTCGACCTCGTCCATGACGTAGAACGGCGAAGGCCGGGCACGGAAGATCGCGACCAGCATCCCGACCGCCACCAGCGACTTCTCGCCACCCGACAACAGTGACAGCCGCTTGACCTTCTTGCCCGGCGGCCGCGCCTCGACATCGACGCCGGTGGCCAGCATGTCGTCCGGCTCGGTGAGCACCATCCGGCCTTCGCCACCGGGGAACAGGACCGAGAACACGGTCTCGAACTCGCGCGCGACGTCGTGGTAAGCGCTGGTGAAGACCTCCAGGATCTTCTCGTCGACCTCCTTGATCACTGTCAGCAGGTCCTTGCGCGTCGCCTTGAGGTCTTCCAGCTGCGTGGACAGGAACTTGTAGCGCTCCTCCAGCGCCGCGAACTCCTCCAGCGCCAGCGGGTTGACCTTGCCCAGCATCGACAGGTCCTTCTCCGCGCGCTTGGCCCGGCGCTCCTGCGTGCCCCGGTCGTACGGGATCGGCGGCGGCGGGCTGACCTGCTCGCCCCGCTCACGCGCCTCCTCGTACTCGGCCATCTCCCCCGCGCTCGGCGGAACCGGCACGTCCGGGCCGTATTCGGCGACCAGTTCCTCCAGCCCGATGCCGAAGTCCTCGCCGATCTTCGTCTCCAGCTGCTCCAGCCGCAGCCGCTGCTCGGCCCGCAGCACCTCGTCGCGGTGTACCGCGTCGGTCAGCTTCTCCAACTCGCCGGTCAGCTCCCGCACCCGGCTGCGCACCTGGGCCAGCGCGGTTTCCCGGCCCTGACGCGCGGCCTGCACCTGATCGCGTTCGGCCGCGGCGCGCTGCACGGACAACTCGATGCGCTCCAGCGCCAACTCGCCCGCATCCACGACCGCACTCGCGATCGCGGCGCCCTTCGCCCTGGCGGCGCGAGCCTTCTCGGCGCGCTCACGTGCCTGCTGTTCGGCGTAGGCGGCGCGGCGCAGCGATTCCGCCCGGCCCGCGATGCCCCGCGCGCGCTCTTCCGCGGTACGCAGCGCCAGCCGCGCCTCGACCTCTTCCTGCCGAAGGGTCGCCAGTTCGTCGGCGAGATCGTCCCGCTCGCTCGTGTCCGGATCCTCGTCGACGGGCTGCTCGGCGACCGCGGCCAGACGCTCCTCCAGCTCGGCGAGCTTGGTCAGCGCCTCCTCGCGGCTGGCCTCGACCTTCGCGCGCTGCTGGTGCAGCCGCGTCACCTCGGCCTCGGCCGAACGCGCCGCCTGCTGCAGCCGGTTCAGCCGCTCCGACGAACGTGCCTTGCGGACCTTCGCCTCGCCGAGCGCCTCCTTGGCCTGGTCGACCTCGTCGCGGCGGGCCTGCTGCTCGGCGCGTGCGCCTTCCAGTTCGGCGGCGGTGCGTTCGAGGCCGCGCTCGGCCGCCAGCATCCGGTCGCGCGCCTCGTCGACCGCGGCCTGCACCTCGATGACGCTTTCGCTGCGCGCCGAACCGCCGACGGCCCAGTGCGCACCGAACACGTCGCCTTCGGTGGTGACCGTGCTGACGCTCGGCTGCGTGGCCACCACGCGGCGCGCCGTCTCCAGGGTGTCCACAATGGCCACCCGCTCCAGCGCCCGCTCGACCGCCGGGCGCAGCGCCTCCGGCGCGGTCACCACGTCGCGCGCCCACCGCGCCCCCTCGGGCAGCGACGGCCACGACGAGACGTCCACTGTGTACTCCTGGCCGCCGAGCAGCACGCCCGCGCGGCCGGAGTCGTTGTCCTTCAAGAACTTCAGGGCGGCCAGGGCGTCCTCGCCGCCCTGCACCGCGACCGCGTCGGCGACCGGGCCGAGCGCGGCGGCGAGCGCGACCTCGTATCCGGTCTCGACGGTGAGCAGCGCGGCGACCGAGCCGAGCAGGCCGGGCAGCCGGTCCGCGGCGCCGAGCAGCTCGCCGGCGCCGTCCTTGCGCTTGAGGCCCATCGACAGCGCGTCCATGCGCGCCTTCTCCGACGCGATCTCCTTCTCGGCGGCGCGTTCGGCCTTGACCAGTTCCTCGACGCGGGCCCGTGCGACGTTGTCGGCCTCGACCGCGCGGTCGTGCCGCTCGCGCAGCTCGGCGTCGTCGGACTCCTCGATGCCGCCCTCGGCCTTGGCCTCTTCCAGTTCCTCGGTCGCGACCTCGGCGCGTTCGGCGGCCTCCTCGATCGCGGTGCTCAGCCGGTCGATCTCGTCGGACGTGGCGCCGTTCTTGCTGCGCAGCGCCTCGACCTGGCCGGTGAGCTTGGCAAGACCTTCGCGGCGGTCGGCGACGGCCCGAACCGCCGCCATGTGCGCCTTTTCCGCCGCCTGCACCGCATGTTCGAGCTGCTCGCGCCGCTGCACGGTCTCCGACAGCACCGAGCGCGCCTGCGCGACGGCCTCGTTCAGCTCCTCCTCGCGCTCGGCGACCTGCTCGGCCTCGGCCAGCAGTTCCTCCGGATCGCGGCCGCTGCTCTGCGTCTCGACCTCGGCGGAGAGATGCCGCTGCCGTTCCACGGCCAGCCGCACCGTGCCACGCAGCCGTTCGGCCAGCGCCGACAGCTTGTACCAGGTGTCCTGCGCGGCGGCGAGCTTCGGCGCGTCCTCGCCGAGCAGCGCCTCCAGCTCGGCTTCCTCGGCGGCGACGACCTCGAGCGCCTGCTCGACCTCGGCGCGACGGGCACGGGCGGCGTGCTCGTCGGCCTCTTCCCTGGCGATCGTCGTGCGCTGGGTGACCAGGTCGTCGGCGAGCAGCCGCAGCCGCGAATCCCGCAGCTCGGCCTGCACGGCCTGCGCCTTGCGGGCGATCTCGGCCTGCTTGCCCAGCGGTTTGAGCTGGCGGCGCAGCTCCGCGGTCAGATCGCCGAGGCGGTCGAGGTTGCCCTGCATCGCGGTGAGCTTGCGCAGCGCCTTTTCCTTGCGCTTGCGGTGTTTGAGCACGCCCGCGGCCTCTTCGATGAAGGCGCGGCGTTCCTCGGGCTTGGACTCCAGGATCTGGGAAAGCTGACCCTGCCCGACGATGACGTGCATCTCGCGGCCGATACCGGAGTCCGACAGCAGTTCTTGGATGTCGAGCAGCCGGCACGAGCTGCCGTTGATCTCGTACTCGCTCGCGCCGTCACGGAACATGCGGCGGGTGATCGAGACCTCGGAGTACTCGATGGGCAGCGCGCCGTCGGCGTTGTCGATGGTGAGGGTCACCTCGGCGCGGCCGAGCGGCGCGCGGCCGGACGTGCCGGCGAAGATGACGTCCTCCATCTTGCCGCCACGCAGATCCTTCGCGCCCTGCGTGCCCATCACCCAGCGCAACGCGTCGAGCACGTTCGACTTACCGGACCCGTTCGGGCCGACCACACACGTGATGCCGGGCTCGAACCGCAGCGTGGTAGCCGAGGCGAAGGATTTGAAGCCCTTCAGCGTCAAGCTTTTCAGGTGCACTTCGCGGAGATCCCTCCGACCGCTGGGAACTGCTATGAGAAAAGTACTGCCGGTCGGGTGAGTCTACCGAGGCGCTCGTCCCCGCCCGTGGACGCCGGTCGCCGCTCGGCGTGCCGCGGCCTCCTGCGTCACATTCGCCCCAGGCGTCTCACAGTTCGTCGAAACCGTGAAGGCCGCCTTGCGCCTGCGCCCATCGCTCGACAACACGATCCACACTTCCGGGTGAGGCCGAAGACCGCAGCGCGGACAACAACTGCTCACAGTGATCTTTCGGGCCCTCGGCGACGACCTCGACTCGGCCGTCCGCGAGGTTGCGCGCGCTGCCCACCAGCCCCAGTTCGAGCGCGCGGCACCGGGTCCACCAGCGGAAACCGACACCCTGTACTCGTCCGCTCACCCAGGCGGTCAAGCGCACCGACTCGTTCTGCACTGTCACGACCCCCATGCTGCCTCACCGGTTTGACTGCGGACAGTTAACCCTGGGCGGTGCAGTGCACGCGCACCGTTAACAGACAGTGCTAATGTGCGCGACGGGGTCCACCGCTCGGGCTACACACTCCCGGGCAGCAACCGGCCGAAATTCCTCAGCAAGGAGCCACAATGGCCCATTTGGGGTCACGTTCGGGTAAGCGAACCGAAGTCGCACCGCCGCGCGATCCGTCGTCGCGGTCGAAGCGCGCCGGCTACGTCATGATCGCCGTGAGCGGCGTCGTGCTCGCCACCGCTTTCGGCGGCCTTGCCCAGCTCGCCTCGCCGTCCTCGGAGACCTCCGACATCCGCGCGGGCAATACCAATACGGGTTCCGGTCCGCAGGTCATCACCGGTAACCCCGTGCCCGGCACGATGACGGTCGGCGGCCAGGCGGTCCCGAGCCCCAGCCACGGGACGGCCGTGGTGAGCGTGGGCCCGGACGGCCAGTCGGTCGTCACGATCGTGCCGCCCGCCGGTTCGTCGCAGGCGCCCTACGTCCTGCCGCCCGGCACGCCGATCCCGTCGGATGTCTACGTTCCGCCCGGCACGCAGCTGCCGCCGTCCACGCCGCGCAGCGACACCACCACCCCGCCTCCGAGCACGACCACCAGCACCGGCGGCGGGACGACCAGCCCGACCACACAGCCGACGTCGCCGACCACCGATCCGACGAAGCCGACCACGTCGGCGAGCGGCACGACCAGCCCCTCGGGCAGCCCGAGCACGTCCACGAGCAGCACCTCCGGAACGACGTCCGGCGGCACCAGCAGCGGCTCGGGCAGTACCTCCCCCAGCCAGGGCTAGTTTTCGAAGCGGTAGCCCATTCCCGGTTCCGTCAGCAGATGCCGGGGCCGGGAGGGCTCCTGTTCCAGTTTCCGCCGCAGCTGCGCCAGATACACGCGCAGATAATGCGATTCGGTCTCGTACGCGGGGCCCCAGACCTCGCGCAGCAACTGCTTCTGCGACACCAGCCGCCCCCGGTTGCGCACGAGCAGTTCCAGCACACCCCACTCGGTCTTGGTCAGGTGCACCTCGCGATCGTCGCGCAGCACCTTCTTGGCCGCGAGGTCGATCGTGAAGCTGTCGGTGCGCACCACCGCATCCATCCCGTCCGAAGTGGACACCGCCGAGCGGCGGACGGCGGCGCGCAACCGGGCGAGCAGTTCGTCCATGCCGAAGGGTTTGGTGACGTAGTCGTCGGCGCCCGCGTCCAGGGCCTGCACCTTGTCCGGGGAGTCGCTGCGCGCGGACAGCACGATGATCGGCACCGCAGACCAGCCCCGCAGCCCGGCGATCACCTCGTTGCCGTCCATGTCCGGCAGCCCGAGGTCGAGCACCACCACGTCCGGTTTCGCCTCCGCGACCGCCTTCAGAGCCGCGGTGCCGTCGTGCGCGGTGACGACCTTGTAGCCGCGGGCCGTCAGGTTGATCCGCAGCGCGCGCACGATCTGCGGCTCGTCGTCCACGACAAGGACCGTCGGTGTGCTCACGGAATCCGCTCCTCACTGACCACGATCGGAATCACCTGCGGCGCCTGGTAGGCGGGCAGCGACAGGACGACGGTCAGTCCGCCGCCGGGGGTGTCCTCCGCCCTGATCGTGCCACCCATCGCCTCGGTGAACCCCTTCGCCACGGAAAGTCCCAGCCCGATGCCGGGTGTCGCGTCCCGGTCCCCGAGCCGCTGAAACGGTGCGAACGCCGAGTCGGCCGCGCCTTTGCGCAGCCCCTTGCCGTGGTCGACCACCCGCAGCTCCACGTACTCCGCGTAGTTACTGGCGCGCACCGCGACCGCGCCGGCGCCGTGCCGCAACGCGTTGTCCACCAGGTTCGCCGCCACGCGTTCCAGCAGTCCCGGATCCGCCAGCACCGCGGGCAGCCGCTCGTCGACCTCCACCCGCACCCGATCGGAACCGTCCACACTGGACAACGCGTGCCACACCACCTCGTCGTAGCCGACCGGCCGCAGCTGGGGGCGCACGGCGCCGGTGGCCAGCCGCGAAGAGTCGAGCAGGTTGTCCACCAGCCCGGCGAGCCGGTCGGTCGATTCCTCCGCGGTGGCAAGGAGTTCGCCGGTGTCCTCCGGGGAGAGGTCGATGTCGTGCGCACGCAGGCTGCCGATCGCCGCCTTGATCGACGTCAGGGGGGTGCGCAGATCGTGGCCGAGCGCGGACAGCAGCGCGGTGCGCAGCTCGGTCGCCTCCGCCTTGCGCTCCGCCCGCGCGGCCGCGGCCGCCATGCGCTGCTGTCGCAACGCCAGCAGCGCCTGCCCCGCCGCGCCTTCGAGCACCTGCCGGTCCGCGGCGGGCAGCGCGCGACCACGCAGGGTCAGGTGCACGTCGGCGGTCACCGGAATGTCCACATCGGCCTCGTCGGGCTCGGCACACGGGTTCGGACCGCATTCCTCGACCCGTTCCCAAGTGCCGTCCCGCTTTTCCAGCAGTGTCACCGATTCCAGCCCGAAGTTCTCCCGCACCTTCGCCAGCAGCCTCGGCAGCGGCTCGGTGTTGGTGAGCACCGTGCGCGCGTACGACGCGAGCAGCGACGCCTCGGTGCGTGCCTGCGCGGCCTGCGTCGCCCGGCGGGCGGCGGCGTCCACGACGAGCGCCACCAGCACCGCCACGATGATCATCGCCACCAGCGTGACGATGTTGTGCGGCGAATGGACGGCCAGTGTGTAGAAGGGCTCGGTGAAGAAGTAGTTGAGCAGCCCGGCCGAGAGCACCGAGGCCAGCAACGCGGGGCCCAGCCCGCCCACGAACGCCACCAGCACCGTGACCAGGAAATAGTCGACGACGTCGGTGGAGAAGTCGAGTTGCCCGCGCAGGACGGCGCCGAGCACCGTGGCCAGCGCGGGCAGCACCACGGCCAGCACCCAGCCCGCGGCCTTGCGGTTGAAACCCAGCGGGCTGCGGCCGAACAGGGTGCGCAGCCGCCCGCCCGCCGCCTCGTGCGTGACCATGTGCACGTCGATCGCCCCGGACCGCTGCACGACCGTCGCGCCGATCCCCTCGTCGAACAGGCGCGCCAGCCGCGACCGCCGCGACGTGCCGAGCACCAGCTGCGTGGCGTTGACGCCGCGGGCGAAATCCAGCAGCGCGTCGGGCACGTCGTCGCCGACGACGGTGTGGAAGGTGGCGCCGAGATCCTCGGCGAGTTTGCGGCCCTTGGTCAATTCGGCGGGCCCGAGCCCGGTCAGGCCGTCGCCGCGCAGAATGTGCAGCACCATCAGTTCCCCGCCGGCCCGTGCGGCGATGCGGCTGGCCCGGCGGATGAGCGTCTCGCTCTCCGGGCCGCCGGTGATCGCGACGACGATCCGTTCCCGCGCCTCCCACGTGTCGGTGATCCGCTGCTGCGCGCGGTACCGCTGCAACGCGACGTCCACCTGGTCGGCCACCCACAGCAGAGCCAGCTCGCGCAGCGCCGTGAGGTTGCCGGGACGGAAGTAGTTGGCCAGCGCTGCGTCGATCCGTTCCGCCGGGTAGACGTTGCCGTGCGCGAGCCGCCGCCGCAGCGCTTCGGGTGTGATGTCGACCAGTTCGACCTGTTCGGCACGGCGCACCATCTCGTCGGGCACCGTCTCCTGCTGTATCACCCCGGTGATCTTCTCGACCACGTCGCCGAGGCTCTGCAGGTGCTGCACGTTGACCGTGGACAGCACGTCGATCCCGGCCGCGAGCAGCTCCCGCACGTCCTGCCAGCGCTTCTCGTTGCGCGAGCCGGGAATGTTGGTGTGCGCGAGCTCGTCCACGACGGCGACCTCGGGTCTGCGCGCGAGCACGGCGTCGACGTCCATCTCGCCGAACTCGCGGCCGCGGTGGAAGCCCTGCCGGCGTGGCACGGCTTCCAGGCCCTCGAGCAGATCGGCGGTCTTCGTGCGGCCGTGCGTCTCGACCAGCCCGATCACCACGTCGGTACCGCGTTCCTTGCGGCGCCACGCCTCGCCCAGCATCGCGTACGTCTTGCCGACGCCGGGCGCCGCGCCGAGGTAGATGCGCAGCTCACCCCGGCGCGGCTTGTCCTGCTCTTCGTCCACGGATTCAGTGTGCCTCCGCTTGGGCGACCGCGAGATTCAGCTCCGGCACGTTCACCCCGGGGATACCGATCCCGTCGCCGCTGGTGTACTTCGCGACCAGCGCGCGGACGGCTGCCCCGGGCAGGCCGGTGTTCCGGGCGACCCGCGCGATCTGGAGGTCGGCGTAGGCGATGCTGATGTCCGGATCCAACCCGGACGCCGAAGCCGTGACGGCGTCGGCGGGCACCGCGTCCGGCGAGACGCCCTCCCGCTGTGCGATGGCGGCCTTGCGTTCTGCGACGCTCGCCACCAGGTCCGGATTGAAGCCGCCCTTGTTGGAGCCACCCGAGGCCGGCAGGCTCGCCGCGGTCGGGCGCGTGTGGAAGTACGGATCACGCGCGGGATCGGCGGGCACCGGGTCGATGCCGATCAGCGAGGAGCCCACGGCCTGCCCGTTCGCGGTCAGCACCGAGCCCTCGGCGTGCGACTGCAGGCCGGGAATCCGGGACACCGCCCAGATGCCGAGGGGGTAGAGGACGCCGAGCAGCACGGTGAACACGAGCAGCACCCGCAACCCGGCCATGGTTTGTTTGAGCATGGTCACATCCCCGGAATCAGGCGGACCAGCAGGTCCACCAGCCAGATACCGGCGAACGGCGTGACGATCCCGCCAACGCCGTACACCAGCAGGTTCCGCCGCAGCAGCGCCGACGCGCTCGCGGGGGTGTACCGCACGCCGCGCAGCGCCAGCGGGATCAGCGCCACGATGATCAGCGCGTTGAAGATCACCGCGGACAGGATCGCCGACTGCGGCGAGTGCAGGTGCATGATGTTGAGCCCGCCGAGTTGCGGGTAGATCGAGGCGAACATCGCGGGCAGGATCGCGAAGTACTTCGCGAGGTCGTTGGCGATGCTGAAGGTGGTCAGCGCGCCACGCGTGATCAGCAACTGCTTGCCGATCGCCACGATCTCGATCAGCTTCGTCGGGTCGGAGTCCAGATCGACCATGTTCCCGGCTTCCTTGGCCGCCGAGGTGCCCGTGTTCATCGCGACGCCCACGTCCGAGGCCGCCAGCGCGGGCGCGTCGTTGGTGCCGTCGCCGGTCATCGCGACGAGCCTGCCGCCCTCCTGCTCCTTGTGGATCAGGGCCATCTTGTCCTCGGGCTTGGCCTCGGCGAGGTAGTCGTCCACTCCGGCGTCGGCGGCGATCGCCTTGGCGGTCAACGGGTTGTCGCCGGTGATCATGACGGTCCTGATGCCCATGGCACGCAGTTCCGTGAACCGCTCGCGCATCCCCGGTTTGACCACATCGGACAGCCGGATCACGCCGCGGACGACCGCGTTGCCGTTCAGCCGCTCGGCGACGACCAGCGGCGTGCCACCCTGCGTGCTGATCTCGTCCACGACGCGTTCGGTCTCGGCGGGCAGCTCGGCGCCGACCCAGGCGCGGACGGCGCTCGCCGCGCCCTTGCGCACCTGCCTGCCCGTCAGGTCCATCCCGCTCATCCGGGTCTGCGCGGTGAACGGCACGAACTCGCCACGCTCGTCGGCGCCCCGCGTGCCCTCGGTGAGCTCCACGATGCTGCGGCCCTCCGGGGTCTCGTCCGCGAGGCTCGCCAGCCGCGCGGCCCGCGCCAGCTCGTCCGAAGTGGACCCGCCGACCGGGATCAGCTCGGTGGCTCTGCGGTTGCCGAAAGTGATCGTGCCGGTCTTGTCGAGCAGCAATGTCGACACATCGCCCGCCGCCTCCACCGCGCGCCCGGACGTGGCGAGCACGTTGCGCTGCACCAGCCGGTCCATGCCCGCGATACCGATCGCGGACAGCAGCGCGCCGATCGTGGTGGGGATCAGGCACACCAGCAGCGCGGTCAGCACGAGCACCGACTGCTCGCTCCCGGAGTACGCCGCCATCGGCTGCAGTGCGACCACCGCGAGCAGGAAGATGATCGTCAAGGTCGACAGCAGGATCGTCAGCGCGATCTCGTTGGGCGTCTTCTGCCGGGAAGCGCCCTCCACCAACGCGATCATGCGGTCCACAAAGGATTCTCCGGGCTTGGTGGTGATCTTCACGACGATCCGGTCGGACAGCACGGTGGTGCCCCCGGTGACCGCCGAACGGTCGCCGCCGGACTCCCTGATCACCGGCGCGGACTCACCGGTGATCGCCGATTCGTCCACGGTGGCGATGCCCTCGACGACGTCGCCGTCGCCGGGGATCAGCTCGCCGGCTTCGACGACCACGAGGTCACCGACGCGCAGTTCCACCCCGGGAACGTGTTCCTCGCCGGTCTTGGTGAGCCGGCGCGCGACGGTCTCCTTCTTGGTGCGGCGCAGGGACTCCGCCTGCGCCTTGCCCCGGCCCTCCGCGACCGCCTCGGCGAGATTCGCGAACACGACGGTGAACCACAGCCACACCGCGATGCCGATGGTGAACACGCTCGGCTCCCCGATCGCGAACACCGTGGTCAGCACCGAGCCGATCCACACCACGAACATCACGGGGTTTTTGAGCTGGTGCCGGGGATCGAGTTTGCGCAGCGCGTCGGGCAGCGAGGTCAGCAGCTGCCGCGGGCTGAACACGCCCGCGCCGACGCGTCCGGGTTCGGACTCGGTGCGCGGCCGTTCTTCGGTGATGGTCATGCGAGTGCCTCCGCGATGGGGCCGAGCGCGAGCGCCGGGATGAACGTCAGCGCCGCGACGAGAACGATGGTGCCTGCCAGCAGGGAGCCGAACAGCGGCCCGGTCGTGGGCAGCGTGCCCGCGGTCTCGGGCACCTTCTTCTGCGCCGCCAGCGATCCGGCCAGGCACAGCGTGGCCAGTATCGGCACGAACCGGCCCAGCGCCATCGCGATCGCCAGTGTCGCCTGGAACCAGTTGCCGGTGACGGTGATGCCCGCGAACGCGCTGCCGTTGTTGTTGCCCGCCGAGGCGTAGGCATAGAGCACTTCGGACAGTCCGTGCGGGCCGCTGTTGGCCAGCGCGGACGCGGTGTCCGGCAGCAGGAGCGCGGCACCGGCGCCGAGCAGCACCACGGTCGGCATCGCGAGTATCGAGATCGCGGCGGCGGTGACCTCCCGCTTGCCGAGCTTCTTGCCGAGGTATTCGGGCGTGCGGCCGACCATCAGCCCGGCGAGGAACATCGCGATGATCGCCACCACGAGAATCCCGTACAGGCCGGTGCCGACACCGCCCGGCGTGACCTCGCCGAACAGGATGTTCAGCAACGGCACTCCGCCGCCGAGCCCGGTGAAGCTGTCGTGCATCGAGTTGACCGCGCCGGTCGAGGTGCCGGTGGTGCTGGTGGCGAACAACGCGGAACCGGACAGCCCGAAGCGCTGCTCCTTGCCTTCCATGGCCGCGCCGGCCAGCAGCGCCGCGGGGCCGTTGGGATGGGTTTCGGCCCACCACGTGATCGCGAGCATCGCGGCCCAGATCCCGCCCATCACCGACACCAGCACGTAGCCCTGCCTGCGGTTGCCGACCATCGTGCCGAACGTGCGGGTCAGCGACACCGGGATCACCAGCAGCAGGAAGATCTCGATCAGGTTGGTCCACACGCTGGGGTTCTCGAACGGGTGCGCGGAGTTGGCGTTGAAGACGCCGCCCCCGTTGGTGCCCAGTTCCTTGATCGCCTCCTGGCCGGCCGTCGGCGCGAGATCGATCGTGCCGCTCGCGGTGTTCACCCCGGATTTCAGGCTCTGCGTGACCCCCAGCGCGATCAGCACGATCGCGAACAGCACCGAGATCGGCAGCAGGATCCGGATCGTGCCGCGGGTCAGGTCCACCCAGAAGTTGCCGAGCCGGTCGGTCTGCCGCCGCACGAACCCGCGCACCAGCGCGATCGCCACCGACAGCCCGACCGCCGCGGACAGGAAGTTCTGCACGGTCAGCCCGGCCATCTGCACCGTGTGCCCCATGACCGACTCCGGCACGTAGGACTGCCAGTTCGTGTTGGTGACGAAGGAGATCGCGGTGTTGAAGGCGGTACCGGGATCGATGGCGCCGCGACCGAAGTTCAACGGCAGCAACGATTGCAGGCGCTGCAGCAGATACAGCAGCACGATCGAGACGAACGAGAAACCGAGCACGCCCATGGCGTAGGTCGGCCACCGCTGCTCGGATCCGGGGTCGACCCGGAAAAGCCGGTACAGCCCTCGTTCGACGGCGAGGTGCTTCTCACCGGTGAACACGCGCGCCATGTAGTCGCCGAGCGGCTTGTAGACCACCGCGAGCGCGACGAGAAGGAGACCGGTCTGAATGAGACCGGCCGTGAGATCGGACATGTCAGGCCCTCCCGCCGCCGGGCCGCCGCCCCTGACGGAGGCGCTTCGCGCCGCTGTCCCTGTCGGGCCGGATCAGCGCGATGAACAGGTAGACGATCAATCCGAGGGCCAGCACGCCACCCACGACGTTGGCCACCACGCCCGTGCCCGTCACAGCTTCTCCAGTCCGCGCAGGGTGAGCGCCAGCACCGCGAAGATCGCGATCAGCAGCACGGCGTAGAGCAGGTCCATCACTTCGCACCTTCCTTTCGAAGGACAGCCTGCGGCCGTGATCACCCGTTCGTGCGCTGCGCTAACGGCGTCTTGACTCGGCCCCCGTGGGCATTTACGCCGTCTTGACGGGCGGTGAGACCCGCCACACCGAGCGTTACCGGCCAGACGGATCGGACATTTCGCGCAGACAGTTACCGGCGAGTTGTGTTACCACGGTGTTACGCATAGTTGTAAATGCTAAGCATTCGGGAGGCGACGGCATGTGCGGAATCACCGGGTGGGTGTCCTTCGACGCTGACCTGCGCAAACGTCAGGAAGACCTGGACGCGATGACGGCCACGATGGCCTGCCGGGGGCCTGACGACTCCGGCACCTGGGTCGATGAGCATGCCGCGCTGGGGCACCGGCGGCTCGCGATCATCGACCTGCCCGGCGGCAGGCAGCCGATGTCGGTGCGCACGCCGAACGGCGAGATCGCGATGGTCTACAGCGGCGAGGCCTACAACTTCGGCGAGCTGCGCGCCGAACTCGAGGGCCTGGGCCACAAGTTCGAGACCGACAGCGACACCGAGGTCGTGCTGCACGGCTACCTGCAGTGGGGCGAGGGTGTCGCCGAGCACCTCAACGGCATGTACGCGTTCGCGATCTGGGACACACGCGACCAGAAGCTGGTCATGATCCGCGACCGGATGGGCATCAAGCCGTTCTACTTCTACCCCACCCGCGACGGTGTCCTGTTCGGCTCCGAGCCCAAGGCGATCCTCGCGAATCCCTCGGCACGCAGGGTGGTCGACCTCGACGGCCTGCGCGAGCTGTTCGCCTTCACCAAGCAGCCGGGCTGGTCGCTGTGGAAGGGAATGTCCGAAGTGGAGCCCGGCACGGTGGTCCGGGTGGACCGCGACGGCATCCACACGCACACGTACTGGAAGCTCGAAGCACGCGAGCACACCGACGACCAGGAGACGTCGGTGGCCAAGGTGCGCGAGCTGATGACCGACATCGTGCACCGGCAGCTCGTCGCCGACGTGCCGCGCTGCGTGCTGCTCTCCGGTGGCCTGGACTCCAGCGCCATCACCGGGCTCGCCGCCGCCCGGCTGGCCGAGGAGGGTGAGCAGCTGCGCACGTTCTCGGTCGACTTCTTCGGGCAGGAGGAGAACTTCAAGCCCGACGAGATGCGGGACACGCCGGACTCCCCCTACATCCGCGACGTGGCCAAGCTGGTCGGCTCGTCGCACCAGGACGTCATGCTGGACCCGGCCGCGCTCACCGATCCGCAGGTGCGGCGGGCTGTGGTCACGGCACGTGACATCCCGGCGGGCATGGGCGATATGGACACCTCGCTGTATCTGCTGTTCAAGGCGATTCGCGGGGAGTCGACGGTGGCGTTGTCCGGCGAGTCCGCCGACGAGGTCTTCGGGGGCTACCGGTGGTTCCACGACGAGACCGCCCGCAACGCGGAGACCTTCCCGTGGCTGGCGTTCAACACCGGTGTGCACGACCGGGGCGCCTTGCTGCGCGGTGAGCTGGCGGCGAAGCTCGATCTGGACGGTTACATCGCCGACCAGTACCGCACGGCGCTCACCGAGGTGGAGCACATCGACGGGGCGAGCCCCGAGGAGCGGCGGATGCGCGAGGTGTGCCACCTGCACCTGACGCGGATGGTGCGGGCGCTGCTGGACCGCAAGGACCGCGCGTCGATGGCGGTGGGCCTGGAAGTGCGTGTCCCGTTCTGCGATCACCGGCTCGTGGAGTACGTCTACAACACGCCGTGGTCGCTGAAGACCTTCGACGGCAGGGAGAAGAGCCTGCTGCGGCACGCGACCAAGCACGTCTTGCCGCAGTCGGTGGCAGACCGGGTGAAGAGCCCGTATCCGTCCACTCAAGACCCCGGCTACGCGTCGGCACTACAGCAGCAGGCCAAGGAACTGCTCGCCGGCGCGAACGACGACGTGTTCCAGCTCGTCGACCGCAACTGGCTGGCCGGCGCCGTGGAGACGGACCCGTCGACGATGGATGCCCTGACCCGGCACGGCCTGGATCGGGCGCTGGACCTCTACCACTGGCTCGACATCTACCAGCCGGAGCTGGAGCTGGGGTAGCGGCCGGCCCCTCGCCCACCGCCACTGTGTTCGCCGTTACACCTGAAAATTCGCTGTGAAAAACCAGGCATAAGGCACAACGGGGCCGGGGTATCCGTTGAACACGGCAGAGAGGTGAGAGAGATGACCCAAGCTTTCACGCAGACCGCGTTCAGCAACGCACCCGCGCAGCCGGGGCTGCCCACCATGCCGACCGGTTGGCCCATTGGTTCGTACGGCTCTTACGAGGAAGCTCAGCGGGCCGTGGACCACCTCGCGGACAGCGATTTTCCGGTGGCGGACGTGACGATCGTCGGTGTCGAGCCGATGCTCGTCGAGCGTGTGTCGGGCAAACTGAGCTGGCGCCGGGTGCTGGGGAGCGCGGCGATGTCCGGTGCCTGGTTCGGGTTGTTCGTCGGACTGTTGCTGTCGATGTTCTCGACGGGGGCGGGGTTGCTGCCGATCGTCATCGGTCTGGTCGCCGGTGTCGCGTTCAGCATGGTTTTCGCGGCGATCAGCTACGGCGCCACCCGTGGCCGCCGTGACTTCGTGTCGCACAGCCAGCTGGTCGCGCGGCGGTACGACGTACTGAGCCAGCCACGCAACGCCGAACGCGGCCGGGAGCTGCTGACGAACCTCGCGGCCCGCGCCAACCTGGCCAACAGCTGATCCGGTAAGAGAGGGCCCCGCTCGACCGTTGGCGAGCGGGGCCTTTGCCGTTTCCGGGGCGGGACGGGCCGTGGCGGGATGGCGAAGCGACGGCGACGAGCACACACCAGACCTCCCCCACCCCGATCCCGATCCCGCGGCGTAAAACGATCAGCGGATCGGGGTGGGGGAGGCCAACCGGCAGCCGACAACGAAACCGGCACCGGGGAAGAAAGAGATACCTCGCCGACGAGCAGGCCGGGTCCGGCGACGCAGAAGGCCCTTGCTAGGTCCCGCTGGAGATGCCCAGTGGCTCCGGGGTGCTCGGTGTGCCGGTTCTGCCGCCCGTCCTGAGGAGCCTGCGCCACCGCTGCACGTCGTAGACCGCCGGCTGGGTGTGGGTCAGGAAGTCCCGCAGGATCGACAGAAACCGTTGCGGGGACGTGTGATGGGGGAAATGACCCGCGCCCTCGAAGATCTCCAGGCGGCTGCCGGGCATCGCGCTGTGGGCGATCAGCGCGTGCGCGCTCGGCACCACGTGATCCCGGGTGCCCCACACCAGCATCGTCGGTATGCCCTCGGTCAGGTAGCTGCGGTCGAGCATGTTCACGACCTGCCCCCGCCAGTCCACGACCGCACGCAGCGTCCGCAGGAACGCTTGCCTGCTCGGCGATTCCGCCAGCCGTACGTACTTGTCCACGACGTAGTCGAGATCCTCACCGAGGCCGAAACCGCCCGTGGCGCGCAACAGGCTCGTGAACCGGCGAAGGGTTTCGCGCACCGGGGGTGTGCCCAGCAGTGGCAGCAGCGCGTCCGTGCCGGGTGCGGCGGCCAGGCGCAGCAGCGGGTGCACGCCCTGCCCCACACCGCCCGAGCTGACCAGCACGAGCCGTTCGCAGCGTTCCGGGAACTGGTAGGCGAACTGCATCGCGACACCGCCGCCCAGCGAATGGCCGATCACCGTCACGCGGTCGACGTCGAGGGTGGCCAGCAGATCCCGCATGCCGCATGCATAGGCGGCGACCGAGTAGTCGGCGCGCGGCTTGTCCGACCCGCCGTGGCCCAGCAGATCGGGGGCGATCACCGTGTAGCCGCGGCTGAGCGAGGCCAGTATGTCCAGCCACGTCGACGAATCGTCGCCGATGCCGTGGATGAACAACAGCACGGGACCGCTGCCCGCCATCCGGTAAGCACGCCGGTAGCCGTGGATCACGCGGTGGCGCAGGTCGAACGTGTCCGGTCCGATGCCGGTCAACGCGATGTCCTGGGAACGCACCCCACCAGCCCAGCACCGCCGCGTTACCGGCGTGTTGCCGCGCGCGAAGGATTGGCTTTCGCCGCTACCTCGGGCGGCGCGGCCGCGGCTGGCAGCGCGGGCAAAAGTAGGACGAGCGGTTCATGAACGGCTCGCGGCGGATCGGCGTGCCGCACCGGCGGCAGGGCTCGTCGCCCCGGCCGTAGACATTGAGCGAGCGTTCGAAGTAGCCGGACTGGCCGTTGACGTTGACGTACAACGCGTCGAACGACGTGCCGCCCGCCTTGAGCGCCTCGGCCATCACCTCGGTCGCGGCTTCGAGCAGCGTGCGGCCCTGCGCGTTGGTCAGCTTCTCCGTGGGCCGCGACCAGTGCAGTTTCGCCCGCCAGAGCGCCTCGTCGGCGTAGATGTTGCCGACCCCGGAGACCAGCGTCTGGTCGAGCAGAGCGCGCTTGACCTCGGTGCGCCGCGACCGCAACGCCTTGACCGCACGCACCGGATCGAACGCCGGGTCCATCGGATCGCGTCCAATGTGGGCGATCGGACCGGGCAGCAGGTCACCGTCGGCGTCCACCAGGTCCGCCAGCGCGAGCCCGCCGAAGGTGCGCTGGTCGACGAACCGCAGTTCCGGCCCCTCGTCGGCGAACCGCACCCGGACGCGGAGATGCTTCTCATCAGGCGCGCCTTCCGGCTGCACGCGCATCTGGCCGCTCATGCCGAGGTGCGCCAGAATCGCTTCCTTGTCGGAAAGTTCGAGCCAGAGGTATTTGCCGCGGCGGCGCGCCGCCTCGACGCGGGCGCCCGCGAGACGGCCGGTGAAATCGTCGGGCCCGAGCGCGTGACGGCGAATGGCCCGAGGATGAAGCACGTCCACCCGCGCGATGACGCGACCCGCCACGTGCGCCTGCAACCCGGCGCGGACCACCTCGACCTCGGGAAGTTCTGGCATCCATCCAGCCTAACGTCGCGCCGCGGGAACTGACCCAGGTCCCGCGGGCCGGCGGACAAGGCCGGAGCTACTCCGCATCCGCGGGCTTGAGTTCCTCCGACAGCGCGCGCCAGGCCGCCTCGGCTGCCTTCTGCTCGGCTTCCTTCTTGGTCGTGCCTTCGCCGTGCCCGAGGTCGCGGCCGGCGATCAGCACCGTGGCGCTGAACTCCTTGCGGTGGTCCGGACCGGTGTCCTCGACCTTGTACTCGGGCACGCCGAGCGTCGCCGACGCGGTCAGCTCCTGCAGGCTGGTCTTCCAGTCCAGACCGGCACCTCGCAGCGGGGCCTCGGCCAGCAGCGGGTCGAACAGCCGGTGCACCAGCGCCCGCCCCGCCTCGATGCCGTGCGCCAGGTACACCGCGCCGATCATGGCCTCGAGCCCGTCGGCGAGGATGCTCGCCTTGTCCCTGCCGCCGGTGAGCTCTTCGCCCTTGCCCAGCAGCAGATGCGCCCCGAGGCCGCCGTCACCGAGGTTGCGGGCGACCCCCGCGAGGGCGTGCATGTTCACGACGCTGGCCCGCAGCTTCGCGAGCTGGCCCTCGGGTAGATCGGGATGCGTGCGGTAGAGGTGATCCGTCACGACGAGACCGAGCACGGCGTCGCCGAGGAACTCCAGCCGCTCGTTCGGCGGCAGCCCACCGTTCTCATACGCGTAAGAGCGGTGGGTCAGCGCAAGAGTGAGCAGCTCGGCGTCCAAGGTGACGCCGAGCGCTTCGAGTAATGGCGTTGGGTCGGCAGCCGGCCCTCCCGGCTTCGACTTACCCCCCATCTCGGTCAGCCTCAGGCAGGCTCAACGACCTGACGACCGTCGTACTGGCCACAGGTCGGGCAAGCCACGTGCTGCGGCTTCGGCTGGCGGCAAGCGCGGTTCGAGCACGGCACCAGCTGCACCGGCGCCGCCTTCCACGCGGACCGGCGGGTGCGCGTGTTGGCTCGCGACATCTTCCGCTTGGGGACGGCCACGACTAGATCTCCTGTCCAAGGTTCGCTCGCTGACGCGAGCCCTGCTTCACTGCTGCCGAGCTGCTGCTCGTCAAGCGTTCTCGTCGGGGCCGCTCGCCGGAGAATCGCCGAAGCGCTCGACCAGCGCGGCCCACCGAGGATCTATGGTCTCATGCCCGTGTCCGGGCTCGAGATCGGCCCACTTCCCGCCGCATTCCGGGCACAGTCCGGGGCAGTCCTCGCTGCACAGCGGCACCTGCGGCAGGGCGAGCACGATCGCGTCCCGCACGATCGGCTCCAGGTCGATCTTGTCGTCGACCAGCCGCGCGACCTCGTCCTCCTCGGTGGTGGAGTCCGTGGTCGAGTCGGGGTAGGCGAACAACTCGGTCAGCTCGACCTCGACCTCGTCCTCGGTCGGGTCGAGGCAGCGCGAGCACTGTCCGCGCACCGACGCGGCGGCCGTCCCGCTGACGAGCACGCCCTCCACGACCGATTCCAGCAGCAGATCCAGCTCGATCTCGCTGCCCTCGGGTACGACGATGACGTCGGGCACGCCGAGCGCGGTGCCGACAGGGGCCTTGCGGTGCACA
Organism: Amycolatopsis acididurans; assembly: GCF_012328925.1. Classification (GTDB taxonomy): domain Bacteria; phylum Actinomycetota; class Actinomycetes; order Mycobacteriales; family Pseudonocardiaceae; genus Amycolatopsis_E; species Amycolatopsis_E acididurans. The sequence goes on from NZ_JAAXLS010000023.1 coordinate 77,055, forward strand.
GAACGACTCTGGCCCGCGCGGCGGCCCAGCTCGCGGGTGTCGATCACCCAGGGGCTGCGCGTGTCGAGGGAAAGATTTTCGTCAGACATTGCCCATCAAGACTACGCCGGTCCGGGCGCGCCGGGCGCGACGGTGCCGGGTCAGGCCTGGAAGTCGTACAGGGGGGTGCGCGAGCCGAGAGTCGTCGGCGCGCGCAGGTGGTTGCGCCCGGAGTCGACGGTGCGCAGCGTGGTCGACAGCAGCTCGGAGAACTCGGCCAGTTTGCCGTCGACGTAGGCGTCGCACTCGGTGCGCTGCCGGTCGGCCTCGACGTGTGCCTCGTCCACGATCCGTGCGGACTCGGCGTGCGCGGCCTGCACGACCTCGGTCTGCGAGACCAGCCGCGCCTGCTCGTGCCGCCCGTCCTCGACGGCGCGCTCGTAGGCCTCGCGGCCCGCCTGGATCATGCGCTCGGACTCGGCGCGTGAGCGCTCCACGAGGTTCTGGTACTCGGCCTGGCCCGCGCCGACCATCCGGTCGGCCTCGGCCCGGGCGTCGGCCATGATCTTCTCGGCGCGCGCCTGCGCGTCGGTGAGCAGGCGCTCGGCCTCTTCGTTCGCCTCGGAGACGGTGCGGTCGGCCTCGGCGTGGGCGCCGTTGACCATCGCCCCCGCCTCGGCCTTCGCCTTGTCCAGCAGCTCGTCACGCTTGTCGAGGACGTCCTGGGCGTCGTCGACCTCCTGGGGCAGTGCGTCCCGGACGTCGTCGAGCAGCTCGAGTACGTCCCCGCGCGGAACCACGCAGCTGGACGTCATCGGCACCCCGCGCGCCTCTTCCACGATCGTCACGAGCTCGTCGAGAGCCTCGAACACCCGGTACACGGCACTCTCCCTAAGTGGCCCTTTCCCCACAAAACTCTTGTCCCCAGTTTGCCGCGTCAGGCCATGAAGACGAGGGATGCGCGATGTCCAGGCGTGTCAATACGCTCAGGAGTTCACGTCGACGAGCTGGAAGCTCTCGTAGTGGTCACCGGTGTAGAAGTATTCGCCACCCGACCCGGTGATGATCCGGCGCGTTCCGCGGTCGCTGCTACCGGGAGTGATCACGGTGTACTCGTGGTAGTAGCCGGAGGAGCAGCTCGGCAGCAGGCCCTCACGGTTCTGGAAAACCGTGCTGTCCTGTTGGTACGGGTAGGGCCCGCCCTGCTGGATGAGGTTGTAGGTGTCGGTGGCCTCGGCGGGCAGCGCGCTGAGCTTGACCACCTGCAAGCCCGAGGTGTCCCCGCAGCTCGCCTGCGCGACAGCCGTGGGAGCGGGCGCGGCCGAGGCAGGCGCGATGGCCGCCGTGCCACCGAAAAGAGCGAGGAGAAGAGTCAGAAGTGCGGCAACGAAACGAGATCTTTTGTTGGTCATTTTCGGACCGTAGCGCGACCTCGTGATCGACGGGATGAAGTCCCGACGAACGTTGTCAGCCGTCCGAGTTACTTGCCGCGAGCTTCGCCTTGAGCCGCTCCAGCACCGCGCCCGGCACGAGGTTCTTCACGTCCCCGCCGTACTTCACGATCTCCTTGATCAGCGAGCTGGACACGAAGCCGTAGGCCGGGTTGTTCGACATCAGCAGCGTCTCCACGCCGGAGAGCTCGCGGTTCATCTGAGCCATCTGCAGCTCGTAGTCGAAGTCGCTGACCGAGCGCAGGCCCTTGGCGATCGCCATGATGCCGTTGTTCTTGCAATAGTCCACGAGCAGTCCGCGCCACGAGTCGACACGGACGTTGGGCAGGCCGCCGGTGATCTCCCGGATCATCTCCATCCGCTCTTCGATGGAGAACATGCCCTTCTTGTTCGGGTTGATCAGCACGGCCACCCAGACCTCGTCGAACAGCTTCGACGCCCGTTCGATGATGTCGAGGTGCCCGTTGGTCACGGGATCGTAGGAGCCGGGACAGACCACTCGCCGCATGGCGCGGACGTTACCTTGCCTCACCCCGCTTGGCGCGAGGACGTGACGTACTCCGCCCAGTACATCGCCGTGTCGCCGTGACTCATCGTGCGCAGTGGCTCGAAGCCGGCGGGCCAGTCCGGCTCGCCGTCCCGCCGGGCCCGCTCGATGATCACCAGCCCGTCCTCGGCGACCCAGCCGCCCTCGGCCAGCGCGGTCAACATCACACCGAGCCGTGCGGTGTCCACGGCGTAGGGCGGATCGGCCAGCACCAGGTCGAAGGGCTCGTCCGCGGGCTTGGCCAGCACGGACTCGACGGTGCCCGCCCGCACCGTCCCGCCGAGCCGGAGATCCGCGACGTTGGCCCGCAGCACGCCTACCGCGCGACGGTCGGACTCGACGAACAGCGCGCCGGACGCGCCGCGGGACAGCGCCTCCAGCCCCAGCGCACCGGAACCGGCATAAAGGTCCAATACCCGGCGACCCCGCAGCTCACCGGCCGATTCGAGCGCGTTGAACAGCGCCTCCCGGACACGCTCCGACGTCGGCCGGGTGCCCTGCGCAGGCACCTTGAGCCGCCTGCCTCCCGCGCGCCCGGCGACGATCCTGGTCATTCCCACATCTTGCAGGACGTGTGTTTTGCGCCAGGACTTGGTGAGTGGCCGCCGCGGCACGCGTAGAGTCGTTCTTCCTGTTACCGGCGAGAGTGAGCTGTAGGAGCGCTGCGTGTCGGAACCCCGGATCAGACGGGCCGAGATCGCCATCGAGCAACGTCACGTGGATCGCGTCTACTCCCGCCTCGCCGAGCTTCGGTCACAGGCCGAGGCGATGCGCGCCAAGGGTTACGAGATCGGGCACGGCGCGCAGCGCGAGGCCGTGTTCGAGCAGGCGTCCATGCTCTTCGAGCGGGACATGATGGTCTTTCACGCCAACCAGACGCTGCAGACGCTCGACGCCGAGTACGAGGGACTCGTGTTCGGACGGCTCGACCAGACCAGCGGCGAAAAGATCTACGTCGGCAGGCTCGGCATCCGCGACGCCGAGTTCGACAACCTCGTCACCGACTGGCGGGCTCCCGCGGCGGCGGCGTTCTACCAGGCCACCGCGGAAGAACCGATGGACGTCGTGCGCCGCCGCGTCATCCGCTGCTCCGGGCAGAACGTGCTCGACGTGGACGACGACGTGCTGATCGCGGACGCCGTGCCGGACCACATGAGCGTCGTCGGCGAGGGCGCGCTGATGGCCGCACTCGGCCGTTCGCGTGGCGAGAAGATGCGCGACATCGTCGCCACCATCCAGCGCGAGCAGGACGAGGTGATCAGGGCGCCGTGGCGTGGCGTCACCGAGATCACCGGCGGTCCCGGCACCGGGAAGACGGCGGTCGCGCTGCACCGCGCGGCCTACCTGCTCTACCGGCACCGGCGGCAGCTCGGCGGGGCCGGCGTCTTCGTGGTCGGCCCGTCCGGCGTGTTCACCAACTACATCTCGCGCGTGCTGCCGTCGATGGGCGAGACCAACGTGGAACTGCGGGCACTGGGCGAGGTGCTCGACGGGATCGTGGCGACCCGGCAGGACCCGGCGAAACTGGCCGCGGTCAAGGGCTCGCTGCGGATGCGCAAGGTGCTGACGCGGGCGATGCGCGACACCCCGCCGGACGTGCCGGACGAGATCCGCATCGTCTACCGCGGCGAGGTGCTCAAGCTGCGCGGCAAGGAGCTGGAGAAGGTGCGCCGCAAGGTGCACTCGCACGGCGGGCCGCCGAACCGTTCGCGCGTGCGCGCGGCCGAGGCGCTGCTGGAGGCGCTGGCCGACAAGGCCGAGGAGAACGCCCGCACCGACGGACGGACGGTCGACCGGGCGGAGCTGATCACCGAACTGGGCGAGCGGATCGATTTCCACCGGTTCCTCGTGGTGTGGTGGCCGGTGCTGTATCCGGGCGAGATCCTGCGCTGGCTCGCCGATCCGGCCCGATTGGCGCGGGCGGGCAAGGGCGTGCTCAACCGGGACGAGGTCGCGCTCGTCGCCGCGTCGTTCGCCGACCGTGTGCGGGACTGGTCGGTCGCCGACGTCGCGTTGCTCGACGAGCTGCGCGTGCTGACCGGACCGCCGCCGAAGCGGCGCCGCAAGCCGCAGCAGATCGAGCTGGACGCCGCTCCCCCGGCGCGTGGCGTGGAAAGCCATGGGCCGCACCGGCCCGAGCACTACGACGAGTACTCGCACATCGTCGTGGACGAATCGCAGGACCTCTCCCCCATGCAGTGGCGGATGATCGGCAGGCGCGGCAAGTACGCGAGCTGGACGGTCGTCGGGGACCCGGTGCAGAGTTCGTGGCCCGAGCCGGACGAGGCCGCGCAGGCGCGGGACCAGGCGTTCGGCCCGCGCACCCCGCGCCGCCGGTACACGCTGCGCACGAACTACCGCAACTCCAAGGAGATCTTCGACCTCGCCGCGCGTGTGGTCGCCGGGCACGCGGAGGACGGCGATCTGCCCGAGGCCGTGCGTACCACGGGCCTGGAGCCCGAGATCCGGATGACCGATACCGCGAGTCTGGAGGGCTCGGTGCATTCGGCGGCGAAGGAACTGCTGGACGCGGTCGAGGGCACGGTCGGCGTGATCTGCGCGATGGACCGGGTGCCCGAGGTCAGCGGCTGGCTGACCGGGCACTCCGACGAGCGGCTCAAGGTCGTCGGCAGCCTCGATTCCAAGGGCCTGGAATACGACGGCGTCGTGCTGGTCGAGCCGACCGAGCTGATCACCGAGTCGACCACCGGCCGTCGCGTGCTCTACGTCGCGCTGACCCGTGCGACGCAGCAGCTGACCGTCGTCGCCTCCGGGCGGGAATGGTTGTGACAACGCACGTGTTGCGTTGAACGTGAGTTCTCTGACCGATGTGAAGCTGTCCGTGCTCGATCTGTCGCCGATCCCCGCCGACGGGGACGCCGGCACCGCACTGCGGAACACCATCGATCTGGCGCGGGCCACCGAAGCGCTGGGATATCACCGCTTCTGGGTCGCCGAGCACCACAACATGCCGGGCATCGCCAGTTCGGCGACGGCCGTGCTGATCGGGCACGTCGCGCAGGCGACCGAGCGGATCAGGGTCGGTTCGGGCGGGATCATGCTGCCCAACCACGCGCCGCTGATCGTGGCCGAGCAGTTCGGCATGCTGGAGGCGTTCCACCCGGGCCGGATCGACCTCGGTATCGGCCGTGCGCCGGGCACCGACCAGCGCACGGCGCTCGCGGTGCGCGGGTCGATGGCGGCGCTGTCCGCGGAGAACTTCCCCCAGCAGCTGGCCGAACTGATGGACTACTTCGAGCCGGACGCGGCGCGCGCGGTCAACGCCTACCCCGCGGTCGGGCACAAGCCGCCGTTCTGGCTGCTCGGGTCGAGCGGGTTCAGCGCGCAGCTGGCCGGGGCACTCGGGCTGCCGTTCGCGTTCGCGCACCACTTCAGCGCGCAGAACACGCTGCCCGCGGTGCGGCTGTACCGCGAGTCGTTCAAACCGTCGGCGGTGCTGGACGAGCCGTACCTGATGCTGGGCGCGGCCGTGATCGCGGCGGAGACCGACGAGCGGGCGCAGTGGCTGGCGGGGCCGAGCGGTTTGACGTTCTTGAGCCTGCGGCGCGGCCGGCCGATTCCGTTGCCGACGCCGGAGGAAGCGGCGGAGTACCCGTATTCCGATCTGGACCGGCAGTTCCTGCAGGAGCGCTTCGGCAGCAACATCATCGGCTCGCCGGAGACCGTGCGCAAGGGCATGGAGAAGCTCCTGGCCGACACGGGCGCCGACGAGCTGATGATCACCACGATGGTGCACGGGCAGGCCGACCGGGTGCGCTCCTACGAGATCGTGGCGGACCTGGCGAAGTAGGCCACCCCCTCATGGCGCAGCGGACCATGAGGGGGTGCCTCACGGCATCCGTCAGGACAGCAGTGCCGTGCGCGTGCGCGGCATTCCGGACGCGCCCGAGGCGGCCGTCTTGACACCGAGTACCTGGTTGATGCCGATCGCGCCCTTCTCGAACGTGAGCGCGCACGCCGCCATGTAAAGGCGCCACACCCGCGCGCGACCCTCGCTCGTCAGGCGCACGGCGTCGTTCCAGTTGGCCTCGAGGTTCGCCACCCACGCGCGCAGCGTCAGCGCGTAGTGCTCCCGCAGGGCTTCCACATCGCGGATTTCGAACCCGGCCTGCTCGATCGCGTTCACCATCACGCCGACCGGCTCCAGCTCGCCGTCCGGGAAGACGTACCGGTTGATGAAGGTGTCGCCGCCCGTGTGCGCTCCGACGCCCACCTTGCGCGAGATCGCGTGGTTGAGCAGCCTGCCGCCGGGACGCAGCAGGTCGTACAGCGCTCGCGCGTAGGTCGGCAGCATCGCCTCGCCGACGTGCTCGGCCATGCCGATACTGGAGATCGCGTCGTAGGGCCCGTCGCCGACCTCGCGGTAGTCCTGCACCCGGATCTCGACCAGATCCGACAATCCGGCCTCGGCGACCCGTTTGCGTGCGAAGTCGGCCTGTGCCTGCGAAAGGGTGACGCCGACGGCGTGTGCGCCGTACTCGCGCGCCGCGTGGATGACGAACGTGCCCCACCCGCAGCCGACGTCGAGCACGCGCATCCCCTCGTGCAGCCCGAGCTTGCGGCACACCAGGTCGACCTTGGCGGTCTGCGCGTCCTCCAGCGTCTCGGCCTTGTCGTCCCACACCGCGCACGAGTAGGTCATGCTCGGGCCGAGCACGAGCGCGTAGAAGTCGTTGCCGACGTCGTAGTGGTGACTGATGGCCTGCGAGTCGCGGCGCCGGGTGTGCAGCCGCCCGCCCAGCCGGATCTCCTCCGCGGGCGGCTTCGGCGGCAGGCCGAACGCGCGCAGCCGCAGCCCGGCCTTCACCATGTCGCGCTTGACCATCTTGTCCACGGCGAGTTCCTGGCCGCCGATGATGCGTTCCAGCTGCGCGAGCGTTTCGAAGAAGTCGCTTTCCACGTCGATGTCGCCGGAGACGAAGGCGCGCGCGAGGCCGAGTTCGTTCGGTGCCCACAGCAGGCGGCGCAGTGCTCGCCGGCGGCGGACCACGAGACGGGCCGCGGCGTCCGGCGGGCCGGCCTCGCTGCCGTCCCAACACCGGATTCGGAGCGGAAGTTCGCTGCCCAGCACCGCACGCACCAAAGCGTGGACGGCACCCGCAGCATCATGCGAGGTACCCACGTGATTCATTCAATCACTCACGCAGGTTTTACGCCCATGCCTATATCGGCATTTAGTCCGTTTCGCCGGTTTCCAAGGCCGTGTACTTTCCCACATTACTTAGCATGGGCAAGTACACGGCCTTTCTGCTACACGACCTCTTATTCGAGCACCAGGAGCAGATCGCCGCCCTCGACCTGCTGGACGGAGTTGATCGCGAGGCGACCGACCTTGCCGCCCGCGGCCGCCGTGATCGAGGCCTCCATCTTCATGGCCTCGATCGTGGCGACCGTGGCACCCGCGGTCACCTCGTCGCCCTCGGCCACCGACAGCGTGACCACACCCGCGAACGGAGCCGCGACGTGCTTCGGGTTGCCCTTGTCGGCCTTCTCCGCGGCGGGCAGGTCCGAGGCCACCGACCGGTCCCGCACCTGGATCGGCCGCAGCTGACCGTTCAGCGTGGACATCACGGTGCGCATACCGCGCTCGTCGGCCTCACCGATCGCCTCCAGCTCGATGAGCAGCCGCACGCCCGGTTCGAGGTCGACGGCGTACTCCTCGCCCGGGCGCAGCCCGTAGAAGAAGTCTTTGCTGGGCAGCACACTCGTGTCGCCGTAGGCCTCGCGGTGCGCCTCGAACTCCTTCGTCGGCGCCGGGAACAGCAGCCGGTTCAGCGTCGTGCGGCGGTCGTTCGCCAGGCCCTCGCGGTCCTCGCCGGACAGTTCCGCGACCGGCTTCGGCTCCGCGCGGCCTTCCAGCGCCCTGCTGCGGAACGGCTCCGGCCAGCCACCGGGCGGGTCGCCCAGCTCGCCGCGCAGGAAGCCGATGACCGAGTCGGGAATGTCGAACTTGCCCGGCTCCGCCTCGAACTTCTCCGGCGAGACACCCGCACCGACCAGGTGCAGCGCGAGGTCACCGACCACTTTGGACGAAGGCGTGACCTTGACGAGGTGGCCGAGGATCTTGTCCGCCGCCGCGTACATCGCCTCGATGTCTTCGAACCGGTCGCCCAGGCCCAGCGCACGGGCCTGCGTGCGCAGGTTGGACAGCTGCCCGCCCGGGATCTCGTGGTCGTACACGCGCCCGGTCGGCGACGCGAGCCCCGCCTCGAACGGCGCGTAGATCTTGCGCACGATCTCCCAGTACGGCTCCAGGTTCCCGATCGCCCGCAGCGACAGGCCGGTCGGGCGCTCCGAATGGTCGGTCGCCGCCACGATCGCCGACAGCGAAGGCTGCGACGTGGTGCCCGCCATCGACGCGACCGCGCCGTCCACCGCGTCCGCGCCCGCGTTGATCGCGGCGAGGTAGGTGCCCAGCTGACCGCCCGCGGTGTCGTGGGTGTGGATGTGCACCGGGAGGTCGAATTCCTTGCGCAGCGCCGACACCAGCTTCGCCGCCGCCGGCGCCCGCAGCAGGCCAGCCATGTCCTTGATCGCCAGCACGTGCGCGCCGGCGCCGACGATCTGCTCGGCCAGCTTGAGGTAGTAGTCCAATGTGTACAGCTTCTCGGCCGGGTCCGAGAGGTCCGAGGTGTAGCACAGCGCCACCTCCGCGACCGCGGAACCGGTCTCGCGCACCGCCTCGATGGCCGGGCGCATCTGCTCGACGTCGTTGAGCGCGTCGAAGATCCGGAAGATGTCGATGCCGGTCCTGGTGGCCTCCTCGACGAAGGCGCTGGTCACCTCGGTCGGGTAAGGCGTGTAGCCGACCGTGTTGCGGCCACGCAGCAACATCTGCAGGCAGATGTTCGGCACCGCCTCACGCAGCTGCGCGAGCCGCTCCCACGGGTCCTCGGCGAGGAACCGCAGCGCGACGTCGTAGGTGGCGCCGCCCCAGCACTCCAGCGACAGCAGTTCCGGCGTCGTGTGCGCCACGGCCGGCGCGATGGCCAGCAGGTCCTTGGTGCGGACGCGGGTGGCCAGCAGCGACTGGTGCGCGTCGCGGAACGTGGTGTCGGTGACGCCGATCGTCGGGGATTCCCGCAGCCAGCGCGCGAAACCCTCCGGGCCCAGCTCGGTCAGCTTCTGCTTCGAACCGGCGGGCGGCTCGCCGCTGCCGATCTCGGGCAGCTTGCTGGCCGGGTCGATCAGCCTCGGGCGCTCGCCGTTGGGCTTGTTCACCGTCACGTCGGCCAGGTACGTGAGCAGCCGCGTGCCGCGGTCGGCGGAATGCCGGGCGGTCAGCAGGTGCGGACGCTCCTCGATGAACGACGTCGTGACGCGCCCGTTCCGGAAGTCCTCGTCGTCCAGCACTGCCTGCAGGAACGGGATGTTCGTGGCCACCCCGCGGATCCGGAACTCCGCCACGGCACGACGGGCGCGGCCCACGGCGGTCTTGAAGTCGCGGCCACGACAGCTCAGCTTGACCAGCATCGAGTCGAAGTGCGCGCTGATCTCGGTGCCCGCGAAGGCGGTACCGCCGTCGAGCCGGATGCCCGACCCGCCCGGCGAGCGGTAGGCGCTGATCATCCCGGTGTCCGGGCGGAAGCCGTTGGCCGGGTCCTCGGTGGTGATCCGGCACTGCAGCGCCGCGCCACGCAGGTAGATCTTCTCCTGGGACAGACCGAGATCGGCCAGCGTCTCCCCCGCCGCGATGCGCATCTGCGACTGCACCAGGTCGACGTCGGTGACCTCCTCGGTCACCGTGTGCTCGACCTGGATGCGCGGGTTCATCTCGATGAAGACGTGGTTGCCGCTCTTGTCGAGCAGGAACTCGACCGTACCGGCGTTGCGGTAGCCGATCTTGCGCGCGAACGCGACCGCGTCGGCGCAGATCCGGTCGCGCAGCTCGGGATCGAGGTTCGGCGCGGGCGCCAGCTCGATCACCTTCTGATGCCTGCGCTGCACCGAACAGTCGCGTTCGTACAGATGAATCACATTGCCCGCGCCGTCGGCGAGGATCTGCACCTCGATGTGCCGGGGGTCGACGACGGCCTTCTCCAGGAACACCGTCGGATCGCCGAAGGCCGACTCCGCCTCGCGCGCCGCGGCCTCGATCGCCTCACGCAGCTGCGCGGGGTCGTCCACGCGGCGCATCCCGCGCCCGCCACCACCGGCGACGGCCTTGACGAACACCGGGAAGCCCACCGAGTCGGCGGCCGCGACCAGCTCGTCCACATCGCTCGACGGCGCCGACGAGCCCAGCACCGGCACGCCGGCCTCGCGGGCGGCGGCCACCGCGCGAGCCTTGTTACCGGTCAGCTCCAGGATGTCGGCACTCGGGCCGATGAATGTGATCCCCGCCTCTTCGCATGCGCGGGCCAGATCCGGGTTCTCCGAAAGGAAACCGTAGCCGGGGTACACCGCGTCGGCACCGGCCTTGCGTGCCGCGCCCACGATCTCCTCGACGGACAGATACGCGCGCACGGGGTGCCCCTGCGCACCGATCTGATACGCCTCGTCGGCCTTCAGCCGGTGCAGCGAGTTGCGGTCCTCGTAGGGAAAAACCGCCACAGTGCCCGCGCCAAGCTCATAGCCGGCGCGGAACGCGCGAATTGCGATCTCGCCGCGGTTCGCGACGAGTACCTTCCGGAACATGCCCGGTCCTCCTGATGAGTACGGATCGGTTGCAGGCTGACGTTACCTTGCCTGTCCCGGAAGGCGGGAGTTCGATCTCAGTTCTTGGACGGTTCAATCGTCTGCAACGGTGCAGAGCAGCCGGTTCGGGGTGCCCTGCGGCACGGAGGTCAAAACATTCTTCGACGCACCGTCCACGATTCCCTTGCCGACTTCCGCGGGAGTTGCCTCAGGGTGCACGGCCCGGTACAGAGCGGCAGCACCGGCGACGAACGCCGCCGCCATGGACGTGCCCGACGCGGTGGCGGGACCGCCGGTGGTCGCGGAGGGGATGTCCACACCGGGCGCGAACACGTCGATGCCGGGGCCGGTGTTGGACTTGGGCGCGACCGCGTTGTGCGAGTCGGTCGCGCCGACCGTCAGCGCCTCGGCCACGCGCCCCGGCGAGGACAGGCTCGCGTCGCTGCCGGTCCAGCCCGCGGGCACGGCGACCGGCATCACGGCCGCGAGCTGGCGGACGGCGTTGTCGAGGCCGTCGTTGGCCGGGCCGCCGATACCCAGCACCGCGACGGAGGGCTGCTTGGCGTTCTTGGTCACCCAGTCGATCCCGGCGAGAATGTTGGACAGGCGGCCGTTGCCGGTGTTGTCGAGCACCCGCACCGGCACGATGTGCACCTTCTTGGCGACGCCGAAGTCCTTGCCGCCGAGGATGCTCGCGAGCCGGGTGCCGTCCCCGTTGCCGTCGCCGGCGTCGTCGTTGCCCTCGACGAAGTTCTTGCCCTGCTCGACCCGGCCCTCGAACTCCGGCTGCTTGGCGTCGACGCCGGTGTCGATCACGTAGGCCGTCACCGTGTCGGCCGTGGTGGTGTAGCGGTACACCCCGTCGGCGCTGCCGTCCACGCGGTCGAGGCCCCAGCTGGGCGGGTTTTCCTGCCGGCCGGGATCGGCCAGTGCGCCGGGCGCGGACACCAGCGTCACGGCGACGGAGAGCACCAGGGAAGTCACTGTTCGTGCCGAAAATTTGATCACAAGTCAGGGTGACGCGCGTGCCGGCGACGGGACAAACGCTGTACCACTATCGAGCGTCGCGCTCGCTTCGTGCGGTCCTCTAGCTCTTTTCCAGATACTCCGCACGATCCTCGTCGATCACGGCCGCGACCATGTGTGCCAGCTCGGGATTCTGCGTCAGATCGGGATCGACGCCAACGACGGCCTGTGCGGTTTCGCGTGCCTCGGCGATCAGATCCTCGTCCCGCAGCAACGAAAGCAGCTTCAGCGTGGAGCGCTTGCCGGACTGCGCGGCACCGAGGATGTCGCCTTCGCGGCGCAGTTCGAGGTCCAGCCTGGACAGTTCGAAGCCGTCCGTTGTGGACTCGACCGCACCCAGCCGTTCCCTGGTGGAGGTCCCGTCGAGCGCTTCGGTGACGAGCAGGCACAGTCCCGGCACCTTCCCGCGGCCCACCCGGCCACGAAGCTGGTGCAGCTGGCTCACCCCGAACCGGTCGGCGTCCATGATCACCATCGCGGTGGCGTTGGGCACGTTCACGCCGACCTCGATCACCGTGGTGGCCACGAGCACGTCGAGTTCGGCGGCGGTGAAGGCACGCATCATCGCGTCCTTCTCGTCGGCGGGCAGCCGCCCGTGCAGGATCCCGAGCCGCAGCCCTTGCAGCGGACCGGCTTCCAGCTCCTGTGCCACGTCGAGCACGGCCAGCGGCGGGCGCTTGTCGCTCTTGTCCGACGGCGGCTCGTCACCGATGCGCGGGCACACGATATAGGCCTGATGTCCCTTCTGGACCTCCTCGCGCACGCGCTGCCACACCCGGTCGAGCCACGCGGGCTTCTCCGCGACCGGCACGACCGTGGTCGCGATCGGCGAGCGGCCCACCGGCATTTCCTTGAGCGAGGACGTTTCCAGGTCGCCGTACACCGTCATCGCGACCGTCCGCGGAATCGGCGTCGCCGTCATGACCAGCACGTGCGGGCTCGTCCCGTCGGCACCGCGGGAACGCAGCGCGTCCCGCTGCTCCACGCCGAAGCGGTGCTGCTCGTCGACCACGGCGAAACCCAGGTCCGCGAAGGAAACCGTGTCCTGGATCAGCGCGTGCGTGCCGACCACGATGCCCGCCGCGCCGCTCGCCGCGTCCAGCAACGCCTGCTTGCGCTCCTTTGTGGACATCGAACCGGTGAGCAGGGTGATCCTGGTGGCCTCGTCGGCGGCGCCGAGTTCGCCCGCCTGCCCGAGATCGCCCAGCATCTCCCGCAACGAGCGCGCGTGCTGGGCCGCGAGCACCTCGGTGGGCGCGAGCATCGCCGCCTGCCTTCCGGCGTCCACGACCTGCAGCATCGCGCGCAACGCGACGATGGTCTTACCGCTGCCGACCTCGCCCTGCAGCAGCCGGTTCATCGGATGCTCGCCGGAAAGGTCGGCCGCGATGTGCTCGCCCACCTCGCGCTGCCCGGCGGTCAGCTCGAACGGCAGGCGCTTGTCGAACGCCTCGAGGATGCCGCCGGATTTCGGCGGGCACGCGGGCGCGGGCCGGGACACCGCCGAGGACCGCCGCTGCGCGAAGATCAGCTGGATGGCCATCGCCTCGTCCCACTTGAGCCGGTGCCGCGCCCGCTCCAGGGTTTCCCAGCTGTCCGGCCGGTGGATGCCGCGCAGCGCGTCGTCCAGGCTGAGCAGGCCCTGGCGCTGGAGAATCGGCTCCGGCATCTGGTCCTCGTCGATCTCGAGGATGTCCAGCACCTGCCGGACGCAGCGCATGATCGACCACGACGGCAGCCCCGCGGCCGCCGGGTACACCGGGATGATCTGGGCGAGAAAGTCGTCCATTGTGGACTCGTCCTCGGACTCCAGCAGCTGGTACTCGGGGTTGGCCAGCTGCAGTTTGCTGCGGAACGCGTTGACCTTGCCCGCGAACAGCCCGGTCTTGCCGACCCGCAGTTCCTTCTCCCGCCAGGCCTGGTTGAAGAACGCGCAGTTGAGCCTGCGCTGCCCGTCGGTGATGACCAGTTCCAGGATCGAGCCGCTCTTGGTCTTCATGCGGCGCTTCTCGACGCGTTCGATCCGCGCCAGCACCGTGGCGTGCTCGCCGATCTCCAGCCCCGCGATGTCGGTCAGCTCGCCACGGCGGGCATAGCGGCGCGGGTAGTGGCGCAGCAGGTCGCTGACCGTCTCGATGCCCAGCGACTCGGTGAGCGCCTTGGTGGTCTTGGCGCCCAGCAGCGGGGTCAGCTTGTCACTCAGTACTGCCACGTTCACTCCACGCCGATCAGCAGGACGGCATCGGTCTGGCCACCCGGATAGCTCACGAACTCGACCTCGGGCCGCGTCTCGCGCAGCCGGTCGGCCAGCTCCACGTCGATCCCCGCGGGCGCGGCCGCCCCGGTCAGCACGGTCAGCAGCTCTCCGCCGGCGGCGAGCATCCGTTCGCAGACGGTCACCGCGGCCGCGAGCAGGTTCGGCGCCGACCGCGGTTCGACCAGCACGACCTCGCCGTCCACGAACCCGATGAGATCGCCCGCGTGCGCCCGGCCCACCCAGGTTATCGACTCCTCGCGGGCGACGACGAGCTCGCCACGCCGGGTGGCCGCGGCGGCCTCGGCCATCGCCACGACGTCGTCGTTCGCGCGCCGCTGCCGGTCGTGCACGGCGAGTGCGGCCAGCACCTGCACCGGCGAGGCGCACGGGATGACGACCACCTCGCGGTCGCCGATCATCGGATGGCCCGCGGTGGCATCGGCGGCCTCGGTCAGGTCCATCCCCCCGGGCAGGATCGTGATGTGGCCGACCGCGCGCTCGGTGATCAGCCCCAGCATCTCCTCGACGCTCGGCTTGGTGCCCGCTTCCGGCGCGAGGACCGCGACGCCCTCCTCGCGCAGCAGTTCCGCGAGCGGCTCGCCGCGCACGATCGCGACGACCGTGCGGTCCGCTCCGGCCGGCGCCTCGATCGGGGTGGGCGTGATGAGCGGCTCGACGCGGACGCGGCGGGGCCTGCCCACGCCGAGGCCGGCCTCGATGGCCGCGCCGATGTCGGCGCAGTGCACGTGGACCGCGTATCCGCCGGATCCGTCGCCCGCGACCGTGACGCTGTCGCCCAGACCGCTCAGCACGCGGCGGAACGGGGTCAGGTCGGGGTCTTGGACGTCCTCCAGCAGGTACATGACCTCCCAGGCGTAGGGAGCGGGTTCGGCCTCCGCCGCGGTGGTGTGGGCTTCGCAGGAGTGGGCGAGTTCGGTGGCGGTGCCGGTGACGACACCGGCGAGCGCGTCGAACACGGCGACCAGCCCGCGCGCGCCCGCGTCCACCACGCCCGCGGAGGCGAGCACGGGCAGCTGCTGGGGCGTCTGCTCGAGTGCCTCGGAGGCGGCCTTCGCGGCGGCCGTGACGACGTCCTGCAGCGACTGGTGCGCGTTCGTCGCGGCGGCCACGGCCTGGAGGATGGTGAGCATCGTGCCCGCGACGGGGCGGGCGACGGCCTCGGTCGCGGCCTTGTCGGCGTAGCGCAGCGCCTTCGCCAGGGCCGCCCCGTCCAGCTCGGTGGCGTCGCCCGCGGATTCGGCGAGACCGCGCAGGACCTGGGAGAGGATGACGCCCGAGTTGCCGCGCGCGTTGTGGATGGCCCCCTTCGCGAGCGCGGCGAGTGCCTGGCCGGCGCCGGTCGCCTCACTGTCGGTGACGAGTGCGTCGCGGGCGCTGGCCATGGTGTGCAGGAGGTTGGAGCCGGTGTCGGAATCGGCGACCGGGTAGACGTTGATGCCGTTGATGGCGGGTCGCAGCACGTCGAGACTGTGCACGCAGGCCGCTGCCCACGCCCTCACCGCCGTCTCGTCCAGCGCCCGCACGCACGACCTCCTCACCCAGGCTCTCCGCAGCGTATCGACCCGGGCGCGGGTGGCGCGAAGACACTCGTTACTATGGTCGAGTTGCTCAGCGCTGCTGGGCGTGGTTTGTCTTCCCTGAATGTCAAAGGAGTTCGACGTGGCTGCCGTGTGCGACGTCTGTGGCAAGGGACCCGGCTTCGGCAAGGCGGTCTCGCACTCCCACCGGCGTACCAACCGCCGCTGGAACCCGAACATCCAGACCGTGCACGCCAAGGTCGGTCTGTCCCAGCGCAAGCGCCTGAACGTGTGTACCTCGTGCCTCAAGGCAGGCAAGGTCGTCCGCGGCTGACCGTTGGCGGTTCTTCCAGGGCCCGGGTGGACCTCAGTCCCCCGGGCCTTTCGGCGTACCTAGGGAAGCTTCCAGTCGATCGGGTCAGCGCCCTGCTCCTGCAGCAGTTGGTTCGCCTTGGAGAACGGGCGGGAGCCGAAGAAGCCGTTGTGCGCCGACAGCGGGCTCGGGTGCACGGACTCGATGCACGGCACCCCGTTGAGCAGCGGTTTGAGGCTGCGCGCGTTGGAGCCCCACAGGATCGCGACCAGCGGACCGCCGCGCGCGGCCAATGCGCGGATCGCCTGCTCGGTGATCTCCTCCCAGCCCTTGCCCTTGTGCGAGTTCGGCGCGCCCGGCCGCACGGTGAGTGACCTGTTCAGCAACAGCACACCCTGCTTCGTCCACGGCGTCAGATCACCGCACGCCGGCTGCGGATGACCCAGGTCGTCGCAGTACTCCTTGAAGATGTTGATCAGCGACTTGGGCAGCGGCCGCACGTCGGGCGCCACGGCGAAGCACAGGCCGATCGGATGCCCCGGCGTCGGGTACGGATCCTGCCCGACGATCAGCACCCGCACCTCGGAAAACGGCTGCTGGAACGCCCGCAGCACGTTCTCCCCCGCGGGCAGGTACCGTCGCCCCGCCGCGATCTCCGCGCGCAGGAACTCGCCCATTCTGGCGATCCGGTCCGCGACCGGGGCGAGCGCTTCGGCCCACCCTGCTTCGACGACCTCGGGCAGCGGTTTCGCAGTCACGGCGGCGACTTTAGCGCTTGCCTCCGCACCCTTCGGCCCGGGGAGACGGACAGCCGTGTGCCGTGGGAATTGTCAGTCCAGCCGCCGCAGGTGCTCGCGGAACTCCTGGGCGCGCTTGACATAACTCTCCACGACGTTCTGGATCTGGTCGGGCCCGAAGGACGTGTTCGGCCGGGTCTTCGCCGGAACGCCCAGCGCGATGTGGCCGGACGGGACGTTGGAGCGGTAGGACAGCACCGCGCCCGCCCCGACCATGCCGCCGTCCTCGATCACGGTGCCGTTGAGCACCACCGAACCCGACGCGAGCAGGCAGCCCGTGCCGATCCTCGCGCCCTCGACGTGCACCGCGTGGCCGATCGCCGAACCCGGGCCGAGGATTGTGGGCTCGATGGCGGTGGTGTGCACGACGCACCCGTCCTGGATGTTCGACCGCTCCCCGATCTCGATGTAACCGTGGTCGCCGCGCAGCACCGTCTGCGGCCACACCGAGGCGTACGCGCCGATCCGCACGTCGCCGATCACCGTCGCATCCGGATGCACATAGGCCTGCGGATGGATCTGGGGCACGCGATCCCCCAGTGCGTAAATCGCCACGACGGCTCCAATCACTACAAACTCACTTCCCGTGCGATTGGATCACGAGCATGCTCGGCCGGATAGTCCTCGCCGCCGTGACGCTCGCGGCATCGCTGATCTGGCCCTCGGGCCCCGGCGACGACCTGCACAACGGCCTCGCCGCCACCCCGCCGATGGGCTGGAACAGCTGGAACCAGGTCGGCTGCGACGGCCTGAACGAACAGGTCGTGCGCGACGCCGCGGACACCCTCGTGCGCACCGGGATGCGCGACGCGGGATACCGCTACGTCGTGGTCGACGACTGCTGGCAGGACCTCACGCGCGCCGCGGACGGTTCGCTGCGGCCCGATCCGGAGCGGTTTCCGCACGGCATCGCCGCGCTCGCGGACTACGTGCATTCGCGCGGTCTGCTGTTCGGGATCTACGCGGTACCGGGCAGCGGCACCTGCGCGATGTACAACAGTGGTTATCCCGCAACGGGAATCGGCTCGCTCGGGCACGAAGGTCAGGACGCGCGGACCTTCGCGGCCTGGGGCGTGGACTTCCTCAAGTACGACTGGTGTTACGCCGACACCCACGACGGTCTCGACGAACGGACCGCGTTCGCGAAGATGCGCGACGAACTCCAGCGCACCGGGCGGCCGATCCTCTACTCGATCTCCGAATACGGCGTCCAGCAGCCGTGGAACTGGGGCCGCGGCGTGGCGAACATGTGGCGCACCACCTACGACCTGACCCCGGACTGGAACTCGGTCACCGCCACGATCGAACAGCAGGCGGAGGTGGCCACGGGCAGCCCCGGCGCCTGGAACGACCCGGACATGCTGCAGATCGGCAACGGCACGCTCACACCGGAGGAGGACCGCGCGCACTTCAGCATGTGGGCGGTGCTCAACGCGCCGCTGTTCGTCGGTACCGCACCGTCCGCCGACGACCTGGCGACGCTGGAGAACCCGGAGGTCATCGCCGTCGACCAGGACTTCGCGGGAACGCAGGGCCGCAGGCTGTCCACGAACGGCGCCCTCGACGTGTGGGGCAAACCGTTGTCCGGCGGTGGTTACGCGGTCGTCCTGCTCAACCGCGGCGACACACCCGCGACGATGTCGGCGGACATCGCGGGCCGGTGGCGGGTGCGGGATCTGTGGCTGCACAAGGACGTGCCGAGCGCACGGGCGACGGTGCCCGCGCACGGGGCCGTCATGCTCCGGCTGACTCCGGCGTGACGTCCTTGCCGAAGCACACGCTCAGCGTCGTTCCTTTGTAGACGCCGAACTGCGGGATCTTCTCGTACCCCGAGGACTGGTACAGCGCCATCGCCTCGGGTTGGTTCAAACCGGTCTCCAGCACCATCCGCCGGTGCCCGGCGCGCGCCGCCGTGCGCTCCAGTTCGGCGAGTACCTGGCGCGCGAAACCCTTACCCCGCGCGGAATTCACCACGAACATGCGCTTGATCTCGGCGCCCGTCGGGTTCTGCCGCGCACGCCAGCCGCCACACGCGACGGGTTCACCGCCGGCGTAGCCGACCAGGAACAACCCGTGCGGCGGCGCGAACTCCGCCGGTTCGACCGGGGTCTTGTCCTGGTCGCCGTAGCGCACGACGTACTCCTGCTGTACCTCGGCGATGAGCTTGACGGAGTCGGGATCGTCGAACGGTGTCACGCGAAGCTCCATCACCTCCAGTGCTCCCAGCCCTTCTCGCCCCGGTACGGCCCGCCGTCCACGGTCAGCCCCGAGTCCGGCATGGTCACCGCGCCGATCCGGCGCCAGCCCTCGGGCAGGTCGGCGAAGGAGGGGAAGGTGGCCGCGAGCGCGTGGTCCTCGCCGCCGGTGAGCACCCAGTGCAGCGGGTCGCCCCCCAGTGCGGTCGACACGTCCACCAGGCGCTGCGGCACCTCCAGCAGATCGGTGCGCACGTCGATGCCGACGTTCGAGCTCTCCGCGATGTGCCCGAGATCGGCCAGCAGCCCGTCGGACACGTCGATCATGGCGGTCGCGCCGGCCTCGGCCGCGGCGGGCCCGGCGGCGTACTGCGGTTCCGGGCAGCGCTGCGCGTTGACCGCGCCGATCGGTGACCGGAACCCGCGATGCAGGACGGCCAGTCCGGCAGCGGCCCAGCCGAGCCGACCGCACACCGCGACGACGTCGCCGGGCCGGGCGCCGGACCGTTTGACCGGCTCACGCCCACGCAGATCACCCAATGCGGTGATGCTGATCACCAGCTGGTCGGATCGCACCATGTCGCCGCCGACGAGACCGGCGCCGGCCCGGCCTGCTTCGGCCCACATCCCGTCGGCCAGTTCGGTGATCAGGTTCGTGGGGGTGTCACCGGGGCAGGCCAGCCCGACCAGCACGGACGTCGGCACCGCGCCCATGGCCGCGATGTCGGCGAGGTTGACCGCGACCGCCTTGCGCCCGACCTGTTCCGGGGTGGACCAGTCGAGCCGGAAATGCACACCCTGCACCAGCACGTCGGTGCTCGCCACGACCCGGCCGTCGGGCGTCGCGACGATCGCCGCGTCGTCGCCGGGACCGAGCAGCGTGCTCGCGGGCTGTCTTCGGTTCTCGGTCACGGCGCGGATCAAGCCGAACTCACCCAGCTCGGCGACCGAACCGGCGTCCGGCACGTTGCGTGACGACACGCGCTACCTCCGTCCCTCGTAAGTCGGAATGTCTGATCACCTATCGTCTACCGGTTGAGGTAGGTTGCTTCCACGTTCCTACCTTGAGTTCGCTGAAGAAGACGAAGGGGCGCGCCGTGGTTCACGCATACATCCTGATCCAGACCGAAGTCGGCAAGGCCGCCGCGGTCGCCGGGGAGATCGCGGGCATCCCCGGCGTCACTTCATCGGAGGACGTGACCGGTCCCTACGACGTCATCGTGCGCGCCGAGGCCGAGACCGTCGACCAGCTCGGGCAGCTCGTGGTCGCGAAAGTGCAGGGCGTCGAGGGCATCACGCGCACGCTGACCTGCCCGGTCGTGCACCTGTAAGACCGTGCCGGACACCGATTCGACGGGCGCGCCGCCGCGACGCCTGATGCTGCTGGCCGCGGTGCTCGCGGTCGCGCTGGCCGCCGCGGTCGCCGTGGTGAGTCTGGTAGCGCAGTCAGGCCGCAACGACCAGCAGAACTCCGGCCAGCTCGCGCTGGTGCCGGTGCCCGCGCCGCAGGCGGGTTCGCCGAGTTGCGCGACCCTGATCCCCGCGCTGCCCGCCGATCTGATCTCCAACGGCGCGACGCTCAAGCGCCGCGAGCTGGCGGCGCCGGCGCCCGAGGCGACGGTCGCGTGGGGCCAGCCGGACGCCATCGTGCTGCGGTGCGGGCTGGAGCGGCCGCCGGAGCTGACGCCGACCGCGCAGCTGCGCGTGGTGTCCGGCGTGCAGTGGCTGCCGGTGGAAGGCGAGGGTTCGTCGACCTGGTACGTGGTCGACCGCGACGTCTACATCGGCCTGACGGTGCCGGATTCGGCCGGAACCGGCCCCCTGCAAGAGGTTTCCGACGCCGTCGCCGCCAAACTCCCCCCAACCCCCCTCCACTTCTAACCCGCGAGTCCAGCTTTCCCTGCGCCCGAGTCCACCGTTCCGTGCGCGCGAGTCCGGCGATCCGTGCGCCCCCGCGAGTTGGGCGTTCCGTGCGCTCGAGTCCGGCGTTCCGTGCGCGCGAGTTGAGCGTCCCGGGCGCCTGAGTCGGCCGATCCGTGCGCGCGAGTTGGACGATCCGTGCACGCGGGTCGGGCCTTCCGAGCGCCCGAGTCGGGCGATCCCTGCGCCTGAGTCCGGCGATCCGTGTGCCCGAAATGCCAACTCGGACGCGTGGAAGTCCAGACTCGCGCGCACGGAAGTCTGAACTCGCGCACACGGAACGCCGGACTCGCGCACCGGAAGGCCGGACTCGGGCGCACGGAAGTCTGGACTCGGGCGCTGGGAACGGCGGACTCGCG
>NZ_JAAXLS010000024.1 GCF_012328925.1 Amycolatopsis acididurans
GGGGCGGCGTGGCGGGCTGGGCCGGTGCCTGCGGGGCAGGCGCCTGCTGCTGCGGAGCCGGCGTGGGCTCGGGCTTCGGCTCCGGTTCGGGCTGCGGCGCGGGCGCCGGAGCGGCGGGCGCGGCGGAGGCGTCACCGATGACGGCGAGCTTGCCACCGACCTCGACCGTCTCGTCCTCGTTCACGCTGATCTCCAGCAGCGTGCCCGCGACGGGCGAGGGGACCTCGGTGTCGACCTTGTCGGTCGAGATCTCCAGCAGCGGCTCGTCGACCGCGACCGAGTCACCGACCTGCTTGAGCCAGCGGGTGACGGTGCCCTCGGTGACGCTCTCGCCCAGCTCGGGCAGGGTGACCGGGGTGCCCTGCGCGGACCCGCTCGGCGCGGGCTGCGCGGTCGGCTTCGGCGCACCGTCCACCGCGGGCGAGCCCTGCGGGGCCTGCTGCGGCTCGGGCTCGGGCTCGGGCTCCGGCTGCGCCTGCTGCGCGGGCTCGGCGGGCGCGGCCGGTGCGGCGGAGCCTCCGCCGGAACCGTCGTCGATCACCGCGAGCTCGCCGCCGACCTCGACGGTCTCGTCCTCCTTGGCGACGATCCGCTGCAGCGTGCCCGCGACGGGCGAGGGGACCTCGGTGTCGACCTTGTCGGTGGAGATCTCCAGTAGCGGCTCGTCGACCGCGACCGTCTCACCTTCCTGCTTCAGCCACCGGGTGACTGTGCCCTCCGTGACGCTCTCCCCGAGCTCCGGCAATGTGACGGAGTAGGCCATCGTTCGCTGACTCCCTTTGAATCTTGTTGCTGTGGTCTGTGGCGGTAGAGGTTCGCGTCAGCTGTGCACGTGCAGCGGCTTGCCGGCAAGGGCAAGGTGTGCTTCGCCGAGGGCCTCGGTCTGGGTGGGGTGGGCGTGGACGAGCGGCGCGACGTCCTCGGGGAAGGCTTCCCAGTTGTAGATCAGCTGGGCTTCCCCGATCAGCTCGCCGACGCGGTCGCCGACCAGGTGCAGGCCGACCACCGGGCCGTCCGGCGCCTTCACGAGCTTCACCGCGCCGGAAGTCTTGAGAATCTGGCTCTTGCCGTTGCCCGCGAGGTCGTAGGTGAACGTCGTGACCCCGGCGCCGAACTTGTCCTTGGCGGCGGCCTCGGTCAGGCCGACGGAGGCGACCTCGGGGTGGGAGTAGGTGACGCGCGGGATACCGGACTCGTCGATCGCGCGGGGGTTCAGGCCCGCGATCTCCTCGGCGATGAAGATGCCCTGCTGGAAGCCGCGGTGCGCGAGCTGAAGGCCCGGCACGATGTCGCCGACGGCGTACACGTTGGGCAGGTTGGTGCGCAGCCGGTCGTCGGTGAGCACGAAACCGCGCTCCATCCGGACCCCGGCCTCCTCGTAGCCGTGGCCGGCGGTGTTGGGGCCGCGGCCGACGGCGACGAGCAGCAGATCGGCTTCCAGCGTCTCGCCCGATTCCAGGGACACGCTCACGCCGTTGTCGTCCTGCTTGGCGCCGGTGAACTTCACGCCGGTCTTGAAGGCGATCTTGCGGCGGCGGAAGGCCCGCTCGAGCTGTTTGGAGGCGAACTCGTCCTCGTTCGGAACGAGCCTCGGCAGTGCTTCCACAATGGTGACGTCCACCCCGAAGGAGGCCCACACGCTGGCGAACTCGACCCCGATGACGCCGCCGCCGAGCACGACGACCTTCTCCGGGATGTAGTCCAGCGACAGCGCTTCCTCACTGGCGATGACGCGGCCGCCGAGTTCGAGGCCGGGCAGCGTCTTGGAGTAGGAGCCGGTGGCGAGCAAGAGGTTCTTGCCGGTGTAGCGGGTGCCCTCGACCTCGACGCTGGTGCCGCCGACGAAGGTGCCGGTGCCTTCCACGAGAGTGACCTTGTGGGCCTTGGCCAGTCCCTGCAGGCCCTTGTAGAGCCGCGAAACGATCTGGTCCTTGTACTTGTTGACGCCCGCGATGTCGATGCCCTCGAGGGTGGTCTTGACGCCGAACTGCTCGCCCTCACGTGCCGTGTCCGCGACCTCCGCCGCGTGCAGGAGCGCCTTGGTCGGAATGCAGCCACGGTGCAGGCAGGTTCCGCCCAGCTTGTCCTTCTCGATCAGGATTACGGAAAGGCCTAGCTCTGCCGCGCGGAAAGCCGCGGCGTAGCCGCCCGATCCGCCACCAAGGATCACCAGGTCGGCGGAGGTGTCGGTCACGTCAATTCTCCTCGATGAGCGTCGTCTTAGCGTCGCATTACGTCTTGGCCCTCATCATCTTGTCACTAGGGACTTCATGCTTGCGAGGTAGCCGGGTGTGTTACTCGGCGCATTCGTGATCACCGGGATAATGGTGTGACGAAGCAGTCGGAGATGGGGTGGTCGAGGTGGGTCTGTTCGACTCGCTGCGCAGGAAACGCAGGCCAGGCACGATGCGCCGGGCCAGCGAGAGTGACACCCGGCACCTCGAGACGTGGTCGGCCGCGCGGCGCGGCGTGGAGGCCTACGTCGAGCCCCGCACCAGCGTCACCGAGACGACGGTGGTGCTCATCGCGCACGACGGGGAATGGACCCGCCGCCGCATCGGCAGCCTGGACGAAGCGCAGCGGTTCGGCCGCAAGCACGGAATCCCCGTGTACGAAGTCGCGAAGGTCGGTTACCCGAAGCGAATGCGCGAATACACACAGCGCATGAAGAACCAAGGCAAGTAAGCAAACAAACGAAGCCGCCCTCCCGGCGACCCACCTCCCAAGGCGAGATGACCGCGTTCCCGAAGGTCATCCCGGAGCCTGCCCGCCGGCGAGGCATCTTTTTCCGGTCCCGGTCGGGTGTGGGAGGTCTGGCGTTTGCTCGGCTGCGCTTCCCGTCGCCGGTGAGGGGCCTTCGCGGCCTGTCAGCCTGCGTCGGCGATGTCCGCCAGCACGGCTGCGATGGTCCGGACCGGCACGCCCGTGCCGCCCTTGCCGGTGTAGCCCCACGGGCCGCTGGTGTTGAACGACGGGCCCGCGATGTCGATGTGCGCCCACGGCAGACCGTCGGCGACGAACTCGCGCAGGAAGATCCCGGCGGCGAGCATCCCGCCCCAGCGGTGGCCGGTGACGTTGGCGAGGTCCGCGATCCGCGAGTCGAGGTCGCCGCGCAGTTCGTCGGGCAACGGCATCGGCCAACCGCCCTCGCCGGTGGCCTGGGCGATCGCGGCGACCCGGTCCCGGAACTCGTCCGAGCCCATGATCCCGGCCGTGCGGTTGCCCAGCGACACGATCTGCGCGCCGGTCAGCGTCGAGGTCTCGATCAGGTAGTCCGGGTCCTCCTCGGCGGCGCGCACGATCGCGTCGGCCAGTACCAGCCTGCCTTCGGCGTCGGTGTTGAGCACCTCGACCGTCTTGCCGCCGTACATGCTCAGCACGTCACCGGGCCGGTACGACGTGCCCGAGGGCAGGTTCTCCGCGAGCGGGATGTGCGCGGTGACCTCCAGCGGGTACTTGAGCTTCGCCGCCAGCACCACCGACGCCAGCACCGCCGCGGCGCCGGACATGTCGGAGGTCATGTGGTCCATGTTGGCCGCGGGCTTGATCGAGATACCGCCCGAGTCGAACGTGATTCCCTTGCCGACCAAGGCGATCTTCTTGCCCGCCTTCGGTCCCTTGTAGCCGACGCGCAGCAGCCGAGGCGGTCGCGACGAACCGCCGCCGACGCCGAGGATGCCGCCGAAACCCTTGCGCTTCAGGGCTTTCTCGTCGAGCACCTCGAAGTCGAGACCGGCCTCGTCGGCCAGTTTCTTCGCGCGCTCGGCGAACGAGGCGGGGAACAGGTCGTTGGGCGGGGTGTTGATGAGGTCACGCGCGATGATCACCGACTCGGCGATCGCGGTGGCCGCCTTGAGCGTGGCCTTGTGCGCCCGCGCGGTGCCCTCGGCGGGCTGCACGAACTCGGCCGCGGCCAGCGGCGCGTCGCCCGGCTCCGACTTGTAGGCGGTGAACTTGTACGCGCCCAACGCGGTGCCCTCGACCGCGGCCTGCAGGTCCAGCGTGGACGGGAACACGAGCGCGCGGGCGGTGCCGGCCAGCGAGCGCGCGGCCGCACCCAGCGCGCGGCGCACCTGCTCCGCGCTGACGCCGCCGTCCTCGCCCGGCTTGCCGAGACCGACCGAGACGACGATGTCCGCGCCGAGCTTGCCCAGCGTCGGCACCTTGACGATCTCCTCGGCCTTGCCGCTCGCGCCCAGCGAGGACAGCACGCTTTCGAGCTTCCCGTCGAACGCCTTGTCCACGGCCTCCGCGCCGGGTGCGAGCACGCCCGCCTTCTCGCCCTGGAGCAGGCCGATCACCACGACCTCGGCGCGACTCTTGGCCAGCGCGGTCTCGGCGTTCTCGTACAGGGCAAACTTCGGCACGGTCACTTATGGCTCCTCGCGCACTGAGGTGGATGTCAATCGTGAGCCATGCTAATGAGCGGTGAAAGAGTGCAGAAAGGCAGGTGGCGGCCGTGCGGCTGGGTGCGGGGCTGCTGATCGCCGTGGCGGCCGGAGCCGCGGCCGCAGGCTGGTGGCTGCCCGCCGGGGTGGCGCTGGCCGGGATCCTCGCGTGGTGCGCCGCGCGGCCGGCCCCGGTGCCCGAGCGTGCCGAGCCGCTGGTCGGGGGCGCGCGGTACGCGGTACGGCTGGCCGTCGTGCCCGTGTACGCGTCGGTGTTCGGCGCCTACCTCGTGCCCGGGCATCGCGCGTTCGCCGCCGTCGCGTTCGTGCTGGTGGTGACCGTGGCTAGCACGTTCGGTGTCGCGCTGCCCCGGTTCCTGCGGGCGTGGGTGCTCGGGATCCTGCTCGTCGTCGGTGCCGGCCTGATCGCGCTCTGTCTGGCGATTTCACCCGAGCGCGGGACCGGCGGCGGCCCGGGCGCGACGGGGATGTTCGCCGCGGGTGCGGCGCTGTTCCCGCTGCTGTATCGCCGCGAGGCCAAGGTGAACTGGTGGCTGGCCGGATCGGTCGGAGCCGCGCTCGTGGTGTGCGGGGTGGCCCTGTACCAGCTCGGCCCGGTCCGGCTCGGACTCTCCGGCGTGCCGCTGCGCGATCTGCTGGCCGCTGTGGACGGTCAGCCGATCGAACCGCTGCTCGCCGGGGTCGCGGTGATCGCGACGGTGTCGGCCGCGTTGGGTGCGTTCCGCGAGACACGTGGTGACCTGCCGCCGGTCGCGGGCGGGCTGGCCGCCGCGGTGGGCGCGGCGCTGCTGGATCCGGTGCGGGCGCTGCTGCTGGCCGCGGCGATCGCGCTCGCGGAGGTGCTGATCAGCAGCCTGCTGACGTTGTCGATGCGGCGCCGGGACGTGCGCGCGGTGCTCGGCGCGGCATTCGCGATCACCCTGCTGGCGTGGCTGCCGCCGCTGTATCTGCTGCTCGCGGTCGCGGTGATCGCCGTCGCGGTGGTGGCTAGGCGATCAACAGGAACGCGAGCAGGGTCAGCACCGCGTCCACGACCGCCAGAATGACGACCGCCTTCACCGGCAGGTCGCGCGGAAACACCTTGTCGAACTTGCTGCGCCACCAGACGATCCCGAAGACGGCGCCGACGAGACCGAGGATGCCGCCGAACACGTCCAGCATGATGTAGCCGTCCAGCACCAGCACGCCGGTGCCGAAGGTGAGCAGCGCGGCCGCCAGGAAAGTCCGCACGTCGGAGCCGGTGCCAGCGGAGACACTGTTGGTGGTCACGCCCTCATCGTAGGGGAGGAGGAATTCTCGGACGTCCAACAAAGAGATATTCTGATCGAATGACGACCACGATGCCCTTCACCCGTACCCCGAACACGTCTCCCGCCTCCGCGGAGCGTGTAGCCGAGGTACTGGCGAACCCGGGCTTCGGGACGTATTTCACGGACAACATGGTCACGATCCGCTACAGCACCGAGCGCGGCTGGCACGACGGTGCCGTGCGCGCCTACGAGCCCGTCACGCTGGACCCGGCCACGTCCGTGCTGCACTACGGCCAGGCGATCTTCGAGGGTCTCAAGGCCTACCGCCAGCCCGACGGTTCCATCGCCGCGTTCCGGCCGGATGCCAACGCGGCCCGCTTCCGCACCTCCGCGCGCCGGCTCGCGATGCCGGAACTGCCCGAGGAGCTGTTCGTGGAATCGCTGCACGAGCTGATCGCGGTGGACAACCGGTGGGTGCCCGGCACCCCGGGCGAGACCCTGTACCTGCGGCCGTTCATGATCTCCACCTCGGTGGGCCTCGGCGTGAACGCGCCGGCGAGCGAGTACCTCTACATCCTCATCGGCTCGCCCGCGGGCAGCTACTTCACCGGCGGCGTGAAGCCGGTGAGCGTGTGGCTGTCCACCGAGTACGTGCGTGCCGCGCCCGGCGGCACCGGGTTCGCGAAGTGCGCGGGCAACTACGCGGCGTCCTTCCTCGCTCAGGCGCAGGCCGTGGAGCAGGGCTGCGATCAGGTGGTGTGGCTCGACGCGAACGAGCGCCGCTGGGTCGAGGAGATGGGCGGGATGAACCTGTTCTTCGTCTTCGGCTCGGGTGCCGACGCGAAGGTGGTCACGCCCGAGCTGAGCGGTTCGCTGCTTCCCGGCGTCACCCGCAGTTCGCTGCTGCAGCTGGCCAAGGACAACGGCCTCGCCGTCGAGGAGCGCCGCATCTCCACCGAGGAGTGGGAGAAGGCGGCGGCCTCGGGTGAGCTGACCGAGGTGTTCGCGTGCGGTACCGCCGCCGTGATCACGCCGGTCGGCCGGGTGAAGCACGCCGAAGGCGAGTTCCTCGTCAACGGTGGCGAGCCCGGTGAGCTGACCATGAAGCTGCGCGCCGAGCTGACCGGCATCCAGGAGGGCACCCGCCCCGACCCGCACGGCTGGATGCACAAACTGTCCTGACCTGTTCCCGTGAGGGACCCGTTCCTGGCTCAGAGCGCCAGGAACGGGTCCCTCACGGCATTTCGGCGACGTCGCTGAGCAGGTGGGCCGCCATCCGCAGCAGGGGGAGCGCGGCCAGCGCGCCCGAGGCCTGGCCCAGCCCGATGTGCAGATCGAGCACCGGGCTGAGGTCGAGGTGGTCCAGCGCGATCGCGTGGGCGGGCTCGGTGCAGCGGTGCGAGGCCAGCCACCACCAGCGCGCGTTCGGCGCGAGTTCCTCGGCGACCAGTGCGGCGGCCGCCGCGGGCAGCCCGTCGATCAGCGCCGGGGTGCGCCGGACCGCGGCCTGCGCGAGGAAACCGGTCATCGCCGCGAGGTCCGCGCCGCCGGCGGTACGCAGGAGCGCGACCGGATCGGTGAGCACGGCTCGCGCGCGGCGGAGCGCGTCCCGGATCGCGGTGGCCTTGCGCATCCAGGCGTTGTCGTCGATCCCGGACCCGCGACCGACGACGGCGACCGGTTCGGTGCCGGTGAGCGCGGCGATCAGCACGGACGACGGCGTGGTCACGCCGACCCCGAGATCGCCCGCGACGAGCAGGTCGGCGCCGGAGTCGATCTCGGCGTCGGCGATGTCGGCGCCCGCCTTGAGCGCGGCCGCGACCTCGTCCGCGCTCAGCGCGTCCTCGACGTCGATCGAGCCGGAACCCTTGCGCACCTTGAATTTCGCACCGGGCGTGTCGGCGTCCACGGCGATGTCCTCGACCCGCAGACCCGCTCCCGCGACCGACGCGAGCGCGTTGGTGACCCCGTTCCCGTCGAGCAGCGTGGTGAACAGCCGCGCGGTCGTCCCGGCGGGCTGCGCCGAGACGCCCTTGGCCGCGATCCCGTGGTCCCCGGCGAAGATCACCACGCGCGGCCGCGTGAACGGGCGGGGCGGGCAGGCGGCCTGGCACGCGGCCACCCAGGCACCGAGATCCTCGAGCGTGCCGAGTGACCCCGCGGGTTTGGCCAGCGCGGCGTGGCGGCTGCGGGCCAGCGCACGGGTGGGCTCGTCGGGCTGCGGCACGGCGGGAAACTCAGGAGTCACGGGGGCAATCTAGCCGTCCGGCCGAGTGACGGTGGTGAGTGTCCCGCGGCTCCGTATGATCCGCCTCGTGCCGACACCACGAGGGATCCCGTTCGCCGCCGGTGTGGTCCTGGCAAGCGGGGCGGGCACACGCGTCGGGGCGAGCCTGAACAAGGTGTACCTGCCGCTGGCCGGGCGCCGGATCGTGTCGTGGTCGATCGGGTCGTTCGCGCGGGTCCCGGCGATCGGGGCGATCGTGCTGGTCGTGCGACCGCAGGACGACGAGCTCGTGAAAGCGGTGCTCGAGCACGAGGTGGACGGCGCGGCCGTCGAGGTCGTCCACGGTGGACGCACGCGGCAGGAGTCCGAGCTGCGCGCCCTGCGGCACCTGGCGACGCGCATCGACGAGAACGTCATCGACGCCGTGCTCATCCACGATGCGGCACGGCCGCTGGTCACC
Source organism: Amycolatopsis acididurans (assembly GCF_012328925.1). Taxonomy (GTDB): domain Bacteria; phylum Actinomycetota; class Actinomycetes; order Mycobacteriales; family Pseudonocardiaceae; genus Amycolatopsis_E; species Amycolatopsis_E acididurans. The sequence continues at coordinate 8,347 of NZ_JAAXLS010000024.1, forward strand.
CCCGCGCTGATCAACGCCGTGCTGGCCTCGGCACGGGAACACGGCGGCGCGATGCCCGGACTGGCCGCCGACGACATCCACGCGGCGGGGGAGGGCGACTTGCTCGCCGGCCGCCCCGACGGCACCGTCGTGCGCGCCCAGACTCCGCAGGGCTTCCGGGCGCGTCCGCTGCTGGAGGCCTACGAACAGGCGGCGCGGGAAGGCTTCGAAGGCACCGACACCGCGTCGGTCATGGAGCGGTTCTCGTCGCTGCCGGTGCGGTGGGTGCCGGGTGAGGAACGCAACTTCAAGGTCACCTATCCGCACGACCTCGTCGTCGCCGAACAGGTGCTGACCTCGGCGCGCTGAGGCGTGTGCTCGCCGGCGCCGGTCAGCTCACCGCTTCGCCGGGCTGCACGCGCGGCTTGGGCATGCGCAGCTTGCGGATCTGCGTGGCCCGGACGAAGGCGTACCAGCCGACCGAGCGGCCGTTGACCGTCTCCTTCGGGAACTTCTCCCGCGCCAGCCGCGCGATCCGCCGGCCGGACAGGAAGCCCTCGACGGCCATCGCGAGCAGCATCACCATGCAGATCAGCGTGGCGTAGGTCTGGATGCGCGGGTACGGCACGAGCATCGCGACGAACACCAGCACCGCCAGCGGCATGAACAGCCCCAGCAGGTTGCGCCGCGCATCGACCAGGTCCCGCACGTACGCCTTGACCGGGCCCTTGTCCCGCGGCAGCAGGTAGCGCTCGTCACCGGCGGCCATGCGCGCCTGCCGCTCCTTGGCGGCGGCGCGACGGTCTTCCTTGCTGACCGGGTTGGCCTTGCGCAGCTCCTTGTTGCGCTTCATCGCCTCGCGCATCGTGCGCGGCGGCGGAGCGACCGGGCCGCGGCGCTTGCCCTCGGCTTCCTTGCGCTTCGGGGTGGGCTTGCCCTTGCCCGGCGTGTAGTTCGCCCTGTGAGATTCGACGCTTTCGGCCACCTCGGCCGCCTCGTTCTCCGGGCTGTCCTCGGTGGTTGCGCTGCTGCGACGTAGAAACCTCACGCAGCCAGGATATTCCAGACCGCACCGTCGGTGTTCAGCCGGTCGAAACATGTGCGACCATGAACATAACGCCACGGCAGGGAACAGAACGGGCCCTGGGAGTGTTGATCCGGTTCAGGAGGCACCCCTGCCCACCCCAGCAACACCGAGGGAGAGCCATGACGACCGCTGAGACCGGCGCCCCGCAGACCGAAGCCACTCACGGCGTGACCTTGACCGACGCCGCCGCTGCCAAGGCGAAGGCCCTGCTCGAGCAGGAGGGCCGCGACGACATGCACCTGCGTATCGCGGTGCAGCCGGGCGGCTGCGCGGGTCTGCGCTACCAACTGTTCTTCGACGAGCGCGAGCTCGACGGCGACCTGTTCCGCGACTTCAACGGCCTGCGTGTGGCCGTCGACCGGATGAGCGCGCCGTACGTCCAGGAGGCCGTGATCGACTTCGTGGACTCGATCGAGAAGCAGGGCTTCACGATCGACAACCCGAACGCCACCGGCTCCTGCGCCTGCGGCGACTCTTTCCACTGATCCGGACACGAAACGGGCGCTGGTCACTTCACTTGTGACCAGCGCCCGTTTTCCTGCGCTCGTGGCGGGAAGTCAGGCGTAGTCGTCCAGGTCGGCGACGGTGGAGTGGCACGCCTCGTCCACGGACCAGCCTCGCGGGGCCGGCGGACGGGGTGTGGCTTCCCGCCGGACCCGCAGGCCCGCTGGGATGTCGGCGCAGTCGCTGATCAGCTCTGCGAGGTTCTCGGGTTCGGTCGACGTGGTCACGACGGCGACGCTAGGCCCTTACTTGAGGGTAGGGTCGTTGCGCGGCGCTGAATTACCTCCGACGGGCTATGACCGGCGGGTAACTTCGTAACAGCAGGGAGCACTGGTGGCAGGAAACGCGAAGATCGCGGTGTCCGGCAGTATCGCAACCGACCATCTCATGCACTTCCCTGGCAGATTCGCCGAACAGCTCGTCGCGGACCAGCTGCACCGCATCTCGCTGAGCTTCCTCGCCGACGACCTCGTCGTCCGGCGCGGCGGGATCGGCGCCAACATCGCCTTCGGCCTCGGCGTGCTGGGTGTGGCGCCGGTGCTGGTGGGCGCGGTCGGCGACGACTTCGCGGACTACCGCGCCTGGCTGGAGCGTCACGGCGTCGACACCTCCGGCGTGCACGTCTCCGAGGTCGCGCACACCGCCCGTTTCGTGTGCACCACCGACGAGGACCTCAACCAGATCGCGACCTTCTACGCGGGCGCGATGGCCGAGGCCCGCAACATCGAGCTGAAGCCGATCGCCGACCGCGTCGGCGGGCTGGGCACGGTGCTGATCAGCCCCGACGACCCCGACGGCATGCTCCGCCACGCCGAGGAATGCCGCCAGCGCGGCTACGAGTTCGCGGTCGACCCGTCCCAGCAGCTCGCGCGCATGACCGGCGAGCAGGCGCGCGCCTTCGTCGCGGGCGCGAAGTTCCTGTTCACCAACGACTACGAGTGGGAGCTGCTGCGCCAGAAGACGGGCTGGAGCGAGTCCGACGTGCTCGGCGAGGTCGCCTACCGGGTGACCACGCTCGGCGAGCACGGGGTCGAGATCGTCGGCGCCGACGGCACGTCGTTCAAGGTCGCCGCCGTCCCCGAGCACGCGAAGGCCGACCCGACGGGCGTCGGGGACGGCTTCCGGGCCGGTTTCCTCGCCGGGCTGCACCGGGGCCTGACCCTGGAGCGGTCGGCGCAGCTCGGTTCGCTGATCGCCGTGCTGGTGCTGGAGACCGTGGGCACCCAGGAATGGCAGCTCGACCCCGCGAGCGCCCTCAAGCGCGTGTCCGACGCCTACGGCACGGACGCCGCCGTGGAGATCGGCGAGGTCATCAACGCCTGAGGGGCGGCTCAGCGGTCGAGGAACTCGACCCGGTTGCCCACGGCGTCGAACGTGTGGAAGCGGCGCCGGCCGGGGATCTCCGCCGGGTCGGCCCAGTGCACCTCGTAGCCGGCGGCGCCGACGGCCTCGGCCACGGCGTCGACGTCGGCCACGAAGGCCGGATGCGCCTTGCGGGCGGGGCGGAAGTCCGCTTCCACGCCGACGTGCAGCTCACCGTCGGGACCGCCGACGCCGGGCACCCGGAACCAGCACCCGCCCCGCACCGCGAGCAGCGGCGGCTTGGGCAGCTCCTCCCAGCCGAGCACGCCGTGGTAGAACGCCCGGACGCGGTCCTCGCTGCCGGCCGGGCACGCCACCTGCACGTGATGAATCATGGTTCAGATCTTGACCGGGTAGGCGGGCTCGGGCACCTCGGGCTTGATCCGGTGCTCGATGAAGATGCCGTGCCAGAGCATGAACACCAGCAGCGCCCAGATCTGGCGGCTGCGGTCGAACTGGCCCGCCTTGTGCTCGTCCAGCAGCGCCAGCACGGCCTGCTTGTCCAGCAGCGCGTCGGTCTGCGAGTCGTTGATGATGCCGCGCGCCCAGTCGTACATCTCGTCGCGCAGCCAGATCCGGATCGGCACCGGGAAGCCGAGCTTGCGCCGGTTGAGCACGTGCGCGGGCACGATCCCGTCCAGCGCGCGGCGCAGCGCGTACTTGGTGGTCTCCTTGGTGATCTTCTGGTCGATCGGGATCCCGGCCGCGACCTTGAACACCTCGGCGTCCAGGAACGGCACCCGCAGCTCCAGCGAGTTGGCCATGGTCATCTTGTCCGCCTTGACCAGGATGTCCCCGCGCAGCCAGGTGAACAGGTCCACGTGCTGCATCCGCGCCACCGGGTCCCAGCCCGCCGAGGTGCGGTAGTGCTCGGCGGTCACGTCCTGGTGGCCGACGCCCTCGGCGAAGTCGCGCAGCACCGCGCGCAACTGCTCGTCGCGGAAGTTGCGGGCGTTGCCGTAGTAGCGCTGCTCCAGCGTCATCGAACCGCGGTCGAGCAGGCTCTTGCCGCGCGTGCCCTCGGGAATCAGCTCGGACATCCTGCCGAGCAGCTTCCGCAGCCCGCCGGGCACCTTCTCGAACGGCGCGAGCGAGATCGGCTCCTTGTAGATCGTGTAGCCGCCGAACAGCTCGTCGGAGCCCTCGCCGGAGAGCACGGCCTTGACGTGCTTGCGTGCCTCCCGCGCGATGAACCACAGCGGGACCAGCGCGGGGTCCGCGACCGGATCGTCGAGGTACCAGACGATCAGCGGCAGCGCCTCCATCATCTCGTCCGCGGTGACGGTGCGCACGACGTGCTTCACGCCGATGGCCGCCGCGGACTCGGCCGCGACGTCCACCTCGGAGTAGCCCTCGCGTTCGAAGCCGGTCGTGAACGCGATCAGGTTCGGGTTGTGTTCCTTGGCCAGCGCGGCGATCGCGGTCGAGTCGATGCCGCCGGAGAGGAACGTGCCGACGGTGATGTCGGGGTCGGCGATCATGTGCTTGGCGACCGAGTCGCGCATCACGTCGGCGATGCGCTCGTGCAGCGCCTTCGCCTCGGCGTCGCCGTTGACCGGCTTGGCGTTGAACTGCGGGAAGAAGTACCGCTCCTGCTTCAGTTCACCGCCGGGGGTGATCGTGAACGAGGTGCCGGATTCGATCCGGCGGACACCGGTGTGCAGCGATTCGGGCTCCGGCACGTACTGCAGCGTCAGGTAGTGCTGCAGGGCCTTGGTGTCCAGCTCCTCTTTGACGCCGAGGACGCCGGAAAGCTCCAGCAGGCTCTTCTTCTCGCTGGAGAAGGCCGTGCCGCCGGGCCCCGCCGAGTAGAACAGCGGCTTGATGCCGAACGGATCGCGTGCCCCGTGCAGGACCTTCTCGTCGGCGTCCCAGATCAGGTACGCGAACATGCCGCGCAGCCTGCTCACCGCGTTCGGGCCCCAGTAGTGGTAGGCCGCCACGATGGCTTCGCCGTCGCCCTCTGTGGCGAATTTCGCATCGTGCTCGGTGACGAGGCGTTCTCGCAGCTCACGGTAGTTGTAGATCTCGCCGTTGAAGTTCAGCGTGTACCGCTGGGGCGATTCCGGCGGACCCCACACCAGCGGCTGGTGGGCGTGCTCGACGTCGATGAACGCGAGCCGGTTGAAGCCGTAGACCACCTCGGAATCGGCCCAGGTGTCCGTCTCGTCCGGTCCGCGGTGACGCTGGCAGCGCAGGGCCGCGCCGACCGCCGCACGGGCGTTGACCGCGTCTTTCTCACTGGGACACACGAGTCCGAGCAGGCCGCACACGCGTAATCACACACCTCTGGGGTAGGGGCTGGATGGTGAGGGCCAGTATGCCGGGTCGATTCGCCACCAACCGTTACCCCTTGGTCAGCGGAAGCTGTCAGCTCAGCTAGGCTCCGGTCGTCACGCCAGAATTCGAGGAGGCCTGGGTTGAAGAGGGTCGGTAAGGTCGCCGCGCTGGCCGGGCTCGTCGCCCTGTTGGCGACCGGGTGCTCCGGTGACGAGGTGCTTCGGTTCGGCTGGCCGGTAGGTGTCACCGAGCAGGCCGACAAGATGCGGTGGTTGTGGACCTGGTCCGTCATCGCCGCGCTCGTCGTCGGGGTGATCGTGTGGGGGCTGATCTTCTGGGCGTCGGCGTTCCATCGCAAGAAGAAGAACGCGGACCCGACCGAGCTGCCCCGCCAGTTCCAGTACAACGTCCCGCTCGAGCTGTTCTGCGTCGTCGTGCCTCTGGTCATGGTCTGTGTGCTGTTCTTCTTCACCGCGACCACCGAGAACCAGGTGCTCGCGAAGAAGCCGAACCCGGACGTCACGATCAACGTCACCGCGTTCCAGTGGAACTGGGAGTTCGACTACCCGAACGAGCCCAAGGACGCGACCGGTCAGATGATCCGCACGGTCGGCAACTCGGGTGAGATCCCGCTGCTGGTGCTGCCCACCGGCAAGACGATCCAGTACAACCTGCGCTCGACCGACGTCATCCACTCGTTCTGGGTGCCGGAGTTCCACTTCAAGCGCGACGTCTTCCCGTACCCCGAGCGGAACAACCAGGACTCGTCGTTCCAGAACACGATCGACAAGGAAGGTTCGTTCGTCGGGCGCTGCGCCGAGCTGTGCGGCACGTACCACTCGATGATGAACTTCGAGGTCCGTGCACTGCCGGACAACCTCTACAAGCAGTACATTCAGCTGCGGACGCAGGTGAACCCGGCCACCGGGCTGCCGAACACGGCCGCCGAGGCGCTCGCCGCGATGAACTGTGGGCAGCTGTGCACCCCGCACGCGGTGACAACGCAGCCGTTCAACACCGACCGCACCGCGCGGACGGCCTCCGGCTGAGGCCACACCGGGCAAAGTCGAGTGTTTGACACAGAAGTGAGGACAGCTTCATGAAGGTCGAAGCCCGTATTTTCGATTTGGTCACGGGGTTCTGTTTCTTCATCGCGATCGTGTACGGCGTGACCACGTACTTCTGGAGCGGGTTCGGCGTCGAGCCGGTCGGGCTCGTCGCGCTGATCCTGACCGGCGGGCTGGCGCTGATCGCGGGCAGCTACATGCGGTTCGTCTCGCGCCGCATCGAGGCCCGCCCCGAGGACCGCGAGGACGCCGAGATCAGCGACGGCGCCGGTGAGCTCGGCTTCTTCAGCCCGGGCAGCTACTGGCCGATCGCGCTCGCCGGTTCGGCCGCCTTCGCGGGCCTGTCGCTGGCGTTCTTCCACATCTGGATGATCGTCGTCGCCGGTGCGCTCATCCTGCTGACCGTCGGCGGTCTGGTGTTCGAGTACCACACCGGCCCCCACGACGAGTGATCTCGCACGACCAACGCGAAAGGCGCCTCTTCCGGAATCCGGGAGGGGCGCCTTCGTCGTGTGGCCGGCTGTCGCCGATCAGTGGAACGCCGCCCAGCGAGCCAGCAGATCGGCCGCTGCGCCCGTGTCGATCGCTTCCGCGGCCCGCACCAGTGCCGAGGACAGATCGTCGCGCAGCGAGCCGGTCAGGCCGGTGTACGCGGCCAGTGCGCCCGCCGCGTTGATCAGCACGGCGTCGCGCACCGGGCCCGGCTTGCCCGCGACGAGTTCGCGGACGACGCCGGCGTTGACCGAGGCGTCCCCGCCACGCAGGTCTTCGGCGGTGGCCCGCGCGATGCCGAAGTCGGCGGGGTCGAGCTTTTCCTGCCGGACCTCGCCACCGGAAACGGCCCAGACCGTGCTGGTCGTGGTGGTGGTGATCTCGTCGAGCCCGTCGTCCCCGCGCACCACGAGCACCGAACCGCCGCGCCGGGCGAACACGCGCGCCAGCACCTCGACCTTGTCCGGGTAGGCGCAGCCGATCATGCCCGCGCTCGGCTGTGCCGGGTTGGTCAGCGGCCCGAGCAGGTTGAACGTCGTCGGTACGCCGAGCTGGCTGCGGGTCGGGCCCGCGTGCCGGAAACCGGGGTGGAACACCGGCGCGAAACAGAACCCGATGCCCAGCTCCGCGACGCATTTCTGGACGCGGTCCGGGTCGAGGTCGATCGCGACGCCGAGCGCTTCGAGCACGTCGGCCGCGCCCGATTTGGACGATGCCGCACGGTTGCCGTGCTTGACCACCGGTGCGCCGGCCGCGGCCACCACGATCGAGGCCATCGTCGAGATGTTCACCGAACCCGAGCGGTCGCCGCCGGTGCCGACGATGTCCACGGCGCGGCCGTCGACGTGCACCAGCCGCGCGTGCGCGAGCATGGCCTCGGCCAGGCCGGCGATCTCGGCGGGCGTCTCGCCCTTCGCGCGCAGCGCGACGGCGAAACCGGCGATCTGCGACGGCGTCGCCTCACCGGACATCACCTGGTCCATCGCCCAGGCGGTGTCCTCCGCGGACAGGTCCTCACCGTCGATGAGGACGCTGAGCAGAGCGGGCCAGGTCTGCGCCATCACGCTTGGACGGCCGGGACCCGCTGGCCCCGCAGCACGTCCGCGACGGTCTCGGCGGAGGTCAGCGGGTCGAGCGGGTGCACGAGGACGGCGTCGGCCTGCGACCAGGTGGCCAGCCAGCGATCGTCCTTGCGCCGCACCGCGATCACGATCGGCGGGCAGTCGTCGATCTCGTTCTTGAGCTGGCGGCACAGTCCGATGCCGCCGGTCGGCTGCGCCTCGCCGTCCAGGATCGCCAGGTCGATCGCTCCCCCGTCCATTTCGGAAAGCACGTCGGCGACCCCGTCGGCCTCGACGTAGTTCACCCGGCCGAGATCGGTCGCGGGGCGCCGCCCGATCGCGTTCATGATCGACTCGCGGACGTCCGCCCGGTGGCTGAACACCAGGACCCTCATCGGCTGCTCGGTCACGTCAAGCCTCCGGCCTCATCGCTGCAACTGGTGCCTTGATGCTAGCGGTCGCGCGCCCAACTACCGAGAGTCCATCGGCTGTAGTGCGTCCCAGCCGAGTGAGTCGCCGCCGAGCCGTTGCGCGAGCCCGGCCATCCGGGACCGTTCCTGGGCGCAGTGCAACGCGTCGAGATGCTGGACGCGCAAGGCGTGCAACCGCGAAGTTCCCTCCGATTCGGACACCGTGCGTAATTCCCACCCGTCCTGGGCCAGCAACCCGCCCGCCTCCGCCACCCGTCCGGCCGGCAGCGACAGGTGGTGGCGCAGCACCGCGACCTCGTTCTCCCGCCACGAGTGTGATCTCGCCAGCACTGCGGAATCCGCCTCGCCGATCTCGAAGGCCTCCGCCACCACCGCGAGCCCCGGCGTGTCGGGTGTGAGCTCCGGCATTTTCTCCTTTCTCAGCAGGTCACGGACTCGATCGAGCAAACTCACCGGCAATCCTCACCCTCGGTGTTGGTGGATGTGACCAACGCACGTGCCGACCCGACCAAGCAGGCCGGTTTCGTGGGAGACATAATGCGACTCGTGACAACGGCAGCTCCCAACATCAGCCAGCGGGTGCACTCGCTGAACCGGCCGAACATGGTCAGTGTCGGCACGATCGTGTGGCTCTCCAGCGAGCTCATGTTCTTCGCCGGGCTGTTCGCGATGTTCTTCACGGTCAAGGCGCAGAACACGAGCGGCGTATGGCCGCCGATCAACCAGGCGACCGGCGAGCCGATCCATCTCGACATCCCGTACTCGCTGCCGTTCACCATCATCCTGGTGGCGTCGTCGTTCACCTGTCAGCTCGGCGTGTTCGCCGCCGAGAAGGGTGACGTCTACGGCCTGCGCCGCTGGTACATCATCACGTTCCTGATGGGCGCGGTCTTCATCGGCGGGCAGGTCGGTGAGTACATCAGCCTCATCAAGGAGGGTGTGACCATCCCGTCCGGGGCGTGGGGCTCGATCTTCTTCGTCGCGACCGGGTTCCACGGACTTCACGTGCTCGGCGGGCTCGTCGCGTTCGTGTTCCTGCTCATCCGCACCAAGATGAGCAAATTCACGCCGGCGCAGGCCACCTCGGCGATCGTCGTGTCCTACTACTGGCACTTCGTCGACATCGTCTGGATCGGCCTGTTCGCGGTCATCGAGATCCTTCCTTGACCGCACCCAGCTCGTCCCGAACTCACCAAACAGCAAGGGTTGCCGCAAGATGACCACCAGCAAGAAGTCCTCCGGGCGTCGCTTCGGCGCGCGCACCAAGATGCGCAGGCGGATCGCCGGCCTGCTGGCACTGGGCGTCGCGCTGATCGGGGCGGGCGCGATCTACGCCGTCTTCGTGCCGAAGGCGCAGACCGCGCAGGCGCAGGAGGATCCGGCGCAGCTGCGGCTGGGCCAGCAGGTCTACAACAACACCTGCATCACCTGTCACGGCGCGAACCTGCAGGGTGTGCAGGACCGTGGACCGAGCCTCATCGGTGTCGGCGACGCCGCCGTGTACTTCCAGACTTCCTCCGGCCGCATGCCGATGGTGCGCCAGGAGGCACAGGCCGAGCGCAAGCCGCCGAAGCTGAGCCCCGAGGAGATCGACGCGGTCGGCGCCTACATCCAGGCCAACGGCGGCGGCCCGGAGCGGCCCGCCGAGACCGGCGCGGCGCTGCAGGGCTCCGACCCGGCCCGCGGCGGTGAGCTGTTCCGCCTCAACTGTGCTTCGTGTCACAACTTCACCGGTCGCGGCGGCGCGCTGTCCGCGGGCAAGTTCGCGCCCCAGCTGGACGCGGCCACCGAGGACCAGATCTACACCGCGATGCTGACCGGCCCGCAGAACATGCCGAAGTTCTCCGACCGGCAGCTCACGCCGGACGAGAAGAAGGACATCATCGCCTACATCAAGTCGGTGTCGGACAACAACAACAATCCGGGTGGCGACTCGCTCGGTGGGTTCGGGCCGGCATCCGAGGGCGTCATCGCGTGGATCGTGGGTATCGCCGCGCTGGTCGGTGTGACCCTGTGGATTGGATCGAGGGCATGAGCAGCAACGAGGGGACGAACCTCCCGTCGGACGAAGAGCTGGCGGGCATGGACCGCGACCAGCTTCTCGAGCTGGGCGGCCGGCTCGACGGGGTCGAGCTCGTCGACTACCCGGACCCGTGGCCGGTCAAGGGCACCCGGGCCGAGAAGCGTGCCGAGCGCGTGGTGGCGCTGTGGTTCACCATCGCCGGTCTCGCCGGGCTCGGTTTCGTGGTCAGCCTCATCTGGTGGCCGTGGCAGTACAAGGCCCCGGGCCAGCAGGGCACGTTCCTGTACTCGCTCTACACGCCGATGCTGGGCATCACGCTCGGCATCTGCGTGATCGCGCTCGGTGCCGGAATCATCCTGTACACCAAGCGGTTCGTCCCGCACGAGCTCGCGGTGCAGGAGCGGCACGACGGCAACGGCACAGGCTCCGCCGAGATCGACCGCAAGACGATCGTCGCGCACCTCGAGGACGCGGGCAGCCGCAGCACCATCGCCCGCCGCTCGCTGGTCAAGCGGTCGGTCGGCCTCGCGGGCGGTGCGCTCGGCCTCGGCCTGGTCGCGCTCCCGGTCGCGTCCTTCATCAAGAGCCCGTGGAAGGAAAGCGACCCGGCGAACACGCTGTGGCACACGCCGTGGATGAAGGAGACCCCCAACGAGGTGGTCTACATGCGGCGCTACACCGGCGACCCGCACGAGGTGAAGCTGATCCGTCCCGAGGATCTCGACGCCGGCGCGATGGAGACGGTGTACCCGTTCCGCGAGTCCGAGCGCAACGACCCGGAGAAGCTCGCCGCGATCTTCCTGCGGTCCGACAGCCCGGTCATGTTGATCCGCCTGCGCCCGGAGGACGCCCAGCGCGTCGTCAAGCGCAAGGGCCAGGAGGACTTCAACTTCGGCGAGTACTACGCCTACACCAAGGTCTGCAGCCACGTCGGCTGCCCGACCTCGCTGTATGAGCAGCGGACCAACCGGATCCTCTGCCCGTGCCACCAGTCGCAGTTCGACGCGCTGCACTATGCGAAGCCCATCTTCGGTCCGGCGACTCGCGCTCTGGCCCAGTTGCCCATTACCGTGAACGAAGAGGGATACATGGTCGCTCGGGGCGATTTCATCGAGCCTGTGGGACCGGCCTTTTGGGAGCGGAAGTCATGAGTTCACTCACCACCCCCACGAAGGGCTCGAGCCTCCTGCAACGGCAGGCGGCCGAGGCCGGGGAGAACATGGACCAGCGGTATCGCCTGGCCAAGGGCATCCGCCACCAGTTCAACAAGGTCTTCCCGACGCACTGGTCGTTCCTGCTCGGCGAGATCGCGCTCTACAGCTTCATCATCCTGATCCTGTCGGGCGTGTACCTGACCTTGTTCTTCGACCCGTCGATGGCCGAGGTCGCCTACCACGGCAGCTTCAAGAACCTCCAGGGCGTCGAGATGTCCCGGGCGTTCGCGACGACGCTGGACATCTCGTTCGACGTGCGTGGCGGCCTGTTCGTGCGGCAGCTGCACCACTGGGCGGCGCTGGTGTTCGTCGCGGCGATGATGGTGCACATGTTCCGGATCTTCTTCACCGGAGCGTTCCGCAAGCCGCGTGAGGCGAACTGGATCATCGGTGCGCTGCTGCTGATCCTGGGCATGTTCGAGGGCTTCTTCGGCTACTCGCTGCCGGACGACCTGCTGTCGGGCACCGGCGTCCGGGCCACCCTGTCGGGCATCGTGCTCTCGGTGCCGATCATGGGCACCTGGCTGCACTGGGCGCTGTTCGGCGGCGAGTTCCCCGGCGACGTGATCGTGCCGCGCATGTACACGCTGCACATCCTGTTGCTGCCGGGCATCATGCTCGCGCTCGTCGGCGCGCACCTTGCGCTGGTCTGGTACCAGAAGCACACCCAGTTCCCCGGTGTGCGGCGCAAGGAGACCAACGTCGTCGGCGTGCGGATCATGCCGTACTTCGCGCTCAAGGCCAGCGCGTTCTTCATCCTGACCACCGGCATCATCGCGCTGATGGCGGGTGTGTTCCAGATCAACCCGATCTGGAACATCGGACCGTACAGTCCCTCACAGGTGTCGGCCGGTTCGCAGCCGGACTGGTACCTGGCCTGGGCGGACGGTCTGCTGCGTGTCTTCCCCGCGTGGGAGCTGTACCTGGGCAACTACACGGTCCCGGCGGTGTTCTTCGCCGGTGCGGTGTGGATGCCGGTCCTGATCGGGCTGCTCATCGCGTACCCGTTCATCGAGCGCAAGCTGTCGAAGGACACCGCGCACCACAACCTGCTGCAGCGCCCGCGTGACGCACCGGTCCGCACCAGCATCGGCGTGATGGCGCTCGCGTTCTTCATGGTGATCGAGCTGTCGGGCTTCAACGACATCATCGCCTACCACTTCGACATCTCGCTGAACGCGACGACGTGGGCCGGCCGGATCGGGATCCTGGTGGTGCCGCCGCTGGCGTACTTCATCACCTACCGGCTCTGCCTCGGCTTGCAGCGGGCGGACCGCGAGGTGCTGGAGCACGGCATCGAGACGGGCATCATCAAGCGCCTGCCGCACGGTGAGTTCATCGAGGTCCACCAGCCGCTCGGCGGTGTGGACGCCCACGGCCACGCGATCCCGCTGGAGTACCAGGGCGCGCCGGTGCCGAAGAAGATGAACGCGCTGGGTGCGGCCGGACGCCCGGTGCCGGGCACCATCCTGGCCCCGGACCCGGCCGAGGAGAGCGCCGCTCTGGAACGTGCCAAGGGCAACGGCCACGGTGCGCCTTCGGAGCAGGAGGTCCCGGCGGGCTGGTCCACGCCGGAGTCGCACTAGCAAGCAAGAGAAGAGGCCCCGCCACCCCCACCGGGTTGGCGGGGCCTCTTTCTTTGTGGATGGACGTGGATGGACAACGCCAGGCGGCGCCACCGCACCGAGCGACCAGGCAACGAACCGCCGCAGGCAACGATGGCGAAGCCGAGCGAACGCCAGACCTCCCTCGCCCCGATCCCCAGCCGAACAACGCCGCGCTCTGCGGTGTCCAGGCTTGCGCAGCAACCGCGCAGCGGCGCCGAAGGCGGCCTTGACACGGCCCGAGCGCGGCGTAGAACGCTCAGGGGAGCGGGGTGGGGGAGGTTCCCGGCAGCCGAGGACGGGACCGGCACCGGGCGGACCGGCACCGGGGGAACCGGCACCGGGGAAAAGATGCCTCGCCGGCGGGCAGGCTCCGGGATGACCTTCGGGAACGGGGTCGTCTCGCCTTGGGAGGTGGGTCGCCGGGCGGTGTGGTCATCCCGTCGCCTGCGGTGTTCAGGCGACGGGATGACCACACCTGGCGGCTTCGTTTGTTTGCTGGGCGTTTCGCTCGCTTCTGCCTACTCTTCGGCGCCTATGGCGAAGGCGCTTTCCGTGTCCGCTGTGGAGTACGACCTGAAGGCGATGTGGGTGTCGGTGTCGATGACGCCTTCCACGCGGCTGATCTTGCCGGGGATCAGGTCCGCAAGGCCCTCATGGTCGTGCACGCGCACGATGGCGATCAGGTCGACGTCGCCGGCGCACGAGTACACCTCGGACACCCCCTCGATGTCCGCGATCGCCTGCGCGGTTTCCGGGATGCTGTCCGCCACGGCATGAATCAGCACGATCGCGGTGATCACGTCTACTCCTCCTCGCCCGAGATGTCAGCGTCGCGATCGTATCCAGGTCACTCAGCCCACCGCTCGTTCCAGCTCGTTCGCCACGCTGGCGCGCTCGAGCCAGTCCTGCCAGCCGCCCGCACCGTACGCGGGCTCGGCCCACGGCACGGCGGTGCGGACGAGCCGGACACCCGGTTTGGTCAGCCACCGCAGCAGCAGCCCGGCCTCTTCCGGCGGCGCACCGTAGAGCGGCCCGTCCGCCGGTGCGACGGTCTCCGCCGAGGCGACGAGAGCGTCCACGATCGGCATCGGCGGCACGCCCCTGCGCGCCACCCCGGCCGAGGCGAGCCGCCCGTGACGGATCACCGCGAACTCCCAGCCACCCTTGCCGTCCGGCGCGGCGGCGACCAGTTCGGGAATCGCGGCGAGTGCGCTCAGCCGGTGGGCCTTGGCGACGGCGCGCACGAGAATCGCCAGCTCGTCCCGTCGCCGGGCGGCCTGCTCGAAGTGCTGGGCCGCCGCCAGATCCTCCAGCTGCCGCAACGCCGACCGCAGCGGCTTGGCGTTGCGGCCGCCGATCAGGTCTCGCACCGCGAACACCGAAGGGGAGTAGGCCTCGACGCTCTGCCGGCCCGCGCAAGGTGCCCCGCAGCGCCCGAGCTCCGCGAGCGCACACGGCCGCCCCGACGGTGCGGTCGCGGAGATCCGCTGGCTGCACGTCCGAAGGCCGGACGCGCCGGCGAGCACGTCCGCCGCGAGCTTGGCCATCGCCTGCGAGTTGAACGGGCCGAGCGCGCCGTCCTTGGGCAGCCGCACCACCGACAGCCGGGGAAACGCCTCGTCGGTGAGCACGACCCACCACGACTTGCGCGGGTTCTTCGAGCGCCGGTTGTAGGAGGGGCGGTGCGCGGCCAGCAGCCGCAGCTCCCGCACCTGCGCCTCCAGCGCGTGCGAACACTCGATGCCGTCGACCCGGTGCGCGAGCCCGACCATCTCACGGATCCGGCCCCGGCTGTCCGAACCGGTGAAGTACTGCCGCACCCGGCGCCGCAGGTTGCCCGTCGTGCCGACGTAGAGCACCTCGTCACCGGGCCCGCGGAACAGGTACACGCCCGGCAGCTCCGGCAGGTGCGCCGCCATCCCACGCTTGGCGCGCTGTGCGGGCGTGACCTCGGGCAGATAGTCGACCAGCTCCTCCAGCGAGTGCACGCCCACCGGGCCGAGCCGCTCCAGCAGCGCGTGCAGCACGTCCACGGTGGCGCGGGCGTCCTGCAGCGCGCGGTGGTTCGGCGTGGTCGCAGAACCGAACAGCGCGGCCAGCGCGCCGAGCCGGAAACTCGGCGTGTCCTGTCTGCTCAGCACCCGCCGCGCGAGCCGGACGGTGCACACGACGGCCGGTTTGGGCCAGGCGTAGCCATGGGCGGCGCAGGCGGCGCGCAGGAAACCGGTGTCGAACGGGGCGTTGTGCGCGACCAGCACCGCACCCGCCGCGAACTCGAGAAACGCGGGCAGCACCTCGTCCATGAGTGGCGCGTCGTACACCATCGCACCGGTGATCCCGGTCAGCGCGACGATCTGCGGCGGAATCGGCATTCCCGGGTTCACCAGTGTCGCGAACTCGCCGAGCACCTCGCCGCCGCGCACCTTCACGGCACCGATCTCGGTGATCCCGTCCGGCCCCGGCTTGGTGCCCGTCGTCTCCAGGTCGAACACGACGAACGTGGTGTCCCGAAGTGGCGTGCCGAGCTCGTCGAAAGTCAGCTGATCGTGCGCCCCGTGCATGGTCGGCACCCTAAGTAAGGGCACCGACAGTTTCCGTCGTCCTACGACGAGAGATCCGCAATGGGAAGCGACTACCCTGGATGAATGCCGCCCTCCGCGCACGCCGAACAGCCCGAAGACCCCGGTCTTCGCGCATCGGCTGCTGCCCAGCGGCCGGAACCGGATCCGGCCCCGCCCATCGAATGGCGTGAGCTGCCCGAACCGGTCCGGAACAGACTCGCCGAACTCGCCGCCGACGCGCTCGGCCGGATGCCCCGCACCGACATCCCGCAACAGCTGCGGCCCGTCGCGAAGTTCGCGCCCGCCAAACGCGCCCGCCTCGGCGCGACCGCGCTGTTGTCCACGTTGCAGGACTCCTCCGCGTTCCGTACCGCCGTGCTCGAATGGCTGCGGGAGTACCGGCAGGACGCGCTCGACCCGAACGACGACGATTCGGTCGTGGCCGCCACCGCCGCCGTGCTCCTCGGCGAGTCGAGCGCCACATCGCGGGTGCGGCTGGTCGCCAAGAACGCGGCCGAGACGGCGTTGCGGGCCGAGCGGGACGCCGCGGTCGCGCGCAACCAGAAGCTGGAAGCCGAGCTGGCGAACACGCGCGAGGAGCTGACACGGGCGCTGCAGGCCGTGGAAGAGGCCCGTAAGGATCGCGAGGAGGAGCTGGTCCGGTTGCGCGGACGGCTCCGTGAGCAGGGCACCCAGCTCCGCCAGGCCCGTGACGCGGCCGAGGCGGCCCGTGCGGACGCCGAAAGCGCGGGCAACGGCCGGGACGAGGAGCTGGCCGCGCTGACCGCTCAGCTGGAGCGTGAGCGCCAGCGTGCGGCGACGGAACGGGCCCGTGCCGAACGTGCGCTCGCCGAGGCCGAGATCGCCCGCCAGTCGGCCCGTGAGGCCCGGGAAGCGGACGAGGTGCGCCTCGCGCTGCTGCTGGACACCCTCGAAGGCGCGGCGACCGGGATTCGCCGCGAACTGGCTCTCGAGGCCAGCGCGCGCAGGCCTGCCGACCGGGTGCACAGCGCCGCCGCCGGCGGAGGGCTCGGCAGCCAGGTGCGCGACGCGACTGCACTCGATCGTGTACTCGCCTTACCCGCCGTCCATTTGATCGTCGACGGGTACAACGTCACCAAAACGGGTTATCCCGAACTCCCATTGGCCGATCAACGCGATCGGCTGGTGCAGCAACTGGGTGCACTCGCCGCCCGAACGGGTGCCGAGATAACCGTTGTTTTCGACGGCGCGGGTGTTTTATCGGTGCCGACGGCGGCCCCGCGTGGCGTCCGGGTGTTGTTCTCCGCGCCCGGTGTGCTGGCCGACGATGTCATCCGTGACCTGGTCAAAGCCGAGCCGAAGGGCCGTCCGCTGGTGGTCGCGACGTCGGATCGCGCGGTGGCGGACTCCTGCCGGGCATCGGGTGCGCATCCCGCCGCGTCCTCGGTATTGCTCGCTCGCCTCGGTCGCGTGTGAGTTCGAAACCGAAAAATGTCGGTGGGTGTCTCTACCGTGCTTCCTGACCGAGCCAACCGGGCTCGAACAGGAGGTAGCGATGAACGACAACACCGCGATCGTCGACTGTGGCCGCTGCGTCGTGCGGGGCATCGGGTGTTCCGACTGTGCGGTCAGCGTGCTGCTGAACGCTCCACCGACAGTGGAATGGGACCGTGCCGAGTTACGTGCCATCGACGCGCTCGCCGAGGGCGGGCTGATTCCGAGGCTGCGTTTGGTGCCCGCCGGGGAAGAAAACACGAGCAAAGCTGCCTGAGGGGGAACGACCGGCCGAAGGTGACGAACGGTCTTTTCGTGCGGTGAACGGTCAGTAGCCATAACGCAGAGAATTGTTGCGCTGGTCACACCCAAGGAGTCATACCTGGTCCGATCGGGCGGAACGGTGACTACGCAGAGTTTTGGGCCCGCTCCTGCTGGACGCGGCGACGGTCGTTTCGTAACCTAGCCGAGATCTCGCGGTCGGTAGCTGTCGCAACCGCGACGGCGACGCGAGGTTGCCACCGAAGCAGCTTTGTCGGGGAGCTGCGCCGGAACCACTGTGCAGTGCGCGACCCAGATGGGATACCCGCGTGCCCGCGCACGGTGGTGCTAGAGCCGTTCGCAGGCAGTCGGTGCTTCATCAGCCGCTGCCAGGCGAGCAGAGGGCCCCCGACCTCTGCGTACGGCGACCGGTAGGTGGCCGAGCGCAAAGGAGACACGCGCGGCGTGCAGTCGCAACCAGTCAAGCGCGTGGTAGCAGGAGCTCTGACCGCCACCGCAGTGATCACCGCGGTCTGCGTTGGAGCCCCGGCCAGCGCGGTCACACTGACCTCCGTCCCCGCCCTCCAGGCTCCCCCCACCAACTCCGCCGATGCCCTCGCGCAGTACCGCGCGGCGGCGGCACAGGCCGAGCAGTTGAACGAGGAAGCGCTTCGCGCGCAGGAAGACTTCAACGCCAAACAGGCCGACGTCGCCAAGGCCAACGCCGACATCGCCGGCCTGACCCAGCAGGTGCAGACGGCGCAGGCGCAGGCGGCACAGTTCCAGACCGTCGTCGACAAGTTCGCCGATGCCTCGTTCGTCAGCGGCGCTCAGTACACGAAGCTCTCCGCACTGCTGTCGGGCACCTCGGCCCAGGACTTCCTGGACCGCTCATCCGCGCTCGCGGTGCTGGCCAACGACAAGAACAAGGCGCTGGCGCAGTACACCGGCGCCGTGCAGGCGGCCGCCACCGCGCAGCAGCAGGCCACGGACGCGCGCAACCGCGCGCAAGCCGCTTCCGACGCCGCGCAGCAGACACTCAACGACCTGCATGCCCGCCAGGACGCGCTGAACAAGCAGGTCAACGATCTCAAGCAGATCAGCGGCCGTCTCACGGCCGCGGAAAAGGCGCTGCAGCAGGACAAGGGCGGGGCCGCGCCGAACGTGCCCGCGCCCACCGCGGCCGCCCAGCAGGCGATCGACGTCGCGCTGAGCAAGCTCGGTGACCCCTATGTCTGGGGTGCCACCGGTCCGGACCAGTTCGACTGCTCGGGCCTCATGGTCTATTCCTACGGCAAGGCGGGGGTCAGCCTCCCGCGTACCGCGGCCTCGCAGCAGAGTGCCGGCGTCGCGGTGCCGCTGTCGGCCATCCAGCCGGGCGACCTGCTCTTCGAAGGCTCGCCCGCCTACCACGTCGTCATGTACCTGGGTGACGGCAAGGTGGTGCAGGCCCCGACGTCGGGCGACGTCGTCAAGGTCTCGGCGGTGCCGAACAACGTCGTCAACGCCCGCCGGGTCGCCACCTGATCCGACGTGTTCCAGCAGGGGCGGTGCCGCGGGTCGGCGCCGCCCCTGTTGCTTTCCGGCAGGACGGTAACCTCCCACCGTGCCTCGGACCCTGCTGGTGACCAACGACTTCCCGCCGCGTCCAGGGGGGATCCAGAATTACCTCAGCGCGCTGGCCCACCGGCTGCCGCCGGATGACCTGGTCGTCTACGCCCCGTCCTGGCACGGCTCGTCCGGTTCGCATCCGGAGTTCGATGCCGCCGCCCCGTTCGAAGTCGTCCGGCATCCGACGTCGCTCATGCTGCCCACGCCGGACGTGCTGCGCCGGGCGAAGCAGATCATGCGCGCGCGGGACTGCGAGTCCGTGTGGTTCGGCGCCGCGGCCCCGCTGGCGCTGCTGTCCGCGTCGTTGCGCGCGGCCGGGGCGCGGCGGATCGTCGCCTCCACGCACGGGCACGAGGTCGGCTGGTCGATGTTGCCGGTCGCGCGCCAGGCGCTGCGGCGCATCGGCGACACGACGGATGTGCTGACCTACGTGAGCAAGTACACCCGCGGCCGGTTCGCCTCGGCCTTCGGGCCGATGGCCGGGCTGGAGCACCTGCCATCCGGTGTGGACACCGAACTGTTCCACGCCGACGAGGCGGCCCGCGCCGAGATCCGGGCCCGGCACGGGCTCGGGGACCGGCCGGTCGTGGTGTGCGTGTCGCGGCTCATGCCGCGCAAGGGCCAGGACATGCTCATCCACGCCATGCCGGAGCTGCGCAAGCGGGTGCCGGACGTGGCGCTGTTCATCGTCGGCGGCGGACCGTACCGCAAGCAGCTGACCCGGCTGGTCGAGCGCATGGACCTCGCCGGGGACGTCGTGCTGACCGGATCAGTGCCGTGGGCGGAGCTGCCCGCGCACTACGCGGCGGGTGACGTGTTCGCGATGCCCGCCCGTACCCGCGGCAGGGGCCTGGACGTCGAGGGCCTCGGCCTGGTCTACCTGGAGGCCGCCGCGACGGGCCTGCCGGTGATCGCCGGAAGCTCGGGGGGCGCCCCGGAGACGGTGCTCGACGAGGTGACCGGCCACGTGGTGGACGGACGCGACGTGCACCAGCTCGTGGAGACGCTGGCGCCGTTGCTGAACGACCCGTCGCGGGCGCGCAAGATGGGTGCCGCGGGCCGGGCGTGGGTGAGCGAGCACTGGCAGTGGAGCGTGCTGGCGGAACGTCTCGCGGAACTGCTCACGCCCGCGTGACGGGTCAGGCGGCCACGGCGGGGTGACGCGGGTCGTCCGCGCGGACGAGCACGTCGGCGACCGCGCCGGGATCGACCTCGTTCTCGTAGCGTTCGAACGCGGGCAGCGCCCACTGGTCGTCCTCGGGAAGCCTGCGGCGCAACGCCCCGGGCGACAGCGACAGGTGCACGGTCAGCTCGAACGGCAGCCCACGGCCGAGCAGCAGTTCGCCGTCGGCGATCAGCACTCCGCCCGCAGGAAGTTCCACCCGCTCCAGCCGGGTCGCCCGGTCCCGTCCGGCGTCCCACAGCGCGGGCAGCACCATCCCGGTTCCGCCCGCCGAGAGCGGATCGAGCACCTCGCGCCGCAGCGCGCCCTCGTCCAGCCAGTCCTCGTAGCGGGCATCGGGATCCCGTTTGCCCTTTTCGAACCGCAGCGACGCCGGTCGCAGAAAGTCTGCAGTGGACACTCGGAGTGCTGGCCTTCCGTTGACCCGCAATGGATCGACCATCTCGTCGGCGAGCAGCCGGGTGCCGGTCGCGCCGTCGACCGCGACCCGGACCCACGGCGTGCCCGGCAGGGTCAGCACGCGGTCGACCAGTTCGGCCGCGAGCCGTTCGAAGGAGATCGGCCGGTACCTCATGCCCCGATCTTCTCTCACACCGGAACGTTGAACGCCGTTGAGCCGTTGTCTACTCGACAAGGGAGGGCTGACACTGTGCGACTGCTCGATGACCCGATCCACCTCGACCTCGACTTCCTCCAGGACCCGCACACCGCCTACGAACACCTTCGCGCCGGGGCACCGGTCCGTCCGGCGATCATGCCGAGGGGGCTGCGCGTCTGGATCGTGACCGGGTACGCCGAGGCCAGGTCGCTGCTCGCGGATCCACGGCTGTCCAAGGACAACAAGCGCATCGCGGAGCTCTTCACGTCCCGGCTCACCGCCACCGGCGGTCCCGCGGCCTCGTCGCTGCTGTCGGAACACATGCTCAACAGTGACCCGCCGGATCACACCCGGCTGCGCAAGCTGGTGAACAAGGCGTTCACCGCCCGCACCGTGTCCCGGCTGCGGCCGCGGATCGAGCAGATCACCGCGGAACTGCTCGACGAGGTGGCCGCGGCCGGTTCGGTGGATCTGCTGGAGTCGTTCGCGTTCCCGTTGCCGATCACGGTGATCTGCGAGCTGCTCGGCATTCCCACCGCCGACCGGGACTCGTTCCGCACGTGGTCGAACACGATCGTCTCCTCGGTCAGCCCGGAGCAGTTGCACCGGCATTCGACCGAGCTGGCCGCCTATCTGCAGGAGCTGATCGCCGCGAAACGTGCGAACCCGACGCAGGATCTGCTGTCCGACCTCACGCACGTCTCCGACGAGGGCGACCGGTTGTCCGAGGTAGAGCTGATCTCGATGGCGTTCCTGCTGCTCGTCGCAGGGCACGAGACCACGGTGAACCTGATCGGCAACGGGGTGCTCGCGCTGCTGCGCAACCCCGGCCAGCTCGCCGCACTGCGGGCCGACCGCTCCCTGCTGCCGGGCGCGGTCGAGGAGTTCCTGCGTTTCGAGGGGCCGATCAACCTCGCGACCATCCGGTTCACGGCCGAACCGGTGCAGATCGGCGATGTCGAGATCCCCTCGGGTGAGTTCGTGATGGTGTCGCTGCTGGCGGCCAACCGCGACGAGGAACGGTTCGCCGATCCCGGCAAGCTCGACATCACGCGTCCCGCGGGCGGGCACCTGGCGTTCGGGCACGGCATCCACTACTGCGTGGGCGCCCCGCTGGCCAGGCTGGAGGCCGAAATCGCGCTCGGGGGCCTGCTGGACCGCTTCGGCGACATCGCGCTCGACGGCGAGCCCGAGCGGCTGAGCTGGCGCGACAGCACGCTGATGCGTGGTTTGCAGACCCTCCCGGTGCGGGTTCGCTGAAGCTCGTCCTAGAGTGCGGGAGTGGATCCCGCGCAGCTGCTCGACCTGGATTCCCGGCATGTCTGGCACCCGTACGGGCCGATGCCGGGCCAGGTCGAGCCGCTGCTGGTGACCGAGGCGTCGGGCGTGCGGCTCAGGCTGGCCGACGGCCGCGAGCTGATCGACGGCATGTCCTCGTGGTGGGCGGCGATCCACGGCTACCGGCACCCGGTGCTGGACGCGGCGCTGACCGAGCAGGCCGGCCGGATGAGCCACGTGATGTTCGGCGGGCTGACCCACGAGCCCGCGATCCGGCTCGCGAGCAGGCTGGTCGAGCTGACCCCGGCCGGACTGGAGCACGTGTTCCTCGCCGACTCGGGTTCGGTGTCCGTCGAGGTCGCCGTCAAGATGTGCCTGCAGTACTGGCAGTCCTTGGGGCGCAAGGGAAAACGGCGGCTGCTGACCTGGCGCGGCGGCTATCACGGTGACACGTTCCACCCGATGAGCGTGTGCGATCCCGAGGGTGGAATGCATTCGCTGTGGCGCGGTGTGCTGCCCGAACAGGTTTTCGTGCCCGAACCACCCGCCGGTTTCGATGCACCGCTCGAGGAGTCCTATGTGGACATGCTGGCCGCGGAGATCGAGCGGCACGCGGACGAACTGGCCGCGGTGATCGTCGAACCGGTCGTGCAGGGCGCGGGCGGTATGCGGTTCCACAATCCCGGCTACCTGCGCGCGCTGCGGGAACTGACCGAGGCCAACGACGTCCTGCTGATCTTCGACGAGATCGCGACGGGTTTCGGGCGCAGCGGCGCGCTGTTCGCGGCGGACCATGCCGGCGTCACACCGGACGTCATGTGCCTCGGTAAGGCTCTGACCGGCGGCTATCTGACCATGGCTGCCGCCTTGTGCACACCCGAGGTGGCCGAGGGCATCTCGCGCGGCGAGCTGCCGGTCCTCGCGCACGGTCCGACGTTCATGGGCAATCCGCTGGCCTCGGCGGTCGCGAACGCCTCGCTGGACGTGCTGACCGGCCAGGACTGGCAGGCGCGGGTGGGGCGGATCGAGTCGGAACTCGACGCGGGCCTTTCCGCGGCCGCGGGCCTGGGCGCGGTGCGCGACGTGCGGGTACTCGGGGCCATCGGGGTCGTCCAACTGGACCACGACGTCGACATGGCCAAGGCCACGGAAGTAGTGGCCGACTGCGGAGTGTGGTTGCGACCGTTCCGCGACCTCGTCTACGCCATGCCCCCCTACGTCTGCACGGATGCGGAGGTCAGGGCCATCGCGGAGGCCATCGTGGCGGTGGCCGCGGCGGCCTGATCCACCACTCGCGGGGAAGATCACCCGATTCGGTGTGAGCAGGAACATAGCGGCGTCGGCCATTACGGACGGTGGATCTTGGTGACGTCTTTGGCCACGTGATCACACGGTTCGCCGGTTTTGGTCATTGTGGTCGGTGTTGGACAGTCACAACCCGCTACGGGCAATACGTGAAGACTTCTTCACATACCGGACATTCGCGGCATTTTTCGGTACCTGTGGCGTGACGGCTGGTCGCTGGAGACCGCCTCGATCTTCCATTCCACCCCCGCGCATCGGGGAAATGATCACGGAGGCGTGAATGATCGACATGTCCGCACGCGAACGCGAGCACGCACCGCCGGGTCCGAACGGACGCCGGCGGGCGATGCTGGAGAACCTCCGGCACGACGTGCCCGCGTCGCTGGTGGTGTTCCTGGTCGCGGTCCCGCTCTCGCTCGGGATCGCGCTGGCCTCGGGCGCGCCCATCGTCGCCGGGCTCATCGCGGCGATCGTCGGTGGCGTCGTCGCCGGGGCGCTCGGCGGTTCACCGCTGCAGGTCAGCGGCCCGGCCGCCGGCCTGACGGTGATCATGGCCGAGACGATCAACGAGTTCGGCTGGGCGGCCACCTGCGCCATCACGGTGCTCGCCGGCGCGTTGCAGATCGTGCTCGGGCTCAGCCGGATCGCCCGCGCGGCGCTGGCCATCTCGCCCGCGATCGTGCACGGCATGCTGGCCGGCATCGGCGTCACGATCGTGCTCGCACAGCTGCACATCGTGTTCGGCGGCAGCGCGCAGAGCTCGCCGATCGACAACCTGATCGAACTGCCGAGGCAGGTGGTCAACCTGCACGGACCGGCCACGCTGATCGGCCTGCTCACGATCGCGATCCTGCTCGTGTGGGGCAGGCTGCCCGCCGCCGTGCGCAGGATCCCCGGGCCGCTCGTGGCCGTCGTCGCCGTCACGGTGCTCTCCGTCGTGGTGAACACGGCAGTGCCGCGGGTGGACGTGCCCGCGAACGTGCTGGACATCCGGTTCGCGCCGATGTTCCCGGACACGGGCTGGTTCGACTTCGGCGTCGCCGTCGTGACCATCGCTCTCGTCGCCAGTGTGGAGAGCCTGCTCTCGGCGGTGGCCGTGGACAAGATGCACACCGGCAAGCGCGCCAACCTCAACCGGGAGCTGATCGGGCAGGGCGCGGCCAACATGGCCTCCGGCGCGATCGGCGGGCTGCCGGTGACCGGCGTGATCGTGCGCAGCTCCACCAACGTGCAGACCGGGGCGCGCACCAGGGCGTCGGCCATCCTGCACGGGCTGTGGATCCTGCTGTTCGTCGCCGTGCTCGCGGGACTGCTGCGCAACATCCCGCTCGCCGCGCTGGCCGGGCTGCTGGTGCACGTCGGCGCGAAGCTGGTCAACGTCGAGCACATCAAAACCGTGCTGCGGCACGGAGACCTGCCCGTCTACCTGATCACGCTGATCGGGGTCGTGGCGATCGACCTGCTCAGCGGGGTGCTGATCGGCATCGCGGCCGCGGCGCTGCTGATGCTGCGCAGGCTGCTGTGGTCGGGCATCCACGCCGAACGCGACGGCGACGAGTGGCGGGTCGTGGTGGAGGGCGCGCTGTCCGCACTGTCCATTCCGCGACTGTCCACAGTGCTCGGTGGCATTCCGCAACGTACGCGGGTGACGCTGGAGCTGGTCGTGGACTACATGGACCACGCCGCGTTCGACACGGTGTCGGCCTGGCAGCACTCGCACGAACGGGCCGGCGGCGAGGTGATCATCGACGAGATCGGCCACCCCTACTACGAGCGCGGCAAGGCCGGCGAGCCGACCGTGTCCAAGGCCGGGGCGCGCAACGTGGTGCCCCGCTGGTTCGCGCCGTGGTCGGAGTGGCAGGCGCAGGAGGAAGTCGCCGAGGCGGCCGTGCCCCGGCAGCGCGGGTCGATGCGGCGTGGCATGGTCGAGTTCGAGCGGCGCACGTCGCAGCTGGTGAGGCCGTACCTGAGCAGGCTGGCCAACGTGCACGAGCCGGAAACCCTGTTCCTCACGTGCGGCGACGCGCGGATCGTGCCGAACCTGATCACCAGCAGCGGGCCCGGCGACCTGTTCACCATGCGCAACATCGGCAACCTGGTGCCCGACCACGCCACCTGCGCCGGTGGTGCCGACGCCTCGATCGGGGCGTCGCTGGAGTTCGCGGTGGACGTGCTCAAGGTGCGGGAGATCGTGGTGTGCGGGCATTCCTCGTGCGGGGCGATGAAGGCCCTGCTCGGCGGGACACCCGACGACGCGCCCGCGCTGCGGTCGTGGCTGCGGCACGCGGAGCCGAGTGTGGCGAGGGCGCGTTCGGCTCCGCCGGTCACGATCGAGGGCGAGCTGCCGGAGTCCGACGCCGATCGGCTGGCGCTGCACAACGTGCTCCAGCAGCTCGAACGACTGCGCGAGTACCCGACGATCGCGCGCGCCGAGGCACGCGGGGACATCGAGCTGATCGGCATGTACTTCGACGTCGGGGCCGCTCGCGTGCACGTCTACGACCCGGAAAGTGGGGTGTTCGGACCGGCGGGTAACCGGATCGTCACGCCCCAGTAGGACGGCGGCCAGTTGTCCGGCCGGCGCCGGTACTACGGTGAAATTCCGTGAGCATGTTCGTGGTGACCGGAACGGGTACCGGCGTCGGCAAGACCGCGGTGACCGCCGCGATCGCCGCGCTGGCCAGACACGAGGGCAAGCGGGTCGCCGTGCTCAAGCCCGCGCAGACCGGGGTCGCCCCCGGCGAACCGGGTGATCTCGCCGAGGTCGTGCGCCTCGCGGGCGAGGTCACCACGCGTGAGCTGCGGCGATACCCCGATCCGCTCTCGCCGGAGGCGGCGGCGCGGCGCAGCGGGCAGCCCGTCCTGAGCCCCGCCGAGATCGCCGCGGCCGCCACCGAACTGGACCACACCCACGATCTGGTGCTGATCGAGGGCGCGGGCGGGCTGCTCGTGCGTTACGGGCCGGACGGCAGCACACTGGCCGACGTCGCGTGGGCGCTGGGCACGGTGCTCCTGCTGGTCGCCGAGCCGGGGCTGGGCACGCTCAACGCGACCGCCCTCACCGCGGAAGTCGCGACCGTGCGTGGCCTGCACGTTTCGGGCGTGGTGATCGGCTCCTGGCCTGCCGAGCCCGATCTCGCGATGCTGTCCAACGTCGCCGACCTGCCGGTCGCGGCCGGCGCGCCACTGCTCGGCGCGCTGCCCGAGGGTGTCGGCGGGCTGGAGCGGGCGGAGTTCCTGGAGCGGGCGCGGGCCGGTCTGTCACCATGGTTCGGCGGCGATTTCGATTCCGAACGCTTTGAGAAGAGCGCCTCCTCGCGAACGTGATATGCGTCGCTATGCCGGTACCCATGACGTAAGGCAGCATGACTAGCTGACCGCAGTCGCTCGAAGAGGAGAAGTCCGTGACCTCAGCGCCCGAACAGACCGACGTGCTCGCCGTCGCCCGGGAGCAGGTCCTCGAACGCGGCGTCGGCCTGTCCCAGGAGCAGGTGCTCGACGTGCTGCGCCTGGGGGACGACCGGCTGTCCGACCTGCTCGCGCTCGCGCACGAGGTGCGCATGCGCTGGTGCGGCCCCGAGGTCGAGGTCGAGGGCATCGTCAGCCTCAAGACCGGCGGCTGCCCCGAGGACTGCCACTTCTGCTCGCAGTCGGGCCGGTTCCCCACGCCGGTGCGCTCGGCCTGGCTGGACATCCCCGGCCTGGTCAAGGCCGCCCGGCAGACCGCCGAGACCGGCGCCACCGAGTTCTGCATCGTGGCCGCCGTGCGCGGCCCGGACAAGCGGCTGCTCTCGCAGGTGCGCGAGGGCGTCAAGGCGATCCGCGAGGACGGCAACGACATCCAGATCGCCTGCTCGCTCGGCATGCTCACCCAGGAGCAGGTCGACGAGCTGGTCGAGATGGGCGTGCACCGCTACAACCACAACCTCGAGACCGCCCGCTCGCACTTCCCGGAGGTCGTGACCACGCACGCGTGGGAGGAGCGCTGGGACACCCTGCGCATGGTGCGCGACGCCGGGATGGAGGTCTGCTCCGGCGGCATCATCGGCATGGGCGAGACCGTCGAGCAGCGCGCCGAGTTCGCGGTGCAGCTCGCCGAGCTGGAGCCCGACGAGGTGCCGATGAACTTCCTCATCCCGCAGCCGGGCACGCCGTACGAGCACTACGAGACCGTCGAGGGCAAGGACGCGCTGCGGGTCGTCGCCGCGTTCCGGCTCGCGATGCCGCGCACGATGCTGCGCTTCGCCGGCGGTCGTGAGCTGACGCTGGGCGACCTCGGCGCCGAACAGGGCATGCTCGGCGGGATCAACGCGATCATCGTCGGCAACTACCTGACCAACCTCGGCCGCCCGGCGAGCGCGGACCTGGAGATGCTCGACGAGCTGAAGATGCCGATCAAGGCGCTGAGCGAGACGTTGTGACCATGACCGGGCAGGCGTATTGCGTCCACTGCGGGCACCCCGCGAGCGGCGACCACACGTCGTGCCGCACCCCGAGGACGACGCTGGAACCGCCGCGTTTCTGCGCGCAGTGCGCCCGCCGGATGGTCGTCCAGGTGACCCCGACGGGATGGTCGGCGCGTTGCAGCCGACACGGTGAGTACACGAGCGAGGGCACCAGCTAGTCTCCCTGTGCCAGCAGCGCGGTGAGAGGGAGACACGCAGTGGCCGAGCAGGGCCCGATCGAAGGTCCGAGGATGGTGTTCAGCCTGCCCCGGCAGCCTCCGCGTGTGATCGTGAAGGCCGATCTGCTGCCCGCGATCAGCGTGCTGTCGCTGATCGGCCTCATCGGCATCCCGCTCGGCTGGATCTGGTCGAGGCTCGCCCCGCCCGAGCGGGTGCGGGTGTTCGACGGCAACCAGCTCATCCCGCTGCAGTTGGAGAGCTGGCACCGCTTCGACGACATCGCGATCTTCGGCATGCTCGGCCTCGGCGCCGGCATCGTCACGGGTGCGGTGCTGTGGCTGCTGCGTGAGCGCCGCGGCCCGGTGATCATGATCGCGGCGGCGCTCGGCGGTCTGCTGGCGGGCTGGCTCGCCGTGATGATGGGCGGCGCGTTCGCGAACAGCCTGTACACGGTCGCGACGGCACCGAAGGTGGGCGACGTGATCGACAAGGCGCCGCGGCTGGAATCGGGCTGGGTCATCGTGCTGCAGCCGCTGGCGACCGCGATCGTGTACGGCCTGCTCGCGGGCTGGAACGGCCGCGACGACCTCGGCCGGAGGCTGGGGTAGAGCCAGGGGCACCCACGATCTGTCCGAAGTGGACTGCCTGGGTCTCCGTGCCAGGACGGGGAATGCGGGCGGGTCGGGGCTAGTTCAGGCTCGCCCGGGTCGTCACCGTCGGCAGATCGGGCGGCGGCGCGGGCACGGCGTGCAGTGTGGACAGGAATCCGGCCTCGCGGGAGAGCAGGCGGCAGACCTTCCGCAGCCGGCGCAGCGGGTGTGTTTCCTCCAGCAGGAGCTGCCGGTCTGCCAGGGGCAGCAGACAGTCCGCGGCGAGCAGGTAGCTCAGTTCATCGGTGGCGGTGTCCGGCGCCGGACTGGACCACGAGTCACGTTCCCACGCCGCTTCGCAGTAACGCCGGTACGCCGAGCGGGCCGCCTCGGACAGCCGCGCCGTCGCCTCGGATGCGCCGGTGGGCATGGGCTCGTCGGCCAGCCATTCGACAGTGCCGACCAGATAGGGCGCGCGGGTGTGGTCGACGTCGAGCAGCCGGAAGCGCCGCTCGCCGGTGGTGACGATGTCGAACCGGCCGTCCGGCAGTCTTTTGCTGTCGCCGAGCAGCGCCGTGCAGCCGACCGTGTGCACGTGGTCTACGGTCTCCACCTCGCGCACGGCCGCGGTCCGCATCGCGACGATGCCGAAGCGCCGGTCCGGCACGGCGCCGGTCAGCAGATCGACGGCGAGTTGCCGGTAGCGCGGCTCGAACAGGTGCAGCGGCAACACGGCGCCCGGCAGGAGCACGGTTTGCAGCGGGAACAGCGGCAAGGTCACCTTGTCGCCGTCCGGTTGTTCCGCATCCGTCACGGCCTACACGGTACTTCCAAACCCGGTATTCCGCTCAGCGCCGGGACGGTGGCGGCCGGAACACCGCGAACGGGTCTGTCACACGGATTCCCTCGCAGCCGAAGGAGAACAGTGCCGCCGGGCGCCCGCCGCCGCGGCCGGACGGTGCCGTGTGGCCGGTCGGTTCGAGCAGGCCACGACGGGACAGCACGCGTTGCAGGTTCGTCGCGTCCACCTTGTAGCCGAGCGCCGCCGAGTAGATCTCGCGCAGGGCCGAGATCGTGAACTCGTGCGGGGCGAGCGCGAAACCGACATTGGTGTAGCTCAGCTTCGAGCGCAGCCGGTCCCGCGCCTTCAGCACGATCTCCCGGTGATCGAACGCCGTGCGCGGCAGGTTGTCCACCTCGTGCCACGCGGTGTCCTCGGGGACCTCCGGGTCCACGTCGGAGGGCACCAGCCCGAGAAACGCCGTGGCCACCACGCGTGGCCCGGGCACCCGGTCGGGCGCGCTGAACACGGCGAGCTGCTCGACGTGCTTGAGCTGGCGGATGTCGACCTTCTCCGCGAGCTGCCGCCGGATCGAGGTCTCCACGTCCTCGTCCGGCCGCAGCCGCCCGCCCGGCAGCGACCAGCGGCCCAGATGTGGATCGAGCGCGCGACGCCACAGCAGCACTCTCAGTGTGGCGTAACGCACCTGTAATACGGCCGCCAAAACCTCGTGTGCCAACGGGGAGCTGCTGTTAATATGGCTACGCACGGTTTTCGATTGTAAGGCGAAAACTAGGAGCTGGTCTAGGAGGGGCGTATGCCCGGCATGGCTGTGCAGGACCTCGCGCCGTACACCGGCGTCGAACCGGACGAGGCGTGGGCGCACGAGGTGCGCAAGCTGGCCCGTGAACGGGACGCGGTGCTGCTCGCGCACAACTACCAGGCGCCGGCGATCCAGGACATCGCCGATCACACCGGTGACTCACTGGCCCTGTCCCGGATCGCGGCCGCCAGCGACGCCTCGACGATCGTCTTCTGTGGTGTGCACTTCATGGCCGAGACCGCGAAGATCCTGGCGCCGGAGAAGACGGTGCTGATCCCGGACGCGCGCGCGGGCTGCTCGCTCGCCGACTCGATCACCGGCGCGCAGCTGCGCGAGTGGAAGGCCGAGCACCCCGGCGCGGTGGTCGTCTCCTACGTCAACACCACGGCCGAGGTCAAGGCCGAGACCGACATCTGCTGCACGTCGTCGAACGCGGTCGACGTGGTGGCCTCGATCCCCGCCGACCAGGAGGTTCTCTTCTGTCCGGACCAGTTCCTCGGCGCGCACGTCAAGCGTGAGACGGGCCGGGAGAACATCCACATCTGGGCCGGGGAGTGCCACGTGCACGCGGGCATCAACGGCCCGGAGCTGGCTCAGCGCGCGGCCGAGAACCCGGACGCCGACCTGTTCATCCACCCCGAATGCGGCTGCGCCACCTCGGCGCTCTACCTCGCCGGCGAGGGCACCGTGCCCGCCGAGAAGGTCAAGATCCTCTCCACCGGCGACATGGTGCACGAGGCCCGCGACACCAAGGCGACCACGGTGCTGGTCGCCACCGAGGTCGGCATGCTGCACCAGCTGCGCAAGGCCGCCCCGGAGATCGACTTCCGCGCCGTGAACGACCGCGCGTCGTGCCGGTTCATGAAGATGATCACCCCCGCCGCGCTGCTGCGGGCGCTGCGCGAGGGCGCCGACGAGGTGCACGTCGACCCGGACACCGCGGCCAGGGCGCGGGCCTCGGTGCAGCGGATGATCGAGATCGGCAAGCCCGGCGGCGGCGAATGATTAGCGACTTTCAGTCGAAAACTCCGGTGTGGGAAGCCAGGGCGGATCTGCTCGTCCTCGGCAGTGGCGTGGCGGGGCTGACGGCCGCGCTGCGGGCACAGGAACTCGGGCTGCGCGTCCTCGTCGTCACCAAGGCCGCGGTCGAGGACGGCAACACGCGCTGGGCGCAGGGCGGCGTCGCCGTGGTGCTCGACGACCAGCACGACGAAGGTGACTCCGTCGCGCGCCACGTCGAGGACACCCTCATCGCCGGCGCCGGCCTGTGCGAACCCGACGCGGTAGCGGCGATCCTGCACGGCGGGCCGAAGGCCGTGTCGTGGCTGCGCGAGGTCGGGGCCCGCTTCGACCCCGCGGCGCCGGGACTGCTGGCCCGTACCCGCGAAGGCGGGCACAGCGCGTTCCGCGTGATCCACGCGGGCGGCGACGCGACCGGCGCCGAGGTGGAGCGCACGCTGGTCGCCGAGGCGACCGGGCGCAGGCTGCCCGTGCTCGAGCGGCACATCGCGCTCGACGCGCTGCTCACCCCGCTCGGCGACGTCGCGGGCGTGACGGTGCTGGACCCGAACGGGGTTCCGGGCGTGCTGCGCGCTCCGGCGGTGCTGCTCGCGACGGGCGGTCTCGGTCAGCTCTACCAGGCCACGTCCAATCCCGAGATCGCCACCGGCGACGGGCTCGCGCTCGCGTTGCGGGCCGGTGCGCAGGCGGCGGATCTGGAGTTCGTGCAGTTCCATCCGACGGTGCTCTACACCCCGGGCGCGCGGGGCCGCTGCCCGCTGGTCACCGAGGCGGTGCGCGGCGAGGGCGCGGTGCTGCTCGACGGTGCGGGCGAATCGGTGATGCGAGGCGTGCACCCGCTGCTGGATCTCGCGCCGCGCGACGTGGTCTCGGCGGCCATCACGCGCCGCATGGTGGAGGCGCCCAGCGGCGTGGACGACCACGTTTTCCTTGACGCCACGGCAATCGCGGAGTTCGCGAGCCGGTTCCCGACCGTCCACGCGGCATGCCGTGCCATCGGCGTGGACCCGGCGCGCGACCCGATTCCCGTTGCCCCGGCGGCACATTTCGCCTGCGGTGGGGTGCTGGCCGGCACCGACGGCCGCACCGGGGTGCGCGGGCTCTACGCCGCCGGCGAGGTCGCGCGCACCGGGCTGCACGGGGCGAACCGCTTGGCCTCCAACAGTTTGCTGGAAGGGCTCGTGGCCGGTACCGCGGCCGCCGATGCCGTCGCGGCCGATCTCGCCACCGGGTCGCTGGCCGATCCGAGGCAGGCGAGCGCGCCGCGGCCGCGGCCGGTGCCGGTCGCGGAGCGAGACGCGTTGCAGCGGGTGATGAGCCGTTACGCCGCCATCGGCCGCGACTCCGATGGGCTCGCGGTGCTCGGCTCTGTGCTTGATCTGTCCATTGAGGACAAGCTGGTGCGCTCGCACCGCGAGGCGGAGGATGCGGCGCTGACCCTGGTCGCCCAGGCGCTCGTCGCGGCCGCCGGGCGGCGCACCGAATCGCGTGGCTGCCACGTCCGCGCCGACTTCCCCGAACGGGACGACGCGACCTGGCAGCGCAGCCAGCTCATCCGGCTCAGCCCGTCCGGGCAGCCCGTGCTGGCCGACCCCATCGCCGCGGAGGGAGTGGCATGAACGACCAGGAGATCGAAGACCTGCGGCGCGTCGTGAAGACCGCGCTGGCCGAGGACCTGCGATACGGCCCGGACGCCACCACGGAAGCCACGGTGCCCGCCGACGCCACGGCACTCGCCGAGATCGTCCCGCGCAAACCGGGCACGCTCGCCGGGGTGGCCGCCGTGCTGGCCGTGTTCGACGAGGTGCTCGGCTCCGGCTACGAGGTGCTCGCCGCGCGCAAGGACGGCAGCGTGCTGACCGCGGGCGAGCCCGCGCTGGTCGTGCGCGGTTCGGTGCGCGGCCTGCTGACCGCCGAGCGGACGGCGCTGAACCTGGTGTGCCACCTGTCCGGGATCGCCACCGCGACCGCCGCCTGGGTGTCCGAAGTGGACGGTACGGACTGCCGGATCAGGGACTCCCGCAAGACGTTGCCCGGTCTGCGGACGCTGGAGAAGTACGCGGTGCGCTGCGGCGGTGGCGTCAACCACCGGATGGCGCTCGGCGACGCGGTGCTGATCAAGGACAACCACGTCGTGGCCGCCGGTTCGGTCACCGCCGCGCTGGAGGCGGTGCGGCGCCACGCGCCCGAACTGCCGTGCGAGGTCGAGGTGGACACGCTGGCCCAGCTCGAGGAAGCGCTTTCCGCGGGGGCCGACGAGATCCTGCTGGACAACTTCACCACCGGCGACTGCGCGAAGGCCGTGCGGCTGCGTGACGAGGTGGGGTCGAAGGCCCGGCTGGAGGCCTCCGGCGGACTCAAGTTGGAGAATGCCCGTGCATATGCACGGACGGGCGTGGATTATCTTGCGGTAGGGGCGCTCACGCACTCCTCGCCGGCCCTGGACCTCGGCCTCGACTTGCACTGACGCACGGCTTCGGGGGGTCCATTTTGGCGCGGGGGTCGACGTTCCTGACGGCGCTGCTCCGGCGCGGTGCGCCGGTACTGGCGTCCACACCGGAGGACATGCCGCCCGAGGTCGGCGATCCCGAGCCACTACCCCCGGTGCGGCGCATGCGGGCCATGGCCGCGAGCCGGATGTCCGCGCGTGTCGAACCGCTGATGATCAGGGCCACGCGCTACGCCGTGCTCCTGCCGCTGGCGTACCGGACGGTGCTGCTGCCCGTGGCCTGGCTGTCGGTGGCCGTCGGTTACGGCGCCGCGCCCACGCTGACCGTGATCACCTGGGTCGCCGTGGCAGGCAACATCGCGGGTGTCACCGTGCGGTTGCGAGTGCAGGACCGCAGCGGACGCGTCACGTGGTCGCTGCTGGCGGCCGACGCCGTGCTGACGATCGCGGTGTGCGCGCTGGGCGGGGTGAGCCCGCCGGGCGGTTCGGTGGCGCTGGTGTCGCTGACCGGCACGGTCGCGTTGTGGACGATGTGCCACGGCGTGGTGGCCGGTGTGCTGGTCGCCGTGGCCGGTGTCGTGCTGCGCTGCCTGGTGCTGACGCTCACGCCCGGCGAGCGGATCGGCCGCGGCGATGTGGCGAGCCTGGTCAACGCGTCCGGCCTGTTGCTGGCCGCCGTCGTGACCGCGACCGGCGCGCTCATCCTGCTGGGCCTCGCGACCAGGATCGCGCTCGCCATCGGGCTGCGGATCGGCCACGACTCCGAGCGGGTCCGCACCGAACGCGTGCTGCACGACACCGTGCTGCAGGGGCTCGAGGCGATGGCGGTCGGCGTGCGCGCCGACGAGACCGAACCAGGGCCCCAGCTCGCCCGCCTGCGCGTGACCGCACGGGCACAGGCCGCTGAGCTGCGCCGCGCGCTGACCGACACTGGAAGCACCGACGGCCTGTCCGCCGAACTCGCCGCGCTGGCGGCGGAAATGGCTCGCGAAGGCTTGCGGGCGGAGCTGGCGCTGTCCGACATCGGCGACGACCGGCTGTCCGAGGCCCGGCGCACGGCGGTGCGCGACGCGGCGCGGGAGGCGTTGCGGAACACCATCAAGCATGCGGGCACGCGCGAGGTCGTGGTGCGGATGGAGGAATGCGACGGTGGGATCGTGGTGATCACGCGGGATCACGGCGTCGGCTACGACGAGGACCAGCGGCCGCCGGGATTCGGGGTGAGCGAGTCGATGAAGGCGCGCCTCGCGGAGGTCGGCGGCTGGGCACGCATCGAGTCGGCACCGGGGCGCGGTACCCGCGTCACGATGTGGGTTCCGCAGTGACCCCGGGCAGGTGACTGTTGGTGTGCTTGACCAGGTCCGCGAGTTCGGGCAGTTCGATCACCTCGCGCCCGGCCGCGCGCAGGGTTTCCGCGCCGACGCAGTCCACGAACACGGCGGGCTCACGCCAGGCGAAGACGATGCGGGGGATCCCGGCCTCGAGGATGTGCCGCGTGCAGGATTTCGGCCGCGAGGTGCGGGAGCTGCACGGTTCCAGCGAGCTGTAGATCGTGGCCGTCGCGAGCCCGGGATCGTCGCCGAGTTTGGCCAGCGCCACCTCTTCGGCGTGATCGTGCGGATCGGTCTCGCCCGAGTATCCGGTGGCGAGCACCCGGTCGTCGGCGTCGGTGACGATCGCGCCGACGCGGAACGTCGTGGACGGCGGGCAGTTGTCGGCGAGCGCGACCGCCTCACGCAGCCGCGCGTGGTCCTTGGCCGCCTGTCCCGTCAGGTACCGCAGCAGCACCACGTCCTCCAGCTGCCGCACCTCGGCCAGCAGCATCCGGCCCTGCGGGTACTTGCCGGGCCCGACGAAGCGCGGCGCGTGCTCGTCCCCGACGAACAGTGGCGCCACCACCAGATGCAACTCGTCGACGACGTCCTCGGTAAAGAACATGGTGTGCACGCGCTCGCCGCCCTCGACCATCAGCCGCCCGATGCCGCGCGCCGCCAGATCGGCGAGCATCCGGTGGAGATCGAACGGGTCCCCGGCGTCGGCGACGGTGGCGCGGGGCAGCCGTTCGGTCAGACCGGGCACGAGCGGGGTGGGCGCGTAGACGAGTTTGGCGGCGTCGCCGGTGGTGAAGAACCTGGCGTCCGGGTCGAGGTTGCCGGTCGAGGTCAGCGTGACCTTCACCGGATCGGGACCGGACGCCGAGAGCAGCCGGGGATTGTCGGCGCGGATGGTGTTCGCGCCGACCAGGATCGCGTCCACACTGCCGCGAACCCGGTCGACGCGGGTGAAGTCCGCCGAGCTGGAAAGCAGCAGCCGAGTGTCGCTGGTGTCGTCGAGACGGCCGTCGAGGGACATCGCGGCCGAGGCCAGGACATACGGGCGCTTGCTCACCCGGCTACCTTCCCACAGGTCACACTCCCGCCGTCTGCTTGATCCAGGCGCGGCTGGCCGAGATCTTCGCGTAGTTCTGCGTGCCGTCGGTCTGGGTGCCGTCGTTCTCCCCGGTCGAGCACACGCCGACCTGCTTGCCGTTCGCGAGCTGCGGGCCGCCGGAGTCGCCGTGCCAGGAGGAACCGGTGACGCCCTTGCTGGTGATCGCGTCGCCGCCGTAGGCGTCGGTGCCGTCGCCGGTCACGCGCACGTCCGCGGTCTTGAGGGTGTCCGACGGCGGATTGCTGCCCTGGGTGCGGCCCCAGCCGTAGATCTGGTTGGTGTCGCCGACGGCCGGGTCGCTGTCGGCCAGGCGCATGTAGGTCGTGTTGACCGCGCTGGACAGGTGCAGCAGCGCGATGTCGCCGTTGGGTGAGGCCAGCTGCTTGTCCACGGCCGCTTCGGTGCCCTGGCCGAGCGCTACGTTGCCCACCTTGACGTGCATTCCGGGATCGTTGAGGCAGTGCTGGGCGGTGAGCACCCACTGTGCGGCGATGATCGTTCCGGAGCAGTTGAAACCGCCGAAGTCGGTGGCGTCGTTCCAGTAGATCTGGGCGCCCCACGGCGCGGAACTCACCGTGTCGCCACCGATGATGAGGGGTTCGGCGGCCTGCGCGGTCACGGTGCCCGCGCCCGCGATGGCCGTCGCGGCGAGCAGGATCGCACCCATCTTTCGCATGGGAAATTACCTCCGGCGTTGAAGGGAAGAACGACACGCCGAACGTATTTCGTTGCCGGATAACGAGGTACCTACGGAAGTCGGGAAAGCGTTTCAGCGGGTGAGGGCGAGTGGGAGACTGCGTCGGACGGCGGGCTCCTGACGCCCGTACAGCGTAACGACGGGGACGTCGAAGTCCCGGGTGGCCGGCGGGGCGTGCCCGGCGGCGGCGCGCACCGTGATTTCCTCCCGCACGCCCGCGCCCGGCGTCCGGATCAGCGTGCGGGAGGAGACGGTGAACAGCGCACCGCGGGCGTGCGCGCCGAGTGCGTCGGCGTTCGCGGCGAAAGCGGCGTGGCTGACGGTGCCCGCGGACCACGCGTGCCAGCCGTCGTCCACCACGGCGTCCGGGCCGGGTCCGCCGAGGCTGGTGCGCAGTTCGGCCGCCAGCTCACCGGCTTCCAGCACCGAGGCGCGGTAACCGGCCTCGGCGAGCGTGCCCAGCACGCCGAGCGCCGCACGCGTGGTGGCGCGGAGTTCGCCGAGTTCGCCGCGGCCCCGGGACAGTGCGGCCAGCGGCGCGTCGGCGGGCCGGTAACGCACCGCAACCAGGTACGCCCTGGCCACGCCGTCGGTGCGGATCGTGAGTTGCGCGCCGGCGAGCGGGATTTCGGCGTCATCGCAGGCTTTTCGCAGCAGCTCGGACACGGCCTCGACATCCGGTTCGCCGTGCACGCGCAGCACCGCGCTCCACCCGTCGCCCACGCCCACGACCCCGTAGCGATTGCCCGCCCGGTCGATGTGCTGGCGCATCCGGAAATCCGGCACCAGCACGAGAAGCGGATCGCGGGCCAGCTTGCGGTCGTCGTGCTGCAGCAGCCGGTAGGAGATCCAGGTCAGCGTCCAGCCCGCGAAATGCCGCCCCGCGACGCGGACCGACGTGGTGGCGACGACGAGCAGTGCGGCGATCCCGATCGCGAGACGCCCCGGCAGGCCGACCAGCCCGAACGTCAGCGGGATCGCGACGATCGCGGCTTCCCAGGCCGCCAGCTGGGTCAGCCGGATCGGTAGCATGCGTGCGGCGAGCCTGCCGGTCCGGCTGGTGTGTGCGTCGCCGTCCCCGGGAAAACCCGGGATGCGGGCATCGGCGGTGGTCAAATTCGACGCCTCTCGTTGCTTTCTGGTACAGAATAAACGCCTGCGTGGCGTTTTCTGCCGGTAGAAATGTCCACAGGAGGGCAGATGATTCGGGTGGGCGTGATCGAGGATCACCCGCTGTACCGTGCCGCGGTGGCCCGGGTCCTGTCGGAGGCCGAGGACATCGAGCTGGCCCCGGTGGCCGATTCGGTGCCCGCGTTCGCGGCGGCGCGGGAACCAGCCGGATGCGTTGTGGTCCTTGATCTGAAGTTGCGTGGTGTCACCGATTCCGCGGCGGTGCAGAAGGTCGTCGGGATGGGGCACAAGGTACTCGTCGTCTCCGCGCACGCGGGCCAGGAGGAGGTGCTCGGCGCCATTTCCGCCGGGGCACGCGGGTACCTGTCGAAGGACGCGGACGGGGCGGACATCCTGCGGGCGGTGCGGGAGATCGCGGCGGGCAGCACCTACGTCTCGCCGGCACTCGCGTCGTTCCTGCTGAACTCCACGCGTGGCGCGAAAAGCATCCTGTCCGAGCGGGAGCGCCAGGTGCTCTCGCTCGTCGCGGCGGGGGAACGCGACGCCGACATCGCCGAGGCCATGTCGATCAGTGTCCGTACGGTGCGCTCCTATCTCGAACGCATCCGCGACAAGACGGGCCGGCGCCGCCGCCCCGACCTGACGCGGTTCGCGATCGAGGAGGGCATCACCTAGGCGGGAGCGCCCATCCGCAGGGCGATGCCCTCACCACGCAGCGCGCGGCGGAACCACAGCAGCGACACCACGATCGCCAGCCCGATGATGCTCCACGAGCCTGCCGTGGAGACCAGCAGGAAGTTCCCGATGGTGCGCTGCGCGAGCATCCACAGCGTGACGGCGCCGTTGGTGACGAACACCAGCGCCCACAGCAGGGACAGCTGCCGGAACACCACCAGCACACGCGGATGCCTGCTGAGCGCGTCGGGGAACGCGCAGAAGTCGTCGGCGAGCTTCGCGATGAACGGGCGCCGCTGCGGCACCGAGGCCACCAGCACGACGGCGATCAGGAAGTTCTGCAAGGTGGGCTGCAGGAAGTACAGGAACGCGCTTCCCGTGGCCAGGCCGAGGATCGTCCTGGCCACCAGCAGCGTCGTGGTCAGCAGGAGTACGGCGGGCATGGGGCGGCGCAGCACGACGCGGCGGACCAGCGCCAGCAGCGACCAGGCCAGCGCCGCGATCAGCCCGCCGTCGAAGCTCACCAGCGTGAGCATGACGTAGAACAGGCCGAGCGGCACGATTGTCGATTCGAGCAAATGCTTTCCGGCGTGCCGCAGCAGCGAACCGAAAGCGGGCAGGTGGACCGTGAGGTGTGGGGGCATCTACGCGGCATTTTCTGCGGGGGGTTTGGCGGGGAGCGCCCACTGTAGCCGTAGCGCCTGTGAGGTTGCCGTCTAGCCCAGGCGGCGGTTCGCCAGCGCTCCCGTCGCCGCGCGCGCCTTGTCCGTTACGGCCGGATCGACGTCCACGACGACGATCTCCGGCCCCGGCCCGAGTTGCGCGTGCACCTTGCCGAAACCGTCCGCGGCGATCGAGTAGCCGATGCCGGTCGGTGCCTTCGGGTTCACCGTCGTGCCGGTCGCGGCCGGATCGGCCTGCCCGCAGCCCAGCACCCAGCAGCCGGAGTCCAGCGCGCGGGCGCGCACCAGCACCTCCCACTGCTCCCGCTTGCCCTCGCCCGCGCCCCAGGACGTCGGCACCACGATCGCCGAAGCGCCGTGGTCGCCGAGGCGGCGGAACAGTTCGGGGAAGCGGATGTCGTAGCACGTCGCGAAGCCGAGCGTGACACCGTCGACATCGAGCGTCACGACCTCCTCACCCGGTGCGACCGTATCCGAC
Organism: Amycolatopsis acididurans; assembly: GCF_012328925.1. GTDB lineage: Bacteria > Actinomycetota > Actinomycetes > Mycobacteriales > Pseudonocardiaceae > Amycolatopsis_E > Amycolatopsis_E acididurans. Next base: position 48,109 of record NZ_JAAXLS010000024.1, read on the forward strand.
TCGCGGAAGCCGAACGCGTCGTAGAGGTGGATCTTGTCGTAGCCGCGGTGCTCGCCGAGACCGGTGATGAGCAGCGTGTTGCGCACGCGCCCGTCGTCGGCCGGCGTGAACATGCCCGCGACGACGAGCACGTCGTGCTCGGTCGCGATCCCGGCCACCGCCTTGGCCCACGGCCCGTCGAGCGGCTCGGCCAGCGGTTTCAGCGAAACGCCGAACCGCGCCATCGCCGCTTCCGGGAACACGACCACGCGAGCGCCCTCGGCCGCGGCCCTGGCCACCTGCTCGCGGATCAGTTCGATGTTCCCGGCCGGGTTCTCGCCCGATGTGACCTGACACAAGCCGACGCGCAGCACAGCAACCTCCCGTGTGGTGCGGGGCACCCGCGCCCGGCCGGTCGTCGCGGGTGACCTCCCGGCTCGTACCCTAGACCCATGCTGAACCGCACCGACCTGCGTGGAAAGGTCCCGTCCGCCGCCGAGCTGCGCACCACGCTGCCCCGCGCCGAGATCGACGTGGACGCCGCGCTGCATCGGGTCCGCCCGGTGGTGGAGGCGGTGCGCGACCGCGGTGTCGAAGCGGTGCTGCAGTACACCGAGCAGTTCGACCGGGTGCGCCCGTCGACCGTGCGGGTGCCCGCCGCGGAGCTGAACAAGGCGCTGGCCGAGCTCGACCCGGCCGTGCGCGCCGCGCTGGAGGAGGCCATCGCGCGGGCCCGCAAGGTGCACGCCGACCAGCGCCGCGCCGACGTGACCACGAAGGTCGCCGAGGGCGGCACGGTCACCGAGCGCTGGGTGCCGGTCGAGCGCGTCGGGCTCTACGCCCCGGGCGGGCTCGCGGTGTATCCGTCCAGCGTCGTGATGAACGTGGTGCCGGCGCAGGCCGCGGGCGTCGGTTCGCTCGTGCTGTGCACGCCGCCGCAGGCCGAGTTCGGCGGCAGGCCGCACCCGGCGACACTGGCCGCGGCCGCGCTGCTCGGCGTGGACGAGGTGTGGGCGGCGGGCGGCGCGCAGGCCGTGGCGCTGATGGCCTACGGCGGCACCGACACCGACGGCGGCGAGCTGGCCCCGGTCGACATGGTGACCGGTCCCGGCAACATCTACCTGACCGCCGCCAAGCGCATGCTGCGCGGCATCATCGGCATCGACTCCGAGGCCGGGCCGACCGAGATCGCGATCCTTGCCGACGAGACCGCCGACGCCGGCCACGTCGCCGCGGACCTGATCAGCCAGGCCGAGCACGACACGCTCGCCGCGAGCGTGCTCGTCACCACCTCACCCGAGCTGGCCGACGCGGTCGACCGCGAGCTGGACTCCCGCGTCGCCGCGACCAAGCACACCGAACGCGTCGGGGAAGCGTTGCGGGGCAAGCAGTCCGGCGTCGTCCTGGTGTCCACTGTGGATGACGGGCTGAAGGTGGTCGACGCCTACGCGGCCGAGCACCTGGAGATTCAGACCGCCAACGCGCGCGAGGTCGCGGCGCGGGTGCGCAACGCGGGCGCGGTGTTCGTCGGGCCGTACGCGCCCGTCTCGCTCGGCGACTACTGCGCCGGTTCGAACCACGTGCTGCCCACCGGCGGTTTCGCACGGCATTCCTCGGGGCTGTCCGTGCAGAGCTTCCTGCGCGGCATCCACGTGATCGACTACAGCGAACAGGCGTTGCGCGAGGTGGCGGACAAGGTGGTCGCGCTGGCCAACGCCGAGGACCTGCCCGCCCACGGTGAGGCCGTGACGGCGCGCTTTACGCGAGGAGCTTCGTGAGCACCGACGATGTGACGCTGGACGACCTGCCGCTGCGCGAGGACCTGCGCGGCCGCAGCCCGTATGGCGCGCCGCAGCTGGACGTGCCGGTCCGGCTCAACACCAACGAGAACCCGTACCCGCCGCCGCCCGAGCTGGTCGACGACGTGACCGCGGCGGTGCGCGAGGCCGCCGCCGGGCTGCACCGCTACCCGGACCGGGACGCGATCGCCTTGCGGCAGGATCTGGCGAGCTACCTGAGCCGCTCGACGGGCGTGGCGTTGTCGGAGCGCAACCTGTGGGCCGCCAACGGTTCCAACGAGGTGCTGCAGCAGATCCTGCAGGCCTTCGGCGGGCCCGGCCGCACCGCGCTGGGCTTCGAGCCGTCGTACTCGATGCACCCGATCATCGCGGCCGGCACGCGCACCGAATGGGCGCCGACGCCGCGCCGGGCGGACTTCACCCTGGACACCGCGCGGGCCGCGGAGATCGTGGCCGAGCGCAAGCCCGACGTCGTGTTCGTGACGAGCCCGAACAATCCGACCGGCGGCTCGATTCCGTTGGCGGAGCTGGAATCCCTGCTGCGCGCGGCGCCGGGGATCGTGGTGGTGGACGAGGCCTACGCGGAGTTCTCCTCGCAGCCCAGCGCCACCCGGCTGCTGGCGGAATTCCCGGCCAAGCTGATCGTGTCGCGCACGATGAGCAAGGCGTTCGCGTTCGCGGGCGGCAGGCTGGGCTATCTCGCGGCGGCGCCCGCGGTCGTGGACGCGCTGCAGCTGGTGCGGTTGCCCTATCACCTCTCGCTGCTGACGCAGGCGGCGGCGCGGGCCGCGCTGCGGCACGCCGACGCGACGCTCGCGACGGTCGCGAAGCTCGCCGCGGAGCGGGACCGGGTGGTGGAAGCCTTGCTGGGACTGGGTTTCACCCCGGTGCCCAGTGACGCCAACTTCGTCCTGTTCGGACGGTTCAACGACGCCAAGGCCAGCTGGCAGTCCTATGTGGATGCCGGAGTGCTGATCCGGGACGTGGGTATCGAAGGGCACCTGCGCGTCACGATCGGCACCCCGGAGGAGAACGACGCCTTCCTGGCGGCGAGCAAGGAGGTGCCCCGGTGACCCGGGTCGGCAAGGTTTCCAGGACCACCAAGGAGTCCTCGATCTCGGTCGTGCTCGACCTCGACGGCACCGGGGAGGTCGAGGTCTCCACGGGCGTGCCGTTCTACGACCACATGCTGCACTCGTTCGGCGTGCACGGTTCGCTGGATCTGAAGATCGAGGCGACCGGTGACGTGCACATCGACGCGCACCACACGGTCGAGGACACCGCCATCGTGCTGGGGCAGGCGCTGCGGCAGGCGCTGGGGGACAAGAAGGGCATCCGCCGCTTCGGCGACGCGTGGATCCCGATGGACGAAACCCTCGCCCACGCCGCGATCGACGTGTCGGGGCGGCCGTACTGCGTGCACGTGGGCGAGCCTGCCGAGTTCAACACGTTCACCATCGGCGGCAACTACCCGTTCGTGCTGAACCGGCACGTGTTCGACTCGCTGTCGTTCCACGCGCAGATCGCGCTGCACGTGCGGGTCGTCCACGGCCGGGACCCGCACCACATCACCGAAGCCGAGTTCAAGGCGGTCGCGAGGGCACTGCGCGCGGCCACCGAAGCCGACCCGCGCGCGGGCGGCATCCCGTCGACCAAGGGAGTGCTGTGAGCAAGGAGGTCGTCGGGATCATCCTGCTCGCCGTGGCGGGATTCCTCGCCGGCGGGGTCTACAGCACGTGGAAGACGGCCAAGCTGCTGGCCGGACTCCTGATGGTCGCCGCCCTGCTCGCGCTGGGCGGCGCCATCATCTGGTTCGTCGGCTAGGGACTGTTCGCAGGAAATCCGCTCCGCCACTTTTGAAGAGCGTTCGATCAGACCTTCTCCGGCACGCGCTTCTCGAGGCGGTGGGCCAGGCGTGAGCCCTCGACGTCGATGTCCGGCAGGACGCGGTCCAGCCACTTCGGCAGCCACCAGGCTCCCTTGCCCAGCAGCGACATCACCGCGGGCACGATCGTCATGCGCACCACGAACGCGTCCACCGCGACCCCGAACGCCAGCGCGAAACCGATCGACTGGATCAGGCTCGAATCGGCCAGCACGAAACCCGCGAACACACTGATCATGATCAGCGCGGCCGCGACGACGACGCGTGAACCGTGGTGGAAACCGGTCACCATCGCCTCCTGCGGGTCGGCGCCGTGCACGTGTTCCTCGCGCATCCGCGTCACCAGGAACACCTGGTAGTCCATCGCGAGCCCGAACAGCACACCGATCAGCAGGATCGGCAGCATGCTCATGATCGGCCCGGTCGAGGAGACACCGAGCAGATTCGTGAGCCAGCCCCACTGGAACACCGCGACCACCGCACCGAACGTCGCGACGACCGAACCGAGGAACCCGAGCGTCGCCTTCAGCGGCACCACGACCGACCGGAAGACCAGCATCAGCAACAGGAACGCCAGCCCGACGATCAGCACCAGATAGGGCAGCATCGCCGCGCCGAGCTTCTTCGACACGTCGATCTGCATCGCGGTCTGCCCGGTCACCGACAACTGCGCGTCACTCGGCAGCGCGCGGATGTCGCTCACCAGCTGCTCGGTCTGGTCGCTGCTCGGCCCGCTCTTCGGGATCACCGTGAACATCGCCGTGTCCCGTTGCGCGTTGAACATCGGCTGCGTCACCGCGGCCACGTCGCCCAGCCGCGACACGTCGTCGGCGGCCTGCGTCGCGGCGGCCGTCGTCGCGTCGGACACCACCACGATCAGCGGGCCGTTGGTCCCCGCACCGAACCCGCGGCTGACCATCTCGTAAGCCTTGCGCTGCGTGGAATCGGGCGCCGCCGTGGCGTCGTTGGGCAGACCGAGCTGCATGCTCAGCGCGGGGATCGCGACCACGAGCAGCCCGGCGACACCCAGCAACAGGGCCGGAACCCGGTGCTTCGCGACGAACCCCGCCCACCGCCGGCCCGCGCCACCGCTGGGCTTCGGCGCCCGCTTCGGCAGCACCTTGCGCCCGGCGAAGCCCAGGATCGCGGGCAGCAGGGTGAGCGCGATGAGCACGGCGATCGCGACCGTGGCCGCGGCGGCGATGCCCATCTGGCCGAGGAACGGGATGCCGACGACGGTCAGCCCCACCAGCGCGATGATCACCGTCAGCCCGGCGAACACGACCGCCGAACCCGCCGTGCCGACACTGCGCGCGGCCGCCTCTTCGGGCTCATGGCCGGCACCGAGCTCGTGCCGGTACCGCGAGACGATGAACAACGCGTAGTCGATGCCGACGGCCAAGCCGAGCATCAACGCGAGGATCGGGGTGTTCGAGTTCAGCTCGACGAAACCGGAGACGGTCATGATCCCGGTCATCCCGACGCCCACGCCGATCAGCGCGGTCAGCAGCGGCAGCCCGGCGGCGATCAGCGAGCCGAACGTCACGGTCAGCACGATCGCCGCGACGATGACGCCGATGCCTTCCGTGGCACCGGTCGCCGGGACGCCCTGGATGGCGTCACCGCCGAACTCGACCGTGAAACCGTCGTGCCGCAACGTGTCCGCGGGCGTCGTCAGTGCCGCGCGATCCCCGTCGGTGATCTCGGACGCCTGCACTCCGTAGCTGACCTGGACCAGCGCGATCCGGCCGTCCGGCGAGATCGTCCTGCCCTGGAACGGATCCGCGACCATGCGGGCCTTCGGCGCGGTCTTCAGCTCGGTCACCAGCTGTTCGACGGCGGCGTGGTTGACCGGATCGGTGAGCTTCTGTCCCGATGGTGCCTCGATCGCGACCCTCGCGGTCGCGCCCCCGACCTGCGCCTGCGGAAAGCGTTCCTTGAGGTGGTCGATCGCGCGCTGCGACTCCGTGCCGGGAATGGTCACGGAGTTGGACATCTGCCCGGACAGCGTCAGCGCGCCGGCGCCGAGCGCGATCAGCGCCACCACCCAGAGGCCGACGATCCGCCAGCGGTGGCGGAAGGAGACCCGGGCGAGCCGGTAAAGCAGGGTGGCCACGGTCGTGCTCCGTTCGTCATTCCTTCGGGTGATGAAAACGCTAGCCGATCGGCAAGGTCATCAACAAGCCGATCGGCTAGTGTGTGACTAGCCGCACGGCTAGGGGTTTCGCGGTTGCCTCTTGGTGAAAAGGCCACGTATCCTCGGCCTGCTCACAGGGAGGTCAGATGACGGCCGAAGCGGCCAGCGCGACGTCGCGTGGCCAGGAGGGCACCCGCGCGCGCCTGCTCGCGACCGCGTTGCGGCTGTTCTCCGAGCACGGTGTCGAGGGCACGTCGCTGCAGATGATCGCCGACGCGCTCGGGGTCACGAAGGCCGCCGTGTACTACCACTTCAAGACCAAGGACGAGATCACCGAGGCGGTCGCCGAGCCGGGCCTGCGGGAGCTCGACCAGATCGTCACCGAGGCCGCCGCGATGCGCAGGCCGGGTGCCCGGATCGACCATCTGCTGGCCGGTTTCGTGGACGTCGTGGTGCGCTACCGCTCGCTCGTCGCGCTGGTCAGCCGCGATCCCGGCGTCATGCGTGCGCTCACCCGGTCGTGGTCGGGGCGGGAGAACTTCAGCGTCCGGATGACGGAGATCCTGACCGGTCCGGACGGCGGGGTGAGCCGGGCGGTGGCCGTGCACGCGGCGATCGCCGGAATCGCGCTGACCGGCGGTGCGCACGATTTCGCCGGTATCGAGGACGACAAGCTCCGCGAGAGCCTGCTGGAGGTCGGGCGCAAGCTGCTCGGCAGGCCGAGAAAGGTCAGGTCAGGGGCAGCTTGAGCACGGTGGCCGCCTCGGTGAAGCCGAGGGCGCGGTAGTAGTCGCGGGCGCACCGGGTGGGCACGAGGACCTCGATCGCGCCGGCCGCGCGTGCGCGGGCGACGACCGCGTCGACGAGTTGTCTGCCGACGCCCCTGCCGCGGTGCTCCGGGGCGACCATGAGTTCCTGCAGTTCGCACACCTGGCCGCCCGCGTAGAAGACGAGGAACCGGGTGGCGAGCGCGTAGCCGATCACGGCGCCCTCGTCGTCGGCGACCAGCAGGTCGGTGCCGTCGTAGGTCTGGGCTAGCAGATACTCGTAGTCCCGGTCGAAGGCCTGGCGCCGCGCCGGGTAGCCGGTCACGAACTGCCGGAGCAGCTCGAACACGGCATCGGCGTCGGTGACGTCCGCGGGCCTGATGTGCACGCCCTTATTGTGCTGGCTCGCGCAGGAAGCGGGGTGGCACGTGCGCGGTGAGCCAGACCCCGTTCGCACTGACGCGGAACTCGTGGGGCTGATGTCGTGCGGCGTGTGCCGGAGGTGGCGGGAAAGCCGCTTGGAGAGCGCTACCGGTCCGTCGTCGTCCAGGGACGCTCAGGCGCCGCCCTCGGTGGCGGGCTTGAGCAGCCGCGCGCCGGGGCCGAACTTCGCCATCTGGTCGTCCTGGTTGTACAGCCCGCACGCCCGCAGCGACAGGCAGCCGCAGCCCACGCACCCGGTCAGCCGGTCCCGCAGCCGCCGCAGGGCGTCGATCCGCGCGTCGAGCTCGTCCTGCCAGGTGCGGGACAGGCGCGCCCAGTCGGCCTTGGTGGGGGCGTGGTCGTGCGGCAGGGTGACCAGTGCCTCGCTGATCTCCTCCAGGCTCAGGCCCACCCGCTGCGCCGCGCGGATGAACGCGATGCGCCGCAGTACGGAGCGCGAATACCGTCGTTGGTTGCCCGCGGAGCGCTCTGAGAAGATCAGCCCGCGGTCCTCGTAGAACCGTAGGGCCGTATGCGGCACGCCGCTGCGTTCCGCGACCTGCCCGATGCTGAGGTGGTCGGCAAGCTTGCTCACGCCGCCAGCTTAGCCCGAACTTCAACTTAAGTCGAGGTTGACCACCGGCGCCGACCGGCGGTGGAAGCCGGTCCACAGTGGATCAATACAGAAACGTGCCGGGGCGAGCACAACTTGTCGAATCAGCCCGCGCGGCCGTCCACAAAGGACTTTTGAACATTGCGGAACAGCACGGTCACCCGCTGTCGCCGGGAGCGGTCATGTCGGTCCGAGCATCGCGCCGGGCAGTAAGCGGCACAACGACTCGGCACTCACCTGCAGATCCTCGGCCGCGGCGGCGGCCTGCTCCAGTTCGCTGCGCACGGTCTGGTGGCGTGGCAGCCCCAGCTCGTTCTCGGATTGCGTCAGCACCGGGCAGTCGCGTAACTGGTCGAGAATGCGGGTGAGTGCCGAGGCGGTGCAGTTCATCCCGTGCATTAGCCTGTGCAACTCGGTGGGGCCGAGGTTCTCGGCCTTGAACCGGCTCAGCTCGGCGGCCAGTTCGGCGGTCAGACTCAGAATCCTGCGCGTGGGCGCCGGTCTGTCGACGCTTTCGGGACGGATCTCGGAACTGCTGTGAGACAGCATCGTCACTCCCTCGGGTTGCCCCCCGAGCCGGTATTTTCCCCCGGACCGGAGGGCCTAAACCGGACTTCGGCGTCTTTGGAGGCCGTTGCCCGGTCCAGCCTAGACTGGACACATGACTCGCGTCGTGATTCTCGATTACGGTTCCGGGAACCTTCGATCCGCCGAACGGGCGGTACAGCGGGTTGGTGCCGACGTCGAGGTGACCGCCGATCGCCATGCGGCGCTGGAAGCCGACGGTCTGGTCGTGCCCGGTGTCGGCGCGTTCGCCGCCTGTATCGAGGGCCTGCGTTCGGTCGGCGGCGACAAGATCATCGGCACCCGGCTGGCCGGCGGGCGCCCGGTGCTCGGCATCTGCGTCGGCATGCAGATCCTGTTCGAACGCGGTGTCGAGCACGGCGTGGAGTCGAAGGGCACCGGTGAGTGGCCGGGCACGGTCGAGCGGCTGCACGCCGACGTCGTGCCGCACATGGGCTGGAACACCGTCCGCGCGCCGGAGGACTCGCAGTTGTTCGCGGGCCTGGATGCCGACACGCGGTTCTACTTCCTGCACTCCTACGCGCTGCGGAAGTGGGAACTCAACTCCGGCCTGCGGGGCCAGCAGCCGAAGGTCACCTGGTCCCACCATGGCGAGGATTTCGTCGCGGCGGCGGAGAACGGGCCCCTGTGGGCGACCCAGTTCCACCCGGAGAAGTCCGGCGACGCGGGCGCGCACCTGCTGGAGAACTGGCTGCGGACGCTCTGAGCGGCCCACCTATAGTGACCGCGTGACTTTCACGCTCCTTCCCGCTGTTGACGTGGCCGACGGCCAGGCCGTGCGGCTCGTCCAGGGCGCCGCCGGCACCGAGACCTCCTACGGCGATCCGCTCGAGGCGGCGCTGACCTGGCAGCGGGACGGCGCGGAGTGGATCCATCTCGTCGACCTCGACGCCGCGTTCGGTAAGGGCTCCAACCGCGAGCTGCTGGCGCGCGTCGTCGGCGAACTCGACGTGCAGGTGGAGCTGTCGGGCGGCATCCGCGACGACGAGTCGCTGCGGGCCGCGCTGGCCACCGGCGCCCGCCGGGTCAACCTCGGCACGGCCGCGCTGGAAGACCCGGAATGGACCGCGAAGGCCGTCGCCACCTACGGCGACCGGGTCGCCATCGGCCTCGACGTGCGCATCACCGACGCCGGGCACCGGCTGGCCGCACGCGGCTGGACCAAGGACGGCGGCGACCTGTGGGAGGTGCTGGAGCGCCTCGACCGCGACGGCGCGAGCCGCTACGTGGTCACCGACGTGAGCAAGGACGGCACGCTCAAGGGCCCGAACCTCGACCTGCTGCGTGAGGTCGCCGCCCGCACCGACGCGCCCGTGATCGCCTCCGGCGGGGTGTCCAGCCTCGACGACCTGCGCGCGCTCGCGACGCTGGCCGACGACGGGGTCGAGGGCTCGATCGTCGGCAAGGCCCTCTACGCGGGTGCGTTCACCCTGCCGGAGGCGCTCGAAGCGGTGCGCTAGGCGTCCAGCTTCACGGCGATCCCGACCGTGCGGTCCTTCGGGCCCCGCAGACGGCTGAAGAACATCGTCACGCGCCCGAAGACGCCGTAGTCGCGCGCGATGACGTCGAGCGCGTGCGCCGTGCGCTCGGCGTCGAGCAGCCGCGCCCGACCGGGCACCGCGGGCCCGTGCGTCTTCGAACCGCGCAGGTCGCAGGCCTGCACGAGCACCTTGCCGTCGTTGCGGATGCGCTTGACCTTGCCCGCCTTGCGCTCGGAGAAGATGACCAGTTCACCGTCGTCGGTGGCCGCCCACACCGGCGTCGGCACGGCCGTGCCGTCCTTGCGGTAGGTGGTCAGCAGCACGTACTTCTCGGCGCCCAGCCGTTCGGCCTCGGTTGTCATACCGCCCAAAATAGTCAGGTTCACGGCGTGCGGCGGTGCAACGTGGCCGCGCCGAGCACGAGCGCGAGAAGTGCGCACCCGGCCACGACCAGCAGGTCGCGCCACAGCGTCACGTCCACTGTGGACGAGCCGGTGATGCGGCTGAGCGCCTCCACGGCGTAGGACAGCGGCATCACGTCCGACAGCCAGTTCAGCACCCAGCCCATCGAGCCGCGCGCCGCGAACAGGCCGCACAGCAGCAGCTGCGGCAGCACGAACACGGGCATGAACTGGATCGCCTGGAACTCGGTCGTGGCGAAGGCGCTGACGAACAGCCCGAGCGCGACGCCGAGCAGCGCGTCGAGCACCGCGATCGCCAGCAGCAGCCACAGCGAGCCCTTGATGTCCAGGCCCAGCCAGCTCGCCGAGATCGTGGTGGCCACCGCGACCTGCACGATCGCGAGCAGCCCGAACGCGATCGCGTACCCGAACAGTAGGTCCAGTTTGTGGATCGGCAGTGTCATCAGCCGTTCGAGCGTGGTCGTGGTCCGCTCGCGCAGCGTGGTGATCGAGGTGATCAGGAACATCACCGTGAACGGGAAGATGCCCAGCAGGGCGGGCGCGGTGTGATTGAACGCCACGGCCGTGTCGAGCACATAACGCAGCAGCACCATCAGCACCGAGGGCACCGCGATCAGCAGCACGACGGTGCGCGGATCGTGCCGGAGCTGGCTGAGGATGCGGCGCGTCGTGGCGAGCGTCATCGCGAGGTTCATGAGTGTGCGGCCTCCTTGTCGCGGATCAGCCGGAGGAAGGCCTGTTCGAGGTCGGCGGAGCCGGTGCGCTCGCGCAGTGCCGAGGGCGAGCCGGTGGCCAGCACCCGGCCCTCGCGCATCAGCAGCAGCTGATCGCAGCGCGCGGCCTCGTCCATCACGTGACTCGACACGAGCAGCGTCGTGCCCCGCGCCGCGAGGGTGCGGAACAGTTCCCACAGGCTGTCGCGCAGCACGGGGTCGAGCCCGACCGTGGGCTCGTCGAGCACCAGCAGCTCCGGGGTGCCGAGCAGGGCGATGGCGAGGTTGGCGCGGCTGAGTTCCCCGCCGGAGAGGTTGCCGACCAGGCTGCCCGCCTCGGCACCGAGATCGACCTCGGCGATCACCCTGTCCACGTCGGACTTCGGCGCGCGCAGGATCGCGGCGAAGTAGCGCAGCGCCTCGGCGACGGTGAGATCGGCGTAGATCGCGGGATTCTGCGTGGCGTAGCCGATCTTCCGGCGCAGCTCGGGGCTGCCCGCCGGACGGCCGAGCACGTGCACCTGCCCGCCCGCGACGATCTGCACGCCCACGATCGAGCGCAGCACTGTGGTCTTGCCGCAGCCGCTCGGACCGAGCAGGCCGGTCACCTGGCCGCGCGGCACGGCGAAGCTCACGTCGTGCACGACCTCGCGCCCGCCGCGGCGGACCACGAGACCGCCGACGGTGACGGCTGAATTCGTCATGTGTTTAATTCTGCGTCCGCCGAGTTGTCCGGTCAAGGGGCGGACGCCCTCAGGAGGCCGGTTCGATCTCGCCGAACCGGGCGAGCGCGAGAGCCGCCGCGACGGCCAGCACGAACCCGGCGATCGCGATCGGCGCGAATCCGGGACGGGTCGAGTCGCCGAGCGCGACGACCCCGATGACCGAAGGCAGCACGGTTTCGCCGACGACCATGAGTGCGGTGGCGGTGGTGACGCTGCCGCGCTGCAGCGCGGAGGCGTAGAACAGCATCGCGACCACCCCGGCGCCCGCGATCGTGTAGGTCGCCGGATCGGTGAGCACCGCGACGACGCTGCTGGTGTCCAGCACCCGTCCGGCGAGCGCCACCAGCGCGAAGCCCAGCCCGGCGACCAGTCCCAGCGCGGGACCGCGCACCGTGTCCGCCGCGCGGCCGGCGAGCGCGCCGACACCGGCGAGCACGACCGTCGCGACCGCGAGCGCGATGTGGAAGCCCAGCCCGACCGGTTCGGAACCCTCGCTCTGCGCGGACGCCCCGAGCAGCGCGAGCCCGGCGCACACCGCCACGATCGCGGTCCATTCGCGGCCGTGCAGCCGGGCCCCGATCTTGAGCGCGGCCACCGCCGTCACGGCGAGGCTCGCCGCGAGCGCCGCCTGCACGACGAACAGCGGCAGCACCCGCAGCGCCACCAGCTGGGCGATGAAGCCCAGCGCGTCCATGCTCAGCCCGAGCACATAACGCCACTGCCGCAGCACCCGGAACAGCAGCCTCGGATCGACGCCGGCCGCGCCGTCGTCGTCCACCGCGCGCGCCGCGACCGCCTGCAGCACCGACGCCACCCCGTACGCGATCGCCGCGACCAGCGCGCACACCAGACCCCACCACACGGGACCGACCCTATTCAGGGGTGAGGTAGTTCTGCAGCACGGGCGCGATCAACTCGACGATCTCGTCGTCGGTGGCGTCGACCAGCGGCGGTGCCTGCACGACGTAGCGCAGCATCACCAGGCCGATCATCTGTGCGGCGGCCGCGGTCACCCGCAGCGGCGGCACGCCGCGCGCCTCGGCGAGCCGGGCCAGCACGGTGCGCACCATGAACTGCCGGAGCATCGTCGCGGCCTGCTCGTTGCTCGCGACCGACCGCAGCATCGCGAGGAACGGCGCCCGGCCCGCGGGATCGCCCCACAACGCGAGGAACAACCGGGCGACCCGTTCGCCGATCTGTTCCGGCGGGCCGGACAGCAGCAGCGGCAGCTGCTCGGCCGGATCGATCGGGAAGTTCATCGCCACCACGAACAGTTGCTGCTTGGTGCCGAAGAAATGGTGCAGCAGCGCCGCGTTCACTCCCGCTTCGGCGGCGATCCCGCGCACCGTCGCCCCGTCGTAGCCCTGCTCGGCGAAGGCCCGCCGGGCCGCGGCGATGATCTGCTCGCGTGTCTCGGTGGGACCTGGCCGGCGCCCCGCTCGTGCCATGCGGGGATATTAGGACGAAAATCAGGGCCAGTAAGCTGGGGATATGGGCGTAGCGGTAAGGGTCATTCCCTGTCTGGATGTGGACGCGGGGCGCGTGGTGAAGGGCGTGAACTTCGCCGACCTGCGTGACGCGGGCGATCCGGTGGAGCTGGCCCGAATCTACGACGCGGAGGGCGCGGACGAGCTGACCTTCCTCGACGTCACGGCCTCCTCGGGCAACCGGGAGACGACGTTCGACGTGGTCCGCCGCACCGCCGAGCAGGTCTTCATCCCGCTCACCGTCGGCGGCGGCGTCCGCACCTGCGAGGACGTCGACAAGCTGCTGCGCGCCGGTGCCGACAAGGTGGGCATCAACACCGCCGCCATCGCGCGTCCCGAACTGCTGCACGAGGCCTCCCGCCGGTTCGGCTCGCAGTGCATCGTGCTGTCGGTGGACGCGCGCCGCGTGCCCGCGGGGCAGGAGCCGACGCCGTCCGGGTTCGAGGTGACCACCCACGGCGGCCGCCGCGGCACGGGTATCGACGCCGTCGAATGGGCCCAGCGCGGCGAGGAGTACGGGGTCGGCGAGATCCTGCTGAACTCCATGGACGCCGACGGCACGAAGAGCGGCTTCGACCTCGAACTGATCGAGATGACCCGGAAGGTCGTGCGGGTGCCGTTGATCGCCAGTGGCGGCGCGGGTGCCACCGAGCACTTCCTGCCCGCCGTGCGTGCCGGCGCCGACGCGGTGCTGGCCGCCAGCGTGTTCCACTTCGGACAGTTGAAGATCGGTGAGGTCAAGAACGCGCTGCGGGCCGGGGGAGTCGAGGTCCGGTGAGGCAGGCCGCCGTCGAGGTGAAGGTGACGGTCTGGCTGCTGCTCGGGCTCGGTCTCGCCTATCTCGCGCTCGGCATCGTCATCGTGGCCACGTCCGAGGCGTCGCCGCGCACGGTGATCCTGCCCATCGCGAGCGTGATCCTCGGCGGGCTGGTCGCCGGCGGGCTGGCGCTGCGCATGCCCTCGTCCCGCTTCTTCGGGTTCGGGGTCGCCGCGCTGCTGGCGATCCTGCACGCGTTCCTGCTGCTGGGCAGCACGGTCATCTGGTTCAAGATCTTCTCCGGGCTGGTGGCCGCCGGGTACGTCTACACGATCGTCCTGCTCAATTCCGGCCCGATGCGCCGCTATCTGTACGGAGCCACCGCATGAGCCTGGATCCCGAACTGTCCGCGCGGCTCAAGCGCAACGCCGACGGGCTGATCTGCGCGGTGGTGGTCGAGCACTCGACCTCCGACGTGCTGATGGTCGCGTGGATGAACGACGAGGCGCTCGAACGCACGCTGACCACCCGGCGCGGCACCTACTATTCGCGCAGCCGCAAGGAGTTGTGGGTCAAGGGCGAGACGTCCGGGCACACGCAGCATGTGCGTGAGGTGCGCCTGGACTGCGACGCGGACACGGTGCTCGTGCGCGTCGACCAGACCGGCCCGGCGTGCCACACGGGCACGCATTCGTGCTTCGACACCGATGAGCGGCTGCTGCTCGCCGACGAGGGCTGAACGGGCCAAGTTCTCTCTTCTGGGTGAACTTCGGATCTCGTTGTCTGATTCGTTGCCAAGCGTTTCGTTCTTCGGAATTCTATGTCCCCACGGACGAATTCCCTGGAAAGGAGCGCGATCATGAGTGATACGAAAGTCTATTACGAACAACTGCGCGGTAGGGCGCGGCAGTTGGTGACCAGCCTCGACGACACGATGACCGACCTGATGGCGGTGGAGATCGCGATCAACGAGGTTTCCAAGGCGGACATGGACAATCCCGGTGAGATGTCCACAACGGACACTGGTGACATCCGGCATCTGCTGGAGACCGCACAGTTCTCCATCCGCTCCGCGGAACGGATCGCGGTGGAGCATTCCAATGACGTCGAGCAGGCGATGAAGAGGCTCGGCCTGTGGACCGAGGACAAGTTCGACTGAACGGCGGGGTCAATTCGAACGGGTGGAACCGATGTCGCCCGTGAGGTAACGCTGCAAGGTCGGCCCGACCGCGGCCACGACGGTCTCCAGGTCGGCCGAGCCGAGGGGTTCGAACTTCGCGACGTAACGAGCCATGCCGACGCCGATGAGCTGGGACGCGCACAGCGTGGCCCGCAACTGGGGTTGATCAGCGTCGATCGAGGCCACCACGCGGCTGAGGACGTGCTCGATCAGGAAGTCTCGCAGGCCGATGGCAGCCTGGTCGTGGCTGGCCAGACTGCGCACCAGCGCGGGGAACACGCCGCCCGCGGTCGCGTCCCAGACGGTCACGAACCGGCGGACGATCCGCTCGCCGAGCGAGTCGCGGCTGCCCGCGAGCAGTTCGCCGACGAGCTGGCCGGGGTCGAAGGGCAGTTGCAGGACGGCCTGCGCGAACAGTGATTCCTTGCCGCCGAACCAGTGGTTGACCATCGCCGCGTCCACCCCGGCCCGCGAGGCGATGGTCCGCACGGTGGCGCCTTCGTACCCCGATTCGGAGAACACCTCACGGGCGGCCGCCAGCAGGGCGTTGCGCGTGTCCTGTCCGGCGGGCCGCCGTCCTCGCTTGCGGGCCGGCGCGGGGGAGGGGGATTCAGCCGGAGTGTCCGGCGGCGGTGCGACCCCCACGGCCTTGGCCGGCTTGGCGGGGGTG
This sequence comes from Amycolatopsis acididurans, assembly GCF_012328925.1. Lineage (GTDB taxonomy): Bacteria > Actinomycetota > Actinomycetes > Mycobacteriales > Pseudonocardiaceae > Amycolatopsis_E > Amycolatopsis_E acididurans. The sequence continues at coordinate 63,732 of NZ_JAAXLS010000024.1, forward strand.
TCGGGTTGTTCGGCGGTGCTCACCAATCCATCATGGCTTGTCAGGGCAAAAAATTCAACGCAGAATGAATTAATGCCCGGTGCGGGTGGCCGTGGGCGTCAGCGGCACAATGGCTGCCATGGTCACTGTCCACTCCGCGAATTCCGCGTCCGGCGGGCTCGGTTCCGCGAGCCCCGCCCGGGACGAATTCCGCGCGCTCGCCGAAGGGCGCCGGGTCATCCCGGTGGTCCGGCGGCTGCTCGCCGACGGGGAGACCCCGGTCGGTGTGTACCGCAAGCTCGCCGCGGACCGTCCCGGCACGTTCCTGTTCGAATCGGCGGAGAACGGACAGTCCTGGTCGCGATGGTCGTTCATCGGGGTGCGCAGTCCCGCCGCGCTGACTGTGCGCGACGGCAAGGCGGTGTGGGAGGGCACCCCGCCCGTCGGCCTGCCCACCGAGGGCAACCCGCTGCAGATCCTGCGTGAGACCGTCGCTGCGCTGCACACCGAGCCGCTGCCGGGGCTGCCGCCGCTGACCGGCGGCATGGTCGGCTACATCGGCTACGACTCGGTGCGCTGGCTGGAAAAGCTCCCGGAGCTGGCCGAGAAGGACCTCGACCTCCCCGAGTTGACCATGCTGCTCGCGACCGACCTCGCGGCCTTCGACCACCACGAGGGCACGGTCACGCTCATCGCGAACGCGGTCAACTGGGACGACTCCCCGGAACGCGTCGACGCCGCCTACGACGACGCGGTGCGCCGCCTCGAGCACATGACCGAGCAGCTGCGCGCGTCCGCACCCTCGACCACCGCGGTCTTCGAGCGCCCTGCGCCCGAGTTCACGCGGCACCGCGCCAAGGAGGACTACCACCGCGCCGTCGAGAAGGCCGTCGAGGCGATCAAGGCCGGTGAAGCGTTCCAGGTCGTGCCCTCGCAACGGTTCGAGATGGCCACCCGGGCCGACGCGCTGGACATCTACCGCGTGCTGCGCACCTCCAACCCGAGCCCGTACATGTACCTGCTGCGGCTGGAGGGCTTCGACATCGTCGGCTCCAGCCCGGAGGCGCTGGTGACGGTGCGCGACGGCCGGGCCACCACGCACCCCATCGCGGGCACGCGCTGGCGCGGCGCGGATCCGGAGGAGGACGCGCAGCTGGCCAAGGACCTGCTGGCCGACGACAAGGAGCGCGCCGAGCACCTCATGCTCGTCGACCTCGGCCGCAACGACCTCGGCAAGGTGTGCAAACCCGGCACCGTGCGGGTGGTCGACTTCTTCACCATCGAGCGCTACAGCCACGTGATGCACATCGTGTCCACCGTCACCGGCGAGCTGGCCGACGACCGGACGGCGTTCGACGCGGTCGCGGCCTGTTTCCCCGCGGGAACGCTCTCCGGTGCGCCGAAGGTGCGTGCGATGGAGCTGATCGAGGAGCTGGAACCGGTGCGGCGCGGCCTCTACGGCGGTGTCGTCGGCTACCTCGACTTCGCCGGCGACGCCGACACCGCGATCGCCATCCGCACCGCGCTGGTGCGGGAAGGGGTCGCCTACGTGCAGGCGGGCGGCGGCGTCGTCGCCGACTCCGTGCCCGACTACGAGGACAACGAATCGCTGAACAAGGCGCGCACCGTGCTCTCCGCGGTCGCCGCCGCGCAGACGATGGCGCCCGCGCGCGCCCTGGATCCCACCGATGACATCGCCAGCGTCCAGTAAGCGTCCTTTGTGGACAGTCGTCGCCGTGCTGTTGCTCGGCGCGGCGGCGCTGTGGGGCGCCTCACGCTTCGTATGGTTCGCCGAACTGACCGACGGCGGCGTCCGCGGCATGATCCTGCAGACCCAGACCGGGGCGCAGCGTTCGGCGGCGCTGCTGCCCCTGGCCGTGCTCGCGGTGGCCGGGGTCGCCGGCATGGTCGCCACCGGCGGCTGGGCACGCAGAGTGCTCGGCATCGTCATGTCCGTCGCCGGACTGGCGGCGTGCTGGGTCGCGATCGACGGCGTCCGGTTCAGTGGTTTTCCCGCCGGCGCACCGGTATGGCAGATCTTCACCGGCCGCGGTCTCGCGCTGCTCGGCGGAATTCTGGTGGTGCTCGGCGGGTTGATCGCCATCAAACACGCTTCCGCGATGCCGCGACTGGGCGCACGCTATGCAGCACCCAGCGTGAAGAAGACCGCGCGGGACCCGGACACCGAGCTGTGGGAGGCGCTCTCCGAAGGCGAAGATCCAACGAGGGACTCGTAACGACGGCTTTTCGTGGCAACCGTCCCATGTTCGACCCGGGACCGAGGCGTGGCACCGGGCGAGTTAGCATCTTTTCTGCGGGAAGGGGAAGGTGTTTGTGAGCCAGCTTTCGAGTGAAATCTTGGGTGATTCCGGAAACGGGGGCACCTGGTGAGCGTTCTCGAAGAAATCGTCGCCGGTGTCCGCGCCGACCTCGCCGAGCGCGAGAAGGCGCTGCCGTTCGACGAGCTCAAGCGTCTTGCCGCCAAGGCGCCCGCGCCGCGGGATGCCGCCGGCGCGCTTCGTGAGTCTTCGATCGGGGTTATCGCCGAGGTCAAGCGGCGCAGCCCGTCCAAGGGTGAGCTGGCCGAGATCGCCGATCCGGCCGCGCTGGCCAAGGACTACGAGGAAGCCGGCGCGCGCGTCATCAGCGTGCTGACCGAGCAGCGCCGCTTCGGCGGTTCGCTCGCCGACCTCGACGCCGTCCGCGCGGTGGTGGACGTTCCCCTGCTGCGCAAGGACTTCGTCGTCAGCCCGTACCAGGTGCACGAGGCCCGTGCGCACGGTGCCGACATGGTGCTGCTGATCGTCGCCGCGCTGGAGCAGAACGCGCTCGTCGCGCTGCTGGACCGCGTCGAGTCGCTCGGCATGGCCGCACTGGTCGAGGTGCACAACGCCGAGGAGGCCGACCGCGCGCTGGAGGCCGGCGCCCAGGTGATCGGCATCAACGCCCGCAACCTGCACACACTCGAAGTGGACCGCGACGTGTTCGGCAGGCTGGCCCCCGGGCTGCCGTTCGACGTGACGAAGGTCGCCGAGTCCGGCGTCCGCGGCCCCGGCGACCTGATGGCCTACGCCGGGCACGGCGCGGACGCCGTGCTGGTCGGCGAGGGACTCGTCGCGTCGGGCGACCCGAAGGGCTCGCTGATCAAGCTCGTCACCGCCGGTTCGCACCCCGCATGCCCGAGGCCCAGCCGATGAGCGAGCAAGAACGCAACGAGCACGACCCGGACGAGCGCGGCTACTACGGCCCCTACGGCGGCCGGTTCATGCCGGAGGCGCTGATCGGCGTCGTCGACGAGGTGGCCACCGAGTACGACAAGGCACGCGTCGACCCGGATTTCGTCAACGAGTTCAAGCGGCTCCTGCGTGACTACGCCGGCCGTCCCTCGCTGTTGACCGAGGCCCCGCGTTTCGGCGCGCACGCCGGTGACGCGCGGATCTTCCTCAAGCGCGAGGACCTCAACCACACCGGCTCCCACAAGATCAACAATGTGCTGGGCCAGGCGCTGCTCACCAAGCGGATGGGCAAGAAGCGCGTCATCGCCGAGACCGGCGCCGGCCAGCACGGGGTCGCCACGGCCACCGCGTGTGCCCTGCTCGACCTCGACTGCGTGGTCTACATGGGCGAGGTCGACACCGAGCGGCAGGCGCTGAACGTGGCCAGGATGCGGCTGCTGGGCGCCGAGGTCATCCCGGTCAAGACCGGTTCGCGCACGCTGAAGGACGCGATCAACGAGGCGCTGCGGGACTGGGTCACCAACGCCGACACCACGCACTACCTGTTCGGCACCGCCGCGGGCCCGTACCCGTTCCCGACGATGGTGCGCAACTTTCACAAGATCATCGGCGAGGAAGCCCGCGCGCAGGTGCTGGAACAGACCGGCAGGCTGCCCGACGCCGTCGCGGCCTGTGTCGGCGGCGGTTCCAACGCGATCGGCATCTTCCACGGTTTCATCGACGATCCGGACGTGCGGCTCGTCGGGCTGGAGCCGGGCGGCGAGGGGCTGGACACCACGCGGCACGGCGCGACGCTGACCAAGGGCACGCCGGGCAACCTGCACGGCGCGATGTCGTACCTGCTGCAGGACGAGGACGGCCAGACGCTCGAGTCGCACTCGATCTCCGCGGGGCTGGACTACCCGGGCGTCGGCCCGGAGCACGCGTGGCTCAAGGACACCGGGCGCGCGGAGTACCGGCCCATCACCGACGCCGAGGCGATGGACGCGTTCCGGCTGCTGGCCCGCACCGAGGGCATCATTCCGGCGATCGAGTCGGCGCACGCGCTCGCCGGTGCTCTGCAGCTGGGCCGGGAGCTCGGCCGCGAGGCGCTGATCGTGGTGAACCTGTCCGGTCGCGGCGACAAGGACATGGACACCGCGGCCCACTATTTCGGATTGGTGGACCCGCAGTGAGCCTCGCTTCGCTTTTCGAGCAGACCCGTGACGGGGGCCGGGGTGCGCTGGTCGGCTACCTGCCCGCCGGATACCCGACGGTCGAGGAGTCCAAGGCGCTGATCGGCGCGATGGTCGACAGTGGCGCGGATCTGGTCGAGGTCGGCGTGCCGTACTCGGACCCGGTCATGGACGGGCCGACCATCCAGCTGGCGGCCGGCCAGGCGCTGAAGAACGGATTCCGGCTCAAGCACCTGTTCGAGGTCGTGGAGTCGGTGTCGGCGCGCGGTGGGCGTGCGGTGGTGATGACGTACTGGAACCCGGTGCGCCGCTACGGGGTGGACGCGTTCGCGCGGGACCTGGCCGCGGCGGGCGGGCTCGGCATGATCACGCCGGATTTGATCCCGGACGAGGCCGGCGAGTGGATGGCCGCGTCGGAGCAGCACGGGCTGGACCGGACCTTCCTGGTGGCGCCCTCGTCCTCGGAGGAGCGGCTGGCGCTGACCACGCGGGCGTCGTCGGGTTTCGTGTACGCGACGGCGGTCATGGGCGTCACCGGTGCGCGCGAGCAGGTCGGCTCGGGCGCGGCGGAGCTGGTGCGGCGCGTCAAGGCGCACACGGACCTGCCGGTCGGTGTCGGGCTGGGCGTGAAGTCCCGCGAGCAGGCGGCGGAGGTCGCCTCGTTCGCCGACGCGGTGATCGTCGGCTCGGCACTGGTGACCGCGGCGGGCGAAGGCCCTGCGTGCGTGCGTGCCCTGACGGAGGAACTCGCCGAGGGCGTGCGCGCGGCCTGACGCGCGGCACTTGCCGTTGGCGGTGAACTACCGTGGCCGCACTGCCTGACGTCGAGCCCGACTGCATCGTGCCGCGGCACCAGGGCGAGTGGACCGTTGAAGAGGTCCTCGACCTGCCGGAGGACAAGGGCAACCGGGTCGAGCTGGTCGACGGATCGCTCCTGGTGAGCCCGGCGCCGACCACGAGGCACCAGCACATCCTGTAAGCACTTCAGCGTGGCCTGTGGGACGCGGGTGGTCCGGATGTCGAGCTGTGCCCGGGATCAATGTCCGCCTGACCGAGCGCCGGTTACTCATCCCGGATCTCGTCGTCGTGACGTGCCCAGGTGAGGATCTCGTCTACGTTTCGGCGGCAGATGTCCTGCTCGCTGTCGAGATCGAGTCCCCGTCGAGCAAGATCACGGACCGGTTGCTCAAGCGGCAGCTCTACGCCGAGGCGAACGTCCCGTACTACCTTCTGGTGAGTCCGGCGGCGCCGGTCGAGGCGACGCAGCTGGAGCTGACCGACGGCGAATACCGCGATCACCCGCAGCGAAGCCGGAAAACTCACCTTCGCCCGTCCCTTCGCGGCGACCGTCGACCTCGCCTGCTGAGCGGGAAAAGCCCGTGAAAGGCTGGCCTCCATGGCCAAGCCTTCACCCCTGCAAGTACGCAACATCATCATCGCCGTGGCGTCGGCCGCCGTGGCGTTGTGGAACGGTTTCCGGGGCGGGCCGTGGTGGCTGACCGCGATTTTCGGGGTCGGTTGCGTGCTCGCGGCGGCCTCCGCGGTGCTCAACGAGCGGCCTTGACGCCACCGCCACCGGCGCACACGTTACGGTGACCGCGTGCATACCGCCTCGGCTGCGTTCCTCGCGACCATCCCCAGCCCGGACCGCGGGGTCTGGTACCTCGGTCCGATCCCGATCCGCGCCTATGCCCTGTGCATCATCGCCGGCATCGTCGTCGCCATCTGGTGGGGCGAACGGCGCTGGCAGCAGCGTGGCGGCAGCAAGGGCGCGATCATCGACATCGCCGTGTGGGCCGTGCCGTTCGGACTCGTCGGCGGCCGGCTCTATCACGTCACCACCGACTGGTGGCGCTACTTCGGCGCCGGCAAGGACCCGGTCAAGGCGCTGTACATCTGGGATGGCGGCCTCGGCATCTGGGGCGCGATCGCGCTCGGCGCGCTCGGCGCGTGGATCGGCTGCCGCCGCAAGGGCATTCCGCTCCCGGCGATGGCGGACGCGGTCGCGCCGGGCATCATCGTCGCGCAGGCCATGGGCCGCATCGGCAACTACTTCAACCAGGAACTCTACGGCGCGCACACCACGCTGCCCTGGGGCCTGGAGATCTACCAGCGCTTCGACCCGAACAACCCGACGATCCCCGACCAGGGCCCCAACGGCGTCGCGTTCGGCGACATCCCGTTGCCGGAAAGCCCGGTGCACCCCACCTTCCTGTACGAGCTGATCTGGAACCTGCTGATCGCCGCGCTGCTGGTGTGGGCCGACCGCCGCTTCAAGCTCGGCCACGGCCGTGTGTTCGCGCTCTACGTCTCCGGCTACACGCTCGGCCGGTTCTGGATCGAGCTGATGCGTACCGACGATGCCACGCACGTGCTCGGCCTGCGGGTCAACGTGTGGACCTCGATCATCGTGTTCCTGCTGGGACTGGCCTACTTCGTGCTGGCGCGCAAACGCGGCCCGCGCGAGGATCCGGAGTTGCTGCGCACCGAGCCGCCGGAACCCGACGACGAGACCGGCGACACGGTGGAGAGCGACGACACGGTGAAGACCGACAGCGCGACGAAGAGCGACAGCGCCACCAAGACCGACGGCGGCGAGTAGCTACAGGTCCGGCAGGCCGAGGTCGAGGTTGGGCGCCTGCAGCCCGCCGTCGACCTCCAGCACCTTGCCCGTGACGTAGGCACCCGCCTGCGATACCAGGTACACGATCGTCGCGGCGATGTCCTCGGGGTCGCCGAGGCGGTGCAGCGGCGTGGCCGACTCCATCTTCTCGCGCAGTTCCGGGTTGCCCGCCACGATCTCGAGCGCGGACGTGACCACCGAGCCGACGGCGATCGCGTTGACCCGGATGCGCGGCGCGAGATCCAGCGCGGCGAGCCGGGTGTAGTGCGCGAGGGCGGCCTTCGCGGTGCCGTAGGCGGCGAACCCGCGCCCGGCGATCCGGCCCATGTTCGACGAGATGTTCACGACCGCGCCACCCCCGGCCGTCAGCATCGCCGGGGCCGCGGCGGTGGTGAGGGCGTGCGCCGTCGACACGTTGAACCGGAACGCCTCCTCGAGGAACTCGGGCGTGGTTTCCAGTAGTGGGCGAGGGTAGGTGCCGCCGACGTTGTTCACCACGATGTCCAGCCGCCCGAACGTGTCCACGGCCGCTTTCGCGAGCGCCGCGGCGGCGTCGGGATCGCTGAGATCCGCGGGCACGACGTGTGCCTTGCGCCCGGCGTCGGCCACGCGGGCGGCGACCTCGTGCAGATCGGACTCGGTACGGGAGGAGATGACGACGTCGGCGCCGGCCTCGGCCAGCCCGACCGCTGCCGCGGCGCCGATGCCGCGGCCCGACCCGGTGATCACGGCGACCTTGCCGGCCAACCGGAAACGTTCGAGAATCATGGCGAAAACGATAACACGTTCTACTTGTCGCGAGTAGGTGTCACGACGAGGTCTCCGCCGGGAGGCCGCGGAGCCGGGCGGGACGAACAGATCGTCCACTGTGGCCAGTGCAAGCCTCTACAATGGACACTTGGTCATGTCGCCTTCCCTCGCGAAGACCGGAGAACGGCCACGAAGAACGGCGCTCCGGTGAAGGCCGTGACCACGCCGAGCGGCAGTTCGCCCGGCAGGACCGTGCGTGCCACCTGATCGGCCACGACGAGGAACACCGCGCCACCGGCCAGCGAAAGCGGCAGCAGGACGCGGTGCGCGCCGCCCGCCAGCAGCCGCACCAGATGCGGGACGACGATCCCGACGAACCCGATCAGCCCGCTGACCGACACCGCGGCCGCCGTCGCGAGCGAGGCCGCCGCCAGCACCACGGCCCGGATCAGGCCCGGCCGCATCCCGAGCGAGGTGGCTTCGGCGTCGCCGAGGGCCAGCACATCCAGCGGTCGCGCCACAACGCACAGCACGAGGGCCGCGAGCGCGATGTAGGGCAGCGCGGTCAGCACCTCGTGCCAGCCGCTGACCGCGAACCCGCCGAGCATCCAGGTGTAGACCTGGCGGATGGTCTCGGTGTTGAGCTGCTGGGCGAAGGTCTGCACGGCGGCGAGGAACGCGCCGACCGCGACCCCGGCCAGCAACAGCGTCGCGGTGCCGCTGCCCGCGGAACGGCCGAGCAGCCAGCTCAGCCACACGCCGCCGAGCGCGCCCGCGAACGCGGCCGGCTGCACCCAGCCGGTCGCGGCGGGCGCCAGCACGACCACGAGTGTCGCGGCCATGCCCGCCCCGGCCGAAGACCCGAGCAGGTACGGATCGGCCAGCGGATTGCGGAACACGCCTTGGAAAGTCGCGCCCGCGACCGCGAGCGCCGCACCGACGAGCGCGGCCAGTAGCACTCTGGGCACGCGCAGCTGCCACACGATCGCGGCTTCCCGTTCCGACAGCGGAGACATCCCGCCGGTCAGTTGCGCCCAGATCTCGCCGAGGACGCGCTGCCAGCCGAGATCCGCGGCACCGAGCACCACCGCGACAACGAGCACGGCCAGCAGCACGAGCGTCGCGAGAACGGCGGTGCGCGGGCGTAGCCGGGTCACTGCGCGCCGGCGAGTGCGCCGGCGACGGCGCGGACGAGATCGACGATGCGCGGGCTCCACCGGGAGGCGATGTCGTCGTCGAGCGGGAACACGTGTCCCGCGCGCACCGCGGTCAGCGTGTTCCAGCCGGGCCGTGCGGCGACCGTCTGCGGGTTCTGCCCGCAGCATGTGCTGTCCGCGAGAAAGATGAGATCCGGATTGGACTGCAAAATGCGTTCTGCAGATAGCTGCGGATAACCGCCGGAAATCCCCGGGTCGTTCCCGTCGGCGATGTTCTTCAAGCCGAACCGGCTCAAAACACTGCCGATGAATGTGGCCGACGTCGCCGAGTAGTACGTCTGATCGATCTCGTAGTAGTACGTCAGCGGTTTCGCCGGTTTGGGCGCATCCGCGACGATTTTGTCGATATCGCTCCGCGTCTGCCGGGCCAGGCTCTCGCCTTCGGCCTGGTGACCGGTCGCCCTGCCGAGCTGAACGAACTGGTCGTAGGCCTCGTCGAGGCTCTTCGCCGCGGGCATGACCAGTGTTTTCGCGCCGATCTTGGCCAGCGCGGCGGACAGTCCGTTCTGGTCCGCCGAGGCGATCACCAGATCGGGGTGGTAGCTCGCGATCGCCTCGGGATCGGGGCTGAGCGCGGAAAGCCGCGTGTGCGGTGCCTCCGGCGGGTAGTCCGACTGCGAATCGACGGCGACGACCTCTTTACCGGCGCCCACCGCGAACAACGTCTCCGTGGCGGACGCGGACAGCGACACGATCCTGGTGGGCCGGCGGTCGATGGTCACCGGGCCGATGGTGACCGGGAACGTGGCCTCGGTGTCCGGGGCGGCGGTGGAGTCCTGATCCGCCGGGTGACTGGCGCAACCCGCCAGAACCAGCAGTAACACCAGGATGATCGGCGGAAACCTGCGCGACATGTGAAACCTCGGTTGCTCGCCCGGCGTGGCGCCGTGCCGTTACCGAGCACGCCGCACCTCTGCGCCGGAGGTGAAGGGCGTGGCGCGCGCGGCAGGCGACCTGGCTCGGGTTCCACGGACCGTAGTGAAACCATCACAGTTGCGGCACAGCACCGGATTCGCACCGGTTTCGCTGCCGTTCGCGTCACTGGTCAACAGGCCGCTGACCAGCGTGAGGAACGCTACCACCGCTCGCTATGGCGGTCCGGCACATGGTTCACGTAATCTTGAAAGGATTGAGCGCGAGCTACGCTGGGAAGCAGACTCAGCGGAACGAGCCCATCAAGACCGATGTCGTTCGTCGCAGCCAGATCGTTACCTCCTCGATGAGAAAATCCACACTCCGAGAGGGTGCCGTCGTGTTTCCTGGGTGTTAAGGTCGCGCTAATCAGCGGGCCATCGTCGTCCCGAGCACAGCAACCGGGGGAACTTTCCGAACTGAGCACGAAGACGACGAAGGAGGTCCCCGCATGATCTTCTCCGCCAATCCAGGCAAGCAGGGTCTGTACGACCCTGCCACCGAACAGGACTCCTGTGGTGTCGCCATGGTGGCTGATATCCGCGGGCGGCGTTCACACAGAATCATCACCGATGGATTGACGGCGCTGACGAACCTCGATCATCGCGGAGCCGCCGGGGCCGAGCCCACTTCCGGTGACGGAGCCGGGATCCTGCTGCAGCTGCCGGATCAGCTGCTGCGCGCCGAGGCCGGTTTCGCACTGCCCAACCCGGACGCTCGCGGGCACCAGCGCTACGCCGCGGGCATCGCGTTCCTGCCCGTCGACACCGACCAGAGGGCGAAGGCGGTCGCCCTGATCGAGCGGCTCGCCGAGGAAGAGAGCCTCGACGTGCTGGGCTGGCGCGAGGTGCCGGTCGACGCCGACGCGGCCGACATCGGCCCGACGGCGCGGTCGGTGATGCCGCACTTCGCGATGCTTTTCGTGGCGGGCAAGGCCGACGCCGACGGCGTGCGCCCGGCCGGCGTCGAGCTGGACCGGCTCACCTTCTGCCTGCGCAAGCGCGCCGAGCACGAGAGCGTGGTCGCCGAATGCGGCACGTACTTCCCGTCGCTGTCGTCGCGAACCCTGGTCTACAAGGGAATGGTCACCCCGGAGCAGCTGCCCGCGTTCTTCGCGGACCTGCGTGACGAGCGGCTGGAGAGCGCGATCGCGCTGGTGCACAGCCGGTTCTCCACCAACACCTTCCCGTCCTGGCCGCTGGCGCATCCGTTCCGGTTCGTCGCGCACAACGGTGAGATCAACACCGTGCGCGGCAACCGCAACCGCATGCGCGCCCGCGAGGCGCTGCTGGAGACCGACCTCATCCCCGGCGATCTGTCCCGGCTGTACCCGATCTGCTCGCCCGACGCGTCGGACTCCGCCTCCTTCGACGAGGTGCTCGAACTGCTGCACCTGGGCGGGCGCAGCCTGCCGCACGCGGTGCTGATGATGATCCCGGAGGCGTGGGAGAACCACGCCACCATGGACGCCGAGCGCCGTGCGTTCTACCAGTTCCACGCGAACCTGATGGAGCCGTGGGACGGCCCGGCGTGTGTCACGTTCACCGACGGCACGCTCGTCGGCGCGGTCCTCGACCGCAACGGCCTTCGTCCCGCGCGCTGGTGGCGCACCGCCGACGACCGCGTCGTGCTGGCCAGTGAGGCCGGTGTGCTCGACGTGCCGCCGGACCAGGTGGTCGCGAAGGGCCGCCTCAAGCCGGGCCGGATGTTCCTGGTGGACACCGAGGCCGGCCGTCTCGTCGAGGACAACGAGGTCAAGACGGGACTCGCGCGCAGCCGGCCCTACGGCGAGTGGGTACACGCCGGGCTGCTCCAGCTGGCCGATCTCGCCGACCGCGATCACGTCACGCAGACCCACGACTCGGTGCTGCGGCGCCAGCTTTCCTTCGGCTACACCGAAGAGGAGCTGAAGATCCTGCTCGCGCCGATGGCGAGCAAGGGCGCGGAGCCGATCGGATCGATGGGCACCGACACCCCGCCCGCGGTGCTGTCCAAGCGATCCCGGCAGCTCTACGACTACTTCAAGCAGGGCTTCGCCCAGGTGACCAACCCGCCGCTGGACGCGATCCGCGAGGAGCTGGTCACCTCGATGAGCCGGATCATGGGCCCGGAGTGCAACCTGCTCTACCCCGGTCCGGCCTCGTGTCGGCACATCCAGCTGCCGTACCCGGTGATCGACAACGACGAGCTGGCCAAGCTGATCCACATCAACGACGACGGCGACCTGCCCGGCTTCGCCTGCACCGTCCTGTCCGGACTGTTCGAAGTGGACGGTGGAGGCAAGGCGCTGGCCGAGGCGATCGAGCGGGTGCGCCGTGAGGCGTCCGAGGCGATCGCGGCCGGTGCGCGCACGCTGGTGCTCTCCGACCGCGACTCCGATCACCGGATGGCGCCCATCCCGTCGCTCCTGCTGGTCTCCGCGGTGCACCACCATCTGGTGCGCACCAAGGAAAGGCTGCGCGTCGCGCTGGTCGTGGAGACCGGTGACGCCCGCGAGGTGCACCACATCGCCTGCCTGCTCGGCTACGGCGCGGCCGCGGTGAACCCGTACCTGGCCTTCGAAACCATCGAAGACATGATCAACCAGGCCACCCTCACCGGCGTCGAGTCGCGCCAGGCCGTGCGCAGCTACGTCAAGGCGCTGGTCAAGGGCGTGCAGAAGATCATGTCCAAGATGGGCATCTCGACGGTGAGCGCCTACACCGCCGCGCAGGTCTTCGAGGCCGTCGGCCTGTCGCAGGAACTGCTCGACGAGTACTTCACCGGCACCAGCTCGAAACTGGGCGGCGTCGGACTGGACGTGCTCGCCGAGGAGGTCGCGATCCGGCACCGGCGCGCCTACCCGGACAACCCGACCGAGCGCGTGCACCGGCGGCTGGACTCCGGCGGCGAGTACGCCTACCGCCGTGAGGGCGAGCTGCACCTGTTCACGCCGGAGACGGTGTTCCTGCTGCAGCACGCGTCCAAGAGCCGTCGCGAGGAGGCCTACCGCGCCTACACCGACGAGGTCCACCGCCTCGCCCGCGACGGCGGGATGCTGCGCGGGCTGTTCAAGTTCCGCCACGAGGCCCGTCAGCCGGTGTCGATCGACGAGGTCGAGTCGATCGAGTCGATCTGCAAACGGTTCAACACCGGTGCGATGTCCTACGGTTCGATCTCGGCCGAGGCGCACCAGACCCTTGCCATCGCGATGAACCGCATCGGCGGCCGCTCCAACACCGGTGAGGGCGGGGAAGACCCCGAGCGGCTCTACGACCCTGAGCGCCGCAGCGCGATCAAGCAGGTCGCCAGCGGCCGGTTCGGCGTCACCAGCGAGTACCTCGTCAACGCCGACGACATCCAGATCAAGATGGCGCAGGGCGCCAAGCCCGGCGAGGGCGGTCAGCTCCCGCCGAACAAGGTGTACCCGTGGATCGCACGCACCCGGCACTCCACGCCGGGCGTCGGGCTCATCTCCCCGCCGCCGCACCACGACATCTACTCGATCGAGGATCTCGCGCAGCTGATCCACGACCTGAAGAACGCCAACGAACAGGCCCGCATCCACGTGAAGCTGGTCAGCTCGCTCGGCGTCGGCACGGTCGCGGCAGGCGTGTCCAAGGCGCACGCCGACGTGGTGCTCATCTCGGGGCACGACGGCGGCACCGGTGCCTCGCCGATGAACTCGCTCAAGCACGCCGGCACGCCGTGGGAGGTCGGGCTGGCCGAGACGCAGCAGACGCTGATGCTCAACGGCCTGCGCGACCGGATCACCGTGCAGGTGGACGGTGCGATGAAGACCGGCAGGGACGTGGTGATCGCCGCGCTGCTCGGAGCCGAGGAGTACGGCTTCGCCACCGCGCCGCTGATCGTGTCGGGCTGCATCATGATGCGCGTCTGTCACCTCGACACCTGCCCGGTCGGCGTCGCTACGCAGAACCCGGAGCTGCGCAAGCGCTACACCGGACAGGCCGAGCACGTGGTCAACTACTTCCGGTTCGTCGCGCAGGAAGTGCGGGAAACCCTTGCCGTGCTTGGGTTCCGCACGCTCGACGAGGCCATCGGCCGGGCCGACGTGCTCGACGTGGACGAGGCCGTGGAGCACTGGAAGGCCAAGGGACTGGACCTCTCGCCCGTCTTCGAGATGCCCACCGACACCCCGTACGGCAGCGCGCGGCGCAAGATCCGCGAGCAGGACCACGGTCTGGAGCACGCGCTGGACCGCACGCTCATCCAGCTCGCCGAGGCGGCGCTGGAGGACGCGCATCCGGTGCGCCTCGAACTGCCCGTGCGTAACGTCAACCGCACCGTCGGCACGCTGCTCGGCTCGGAGATCACCCGCCGCTACGGCGGATCGGGCCTGCCGGATGGCACCATCAACGTCCGGCTCACCGGTTCGGCGGGCCAGTCGCTCGGCGCGTTCCTGCCCCGCGGCGTGACGCTGGAGATGGTCGGCGACGCCAACGACTACGTCGGCAAGGGCCTGTCCGGCGGGCGGATCATCGTGCGGCCGCATCCGGACGCGACGTTCGCGGCGGAGCGTCAGGTGATCGCGGGCAACACCCTGGCCTACGGCGCGACCGCGGGCGAGATGTTCCTGCGCGGTCAGGTCGGCGAGCGGTTCGGCGTCCGCAACTCCGGCGCCACCATCGTGGCCGAGGGCGTGGGCGACCACGCTTTCGAGTACATGACCGGCGGCCGGGCGGTCGTGCTCGGGCCGACGGGCCGCAACCTCGCGGCGGGCATGTCCGGCGGCATCGCCTACGTGCTCGACCTCGACCGGGGCAACGTCAACGACGAGATGGTCGACCTGCTGACGCTGGAGCCGGACGAGGCGGCCTGGCTCAAGGAGATCGTGCGGCGTCACCACGACCTCACGCGCTCCACCGTCGCCGCGTCGCTGCTGGGTGACTGGCCGCGCCGCTCGGCGTCGTTCACGAAGATCATGCCGCGCGACTACGCGCGGGTACTGGAAGCGATGAAAGCGGCGAAGGCAACGGGGCGCGACGTCGACGAGGCAGTGATGGAGGCTGCTAATGGCTGACCCCCGGGGCTTCATGAAGTTCGAGCGCGAGGAGCCGAAGAAGCGCGCCAAGGACGAGCGGGCCGGTGACTGGCGCGAGGTCTACGCACAGTCCTCTTCGGACGAACGCAACAAACAGGTGCGCACCCAGGCAACGCGGTGCATGGACTGTGGCATCCCGTTCTGCCACTCCAGCAGTTCGGGCTGCCCGCTGGGCAACCTGATCCCGGAATGGAACGACCTGGTGCGCCAGGGGCACTGGGCGGCGGCCAGCGAACGATTGCACGCCACCAACAACTTCCCGGAGTTCACCGGGAAGCTGTGCCCCGCGCCGTGCGAATCGGGCTGCGTGCTCTCGATCTCGCCGTTGTCCGCCGGGCCGGTGGCGATCAAGCGGATCGAGGCCACCATCGCCGAGCAGTCGTGGGAGATGGGCATCGTCGCGCCGCAGGTCGCCGAGGTCTCCTCGGGGCAGCGGGTCGCGGTCGTCGGGTCCGGTCCCGCCGGTCTCGCCGCGGCGCAGCAGCTGACCCGCGCCGGGCACGAGGTCACCGTGTTCGAGCGGGACGACCGGCTCGGCGGGCTGCTCCGCTACGGCATTCCCGAGTTCAAGATGGAGAAGAAGCACCTCGACCGCCGGCTGGCGCAGCTGCGCAAGGAGGGCACGCAGTTCGTCACGGGCTGCGAGGTCGGGGTCGACATCACCGTCGAGGAGCTGCGGGCCCGTTTCGACGCGGTGGTGCTCGCGGTCGGCGCGCTGCGCGGCCGGGACGACCACAGCACCGAAGGGCGCGGGCTCGAGGGCATCCACCTCGCGATGGAGCACCTCGTGCCGGCCAACAAGCAGTGCGAGGGCGACGGGCCGTCGCCGCTCGACGCGCACGGCAAGCACGTCGTGATCATCGGCGGTGGCGACACCGGCGCCGACTCCTACGGCACCGCGGTCCGGCAGGGCGCCGCGTCGATCACCCAGCTCGACCAGTACCCGATGCCGCCCACGACCCGCGACGACGACCGGTCGCCGTGGCCGACCTGGCCGTACATCCTGCGCACCTACCCGGCGCACGAGGAGGGTGGCGAGCGGAAGTTCGGCGTCGCGGTGCGCCGGTTCGTCGGCGACGAGAACGGGCACGTACGCGGCATCGAGTTGCAGCACGTGCGGGTGTCGCGCGATCCGGAGACGGGCGTGCGGCAGGTCGTTCCGGTCAACGACGCGATCGAGGAGATCCCGGCCGATCTGGTGCTGCTGGCCATCGGGTTCGAGGGTGTCGAGCAGATGCGGCTGCTCGACGATCTCGGTCTGGAGCTGACCAAGCGGGGCACGCTGTCGTGCGGGCCCGACTGGCAGACCGAGGCTCCCGGCGTGTTCGTCTGCGGTGACGCGCACCGCGGCGCCTCGCTCGTGGTCTGGGCGATCGCGGAAGGCCGTTCGGTCGCGAACGCGGTCGACACCTACCTCACCGGCGCGTCGGACCTGCCCGCTCCGGTGCACCCGACGGCGCTCCCGCTCGCCGTGGTCTGACGGCCGTGAGGGGCCCCTCGCGTTGGGGCCCCACATGGTCTGGGCCATTACGCCGTTCGGCGGTCACCCTGCGACCGAATGGCAGCATTGCCTGGATCGATACTGCCAACCTACCGTCACGTTCAGTTTGCGCTGGGCGACGGGTCGGGAGGCGGTCGTGAAGAAAACTCGCGTAGGGATTCTGGCCGCTTTGGTCGCGGCCGTCACCGGCTTCGCGACACCGGTCGCGTCCGCGGCTCCGTCCGTCGCATTGCGGGCGCAGAGTAATGCACAGGCGGCGACGGACTTCTGGACACCCGAGGCGATGCGCGCCGCGACTCCGCTGGACAACGTGCTCGCCACCGTCGGCAACGCGGTTCAGCGCCTCGTACCGAGCGGGCTGCCGTCGGCGGTCCCGGCTTCGGCGTCCAACTCGGGCGGCCCCTGGTCCGGTGGCGGCAAGGTCACCAGGACCGCCGGGCGTGTCTTCTTCCTTTTCAACGGCGCCAAGGCGTCCTGCAGCGGCGACGCGGTCACCAGCGGCAACAAGAGCGTCGTGATCACCGCCGGGCACTGCGTGAAGTACCAGGGCACCTGGCACACGAACTGGGTCTTCGTGCCCGGCTACGACAACGGCAACGCGCCCTACGGCGAATGGGCCGCGAGCCAGACGCTGACCACCCCGCAGTGGGAGGCCGGCGAGGACCTCAACTACGACGTCGGGGCCGCGGTGGTCCAGCCGTTGAACGGCCGGCGCCTCACCGACGTGGTCGGCGGGCAGGGCATCGCCTTCAACCAGCAGCGCGGCCAGACCATGTACACCTTCGGCTACCCGGCCGAGGGCAAGTACGACGGCACCAAGCTGGACTACTGCTCCGGCAGCACGTTCACCGACTTCATCTCCAGCAACGACAACGGGATGCGCTGCGACATGACCGGCGGGTCCAGCGGCGGTCCGTGGTTCGTCAACTTCGACGAGGGCACCGGCACGGGCCTGCAGAACTCGGTGAACAGCTTCGGCTACACGTTCATGCCCGGCTACATGTTCGGCCCGTACTTCGGCTCCGACGTACAGAACCTCTACAAAGCCGCGCAGTCGAAGTAGCTCGAGGCCGCGACGATCCGGTGCTGAGCCGGCGGTAGGTGTGATCGACGGTGGCCGGGCCACCCCGGCCGCCGTCGACCCCATATCCTGGGTCCTGTGAACTGGACAGTGGACGTCCCCGTCGAGACACTTCCCGACCTCCCGCCGTTGCCGCCCCAGCTGCGGGAACGGCTCGACGACGCGCTCGCCCGCCCGGCCGCTCAGCAGCCGGAGTGGCCGGACGCCGACGCGACGCGGCGGGTGCGCGCGGTGCTGGAAAGTGTGCCGCCGATCACCGTTCCGGTCGAGATCGACCGGCTGCGCGAGCGGCTGGCGATGGTGGCGCGGGGTGAGGCGTTCCTGCTCCAGGGCGGCGACTGCGCCGAGACGTTCGAGTCCAACACCGAACCGCACATCCGGGCGAACCTGCGCACGCTGCTGCAGATGGCCGTCGTGCTGACGTACGGGGCGAGCCTGCCGGTCGTGAAGGTGGGGCGTATCGCGGGGCAGTACGCCAAGCCGCGTTCGAACGCCACCGACGCGCTGGGCCTGCCGGTGTACCGCGGCGACATCGTGAACTCGCTCGTCGCGAAGCCGGAGCTGCGGGTGCCGGACCCGGGCCGGATGATCCGCGCCTACGCCAACGCCGGTGCGGC
Source organism: Amycolatopsis acididurans (assembly GCF_012328925.1). Classification (GTDB taxonomy): domain Bacteria; phylum Actinomycetota; class Actinomycetes; order Mycobacteriales; family Pseudonocardiaceae; genus Amycolatopsis_E; species Amycolatopsis_E acididurans. Next base: position 81,867 of record NZ_JAAXLS010000024.1, read on the forward strand.
GATGAACCTGGTGCGGGCGCTGACCGCGTCCGGGCTGGCCGATCTGACGAAGGTGCACGACTGGAACAAGGACTTCGTGCGCACCTCGCCCGCCGGTGAGCGGTACGAGGCGCTGGCCGGGGAGATCGACCGCGGGTTGCGGTTCATGTCGGCCTGCGGGGTCACCGACACGTCGCTGCACTCGACCGAGATCTTCGCCAGTCACGAGGCGCTCCTGCTGGACTACGAGCGGGCGCTGCTGCGGCTGGACAACGCCGACGCGGCCAACCCGAAGCTGTACAACCTGTCGTCACACTTTCTGTGGATCGGCGAGCGCACGCGGCAGCTGGACGGCGCGCACATCGCGTTCGCCGAGCTGCTGGCGAACCCCATCGGCGTGAAGGTCGGCCCGACGACGACGCCCGAGCAGGCCGCCCAGTACGTCAAACGCCTCGACCCGCACAACGAGCCCGGTCGCCTCACGCTGATTTCGCGCATGGGCAACGGAAAGGTGCGCGACGTGCTGCCGGCCATCGTGGAGGCCGTGGAAGCCACCGGGCACAAGGTGATCTGGCAGTGCGACCCGATGCACGGCAACACACACGAGGCGAGCACCGGGTACAAGACGCGGCACTTCGACCGGATCATCGACGAGGTGCAGGGCTTCTTCGAGGTGCACCACAAGATCGGCAGCTACCCCGGCGGCATCCACGTGGAGCTGACGGGCGAGGACGTCACCGAGTGCCTGGGCGGCGCACAGGAGATCTCGGACGTCGACCTGGCCGGCCGCTACGAGACGGCGTGCGACCCGAGGCTCAACACCCAGCAGAGCCTGGAGCTGGCATTCCTGGTAGCAGAAATGCTCCGCGACTAACCCCGCGAGTCCAGACTTCCCCGCGCCCGAGTTGAGGCTTCCCGGCGCCCGAGTCGAGGGTTCGACGTGCGCGAGTCGGGGGTTCCGGGCGGCTGAGTCGGGGGTTCGACGCGCGCGAGTCGGGGGTTCCGGGCGCCTGAGTTCGGGGTTCCCGGCGGCCGGGTCGGAGGTTCCGGAGGCCGAGTCGGGGAGTCGGGGCGCGCGAGTCGAGGGTTCCGGGCGCCCGAGTCGGAGGTTCCGCGTGGCTGAGTTCGGGGTTCGACGCGCCCGAGCCGGGGTTCCCGGCGGCCGCGTTCTGAACTTGCGGCTGCGACGCAGGCAACGCTGGACTCGGCCGCGCGGAAGGCTGGGTTCCACCGCATGGAACTCCGCACTCGGGCGCGGGGAAGTCGGGACTCGGGCGCCGGGAAGCCTCGACTCGGCCGCCGGGAAGCCTCGACTCGGGCGCGGGGAAGTCGGGACTCGCGTTAGGTGGGGAGGGGGAATTCGGCGACGGTGTGCCACGGGCCGTGTTCGTCGGTGCCTGCTACCAAACGCACCGTGTCGATTGTGGCGTGGATGGGCAGCGCGGCCGCGATGTCCGGTGCGGCGCGGCGTTTGCTGTCCGGGTCCCCGGTGCGGCTGTCGGCGACAGTCAGGTGTGGCACGGTTTCCGGGTGCTCGCCCGCATACGGTTCATGGCCGGGGAAACGTTCACAAACCGCGCGGGTAAGTGCGCGGAAATGTGCGTCCGGCTTGGGTTCCAGCCACACGACTTCATCCCCGAACCATTTGACCTGGGTGAAAGCGCATTCGAACGCCGAGATCCCGCGCAGCGCCTGCTCGATCTCCGCGATCGTGCCCGCACCGATCAGACTGGGCCGCACGAACGGATACAGCACCGTGACGTGCGCGGGCACGTCGTTCGCCGCCGGGCTCAGCGCACGCCGGTGCGACGCCACCAAGTGGTCCGTTTCCGGTACGGGCACGATTATGGCGCTTTTCGTCGCAGAGGGTAGCCACTGAGCTGGGGGGACCGGCATGGATTAATCATGACGCATGCCGGTGACAATCCCTAGATCGACCGCTCGTATAGAGCAGCGGCCGATTTGAGCACCGCGTCCCGCAGCGACCCGGTGTCCGGAACCGCGGCACCGTTCGCCTGAAGTCCAATGTGGACGGAATTGTGGAAGATCGCCGCCGCGATGCCCAGGGCATTTCGTGGTGCGAGCGGTACCAGTGGGTAAATTTCCCGCAGCGCCGCGCCGTCCATGGTCAGCTTGAGCTTGGGCAGCGGCACGTTCGTGATCACGGTGTCGAACAGGAGCCCGGCGGCCTGCCCGGCGACCTTCGTGGCCAGCCGGTGCACCGGAGACGGGATCCGCTCCGCCAGTACCGGCAGCGCACCGGCGCCCGTCGTCGGGCCCGCGGCCTTGTTCCGGTTCATCGAACGCCGGATCTCGCGCAGTCGTTCGACCGGATCGTCCAGATGCACGGGCAGCTCGCAGAGGTAGCCAGACAGCTGGTTCCCCGACGAGCCCGACTCCCTGGCCCGGATGCTGACCGGCACCAGCGCCCGCAGCGGCCGTCCCGCCACCCGCTGCCCCCGGTTGATCATCCACTGCCGCAGCGCGCCGGACAGCACGGCGAGAATCACGTCGTTGGAGGTGCCGCCGTGCACCGAGCGCACCTTCCTGATCTCGCTCAGCTCGAGCCTCGCGAAGCCGAGGCGACGGCTCGTCGAGCTGGGCGCGGCCAGCGGTGAGACCGGATACGGCCTGGTCGCGCGCACGATGGAGGACGCGATCGAGGCGTTCTCGCTTGCCCCGCTGATCGCGTCCTTGACCATGCCGAGCGTGGAACGTTCGCGCCGGGGCGTCTGTGCGGAGGCCATCAGCGTGCGGGTGAAGGGCAGTTCGTCCAGCAGCCCCGCCGCGACGGAGAACGCACCCGCGCCGTCGGTGAACGAGTGGTGCAGCTTGAGCAGGAGCGCGAACTTGCCGTCCGGCAGCCCGGTCACCACGCGCAGATCCCACGGCGGCCTGCGCAGGTCCAAAGGCTGCTCGATCCACTCCGCCGCGTAGGACGCGAGCGGGTCTTCCTCACAGAATTCCGCGAGCTCGTGGGTGTGGATATGCGCCGGCGGATCGAACTTCGGGTCGTCGCTCCAGCTCGCGCCGCCGAAACCGAACAGCGCCGGCATGACTCGCTGACGCAGCCGCGGAATCCGGGCGGCGCGGTCGGCGAGGAGTTTCACGATCTTGTCTGGATCCACGGCATGGTGCGGATGAAAGATCACCACCGCACCCATGTGCATAGGGGTCGTTTCCCCCTCCAGGCACAGGAAAGCTACATCGAGCCCGCTGAGCTGGCGGCCAGCCATAGTCGACCCTTCTGTGGTCATTCAGAATTGGAGTTGGCTACTACTGCAACGCACGGACATGACGGGAGCGTAGTCGCTGTGTTTCCACGGCGCTAACAGGATCTCCCTTCACTCGAAAGGAGGAAGATCTGTCCACTAAGGACTTTTCGATTGAGGACTTTCGGCCCTTGTTCCGGCGGATATTGAATTTCGAATGAATCAGGCATAAATCATGGAATTGTTTTCAGGCTTACCTTGGTTCCCTGCTTGACCAGTTTGCCCGCTTCCGGATTCTGGTCGATGACGAACCCGAAGCCGTGATCCCGACCCTTGAGATCCGCTTGGAGCCCTGCCGCCTCGAGAGTTTGGACGGCGTCCTGGATCGAGCTACCCACCACCGACGGTACCGAAACGGCATTCGACACGAAAACGCCGACGCGCGTGGTGCCGCTGTCATCGCCGGACTGCGGGCTCGTGCGCGTCACCTTGCCCGCCTCGACGTCCTGGGAGAACTCCTGGCCGGCGTCGAACGGATCGAATCCCTGCGAGCGCAGGACCTGGAACGCCTGGTCCCTCGGCATTCCGGTGACGTCGGGAACCGGGCGCGGTGGCGCGCCCTTGGACACCGCGATCTTGACGTCGCTGCCGATGTCGAGCTGCGTGCCCGGCTGCGGAACCACCCCGATGACGCCGCCCTTGGGCACCGACGAGCTGTACTGGTCGGCACCCGCGTCGCGCACCGGTTTCAGCTGTGCGGCGGTGATGGCGGCCTCGGCCTCGGCGATGGACGTGCCCGCGCTGATGTCGGGCACAACGGGCCTGCCGGAGGAAAGGGCGACCGTGACCTCGCTGCCTCGTTCGGCGGAAGTGCCCGCCGCCGGCTGGGTGTCGATGGCTCGCCCGGCCGCGACGGTGTTGTGCGCCTTCTTGACGAATTTGGCCGTGAATCCCTGCTGTCGCAACGTTTGGTCCGCGGTGGCCTGATCCATGCCCGCCACCTGCGGCACCGCGACGGTCCTCGCACCCGGCGATCCGGCGGTGAACCACCAGACGCCCGTGCCGACGAGCGCCAGCAGCAGCACCGCGATGCCGGCCCAGATCCCTATCCTGCGCCGCCGGTTGTCCTCGCCCGCTGGTGCGGTCGGCGGAACCGGTGGTGGCAACTGGCCGACCATGGTGGGGTTCACGGGCGGCGCCGGCCGCGGCATGGCCCGCGTTCCGCGCGGCCCGGCAACGTTGACCGGGGCGAAGGCGGGCACGGTCTGTTCCGCGTCCGGGGGTGGCTGTTCCTTGCCCGGCACCGGAATCGGGACCGGCGCGATGCCGAGGGCGGCCCGGATCTGGCGCAGTTCGCGCAGGAATCCGCCCGCGTTGGCGGGCCGTGCCTCGGGGTCGCGCCGCGTGGCACGCAGCACGAGGTCGTCGAGTGCGGGCGGGATGCCGGGCACCGCGGTGCCCGGCGCGGGCACGTCGTCGTTCACGTGCCGGTAGGCGACCGAGATCGCGGTGTCGCCGGTGTAGGGCGCCTTGCCGGTGAGCATTTCGTACAGCACGATGCCGGCCGAGTACACGTCGCCGCGTTCGGCGGCGTTGCCCTCGGCCACCTGCTCCGGCGAGAGGTAGGCGACGGTGCCGAGGATGACGCTGGAACTGGTCGTTCCCGCGCTGGCGACCGCGCGCACCAGGCCGAAGTCTGCCACCTTCACCACGCCCGTCGGTGGGGTGCCGGTGCGCCCGATGAGCACGTTCTCGGGTTTGACGTCGCGGTGCACCAGACCCGCGTGGTGCGCCGCGGCGAGCGCGGCGAGCATCTGCTCGGTCACGCTCAACGCGAGCGGGATGTCGAGCGAGCCGCGCGCGTCGAGCAGATCGCGCAGCGTGCCGCCGTCGACCAGTTCCATGACCAGGAAGACGTGATCCCCATCGACACCCTGGTCGTGCACCGTGACGACGTTCGGGTGGTGCAGTTGCGCCGCCGACCGCGCCTCGCGCTCGAACCGCTCCACGAAGGACCGGTCGTCGGCGAAGCGGGGGTCCATGATCTTGATGGCGACCGGCCGGTCCAGCCGGGTGTCGGCCCCCCGGTACACCGAGGACATCCCGCCCCTGGCGATCGGCGCGTCGACCCGGTAACGCCGTTCCAGAAGCGTCCCGCCGAGACTGGTGTCGGTGGTTGTCACGGTTGCCGATCGTACGCCCTGGGCCAGCTCGGCCATTTCCTGCCGATGTGCCCCGGAAACAGGCCGCCGACCTGCGGATCCCTGCTGTGCGCCCGGATCACCGACGCGGCCTTGGACGCGTGCTCGAGCCCGTGCGTGACCCCGCGGGCTCTCAGGCGAGCGCCGGAACCGTGTAGCGGTGGACCGGACGGCCGGCGTTGCCGTATTCGAGGCTCAGTTCGACGAGCCCTCGGCGATGCAGCTCGCTGAGGTAACGCTGTGCCGTCGGTCTGCTGATACCGAGTCGTGTCGCGAGCGTGCTCGCTGTCAGTGCCACCGGTGATTGGCGCACGGTCTCCAGGACGTTTCTCATCGTCGGCGCGAGCGCCTCGGTCGCGGACGCCGCCGGACCACGCAGCATCCCGAACAGCGCGTCGACCGTGTGCTGGTCGGCCTCACCGGGCCGGAATGCCTGTTCGCGCCAGCGGCGGTAGGCCTCCAGCTGGGTACGGAACTGCGGAAATCCGAACGGCTTGACGAGGTAGTAGACGGCGCCGAGGCGCATGGCCGTGCGGACCGTGCTCAGATCGCGCGACGCCGTGATCACGATGCAGTCGGGCCCGTGCTGATCCTGCGCCTTGAGCCCTTTGAGCACACTCAGCCCGTCCTCGTCGGGCAAATAGATGTCGAGCACCACCAGCTGCGGCTGGAGTTCGGCGATGGCGCGGCGCGCGTCGGCGGCGCTGTGCGCGCGCCCGACGCAGGTGAATCCGGGCACCCGGTCGATGCCCGCCGCGTGGATCGCGGCCACCCGGTAGTCGTCGTCCACGACGAGCGTCCTGATCATCGTGCGTGCTCCAGCTCGTCCAGCCGCGATCCGCCGTGGTGCCCATCGCCGGGAATGCTGACCTCGAATCGGGCGCCGGGGCCCGGGGTGACGGTGATGGTGCCGCCCGCGCGCCGCACCAGCCGGTGGACCAGCGCGAGGCCAAGGCCCCGGCGCATCGAGCCGCGGCTGGACTTGGTGGAGAAGCCGTCGGCGAAGATCTCGTGCAGCGCCTCCTCCGGAATGCCCGGCCCGGAATCGTGCACGCTCATGCGCACGACGCCGTCGGCATCCCGCAGGCGCACCACGACGGTGCGCGGTTCGGGGCAACCGGCGACCGCGTCCACCGCGTTGTCGATGAGGTTGCCCAGCACGGTCACGAGCGCGTTCGCGTCGACCGTGGGCAGGTCGAGGCGTGAGTCGCGGCTGACGGTGACCAGGACGTCGCGTTCCGCGGCGACGGTCACCTTCGCCGCCAGCAGCGCGGCGAGTTCGGGCGGAGCGATCCGCGAGCGCAGATCAGTGCCCGGCGAGGTGATGGGCTGGGAGATCTCCGCGAGGTAGCGCGCCGCCTCGTCGGCATCGCCGACGCCCAGCAGACCTGACAGTACGTGCAGGCGGTTGCTGAACTCGTGCTCCTGCGCACGCAACGCGTTGGTGAGCCCGGTGACGGCGTGCAGTTCGCGCATCAGTCCCTCCAGTTCGGTGCGGTCCCGCAGGGTGATCACCGAGCCCGCGTTCCGTCCGGAAAGGACAACCGGCATCTTGTTGACCACGAGCAGGAATTCGTCGGTGAGAACGACCTCGTCGCGAGCGTTTCCGGTGCCCTCCAGCAGATCGAGCAGCCGTCCCGGAGCCAGCACCTCGCGTGGCGTGCGACCGCGCACCGTTCCGGTGACGGCGAGCAGGCGGCGGGCCTCGTCGTTGACGACCTCGATCCGGCCGTCGGGGTCGAGCCCGAGCACACCTTCGCGGATACCGTGCAGCATCGCCTCGCGTTCCTGGAGCAGGGCGACGATCTCCGACGGTTCGAGGCCGAAGGTGACCCGCTTGATGCGCCGGGCGAGCAACCACGAGGCCACGACGCCGACCGTGAGCGCCAGCGCTGAGTAGAGCACCACCCAGAGGGCGGCCTTGGCGAGTTCGCTGGATACCTGTTCTTCCAGGATGCCCACGGAGATCTGACCGGCGATCGTGCCGTCCGGACCACGCAGGGGAACGCGGGCGTTCGCCGAGCGGCCGAGGCTGCCGTCGTCGATGCCGAGGTGGGACTGGCCGTCCAGCGCCGCGACGGGTTCCTCGAGGCGCCGGCCGATCAGGTCCACATTGGTGTGCGAGTAGCGCAGCCCGGTCCGGTCGGTGACCACGACGTAGGCCGCGCCGGTGGCGAGCCGCACCTGTTCGGCCGTGCTCTGCACGACATGGCCGGGGTCGCGCGCGGGCAGCGCCTCACGAATGGGTTCCATCTGGGCGACCGCGTTCGCGATGCCCAGCGCTCGCTGCTCGTACTGCGCGTCGAGCGTCTCGCCGGTCAGCTTGACGTAGAGCAGGGCGCCCGCGGACACGGTGGCGAGCAGGATTCCCAGTACGCCCATCAGGATCTGGGATGCCAGCGGCCGGCTTCGCCACATGACCACTCCGCTCCGCCACTCGTCATAGGGGCTGTCAGGGATGACATCACGGCGGCCGGGCGATGCCAAGAAGCGGTGCGCGAAAAGCCCGGAACGTCCGGTTGCCGGGCGAGCTTTTCGAGCAAAACCGTCGTAAACGCACTCCGCGGCGGGTATCGCGCACAACGTTTTCCGCGCTCGAACGCGCTTTTAGCGTCCACTCCCACACCGAACCCGGCAGGAAGGACGCGGCGTGGACACGACAGCGGCGATCGAGCTTCGTGGGGTGACCAAACGCTTCGCCACCGAAGGCCCCGAGCCCTACACGGCCCTGCGCGACCTGGACCTCGAGGTCGGGCCCGGCGAGTTCTGCGCGGTGGTGGGCCCGACCGGATGCGGCAAGTCGACGACGCTGACCCTCGTCGCCGGGCTCGAAACACCGTCGGAGGGAACGGTGCGGGTGCACGGGAAACCGGTGTCCGGTATCACGCCGGAGGTCGGTTTCATGTTCCAGACCGACGCGATCCTGCCGTGGAAAACGGTGCTGGACAACGTCTCCGCCGGGCCGCGGTTCCGCGGTGTCGGCAAGCGCGAGGCCTTCGCCGACGCCCGCGACTGGATTCGCCGGGTCGGGCTGAGCGGCTTCGAGGACCGCTACCCGCACCAGCTTTCCGGCGGTATGCGCAAACGGGTCGCGCTCGCGCAGAACCTCATCAACGAGCCCAGGGTGATCCTGATGGACGAGCCGTTCAGCGCGCTCGACGTCCAGACCCGCTCGAAAATGTCGACCGAGTTGCTCGCCCTGTGGGATTTGACCCGCCCCGCCGTGGTTTTCGTCACCCATGACCTCGAAGAGGCGATCGCGCTCGCCGACACGGTCGTCGTGCTCACCGCGGGCCCCGCCGCGACCATCAAGGCCCGCTTCCGGATCGACCTCCCGCGCCCCCGCGTCGTGCAGGAGATCCGGTTCGACCCCCGGTTCGTCGATCTGTACCAGCAGATCTGGGAGGCGCTACGGGCCGAGGTCGACCTCGCCTACTCCCAGATCACCGCCACCCCCGGACAGGAGGACGCATGACAACCCGGATCGACGAGCCGGTCCGCGCGGCCGCCGGCCCCACCCGGCGTGCCCGGCGCCGGCGGGGCTCCCGGACGGCGCTGGTGCACGCGACCCAGATCGCGGTGCTCGTGGTCGTGCTCGGCGGCTGGCAGCTGCTCGTGCAGGGCGACCAGAAAAGCATCGTCCTTTATGGACTCCCATCCGGTATCTACGACCGGCTGCGGGCGTGGATCACCGAGGGCACCGCGATCGGTTCGCTGGGCAGCCAGATCTGGACGACGTTGCAGGAGGCGCTGATCGGGTTCGCCATCGGCACCGTGCTCGGCATCGTCTGCGGCATCGCGCTCGGCCGGATCCGGTTCCTCTCCGACGTGTTCGGCCCGTTCATCAAGGTTCTCAACGCCATCCCGCGCATCGTGCTCGGTTCGGTGTTCGTCCTCGCGTTCGGGCTCGGGCTCGAATCGAAGATCCTGCTGGTGATCGTGCTGGTGTTCTTCGGGGTCTTCTTCAACGCCTTCCAGGGCACCCGCGAGGTCGACCGCAACTTCATCGCCAACGCCAGCATCCTCGGCGCGTCACGCTGGCAGGTCACCCGTCAGGTCGTGCTGCCCTCGGCCTTCACGTGGATCATCGCGAGCCTGCACGTCAGTTTCGGATTCGCACTCATCGGCGCGATCGTGGGGGAGTTCCTCGGCGGCTACGCCGGTCTCGGCGTGCTGATCAAGAACGCCCAGGGCGCATTCGACGCCAACGGGGTCTGGGCGGCGATGGTGATCATGGCGATCGTCGCGCTGATCGCCGAATGGCTCATCACCCGGCTCGAACGCCGCCTGCTGCGCTGGCGGCCCACCCAGCTCACCGGCCCCGATCTGTGACCACCCCTGGATTCCCGATCAAAGGAGATCACTGTGCACAGGAAGAAATGGCTGGCCGCGGTCGCGGCGCTGGCCCTGAGCGTGACCGGCTGCGCGTCGACCGCGAGCCAGAACTCGGGTACCAGCTCCAGCGGCGGCAACGGCACCCCGGTCACGATCATGGTCGGCGGCCTGAACAAGCAGATCTACCTGCCGTTCATGCTGGCCCAGCGGCTCGGCTACTACCAGCAGCAGGGCCTCAACGTGACGCTGCAGGACGAGGGCGCCGGCGTCGACGCCACCACGAACATGGTGGCGGGCAAGATCGACGGCGTGGGCGGGTTCTACGACCACACGATCGCCATGCAGGGGCTCGGCCAGTCGCTGGAGTCCGTGGTCTCGATGCTGACCACGCCGGGTGAGGTCGAGCTGTGCCGCAACGAGGTGAAGGACCAGATCCACTCGCCGGCGGACTGGACGGGCCGGAACCTCGGCGTGACCGATCTGGGCTCGTCCACGGACTTTCTGACCCAGTACCTGGCACAGAAGAACGGTGTCAACCCGGCCACCATCCACCGCGTCGGCGTGCAGTCGGGGTCGACCCTGATCGGCGCGCTGCAGCACGGCAACGTCGACTGCGCGATGACCACCGAGCCCACCGTGTCCACCGCGCTGTCCCAAGGTGCCGCGTACATCCTGCTGGACATGCGCACGGCGCAGGCCACGGCACAGCAGCTCGGCGGCGAGTACCCGGCGACCTCGCTGTACATGACGACGTCCTATGTGGATAGTCATCCGGACGTCGTGCAGAAGCTCGTCAACGCCTACGTCGAGACGCTCAAGTGGATCCAGGCGCACAACGGCGCGCAGGTGGCCGACCAGATGCCCGCCGACTACTACGCGGGCCCGGGCAAGGACGCCTACGCGAAGGCCTTCGACAACGAGAAGGGCATCTACAACCCGACAGGACTCATGCCGCCGAGCGGCCCGCCGACCGATCTCGCCGTGCTGCAGGCGTTCAACCCCGACGTCAAGGGCAAGAACATCGACCTGAGCAAGACCTACACCGACAAGTTCGTCCAAGCAGCGAAATAACCGCCCGGCCGGGGCTCACGGACACCCCCCACGAGCCCCGGCCC
>NZ_JAAXLS010000025.1 GCF_012328925.1 Amycolatopsis acididurans
GGGCCACACGACAGCCCCCGCCCCCGCCGGGCGTGGCGTGACCGGGCGGGCGAGGCGAAGCTGGGCATGATGAGACACGGCGCCCACCCCACGGCCGTGGCTGCAGGAAGGACACGCGAAACGTGAGCAACGAAGCGGCGAAGGAACAGACCACCGCCGAGAATCCGTGGCCTGTGCGGACCGTTGCGCGCAAGATCGCCGACTGGATTCACCGGCTGGGCGCCGTGTGGGTCGAGGGGCAGGTCACCCAGATCTCCGCGCGTCCCGGCACGCAGACCGCCTTCATCACGCTCCGCGACCCCTCTGCCGACGTCTCCATGACCGTGACGTGCCCGACCCGCCTGCTCAAGGGCATCGATCCGCCGCTGCGGGACGGGGCCAGTGTCGTCGTCTACGCGAAACCGACCTTCTTCCTCGGCCGCGGCACCATCAGCCTCCGCGCCAGCGAGATCCGCGCCGTCGGCATCGGCGAGCTTCTCGCACGCATCGAGCGGCTGCGGCGCCTGCTGGCGGCGGAAGGCCTGTTCGCGCTCGAGCGTAAACGTAAGCTTCCCTTCCTGCCCAAGGGAATCGGGCTCATCACCGGTCGCGCGTCCGCTGCGGAGCACGACGTGCTCGCCAATGCGCACGCCCGCTGGCCCGCCGCCCCGATCCAGGTCGTCAACACCGCCGTCCAGGGCCCGACCGCGGTGCCACAAATCCGCAAGGCGCTGTCCATTTTAGACGCGGACCCGAACATCGACGTCATCGTGATCGCGCGCGGCGGCGGCAGCGTCGAAGACCTGCTGCCCTTCTCCGACGAGGCGCTCTGCCGCGCGGTCGCCGCCGCGGGCACCCCCGTCGTCAGCGCGATCGGCCACGAACCGGACACTCCGCTGCTCGACCACGTCGCCGACCTCCGCTGCTCCACCCCCACCGACGCGGGAAAGCGCATCGTGCCCGACGTCAAGGAGGAGACCGCCCGCGTGCACCAGATGCGCGACCGGGCCCGGCGCGCCCTGCACGGCTGGGTCGACACCCAGTGCCGCCTCCTCGACCAGCTGCGCAGCCGTCCCGTGCTGGCCGACCCGCTCGGGCCGATCGACCGGCGCGCGGCCGACGTCGAGACCCACCGCGAGCGCGCCCGCCGCGCGATGCTCAACACGCTGTCCCACGAACAGGCCGCCATCGCCTCCGCGCGGGCCCGTCTCACCGCGCTCGGCCCCGCCGCGACCATGGCCCGCGGCTACACCGTCGTGCAATATCCGGACGCGGCAGGCAACCTTCAGGTGCTCCGATCCATCTCTGAAGTTGCGGAGGGCACTCCGCTGCGCGTACGCGTCGTCGACGGCGCCGTGCACGCGACCGCAACTTCGACCGAACCAGGAGAGTAGGAAGTGCGCCCCACGTTCCTCCCGCTCACCACCGACGCGGCGACGCGGACCGGAGCTCACGTCGTGCTGCATCGCGCCGCCGAGGCCGACGAAGCGGCCAACGCCTGCTGGACCTCGCTGCTCGCGGGCTGCACGGGCGCCGTCCGCTGGGACCTCGACACGCGGTTGCGCCGGCTCTCCGAGGCCACGTCCGTGCACGTCGGCACGAAATGGTGGTTCGACGCGGGCGCCGTGCACCGGCGCCGGGTGGCGCACGCACAGGGCAGTATCGAGGGCGCGATCACCGAAGGTGACGGGCAGGAGTTCGCGCAGGCCTTCATGGGGTACGACCACGCGATGGCCAGCGCGCTAGTCTGCGCAGGTGAGCGAGGCCCCGGAAAACACCGAACTCGGCTATGAACAGGCCCGCGACCAACTGGTGGAGGTCGTGCGCGAACTCGAGGCCGGCGGGCTGTCGCTGGAACAGTCGCTGGCCCTGTGGGAGAAGGGCGAGCATCTGGCCAAGGTGTGCGAACGCCATCTGGAAGGCGCCAGGGAACGCATCGAAGCCGCCCTCAAGTCCGTCGAGGAGGACGAGGACGACGCGGAGTGAGGTTCACCATGTCCGGTGACGCCTGCGGGGCTGGCGCCGTCTGAGAGAATCGGTGTCCGCCCAGCATCAACCCGGGAGGCATCCATGTCGAGCGGCACCCCGTCCACCAGCCCCGCCCGCCGCAAGGAGGCGCCCGACCGCAACCTCGCGATGGAGCTGGTGCGCGTCACGGAGGCGGCCGCGATGGCCGCGGGACGCTGGGTCGGCAAGGGCGACAAGAACGGCGGTGACGGCGCGGCGGTCGACGCCATGCGCCAGCTGATTTCCACCGTCTCGATGCGTGGCGTGGTCGTCATCGGCGAGGGCGAGAAGGACGAAGCGCCCATGCTCTACAACGGCGAGGAGGTCGGCAACGGCGACGGCCCCGCGTGTGACGTCGCGGTCGACCCGATCGACGGCACCACGCTGATGTCCAAGGGCATGCCCAACGCCCTGGCCGTGCTCGCGGTCGCCGAGCGCGGGGCCATGTTCGACCCGTCCGCCGTCTTCTACATGGAGAAACTGGCCGTCGGCCCGGAGGCCGCGGGCACGGTGGACCTCGCGGCGCCGATCGCGGAGAACATCCGCCGCGTCGCGAAGGCCAAGCACTCCAGCGTCTCCGACGTCACGGTCTGCATCCTGGACCGGCCGCGCCACGAGCAGATCATCAAGGAGGTCCGCGAGGCGGGCGCGCGCATCCGGTTCATCTCCGACGGCGACGTGGCCGGCGCGATCGCCGCGGCCAGGCCGACCACCGGCGTCGACCTGCTGCTGGGCATCGGCGGCACCCCGGAGGGCATCATCGCGGCCTGTGCGATGAAGTGCCTCGGTGGCGAGCTGCAGGGCCGGTTGTGGCCGAAGGACGACGCCGAACGCGAGAAGGCGCTGGCCGCCGGGCACGACCTGGACCGGGTGCTCACCACGGACGATCTGGTCAAGGGCGACAACGTGTTCTTCTGCGCGACCGGCGTGACCGACGGCGATCTGCTGCGCGGCACCCACTACCGGGCGGGCGGCGCCACGACCCAGTCGATCGTGATGCGGTCCAAGTCGGGCACCGTGCGGCTGATCGACGGCTACCACCGGCTCACCAAGCTGCGTGCCTATTCGTCGATCGACTTCGACGGCAACCTCGGTGACGAAGACGAGATGCCGCCGCTGCCGTGAGGCGTGTCGTCATCATCGTCAGCTGCCTGTTCGGCGTACTCGCGCTGACCGTGCCCGCGCTCGCCGTCCAGCCCACGCTGGTCGGCGGTGTGAACGCCGACCAGCCCTACCCGTTCGTCGTGTCGTTGCAGGCCAGGGCCGGTGACCTGTTCTGCGGCGGCAGCCTGATCGACCCCTCCTGGGTCCTGACGGCCGCGCACTGCCTCACCGACCGGCAGCCCGCCGGGGTCACCGCGAGGGTGGGCAGCAACGACCGCACACAGGGCGGTGAGGTCGAGACGCCGGACAAGTTCGTGATCCACCCGGACTACAACCCCTCCGGCGCGGGCGGCGACATCGCGCTGGTGCACCTACCCAAACCGGCGAGCGCGGCACCGGTCGCGATCGGCACCGCGACCGACGTGGGCACCGCGGTGCGGCTGCTCGGCTGGGGCCAGACCTGCCCGGACCCGGGCTGCGGCGCCGGGCCGGCGATGCTCCAGCAACTGGACTCGCACCTGGTCGACCCGGCCAAGTGCACGGCCGCGTTCGATCCCAAGGTCGAGCTGTGCACGGACAGCCCGGACGGGAAATCGGGCGCGTGCTACGGCGACTCCGGCGGGCCGGAGATCGTGCGGGCGGACAACCGGTGGCTGCTGCTGGGCGTGACGAGCCGTCCCGGCGGCAACGCCGCGACCTGTGTCGCCGCGCCGTCCATCTACACCTCGGCCGTGGCCTACGCGCCGTGGATCTCCCAGCAGCTGGCACCGCCGCCGACGTCCACACCGAGCCCGACGTCCAGCCCGAGCCCGACACCCAGCCCGAGTGCCACGCCGTCGCCCACGCCGACCACGCAGACCACGCAGACCACGCAGACCACGACGACGAGCGCGTAGCTACTCGACGTTGCTGGAGTGGCCCGGGAACAGGTGCGCGTCCGGGTCGAGTGCGACCGCGATGTTGTTGATCGCCGTCGCCGCTTCGCCGAACCCGGTCGCGATGAGCTTGACCTTGCCGGGATAGGCGGCGACGTCGCCCGCCGCGTAGACCCGCTCACGAGCGGTCGCCATCCGGGAGTCCACGTTGATCGCCCGGTGGTCGATCTCCAGCCCCCAGTTCTCGATCGGCCCGAGATCGGCGGTGAACCCGAGCGCGGCGACGACCGTCTGCGCGGGCAGTTCGACCGGGGCGGAATCCTTGGCCTCGATCAGCACCGACTCCAGCTCGCCGTTGCCGCGCAGCTCGGTGACCTCGGCGTCGGTGATCATCCGGACGCCGAGGTCGCGTACCTCCCGCACGATGGAGTCCGCCGCGCGGAACTTCGCACGCCGGTGCACGAGGGTGACGCTGGCCGCGATCGGATGAAGGGCGAGCACCCAGTCGAACGCCGAATCGCCGCCGCCGACGACGATCACGTCCTGGTCGGCGTGCGCGGCCAGCGACGGCACGAAATGCACCATGCCGCGGCCGAGCCAGCCGTCGCCGGCGGGCAGCGGGCGCGGGGTGAACTCGCCGATACCCGCCGTGATCAGCACCGCCCCGGTGCGGACCACGTCGCCGCCGTCGAGCGTCACCTCCAGCCCGGACTCCGCCTGCGCCAGCGCTTCGGCCTTGCGGCCGAGCAGGTAGGTGGGATTCCACGGCGCGGCCTGCTCGACCAAACCCTTGATCAGGTCGCGGCCGCGTACGGCAGGGAAACCGCCGACGTCGTAGATCATCTTCTCCGGGTACATCGCGGTGACCTGCCCACCTGCCTCGGGCAGCGAGTCGACGACCGCCGTCGACAGCCCGCGGAACCCGGCGTAGTAGGCGGCGAACAATCCGGTCGGTCCTGCGCCGACGATCACCACGTCGACCGAAAGCGTGCCCATCCTGGCTACCGCCTTCCGTGATCGGGAACACCTCGATCGTAGTCAGCTCGCGTGCGCAAGCACACGAAGCGAGTTCGAAGCGGCTGCGCGAGACTGGCGTTATGGCTGAACAGGAATACCGGATCGAACACGACACGATGG
The DNA here is from genome assembly GCF_012328925.1 of Amycolatopsis acididurans. Lineage (GTDB taxonomy): Bacteria > Actinomycetota > Actinomycetes > Mycobacteriales > Pseudonocardiaceae > Amycolatopsis_E > Amycolatopsis_E acididurans. Next base: position 5,103 of record NZ_JAAXLS010000025.1, read on the forward strand.
GCGAGGTCAAGGTCCCCGTCGACGCGCTCTACCGCGCCCAGACCCAGCGAGCCGTGGAGAACTTCCCGATCTCCGGCCGTGGTCTCGAACGGGCCCAGATCCGGGCTCTCGGCCTGCTCAAATCCGCCGCCGCGCGGGTCAACTCCAAGCTCGGGGTGCTCGAAGCCGACGTCGCGAACGCCATCGCGGAGGCCGCCGACGAGGTCGCCGAGGGCAAGCACGACGCGCACTTCCCGATCGACGTGTTCCAGACCGGCTCGGGCACGTCCTCGAACATGAACGCCAACGAGGTGATCGCGACACTGGCCACCCGCAAGCTCGGCGTGGACGTGCACCCGAACGACCACGTCAACGCGTCGCAGTCGTCGAACGACACGTTCCCGACGACCATCCACGTCGCCGCGACCGAGGCCGTGCTCACCGACGTGATCCCCGCGCTCGACCACCTCGCTTCGGCCATCGAGCGGCGGGCGGCGGAGTGGCAGGACATCGTGAAGTCCGGGCGCACGCACCTGATGGACGCCGTGCCGATCACGCTCGGCCAGGAGGCGGGCGCGTGGGCCGCGCAGGTGCGCTACGGCATCGAGCGTCTGGAGTCGGGCGCGTCGCGGCTCGGCGAGCTGCCGATCGGCGGCACGGCCGTGGGGTCCGGGCTGAACGCGCCCGAGGGTTTCGGCGGGCAGGTGGCCGCGGAGCTGGCGAAGATCACGGGCCTGCCGCTGACCGAGGCCCGCGACCACTTCGAGGCGCAGGCGAGCCAGGACAGCGTGGTCGAGACCTCGGCGAACCTGCGCACGGTGGCGGTCTCGCTGAACAAGATCGCCAACGACCTGCGGTGGCTGGGTTCCGGTCCGCGCACCGGGCTCGCCGAACTGGCCTTGCCCGATCTGCAGCCGGGCTCCTCGATCATGCCGGGCAAGGTGAACCCGGTGATCCCGGAGGCGACGCTGCAGGTCGTCGCGCAGGTCATCGGCAACGACGCCGCGGTCGCGTTCGCCGGATCGCAGGGCAACTTCCAGCTCAACGTCAACCTGCCGGTGATCGCGCGCAACGTGCTGGAGTCCGCGCGCCTGCTCGCGGCCGTGTCCCGGCTGCTCGCGGACAAGGTGTTCGACGGCATCACCGTGAACACCGACCGCACCACGGCCTACGCCGAAGGCTCGCCCTCGATCGTCACGCCGCTGAACTCCTACATCGGCTACGAGGAGGCCGCCGCGGTCGCCAAGCAGGCGCTGAAGGAACTCAAGACCATCCGCGAGGTCGTCATCGAGCGCGGCTACGTCGAGCAGGGCAAGCTCACCGAGGCCCGGCTCGACGAGGCGCTGGACGTGCTGCGCATGGCGCGCGGCGGGAAATGACCGTCCGGGAGATGAACGCGCACTGAACGGATAGGAAAACGGCGCCGTCGCCGCTCACCCGAGGGATAGCGTTGGGCATTCTTCGCTTCGCTGGGGAAAGGATGCGCGACCGCGGTGGGCCTTGGCCAGTTGCTGAAATCGATCGCCGATCTGGCCGGCGCCCGCTTCGGCTTCGGCGGATTCGCGGCGGCCGCCGTTCTCCTTGTCGCCGGGTATCTGGTGGACACCTTGTGGGTGCGCAGAAAGCGCATTCACTGGCGGATCCAGTACAACTCGAAACTCGGCCTGATCCCGAACCACATCACCGATCCGCACCAGAGCTCGCCCGAGGCCAATCCGCAGATCGAGCATCTGGCCAAGGCGCTGGACCGGATGAGCATCGTCGTGATCCGTTTCCGCAACGCGAGCGGGTTCGACATCGACGCCGACCATTTCGAACAGCAACCCTATGTCCACTTCGGACGACGGGTCGTGTGGGACGCCCGCGTCTCCGATCCGACCGACGAGCCGCTGCGCGACCTGATCAGCGGCAACCTCAGCTTCTCCCGTGACGAGAGCGCCGCCGAGCCCGCGGCGAACGGGGCCGTGCAGCTCAACGGGGTGCGCGCCCGGCTGCCCCGGGTCCTTGCCCGGCTGCTCGGCCAGGAACCGCCGGTGGCCGACGAACCCGAGTGGCACGCCGTTCACCTGACGAAACTCTCCTTGAAGCGCAAGGAAAAGTTCAAGCTCCTGGTGGTGCTCGGGGAACCGGAGGACAACACCAGCGGGGAGATCAGCAAGGACGACATCAAGGTCAGCGGTCGGATCAAGAACGGCAAGTTCAGCGACGAACGCCGCATTCCCCGGTTCAGCTGGCCGAAGGCCTCACTGCTGGCCGGCGTGCTGGCCGCCGGTGCGGCGGCGACCGCACTGGTCCTCAGCATGGTCGTGGCGCCCGCCGCGCCCGCCGACGCCGCCCTCGAGTGCGGCAGCGGCGCCCTGCGGATCGTCGGTTCCAGCGCGTTCATGCCGATCATGGACCAGGTCCGGGCCGGGTACACGAGCCGCTGCCGTGACGCGACGATCAGCACCGAGGCCATGGGCAGCATCGACGGGGTGCGCGAACTGAACAAGCCGGGCCTGCGCGGCGATTCGCTGGCCGCGCTCTCGGACGGGCAGCCGACCTCCGAGCCGACCGCCGGCCTCGTGCCGCAGCCGGTAGCGGTGGTCGTCTACGGGGTGATCGTGAACAATTCGGCCGGTGTGGACCGCCTGACGTTGCGGCAGCTCCAGGACATCTACGCCGGCCGCTACCGCGACTGGAACGAGCTGCGGCCGGGCCCGTCGGTGCCGATCGACATCGTCGGGCGCGGCCAGGAATCGGGCAGCAGGCAGATCTTCGAAAGCCAGGTCCTGCACGGTTCCGAAGGCGAGCTGTCCTCGAACTCGTGCGCCCGGCAGGACCGGCCGGTGCAAGCGGCGACGACCCGGTGCGAACGGGGCAGCACGGCCGACGTGATCCAGCTCGTCGCGTCGACACCCGGCGCGATCGGCTACGCGGACGTCCCGGCGGTCGGCGAGGCCACCGCGAGCGGGCAGCCGCTGACCACGGTCAAGCTCGACGAGAGCTACCCCGACGTGTCCTACATCCCGCGCGGCTATCCCTTTTGGACGGTCGAGTACCTCTACACCAAGGGCACGCCGGAACCCGGATCGCTGCTGCGCAAGTTCCTTGGCTACCTGCGCAACGACAGCGCCCGCGCCACGCTGCAGGACGCCGGCTACACGCCCTGCATCGGCAAGGACGGGCTTGTTTCGCCCCTGTGCACGAAGCGCTGACTCACGCGACGTCGCGCCGGGCGGCCGGAGGCCTGCGCCAGTGCGCGGGCCGGACCGGGGCCGCTTCCTCGTGGCGCGGATCGCCGGTGCCGGTGCGCTCCCGCGTTTCGGTGGAGGCCCGGTTGCCCGGCCACGGCCATTTGCCTTCCCGTGAGCCGATCAGCACGGTGCACACCACGCCGAGCAGCATCGGCAGATGACTCGCGAGCCGGTACCAGCCGACGTTGCCGCCGACGACGTCGATCAGTGACAGCGTGACGAGCAGAGCCGCGAAGCTCAGCAGCACCGGCAGCTGGCTGCGTGCCCGCCGCGGCCGGGCCACGACCCACACCAGCGCGACGCCGACGGCGAAGTTGAACGCGGCCGCCTCGTGCTCCATGTGCGACCCGGGTGCGACGGACATCCCCTTCGCCACCGGCTGCGGCAGGAACAGCAGCGACACCACGAGCGAGAACTGCGACACCGCCGCGAACGCCAGCGCCCAGCGCGGCCAGTCGACCGGCGCGGGTTTACGCGGTGGCGCGAACCTTTCCAGGACGTGCTCGATGACATCCGGCGGCTCGACGGCACGTTCGATGCGCACCAGCCTGCTCACCGCCGCGGCGTCGTCCTGCCACGCGGTGCAGGCCGCGCAACTCGCCACGTGTGCGTCGAGCGCGGCGAGCGGGACGCCGGGGTCCTCGCCGTCGAGCGTGGCCGAGATCGCCTCACGCGCTGTCGCACAGTCCATACCGGTATTGTCGCGCGTGCCGCCGAAATAGTTCCCTCACCGTTCGCGGAAACCGCGATGAGGGCGATTTCACCAATCGGACACATGCCCTTGATTCGGTGTTTCACCGGCACCATAAAGTCCTCTGCACGAGGTTGGAGAGGACGCCGAAGTGGACGATGACGAGATCACCCGGTACGCCTTCCGTGCCGCCCGCGGCGACGAGGCGGCCGCGGAGCGATTCGTCTCCGGGACGCAGCGCCAGCTGCACCGGCTGCTGACCTACCTGTCCAGCCCGGCCGTCGCCGAGGACCTGATGCAGGAGACCTACCTGCGCGCGTTCGGCTCGCTGCCCGGCTACGAGGGGCGCTCCCCGGCGCGGATGTGGCTGCTGGCGATCGCGAAACGGGTCGCGGCCGACCACCTCCGCTCGGTCAAGCGGCGTCCGCTCAACAGCCTCGCCGAGGACTGGGTGGCCGAGGCCGAGCGGCAGGGCGCGCACACCCCGGATCACGGCAGGCTCGTGGTGCTGCGGCGGCTGGTCAACGAACTGGAGCCGGAACGACGCGAGGCGTTCGTGCTGACCCAGGTGATCGGGCTGTCCTACGCCGACGCGGCCGAGGTGTGCGACTGCGCCGTCGGCACCATCCGCTCCCGGGTGTTCCGCGCGCGGGAGGACCTGACGGCCGCCATGCGCAGCAACGAGCGGCACGCCTCAAACGGCTGATTCGAGCAGCTGCGTCGCGATGCGCCCGGCGTCGGCGACCGCGCCGGGCAGCACGCCGAGCGAGGCCGCCACCGTCGCGCCCTCCAGCAGGACGAACAGCGATCCCGCGAGCTCGGCGGGACGGCGCGGACGAGTTCGGTCAGGTAGCCCAGCATCCACCGCTTCTGCGCCTGGATCGCCTGCCGTCCCGGATGCGCGCCCTCGGGCAGTTCGGCGTGTGCGTTGACGAAGGCACGGCCGCGGGTTCTCCGTGAGCATCCACTGCTCCAGCGCGTCGAACACCAGCAGCGGGCGCCGTTGCGGTGTGGCGCGGCCGTGTTCGGCCACCGCACGGACGTGGGCGATCGAATCCACTCCGACGGCGTGAATTCCGTTGGCACTGGAGATCCTACGTGGACATTCGGACTGAGCGCCGCGTTCGTGCTGACCTGGAGCTCGGGCTTCATCGGCGCCTCGCTCGGCGCGGGCTCGGCGGCGCGATCGCGCCGCCGGCCTGGCGTTTCCTGGCCGCGGGCCTGCTGTTGCTCGCGTGGCGGCGGGGCACCGCGCTGACCGGCAGGCAGATCGCCGTGCAGGCGGGGCTCGGCCCGCTGTCCCAGTCCGACCGCGCTCGGCCAGTTCGTGCTCGGCGAACGCGCCGGGCCCCGACGGTGGATCGGCCTGGTCATCGGGCTCGCGGGAGTCGCGCTCGTGGTGGGCGGCGACCTGGCAGGCCATCCGGGCACGCCGGTGTGGGCGTACGCGCTGCCGTTCGCCGCGATGCTCTCCCTGGTCGCGGCCACGCTGGCCGAGCGCAAGACCCCGCCGGCGCCACTGGCCGACTCGCTGCTGGTCCAGTGCCTGACCCCGGCCACGATGCTGCTCGCGTGGCCGATGTCCGGCCAGCACCTGACCGGGCGCGGGCTGCTCGGCCTGCTGATCTGCCTCGCCGGGGTCGCGCTGGTGCTGCTCCCCCGGAAATTGTCGGTGGGTGCGGGCATGATGGGCCCATGCTCCTCGCCGACGTCGTCGCCACCTCCGCGGCGCTGGCGGCCACCCGCTCCCGCAAGAGCAAGATCGCCGCGCTCGCCGAGCTGCTCACCCGCGCCGGGCCCGGCGAACTGCCCGCCGTCGTCGCGTTCCTGACCGGGCAGCCGACGCAGGGCCGTATCGGCGCGGGCTGGCGCACGCTGGCCGAGCTCGGCGCGGCGCCGGCCGGTGCGCCCGAGCTGACGGTGGCGCAGGTCGACGCGGCGCTCGGCGAGGTCGCGAGCGCCAGCGGCAGTGGTTCGGCCCAGCGGCGCACCGTCGCACTGCGGGGGCTGTTCGCGCGCGCCACACAGGACGAGCAGCGGTTCCTGTTCCGGCTGCTCACCGGCGAGCTGCGGCAGGGCGCACTGGAAGGGGTCATGGTCGACGCCATCGCGACCGCGGCCGCGGTGCCCGGCGAGGTGGTGCGGCGGGCGTTCATGCTGTCCGGACGGCTCCCGGTCACGGCTTCGGCGGCGGTCACCGGCGGCGAGCGGGCGCTGGGCGAGTTCCGGCTGGCGCTCGGGCGGCCGATCCGGCCGATGCTCGCCTCCCCGGCCGAATCACTGGAAGAGGCGATCGCGGAGCACGCCTCCGCGATCGTCGAGTACAAAATGGACGGTGCGCGCATCCAGGTGCACCGCGAGGGCGACGAGGTGCACGTGTACACGCGCACCCTGCGCGAGATCACCGGTTCGGTCGGCGAGCTGGTGGAGCTGGTGCGCGCGCTGCCGTGCCGGTCGGTCGTGCTCGATGGCGAAACCCTCGCCCTGTCCGACGACGGCAGGCCGCGCCCGTTCCAGGAGACGATGAGCCGCTTCGGCAGCACCCGCGACGAGCAGGTGCGGGCGCTGCTGCTGCGGCCGTACTTCTTCGACTGTCTTCACCTCGACGGCGAGGACCTGCTGGACGCCCCGTTGCGGGAGCGCAACAACGCACTGCGCACGGTGGCTGGCGCACACCTGATCCCCGGCGAGTCCGAGCCCGGCGCCCCGGCCGAGATTCTGGAGTCCGCGCTGGAGGCAGGGCACGAGGGCGTGATGGTCAAATCCCTCGATTCGCCGTACGCGGCGGGACGGCGGGGCCGTGCCTGGTTGAAGGTCAAGCCGGTGCACACGCTCGATCTGGTGGTGCTGGCCGCCGAATGGGGCCACGGCCGTCGCACCGGGTATCTGTCCAATCTGCACCTCGGCGCACGCGATCCCGACGGCGGCCCGCCGATCATGGTCGGCAAGACGTTCAAGGGCCTGACCGACGAGCTGCTGGCCTGGCAGACCAAGACGTTCCCGGAGCTGGAGACCCGGCGCGACGATTGGACCGTCTACCTGCGCCCGGAACTGGTCGTGGAGATCGAGCTCGACGGCGCGCAGGTCAGCACGCGCTATCCCGGCGGAGTCGCGCTGCGGTTCGCGCGGGTGGTGCGCTACCGGCCGGACAAGCAGGCGCACGATGCCGACACGATCGACGCCGTGCGCGCGACCCTGAAGGGCTGACTGCTCGTAGATCTTCACACAGGCCGCTTCGGCGCGCGTCTTGCCGTTGTGCTTGACGATCGCGCCGCACACCTTCGAGTTGTTCTTGAAGTTTTGTCGACATAGACACCGTGGCTGTTGTCGTACACCGACGTGCACAGGATCGCCGGCTTGCCGTCGAGTTCGCTCTTGGTGCAGCCCTGCGAGTTGGCGCTCGCGGTCGGCGCGGCGAAGGCGGTCGCGCCGACCGCGATCCATCGCCTGGCTCCACGCCGGGAGGCCTTACTCCACAAAGGACTGGGGCGTTTCGTACACAACTAACGATCGACTGTCACAGAACTGGGACAAACCGGCCCTAGGTTCACAGCCATGGCGATTGTCACCGCGCTCGAACCTGCTCGCAGAACGGAGCCCGGGGACCCGCTCAGACGCCCGCGACGGTGGCCCGCCGTCGTCGCCGTACTGGCCGGGGTGGCGTTGATCGGCTGGCGGGCGGCGCGGTACGGCCGGTGGCTCGTGGACGACGCGGCGATCACCTTCGCTTACGCCCGCAACATCGCCGAAGGCCTCGGCCCGGTCGCACAGCCCGGACTGGCCCCGGTCGAGGGCTTCTCGAATCCGACGTGGACGGCCCTGCTCGCCGTCGGGCGCCTGCTCGGCCTGTTCGACCGCGGCACGTTGTTCGGCGTTCCCGACTACGTGGTGTTCCCGAAGGCGCTGGCCCTGTTGTGCTGCGCGGGAATCCTGGTCGCGATCCACGCCGCCGCAACCCTCGTGACACGCAAGGCGTGGCTGCTCACCCTCGGCGCGGGCGCCGCACTCGCCGCCGTTCCGTCCTTTGTGGTCTGGTGTTTCTCCGGAATGGAGAACTCGCTGTTCGCGCTGGCCGCCACGGTGCCGGCGGTGGTCGTCTTCCGCGCCGTGCTGCTGGGCAGGCTGCTCACGGCGAAGGTCGCGGTGATCGCCGGGCTGCTCGCCGCGGCGGCGGCGCTGACCAGGCCGGACGGCGCGATCTACCTGCTCGTGTACCCGATCGTCGTGCTGATCCACCTGCGCCGCGGCAAGATCAAGGACAGCCTGCGCGGCGTCGCGTTCTCGGCGGCGGCGTTCGCCGTGCCGTTCGGTGGCTACGTGATCTGGCGGTGGTTCGAGTTCGGTCGGCTGGTGCCCAACACCGCGATCGCCAAATCGCAGGACCTCCCGCAGCTGAGCCAGCTGGTCCGCGCCGGCGACCTCGTGCAGTACGCGGGTGCGTTCGCGGTGCTGGTCTTCATGGTGGCAGCCGGGCTGGCCATGTCCCGGTCCTCATGGTGGCGCGACGGGCTGTGCACATTGCTGGTGCCGCTCGGCCTCGCGCTCACCGCGTACGCGGTGATGGAGAAGGACTGGATGGGCGAATACCGGTTCGCCACGCCGGTGTGGCCGCTCGCCGCGCTGGCCGCCGCGCCGGCGCTGACCGAGGCACTGCGCGGGGCCGGGCTGCGCGGCCGGATCCTGCTTTCGCTCGCGGTCGTGGTGGCGCTGCTGCCCTCGGGTTCGGCGCTCGCCTCGGCGGGCGAGAAGTTCCGCACCACGCCGACATTGCCGATGTGCTTCATCGCCGACCGGTTCGGCCGCATGTTCAACCAGTACGCGGACATGCTGGACGTGAGGCAGGGCTCGATACTGGAGCCCGACCTCGGCGGCAGCTCGCTGACCAGCAGGCTGCCGATCGTCGACCTCGCCGGGCTCACCGACCACCGGATCGCCGACTACTTCCACGACGGCGACAAGGCCGGGGTACCGGAGTACGTGTTCGAGGAGGTCAAGCCGACGTTCATCCACTTCCGGATGTACTGGGGCGCGGTGACCGGCCTCGCGAACGATCCCCGGCTCACCCGTGACTACGTGCCGCTCTACGTCTACCCGGCGCCTGCCGAGTACGGCGGCGACTTCGTCCGCAAGGACGCGGTGCCCAGCGAAGCCAAGCTCGCCGCCGCGCGGGAGTACGCGTCGACGATGATCCCGCAGGTCGAGGGCAACATCTACACGTGGCCGCGCCGCTCCTGCGGCGACACGCTGCGCCCCGGTCAGACGTCCGTCGCACTGCCATGAGGTGCGCGCGGGATCGTGACCGTGAAGACGGCGCCGCCGGAGTTCGCGACCGTGATGTGACCGCCGTGCGCGCGGGCGTTCTCCAGTGCGATGGCCAGGCCCAGCCCGCTGCCGTCGGTGGCGGAGCGGGCCCGGTCACCACGCACGAACCGGTCGAACACCAGCGGCAGTAGTTCTTCGGGCACGCCGGGACCGGAGTCGGCGACGCGAATCGTGACGGTGTCCGCGTCCGTGCCGTCGATGGTCACGGTGACCGGTGGGGCGCCGTGCTTGAACGCGTTGGCCAGCAGGTTCCGCGCGATCGTGTGCAGCCGGCGAGGATCCCCGGTCAGTGCGAGATCGCCGCGCGTGCGCAGCTCGACCTCACCGCCGGTCAGCTCGATCGCGTCGCGCCACACATCGGCGAGGTCGAGGTGGTCCGGCCGGAACTCGGCGACGCCCGCGTCGAACCGGGACATCTCCAGCAGATCCTCGATCAGGGTGCCGAGCCGCCGTGCCTGCACCCCCATCAGCTGCGCGGACCGGTGCCCCAGTTCGGGATGGTCGAGCCCGTCGGCGGCGGCCACCATCGCCGCGACCGGCGTGCGCAGATCGTGCGCCGCGTCGGCGACGAACCGCCGCTGCTGCTGGTCCTTGGCCCGTAGCTCGGCGATGGACTGTCCGACCTGTGCCGCCATGGAGTTGAACGAGCTCGCCAGTTCCGCCAGCTCGTCGCGGCCCCGCACCGGCACCCGGATGTCGAGCGCGCCACGCCCCAGCTGCCGTGCCGCGTCCGCGACGGCCTGCACCGGCCGCTGCAACCGCTTCGCCGCGACGAGTGCCGCGCCGACCCCGAGCGTCGCGACCACGATCGCGATCATGGACAGGCTGCGCCGCAGGGCGATCAGTTCGTCCTCCAGCGGCTGCATGTTGTAGAACTCGACCAGCACCACGTAGGGCGTCGTGGTGCCGGCGAACACGACGAACGGCTGGTTCTCCGGTTCCCACATCACCGGGCTCGACGAGTCCACGGCGGTGTCCACCAGCCACTCCGGCACCTCGACCGGCGACGGATCGCCGACCCTGTTCGCGGGCAGGCCGGGTACCCGCTCGAACAGGCACCACGTGATGCCGCGCTCGCGGGACATGTAGCCCTGCACCAGTTCGGCGGCGCTGTCCCCGCCCGGCACGTACTGCGCGACGAACTTCGCCTGGATCGCGTCGGACCGGAAGCTCGTGCGGGCGGCCGCGATGAACCGGTCCCTGGTGGTGCTCGCCTGCAATTGGTAGGCGGCGAAGGCCACCATGACGGTGGCGAGCACCGTCACGAGCACGACCGCCGCGGCGATCCTGGCCCGAAGTCCGAAGTAGGGCCTGCTCACGGTTTCGTGAGCCGGTAGCCGAGCCCGCGAACGGTTTTGAGCAGGGCGGGATTGGCGGGGTCACGTTCGATCTTCGCGCGCAGCCGCCCTATCGCCGCGTCCACGAGCCGGGAATCGCCGACGTAGCCGTAGTCCCAGACGCGTTTGAGCAGCGTCTGCCTGCTCAGCACCTGCGCGGGATGGCTCACGAACTCCAGCAGCAGCTTGAGTTCGGTCGCGGTGAGGTGCAGTTCCTCGCCGTCCGCGGTGACCGTCATCGCCGCGGTGTCCACGACCAGGTGCCCGACTTGGACGGTCTGGTCACGCTGCTCGGACGTGACGCGCCGCAGGATCGCCTTGATACGCGCGTCGACGACGCGTGGTTCGGCCGGTTTGACGACGTAATCGTCGGCGCCGCATTCCAGGCCCACCACCACGTCCACCGGATCGCCGCGCGCGGTCAGCAGGATGACCGGGACGAGGCTGCGTGCCCGGATGCGCCGGCACACCTCGAACCCGTCGACCCCGGGCAGCATCACGTCGAGCAGCACCAGGTCGAAGTCGAGCGCGGTCTCCAGCGCCTGCTCGCCCGAACCGGCGACCTCGACCTCGTGACCGAGGCCGCCCAGCGCGAGTGAGAAGGCCTCGGCGAGCGCGTCGTCGTCCTCCACCACCAGCAACCGCGGCATCCGGCCCCCCGTCGATCAGCCAGGGGCCACAATACCGTCAGCGTTCACCGAGGAAGATCGGGTTGGTCATGGCCGCCATCGCGCCGAAGTTCAGATCGGCCGAGAGTGCGGGCGATCCGGCGCTGCCATCGGCCTTGGGATGCCGCACCTCGGCCCGCACGTAGGCCGACACGTCCGGGGTGGTCGTCCAGTTGACCGTGCCCTCGCCATCGGCGGGCAGGCTCGTCTGCAGGATCTGCCCCTCGTCGGTGATCAACCGCACCGTGCCGTTCGGCACGCCCTTGACCTCCAGCCGCACACCGACCTTGTCCCCGGGTGCGACGTCGAGGCGCTCGCCGATCCCGGCGGACTGGCCGCGCGGTCCGGCGGCGGCGAACGACAGGTTGACGTCGGCGGATTCGGCGAGCCAGTTCCGGCCGGCCTTGATCCCGGCCAGGATCGCGTCGCGGGTCAGCGCGTCGGCGAGCACCACGTTCTGGGGCAGGCCGATCACGTTGCCGGGGTTGTGCGCGTCGCTGTTGCCCATCGCGGGCAGCCACTGGGTGCCGCGCTTCACCGACTCGACGAGCATGTTGTCCCAAGTGGACACTGTCGCGTCGTCGTCCCAGGTCCACGGCCCGTTCCACACCTCGACGGCGTCGAAGTCGGAGTACCCGAACTTGAAGTTGCAGGCGACCCACGGGCAGTACGGGTGCGCGGCGACGGCGAGACCGCCCGCGCGGTGGATGTCACGCAGGTAGCCGGAGATCTCGCCGTCGCGTGCGCGGTAGCGCCAGTCGATGAACTGGCCGGGCTCGATGCCGAGCGCGAGCCAGTGGCCGTTGCGGGTGGTGACCTCCTCGCCGAGCATGATCAGCAGATCGGAGCCGGCCAGCGGCCCCCACACGCCGTGCGAGGACGTCGTGTTGTGGTCGGTGGAGGTGATGAAGTCGAGTCGTGCCTCCCTCGCACCCGCGGCGACCTCCTCGGGCAAACGTTTGCCATCGGAGTAGACCGTGTGCAGGTGGCAGTCGCCGCGATACCAGGCGCGGCCACGGCCGCCCGCCCGCGTCGCGGGGTATTTCGGCTGGTACGGCGCGCCGGGCGGGCCGTGGGTGAGCGTGACCTCGACGTGGTAGTTCATGCCCTGCGGTGCGACCTGGTACGGGCCGAGCGCGACGTTCCAGGTGCCCGGCATGACATCGCCGGGCAAATAGCCGGGGGTGGCCTCGCCGCGGCTGATCGAGAAGCGGTCGCGGAAACCGCCGGACCAGCCGCGGAAACCGGTGCCGCCGAGGCCGGTGCCGCGCGCGTCGAACACGCCGATATCGCAGGAGTTGCCGGGCGTGCCACTGGGCACCGACGGCTTGTCGTAGCTGTACACGACGGAGATCTGGCTGACCCCGGAGGGCACCTGCACGGGCAGGTAGACGAAGTCCGGCACCCCGGGATCGAGGTGACCGGTGATCACCTTCGTCTCGGTCTGCCCCTCTGCCGCCTCCGCGAACGCGACGGGCGCCAGCGCGACCCCGGTGCCGATTCCGGCCGCGGCAAGGAAACCCCGGCGCGATACCCCGCAATTCATGCACATGCCCGCACGTTTTCAAGCACCGGTGAAGGTCGCGAACCGATCAGTGGTCCGGCGGGTGTCGTTCAGCTGAATCTCGAAGGCTCGCGCGAGGTCACGGGAGCTGGTAAGTGTCGTGAGCATGACGGCCAAGGTGCAGAACGTGGTGACCTCAGGCGTTTTCCAGCTCGACGGCGGAAGCTGGGACGTGGACAACAACGTGTGGCTGATCGGCGACGACCGCGAGGTGTTCGTCATCGACGCGGCGCACGACGCGGCCGCGATCGCCGAGGCGGTCGGCGACCGGAAGGTGCGGGCGATCATCTGCACGCACGCGCACAACGATCACGTCAACGCCGCGCCGGAGCTGGCCGAGCGCACCGGCGCGCCGATCCTGCTGCACCCGGACGACCGCGTGCTCTGGGACCTGACGCATCCCGATCAACGGCCGGACGCGGAACTCGAGGACGGGCAGATCCTGACCATCGCGGGCACCGATCTGTCCGTGCTGCACACGCCGGGGCACGCGCCCGGCGCGGTCTGTCTCTATTCGCGTGAGCTGGGCACCGTGTTCACCGGCGACACCCTGTTCCACGGCGGCCCTGGCGCGACGGGCCGGTCGTACTCCGATCACCCGACGATCGTGAAATCCATCAAGGAGAAGCTGTTCGCGCTCCCGGACGACACCGTGGTCAACACCGGCCACGGCGAGTCGACCACGATCGGCGCCGAGAAGGCGAACGTCTAACGCAGCCGCGGCATCGGGCGCGAGAACATGTCCTCGCGCACCCACTTCACGAGCGCGGCCACGTCGAGACCGTGCGGAGCGCTGGACGCGTAGGGCTCGATCGCGTCGGCGCCGCGGTTCAGCAGTGACACCGCGCCCTTCTCGTTGCCCCGCGCGGCGTGGGTCAGCCCGACCGCCAGTTGCGCGAGGCCCTTCCACAGGCCGCGCTCGGCCCCGTCGGTGCTCTTCCACGCGTCCTCGAAGACCTCGTGCGCGTGAAACGGCTTGCCCTCGTCGAGCAGGCGCTGCGCCTCGGTCAGCGTCTCCTCGGCGGTCCGGACCACACCCTCCTGCTGTCGCGGCACCCCCTCCGCGCCGTAGGGCAGCGGGCGGCCCAGCCCGTCACGCGGCCGGGCGTTGCGTGCCCGGCCCTGCTCATCGCGGTCCCGGTCCGACATGCCCCGATTCTGACATGACGTATTCTGGGGACTCGTGCGCTTCATCGATGGCCACGGGCCCGCCCACGATCTGACCTACGACGACGTGTTCCTCGTGCCGAACCGTTCGCACGTGGAGTCGCGTTTCGATGTCGACCTCGCCACCGTCGACGGCACCGGCGCCACCATCCCGATCGTCGTCGCCAACATGACCGCCGTCGCCGGCCGCCGGATGGCCGAGACGGTCGCCCGCCGGGGTGGGCTGGTCGTGCTGCCGCAGGACGTCGACCCGGCCGCGGTCGCCGACATCGTCGCCTGGGTCAAGAGCCGCCACACGGTGTGGGACACCCCGCTCGTGCTCGGCGGCGGTGACGCCGTCGCGGACGCGCTCAACCTGGTCGGCAAGCGTGCGCACGGCGCCGTCGTGGTGGTCGACGAGCAGGGCCGCCCGGCCGGGATCGTGGACGAGACCGCGTGCGCCGGGGTGGACCGGTTCGCCAGGCTCGCCGAGGTCGCCGAGCCCGCCGCCGTCACCTGCCCGCTGGCCACCCCGACCCGCGAGGTCTTCGACCGCCTGCACGAGGCCGGCGCGCGGCTCGCGCTGGGTGTGGACGCCGAGGGCAAGCTGGCCGGAGTGCTCACCCAGACCGCCGCGTTGCGGGCCGAGATCTACACCCCGGCCGTGGACGCGCGCGGGCAGTTGCGGGTCGCGGCCGCGATCGGCGTGAACGGCGACGTCGCGGCGAAGGCCGAAGCGGTGCTCGCCGCGGGGGTCGACGTGCTCGTCGTGGACACCGCGCACGGCCACCAGGAGAAGATGGTCGCCGCGCTCAAGGCCGTGCGGTCGGTGTCGCCGAAGGTGCCGGTGGTGGCCGGCAACGTCGTCACCGCCGACGGTGCGCGGGACCTGATCGACGCGGGCGCGGACGTGATCAAGGTCGGCGTCGGCCCCGGCGCGATGTGCACGACGCGGATGATGACCGGTGTCGGCCGCCCGCAGTTCTCGGCGGTCGCGGAGTGTTCGGCCGCGGCACGGGAGCTGGGCAAGCACGTGTGGGCCGACGGCGGAATCCGTCACCCGCGCGATGTCGCGCTGGCGCTGGCCGCCGGGGCGTCCGCGGCGATGGTCGGGTCCTGGTTCGCGGGCACGCACGAGTCGCCGGGCGATCTGCGCTACGACGAGCACGGCCGCCCGTACAAGGAATCCTTCGGCATGGCCTCCAAACGCGCCGTCGCGGGACGCACGCGCAGTGACGATGTGTTCGACCGTGCGCGCAAGGCGCTGTTCGAGGAGGGCATCTCGTCCTCGCGGATGCTGCTGGACCCGGCTCGGCCGGGCGTGGAGGATCTGCTCGACTCGATCTGCTCGGGTGTGCGTTCGGCGTTCACCTATGCCGGTGCGCGCGATATCGCGGAGTTTTCCGAGCGCGCGGTGCTCGGCGTGCAATCGGCGGCCGGTTTCGCGGAAGGGCGGCCGTTGCCGTCGGGCTGGTAGAAAAGCGGCTTTTGCCGCATTCTTCTGGCAGAGAAAATACATGTGCCGAATAGGATCCGGCTCCTATTCTGGGGCACATGACTGACGCCGTCGTCGTGGACGATCTGGTCAAACGTTATCGCCGAAATGCCCCGCCCGCCGTGGCCGGACTGAGCTTCACCGTGCCACCGGGCGAGGTTTTCGGCCTGCTCGGACCCAATGGCGCGGGCAAGACCACCACCGTCGGCGTGCTGACCACGCGGGTGCTGGCCACGTCCGGCCGAGCCCTGGTTTACGACGTGGACGTGCGGAAATCGCCGAGTCAGGCGCGGCAGTTGCTGGCCGTGGTGCCGCAGCGGAACAATCTCGACCGCTCATTGTCGATCCGGCAGAATTTGATCTTTCACGCCATTTATCACGGAGTCGGCCGGGCGGAACGAAATCGCCGCGCGGACGAGATTCTCGATCGGATGGGTCTGACCGATCAGGCCAGCGCACGGCTGGATTTCGTCTCCGGCGGGCAGTCCCAGCGTGTGATGATCGCGCGCGCATTGATGCACCGTCCGAAGGTGCTGTTCCTGGACGAGCCCTCGACCGGCCTGGACCCGCAGGCGCGGCTGTTCGTGCACGAGCGGGTCGCCGAACTGCGCGACGACGGGGTCACCGTCGTGCTCACCACGCACGACATGGACGAGGCGGCGAAACTTGCCGACCGGGTGGGCATCGTCGATCACGGCAAACTGCTGGCGCTCGACACACCCGAGGCGCTCACCAAATCCCTGCCGGGCAGCACCACGCTCAGTGTCACGGTCAGCACCGGGGGCCACGCGCCGGACCTTCTCAGCGACAGTCTGTCCACAGTGGATGGCGTGGAACGGGTCGAGCGGATCGCGGGCGGGCCCGATCCCGCCGACATGGCGCAGTTCCGGCTCTACACCGGCTACGAGCCCGCGGCCGTGCTGCCGCCGGTGCTCAAGACGCTCGCCGGACTCGGTTGCGACGTCAGCGATCTGTCCATCGGCACGCCGAGCCTGGAGGACGTGTTCATCCGCCTCACCGGGAGGGAGCTGCGATGACCACCGTGGAACTGGAGATTCCCCGCGCGGGCGCGGGAGTCGCGGCACGCACCTTCTTCGCCGTGTTGTGGCGGGACACGTTCGTCACCGGACGCGAGCTGCTGCCGTTTCTCGCGCAGGTCGTGGTGCAACCGTTCTTCATGCTGTTCATCTTCGGCAAGGTGCTGGCCGGGATCGGTTACGTGCAAGGGAACTTCGCGCAGATCCTGCTGCCGGGAATGGTCGCCCTCACCGGGTTCCTCACCGCGCTGCAGAACACCACGATGCCGCTGATCCTGGACTTCTCGTGGACGAGGGAGATCGAGGACCGGCTGCTGGCGCCGATGCCGATTCCGTTGGTGGCACTGGAAAAGATGGTGTTCGGCGCGCTGCGCGGGATCGTCGCGTCACTGCTGATCGTGCCGATCGGCTATCTCATCCTCGACGGCATCGACTGGCCCGCCTCAGCCTGGCCGGGCGTGCTGGGCCTGATCGTGCTGGGCTCACTCGCCGGTGCGGCGATCGGCATGACGGTGGGCACGCTGGTCAATCCGCGGCGGATCCAGATCATGTTCGCCGTCGTGCTCATGCCGCTGATGTTCACCGGTTCCACGCAGTTCCCGTGGCATGGCCTGACGCACCTGCGCTGGTTCCAGGTGATCTGCGCACTCAACCCGCTCACCTACGTCAGCGAGGGCATGCGATCGTTGCTGCTTCCCGGGCTCCAGTCGATTCCACTGTGGATCGACCTGCCGGTGATCGTGGTCGCGTTCGCGGTGTTCGCCGCCATCGGTATCAAGGGCTTCCTGCGCCGCGCGATCGACTGACCTGCGGGGCTCCCTCGTGGCGCATACGGCCACGAGGGAGCCCCGCACGGCATTGTCAGCCGTGGTCCTCCAGCATCTCCGTCACCAGTGCGGCGATCGGGGACCGCTCGGACCGCGTCAGGGTCACGTGCGCGAACAGCGGGTGGCCCTTGAGCTTCTCGATCACCGCAGAGACACCGTCGTGCCTGCCGACGCGCAGGTTGTCGCGCTGCGCCACGTCATGGGTGAGCACCACCCGTGACGCCGTGCCGAGCCGCGAGAGCACGGTCAGCAACACGTTGCGCTCCAGTGACTGCGCCTCGTCCACGATCACGAAGGCGTCGTGCAGCGAACGGCCCCGGATGTGGGTCAGCGGCAGGACTTCCAGCATTCCCCGGTCGAAGACCTCGTCCAGCACCTCCTGGCTGACCAGCGCGCCGAGGGTGTCGAACACCGCCTGCGCCCAGGGCTGCATCTTCTCGCTCTCGGAGCCGGGCAGATAGCCCAAATCCTGGCCGCCGACCGCGTACACCGGGCGGAACACCACGACCTTGCGGTGCTCGCGGCGTTCCATCACCGACTCCAGGCCCGCGCACAGCGCGAGCGCGGACTTACCGGTGCCGGCCCGGCCACCCAGCGACACGATGCCGACCTCGGGGTCGAGCAGCAGATCCAGCGCGATCCGCTGTTCGGCCGAACGGCCGTGCAGCCCGAACGCCTCCTTGTCACCCCGGACCAGGCGCACCCGCTTGTCCGCGGTGATCCTGCCCAGCGCGCTGGAACTGCCCGCGAGCAGCCGCAGACCGGTGTGGCAGGGCAGTTCCCCGACATCGGGCAGGCCGAAGTCGGCGAGGTCGACGGTGTTGTTCGTGAACAACGCGTCGAGCGCCTCCTGCGGCACGTCCGCGTCCGCCGTTCCGGTCCACCCCGAGGGAGTGACCTCCTGGGCGCGGTACTCGTCCGCGTCGAGGCCGACCGAACCGGCCTTGACCCGCAACGGGATATCCTTTGTGACGAGCGTCACACTTGTCCGCTCGACCGCGAGATTCAGCGC
Source organism: Amycolatopsis acididurans (assembly GCF_012328925.1). Taxonomy (GTDB): domain Bacteria; phylum Actinomycetota; class Actinomycetes; order Mycobacteriales; family Pseudonocardiaceae; genus Amycolatopsis_E; species Amycolatopsis_E acididurans. The sequence goes on from NZ_JAAXLS010000025.1 coordinate 23,417, forward strand.
GCAGGCCAGGATCCGGTGGTCGTTGGAGTCCGTGCGGAATCCCGGCGGAAGCACCGTCGGATCGGAGTGGTTGAGCTCGACGTGCAGGGTGCCGCCGTGTTCCCCGATCGGGATCGGCGCATCCAGCCTGCCGTGGGTTCGCCGCAGGTCATCGAGCAGGCGCAGGGCTTCCCGCGCGAACCAGCCCAGCTCTGGGTGATGCCGTTTCGCCTCCAGTTCGCTGATTACGACCAGCGGCAACACGACGGCGTGCTCGGCGAATCTGGTGACCGCCCAAGGGTCGGAGAGCAAGACCGAGGTGTCGAGCACGTAAGTGTGCCGCTGGATTCCGGGGGATTGCGGACCTTCCGATGACTCACCAGCGACTTCGACGCTGGTCGAGTCCTTTCGGGGCGAACGCTGCGCAGTCAACGACGGCATCTCCCTCGTGGGCGTGGCACCACGCCCGCACTCGCTGGGCCGGGCCTGCCCCGGTTGGTCGTACCCGCCGACTTCCGTCAGCGGGTATGGCCACGAGGGCCGGGTGCCGGCCCCCTCGAGCGTTTCGCGAACGGCTTCGCGGCTGCTACCGCCGCCGTTCCCTCAGCTACCGCCACGACCAGGGCCTCCCGCGATGTCCCGCAAGGTCACGGACCATCACTTCGGAAGTTACCTGCGAATCGAAGATCGTGCAGGCAGCCAGGCAGGTGATTCGTGAACTCGTCACCTCACCGTCGGTAGAGTTCGCGCGACCAGGCGTTTACCGACCGTGATGTCAAGTACCGAATCGGCGGTGCCGCCAGGCGTAATCCCGCAGCGCACGCAGGAAATCGACCCTGCGGAATGCGGGCCAGTACGCCTCGGTGAACCAGAACTCCGAGTGAGCGGACTGCCACAACAGAAAACCGGACAATCGTTGTTCACCGGATGTTCGAATGATGAGATCCGGATCGGGCTGGCCCGAGGTGTAAAGGTGCTCGGAAATGTGGTCGACGTCGAGGATCTTCGCCAGCTCGCGGATCGAAGTGCCCTCGTCGGCGTGCTGGAGCAGCAGCTTCTTGACCGCGTCCGCGATCTCCTGGCGGCCGCCGTAGCCGACCGCGATGTTGACCTCCATGCCTTTGCGGCCCTCGGTGCGTGCCGCGGCGGCCTTGAGGCTCGTGGCCATGTCGGCGGGCAGCAGTTCCAGCGCGCCGACGATGCGCAGCCGCCACGGCGTCTCCGGCGCGGCCAGCTCGTCGACCACGTCGACGATGATCTTGAGCAGCGGCACGATCTCGTCCTGGGCGCGGCCGAGGTTGTCCGTCGACAGCAGCCACATCGTGACCACCTCGACGTTGGCCTCTTCGCACCAGGACAGGAAGTCGGCGATCTTCCCCGCGCCGGCGCGGTGCCCGTCCGCGACGTCGGTGAAACCGGCTTCGCGGGCCCAACGGCGGTTGCCGTCCAGCATGATCGCGACATGCCGGGGATGCCTGCCCGCGGTCTGCTGTTGCAGCCGGCGGCCGTAGGCGCCGTAGAGAACCCTGGAGGCGAACGAGCGAAGACTCACGTCGGTCTAGCGTACGCACCCGGCGGGTGAACGTGGCTCCGGCCACGGGCACTGGCGGAAAACCTACGGACCCGTAACCTAGAAGCGTGACCGTCGCGACCGAAAACCCCGTGCTCGACAGCCGCCCGAGGCTTCGTGGTCATATCCATTTCTGGTCGTTCTTCGGTGCCTTCGCCGGAGCGGTGACGCTCGTGGCGATGGCCGGTTCGACCGTGTCCGCGCTGGCCGCGTTCGCCACGGCGATCTACGGACTCACCGTGATGGGCGTGTTCGGCGTGAGCGCGCTGTACCACCGTCGGCTGTGGAGCCCGCCCGCGTACAAGTGGATGAAGCGCGCCGACCACTCGATGATCTTCCTGTTCATCGCCGGCACGTACACCCCGTTCACGCTGCTGTCGATGAGCAAGCCGACCGGGTACGTCATCCTCGCCGTGGTGTGGGGCGGGGCGCTGCTCGGGGTCGCGCTGAAGATGCTGTGGCCGGGCGCGCCGCGCTGGCTCGGCGTGCCGATCTATGTGTGCCTCGGCTGGGTCGCGGTGTTCGTGCTGCCCGAACTGGCCCGCAACGCCGGGATCGCGGCACTCGTGCTGCTGCTCGTCGGCGGCCTGTTCTACACGATCGGTGCGATCTTCTACGGCGTGAAATGGCCCAACCACTGGCCCGACACCTTCGGCTACCACGAGTTCTTCCACGCGTGCACCGTGCTGGCGGCGATCTCGCACTACATCGCCATCTGGCTGGCGTTGTACGCCTGAGGACGCGACCAGGCAGCGGCGCTATGTGTCCGCAACCTCCAAGCCGGGCCAGTCCGTCGCGTCGATCGCTGCCGCGAGGTCCCAGGTCGGCTCCCAGGCTTCGCGCTTCGGCCGTCAGTGGTTCGGGCCGTCACTGTGAAGCCGGCTGCTCCCCGTAACAGCTCGATCGTGATCTCGGTTCGGTCGCCGTCGGGACCACGTCGGTAGCCGCGATACGTGTGCACGACCTGCGCCACCTCGGCACCACTTGCGCTGCTTACCCTCGCCAGAATCTCCTCATGATGGCCAACTCCCAGCATGCCCATGAGATTACGCCGATCGACTCGCCCGGGTACTCCCTCAAAACTCCGGCGCGGCTTCCTCGCCGGTCAGCCCAGGCTCAGGCCGTGCTCCTCCAGCGCGGCCTGGATGATGCCGAGCGCCTTGGGGCCCATGCCGTGCAGCTTGGCCAGCTCAGCGCGAGCCACGCCCGCGAGCTGGCGTAGCTCGACGTAGCCGGCGGCTCGCAGGGCACGGGTGGCCGGTGCGCCGATCTTCGGTAGTGCGTCAAGTGCGGCTGGCATCGCGTCAGCCTAGCGACGGCACGCCTACAGCGTCAGTGTCATGAAAACGCTGTTGGGGTCCTCCCGGTAATCCCCGAACGGCTCGCAGTACTCGAAGCCGTGCTTGGCGTAGAGGGCGCGGGCGGGCGCGAAGAACTCCATCGAGCCCGTTTCCAGGCTCAGCCGGGAGAATCCCCGTGCCCGTGCCTCCGCGATCAGGTGCGTCAGCACCCGTGACGCGACGCCCCGGCCCCGGTACGCCGCGCCGGTGCGCATCGACTTGATCTCGGCGTGGCCGGGGTCCAGGGCCTTCAGCGCCCCGCAGCCGACGATCACGTCGCCGTCCTTGAGCGTCCAGAACGTCACGTCCGGCTTGCGCAGCCCCTCCAGGTCGAGCGCGTGTTTGCTCTCCGGCGGCGACATGGCCTGCATGTCCGCCAGATGCTCCGCCAGGAACTCCGCGATCTCGGGGCCGGAAAGGTCATCGATCTCGATCCGCACCAGCCAGAGACTAGGCAGCGGCGCGTAGCGTCTCCGTTGAGGGCGCCCGAGGGCCGGCCTATTCGAGCATTTCCGCGCGCAGGAACGGTTCCGGGATCGCGAAGGCGTCCACCAGCGTCCGCGCGTGCGGGCGCAGCTTCTTGCACAGCTCGTTCACCGCCGCGACCACGCTCTTGGCCCGCGCCGAGGTGAGCCGCCCGTGTTCGAGGAACCAGGCGCGATCGTCCTCGATGTTGGACAGCACGTACAGATCGCACACCTGGTCCAGCATCGCCCGCGCCTCGGCGTCCTCGCACCGGTCGATCGCCGCCACGAACGCCTCCAGCACGACCCGGTCCACATGCGCCTTCGCGGCGCGCAGCACGTGGTCCTGCGCGTCGTTGAAGACCGTGAAGGCGTCCCCCTCGGCGGCCCGGCGCAGCCGCCTCGCCGCGCCCTCCAGGACGTGCTTCTCGCGGTCCTCGAACAACGACACCTGCCAGCCCCGGTCGTGGAGCGCATCGTCGTCGTCCCGGCCCGGCGCGGCGTCCACCAGCCGCTCGATGACCTTGCGTGCCGCGGTCCGCTCGATCACGGCGTCGACGAACTGCTCGGCCACCAGCCGCGCCGTCGCCAACGTGCTCATGTCGTGGAAGGCGTCCCGGTAGCTGGTCAGCAGGCCCTTCGCGACCAGCTGCAGCAGCACGGTGTTGTCGCCCTCGAACGTGGTGAACACGTCCGTGTCGGCCTTCAGCGTGGGCAGCACGTTCGCCGCGAGATAACCCGCACCGCCGCACGCCTCGCGCGCGGTCTGGATGCTCTTGGTCGCATGCCAGGTCGCGACGGCCTTGATACCGGCCGCCCGCGATTCGAGCTCCCGCTGGCTGCGCTCGTCCACGTCGTCACCGCCCTGAATGTCGTGCAGGGTGCGCACGAGCTCCTCCTGCGCGAAGTGCAGCGCGTAGGTCGTGGCGATCGCGGGCAGCAGTTTCCGTTGGTGCGCAAGGTAATCCAGCACCACGGTCTCCTGGCCGGTGCCGGGATTCTCGAACTGCCGCCGCCGCTCGCCGTAGCGAACCGCCAGCGCCAAGGCGCGTTCAGTGGCGCTGATTCCCCCGCCCGCCACACTGATCCGGCCGCGGATGAGCGTGCCCAGCATGGTGAAGAACCGGCGCCCGTCGCTTTCGATGGGGCTCGAGTACGTGCCGTCCTCGGCGACGTCGCCGTAGCGGTTGAGCAGCGCGTCCCTCGGCACGCGCACGCCGTGGAAGGTGAGCCTGCCGTTGTCCACGCCGTTGAGCCCCGCCTTGCGCCCGCAGTCGCCGATCTCGACGCCCGGCATGGCCTCGCCGCGTTCGTCCCGGATCGGCACCAGGAACGCGTGCACGCCACGGCTTTCCCCGCCGGTGACGAGCTGCGCGAACACCACCGCCATCCGGCCGTCCCGCGCCGCGTTGCCGATGTAGTCCTTGCGCGCGCCGACATCGGGAGTGTTGATCACGAACTGCCCGGCCTGGGGATCGTAGTTCGCGGTGGTGCGCAGGTGCTGCACGTCCGAGCCGTGCCCGGTCTCGGTCATCGCGAAGCAGCCCGGCAGCTCCAGGTCCATGATGCGGGCCAGGTAGCGCTCGTGGTGCTTTTTCGTGCCGAGCAACTGCACGGCACCGCCGAACAGGCCCCACTGCACGCCCGACTTGACCATCAGCGACAAATCGCCGTAGCCGAGCAACTCGAACGCGACCACCGAACCCCCGATGTCGCCACCACCGCCGTACTCGCGGGCGAAGCCGTAACGCGGCTGGCCGGTCTTGGCGAGCAGGCTCAGCTTGTCCCACACCCAGGCGCGATAGTCCTCTGTGCTCGCCCCGTACGGCTCGTCGTACGCGTGCTCGGCGAGCTGGGCGCGGACCTCGCGGCGCAGCGGCGCCCACCGGCCGTCCAATACGTTCGTCAACGCATCAGGGTTCATGCTCTCCAGCTTGGCGTACCCGGCGAAGATCCGCAGTGCTCAGCCGAGGTCGGGCCCCTTCGAGCGCAGGTCGTCTACTTTGGACATGGCCTCGCGCAGCTCACTCAGCCAGCTGTCGGCGTGCTCGCCGACCAGCCGCACCGCCCAGGCCAGTGCCTCCGAACGCGACCGTGCGACGCCGGAGTCGACCAGGGTGTCGAGCACCATCCGCTCCGGCTGCCGCAGCCGCGTCATCACCGGCACCGACAACGTGGTGAACAGCTCCTCGGTCTCCCCGATCCGCGCGCCCCAGGCCACCTTCCGCTGATAGCGGTGCTCGGCCTGCCGGGCGATCTCGATGCGCTGCTCGCGCGTGTCCTCGCGGAACCGGCTGATCCGGCCCGATTCCGCCGCGGCACGCGCGGCGTCGTCGTCGAATTCCTCACTCAGCGGTGGCAGTTCGCCGACGACGAGGATCTCCTCCCGGTCGACGGTGATGTCCGGGACGCCGGTGAACCACTCGTCCGGCAGCCGCCCGGCGAACCAGCCCGCAGCGTCGTCGGCCGAGGGCGCCTCGCCCTGCTGCCAGCCGCCGCGGCCCTTCCAGCCCGCGCTTCCCTTCCAGCCTCTGTGCGTGCGCATCCCGACCTCCGTGATTACACGATTACATCGATACACACGCTACGCGGATTCGCCGGCGTTGAACCCTCACTTCGCCGAGGGCGAAAGTACTGCCTCCAGTTCGTCCGAGCTGGTCACGGGCCGGTCACACACGTAACCCCGGCAGACGTAGGCGGCCGCGGCGCCCTCCACGAGCGGCCGGTCCTGCAGCAGCGGCACGCTCTCCGGCGGGCCGGCCAGCACCACGCCGCCACCGTGCACCCGCCGCGCCGCCGTCAGGCGCAGTTCGTCCCACGCGGCCGGGTCCGTGCCGACCACCGCGACCTGCACCGGGCCTGCCATGAGCGCCTCCGCCACCGACAGCCAGTTCCCCGCGAACCGCGGCATCCTCGCGGCAAGCTGACCGACGCGGCTCAGCGCGCGTTCGGCCGCCGTGCGATAGGCCGCGGCGCGCTCGTGCCCCACCAGCACGGAGGCGGTCGCCAGCGCGGCGGCCAGTGCCGAGGCGCCCGACGGGCTCGCGTTGTCGCCCGGGTCGGACGGCCGCTGCACCAACGTTTCCGCGTCGTCCGCGGTGTCGTGGTAGGCACCCGGCGCGTCCTTCGAGGCGAACTTCTCCAGCGCGAGATCGAGCAGCCCGGTCGCCTCGGTGAGCCAGCGCGCCTGGCCGGTGGCCTGGTGCAGCGCGAGCAGGCCGTCGGCGAAGCACGCGTAGTCCTCCAGGACGCCGGCCGCCTCGCCGACCCGCCCGTCGCGGGAGCTGCGGCGCAACCGCCCGTCGACGAGGTGGATGTCGAGGATGGCCGACGCGGCGCGCGCCGCCGCCTCGATCCACTCCGGCTCGTTGAGCGCGGCACCCGCCTCGCACAGGGCGGTGATGGCCTGCCCGTTCCAGGACGCGATCACCTTGTCGTCCCGGCCCGGCTGCGGCCGCCGGTCGCGCACCGCCAGCAGGGCCGGCCGCACCCGCTCGTACCGGTCGAAGTCGTCGGGATCCCGCCGCAGCTGCAACACCGACCGGCCATGCTCGAAGGTGCCCGTCTCGGTGACACCGAACAACTCGATCGCCCAGTCACCGTCCTCGCCGAGCACCTCGCGCAGCTCTTCGGGTGTCCAGACGTAGGTCAGGCCCTCCTCGCCGTGCGTGTCCGCGTCGAGCGAGGCGGCGAACCCGCCCTCCGCCGTGCCGAGCCGTTCGAGCAGGAAGTTCCCCGTCATGCGCGCGACGGACAACGCCCGCGAAGAGTCGGTCAGCCGCGCCAGATGCGCGTACGCGCGCAGCAGCAAAGCGTTGTCGTACAACATCTTCTCGAAGTGCGGCACCACCCAGTCGGCGTCCACCGAGTACCGCGCGAACCCGCCGGCCAGCTGGTCGTACATGCCACCGCGGGACATCGCCTCCGCGCACTGCTCCACCAAGGACAGTGCTTCGGCGGAGCCGGTGCGTTCGTGGTGGCGCAGCAGGAACTCCAGCACCATCGACGGCGGGAACTTCGGCGCGCCACCGAATCCGCCGCGCGCACGGTCGGCCTCGCCGCTCAGCTTGGTCACCGCGCCGTCGAGCACGGTCTCGTCCACCGCGGCCTCGGGCAGCGGTCCGGTCTGCCGGGCCAGCTCGGACACGATCTGCCCGGCGCCCTCCCGCAGCTCCTCGCGCCGCTCCTGCCAGGCCTGCGTGACCGCGACCAGCAGATGCGGGAACGACGGCATGCCCGGCCGCGGTTGCGGCGGGTAGTAGGTGCCGCAGTGGAACGGTTCGCCGTCGGGCGTCAGGAAGCAGGTCATGGGCCAGCCGCCCTGGCCGGTCATCGCCTGCGTCGCGGTCATGTAGACGGCGTCGATGTCCGGGCGTTCCTCGCGGTCCACCTTGATGTTGACGAAGTTGTCGTTCATCAACTTCGCCGTTTCGGCGTCTTCGAAGGACTCGTGCGCCATCACATGGCACCAGTGACACGCCGCGTAACCGACGGAGAGCAGGATCGGCACGTCCCGGCGGCGGGCCTCGGCGAGCGCTTCGGCACTCCACGGCCACCAGTCCACCGGGTTCTCGGCGTGCTGCAACAGGTACGGGCTGGTCGCGCTGGCGAGTCGGTTGGCCATGCCCCAAGGGTGTCACGCGTCGGCGCGACCGGCCGGAGGAGGCGGTGAGCTAGGAACTCTTCTCGCGTTGCCTCGGTGCGGGCTCGGTGGAGTCCGTCGCCCCGGGCTCGGCGTCAACGGCCGCCTCGCCCTCACCCGGCTGTTCCTCGGTCTCCTCCGGATCGAAGCTCGCCGGAACCCGCTTGAGGTGCTTGGTCATCGAGCGGACCAAGAACGCCACCGCGATCAGGAAGATCAGCAGCAGCAGGAAGCCCACGGGCGAGGACTTGCCGAAGTCGTCACCCTGCCCGCCGCCGTCGCCGGTGTTCGGCTGCTGCTGGGTGAGCACCAGCGCGACGGTGTTGGCCGGCACGGTGACCGGCGCCAGAAAACTCATGTGGTCACCTTCTCACGTACCCCCGCGAACAGATCGTCCTCCGGCAGCGTGCTGTCCACAAGTGAGCGCACCAGCTCGTAGTCCTCGGTGGGCCACACCTCACGCTGCAGCTCCAGCGGGACCGCGAACCACCGGCTGTTCGGGTCGATCTGGGTGGCGTGCGCCCGCAACGCCTCGTCGCGGGTCTCGAAATACTCGGCGCAGCCGACGCGCGTGGTGACCCGCTCCATCACGTCCGGCCTGCTCGGGTCCCACTTCGCCAGCCACTCGGCGTAGGGCGACTCCTCGCCCGCCGCGACCAGCGCGTCGTGGAACAGCTGCATCCGGCGCCGGGACATGCCGTGGATGTAGTACAGCTTGAGCGGCTGCCACGGCTCGCCCGCGTGGGCGTAGCGGTCCGGCTCGGCCGCCGCGTCGAAGGCCGCGACCGACACCTCGTGGCACCGGATGTGATCGGGGTGCGGGTAGCCGCCGTTCTCGTCGTAGGTGACCACCACGTGCGGACGGAAGTCGCGGATCACGCGGACCAGCTCGCTGGCCGACTCCTCCAGCGGGACACGCGCGAAGCAGCCCTCCGGCAGCGGCGGCAGCGGGTCACCCTCGGGCAGGCCCGAGTCGACGAACCCCAGCCAGTGGTGCTTCACGCCGAGGATCTTCGCCGCGCGCGCCATTTCCTCGCGGCGCAGATCGGTCATGTTCTCGCGGACCTCGGGGCGGTCCATCGCCGGGTTGAGCACGCTTCCGGCCTCGCCACCGGTGCACGTGACGACCATGACCTCGGCGCCTTCCGCGACATACTTGGCCATCGTGGCCGCGCCCTTGCTCGACTCGTCGTCCGGATGGGCGTGCACCGCCATCAGACGCAGGCGCGAACCAGGCTCAGCAATCAGCTCGTCAGTTCCCACCATGCCTGCAACGACCCCTTCTGCAACGCTATTCCGCGCCTGAGTGGATACTCGGTCCGGTACCCATTGTCCCCAGGGGTACGACAGAACGATTCGGAGGCCCGGGTTTGACCACGCGCGCACTGCCGGAAGGCCGCTACGGCCCCGCGCGCAGCGGTGCCGTCAAACGGTGGCGGGCCTGGGCTTATGGCGTGATCGCGCTGGTGGTCAGCGTCGCCGTCGCGTGGGTGGCCTACATCAATCTGGGGCCCGCCCCCATCGACGCCGAACGGGTCGCGTTCGGGGAGCAGCCAGGCAACGCCATGTCCGTCACGATCAACGTCACACGCGACGATCCGGGCAAGCCCGGGGTCTGCATCGTGCGCGTACGTGACATCTCGGGCGCGGAAAGTGGCCGGAAAGAGGTGTTCGTTCCCGCCGGCGATGGCAACAGCCGGCAGACAACCGTTGTCCGCAGCATCGACCGTCCCGTCACCGCGGACGTTTTCGGCTGCTCGTACTCTGTGCCCGCGTATTTGTCAAGTAGCTAGCGGCCAACGGAGTGAAACCGGCGCCGAGCGTCCACAGGACGGGAAATCGGACGGCGCCGGTGGTCTTTTGCGTGCTATCCTGGTCTACCGGCACGGCCCAGACGGGCCGTGTTTTTCCTTTATCACGAGCCCCGCTGGCCCCCAGCCAGTGTGGCCGCCGGCTTGTATACCCATGCCCGGCAGGCACGACGAGGAGATGGTGACCGTGGCCGACACCCAGGTGACCTGGCTGACCCAGGAAGCCTACGACAGGCTCAAGCACGAGCTCGACGAACTCATCGAGAATCGTCCGGTCATCGCCGCGAGGATCAACGACAGCCGGGAAGAGGGCGACCTCAAGGAGAACGGGGGCTACCACGCCGCCCGTGAGGAGCAGGGCCAGGCCGAGGCCCGGATTCGCCACCTGCAGGAGCTGCTCCGCTCGGCCAAGGTCGGGGAGGCGCCCGCCAACGACGGCATCGCGGAGCCGGGCAAGGTGCTCACCGTGCGCTACGACGGTGACGACGAGGAGGAGAAGTTCCTGCTCGCCACCCGTGAAGAGGGCGCGGAGGGTGAAATCGACGTGTACTCCCCCGAGTCGCCGCTGGGCAAGGCCCTGCTCGGCGCCAAGGAGGGCGAGTCGCGCGAGTACGAGCTGCCCAACGGCAACACGATGAAGGTGACCCTGGTCAAGGCGGTCCCCTACACCGGCTGAGTACGTCGGCAAGGGGGTTCCGCGCCGGAAATGTCAGCGCACGGAGCCCCCTTTTCCGGCTAATTTGAACGGTATGACCCTGCCCATTTGCGCCACTTGCGGCATGCAGTACTCAGCGCCGCGGACGGACTGCCCGATCTGCGAGGACGAGCGGCAGTACGTCCCGGCCGGTGGGCAGCGCTGGACGGATCTGGAGACCGTCCGCGCCGAGCACACCGCGCGGATCGAGGAGCAGGGCGCCGACGTCGTCGGCATCGGCTGCGAACCGAAGTTCGCGATCGGGCAGCGGGCGTTGCTCGTACGCACCGGATCCGGCAACTTCCTGTGGGACTGCGTCGCCTACCTCGACGACGAGATCATCGCCAGGATCACCGAGGCGGGCGGGATCAGCGGGATCGCGATCAGCCACCCGCACTACTACTCCACCTCGGTCGAGTGGGCCCGCACCTTCGACGTCCCGCTCCACCTGCACGAGAAGGACCGGCAGTGGCTCGGCCGCTCCGATCCCGGCGTCGACTGGTGGAGCGGTGAGACCAAGCAGGTCACCCCCGATCTGGAGCTGATCAACCTCGGGGTGCATTTCGCCGGTGGCACCGTCATGCACTGGCCGGGCGGCGAAGGCGGCGAGGGCGCGCTGTTCTCCGGCGACATCGTGCAGGTCGTCCCGGACCGCACGCACGTCGGATTCATGTACTCCTATCCGAACCTGATCCCGGAACGGCCACCGGTGGTGCGCCGCGCGGCCGAGATTCTGGCCCGCTACCGGTTCAGCGCGATCTACGGCGCGTGGTGGGACGCGGTCGTGCGCAGTGACGGCTACGAGGTCGTGCAGCGCTCCGCGAAACGCTATCTGGAGTTCGTCTCGTCGTAGGCGATCCGCTCCAGCAGCGGCCGCACGCGGGGCGCGATCGGCGTCGACAGCGCCAGCGACGTGCTCGTGCGCAGCACACCGGGCAGTCCGACCACCTGGTCGATCACGCGCTGCAGGTCCTCGTGGTCGCGCGCCACCATCCGCACGAACAGATCCCCCTGGCCGGTCGTGGCGTGTGCCTCACAGACCTGATCGATCGCGGCCAGCCCCTCGGCGACCTCGACGCGGCTGCCCTGCGCGATCTCCAGCACCGCGAACGCGGTCAGCCCGTACCCCATCGCCGCCAGGTCCACCTCGGGCGGGAAGCCGCCGAGAATGCCCTGTTCGGTGAGCCGGTCCAGCCGCGCCTGCACCGTGCCGCGAGCCACGCCCAGCCGTCGCGCGCATTCGAGCACGCCGAGCCGCGGCGCGTCGGTCAGCAGGAGCAGCAGCCGGGCGTCGAGCGAATCCACCGTCGTCCCTCCTAGTTCCGGACCGGGGTGTAGCCGGCGCGCTCGAGTTCGGCGACGACCTGGCGGCAGTGCTCCGAACCGCGCGTTTCGAGGTTCAGCGCCACCTCGACCTCGCCGAGGGCGAGCGCCCCGGAGACCCGCGAATGCTCGACGTCCAGCACGTTCGCGCCCAGTTCGCTGACCCTCGACAGCATCGACGCGAGCACACCGGGCCGGTCCGGCACGCGCAGCCGCAACGCGAGATACCGCCCGCCCGCCGTCATGCCGTGCTGGATGATCTGCAGCAACAGCAGCGGGTCGACGTTGCCGCCGGACAGGACCGCCACGATCGGCGCCGCGAACGCACCCGGATGCTGCAGCAGCGCCGCGACGGCGGCCGCCCCGGCGGGTTCGACCACGAGCTTGCGCCGCTCCAGGCACAGCAGGACGGCGCGGGACAACGACTCCTCCGACACCGTCACCACGTCGTCCACCAGCGCCTGGACGTGCGCGAAGGTGATCGATCCCGGCTGGCCGACGGCGATCCCGTCGGCCATCGTGTGCATGCCGGGCAGCCGCACGGGCTCGCCCGCCGCGAGCGACGGCGGGAACGCCGCCGCCCCCTCGGCCTGCACGGCGAGGACGCGCACGTCCGGACGGCGCGCCTTGACCGCCACGGCGATCCCGGACACCAGCCCGCCACCGCCGGTGGGCACCAGCACGGTCGCCGCCTCAGGCACCTGGTCCAGCAGTTCGAGCCCGACCGTGCCCTGCCCGGCGATCACGTCGGGATGGTCGAACGGGTGGATGAACACGGCGCCGGTGCGCTCGGCGAACTCGACGGCCTCGGCGAGTGTCTCGTCGAACACGTCGCCGTGCAGGTGCACGTCCGCGCCGTAGCCGCGGGTGGCGGCGAGCTTGGGCAGCGGGGCGCGGTTGGGCATGAACACCGTCGCCTTGATGCCGAGCAGCGACGCCGCGAGCGCCACGCCCTGCGCGTGGTTCCCGGCGCTCGCGGCGACCACCCCGCGAGCGCGTTCCGCTCCGGTCAGCCCGTGTAACCGCGTGTAAGCACCGCGGATTTTGAACGAGCCGGTGCGTTGCAGGTTCTCGCACTTGAAATGGACCAGACCGCCGTGAACCTTTTCCAGGTCCCGTGCGTGTTCCATGGGAGTGACGCGAACGATCCCTTCGAGAAGCCTGCGTGCCTGCTCGATCCGGTCCGGCGTCACCAAGCGCATATGTCGGATCATGCCACCCCTGGCCGGGCCGCTTTGGGTACGCTTGGTCCCGCCAGCACCGGAATTCGAGGAGCAAGGATGCGAAGGCGGAACGAACAGGACGGCAGAGTCAGCCGTACCACTCGTTCGTCCGGGGTGCTGCCCATCGTCGCGGCGGTGACCTCAGCTCTGGCCTTGACGGGCGCGGCTTTCTACACGGTGGACCGGGTCACGTGCGAGGACGCGCAGTACATCCGCCACGACGACCACGTCGAACTCGTCGGTGGCTGCGTCGACAGCTCCGAACTCAACCAGCTGCGCGTCACGCAGACGCACTCCAGCGGCCAGAGCACCGAGCTCAACAACCTCCGCCCCTAGTCCAGGGCCTCGCGCAGGTCCTCGATCAGGTCACGCGCGTCCTCGATCCCCACGGACAGCCGCACCAGGTCGCCGGGCACCTGAAGCAGCGAGCCGGACGTGCTCGCGTGCGTCATCCGGCCGGGGTGCTCGATCAGTGATTCGATCCCGCCGAGGGACTCCGCGAGGATGAACAGCGACGTGCGGGCCGACGCGTCCAGCGCCGCCTGCTCACCGTCGGCGTGCCGGAACGAGACCATCCCGCCGAACCGGCGCATCTGCTTCGCCGCGACCTCGTGGCCCGGGTGGCCCGCCAGCCCCGGGTAGTAGACCTGGGCGACCTTCGGATGCGCGGCAAGCGCCTCGGCGATCCGCTCGGCGTTGTCGCAGTGCCGTTCCATGCGCACCGCCAGCGTCTTGATGCCGCGCAGGGTCAGCCACGCGTCGAACGCACCCGGCACCGCGCCGGCCGCGTTGCGCAGGAAGAACAGCTGTTCGCGCAGCTCGTCTTCGTTGCCGAGCACCGCACCGCCGACCACGTCGGAATGCCCGCCGAGGTACTTGGTGGTCGAGTGCACGACGATGTCCGCGCCCAGCGCCAGCGGCGTCTGCAGGTAGGGGGTGGCGAAGGTGTTGTCGACGACCAGCCGCGCGCCTGCCGCGTGCGCGACACCGGCCAGCGCCGTGATGTCGGCGACGCCGAGCAGCGGGTTGCTCGGGGTCTCGCACCAGATCAGCTTCGTGCCGGGCCGCACGGCCTCGCGCACCGCGTCGATGTCGGCGAGGTTCGCGACGCTGTAGGTCACGCCCCAGCCGGTGAGCACCTTGTCGATCAACCGGAACGTGCCGCCGTACGCGTCGTTGCCGAGCACCAGGTGGTCTCCGGGGCGCAGGGTCGCCCGCAGAATCGCGTCCGAGGCCGCCATACCCGAGGCGAACGCGAGACCGTGCCGCGCGCCTTCGAGCGACGCGAGCTGCTGCTCCAGCGCGGTGCGGGTCGGGTTCGCGGTACGCGAGTACTCGTAGTCACCCTCGCGGGTGCCGCCGACGCCGTCCTGCGCGTAGGTCGAGGTCTGATAGATCGGCACGATGACCGCACCGGTACGCGGGTCGGGCTCCTGACCAGCGTGGATGGCCCGGGTCTCGAAACCGAAGTCGTTCGACATGCCCACAGACTACGACCATCCGCTGGTCACCCACCGTGCGGTGGGCGGCGCGACCGCCAGTGCGAGCGTCGCGACGGCCGGGACGCACAGCACAGCCGTGTAGCCGACCGGCATCGCGGTGTCGGACAGGCCGAGGAAGTGCACGCCGGCCGCGGCGAGCACGAGCACCATCACGTACAGCAGCAGCGCCGCCGCCGCGCCGGTGATGGTGAACATGCGGCCGAACCGCTTGGCCAGGATCAGCCCGACGCCGCCGACGATGAGCAGCGCCGCGACGATCAGGTGCAGCAGGAAGGTCAGCAGTGCGCGGCCGAGCGCGCCGTCCCCGGCGAGCATCACCGCGCCGCCGGCGACGCCGACCAGGTGGAAGATGCCGCCGAGCAGCGCGAGTATCGCGGCGGGGATGCCGGTGCCGCCGCCTCGCGACGGCTGTTCGTCCGTGCTCAACCCGCTACCAGCCCTGCGGGTCGGGCCGGTAGCGCAGATACCGGAACGTGGCGGGCAGTACCGAGAGCACGAACACCAGCGGGCCGCCGACGGCGGCGGACACCCGGACGAACGCGTCGGTCTCAGCGAAGGAGAACATCGCCTTGAAGAACTCCCCGATCAGATGCGGATAGAACAGCAGGGGCTCGGCCAGTACGGCACCGACCGCGGCCAGACCTCCCAACGAGAGCACCACGGCTCCGGTGACGATGCGCAGGAGCGTGACCAGCGCCCCGATCAGCAACAGCAGCGCGGCGCCGAGGTAAAGCCCCAGCATGAGCAGCGCCTTGCCGGGCAGGTCGGTGATGCCGACGTCGATGAACACCCGGACGGGCAGGTAGCCGAGTGCGCCGGCGAGGGCCAGGCCCAGCAATCCCGCGAGGATCGCCGTGGTGCCGCGCGGCCGGGACGGCGCGGGCAGGCGCTGCGGATCGGTCACTGTGATCCCTGGAGGCCGGACGCGGTTCGTGGTGCGCCCACTTTAGCCGCGTTCTGCCCGATTCGGACACGGCGACGGGCGGCGAAAACGCCGATGCCCCCGGACCGCGGAAGTCCGGGGGCATCGGGAGTTCAGCGGGTCACCAGCCCTGCGGCGGCTGCCCCGGCTGCTGCGGCGGCTGACCGTACGGGCCGGGCTGACCGAAGCCGCCTGGCTGCTGTCCGTAGGGACCCGGCTGCTGTCCGTAAGGACCCGGCTGGCCAGGCTGCGGGAATCCGCCGCTGGCCGGGTTGGGCCCACCGGGCTGGCCGTACGGGCCGGGCTGGCCCGGCTGGCCGAAGCCACCACTCGGCGGTCCGAACTGGCCCGGGTGACCGGGCTGCCCCGGCTGACCGAACCCGCCGGGCTGACCGGGGTACCCGCCGGTGGGCGGGCCACCGAAACCACCGCCGGAGCCGGACGAGCCACCGGAGTCGAGGCCGAGGAAGCCCGCCGTCGCCGGAACCAGGCCCAGCGCACCGACCGCGGCGATGATGATGCCGAAGATCAGCTCGAACACGATCCGGGTCGCGAACGAGCCGTCGGCCCCGTAGATGATCGCGAAGATCAGCAGCAGGGCACCGCTGCCCACGAGCACCCAGGTCGCGATCTTGTTCTTCAGGAACAGCAGCACGGCGCCACCGACCGCCGCCAGCGCGGCGACGGCCAACACGATCACGTAGACCCAGGCGCGGGCGGGCACGCCCACCGAGGCGGCGTACTGGTCGCACAGGCTCGGGTTGGCACCGAGCTGCGACATCGAGGCACGGCACTGGTCGAGCTGGCTGCTGCTCGAAGACACGCTGGCGAAGTCACCCATGATCGTGAAGGCCAGGATGGCCCCGATCAGGCCCAGCACCGCGACGACACCGGCGGCGATCCAGCCGATGATCTGGTTGTTGTTGCCGCCCGCGCCCCCGGCGGGCGCACCGTAGGGCGAGGCCCCGAAGCCGGGAGGGCCTCCGAAGCCGCCCGGCTGCCCCGGCGGCGGGCCGAAGCCCTGCGGGGGCTGGCCGTAGGGCTGCTGCGGCTGGCCGAACCCGGCAGGCGGCTGCGGCTGGCCGAAGCCGCCCGGCGGCTGCTGCCCCATCGCGGCCGGGTTGTCCGCGGCGCTCGGCGGCGGCGCGTAGGGGATGGCGGGCGGCGGCTGCGAGCCCGGCGGGACGAGCTGGGTGGACTCGGCGCCCGGCGCCTCGCCCCCGCCCTGCTCCTCACCGGATGCCTGCCCGGGCTGCACGACCTGCGTCGGCTCGGGGGTCTCACCGAACGCGCCGCCCGGCGGCTGCTGTCCGGGCTGGACGACCTGCGTCGGCTCCGACGAACCGAAGGGACTGTCTTGCTGCTGCTGGGGACCGCTCGGCGGGCCCTGTTGTGGCTGCCCGCCACCCCAGGGCTGATTCGGCGGCTGCGGAGCGCTCATGCGGGTCTTGAACCCCCCTAGAGAAGGACAAAAATCGGCTACGGCGGCACACGCTATCGGATACTGCCTGCTGGCGCTCGTAACGCCCCAGACCAAACGAGCGATGTCACCTAGCTCGGCCTGCCTGCGAGGAAGCCGAGCAAGTCGTGCCGGGTGACCACGCCCGCGGGCTTGCCGTCGAGCAGGACGAGCGCCCCGTCGGCGCCGGAGAGCGCTTTCATCGCGGCCCCGACCTGTTCGCTCGCGCCGATGGTGGGCAGCGGCGGCGACATGTGCTTGTCCAGCCGGTCGGCGAGGTTCGCCTTGCCGGTGAACAGGGCTTCCAGCAGGTCACGCTCGTTGACGGCGCCGACCACCTCGGCCGCCATGACCGGCGGCTCGGCGCTGACCACGGGCATCTGGCTGACGTTGAACTCCGACAGGATCGCCACCGCCTCGGCGACCGTCTCGGTGGGGTGGGTGTGCACGAGATCGGGCAGCGCCCCGGTCTTGGCCCGAAGCACGTCACCGACCGTCGCACCGGACTGGTCCGGCGAGAGGAACCCGAACGAGGCCATCCACTGGTCGTTGAACACCTTGCCCAGGTAGCCGCGGCCGCCGTCGGGCAGCAGCACCACGATCACGTCGTCCGGCCCGAGCCGCTTGGCCAGCCGCAGGGCCGCCGCGACGGCCATCCCGCACGAGCCGCCGACCAGCAGCCCCTCCTCCAGTGCGAGACGGCGCGTGATGTCGAACGACTCGGCGTCGGAGACCGCGATGATCTCGTCGGCGACGGCGCGGTCGTAGGTCTCCGGCCAGAAGTCCTCGCCGACGCCCTCGACCAGGTACGGCCGCCCGGTGCCGCCCGAATAGACCGAGCCCTCCGGATCCGCGCCGACGACCGCGACCTTCCCGTCGGAGACCTCCTTGAGGTACTTCCCGGTGCCGGTGATGGTGCCGCCGGTGCCGACGCCGGCCACGAAGTGCGTGATCCGGCCATCGGTCTGCTGCCAGATCTCGGGGCCCGTCGAGTGGTAGTGGCTCGCCGGGTTCTCCGGGTTGGCGTACTGGTTGGGCTTCCAGGCGCCCTCGATCTCCTCGACGAGGCGGTCGGAGACGGAGTAGTACGAGTCGGGGTGCTCCGGCGGCACCGCGGTCGGACAGACCACGACGCGGGCCCCGTAGGCCTTGAGCACGTTGCGCTTGTCCTCGCTGACCTTGTCCGGGCAGACGAACACGCATTTGTAGCCCTTGCGCTGGGCGACCATGGCCAGGCCGACGCCGGTGTTGCCCGAGGTCGGCTCGACGATCGTGCCACCGGGCTCGAGCTTGCCGGAGGCTTCGGCGGCCTCGACCATCCGCAGCGCGATGCGGTCCTTCACGCTGCCACCGGGGTTGAGGTACTCGACCTTGGCCAGCACGAGCGGTTCGAGCCCCTGGGTGAGGGCGTTCAGCTTGACCAGCGGGGTGTTGCCCACGAGGTCCACGACATGCTCGTAATACTCCACGCCGTCAGACTAACGGCCGGTGCACCGGCACGGCCGGGGGAATGCGCGGGGTGGTTCCCGTCGCGTTCCGGTTTGCCGGGGCCGTGTGACAGGGCAGGATATGGGTAAGCACGCGCTTAGTCAGACCCGAAGGAGTGTCCCAACCATGCCGGAAGCCGTAATCGTCGCAACGGCGCGCTCGCCGATCGGGCGTGCCAACAAGGGCTCGCTGGCCACCATGCGCCCGGACGACCTCACCGTGCAGATGGTGCGGGCCGCGCTGGACAAGGTGCCGCAACTGGACCCGGCCGACATCGACGACCTGATGCTGGGCTGTGGTCTGCCGGGCGGCGAGTCCGGGTTCAACATGGGCCGCGCCGTCGCCGTCGAACTCGGCTACGACCACCTGCCCGGCTGCACCATCACCCGCTACTGCTCCTCCAGCTTGCAGACCACCCGGATGGCGCTGCACGCGATCAAGGCGGGCGAGGGTGACGTTTTCATCTCGGCCGGTGTCGAGACCGTCTCGCGGTTCGCCAAGGGCAGCTCGGACTCGTGGCCCGACACGCACAACCCGCTGTTCGCCGACGCGGAGGCCCGCACCGCCAAGACCGCCGCCGAGGGCGGCGACACCTGGACCGATCCGCGTGAGAACGGCCAGGTGCCCGACGTCTACATCGCGATGGGCCAGACCGCGGAGAACCTGGCCCGGCTGAAGAACGTCTCCCGCGAGGAGATGGACGAGTTCGGCGTGCGCTCGCAGAACCTTGCCGAGAAGGCGATCGCCGACGGGTTCTGGGCCAAGGACATCACCCCGGTCACGCTGCCCGACGGCACCGTCGTGTCGAAGGACGACGGCCCGCGCGCCGGCGTCACACTGGAGGGCGTGGCCGGGCTGAAGCCGGTGTTCCGTCCCGACGGCCGCGTCACCGCGGGCAACTGCTGTCCGCTCAACGACGGCGCCGCGGCACTGGTGATCATGTCCGACACCAAGGCGAAGCAACTGGGCCTGACCCCGCTCGCCCGCGTGGTGTCCACCGGCGTTTCCGGCCTGTCGCCGGAGATCATGGGCTACGGCCCGGTGGAGGCGTCGAAGAAGGCACTCGCCAAGGCCGGTCTGTCCATTGGGGACATCGACCTGGTGGAGATCAACGAGGCGTTCGCCGCGCAGGTCATCCCGTCCTACAAGGACCTCGGCATCGACATCGAGAAGCTGAACGTCAACGGCGGTGCGATCGCCGTCGGCCACCCGTTCGGCATGACCGGTGCCCGCATCACCTCCACGCTCATCAACTCGCTGCGCCACCACGACAAGCAGTGGGGCCTGGAGACGATGTGCGTCGGCGGCGGCCAGGGCATGGCGATGGTGCTCGAGCGGCTGAGCTGATCACCTGGCGAAAGCGACAGAGGACGCTCGGACGATTTCCGAGCGTCCTCTGCGTTTTCCGGGTTGGCCGCTAATCGTTTTGCAGGTAGGACAGCAGGCGCAGGATCTCGAGATAGAGCCAGACCAGCGTGGTCATCAGACCGAACGCGGCGAACCAGGCCCACTTCGACGGCATGCCCTCGCGGATCATCCGGTCGGCCATGTCGAAGTCGAGCAGGAAGTTGAACGCCGCGATACCGATCACCACGAGGCTGAAGATGATCGCGATCGTGCTGTTGCCGTCCCGCAGGCCCATGTTCACGCCGAACATGCCGAGCACGAGGTTGGCGAGCATCAGGATGACCACGCCCGCGGTCGCCCCGATGATCCACTTGGTCAGCTTCGGGGTGACCTTGACGGCACCCGTCTTGTAGACCACCAGCATCGCGACGAACACGCCCACCGTGCCGAGGATGGCCTGCAGCGCGATGCCCGGGTAGATCAGCTCGAACAGGCCGGTGATCGCGCCGAGGAAGACACCTTCGGCAGCCGAGTACACCAGCGTCATCGGACCGCTGGGCTTCTGCCGGAAGATCATCACCAGCGACAGCCCGAGCCCGACGAGCATGGCCACGACCATCACGCCGACGATCGTGCCCATCGCCCTGGCATCGGCCTGGCTCTGCGCCCATATCGCGGCGAGCACACCGGTGACCAGCGCGGTCGCGATGCAAAGCCCGGTCTTGATGACGACGTCGTCCACCGTCATCGGCCGGTCGCCCGCACCGGCGGGCGCCTGCGGCATGCCGTATCCGGGCACACCGCCTTGTGGTTGGTTGAAGCCTACGTTCGGCCCGTACTGGCCGTAGCCCGCACCCGCCCGTGGCAGATTGCGGAACGCGGGGTTGCTAGTGGAACGCACCTGATCCTCCTGGATCTACTGGCACCTGCATCCAGGTCAACGGATTGGACCGCCGACCAGTTCCCGTCAAGTAAAGCCGACTTTACCCATTCTGCGGACGTGCCGATCACCGCCGTCGGAAAGACCCTAACCGCCGAGTAGGGGTGACGGTGGTCTCACCGCCTCCGGTGCAGCAGAATGCGCAGTGGTTCCAACGGCACGCGGCGAAGGGTGGGGACCATGCCCGGCTATCTCGTAACCGGCGCCACCGGTTTGATCGGACGCCATTTCACCCGGCTCCTGCTGGAACGGCAGGACGTCGACCAGGTGTATCTGCTGGTCCGCGCGTCGTCGCGGGACCGGCTCGCCCGGCTCGTCGCCGGCTGGCCCGATCCGGGCCGGGTCACGCTCGTGACCGGCGATTTGTCCAAGGAGCACCTCGGCGTCGAGGAGGACGTCCGCGACGAACTCCGCGGTAAGGTCGACCACCTCGTGCACCTCGCGGCGCTCTACGACCTCACCGCGACCGACGAGGAGAGCATCCGCGCCAACGTCGAGGGCACCCGCAACGTGGTCGAGCTCGCGGCGGATCTGCACGCGGGCTGCCTGCACCACGTGTCCTCGGTCGCGGTCGCCGGCGATCACGAGGGTGTGTTCACCGAGGACATGTTCGACGTCGGGCAGCGGCTGCCCACGCCGTACCACCGCACGAAGTTCGAGGCCGAGCGCCTGGTGCGCCAGCAGCACGACGTGCCGTGGCGGGTGTACCGGCCCGCCGTCGTGGTCGGGCACTCCGAGACCGGCGAGATGGACAAAGTGGACGGTCCCTACTACCTGTTCACCGCCATCAACCGGCTGGGCTCGGTGCCGAATGTGCCGCTGGCCGGGCCCGATCTCGGCGACACCAACATCGTGCCGGTCGACTTTGTGGCCAAGGCGCTGCTGGAGCTGACCACGAAGCCGAATCTGGACGGCTGCACGTTCCACCTGGTCAGCCCGGAGCCGCAGCCGGTGGTGTCGGTGTACAACGCCTTCGCCCGCGCGGCGGGCGCGCCGACCATCAACGTGCAGCTGGACAAGCGGTTGTCCGGCGGGATCATGCGGCTGCTCAAGCTCTCCGAGAACGTGCCGGGCGTGTCGCTCGCGCGCGACGCTTTCCTCGCGCGGCTGGGCATTCCGCCCGTGCTGCTGGAAACGCTGTCGTTCCCGTCGGTGTTCGCCTCCGCCGCGACCCGCAAGGAACTCGCCACCTCCGGCATCGACGTGCCCAGGATCGAGGACTACGCGCCCGTGCTCTGGCGCTACTGGCGCGAGCACCTCGACCCGTTCCGTGCGCGCAAGCACGGCAGCCGCGGCGAGCTCGACGGCCGGCGGGTGATCATCACCGGCGCGTCCTCCGGCATCGGTCGCGCCACCGCGCTGAAGGTCGCCGCCGAGGGCGGGGTGCCGCTGCTCGTGGCGCGGCGCAGGCACGAACTGGAAGAGGTGCGCGACGAGATCGTCGCCGCGGGCGGTTCGGCGTCGGTGTACCCGGCCGACCTGACCGACGACGAGACGGTGAACAAGCTGGTCAAGCAGATCATCGACGAGCACGGCCGGATCGACATGCTGGTCAACAACGCCGGCCGCTCGATCCGCCGGTCGATCTCCCTGTCCTACGACCGGTTCCACGACTACGAACGCGCCATGGCGATCAACTACTTCGGCGCGGTGCGGCTGATCCTCGCCGTTCTGCCGTACATGTCGGAGCGGAAGTTCGGGCACATCGTCAACGTGTCGTCGATCGGGGTGCAGGGCATCGCGCCGCGGTTCTCGGCCTACGTCGCGTCGAAGGCCGCGCTCGACTACTTCAGCAAGATCGCGGCCACCGAGACGCACGGGGACGGGATCACCTTCACCACGATCCACATGCCGCTGGTGCGCACGCCGATGATCCGGCCGACCAAGATCTACGACGCGTTCCCCACGAAGTCGCCGAACGAGGCCGCCGAGATGGTGTTGCGCGCACTGAAGGAACGGCCGAAGCACATCGGCACCCCGGAGGGTTACCTGATCCAGGCGGCCTACACCTTCCTGCCGGGCCTGGTCGACGCCGTCGCCTACGAGGGCTACCGGATCTTCCCCGACTCGGCGGCCGCGGGCGGCACCGGCGAGATCAAGCTCGGCAAGGGCGAACGCCGTCTGTCCAAGGCGGCCACCCGGCTGGTGAAACTCACGCGGGGGTTCCATTGGTGAAGTCCACAAAGCCCGGACACACTGTGACCTGACATCACTAACACCCTGTACCCGGGTACCTTCTTCCCTATGGTGCCCGAGCGAGACAACGCCCTGCTCCCGTTGAAGCGCGAGTACAACCAGGCGTGGCACGGCTTCGACCGTGGCCAGGTACTGCAGTATCTGGATCACGTCGAGGTCAGCCTGCGACGGGTGATGGCGGACCGGGACGCGGCGCGGGCGCAGGCGGGCAGCCTGTCCCGCGAGCTGGAGAACGCGCGCGCGGAGATCGTGCGGCTGCGCAACCGGGTGGAGGAGCTCAAGCGCCCGCCGGAGCGGCTGGAGGATCTCGACGAGCGCATGCAGCGCACCGCCGAGCTGGCGAACACGCGTGCCGAGGAGATCGTGTCGCGGGCGCAGGTCGCGGCCGAGGAGCACTGGGCCAAGAGCACCGAGCTGTCGAGCACTCTGCGTGAGCGGTACCAGAAGCTGATCAACGCGCTGGAGACGCAGGCGGACGCGCTGCTCGGCGAGCACACGAACGCGCTGGAGGCCACCCGCAGCGAGGTCCGGAAGCTCACCACCGAGGCCGCGCAGCGCCGCACCGCGCTGGACATCGACGCGGAGCGTAAGCGCCGCACGATCGAGCACGAGTTCGAGCAGTCGATGAAGGCGCAGAAGGCCACACTGGAAAAGCAGGTCGCCGACCAGCAGACGGCGAGCAAGAACCAGGCCGAGCGCCGGATCGCGGACGCGACCGCGGAGGCGAAGCGCCTGGTCGACGAGGCCACCGAGCGGGCGAAGCGGCTGGTCGCGGAGGCCACCGCCAAGGCCGAGCAGCGTGAACAGGAGGCCGACCGCAAGGTCAAGCACCTGAACTCGTTGAGCCAGCAGGCTTCCGACCGGCTGCGCCGGGCCCACGAGGTGCTCGCGAAGAGCCAGTCCTCGCTGGAGCCGCTGCGCGAGGAGTCGGTCGTCGACGAGTCGCGCGCCGCCACGGTCGACCCGCCGACGAAACCGGCCACCGGCGCGTCCGAGAAGGACTCGGACGCGCCCACCAAGCCCGCGGTGGACAAGCCGGACAGCTACGAACGCGCCGGCGCCAAGGGCAACAACCAGTAGCGCTTCAGGGCGTGCGCGGCCAGGGGTTTTCCCGCTCCAACTGCGCCGCCAGCCGCAGCAGCCGGGACTCGCCGCCCGGGGCGGCGACGAGCTGTACCCCGATCGGCAGGCCGCTCGGATGGCGCCCGGCCGGGACGGACATCGCCGGGTAGCCGGCCAGGTTCCACAGCCCGGTGAACCCCGCGACCCGGATCGAGGGGATGGCGTTCGCGGCCCAGGACCGGTCGTGCCACCGCTCGGCCTTCGGCGGCAGCGTGGCGAGCGTCGGGGTCAGCAGCACGTCGTACTCGCCGAAGAACCGTTCCGCCCGCGCCAGCCAGCGCGTTTTCGTGCCGGGCCGGATCAGCCGCGCCGTTCGCAGTGCCTTGCCCAGCCGGACGTGTGCCCGGGTGCGGCGCTGCAGCCGGGCGCGTTCGAGGTCTTCGGCCTGCTCGGCGGGCCCGGCGAACCAGCGGCCGAGGATCCCGAGCGTCGCCGCGGTGCCGTACTGCGGCGTCGCGCGCTCGACCTGGTGCCCGAGCCGCGCGAGCACGTCCGCGACGTGGTCCACCGCCGCCGTCAACGGCTTCGGCACCGGCGCGTGGGTCAGCGGCAGGTCGCTCGACACCGCCACCCGCAGGGGCCGCTCCTGGCCCACTTCCGCGAGCTCCGGTTTCCCCGCCAGCACGGACAACATCAGCGCCGCGTCGGTGACCGTGGTCGCGAGGCTGCCGTGCGCCGACATCCCGTACCAGCCGCCCTCCGCGAGCAGATCCGCGCCGGGCTTGATGCCGACCAGTCCGCACATCGCGGCGGGAAGGCGGATCGAGCCGAGGCCGTCGGTGCCGTGGGCGACCGGCACGAGGCCCGCCGCCACCGCGGCGGCGCTGCCACCGGACGAGCCGCCCGCCGTGTGCGCCGGGTGCCACGGGTTGCGCGCCATACCGTCGGGACCGTCGCTCATCGGCCAGATGCACAGCTCCGGCACCCGCGTCAGTCCGACGATCACCGCACCCGCGGCGCGCAGCCGCCGCACCACCTCGGCGTCCGTTGTGGACACTTCGGTGGGCATGGCCGACGAACCCCAGCCCGCGTACTCCCCGGAGATCTCGGCGACGTCCTTCACCGCGACCGGGACGCCGGCGAGCGGCAGGTCCGCCAGATCCGGCCGTTTCGCCACTTCTCGCGCCTCGGAAAGCGCTTCCTCCGCGCGTACCTTCCGGAACGCGCCCACCACCCGGTTCGCCGCATCGATGCCGTGCAGCGTCCGTTCGGTCAGCGCGACCGGGTCGAGCTCGCCCGCACGTACCGCCGTTGCCAGTTCCCTCGCAGTCGCCACCATGTGGCAACTCTAGGCTCAGCCATCGGCCACGGCGGGCGCGGTGACCGTCCGGTCGGTGCCGAAGTTGATGCCCTTGGCTTCCTTGCCGACGAGCGTGAGCGTGGCGACCACGATCAGCACCGGGATGATCGTCGCGGCGAGTGCGAACGGATAACCGTGGCTCTGCGCCAGCGTTTCCTGGATCGGCAGGTTGAACGCCGCGAGGCAGTTGCCGAGCTGGTAGGTCACGCCGGGGTAGAAACCGCGGATCGCATCGGGCGACATCTCGGTCAGGTGCGCCGGGATGACGCCCCATGCGCCCTGCACCATGACCTGCATCAGGAACGAACCGAGGCACAGCAGTGCCGCCGTCTTCGAGAACGCGAACAGCGGCACGATCGGCAGGCCGAGTACCGCGCAGAACGCGATCGTGTAGCGGCGGCCGAAGCGTTCGGACAACGAGCCGAAGACCAGCCCACCGATGATGGCGCCGACGTTGTAGATCACCGCGATCCAGCTCGCCGTCGCCGCCGACAGCCCGGCGCCGCCCTCGGTGTGCGAGGACAGGAACGTCGGGTACACGTCCTGGGTGCCATGGCTCATCCAGTTGAACGCCGTCATCAGCAGCACCAGGTAGACGAACCGGCGGATGATCTTCGGGTCGAGCAGGATGTCCTTCATGGACGTGCGGGTGACGCGCATCTTCTCCCGTGCGGTCTCCCAGACCTCGGACTCCTTGACCCGCGACCGGATGATCAGGCTGATCAGCGCGGGAATGACGCTCAGCGCGAACAGCCAGCGCCACGACAGCCCGGCCCAGTCCAGCACGATGAGCGAGGCCAGCGAGGCGAGCAGGTAGCCGAAGGAATAGCCCTCCTGCAGCATTCCGGAGAAGAAACCGCGCCGTTTCACCGGAATCTTCTCCATCGCCAGGGCGGCGCCGAGCCCCCATTCGCCGCCCATGCCGATGCCGTAGAGCAGCCGCAGGATCAGCAGCACCGTGAAGTTCGGCGCGAACGCGCAGAGAAAACCGACCACGGAATAGAACACGACGTCGACCATCAGCGGTATCCGCCTGCCGACCCGGTCCGCCCAGAGCCCGAACAGCAGCGCGCCGACGGGCCGCATGAGCAGCGTGGCGGTGGTGATGAAGACGACGTCCGCCTTGTGCATGCCGAAACTCTTGGCGATATCGGCATAGACGAACACGACGATGAAGTAGTCGAACGCGTCCATCGTCCAGCCGAGCACCGCGGCCAGGAACGAGTTTCGCTGATCGGGGGTGAGGCGCTGGCGGGCGCCCGCTGACGACGACTCTGCCATGCTCCGACCCTATTTCGCCAAGGCCTGGCGAACCAGCCGGGCAGCCGATTAGTTTCGAACATTCAGGACGAACTGGTCAAGGCGCATCGAATTCCGCCCGAACGCCAAGCAGACGAATAGGACGTTTGTCATCGAACCGCTCGAGCACCATCAGCGCCGCTCGTTCGATAGCGTCGCCCTCACTCGTCGGTGCGGCGAGTGTGACACTGCGTGTCTGCGTGAGGAACGGCGCGAACCGCACCTTGACGCCGACCCGCGATGCGGGCCTGCCCTCCGCCGCCACGTCCTCGGCCACCCGCCGGGCGAGCGTGGAGACCTCACGCCGGACGTCCGCCGGATCGGTGAGGTTCTGCTGGAACGTGACCTCGCGGCCGCGCGAGCGCGCCACGTACGGGGTGGCCGTGACCTCGGTGTCGCCGACGCCGAGCGCGAGGATGCGGTACCACGGGCCCATCGTCGGCCCGAACCGCGCGGCCAGCGCCTTCGGATCGCTCGCCGCCAACTGCTCGACGGTGGCGATGCCCTGTTCGGCCAGCTTCTTCGCGGTTTTGCGGCCGATGCCCCACAACGCGTCGGTCGGTCGCGCGCCCATCACGTCGTACCAGTTCAGCTTGGTGAGCCGGTAGATCCCGTCCGGTTTGGCGAACCCGGTGGCGAGCTTGGCGCGCAGCTTGTTGTCGCCGATCCCGACCGAGCAGTGCAGGCCGGTCTCGTCCAGGACCGCACGCCGGACGTCGGCCGCCAGCGCCTCGGGCTCGTCGGTCGCGACGCCGAGGAACGCCTCGTCCCAGCCGATCACCTCGACCACGACCGGGAACTCGCGCAAGGTCGCCATGACCCGCGCGGACACCTCTTCGTAGGCGGGGGCGTCGGTCGGCAGGAAGACCGCCTCCGGACAGCGTTTGGCCGCGGTTCGCAGCGGCATGCCGGACTGGACCCCGTACTCGCGCGCCTCGTAGGAGGCGGTGGCGACGACGGCACGCTGCGTCGGATCCCCGGTGCCGCCGACGATCACCGGGCGTCCGCGCAGTTCAGGGTGCCGCGCGACTTCCACCGCGGCGATGAACTGATCGAGATCGACGTGCAGGATCCAGTCCGTGGGCACCTGATCAGTATGGCGAAAAATCGGGCGCGGCCGTGACGTAGACCACTGGGGTTGCGATCAAGCCCGGGGGAGGACTAGAAACCCGAAAGGTTAATCTGGTACTCCGGAAGAAGGACGAAGAAGGGCACGTTCTGTGACGACCGCGACCCACAGCCTCGATACCTCTTCAGGGTCCACGACCGTAGCCGAATTGCTGGCACGCCACGGCGCGGGTTCGGACGGTCCGTCGCGCCGCCGTCGCAGCGCCGAGCCCGCGGGGTCCGGGCAGTTCGGCGGCACTCTCACGGCCATTCCGCCGGTCGAGCAGCCGACCGAGATCATCACGCCGGCGCAGTACCGGTACGACCAGAACACCGTGACGGCGCTGCTCGCCGCGCAGCCCGAGGAACCGGTGGCGGCGGCTGTCGTGCCCGCGCAGACTTCCCGGTACACCGGGCGCAAGATCGCCGGGTTCGCCTTCGCCGGCGCCGTACTCGTGGGCGGCTGGGCGCTTGCCAGCGCGCAGGCACAGCCCGCCGACACGCCGTCGGGTGCCAATCCCGCGCCGGTCAAGGCTCCGGAAAGCCAGGTCGCCCCGACCGGTTTGAATGTCGAGTCGCTCGGCGCGCCGGCCGCGGGTCTCGCGGGCGTTCCGGCGGCCACCGCCGAGATCCCGGCGCCCCCGTCGACGCAGTCGGCCGCGTCACAGCCGGACACGGGTTCGTTCCGCGGCACCCTGCCGACGTCGACGCAGTCGAAGGCCCCGGCGGCGAGCAAGCCCGCGCCGACGACGCAGGCCGCACCGAACTGGCAGGCCTACTACGACGCGTTCCAGAAGGCCGCGCAGTACAACAAGGGGGGCCACGGCGGCAACGACCGGGGCGGGCGGCACGGCGGCCGGTAGGCTGTCCGGTCAGTGACAGAGTGGATCGTCGAACGACTTCGCGCCGCCGGTTGTGTCTTCGCCGAGGATGAGGCGCGGCTGCTGATCGCCGAAGCGGACACCGCCGAGCGGCTCGCCGAACTGGTGGAGCGCCGTGCGGGCGGCCTGCCGCTCGAACACGTCCTCGGGTGGGCCGAGTTCTGTGGACTGCGTATCGCGGTCGAGCCGGGCGTATTCGTGCCTCGGCGGCGAACGGAGTTCCTTGTGCGGCAAGCGGTTCAGCTTGCCCCGTCGCACCCGGTGGTGGTCGACCTCTGCTGCGGCTCGGGTGCACTCGGCGCGGCGTTCCTGGCCGCGGTTCCCGGCGCGGAACTGCACTCGGCCGACGTCGATCCCGCCGCGGTGCACTGTGCCCGGCGCACCGTGCCGAGGGTGTACCAAGGGGACCTGTTCGAACCACTGCCTGCGGCGCTGCGGGGCCGCGTCGACGTGCTGCTGGCGAACGTCCCGTACGTGCCGACGGAAGCGGTCGCGTTCCTACCCCCGGAAGCCCGCGAACACGAACCACGGACGGCTCTGGACGGCGGGCAGGACGGCCTGGACCTCCTACGGCGCGTGGCAGCGGAGGCGACCGCGTGGCTCTCCCCCGGCGGCCACGTCCTGAGCGAGACCAGCGAGGAGCAGGCCCCCGCGGCGGTAGCGGCACTGGTGCGAGCAGGCCTGCAGGCCCGAACGACAACCTCGGAAGAGGCGACGGTGGTGATCGGGATGCGCCCGAGCACGAAGGGATAGCGGGGGCTTCCGTCACGGGCACTGTTCTCGCCGCGCACCGTCACCCCGGCGGCGACGGTGACAAGCGTGAGCTGCGATTGAGCATCGTCTGCGGCACGGTGGCGATGCGCGCGGTAGAAAGGAACGATGGGAAGGCAGGCAGCCGTCGTGCTCTACGTGATCGCGCTGGTGGCCGTCATCGTCGGCGTCGACATCCTGTTCTTCAGGAACCTTTTCTGGGAACGCCTGCTAGTGAACATCGGCATCGTCCTGGTGTTCGCCGCGTTCTATCTGCGGTTCCTCAAGCCCTCATAGGGGAAGTGCCCCGAACACCAAACCTTGGTGGTCGATCCCTCCTGTCACCTGCATCGATGCGCTCGATGAGATGGCGACTGCTCGCATCGCACATGACAGACATGCCCCGACACGGCATGTCAGTGAACAGCCACTTGTATGACATGGCGACCGCTCCCATTGCACATGACAGACATGCTCCGACACGGCATGTCAGTGAACAGCCACTTGTATGACATCGTGCGCTAGCCTGACATCGTGGACCTTGACGCCTTCACCGCCGACGCCCCAGGCAGCCTGGTCGCAATCCATGGCACGGACCCACGGCGTGGCGAGTGGTCACATATGGCATTTGTGCCCAACCCGCTGAAATCCCCGCCTCCTTCGTAGGCCGTCATTGCGAGCTGAGGCGCAAAGCACTTCGGCATTAGAGGGCACTCATGCACCATTGGCCGAAAGTGCGTTCGCTTGGGTTGAGGAAGGTCGCCCTTTAACCGTTAATATACTCGAAGAGCTACAACGAATCCTCGTCCGTCAGACAAAAGGCGAGGGTAAGTCGTCCGGAAAAATACGCGATCACCAAGTCGTGGTAGGGCAGCGCGCGACAGCCCGACTCGGCGATCTCCCGGTACACGCGGCACGTTTCGTACCCCCGCCGCCCGGCCTGGATCTCCAGGCGAACCTTCGCGATCTCCTCGCTTGGATGGCGAGTAAAGACGTGGGGCGAGAGATCGACCCAGTTGTCGCTGCAGCACTCGCTCACTACCAATTTGAGACGCTCCATCCGTTCCATGACGGCAACGGAAGAATTGGTCGCATGTTGATCGTGCGGCGGGCTTGGAGGCTTCGGCGCAACGAACACACGACCGCATGATTAATCTTGTCAAGGTACAGGCAGAAATGAAGGAACGCGTTCGCGAATCAAAACTTCGGGCGGATACCGCACACACCCTTGTCGACTTCGCGGTTTCGAATATATCGTTTACCGTCAGAGCGGTCGAGAAAGAGCTAAAGATATCTTACGGCCGCGCCAATACCTTGGTGAGTCAACTCGTACAATTGGGAGTAATCGCCCCAATGCGTACCACATCTGGCAGTGCACGCAGGTTCTACGCACCGCAGGTTTACGACGTCCTTCTCGGCAACGAACGATAGTCGGGGCGATCCCCGCCAGAGTCGCAATCGGGACGACGAAGGTGGGGCGTCAACGAGGCCGATGATCTTGGCTGGCCGTCAGCCCGGCGCCTGACCAGCGAAAGTGCCCCGAACGGGACTCGAACCCGCACTGAATCGATTTTAAGTCGACTGCCTCTGCCGATTGGGCTACCGGGGCACGCACAGACTACTGCGTGCCCCGCGTGACCCCGGACCGACCGGGACGAAACCGCGCCGGGATCAGGACCTGGAAGCCCTGGTGAACTCTTCCTTCGGGTTGTTGATCTGCCCCAGCGCCACGATCTCGCGCCGGAACAGGCCGCCCAGCATCCAGTCCAGCAGGATGCGCGTCTTGCGGTTGAAGGTCGGCATCGCCTTGAGGTGGTAGGCACGGTGGAACACCCACGCCGGGAAGCCCTTGATCTTGATGTTCAGCGCGTCGGCCACACCCTTGTGCAGGCCCAGCCCCGCAACCGCACCGAGGTTCTTGTGGAAGTAGTCCTTCGGCTGCCCGCCGCGCAGCACGCGGATGATGTTGCCCGCCAGGTGCCGCGCCTGCCGCACCGCGTGCTGGGCGTTCGGCGGGCACGTGGCCGTCGGGTCCTGCTCGGTGCGCGAAAGGTCCGGCACCGCGGCGTTGTCGCCCGCGGTCCACACCTCCGGGTGTCCCACGACCTGCAGCCCGGCCGTGGCCTCGACACGCCCGCGCTTGTCGACCGGCAGATCCGACTGCGCCAGCACCGGGTTCGCCTTCACGCCGGCGGTCCAGATGATCGTGTCGCTGTCGAACTCGGTGCCGTCGGAAAGCACCACATGGCCGTTCTCGAACGATTTCGCCGCGGTCGACAGGAAAACCTCAATGCCGCGCCGCTCCAGCTGCTCGACGGTCCACACGCCCAGCGTCTCGCGCACCTCGGGCAGGATCCGGCCCGCCGCCTCCACCAGCACCCACCGGATGTCCTCCGGCGAGATGTTCTCGTAGTACTCGGTCGCGAAGCGCGTCATATCCTCGAGCTCGGCCAGCGCCTCGATACCGGCGAACCCACCGCCCACGACGGTGAACGTCAGCAAGCGCTTCCTCAGCTCCGGGTCCAGCGTGCTGGACGCCTGGTCGAGCTTGGTCAGCACGTGGTTGCGCAGGTAGATGGCCTCACCGATGGTCTTGATGCCGATGCCCTCTTCGGCCAGACCGGGAATGGGCAGCAGCCGCGACACGGCACCGAGCGCGACCACGAGCACGTCGTAGTTGAGCTGTTCGATGTGCCCGTCCGCGGCTTCGACGGTGACGGACTTACGCGCGTGCTCGATCTTGTTCACGCGCGCGGTCAGCACGTGGCAACGCTTCAGCACGCGCCGCAGCGGCACGACCACGTGCCGCGGTTCGATGGCGCCGGCCGCCGCCTCCGGAAGGAACGGCTGGTACGTCATGTGCGGCTGAGGGTCCACGATCGTGACGGACGCTTCGTTGGCGCGAAGCTTCTTCTGCAGTCCCAACGCGGTGTAGAGCCCGACGTACCCACCGCCCAGGATCAGGATCCGGGTCGGTTCCGACTTAGCTGCGGCCATGCTTGTATCTTCCCACTCTTCCACCCCTGTCGCTCGTGTACCCCAGTCAGTTGTGACCGGGGTCGCCATAGCAGGGCAAAACGATTCAGATCAACCCCGCGCGGGCGCCCGCCCTGGCTAAAACCTCACGCACCATCGCGGGGGTCAGCCGGCCCGTGAACGTGTTCTGCTGTGACACGTGATAACACCCGAACAGGTGAAGTTCGGGGACTCCCTCCAGAGTCACTTCTACTCCGTGCCCGAACTTCGGCAGCGGGCGGGGCAGCGGCCGCACGTCGCCGAGAACCGGCATCAGCGCCTGCCAGCCGAACCCGCCGAGCACCACGATGGCGCGCAGGGTCGGCCGGAGCAGTTCCAGCTCGCGGGCCAGCCACGGGCGGCAGGCGTCCCGTTCGGCGGGCGTCGGCTTGTTGGCGGGCGGCGCGCAGTGCACCGGCGCCGTGATCCGGGTGCCGCGCAGTTCCAGGCCGTCGTCGCGGCGTGTCGAGTCCGGTTGGGACGCCAGTCCCACGTCGTAGAGCGCCTGGAACAACACGTCGCCGGCGCGGTCGCCGGTGAACATCCGGCCGGTCCGGTTCCCGCCGTGCGCGGCCGGTGCGAGACCGACGATCGCCAGTGACGCGTCGTCCGGGCCGAAACCCGGCACGGGCCGCCCCCAGTAGGTCTCCCCGGCATACGCGGCACGCTTGGTGACCGCGACCTGCTCACGCCATTCCACCAGCCGGGGACACCGGCGACATTCGGCGACCGCCGCGTCCAGCTCATCCAGAGACCCGCACTTCACGTACCCAGGCTAAGGCCGGCCCCTCGCCCACCACCGCCCTCAACGGACGCGCTGCCCGCGACAGCTAGATTCCTGGTATGGCAGACACCACCGAGGATGAGACCAAGGAAAAGCCCGCGGCCCCGGCGGACGATCTGGTCACCACACAGCACACGCTCACGATCAAGCGCCGCAAGCTCGCCTACACGGCGCAGACCGGCCGCATCGTGCTGCGCAAGGAAGTCCTCACCGACGGCAAGTTCGACGGCTACCAGCCCAAGGCCGAGGTGTTCTTGACCTCCTACACCCTCGACGACGCCGACCCCGGCCAGCGCCCGGTCACGTTCGCGTTCAACGGCGGTCCCGGCGCCGCGAGCGTGTGGCTGCACATGGGCCTGCTCGGGCCGCGCCGCGTGGTCTCGGGCGACGTCGACGCGCCGGAGCCGCCGCCGTACCGGCTGGTCGACAACCCGGACAGCCTGCTCGCACACAGCGATCTCGTCTTCATCGACCCGGTGGCCACCGGGTTCTCGCGTGCCGCGACCGGCGAGAAGCCGGGCGACTATCACGGGTTCCAGCCGGACCTGGAGTCCGTCGGCGAGATCATCCGGCTGTGGACCTCGCGCAACGGCCGCTGGCTGTCGCCGAAGTACCTGGCGGGCGAGTCCTACGGCACCCTGCGCGCGGCGGCGCTGGCCGCGCACCTGCAGGAGCGGCACGGCATGTACCTCAACGGCGTGATGCTCATCTCCTCGGTGCTGGACATGGGCTCCATCCGGTTCACCGAGGGCAACGACAAGCCGTTCCCGCTGTTCGTGCCCACCTACGCGGCGATCGCGCACTACCACGGCAGGCACGCTGACCGGCCGCTGGACGACGTGCTCGCCGACGCCGAGGACTTCGCGTCCCGGGATCTGCCGTGGGCGCTGGAGCGCGGTTCCCGGCTCAGCGCGGAGGAACGCACGGAGGCGGTGCGCACGCTGGCCTCGCTCACCGGGCTCGAGGAGTCCTATGTGGACCGCGTGAACCTGCGCATCGAGCATGTCCGGTTCTTCACGGAATTGTTGCGGGACAAGGGATTGACCACAGGACGGATGGACGGCCGGTTCACCACGTGGGAGCCGGACGGCGGCCGCGAGCACATGAGCGACGACGCCTCGGTGTCGCGGATCATCGGCGCGTACTCGGCGGGCTTCAACCACTATGTTCGCGCGGAACTGGGGTACGCCAACGATCTGCCGTACGAGATCCTGTCGCTGGAGGTCAACCGCGCCTGGTCCTATTCGGACTTCGAGGGCCGTGCGGTGTCGGCGGTGGAGGCACTGTCCTCGGCGATGCGCGCCAACCCGCACCTGAAAGTCCATGTGGCGCTTGGCTACTACGACGGCGCGACGCCGTACTTCGCGGCCGAGTACGTCCTCGCGCACCTGACGATTCCCGACGAGCTGCGGGAGAACGTCGAGACGGCGTACTACCCGGCGGGGCACATGATGTACGTCCATGAGCCGTCGCGGGTGCAGCAGGGCAAGGACCTCGGCAAGTTCATCGCGGACAGCTCGAACCGCTAGCGCGGACGGTGTGCCCGGCGACGGCGATCCCGACCGGAAGCCCGGGCAAATGCGGCACGCTCGCTTCCAGCCCGCCTGCGCACCGCAACCCGCCACGAACGCGAGCACCGTCGGTACGGCCGGTCTCAGGCCATACCGACGGTGCTCGCATTCGCTGGGTTGCGTCAGCCCCGCACGTAGCCGGAGCCGTGCGTGACCGCCGAGTAGGCGTCCACCAGGCCGTGCCCGTAGAAGCCGTTGAACGACGTCGGGCCGGCACAGGTCGCGGTGAAGCTCGCGTCCCGGCCCTCGTCGAGGTAGTCCACGGTGCGCGGCGTCGGGCACGGGGTCTGGGCCGCCGTGCCCTCGATGACCCGCTGCACGGCGTCGGGGCTCAGCCCGAAACCGCCCCGGCTCGCCTTGCCGTACTGGGACACGATCAGCGCGGCGACGCCGGTCGCGTGTGGCGTGGCCATCGACGTGCCCTGCAGGTACTGGTAGTAGCCGACCCGGCCGTCCGGCGCGACCGCCTTCTGCACGCCGAGCGCCTCACCGTCCGGCGTGACGTTGCCCGCCTCGTCGATGTTTCCCTCGGCGATGCCCACGTTCTCGGGGTAGGCCGACAGGATCATGTTCTCGTTGGTGCGGTACAGATCGGTGCCGAAGTAGTCGCGGTAGTACCCGCCGGGCGCGGCGACCGAGATCTGCTCGGTGCCGTAGTTGGAGTAGTCGGCCTTCGCACCCGACGGTCCGAACGCGGCGACCCCGATGGTGTGCGGGCCTTCGGTCGGCATCGACAGGCAGGTCGCGTTGTCGATCACGCGGTCGTGCGCCGCCTCGGCCGGATAGTCCGGGCTGGTCGCGTCGGGCTGCGGCAGGCCGAGGTCGCTGTGCTCGTTGCCGAGCGCGACCACGGACGAGACTCCCTTGCCGTAGGCGTAGTTCAGCGCGCGCGTGACGGCCTCGACGATGGTGCGCTGCTCCAGTCGCTGCTCGGCCGAGTCGGCCGCGTTGGCGGCGCAGTTGTACAGCCACGGGTCCACGTAGAAGCTCATGTTCACCACGTCGATGCCCGCATCGCCGGCGTAGGTCAGCGCATCCACGGTCGGCTGCAGGAAGAAGTACCCCGAGTCCTGGCCGGCACGGATATTGACGAGCGTGACGTCCGGTGCGACACCGGAAACGCCGAAACCGTTGGCGGCGGCGGCGATCGTGCCCGCGACGTGCGTGCCGTGGCCGTTGTCGTCGTGGTCGGCGGGGTCCACGCAACCGCGGTACTCGCACGGGCCGTCGACGACCGCACCGGTCTCGTCGGTGGGGATGTCGCGGGTGAAGTTGCGGGAGTCCGCGGCGTCGAAGTTCGGCGCGATGTCGGGATGCGAACCGTCGACACCGGTGTCGATCACGCCGACCTTGACGCGCTTGTCGCCCGGCTGCACGGTGCGGGCGAGATCCGAGCGGACCGAGGCCAGGCCCCACAGCTTGTCGTCGAGCGGGTCCATGCCCGCGGGCGCGGGCTTGTCCGGGCGTTGCTTCGCCGAACCGCGTTCCTTCTCGACGGCGTCCGGTTTCGCGGTGGACCTGTCCTTGGGCGACTGACCGATCGAGGTCGCCTTCGCCGCGCCGTACACCGACCGGTCGGCCGAGACGCGCTCCACGAACCCGTTGGCGGGCGCGGTCGCCGTGATCAGGCCGACCGCGGTGTTGGTCTTGAGCACGGTGCCACCCGCGTCCCGGACCGCCTGTACGGCGGCGCCGACACTCTGACCCGCCGCGGTGAGCACGGTGAACTCCGTGGCGGGGCCGGAAAGCTGCCGCGGCGAGGCCGCAGCGACGGGTGCGCTCACGATCCCGCCGATCAGCGGCACCGCGAGCGCGGCGACGAGCAGTCTGGTTCTTCTCACCAAAATCCTCCTCGGAGAAAAGGGTGAGAGGAACCTACCCGGACATTCGGCTATTCAGCGGCGAAAACCCTACGAAAGTCAGTGGTCACATTTCGGTCATGCCAGCGACAGCGCGATCCCGTCGAGGATGTCGTGCTCGCTGACCACCAGCGCCGACGGGCCGCCGCGCTCCGCGAGCTGCTCGGACAGCACCCGCACGATCAGCGCGCCGCCGCCGATGACGTCGACCCGGCCGGGGTGGATCACCGGGTTCGCGGCGCGGGTCGCGTGGTCGGCCGCGAGCAGGTCGTCCGACAGCTTCGCCAGCGACTCGAACGACAGCCGCGACAGGTGCGTGGCCGTCGAGTCGTACTCGGGCAGTTCCTGGGACACGGCCGACAGCGTGGTGACCGTGCCCGCGACACCGATCCAGGTCTTGGCCTTCGACACGTCCACGGCCTCGAACGCCTCGTTCAGCACCTCGGTCGCGAAGCGGCGCGCCGCGGCGATCTCCTCGGCGGTGGGCGGATCGGACTTCAGCGCCCGCTCGGTGATCCGCACGCAGCCGATGTCGACGGATTTCGCCGCGGTGACCGACGCCCGCTGCCCGTCCCATTCACCCAGCACCAGCTCGGTGGAGCCACCGCCGACGTCGACCACCAGGAACGGCCCGTCGTCGGGGTCCTGCTCGCCGACGGCGCCGGTGAACGACAGCCGCGCCTCCTCGTCGCCGGTGATCACCTCGGCCTCGACACCGAGGACCTCGCGCGTCATCGCGAAGAACTCGTCGCGGTTGCTCGCGTCGCGAGTGGCCGACGTGGCGACCATGCGGACCTTCTCGGCCCCCTTGCGCCGCGCCGCGATCGTGTAGTCCGCGAGCGCCGCGCGGGTGCGCTCCAGCGCTTCGGGCGCGAGCCGCCCGGTGGCGTCCACGCCCTGGCCGAGCCGCACCACCCGCATCTCCCGATGCAGGTCGCGCAGGTCGACGGTGCCGTCATGGCGGTGCGTCAGCTCGGCGACGAGCAGGCGGATGGAGTTGGTCCCACAGTCGATCGCGGCAACACGAGGCATACGTGGAGGGTACTGGGCCGCGGAGCACCTCTTTTGGGGGTGGCGGTGGCCCCTACGAGGTGGGTTTGACCCCCGTGCTCGTGGTCGTCGTGGTGGCCGGGGCGCACGGGTCCGGGCTCGCCGGTGGTGTGGTGCTGGTGGTCGTCGAGGTCGTCGTCGAGGTCGGGGGTGTCGGGCACGTCGGGGTGGTCGGCGTCGTCGTCGGTGGCGTGGTCGTGGTCACCGGCGGGGTGGTGGTGGTCGTCGGTGTGGTGGTCACGCCCGGGGTACTGGGCTTGGTCGTCGGCGTGGTGGTGGCGGCCTGCGGCGCGGGCGTGGTGGTGGTGGGCGGCGGCGCGAGCGTCGCGGCCGGCGGGGCCACGGTGACGACGGGTGGCGAGGGCGCGCCGATCGGCACCTTGCTGTCCGGTAGCGGCGAGACGCCCTTGCGGTAGGCGTCGGCCCACAGGATCACGGTCTGGACGTAGGCGTCGGAGTTGTTGTAGCGGTAGATCGCGGCGCGCAGCTGGTCCTGGTTGGTCAGGTCGAGGCCGCCGGAGCACAGGTACCGGCCGGTGGCGAGGGTGGCGTCGTAGATGTTGCTCGGATCGGCGATCCCGTCGCCGTTGGCGTCGGCGCCGTAGAAGTTCCACGTGGACGGGATGAACTGGGTCGGTCCCACGGCGCGGTCCCACACGGTGTCGTGATCCCAGCGGCCGTGGTCGGTGTCCGGGATCGCGGCCACCGCGCCGATGCCGTCGAGTTCCGGGCCGAGGATGGGCTCGAGTGTGTTGCCGTGCTGATCGACGTAGCCGCCGCGGGCGTGGTTGGACTCGATGCGGCCGATGCTCGCGATGAGCGCCCAGTCGATGCGGCAGCCCGGCATCTCGCGGGCCATGATGCCGGCCGCGTTCTGGTAGGCGCGTAACGCCGTGCCGGGAATGCCGAGCGGGCCAGCGGGAAGTTCGTACGCGGGAAGCGGTTCCCGGAGCGCCACGGGCCGCGGGATCGAGCCGTCGACGTTGACCTGCACCAGTTTCGGGTCGAGGCCTTCCACCAGCGGGGTGTCACGGGAGTGGCCGGTGGGTTTCGCGCCTGCCCATTCTCCTGCGCCACTGCTCATCGCGCCCGCGGGCACGATCGCGAGCAATCCGCCGAGCACGCCGACGAAAGTCTTGTGGCGCAAGCCAAGTCTTCGAACCTTGCGCCGGGCCACTCGCGCGCGCTTGAACCGCACCCCCAAACCCCTTCCCCGTAGCGAAGGCCGCCGGACACGATCCTTCTCGCGTCCGTGTTAAGCCCTCGTTACTCCTGAGGAGATTGCGGTAACCGGGTGAAGCGTTACCGCGCGCACTCGCCGGAAGGCCAGTCCGGCTTGA
Source organism: Amycolatopsis acididurans (assembly GCF_012328925.1). Classification (GTDB taxonomy): domain Bacteria; phylum Actinomycetota; class Actinomycetes; order Mycobacteriales; family Pseudonocardiaceae; genus Amycolatopsis_E; species Amycolatopsis_E acididurans. The sequence goes on from NZ_JAAXLS010000025.1 coordinate 62,395, forward strand.
GTAGCTCCAGGGTTTCGTCGCCGAACGGGTTCACGCCGGGACCGCAGGCAAGCGTGTGCGCGAGATGGACGTGCAGGCACTTGACGCGGCCCGGCATACCGCCGGCGGTGACCTCGTGCCCGAGCGGTTCGATCGCGTCGCGTTCGGCGAGGTAGGACTCATGGGCACGCTGGTACGCGGCGGCCAGTTCCTCGTCGACGGCGAGTCGTTCGGTCATCTCCCGCATGAGGCCGCTGGCCTCCAGCCGCCCGACGAGGGACGCCAGGCGCGGGCAGGTCAGGTAGTAGAGCGTGGGGAACGGGGTGCCGTTCTCGAGCCGCGGACTGGTCTGAACCACTGCGGGGTGGCCACTGGGGCAGCGCGCCGCGACGGCGCGCAGCGCACGCGGCGGGCGGCCGAGCTGCTCGGCGATGATCTCCCGATCCGCATCGGTCACCGGCTCGAAGGTCTTGTTCACCGGTTCATTGTCGCATCGTGATGTCAACCACCGACGGTGGACCAGAGCTGCTGGTACCAGACGGCACCGGAGGCTGGCCGGTTCTGCGCCTGCTGTTGCTGGGCCTGCGGGCTGTCCTCGGGAAGCTGCACGAGGTACGGGGTCTCGCCGGGCATGACGTACCGCAGCCGCCGCCGGGCCTCGGCCTCGACCTGCGCCGGGTCGTTCAGCGCCGCCTGCCTGGCCCGCAGCTGCGCCACCTCGGTGCGCAGTTCGGCCTGCTTCTGCTCCTGCTGCGCGATCTCCGATCGCTGCGACAGGTACGTGCGCAGCGGCACGGCCAGCGTGAACGCCAGCGCGCACACCACGATGGCGATCATGGCCGCACGCCGGGTGGTCGACATGCCGAGCACCCTGGCCGCGCCCGCACCCTGTTTCGTCGCGATGCCGAGGCGCAGCCGGGGCTTGCCCGGTTCCCGGCGGACCTGTCTCGGCCGGCGCGCGGGAACGTCACCGCCACGCCGCCGGGCGACCGGGTCTCCCCGGCGGCCGCGTCGAGTCCGTTCCCTGCCGCGCTGGGTCATCTGCGAACCATCAGCTCTCCGGCGTGAACCGCGGGAAGGCCAGGTCGCCGGCGTAGCGCGCCGCGTCGCCGAGGGTCTCCTCGATGCGCAGCAGCTGGTTGTACTTGGCCACGCGCTCGCTGCGGGCCGGGGCACCGGTCTTGATCTGGCCGACGCCGGTGGCGACGGCGAGGTCCGCGATCGTGGTGTCCTCGGTCTCGCCGGAGCGGTGGCTCATCATGCTCTTGTACCCGTACGACGTCGCGAGCGTGATGGCGTCCAGCGTCTCCGACAGGGTGCCGATCTGGTTGACCTTGACCAGCAGCGCGTTCGCGGCACCACGCTCGATGCCCGTCTCCAGCCGGTCCGGGTTGGTGACGAACAGGTCGTCGCCGACGAGCTGCACGCGGTCGCCGATCCGCTCGGTCAGCGCGACCCAGCCGTCCCAGTCGTCCTCGGACAGCGGGTCCTCGATGGACACCAGCGGGTAGGCGTCGAGCAGTTCGCCGTAGTAGGCGCCCAGCTGCTCGGCGGTCTTCTTGCTGCCCTCGAAGGTGTAGGCACCGTCGGCGAAGAACTCGGTGGCGGCCACGTCCAGCGCCAGCGCGACGTCGCGGCCCGGCGCGTAGCCCGCCTTCTCGATCGCGGTGGTGATCAGGTCGAGGGCCTCGCGGTTGCTGGACAGGCTCGGCGCGAACCCGCCTTCGTCGCCGAGGCCGGTGGACAGCCCGCGGCCCTTGAGCACCGACTTCAGCGAGTGGTAGACCTCCGCGCCCCAGCGCAGCGCCTCGCGGAACGAGTCGGCGCCGATCGGGGCGATCATGAACTCCTGGATGTCCACGTCGGTGTCGGCGTGCGCGCCACCGTTGAGGATGTTGAGCATGGGCACCGGCAGCACGTGCGCGTTCGGCCCGCCCAGGTAGCGGAACAGCTCCAGTTCGGCGGACTCGGCGGCGGCCTTCGCGACCGCGAGCGACACGCCGAGCAGGGCGTTGGCGCCGAGCCGGGACTTGTCCGGGGTGCCGTCGAGGTCGACGAGCTTCTGGTCCACGACGCGCTGCTCGACCGCCTCGACGCCGGTCAGCTCCGGGCCGATCTCGTCCAGCACCGCGGCGACGGCGCGCTCGACGCCCTTGCCGTTGTAGCGCTTGGTGTCACCGTCACGCAGTTCGACGGCCTCGTGCTCACCGGTGGACGCGCCGGAGGGAACCGCGGCCCGCGCCAGGGTGCCGTCGTCCAGAGCGACCTCGACCTCCACGGTCGGGTTGCCACGCGAATCAAGGATCTCGCGCGCGCCTACCTGCTCGATGACCGCCACTCTTCGCTCCTCATGTTGTCTCCGGGCGACGACGGCCCCAGCCTAACGGGAACGCCGCCTCACCCGGCGGAGGCACGGCTCACTCTTCCTCGCCGCCGCGGATTTCCTGCCAGCCCGAGGGCAGATCGGCCGTGTCGGAGATGCGCTGCCAGAACGACCAGCTGTTGCCGCCGAGGTCGAGCACCGTGAACACGCGCGCGCCGTAGGGCTGGTCCTGCGGCGGGGAGACGTCGGTGCCCTCCCCGAGTGCGGCGCAGACCCGCTCGTACTGGGCGTCGACGTCGTCGACGAAGACCACGTTCAGCTGTCCCACCGGCCGGTCGACGCCTTTGGACTCCCAGTAGTCCGCGCCGACGCCGGCAAGCACGATCTCCGCATCGCCCGCCGCGACGGTCGCCTGGAAGACCACACCCGACGCGTCGACGTAGCGCACGCGCTCGGTGAAGCCGAACACGCGAAGCAGCCACTCCAGCGCCTCGGTGGCGTCGGTGTAGTACAGGTAGGGCGAGAGACCGAGATAGCGGGGTTCGTCGCTCATAGCGGGTTAGTGCATCATGCCCGCCGTTCCGACCGTGATCGCACCCCTGCCGAAAGCGCGGTTTCCCAGGTAACGTCGAACTGACTATGGATGACGAGGACCTGGCCCGGGACCATACGGGCGAGCATCGGTTCGAAGCATTCCGTCAGGCCGAGGCGCTGGTGCAACGCCGCCGCCCACTCGACGCGCTGCGTGCGCTCGAACCGGTTCTCGAGGCCGAACCGGACAAACCGAGTGTGCAGTTGCTGGCCGGCCGCGCCTACTTCCATTCCGCGCAGCTCAAACGGGCCGAGCGCGCCTTCACCAGGGTGCTGGAGCTGGACCCGGCCGATCACTATGCGCGGTTCGTGCTCGGCCGCACCCTGCAACGTCTCGGGCGGCTCGTCGAGGCGCTGGGCCAGTTGCGCATGGCATGGGCGATGAACCCGGTGCCCGAGTACCAGGACGCGTTGTCCGAGGTCAACGCCAGGGTCAGGCTTCAGGAGAGCTAGCGGGCGCGTGAGGAGGCGGCGATGGTGTTCGTCGCGTTGAGGATGTCCTGGGCGTCGGCCGTGGAGCGGGTGTAGCTCAGCACCGCCTCCCACCAGCCCCGGCCGGTGGACAGGTCGGCGCCGCTCGAGCACAGGTAGCGGCCGACCGTGTAGGCCGCGTCGTCGGTGTTGCGGTTGTCGGGCGCCTTGCCGTCGTGGGTGGCGCGGGCGGCCCAGCGGTCCCAGATCCCCGGCGGCACGGGCAGCGGCCCCGACCCGGCCGCCTCGAACTGGCCGATCCCGGCGAGCGTCGCCCACGACAGGTGGCAGGCCGCGGACTCGCCGCGCAACCACATCTCCGCCCGCCCGTACGCGGCCAGCACCGTGGCCGGCAGCTTGGTCGCGACCGCCAGTTCCCGCGCCCACGCGTCGAGCGCGGCCAGGTCCGAGACGCGAACCCGATCCTCGGGCGCGGCGACGGCCGGGCTCGGCGCGACGGCCTCGACCGGAGGCGCCGCGGCGGTGGTGGCCGGCGCGGGAGTTGCGGCGGTGTCCTGCTCGGGCTTGGTGATCCCGATGGTCAGCAGCAGGATGAGTCCGATCGCGATCACAGCCAGAACCAGCGCGAGCGTGGTGGACGAGGGGCGCTGCCGAGGGCGCTCGGCTACGTCCCCTGACCGGGTGGGCTCGACCACCCGAACAGGTTATCCGCATCACTCCTGTGTGCTACGCCACCGGCTTCGCTTAAGTTGTTATAGAAGCCTCACCTAACTCGTGGACCTGCGGAAACGTTATCGCAGTGATCCCAGAGAGTCCCGTTACAAGATCGCAACGCTGTTCAACGACTGGACATCAAGGGCAGGCTTACCTAAAAACAGACGGTCCGGTTCCGACGAAGGAGGCCACCCGTGTTGTTCTCCAGCTTGCTGATCGGGTTGCGCGAAGGGCTCGAGGCCGCACTCGTGGTGAGCATCCTCGTCGCGTTCCTGGTGAAGACCGAACGCCGTTCGGCGTTGCGCTGGGTCTGGCCCGGCGTCGCCGCCGCGATCGTGCTGTCCGTCGCGATCGGCGCCGTGCTGACCTACACCACCGCGCAGCTGTCGTTCGAGCAGCAGGAGCTGCTCGGCGGCTCGCTGTCCATCGTGGCCGTCGTATTCGTCACGGCCATGATCTTCTGGATGCGCAAGGCGTCCCGCAGCATCGCCGCCGAGCTGCGCGGCAAGATGGACCAGGCGCTCGCGGTCGGCCCGCTGGCCGTGCTGCTGCTGTCGTTCCTCGCGGTCGGGCGCGAGGGGCTGGAGACCGCGGTGTTCTTCTACGCCGCCGTGCAGAGCGCGCAGGGCGGCACCGCGCAGCCGCTCGCCGGGTTCGGCGTCGGCATCGTGCTCGCGGTCGTGCTCGCCTACCTGCTCTACCGCGGTGCGGTCCGCTTCAACCTCGGCAAGTTCTTCACCGTCACCGGTGTGCTGCTGGTGTTCGTCGCCGCGGGCGTGCTCGGCTACGGCCTGCACGACCTGCAGGAGGCCGGCTTCATCCCCGGGCTGCACACGCTCGCGTTCGACGCGTCCGGCGCGATCCCCGAGACGTCCTGGTACGGCGCGCTGCTCAAGGGGATCTTCAACTACTCGCAACAGACCACGATGCTGCAGGCGATCGCGTGGGTGGCCTACGTCGTCATCGTGTTGCCGCTGTTCCTGCGGCAGCCGGCAAAGAAAGAAGCCCTCGCGGGCACGAAGGAGTGAGCTTGCGTACGAAACTCTTCGCGCTGGCCGGTACCGCCGCGCTGCTGTCCCTCGCCGCGTGCTCGAACGGGCAGGACGCGGCCGGCGGCGGCGGTCCGATCACGGTGTCCGCCTCCGACACCGCGTGCGAGGTCTCCGCGACGAAGGCCAACGCGGGCAACGTGACGTTCGAGGTCACGAACAAGGGCACCAAGGTGACCGAGTTCTACCTCTACGCCGAGGGTGACCGGATCATGGGCGAGGTCGAGAACATCGCGCCGGGCCTGACCCGCAAGCTCACCGTGCAGCTGCCGAACGCGGGCACCTACCAGACCGCGTGCAAACCGGGCATGACAGGCGACGGCATCCGCGGCGCGTTCACCGTGACCGGCGGCGCGCCCGCGGCGACGGACGCCAACTCCAAACTCGCCGACGCCAGCAAGAGCTACGCGGGCTTCGTGGCCACCCAGACCGAGGCGCTCAAGACCCAGACGCAGAAGTTCGCCGACTCGGTCAAATCCGGCGACGTCGCGGCGGCCAAGTCCGAGTACGCGGCCACCCGCGTCTACTACGAGCGCATCGAGCCGGTCGCGGAGAAATTCGGCGATCTGGACCCGGCGATCGACGCCCGCGAGGCCGATCTCGAACCGGGCCAGCAGTTCACCGGTTTCCACCGGCTGGAGAAGGACCTGTGGACCACCGGGCTGCAGCCGGACAGCGGGCAGATCGCCGACAGGCTCGTCGCCGACGTCAACTCGCTGGTGACCAAGTCCGCGACGCTGCAGCTGAACGCGCTCGACCTGGCCAACGGCGCCAAGGAACTGCTCGACGAGGTCGCAACGAAGAAGATCACCGGCGAGGAGGAGACCTTCTCGCACACCGATCTCTGGGACTTCCAGGCCAATGTGGACGGTTCGAAGGCCGCGATCGCGGCGCTGCGGCCGGTACTGGCCGAGCGTGACCCGCAGTTGACGTCCACTGTGGACAACGAGTTCGCGAACGTGCAGCGGCTGCTGGACGCGGTCCGGGTCGGCGACGGGTTCAAGTACTACACCGAGCTGTCCCAGGACCAGGTCAAGGAGTTCGCCTCCGCGGTCGACGCGCTGAGCGAGCCGCTGTCCAAGGTCGCGGAGGTCGTCGCGCAATGACCGAGTTCTCCCGGCGGCGCATGTTCGGCATCGCCGGTACCGGCGTCGCGATCGTGGGCGCGGGCGCCGCCGGGGCCGGGATCGACCGTGCGATGAGCGGCCAGAGCGCGCACGCGGCGACCGACATCGTGCCCTTCCACGGCGCGAACCAGGCGGGCATCGTCACCCCGGCGCAGGAGCACCTGCATTTCGCCTCGCTGAACGTGACGACCACGGACCGCGCGAAACTCGTCTCGCTGCTCAAGGAGTGGACCGACGCGGCACGCCGGATGACCGGCGGGCACGAGGTGGGCACCACGGGCGCGGTCAGCGGTTCGCTCGCCGCGCCGCCCGACGACACCGGCGAGGCGCTCGAGCTGCCCGCGTCGTCGCTGACGCTCACCGTCGGGTTCGGGCCGTCGCTGTTCGACGACCGGTTCGGGCTGGCGGGCAAACGCCCGGCGGCGCTGGCCGAGCTGCCCTCGTTCCCCAAGGACAACCTCGATCCGGCGCGCAGCGGTGGCGATCTGTGCATCCAGGCGTGCGCCAACGACCCGCAGGTGGCGGTGCACGCCGTGCGCAACCTCGTGCGGCTCGGCTTCGGCACGACCGAGGTGCGCTGGTCGCAGCTCGGGTTCGGGCGCAGCTCGTCGACCTCGGTTTCGCAGACCACGCCGAGGAACCTGTTCGGTTTCAAGGACGGCACCAACAACCTCAAGGCGGAGGACCCGGCCGCGCTCAACGACCAGGTGTGGGTCGCGCCCGAGGACGACCAGGCATGGCTCGCCGGCGGCTCGTACCTGGTGGCACGGCGGATCCGGATGCACATCGAGACGTGGGACCGCACGTCGCTGGACGAACAGCAGAAGGTCATCGGGCGTACCAAGGGATCCGGTGCCCCGCTGGGTCAGTCCGCCGAGTTCGACCAGGTGGACCTGCATGTGCACGGCGAGGGCGGCGAACTCGCCATCGCCGACGACGCACATATCCGGCTGGCGTCGGCGGAATCGCTCAACGGCGCGAAGATCCTGCGGCGCGGGTACAACTTCGTGGACGGTTCGGACGGGCTCGGGCATCTGGAGGCCGGGCTCTTTTTCATCTGCTTCAACCGGGACCCGCGCAAGCAGTACATCCCGATGCAGCGGGCGCTGTCGGCGCACGACGCGATGATGGAGTACGTCGAGCACACCGGTTCCGCGTTGTTCGCGGTGCCGCCTGGCGTGTCGGAAACCGGCTACTGGGGCGATTCGCTGTTCGGCTGAACCTCGCCGAACGGCGGACTCACGCCGCCGGAACGCCGGACTGGCGCACGCGCAACCCTCAACTCGCGCACCCGCCACGCCCGACTCGCGCACCCGCAACCCTCAACTCGCGCACCCGCAACCCTCAACTCGCGCACCCGCCACGCCCGACTCGCGCACCCGCAACCCTCAACTCGCGCACCCGCCACGCCCGACTCGCGGAGCCGGAACGCCCCATTCGGGCGCACCCGCAAACCCCAACTCAGGCGCCCGGAACGCCCGACTCGCGCACCCGCAACCCCCGACTCGCGCACCTGCAACGCCTGACTCGCGCGCGGAACGCCCCACTCGGCCACCCCCAAACCTCAACTCGCGCACCCGGAAACCCCGACTCGCGCGCCCGGAACGCCCGACTCGGGCGCGCGGAAACCCCGACTCGCGGGGATTAGTGGGGCCAGTAGGTGCGCCAGCCGGGGGCTTCCAGGGTGGTGGGGTCGATGCCGTCGGCTCGGGCGGCGGCCTCGGCGGTACGGATGTCGGCCGCGAACCGCTTGGCCACCGCCCGCAGTTCGTCTTCCGGGTCGATGCCCGCGCGGCGGGCCGTGGCCGCGAGGACGAACAGTTGCGTCGGCGCGTCGGAACCGGACGGGAACAGATCCAGCGGGATACCGGCGCGGCCGCTGCGCTGCCCGAGCTTCCCGGCGAGCGCGGCGGCGGGCTGACCGAGCGCGACGCCGTCCACAATGGACTCACGACGCTTCTCGGCCTGCTTCAGTTCTTCCCACTTGACTTCTTGGTGCTCCGGCGTGTGGATGCGGTCCGCGTCGGCGAAGACGTGCGGATGCCGCCCGATCAGCTTGGTCACCAGAGCGTCGGCGACCTCGTCGATGTCGAACGGATCGGCCGCGTCCTCGGCCGCGACGCGCGCGTGGAACAGCACCTGCAACAGCACGTCCCCGAGTTCCTCCCGGAACGCCGCCCGGTCACCGTCCTCAATGGCCTCCAGCAGTTCGTAGGTCTCCTCGACCAGGTACTGGCGCAACGACTCGTGTGTCTGCGCCGCGTCCCACGGGCAGCCGCCGGGCGAGCGCAGCCGGTCCATCACGTGCGCCGCCTCGACCAGCCGCACCCCGGCGGGCTGGCCGATCACCCGCACGTCACCAAGCGAGCGCACCAGCGGATCGTCCGCGGTGGCGGCGAAGAGCACGAACGGCCCGTCCTGCCCGGTCAGCACGGCAGGCGCCGGTTTGGCGCCGAGCAGATCGAGCACGTCCTCACCCAGCCCGCTGGCGTAGACGGCGCGGGCCGCGCGCAGGTAGGGAAAGGCGGCAGGCGGAACGCCCGCATCGGGATGGGGCAGGAGGACGACCGTGGCGGTCAAGGCTGAGCGGGTCCCTTCACCGGTAGTACGAGGCCGGTGGTCTCCGCCTCACTGGGGGCGAGGGCGAGACCGGCCGGGTCCCATACACCGTAGCGCGGGTTGACCTTCAGCCCCGCTTGCTGCAGGTATGTCTGCAGCAACCGCTGCCCGATCGCGGCCAGCTGGGTCGAGGTCGGCTCGCTCGTCTGGTCCACCGCCTGCGGCGTGGTCAGATCGCGTGCCCGTACCACGGCGACGATCCACACCGGCTGCGCGGAGCTGGGCTGGAACGCGACGACGGTGCCGGGCTCGACGCCGAACAGGACCATGCCGGCGAGGTCGGGGGCCTGCACCGCGGGCACCTTCTCCCCGACGCCCGTCTGCTGGCCCGACGCGCTGTCGGCCTGGATCACCTTGGCCGCGGCGGCCGGGTCGGCGGCCATCTGCTGCGCCTTGGCGAATGCCTTCTCGCGCATGCTGACCGGGTTCGCGCCGCCGTCGTCGGACACCACGGACGTGTAGTCGAAGGTGACGGTCAGCTTGTCGAAGTACTGCGCGCCCAGCGACTGCAGCAGCAACTGGTCGCTGACGACCTCGCGGTGGTCGCGGACGCGGTAGACGATCTGCTGCGCGAGCTGTGAGGCGTCGGTGTTGGTGGCCGACACCGGCGCGGCGAGCGGATCCTGCGCCATGACCTGCGAGATCTGGGCCGGATCGACGACGACGCCGTCCATCTGCGCGGTCTGGGTCACCATCTGGTGCACGATCATCTGCCGCACGATCTCGCGGCCGAGCATGTCCGCCTTGTGCTGCTGGGCGAGCTGGCGCGCGGCGGGCTGTTCCTGCACGGCCTTGTCGATCAGCCCCTGCACCTCGTCCACGGAAACGTGCCGGTCACCGAGATACAGCGCGGTGGTGACCTGGCTCGGCCCGGAGCCGCAGCCCGCGAGCAGCAGGCAGGCGGCGAGAACGGCGACCAGCGCGCGAGGACGACCCATGATCCGCATCACACGCGTACCCTCTCACAGCCCGGCCCGGGAAGGGACCCCCGCAACGCCCTTGGAACAGACGAGTCGCCCTAACCGACCGCCGCCGGTGCCTTCGTCAGGTTGTGCAGCAGCTTCGTGCACCACTCCAGCAGCGCCTCGTCCCGCAGCGGAGGTGCGCCGATGCGGCCGCCTGCCGGGCCTTCCGTCGGCTTGGGCACCGCGACCGTGTTCGTGACCGCCTTGAACGTTGCCTTCGGGTAGAGCCGCTTGAGGCGCACCATCTTCGAGTCCGGCAGCGGCAGCGGGGCGAAGCGGATCGTGTTGCCCTGCACCGAAACCTCGGTGACCCCGGCCTCGCGGCACGCGTGCCGGAACGCCGCCACCGCCAGCAGCCGCCGCACCGGCGCGGGCGGCTGCCCGTAGCGGTCGATGAGCTCCTCCTCGACCGCCGCCAGCTCGGTGGCGTCCGGCGCGGACGCGATCTTGCGGTAGGCCTCCAGCCGCAGCCGCTCGCCGGGCACGTAGTCGTGCGGGATGTGCGCGTCGATCGGCAGATCCACCCGCACCTCGCGCAGTTCCTCCTCCTCGGCGGGCGCGTCGCCCGCGCTGCGGCGGAACACGTCCACCGCCTCGCCGACGAGCCGCACGTAGAGATCGAACCCGACGCCGGCGATGTGCCCGGACTGTTCGGCGCCGAGAATGTTTCCCGCGCCACGAATCTCCAGGTCCTTCATCGCCACCGCCATACCGGCGCCCAGCTCGGTGTTCTGCGCGATCGTGGCGAGCCGGTCGTGCGCGGTCTCGGTCAGCGGCGACTCCGGCGGGTACAGGAAGTACGCGTACCCCCGCTCCCGGCCGCGGCCGACCCGGCCGCGCAACTGGTGCAGCTGCGCGAGCCCGAGCAGGTCACCACGTTCGACGATCAACGTGTTGGCGTTGGAGATGTCCAGCCCGGTTTCCACGATCGTCGTGCACACCAGCACGTCGAACTCGCGCTCCCAGAACCCCTGGATGATCTTCTCCAGCCGTTCCTCGTTCATCTGCCCGTGCGCGGTCACCACCCGCGCCTCCGGCACCAGCTCGCGCAGGCGCTTCGCGGCCTTCTCGATCGAGGAAACCCGGTTGTGCACGTAGAAAACCTGGCCGTCGCGCAGCAGTTCGCGGCGGATCGCGGCGCCCACCTGCTTGTCGTCGTAGGCGCCGACGTAGGTCAGGATCGGGTGCCGGTCCTCGGGCGGGGTGAGGATCGTGGACATCTCGCGAATGCCCGCCAGCGACATCTCCAGCGTGCGCGGGATCGGCGTCGCGGACATCGTCAGCACGTCCACGTGCGTGCGCAGCGCCTTGATGTGTTCCTTGTGCTCCACGCCGAAACGCTGTTCCTCGTCCACGATGACCAGGCCGAGATCCTTGTAGCGCACCCCGGTCTGCAGCAGCCGGTGCGTGCCGATCACGATGTCGATCTCACCGTCGGCGAGCCCGGCCAGCACGGAGTCCACTTCGGACTTGGCGGTGAACCGGGACAGGCCCTTGATGGTCACCGGGAACGCCGCCATCCGCTCGCCGAACGTGTTCAGGTGCTGCTGCGCCAGCAGTGTGGTCGGCACGAGCACGGCCACCTGCTTGCCGTCCTGGACGGCCTTGAACGCCGCGCGCACCGCGATCTCGGTCTTGCCGTAGCCCACGTCGCCGCAGATGACGCGGTCCATCGGCACGCCGCGTTCCATGTCCTGCTTGACCTCGTCGATCGCGGCGAGCTGGTCGGCGGTCTCGGTGAACGGGAACGCGTCCTCCAGTTCGCGCTGCCACGGGGTGTCCGGCACGAACGCGTGCCCCGGGGCGGCCTGCCGGGCGGCGTAGAGCTGCACCAGTTCGGCGGCGATCTCCTTGACCGCCTTGCGCGCCTTGGCCTTGGTGTTCTTCCAGTCCGAACCACCGAGCTTGTTCAGCGTCGGCAGCTCGCCACCGACGTAGCGGGAGACCTCGTCGAGCTGGTCGGTGGGCACGAACAGCCGGTCGCCGGGATGCCCGCGCTTGGACGAGGCGTACTCCAGCACCAGGTACTCGCGGGTGGCGCCGGCGATCGTGCGCTGCACCATTTCCACGAACCGGCCGATGCCGTGCTGGTCGTGCACCACGTAGTCGCCCGGTTTGAGCGCGAGCGGGTCCACCGCGTTGCGGCGCCGGGACGGCATCTTCGTGCCGAGGTCCTTTGTGGACGTTCCACCCGTGGCGCCGCGGCCGGTCAGATCGGATTCGGTGAGCACCACCAGGCCCAGCTCCGGCGCGACGAAACCCTCGGTCAGGCCACCGCAGACGACCGTCACCACGCCACGTGCCGGGGCGCCGGTGAGCCCGTCGGCGGCCAGCGTCGCGGGAAGCTCGGCGGCGGAAAGCTGCTCGACCGCTCGGGTCGCGGTGCCGTGCCCGGCGACGACCAGTACGGCGGTGCCCTCGGCGGCGAGGTGCCCGCGCAGGTCCGCGACGGCCCGGTCGAGGTCGCCGCGGTAACCGGGCGAGGGCTCGACCCGCACGGCGAACACGTCGGCGTCCTCGGTGGTCAGCTGTGACAGGGTCCACCAGGCGCGGCCGGTCTCCCCCGCGTGCTTGGCGATCTCGGCGAGATCGCGGTACGCCGACGCGCCGAGGTCGATCGGCGCCTGCCCGCCGCCGGCGGCCGCCATCCACGATGCTTCCAGGAACTCCTGTCCCGTGCGCACCAGGTCGTGGGCGCGGGCGCGGATCTTCTCCGGATCGGCCAGCACGACGTGGGCACCCTTGGGCATCGCGTCGGTGAGCAGCTCCAGCTCGCCGTCGCACAGCACCGGGATCAGCGCCTCCATGCCCTCGACGGGGATGCCGCCGGCGAGCTTGGTGAGCATCTCGGCCAGGTGCGCGTCGGATTCGTACTGCTCGGCCAGCTCACCGGCGCGCGCCTTAACCGGCGCGGTCAGCAGCAGCTCGCGGCACGGCGGCGCGTGAAAGCCCGAGATCTCGCCGGGCAGCGAACGCTGGTCGGACACCGCGAAGGCCCGGATCTCGCTGACCTCGTCGCCCCAGAACTCGACGCGGTAGGGGTGATCGGCGGTGGGCGGGAAGACGTCGAGAATGCCGCCGCGCACCGCGAACTCGCCGCGCTTCTCGACCATGTCCACGCGCGTGTAGGCCAGCTCGACGAGCCGTTCGAGCGTCGGCTCGAACTCGCTCTCCTCGCCCACGCGCAGTTCGACCGGCGCGAGCGAGCCGAGGCCCGGCGCCATCGGCTGGATCAGGCTGCGCACCGTGGCCACGACCACGCGCGGCGCGTCCGGGCCGTTCAGCCGGTGCAGCACGTCGAGACGGCGGCCCACGGTGTCGGCCCGCGGGGACAGGCGCTCGTGCGGCAGGGTCTCCCACGACGGGAAGTCCACGACCCGGTCGGTACCCAGCAGGCTGCCCAGCGCCGAGGTGAGCTCCTCGGCCTCGCGGCCCGTCGCGGTCACCGCGAGCACCGGGCGGCCGCCGCCGGCGTCGGCCGCGAGCGCGGCGATCACCAGCTGACGCGCGGTGGTGGGCCCCTGCAGGTCGAGCAGCGGTGACCCGGCGCGTTCGACGACCCCGCGCAGCGTCGGGTCGGCGAGAACCGAGGACAGCAGGCCGGAAAGCACCGGGTCGGACACGAAAAACTCCCCTGTCGCAGACATGCGGGCACACCCCTGCCCGGGACGAGAGGGATCAGGGGCTCTCCTGTCCTAGCGTACGTGGCAGCACCGACAAAAGTGCGCCTGCCTTCGCCAGCTGATCGGCGAAGGTGTCCGGGTCCACCGCGGCGATACGCAGCAGGACGTGCCGCGCCCCCGCATCGACAAATCGACCCAACTGGGTGAGCAGATCGGGCCCGGTCAGCATCACCTGGATCTGGCCGACGGTGTCCAGAGGCAGGCGGTAGGTCGCCTGGCAGTAGGCGTCGAGGGCCTTCATGCCGCGCTCGGCGTCGTCGTCGACGAAGATCGTCGCGAACAGGGCCGGCGTGACCGGCCGCGTCTCCTTGTCGCGAATCGTCGTCAACGCGCTCGCGTACGCGGCCGGATCCGGCGGGTAGGGCAGCCAGCCGTCGTACAGCCGTGCGGTGCGATCGAGCGCGGCCGGGGTGATGCCGCCGAGCCAGATGGGCGGACCCCCGTCGCGAGCGGGTTTCGGGACACCGGGCACCCAGTCGTAGTGCAGCACCTTGCCGTGGAAGGAACCAGGATCACCGGTCCACAGCCGCCGCCACAGCGCGACCGTGTCGTCCAGCTGCGAGAACCGGGTCTTGAACCGGACGCCGACCAGATCGAACTCCTGCTCGCTGAAACCGGGGAACCCGGCGCCGACGCCGATCACGAGGCGCCCGCCGGCGAGCAGGTCGAGGGAGCTGATCGCGGCGGCCGCCTGCACGGGGTGGCGGTACGCGGGAATGAGCAACGCGGTGCCGAGCGTGACGTGCCCGGTCGCCTGTGCGATCGCCGCGAGCAGGGTCAGCGGCTCGACGCGCGGCCGGACCAGCGAGTCGCCGGCCCACACCGAATCGAAGCCGAGGCGCTCGGCCTCGACCGCGGTCCGCACGAGCGCCCGCGCGGAGCCGCCGGATTCGAGCTGAGCCTGCCCGGCGGGAAGAAGAAGTCCGTATCTCATGCCTTTCACGGTCCACCTCGCGGCAATTCCCTGGAGGGAATCGCCTGGGGTGCCAGGATTCGTGGTGTGAACGAATTCGGCGGGGCACTACGGGAATGGCGCACGCGGCGGCGGCTGTCCCAGCTGGAACTCGCGCTGCGCGCCGGAACGACGCAGCGCCACGTGAGCTTCATGGAAAGCGGCCGGTCGACACCGGGGCGCGGCATGGTGGTGCGGGTCGCGGAATCGTTGCAACTGCCGCTGCGCGAACGCAACGCGCTGCTGCTGGCCGCGGGGTACGCGCCGAGCTACCCCGAGACCGGCCTCGGCGATCCCGCGCTGCGGCCGATGCTGGACAGCCTTCGGCGCCTGCTCGACGGACACCTGCCGTATCCGGCGATCGTGGTCGACCGGTTCAGCGATCTGGTCGCCACCAACGACGCGTTCGCCCTGCTCACCGAGGGGGTGGCTGCCGAACTGCTGGAACCGCCGGTGAACGTGCTGCGGGTGGCGCTGCATCCGCGTGGGATGGCGCCGCGGATCCGCAACTTCGACGAGTGGGCACAACACGTTCTCGAACGGCCGCGGCAGGAGATGGCACGCGCCCCGCACGAACGGCATACGGCGATGCTCGAGGAGCTGGCGGGCTACCTGCCGCACCCGCCTCGCCCCGGTGCGGAGCATCTCGGGTTCGCGGTGCCGATGCGGCTGGAGTCGCGACTGGGCGAGCTGCGCCTGATCACCGCGATCACCACGTTCGCGACCGCCGTGGACGTCACGATTTCGGAACTTCGGCTCGAAACGTTCCTTCCCGCCGATTCGCCCACCGCCGTCGCGCTGGGCGCGCCACAATGACGCCATGCGCCGACTGGGAATCGTTTTGTGTGCCCTGCTCGCGACCGCCTGCACCAGCTCACCGGCCCAGCAGTTGCCGCAGAAGGCCAGCACCGTGCCCGAAAGCGGGCCGTCGTTGCGGGTCGACGTGCTCGCGCAAGGCCTCGAACACGGGTGGGACATCGGTTTCCTGCCGGACGGCAAGCTGCTCGTCACCGAGCGCCCCGGCAAGATCGCGCTGGTCGACGGGCACACGGTCAGCGAGGTCAGCGCCGACCTGTCCGATGTCTACGTCCAGGGCGAGGGCGGGCTGATGGGCATGGTGGTGCACCCGGATTTCGCTCGGACGCGGCAGTTCACCACCTGCCAGACCCACCAGGAGGGCGGGCGCCCGGTCGATATCCGGCTCGTCACGTGGACTCTTTCGGCGGACGATCGTTCGGCGACGAAGGTGCGCGATCTGCTGACCGGCCTGCCGGTCAATCCCAGCGGGCGGCATTCGGGCTGCCGCCCCACGATCGCGGCGGACGGCGCGCTGATGGTCGGCACCGGGGACACGGCCCGGGCGTCGATTTCGCAGGACCGGCACAGTCTCGGCGGTAAGGTGTTGCGCATCGACCTGAACACCGGCGCGCCGCTGCCGGACAACCCGTTCATCTCGTCGCCGGATCCCAACGAACAGCGCATATACACCTACGGCCACCGGAACGTGCAGGGCGTGGCGGTGCGTCCCGGTTCGGGTCAGGTGTTCGTGTCGGAGCAGGGGCCGAGCTTCGACGACGAGATCAACCTGCTGCAAAAGGGCGGGAACTACGGCTGGGACCCGTCGAAGGGCGGCACGGACACCTCCTACGACGAAAACGTCCCGATGACGGACACGACACGCTTCCCGGACGCGGTCACTCCACTATGGACTTCGGGCCGGATCACGGAAGCCATCTGCGGCGCGACTTTCCTGACCGGCGCCCAGTGGGGGCAGCTGGAGGGACGCCTGGCGGTGGTGGCGTTGAAGGGACAGAAGCTGCTGCTGTTCGGCCTCGACCAGCAGGGCAAGATCACCGGGGTCACGCTGCCCGCGGAGTTCAACGACAAGTTCGGCAGACTCCGCGCGGCAAGAACCGGCCCGGACGGCGCCCTGTACGTGACGACGTCGGATGGGGAGAACGACAAGGTTTTGAAGGTCACTCCGGCGTAGGGACCGCCGGGAGGCTTCTTCCTACCGGCTCAGGTGGGTGCCGCCGTTGAGGTGGATCACCTGGCCGGTCAGGTGTCCGGCACCCGGGCTGCCCAGACAGCCGACCAGCTCCGCCACATCGTCCATCGTTCCGGCCCTCTTGTTGCGCGCCTGCGCCACCAGGCCGTCCCGGTACTCGTCGGTGAGGGTGCCGCGGAAGAAATCCGTGTTCTCGATCAGGCCCGGGGCGACCACGTTCGCCGTGATGCCGCGTGGGCCCAGCTCGCGGGAGATGTCGGCGGTCCACGATTCGACGGCCGCCTTCGCCGCACCGTAGGAGCCGGCGCCCTTGCTCGAGGCGATCGAGCCGATCGTCACGATTCGCGCCTGGTCGGCGAGCCTGGGCCGCACCGCGGTCGTCACCAATACCGCGGACAGGACGTTCGCCGCGAAATTCGCTCGCCAATTGTCCGCGACGTTGGCCAGATCGTCCGCCTTGGGGCGCTCGAAATCGGTATTGCCGCCCGCGTTGTTGACCAATACATCCACTCGCGAAGGCAGCTTCGCGAGCGCGGCCTCGACCGCCGCCGGGTCGCTCGCGTCGAAGGGAACGTAACGCGCTCCCAGCAGAGATGCCGACTCCGCAAGAACATTCTCGCGCCGCCCGGTGATCGTGACACGTTCGCCCGCCTTGGCGAACCACGCGGCTATGGCATACCCGATCCCGGAGCCGCCACCGGTCACCACTACTTCCCTGGGTTCCATGAAATCAAGTCCTTTATTGCTAAAGTACCGATATGCCCGACCGTACCGACGACCCGGACGAAACGCAAAGCGACGGGGCCGACGCGATCGCCGACGCGTGGTCCCGCGAGCGGCCGGGCACGCCGGTCTCCTCGATCGGCGTGATCACGCGCATCTGGTGGATCGGCAAACTGCTCGACGAGCAGCGCCGCGCGACGCTGAACCGGGTCGGCATGGACGCGGCGACGCTGGACCTGCTCTCCACCCTCCGCCGGGCCGGGCCGCCCTACCGGCTGGCGCCGGGCGAACTCGCGAGGCGCACGCTCGTCAGCGCCGGCGCGATCTCGCAGCGGGTCGCACGCGCCGAGCGTGACGGCCTGGTGCGCAGGCTGCGGTCGCGAGACGACGGCCGCGGTGTGCTCGTCGAACTCACCGACGAGGGCCACGCCGAGATCGAGCGCACCGTGGACGATCTGCTGACCTACGAGGAGAGCCTGCTGTCCGCACTCACCGCGGACCAACGCGATCAGCTCGCCGGCCTGCTCCGGATTCTCCTCGGCGATCTCACCCGACTGGCCGGGTCGTGAACCTCGCCGCGGCCGTGTCGGAGGCGGCGGGCGATCTGCGAACTGCGCTACCCCGCGCGACCGTCCACAAAGGTCACTCGGCCGGCGCGCGCCGGGCGGTCAGTTGAGTCGCAGCTTGGGCTTGTGCTCCAGGTGCGAGAGGCCGTTCCAGGCCAGGTTCACCAGATGCGCGGCGACCTCGTCCCGCTTGGGCTTGCGCGCGTCGAGCCACCACTGCCCGGTCAGCGCGACCATGCCCACCAGCGCCTGCGCGTACAGCGGCGCGAGCTTCTCGTCATAGCCGCGGGCCGCGAACTGCTGTCCCAGTATGTGCTCGACCTGCCCGGCGATGTCGTTGAGCAGGGTGGAGAAGGTGCCGGTCGAGGACGCGACCGGCGAATCGCGTACGAGGATCCGGAACCCGTCGTGCGAGTCCTGGACGTATCCGAGCAGCGCGCTGGCCGCCTGCTCCAGCATCGCGCGCGGATGCCCACCGTGCAAAGTGGACACCATGCGGTCGAGCAGCACCTGGGTCTCGCGGTCGACGACGACCGCGTAGATCCCTTCCTTGCCACCGAAATGCTCGTAGACGACCGGCTTGGAGACGTTGGCGCGGTGCGCGATCTCTTCGATCGACGTACCGTCGAAGCCCTTCTCGGCGAACAACGCGCGCGCGACGTTGAGCAACTGCTGCCTGCGCTCCGCGCCCGTCATCCGGACACGTGCCACCGGAGCCGGAGGCCGCGCTCCGGTGGCCACTTCGCGTTTCGCTCGCCGTCTTGCCGCCACCAGGGCAGCCTAGAGGCTTACTTCGACTCCGCCGTGAGGCGGGCGAGCCTGGCCGGAGTCGGCCAACGCACGTTGCTCGCCCAGCCGAGTTTCTCGAACGCCCAGATCACCCGGGCGGAAATGTCGATCTGACCGCGCTTGACGCCGTGCCGCGCGGAGGTCGGGTCGGCGTGGTGCAGGTTGTGCCACGACTCGCCGAAGGACAGGATCGCCAGCGGCCAGAAGTTCGCCGACTTGTCGCGCGCCGCGAACGGCCGCTCGCCGATCATGTGGCAGATCGAGTTCACCGACCACGTCACGTGGTGCAGCACGCACACCCGCACGAGCCCCGCCCAGAAGAACGCGGTGACCGCGCCCCACAGCGACCACGAGATCAGCCCGCCGAGCAGCGCCGGCAGCGTCAGCGTGAGCAGCGACCACAGCCAGAACAGGTCGTCGACCTTCTTGATCGCCGGGTCCTTGAGCAGGTCCGGCGCGAAACGCTCGGCGTTGCTCTTGTCGCGCTCGAACAGCCACCCCATGTGCGCGTGCCAGAAACCCTTGGCGATCGCCAAGGGGGACGTGCCGTACAGCCACGGCGAGTGCGGGTCGCCGTCGCGGTCGGAGAAGGCGTGGTGCCTGCGGTGATCGGCGACCCAGGTGATCACCGGCCCCTGCACGGCGAAACTGCCCGCGACGGCCAGCAGAACGCGCAGCCAGCGCTTGGCCTTGAACGAGCCGTGCGTGAAGTAACGGTGGTACGCGACGGTGATGCCGAGCCCGCTCAACGCGTAGAAGAAGACGAAGAGCCCGACGTCGACCCAGCTCAGCCCCCAACCCCAGGCGAAGGGAACCGCGACGACAAGCGCCACCAGCGGCAGGATCACGCCGAGGTACACGGCGAACTGGACGCCGAACCCGCGCTGTCCGCTGATCACCGGCTTCGGGCCGTTCGTCTTCGGGGGTTCGAGGGTAGCCGTCATGCGCAACCACTTCTTCCTGCGTTTTTCGGGACGACCAAAGGGTGCCCTTACCTACGTTTCCGTAAGTTACGGTACAGGAGGTTTACCCCTGTGGGGAGAGGCGAAAACGGCGGCCAACCCCAGCCCCTGGGCTGCTTCCCGGGATCGCTATCCTGACCAGGCACGATCCGCCGTAGTGTAATTGGCAGCACTTCAGATTTTGGTTCTGACAGTTCAGGTTCGAATCCTGGCGGCGGAGCTGCCGTGCGATACGCGACGAGCGAAGGGGGTGCACCCCGCTGCTAGGCGACAACGAGCCGGCGAACAGACGCCCGGCCTTGGCGGAGCTCTCCGACGCCTGGCTGGTCGGGCGTGCGCGGGAACTGATCGCCGCGGTCCAGCATACCGATCACGAAGAGCAGCTCGACATCGTCTACACCATTGACGAGCTGCTGGAGGAAACCCAGCGCCGCGGCGAACCGGTGCTGGTCGCGCAACTCCTGCGCGCCGCCGCGCTGGCCCGGCTGGTCACCCGCGGGCTCGCGGCGGAGGCCGAGCCACTGCTCGACGAGATGCTCGCACACACCCGCCGCCACGGGCTCGCGCTGTACCGGGCCGACGCGCACGCGCTGCGTGGCCGGCGGCTCGTACTGGCACAGCAGGAGGACGCCGCGCTGACCGAGATCGCGCGAGCGCTGGCCATTCTGGACGACACCGGCGGCCCGGACATGCAGATGTCCCGTCGGGAATGGGCGAAAACCCAGTCCAGCGCGTTCATCGACTGCTGGCTCGTGCTCAATCAGCTCGGCGTGTACGAGGCCGCCGAGGAAGTGATCGCGCGGGCGCACCAGGCCGTGCGCGAGACCGCGGGGCCGCACGAGATCACGCTCCAACTGATCAACCGGGTCAAGATGCTGCTCGGCTGGGCCCTGCGGCTGGAACGGGTCGAACGGGACACCGAAGCGCAGGCGAAGTTGGACACGGCCGCGTCGATGGCGGTCGCCGTCGAGGCGCCGTTCGCGGAGTCGCTGTTCCCGCGCCGCGTGGGCGTGGCGGCGGTGGACCAGGTCGGCGTGCTGGCGGCCGCACTCGCCCTCGCCGCTCCCGACCTCAGCCACATCGACCGGCTGCGCCGCCTGCTCATCGAGCCGGCCTACCCGCACGAGCAGGTCATCGTCACCATCGCGCTCGCCCGCTGCCTCGAGACCACCGGTCAGCGTGAGGAAGCGCTCAAGGCCCTGCACGCCACCAGGCTGAACCTCGACGACGACAACTCCCAGCCCTCCATGCGCCTGAACCTGGTGCGCGAACTGGCGCGGCTGGACTTCGCGCAGCACGAGAACGAGAACCTGCGCCCGCTGGTCGAGTACTCCACCGCGCTCGAAGTCGAACTGTGGTCGCTGCGCGAATCGCAGATCGCCACGCTCAACACGCGCCGCGAGCACGAACGCCTGTCCGCCCAGCACGGCGCGATCAGCCAGCAGGCACTGCAGGATCCGCTCACCGGCCTGCCCAACCGGCGCGCGCTGGACGAGCACCTGCGCACGCTGTCCGCGTCCACCACGGCGCAGCCACTCGCGGTCGCGCTGGTGGACCTCGACCGATTCAAGGGCGTCAACGACGAGCACTCGCACGCCGAGGGCGACGACGTGCTTCGGGTGGTCGCCAGCACCCTGCGCGACGCGCTGCGCGGCGACGACATCGTGGCCCGCTACGGCGGCGACGAATTCGTGGCGCTGCTGCCGGGAGCGCCGGTGTCGGCGGCGAAACAGGCGCTCGGCCGTGCGGTCACGGCCGTGTCGAATCTGCCACATCACCTTTCACACGGGGTAACCCTCTCGATCGGGCTCGTCTCGCTGCGCCCGCAGGAACGGCCCGACCAGGTGCTCTCCCGCGCCGATGCCGCGATGTACCAGGCGAAACGCGGTGGAGGAAACCAGGTGGCCACGGCGAACGTGGTACCCGGTGAGGGGCTGCCGGCGTGGGCGGATGCCGACCCGGCGGCGGCCGAGGAAGAGCACCCGTAGGATCGACGCCCGTTGCTAGTCGCCATCTGCAGTTTGGGAGTGCCGTGACCGGCCCGCTGAGCACATTGGTCCTCGCCGCGGGCGAGGGCACCAGGATGCGTTCCACCACACCGAAAGTGCTGCATCCGATCGCGGGGCGGCCACTGGTGGAGCACGCGGTACGAGCGGCGGCCGGGCTCGAGCCCGAGCACCTGGTGGTGGTCGTCGGGCACGGGCGCGAAGCCGTCGCCGAACACCTCGACCAGGTCGGCAAGGCGCTGGGCCGCCCGGTCACGACCGCGGTGCAGGAAGTCCAGAAGGGCACCGGGCACGCGGTTTCCTGCGCGCTCGACGCGCTGCCCGGCGGGCTCACCGGCACCGTCGTGGTCAGCTACGGCGACGTGCCGCTGCTCGACACGGCGACCCTGTCCGCACTGCTCGCCGAGCATCGCGACAGCGGGCACGTGGTGACGGTGCTGACCGCGGTCGCGCCCGATCCCACCGGCTACGGCCGCATCATCCGGGACGCCACCGGTGCCGTGCGCGGCATCGTCGAGCAGCGCGACGCGACCGAGGAACAGCTGGAGATCACCGAGATCAACTCCGGTGTCTACGCGTTCGACGCGGAGCTGCTCACCGCCGGCCTGTCCCGCCTGTCGACCGACAACGCGCAGGGTGAGCTGTACCTGACCGACGTGCTCACCAACGCGTGCGCCGAGGGACTCGGCGTCGGCGCGCTCGTCGTGGACGATCCCTGGCTGACCGAGGGCGTCAACGACCGGGTCCAGCTGTCGGCGGTCGGCGCCGAGCTGAACCGGCGGCTCGTGCGCCGCTGGCAGCTCGAAGGCGTCACCGTGGTGGATCCGGCGAGCACGTGGCTGGACGCGGGTGTGACGCTGGCCCGTGACGTCGTGCTGGAGCCGGGGGTGCAGCTCAAGGGCAGCACGTCGATCGGTGAGGGCGCGGTCGTCGGCCCGGACACGACGCTCACGAACGTCCTGGTGGGGCCTGGCGCGCACGTGGTGCGCACGCACGGTTTCGATTCCGAGATCGGCGCGAACGCCAACGTCGGCCCGTTCGCGTATCTCCGCCCGGGGTCCAAACTGGGCGAAAAGGGCAAAATCGGAACTTTCGTCGAGACCAAGAAGGCCGACATCGGCGCCGGGAGCAAGGTGCCTCATCTGACCTATGTCGGGGATGCGACGATCGGCGAGAACAGCAACATCGGTGCGTCGAGCGTGTTCGTCAATTACGACGGGGTACGCAAACACCAGACGACCATCGGTTCGCACGTGCGGACGGGGTCGGACAACACCTTCGTCGCACCGGTGTCCATCGGTGACGGGGCGTACACGGGTGCTGGCACTGTGATCAGGCAAGACGTGCCGCCGGGGGCGCTTGGCGTCTCGATGGGACCGCAGCGCAATATTGAAGGCTGGGTGGTCCGGCGCAGGCCGGGCACCCCAGCGGCGGAGGCGGCCTCCGCCGCACAAGAAGAAACGCAAACCGAGCGGGAGTCGTCAGATGAGTCCTAAGTCCGGCACGCCGAAGAAGAACCTCATGCTCTTCTCCGGTCGCGCACATCGGGAACTCGCGGAAGAGGTGGCCGCGAACCTCAACGTGACGATCACCCCGCAGACGGCGCACACCTTCGCCAACGGCGAGCTGTTCGTGCGGTTCGAGGAATCGGTGCGCGGCACCGACGCCTTCGTGATCCAGAGCCACACCACGCCCATCAACGAGTGGGTCATGGAGCAGCTGATCATGGTGGACGCGCTCAAGCGCGCCAGTGCCAAGCGGATCACCGTCGTCATACCGTTCTACCCGTACGCGCGCCAGGACAAGAAGCACAAGGGCCGTGAGCCGATCTCGGCGCGGCTGATCGCGGACCTGTTCAAGACCGCGGGCGCCGACCGGATCATGACGGTCGACCTGCACACCGCGCAGATCCAGGGCTTCTTCGACGGTCCGGTGGACCACCTGTTCGCGCAGAACCTGCTGGCCCAGCACATCAAGAAGACCTACGGCGACGCCGACATCGCGGTGGTCTCGCCGGACTCGGGCCGCGTGCGGCTGGCGGAGAAGTGGGCACAGCAACTGGGCGACCGGCCGATCGCGTTCATCCACAAGACGCGTGACCCCGACAAGCCGAACCAGGCCGTGGCCAACCGCGTGGTCGGCAACGTTCAGGGCAAGCTGTGCGTGCTGGTCGACGACATGATCGACACCGGTGGCACGATCGTGAAGGCGACCGACGCGCTGCTCGAGGAAGGCGCCGCCGACGTGGTCATCGCCACCACGCACGGCATCCTGTCGGACCCGGCGACCGAACGCCTGTCGAACTGCAAGGCGCGCGAGGTCATCGTCACCAACTCGCTGCCGATCCCGGCGGAGAAGCGCTTCGGCAACCTGACGGTGCTCTCGATCGCCCCGATGCTGGCGGAAGCCATTCAGCAGGTCTTCGAAGACGGTTCGGTCACCAGCCTGTTCGACGGCCACGCCTGATCGTTTCTCGTTCTCGGCACTCGCACTGGGGGAATTGTGCCGTCGCACCTGCACGAGGGGCTGGTGGAGCTGTTCCGCCAGCGTCCGGCACTGGCCGCGGAGCTGCTCACCGAGCAGCTCCGCGCGCCGTTGCCGTCCTTCGAGGACGCACGTCTGGACTCGTGTGACCTCACCGATCTGACTCCGACCGAGTACCGCGCCGACGCGGTGGTCGTGCTGACCCGGGCCGAGCGACCCGTGCTCGCCGTCGTGGTCGAAATCCAGCTGCGGCGCGATGCCGCGAAGCGGTGGTCCTGGCCGGTGTACCTGGCGACCCTGCGAGCGCGGTTGCGGACTCCGGTGACGTTGCTGGTGCTGTGCCCGGACAAGCGGACCGGCACGTGGTGCGCGCAGCCGATCGAGCTGGGCCACCCGGGCTGGACGTTGCGGCCGCAGGTCGTCGACCCCGGGCAGGTGCCGGCCGTGACGGACCCGGTCGCCGCCGAACGCAGCCCCGAGCTGGCCGTCCTCTCGGCCATGGCCCACAGCGAAAGCCCGGACCGGGGCAAGGTGCTGTCCGCGCTGCTCGCCGGTCTGCAAACGGTCGATGACGAGCGCGTCACTCGGTACTATGACCTCGTGCTCGCGGTGCTGCCCGAAGCCGCGCGAGCCCACCTGGAGGAACTGATGACGACGGGGACCTACGAGTACCAGAGCGACTTCGCCCGCAAGTACTTCGGCCAGGGTCTCGCCGAGGGAGAAGTCGTCGGCGAGGCCAAAGCGCTGCTGGAAGTCCTCTCCGCGCGCGACATCACCGTGCCGGACGACATCCGATCCCGCATCCTCGACTGCACCGACACCGAGATCCTCCGCACCTGGGTGCGCCGCGCCGTCACCGTCGGCAGCGCCGACGAACTCTTCGACTGACGCCCGGGATTCGATGACCGCGACCCACGAGTACCAGAGCGACTTCGCCCGCAAGTACTTCGGCCAGGGTCTCGCCGAGGGCGAGGCCAAGGCGCTGCTGGAAGTCCTCTCCGCGCGCGACATCACCGTGCCGGACGACATCCGTTCCCGCATCCTCGACTGCACCGACACCGAGATCCTCCGCACCTGGGTGCGCCGCGCCGTCACCGTCGGCAGCGCCGACGAACTCTTCGACTGACGCTCCGGCCGTTCAGCCCCGCGCGAAAAGCCGTGCGGGGCTTGGTATCGCCCGCATAGCGTGACCGGCATGCGATTCGGCGTGAGTATGCGGGCCGTTGGCGACGACTTCGCGGCGAAGTGTCGCCGCGCGGAGGAACTCGGCTACGACGTCATCACCGTGCCCGACCACCTCGGCGCACCCGCCCCGTTCCCCGCACTCGTAGCGGCCGCGGCGGCGACCGAGCGGCTGCGCGTCGGTCCGATGGTGCTCAACGCGCCCTTCTACAACCCGGCCTTGCTGGCGCGCGACATCGAGTCCACGGTCGCCGTGACCGGCGGCCGGTTCGACCTCGGCATCGGCGCCGGGCACATGAAATCCGAGTTCGACGACGCCGGACTGCCGTGGTGGCCCGCGAAACGCCGGATCGAGTACCTGGACCACACACTCACCGAGCTGCGCCGCCGCCTCGGCAAGCTGCCGCCCCTGCTGATCGCCGGCAACAGCGAAGGCGTGCTGCGTCTCGCCGCCGAGCACGCCGACATCGTCGGCTTCTCCGGTCTCAAGCAGGCACCCGGCCGGCCTCCCGGCACATTCCAGCTCGCTACGCCCGACGAGCTGGCGGGACGCGTCGAGTTCGTACGCTCCCACGCCACGCAAGCGCAGCAGTACAACGTGCTGGTCCAGAAGGTTGTCGTGGCCGAAGACCCGGTACCCGTACTCGACAAATGGCATCCCGAATACCGCGGCGAGGACCTGCTACGCGCACCGCAGATACTCGCCGGGACCGTTGAGCGGATCACGACGGAACTGCGCAACCGCGAGCAGCGCTTCGGATTCGACTACGTCACCGTGTTCGGACCGATGATGGCGGACTTCGCCGCGGTGATCGCCGAGTTCAGGCGCCCAGAGTCGACGCGATCTCCTGCTTGATTCCCGCCAGATCCAGCACCGCGACCGGTTCGGCGGTCACCGTCGGCACGCCCGACACCTTCGTCGCGCCACCTGTCCTGGGCACCGCGAACTTGACCGAACACGACATCGTGACGGGCTCGTTCAGCGGAACCACCAGCTCCTGCCCGCACTCACGGGAGCCCAGCTGGTTGGAGGTGACCGACGACGTCAGCACCAGGCGCGCGAGTGCCTGTGGCGCGTCGCCGAGCAGTTGGGGCGTCACTTCGACCGTGTCGGTGCACGAACCACTCGCCGCGCAGCGCATCGTGTTCTTCGTGACGCTGGCCGCGACGGCGGGACCTGCCACGAAGGGCTGCCCGAGATCGTCCACATCCCGGCGCAGCGCGGTACGGAAATCGGCGAGCCCGTCCGCGCTCAGACCCTGCAATTCGACCGGCGAGTTGCCGAGCACCTGCTGGCCGAGTGGCCCGAGCAGCGACGGCCGGAAACTGGTCACGCGGTACGGCTGCGCGGCCGTGACCTGCAGCCCGTCGACGTCGAACAGCTCGGTCCCGTCGCCAAGAGTCAGCCGCTCGGCCTGCGTGCCGGGCGGGATCGCGGAGCGAAAGGCACGCGCGAGCGAGTTCGGCGCCAGCGCACGACCGGGGTCCAACGCGAGGATCGAGCGGGCCCAGCGCGCCCCGTACTGGCCGGCGCGCTCGGCGGACATCCCCTGCGACCGCCAGTACTCCGCAGGACCACGCACGTAGACCGAACCACCCGCGCGGAGGATATGGACCTGCTGATCGTGCGGGAACAAAGTGCCCTGCGCGAGCCCCGTACTGGAAACGTCGAGTGCGGTGCCACCTGGGAACCGGTAACCGATCATGGCCTCGCGTTCGAGCGAGGCCAGCGCGCCCTCAACCGCGCCCTGCGGGTCGGGACCGTTCGCCGCCGGTTCGGACATCTGGCACGCGGAAAGCACCAGGGCCGCCACCACGACGAGAAAACTCCCCACCACGCATCGTGGCATTGCGGCACCCCCTGACTACAGCTTCCTACTGCGCCGGGCGACCCACCGCAACCCCTGGCACACGGATTGCCTACACTGAACAGGTTGTCTCGGCGAGGCGGGCTCTCGGTACCCAGTGCCCGACGTGATCGACGCGGCGGCTTGAGTAGCCACGCGCTGTGCACGTTTTGTGGATCTCGCCGCCGAAGGCACCACCCGCTTGAACCCCGCCGTCATGATTTGAAGGAGTACAAGACCGTGTCCGAGGTACGTCTGTCCGTCGAGCCGCGCACCGAGTTCGGCAAGGGCGCCGCGCGCCGCACCCGTCGCGCCGGGAAGATTCCGGCCGTGCTCTACGGCCACGGCACCGACCCCCGGCACCTCGCGCTGCCGGCGATCGAGTTCGCCCGCGTCATCCGCGAGAACGGCAGCAACGCCGTGCTCACGCTCGACGTGGAGAGCAACACCGAGCTGGCGCTCACCAAGACCATCACCGTGCACCCGCTGAAGAACTACATCGAGCACGTCGACCTGCTCGTGGTCAAGCGCGGCGAGAAGGTCAACGTCGACATCCCGGTCGTCGTGAACGGCGACCCCGCCCCGAGCACCCTGATCCGCCAGGAGCTCGACACCATCACGATCGAGATCGAGGCGCTGCACATTCCGGAGCAGGTCGAGGTTTCCGTCGAGGGCCTCGAGGCCGGTGCGCAGATCCTGGCGGGTCAGATCGCGCTGCCCGCCGGTGCCGAGCTGGTCACCGACCCGGAGGCGCTGGTCGTCGGTATCACCGAGCCGCGGGTCGAGGAAGAGCCGGCCGCGGAAGAGGAGACCGGCGAGGGCGAGGCCGAGGCCTCCGCGGAGTGACGTGCTTCCATGACGGCTGATCTTCCAGGGGCCGGCGAGCAGGTGCTGCTCGCCGGCCTCGGAAATCCGGGACCCCGCTATGCAGGCAACCGGCACAACGTGGGCTTCATGGTGCTGGACGAGCTCGCGGCGCGCGTCGGCGGCAAGTTCAAGGCGCACAAAGCAGGCGCCGACGTGCTGGAAGGGCGCCTCGCGGGGCGCCGTGTCGTGCTGGTCAAGCCACGTTCGTTCATGAACCTCTCCGGCGGGCCGGTTTCCGGCACGGCCAAGTTCTACAAGATCGATCCGAGCAGCATCGTCGTCGTGCATGACGAACTCGATGTTGATTTCGGAGCGATAAAGCTGAAGCTCGGCGGTGGCGACAACGGCCACAACGGGCTGCGCTCGATCACCAAATCGCTGGGGACCCGCGACTATTTCCGGGTTCGTTTCGGGATCGGGCGGCCGCCGGGCCGGATGGATCCGGCGGATTTCGTGCTCAAGGACTTCTCGACGGTTGAGCGCAAGGAGCTCCCGTTCGAGGTGGACCGGTGTGCCGACGCGGTGGAAGAGCTGGTCGGCAAAGGGCTGACGGCGGCCCAGAACACCTTCCACGCTCAGTAGCCTGAATTCACTCACACGTATGCGCGTCGGCGCACGATCGAGTCGTTGAGTTCTTTCGGCCCTTCCCAGCGCGTTCCGGCGCGGCTAGGACGGAAAGCGGGGAAACTTCCCGTCCACGCTGAATCGGAGAACTCTTCATGTCCCTTACCGCCGAAGACGTCTACCGCATCGAGTTCGGTAACGCGCCGATCGGGCGGCGCGGCTATGCCAAGAACGAGGTCGACGAGTTCGTCCGGCGCATCGCCAAGACCCTGGCCGACGAGGATGACCTCACTGCGGCCGAGGTGCACCACGTGGCGTTCAGCAAGCCGCTGATCGGCAAGCGCGGCTACGACGAGCGCGAGGTCGACGATTTCCTGGACGAGGCCGAAGAGGAGCTGGCCGACCGCACCGGCCGTCGCGCCACGCCCTTGCCGATCGCCCGCGAGGGGTCCGAGGCGACCGCTGCCAGGGCCATGCCGCCCAGCCCGATCCCCCGCACGACGGAAGCCACGCAGCCGTAAGGCTCCGTATTTTCCAGCAGCAACGCGTGCAGCAGTGCCGTGAGGGACGCCCTCACGGCACTGCTGTGTGGAGGCACGAGCACGGCCAGCGCCCATCACAACGACAGCGCCGCGGTGGGAATCCCGCCGACCCGTTCCTCCCC
>NZ_JAAXLS010000026.1 GCF_012328925.1 Amycolatopsis acididurans
GCTGCTCGTCCAGGCCATCCAGCCCGGACACGGGGTTCAAGTCCTCAGCGTTCTCCACGCCGGACATCATGTCGGTCATCAGGTGCACTTCCATGATCGGGAATTACACCGCTCGTTTTACAGTCCCGCGCTGGTGGTCCTCGATCGGATGTAGTGCGGTGAGCAGTTGCGCCCGCGGGCCGATCGACACGTCGTCGCCGATCGTGATGGGCGCGCAGTCCATCAGGATCGCGTCGTAGTTGAGGAAGCTGTTGCTGCCGAGCGTGATCGGGTGGCCGTAGTCGCACTGGAAGCGCGGCATGATCCAGGAGCCCGCGCCGATTCCGCCGAGCAGCTCGCGCAGGATCTCCTGCCGCTCCGCGTCCCCATCCGCCGTGGTGGCGTTGAACCGGTCCAGCAGCCGCTGGCATCGACGTCGCTCCGCGACGAGTCCGGGATCGCTGTCCTTGTACCACTCGCCGCGCAGCATGCGGTCGCGTTGATCACCCATCGGGCGATCATTCCCCGTCCTCCCGCCGCCGCTCGCGCCGCTCCTGTTCCCGACGACCAGCGCCGCCACCAGGGTCAGCGCGTCGGCGGCCGCGACGGGCGCTCCCACAGCCCGTTGTAGCTGACCAGCCAGGTGACCATCGCCGCGGTCGCCGCCGCGGCCAGCGCGTGC
Source organism: Amycolatopsis acididurans (assembly GCF_012328925.1). Lineage (GTDB taxonomy): Bacteria > Actinomycetota > Actinomycetes > Mycobacteriales > Pseudonocardiaceae > Amycolatopsis_E > Amycolatopsis_E acididurans. The sequence continues at coordinate 662 of NZ_JAAXLS010000026.1, forward strand.
GACAGGCTCGGCACCAGCCACTACGGCCGGTTGTACCGCACCATCCCCAGCAGCATTCGGCCACCGGCACCTCACCGTCCTCGGTGAGCACGAGCCGACGGCGGCGCACCCCCACGTTCCACCCGATCTTGGCGCTGACCTGCCGTTCCGGTGCACGGCGCAGTTCCTCGGCGACCTCGGTGGCGATCTTCAACGGCAGGCCCGGATCGGCGAGCAACCCCACGGTCACGGTCATGATCGGCGAGTACCCGGGACCTCCTGCTCGCAGTCCCAGGATGTGAGTCTGACAACAGAACCCACCAGCTGAAGGCTGGTTTTCCCACCGCGATCTCGTGGCGGCGCGGGGCCCGCCTATGGTAGGCGCGATGCGTAAACACCTCTGGGTCGTTCCCCTGTTGTGCGCGGTGTGGCTGTTCTTCGCTTTTCGCGGGATGTTCACCGCGATGCCGACCCGTCCGCAGATCGACTTCGAGGTGTACCGCTTCGGCGTTCAGTCCTGGTGGGACGGCCACGGGCTCTACGGGGCGTTGCCGCCGACCGCCAACGGCGCCGTGCTGCCGTTCGTCTACCCGCCGTTCGCGGCCGTGCTGCTCAGCCCGCTGGTGCTGCTGCCGTGGGACGCCGCGGTGTTCACGCTGTACCTGATCAGCACGGTCTGCTTCGGACTGACGATCTACCTCGTCTCCCGCGCGGTGTGGCCCACGCTCGGCCGGATGGGCGGGCTCTGCGTCGCCTCGGTCGCGCTGCCGCTGAGCGTGTTCCTCGAACCGGTGAGCCAGACCTACCAGTTCGGCCAGGTCAGCCTGATCATGATGGCCCTGGTCGCGATCGACTGCCTGGCGGGCAGGACGGTGTGGCCGCGCGGGTTCGGCATTGGGATCGCGGCCGCGATCAAGCTGACGCCCGCCGCGTTCGTGCTGTTCTTCCTCGTCCGCAAGGACTACCGGTCCGCGATCCGGGCCGGGATCACCTTCGCCGTCGCCGCGGTCATCGGCTTCTGCGTCGACTTCTCCGACTCGGTCCGCTACTGGTTCGAGGGCGGGCTGTCCGGCGGCGGCGTCAGCGGCACCGCGTTCAAGACGAACCAGGCCATCGAGGCCGTACTCGTGCGCACCGGCCTGACCGGCGCCCCCGAGAAGATCCTCTGGATCGTGCTCGTCGCCGCGCTCGTCCTCCTCGTCGCGCTGGCGATGCGCCGCAGCGAACCCGCGCTCGCGCTCGTCGCCAACGCCGGGCTGGGGCTGCTGGTCTCGCCCACCTCGTGGTCGCACTACTACGTGTGGGTCGCACCGGCGCTGGTGGTCATGCTCGCCTACGGCATCCGGCGCGCCCTCGAGCGGTCGTGGTCGGCGGCGGCCTGGTTCGGCTGGTCGGTGCTGACGGCGGTGTTCTTCTACCTCGCGCCGTTCCACAGCCTGCCGCTGACCGACTTCCCTGTCGTCAACGTGACCTGGACGTTCCCGCAGCAGCTGTCCGCGGCGACGTACGTGCTGGTCGGGGTCGCGCTGCTGCTCGCGTTCGCGATCCCCCGGGTGCGGGCGCGCACTGCCGAACCCGAGCTCGCGCCGCTTCCGCCCGCGAAGAAGCCGGCCCCCGCGGGTCAGTGACCGGCTACCAGGCCCCGTCGGCGGCCGGGCCGTGCAGCGGGTTGGGCACGCGGCCCGCCCACGCCTCCCCCGCCAGGTGCTCCCGGTTCGGCGTGACGCGCTCGACCTCGGGCGCGAGCAGGCCGTAGGCGTCGAACCGCTCCGCGCACGCGGGGTTGTCCGCCCGGTAGCGCGTGACGGTTTCGCGCACCAGGTCCCAGAACCGGGTGCGCGGCAGGTCGAGGTCGTCGAGCAGGATCTCCGCCCAGTACCGCAGCTGACCGGCGAACACCGCGTCCGACAGCGAACGGGCCAGCACGTTCGCGGGCCTGCGCGGCGCGTCGCCGAGCAGGCGGTGACAGTCCAGTTCCTCGTCCAGCAGCTCCACGCCGCGCGCGAGGTCCTTGATCGCCACTCGCAGCGGCCTGCCGTCCGGGGAGACGATCAGCACGAGGTTCGGCGCGTACGCGCCGAGCCCGACACCGTACTGGCACAGCCAGCCCAGCAACGGCCTGAGCAGCAGGTCGAGCACCTCGGCGCACCACTGCTCGGCGCCGAGACCGCTGCGCCGGATCAGCTCGGTGAGCACCGCGTGCCCGTCGAGATCGCGGTAGGGCAGCGCCGCGAACGACAGCGCCTGCTCGCCTTCGGCCACCCGGGACAGCACGGGCTCGCTCCACAGCGCGCCGATCGCGGTGTCCGGCAGCTCGCCGAACAGCGGATGACGCACGGTCACGCCCGCCACGCCGCCCAGCAGCTCCAGGCCCAGCCCGGCTTCGGCGTTGATCCGCTTGAGCCCGCCGGTGACGACGGGTGCGCCCGGCGCGGGCAGGACCGTCACGTCGCGCCGGGTGGGACGGCCGACGTTGGCCAGCGTCCACACGGTCTGATGTGGGCGGTAGTGGTCGTAGCCCGGCCCGAGGTCGACCAGCACACCGGAGGCCAGCTCGCCCGCGTACCGGACGCCCACGATCTCGTCGGCCTGCCAGGGATGCAGCGGCAGCAGGACGTAGTCCGCCAGCTCGCCCACCGTCTCGGTGAACTCGGCGCGCTGCTCGGCGTCGAGTTCCTCCAGCTGCAGGAGGTTCTCGCCCAGGTCGTCGATCGCGTCGAAGCGCGCGTGGTCGCGGCGCACGGCGAACCAGCGGAGCTGGATGTCCTCGCCGGACTCGGGTGCGTAGCGCGCGCGGTCCTCGGCCGAGAACCCGGCACGGCCGGCGTCGAACACCAGCGGCGGATGTCCGGCCAGATGCCCCTCGGCCAGGTTGTAATCCATTGTGGACAATTTCTCGGCGGTGGGCGCGCTGCGCAGCCTGCTCGACTCGTCGGCGATCGTGGCGGTCAGCTCGGTCAGCACCTCGGCCAGGCGCGAGCCGTACAGCCCGAGCGCGGTGCGGGCGTCGACCAGCAGCGCGCGCGGGTCCTCGACGGGCGCGGGTTTTCCGCCCTCGGCGGCGCGGGTGGCGCTGCCGAGGGCGATCACGAACGAGCCGAACGCGCCACGGCGCGCCCGGAACTCGTATACCGCCTCGCCCAGCGGCAGCCGCCAGTGATCCTCCCCCGCCGGTTCGGGTTCGAAAAGACCCTCGTGGGACAGTTCGCCGAGCAGACGGTGCGTGAGGTGCGCCGCCGCCTGCCGCCAGGCGGCCGCTTCGTCCAGCTGCTCGTCCGGATTGGTGATCACGATTGCCCTCCTCGCAGCGGTCAGTCGCGCGGCGCGAGCGCCTCGACCTGGGCGGCCTGGTCGCCACCCGTCGGCAGCAGCGCGATGACCGGCGTGGTCAGCCCGTTGTCCACATAGGACTCCAGCTTCTCCCGGCAGACGTCCGGGCTGCCGTGCACGATCAGCTCGTCCACCACCTCGTCCGGAATCGCCGCGTTGGCGCCCTTGCGGTCGCCGGAGGCCCACAGCTTGTGCATGGGGGCGAGCACGTCGCCGCGGCCGAGCCAGTCGTGGAACGCCGCGTACACCGGCACGGTGAGGTAGCTCGAGATCAGCATCCGGCCCAGCGCCCGCGCCGCGCCGGTGTCCTCGGTGGGGCAGACGAAGATCCGCGCCACCAGCTCGACATCCGGCCCGATCTCGGCGCGCACCTTCGGCACGTCGCCCGGCGCGAGCCAGTTCGTGATCGCGCCGTCGGACTCCTTCGCCGCGAGTTTGAGCATCCCCGGCCGCAGCGCGGCGAGCATGATCTTCGGCGGTATCTCGGGCACCCGTTCGAGCTTGAACTTGCTGACCGAAAACGTCGGGTAGTTCTCCGTGACCTTCTCCCCGGCCAGCGCCGACCGCAGGAACCGCAGGGTGTCCCTCGTGCGCTTATACGGCTCGGTGAACGCGCCCGCGTTCCAGTTCTCCACGATCACCGGCGAGGACGTGCCGATACCGAGCACGAACTTCTCGGGCGCGACCTCGGCGAGGGTGGCCGCGCTCATCGCCAGCAGGCCGGGTCCGCGGGTGTAGACGGGCGCGATCGCGGTGCCCAGCCGCAGCGACGGCGCCCACTGGGAAGCCAGCAACAGCGGGGAGAACGCGTCGGTGCCCGCCGTCTCGGCCGACCACACGTCGGTGTAGCCGAGATCCGGCAGCCGCTCGATCAGCTCGCGGTGCGCCGTCAGCGGCACCCCGGTCAGCGGAATCGTCAGACCCCAGCGCTTCACGACGTCAACTCCTTCTTGATCCATTCGACCTGTACGCGCATCAAGTTTTCCGCGACCTCTTCGCCCTGTGGTGTCATGTGCGTCGCACCGGCCAGCGGCAGGAACGTGTGCGCCCGGCCCGCCGCGAGCAGCGCCGAGGACAGCCGCAGCGCGTGCGCGACGAACACGTTGTCGTCGGCCAGCCCGTGCACGATCATGAGCGACCGGCGCAGTTCCGGCGCGGCGGCGAGCAGCGAGTTGCGCTCGTAGCACTCCGGATCGTCCTGCGGCGTACCGAGATAACGCTCGGTGTAGTGGGTGTCGTACAGCGTCCAGTCGGTCACCGGGGCACCGGCGACGGCGGCGTGGAAGACGTCCGGGCGGCGCAGCACCGCCAGCGCGGAGAGGTATCCGCCGTAGGACCAGCCGCGGATCGCGACCCGGTTCAGGTCGAGAGCGGGATACTCGGCCGCGACCGCGTGCAGCGCCTCGACCTGGTCGGCCAGCGTCACCTCGGCCAGTCTGCCCGCGATCTCCTTCTCCCAGGCCGGACCGCGCCCCGGCGTGCCGCGCCCGTCGGTGACGAGCACCGCGAAACCCTGGTCCGCCAGCCACTGCGAGGTCAGGAACGCGTTGCGCGACTGCAGGACGCGCTGGGCGTGCGGGCCGCCGTAGGGGTCGAGCAGCACCGGCAGCTTGTCGCCCTCGCGGTGCCCGGCCGGAAACAGCAGCGCCGCGCGCAGGCCGCGCTCGCCGACGGTCAGCCAGCGCGGGCGCGGTTCGATGCCCGGATCCACGGGGTGGCTCGCGACCTTCGCGACCGGGACGCCGTCGCGCAGCACCGAGACCTCGGGCCCGCTGTGCTCCAGGCTCCACGACGAGAGCACGCTCACCCCGGCCGAACCTGCGCCGACGTGCACGCCGTCCGAAGTGGACAGACGGCGGACCGAGCCGTCTTCGGTGCGGTAGACGTGAATCTGTGTGGGATCCTCGGCCGAGGCGCTGAACAGCACCTCGTCGCCGACGTCGAGCACGGAGCGCACCTGCAGCTCCGGCCCGGTCACCGGCTCCCCGTCGACCACCAGCCGGTAACTGCCGTCCGCGGCGCTGACGTGCACGAGCTTGCCGCCGGTCGTCCACGCCGGCACTCCGGGCACGATCTCGACCCAGTCCGGGTCGGTCTCTGCGTGCAGCAGGCGGGTGCCGCCGGTGACCGGGTCGACCGCGAGGAACTCCAGGCTCCGCTGGTCACGCGGCTGCACCGCGAGCACCGGGGGGCCGCCGGCCGACCAGTGCACGGCCACCAGGTACTCCCAGTCGCCCCGTTCGACGTCCACCCGCGCGCCGTCGAGGCCGAAGAACGCCAGCGACACCTTGACGTTGGCGGTGCCGGTGGCCGGATAGGCGACCGTGTTGACCGCGTTTGCCGGATTGGCCGGATCGGCGATGTTCCAGCGCGGCACGTCCGCGCGGTCGGTGCGCTCCACCAGCAGGCTGCGCCCGTCCGGCGACCACCAGTACCCGCGTGCCCGGCCCAGTTCCTCGGCGGCGATGAACTCCGCGAGCCCCCACGCGATGTCCTCGCCGTCCTCCTCGGCGACCACGTGATCGGCGCCGGTGGCGAGTTCGATCACGCGCAGCCGGCGGTCGCGGACGTAGGCGACGTGCGTGCCGGAGGCGTTCACGCGAGGATCGACCACCGCACCCTCGACCAGTTCACGCACCTGGCGGGTGGCCAGATCCACCGTGTACAGCTTGCCGGACAAGGAGAACACGGCGATCCGCAGCTCCGCGTCGGTGGCGTAGGCGACCACGCCGCCGGCGCTCTGCCGGTTGCGCTCACGCAGCGCCTTCTCCTCCGGCGGCAGGTTCTCCTCGCCGGGCAGCAGCTCGGCCGCGTCGACGATCTTGGTCTCCGCCCCCGAGGACAGGTCCAACTCCCACAGGCTGTTGCGCCGGTCCGTGCCCGATTCCGACCGCAGGAACAGCAGCCGCCGCCCGTCCGGCGAGACGCGGAACTCCCTGGGCGTGCCCAGCGTGAACCGCTGGGTTCTGGCCTGCTTGCGAAGGAAGGAGAGCTCATCGGTCACGTTCGCACTCTTTCAGACACGCCCGCGACTTGGCGAACCCGGTCGCGGTCCGGCACGTCGCTTGGACGCAACGATCTTCTGTCCTTGCCTGGATCTGCGCAACGAACAGCGGCTCGATCGGTTCCGGACTGGCCTTAACCTGTGTTCATGAGGACCGCCGACTTCGTCGCGCTCGACGAACGCTGGAGCACGCACAACTACCACCCGCTGCCCGTGGTGATCACCGAGGGCGAGGGCGCCTGGGTGACCGATATCGAGGGCAAGCGGTATCTGGACTTCCTCTCGGCGTATTCGGCGCTCAACTTCGGGCACCGGCATCCCGATCTGGTCGCGGCCGCCATCGGGCAGCTGGGCAGGGTCACGCTGACCTCGCGCGCGTTCCACCACGACCAGCTGGGGCTGTTCTGCCGTGAGCTGGCCGAGCTGACCGGCACCGAGATGGTGCTGCCGATGAACTCGGGCGCGGAGGCGGTCGAGTCGGCGCTGAAGGTCGCGCGGAAATGGGCGTACGAGGTCAAGGGCGTCCCCGACGGCACGGCCGAGATCATCGTGGCGGGCGCCAACTTCCACGGCCGCACCACCACGATCGTGTCGTTCTCCACCGACGAGACGGCCCGCACGCACTTCGGCCCGTTCACACCCGGATTCGTCGTGGTCAAGTACGGCGACGTCGCGGCACTGCGCGACGCGATCACCGAGCGCACGGCGGCGGTGCTGCTGGAGCCGGTGCAGGGCGAGGCGGGTGTGATCGTGCCGCCGGACGGCTACCTCGCCGAGGCGCGACGGGCCTGCGACGAGGCGGGGGTGCTGCTGATCGCCGACGAGATCCAGTCCGGTCTCGCCCGCACGGGCACGCTGCTCGCGCTCGACCACGAGCACGTGCGGGCCGATCTGTACACGCTCGGCAAGGCGCTCGGCGGCGGGATCCTGCCGCTGTCGGCGGTCGTCGGCCGCCGCGACGTGCTCGGCGTGCTGCGGCCCGGCGAGCACGGCTCGACCTTCGGCGGAAACCCGCTGGCCTGCGCGGTCGGCCGGGAGGTCATCCGGCTGCTGGCCACGGGCGAGTTCCAGCAGCGCTCCACCGCGCTCGGCGCGCATCTGCACGCGCGGCTCGGGGAACTCGTCGGGCACGGCCTGGCCGAGGTGCGCGGCCGCGGTCTGTGGGCGGGCATGGACATCACGCCGGGCGGGCTGTCCGGCCGGGAGGCGTCCGAGGCGCTCGCCGGGCGGGGCGTGCTGTGCAAGGAGACCCACGGCAACACCCTGCGCATCGCTCCGCCGCTGGTCATCAGCCAGCAGGACCTCGACCGCGGCATCGACGCGATCGCCGGGGTGATCCGCCGTTAGCGGGTAGGTTGGTCCACATGGAACGCCCACTCGCCGGATCGCTGACGAGTCCCGAGGAGCTGTTCGCACGCGGCAAGGCGCTGCGGGAACAGTCTCCGCCCGCCGGGCACGACGTCACCAGCCCGAAGCGGCCCGGCGTACTGGCGTTCCTCGAGGCGAGCAACGAAGGGCGCCTCGAGGACCTGATCCCGCTGCGGATCGGGCGCATGACCGCCTCGCCGTTCGCGTTCTTCCGCGGCTCGGCCGGGCTCATGGCGGCCGACCTCGCCGGCACCCCGGACAGCGGCCTTGCCGCGCGGCTGTGCGGCGACGCGCACGCGGGCAACTTCGGCCTGTACGGCACCCCGGACGGGCAGATCGTCATGGACATCAACGATTTCGACGAGACGATCGACGGCCCGTGGGAGTGGGACCTCAAACGGCTCGCGGCCAGTCTCGTGCTCGCCGGCCGCGAAGGCGGTGTGTCCGAAAAGGACTGCCGGGACGCCGCCGAGGACGCGGCGAAGTCCTACCGCCGCACGGTGCGTGCACTGGCCGAGCTGCCACTGCTGCGGGCGTGGAACGCGCTGCCCGACGCCTCCGCCCTGGACAAGGTCGATGCGGGCGATCTCGCCGACGAGCTCGCCAAGGCCGCGTCGAAGGCCCGCAAGAACACCAGCGCCAAGGTCTCGGCCAAGTGGACCCAGCACATCGAGGACCACTACACCGGCGTGCGGCACCACCGCTTCGTCGAGGATCCGCCCGTGCTGCGGCACGTGGACGAGGCCACCGCGGACGCCGTCTTCACCGGACTGGTGTCGTATATGGACACTCTGCGGGAGTCGCGGCGGGAGCTGATCTGCCGGTACCGGGTCGCCGACATCGCGTTCCGCGTCGTGGGCACCGGCAGCACCGGCCTGCGCAGCTACGTCGCGCTGCTGCACGGCAACACCGACGAAGACCTTGTGCTGCAAGTGAAGGAGGCCCGCCCGTCCGCGCTGGCGCCGTACCTGCCCGCCCGGCCCGCGCGGCACGAGGGCGAGCGGATCGTGCACGGCGCGCGGCGGGTGCAGGCCGAGACCGACATCCTGCTCGGCTGGACCACGGTCGAGAACCGGCCGTTCATCGTGCGCCAGTTCCGCAACATGAAGGGCTCGATCGACGCGACCACGCTCAAGGGCAAGGACCTCGACGACTACGGCAGGCTCGCCGGCGCACTGCTCGCGCGGGCCCACATCCGCTCCATTCATCCGCGGCTGCTCGCGGGTTACCTCGACGGCGACGACGACCTCGACGAGACCATCGGGCGGTACGCGGTGCGCTACGCCGACCAGGCCGAGGCCGACCACGCCGAACTGGCGAAAGCCGTCAAGGACGGCGAACTGCCCGCTCTGGAAGGCGTATGAGCTGGGTCGCGGCCGTCGCGGCACTCGCCGGGATCGCGCTCGGCCTGTGGGTGCCCGGCGGCGCGGTACCGGTGGACCACGGCGGCCCGCTTCTGGAGATCATGGTGCAGCCGACCGAACCGTACGTGCTGCTGCCCGCGATCGCGCTGATGACCGCGTGGTGCGCGGGGAAACGCCGCTGGCACGGTCTCGTGCTCTGCCTCGCGGGCAGCCTCGTGCCGGTCGCGCTCAACACGTGGGTGCTCAAGCCGCTGTTCGACCGCCCGCTGCACGACTACCTCGCCTATCCGAGCGGGCACACGGTCAGCCTGGTCGCCGTGCTCACCGTGCTGGTGCTGCTGGCGAAACGGGTGCTCGCCGCCGTGCTCGCCGTGGTGGTCACGGTCATCGCGGGCACCGGGCTGGTCGGACTGGGCTACCACTACCCCGTCGACGTGGCGGGCGGGACGTGCTTCGCGGTCGCCCTCGTGCTCACGATCGCGCTGGTACTGCGTCTCGTGCCAGTGCCATCAGGCGGCTCACCGCGCGGAGATACTTCTTCCGGTAGCCCCCCTGCAGCATCTCCTCGGTGAACAGCTCCGACAGCGGCCGCCCGGACGCGAGCACCGGGATCGCGCGGTCGTAGAGCCGGTCGGCGAAGGCGACCAGCCGCAGCGCCACGTTCTGGTCCGGCGCCGGACGCACGCCGCGCAGGTGCACCCGGGACACGCCGTCCACCAGCCGGCCGTAGCGCGACGGGTGCAGGCTCGCCAGGTGGTCGCACAGCGCGTCGAACTCGTCGATCGTCGCGCCCTCGTGCGTGGCCGCGGAGCTTTCCAGCGTCTCCTCGTCGGCCGGGGGCGGCGGCTCGGGCAGGCCGCGGTGCCGGTAGTCGGGGCCGTCCACGCGCACCACGGAGAACCGCTGCGACAGCGACTGGATCTCGCGCAGGAAGTCCTCGGCCGCGAACCGGCCCTCACCGAGCTTGTCCGGCAGCGTGTTCGAGGTCGCCGCGACGTACACGCCCGCGTCGGTCAGCTCCCGCAGCAGCCGCGTGACCAGCATCGTGTCGCCCGGGTCGTCCAGCTCGAACTCGTCGATCGCCAGCAGCCGGTGCTCGGACAGCCGCCGCACGGCCTCGGTGAACCCGAGCGCGCCGACCAGGTGGGTCAGCTCGACGAAGGTGCCGTACGCCTTCGGCGAGGGCGCGGCGTGCCAGGTGGACGCGAGCAGGTGCGTCTTGCCCACGCCGAACCCGCCGTCGAGGTACAGACCGCCCGCGCTCGGCTGCTTGCCGCCGCCACCGAACAGGCGGAACTTCGGCTTGCGCTGCGCCGCGCCGTCGATGCGCCCGGCGAAGACCGCGCACGATTCGACGGCCTGCGCCTGGCTGGGCTCGTCCGGATTGGGCACGTAGGTGGAGAACCGGACGCCGTCGAACCGTGGCGGTGGCACGAGCGAACCGATCAGTTCGTCGGGCCCGATCTCGGGGCGGCGGTCGGTCAAATGCATGGTTACGAGCGTATCTGGGAAGCCTCGCTCGACCGCGTTGTCGTCTCGTGTTGGGATGCATCTCATGGATCAGCTGTGGCCTGCCCCACTGAACGACCTGACCGACGACGACCTGGCCCGCGTGTACGGCTATCCCGAGCACCTGGACGAGCCGTTCGTGCAGGTGAACTTCGTGTCCTCCGCCGACGGCGCGGCCACGCTCGAGGACCGTTCGGAGGGGCTGTCCCATCCGGCGGACAAGCGGATCTTCCTGCTCGGGCGGGACCTGTGTGACGTCGTGCTCGTCGGCGCGGGCACGGTGCGGTCGGAGGGCTATCGCGGGGCGCGCACCAACGACGAGCGGCGCGCCCGCCGCGCGAGCCTGGGGCTGTCGGAGATCCCGCCGATCGCCGTGGTGACCGGCAGCGGCCGGATCGACCCCTCGTGCGCACTGTTCACCGACACGAAGGTGCCGCCGATCGTCATCACCACCGAGCACGCCTCGGAGCAGCGCCGCGCGGAACTGGCGAAGGCCGGCGCGGACATCCTCATCGCGGGCGAGCAGATGATCGACCTGACCGCGGCGCTGGACGGGCTGGCGCGGCGCGGGCTGTACCGGATCGACTGCGAGGGCGGCCCGCATCTGTTCGGGGAGCTGATCGCGGAGGACCTGGTGGACCAGCTGTGCCTGACCGTCGCCCCGGTCCTCGCGGGCGCCGGCGCGGGCCGCATCGCGATGGGCCGCCTCTCCAGCGAGGCGCGGCGCATGGAACTGGCCTCGGTGCTGCACGAGGACGGGTTTTCCATGTTGCGGTACCGGAAACGGGCCTAACCTGAACACATGCTCCGTTCCCCACGGCTCGACCTTGTGGAACTGTGCCCGGAAACCCTGGCGCGCATCGCCGACCGCGATCGCGCCTGGGTCGAGGCGAAGCTGGGCGTCGAGGTGCCCGAACCGTGGCTGGACGTGGTGCCCGCGGAGGTCAACCACAAGCTGGTGCGCGAGGATCCGGCCGTCGCGCCGTGGCTGTCCCGCGGGATCGTGCTGCGCGAGGAGTGCCGGCTGGTGGGCGAGATCGGCTTCCACAGCCGGCCGGACAGCCTCGCGGTGGTCGAGATCGGGTACGAGGTGCTGCCCGAGTACCAGCGTCGCGGCATCGCGCGCGAGGCCGCCTACGCGCTCACCGACTGGGCGCACGCCACCACCGAGGCGACCGTCGTCTACGCGACCATCGCGCGCACCAACCGCGCCTCCATCGCGCTGGTCCGTTCGCTCGGTTTCCGTTACGACGAGACCTACATCGATCCGGTGGAGGGCCCGCTCGTGTTCTACGAAAGCAAGCTTCCGCTGGCGCGCTGAGGCAGAATGGCGCGCATGCTGCCCGTGCGCCCGCCGATCCAGCCGATGCTCGCCCGCGCGGTGAAGACCATTCCTGATGGCGCGGATCTGCTGTTCGAGCCGAAGTGGGACGGCTTCCGCTGCCTGGTCTTCCGCGACGGTGACGAGCTGACCCTGCAGTCACGCGCGGGCAAACCGCTCAACCGGTACTTCCCCGAGGTGCTCGAACGCCTGGCCGACGTACTGCCCGGCGCCGTGGCACTGGACGGCGAACTGGTCGTCGCGCGCGACGGGCATCTGGACTTCGACGCGCTGACCGAGCGCATCCATCCCGCCAAGAGCCGGGTCAGCCTGCTGGCCGGGCAGACCCCGGCCACGTTCGTGGCGTTCGACCTGCTCGCGCTCGACGAGGTGTCCTTTATGGACGAGCCGACGAGCGTACGCCGCGGCAGGCTGGAGAAGCTGACCGGCGAAGGCGTCAACATCACGCCCGCGACCAGCGATCCGGAGACCGCGCGGCACTGGTTCACCCTGTTCGAGGGCGCGGGGCTGGACGGCGTGATCGGCAAACCGCTGGACGCGGTGTACCAGCCGGGCAAGCGGATCATGTCGAAGTACAAGCACTCCCGCACCGCCGACTGTGTGGTCGCGGGGCTGCGCTGGCATGCGGATTCGCAGCCGGGCGAGGCGGTGGGCTCGCTGCTGCTCGGCCTGTACGACGACAACGGCGTGCTGCACCACCCCGGTGTGGTCGGCTCGTTCCCCGCGGCGCGGCGGCGTGAACTCGCGACGGAACTGGCGGAGCTGATCACCGACGGCCCGCACCCGTGGCTCGGCGACAACGTGGTCGCGGGGCAGCGGCTGCCCGGCGGCGTCACGCGGTGGCGCAGCACGGAGCAGCCGTGGGTGCCGCTGCGCCCGGAACGCGTGGTCGAGGTCGGCTACGAGCACACCGAGGGCGGCCACCCGGCGCGGTTCCGGCACACCGCGCAGTTCGTCCGCTGGCGCCCGGACCGCGAACCGTCCTCGTGCGGCTACGCCCAACTGGACGAACCCGCCCGCTACGACCTAGCCGCCGTCTTCCAGGGCAAAGTCCACCCCTGACACCCTCGCGAGTCGAGGATTGCGTGCGCCCGAGTCGAGGGTTGCGTGCGCCCGAGTCGAGGGTTGCGTGCGCCCGAGTCGAGGGTTGCGTGCGCGGGAGTTGAGGTTGCGCGCGCGAGTTGAAGGTTCCGCGTGCGCGCCGGGGCTTTCGGACGGCGCGAGTTGAGGGTTCCGAGAGCGCGAGTCGGGCGTTCCACGTGTGCGAATCGAGGATTCCAAGCGCGCGAGTCGAAGGTCTCGCGACGCGCGAGTTGAGCGTTCCAGGCGTGCGAGTTTTCGACACAGCGGGCGGGCTTCGATGAGCCTCGTCGCCCTCAACTCCCGATTCGAACGCGCGCAACCCCCGACTCGGGCGCGCCCAACCCACGACTCGCGCGCGCAAGCAACCGCCGCCGCCGCCGACTCGGGCGCACCCAACGCCCGACTCGGGCGCACGCAACCCCCAAACCGGGCGCACCCAACCCCAACTCGCGCACACGCAAGCCCCGACTCGGGCGCGCGCAGCGCCCAACCCTGGCGCGCCCAACCCGCGACTCGGGCGCACGCAACGCCCGACTCGCGTGGCGGTGGGTGGGGCCGCTTACTTGCTGCTCACCGGGGGCGTGCGAAGGTCGCAGTAGCAACGTCATGAATTGAGGGGACTCGTCTTGTTCCGCCGGCCTGCCCTGCTTCCGCTCGTCTTGCTGGTGCCCGCGCTGCTGGCGGGCTGCACCGCGGGGCCGTCGCAGCGCCCCGCCGTGGTGGACAACGACCAGCACTCCACCGCCCCGGCCTCGAGCACCGCGCGGCAGGTCCCGCTGCCGCCGCTGACCGAACCGCAGTCCCCATCGGTGGACTGGACCGACTGCGACCAGGACACCCGCGCCCGGCTCGACCCGCCCGCCGTCCCGGCCACGCTGCACTTCATGTGCGGCAACGTCCGGTCCGTCCTCGACTCGCCCGACCTCCCCGGCCGCGTGCAGACCCACATCGGCCTGCTCAAAGCGGGCGACGGGCCGATCCCGCTGCTCGTGCTCAACGACGTCGACGGGGAACCGGGCACGCTCTACGCCGCGCACCTCGCCGCGATCCTGCCCTCGGCGATGCTGCAGCGGTTCTCCCTGATCGGCGTCGACCGGCGCGGCACCGGCGGCTCCGACGCGATCGGCTGCGTGCCCACCGACGTGCGCGGCCAGTTGCTCAGCACCGACCCGGCGGGCGGCGACCTCGAACCGGTCCTCGACGCGGCACGTAAGGCCGGCCAGCAGTGCTCGATCGAACTGGGCAGCGCCCAGCAGGCGATCGACGCGTGGCGCACCGCGGGCGATCTGGACGAGATCCGCCAGGAACTGGGCGTGCCGAAGCTCAACGCGATCGCCCGCGGGGAGGCCGCGCAGGTCGTCACCGCCTACGCCAACCGGTTCACCGGCAGGCTGGGGCGCATCGTGCTCGACGGCGTGCCCGACCCGTCCAGCGATCCGGCGACCGTGCTCGGCGAGCTGGCCGCGGCACAGCAGGCCACGCTGGAGGCGTTCGGCGCGAACTGCGCGGCCCGTGGCTGCCCGCTCGGCCAGGACGCCGTGGGCGTGGTGACCGCGCTGCTCGCCCAGCTGCGCGCGAACCCGCCCACGCTGGCCAACGGCGTGCCCTTCGCCCCCGGGGTCGCACTCAACGCGGTGCTCATGGGCCTGCGCGACCCGGCCCGCTGGCCAGAGCTGGCCGATGCCATCCAGGCCGCCCGCACCGGCAACCCGACCCAGCTCGCCGCGTTCGTCGCACCACTGATCAACGGCTCGCCGGTCGCGCCGTCCCGGTTCGACGGCGCCCTGGCCACGCAGTGCAACGACACCGCGACCCGGATACCCGCGGACCGCATCACCGCGCTCACCCAGCAGCTGCGGCAGCGTTCGGCGCTGTTCGGCGGCCTCGTCACGCAGCAGCTCGTCTGGTGCGCGCCGTGGCCGGGGCGCACCGAGGCGATGCCCTCGATCGGGGTGGCCGGCACCCCGCCGATCCTGGTGACCAGCGCCGCCGCCGACCCGGTGACCCCGGAGACGGGCACCACCAGGGCCACCGCGCAGATGTCGAGCGCCGTGCGGATCTCGTGGCAGGGCGCCGGGCACGGCGCGCTCACCTCGCCGTGCGTCGGCGAATCCGTGCGGACATTCCTCGTCGACGGCAAGGTGCCCGCCAATGGCACGCTCTGCCCGGCGTAGGCGCCGTCTCCGCAGGCCGTTACCCTTGTCGTTCGCCAGTCGTCCAGGTCCTGCACCGGGGGTTACCGTGTCATCTTCCGCCGTCGAGGCCCCGGCCGCCGTGCCGCCGCCCGCGGTGCCGGAGAGACGCGCGGTGCCCGCCGCGGTCTTCTGGACCGTGCTCGTGCTCGGCGCGGTGGCCGGCGCCTGGTACGTCAAGCAGGTCGTCGGCGACATGGGCAGCCTGATGCACCTGAAGGACCTGGGCGTGTACCAGATCGCCGGGCAGCGCATCGTCGACGGCGTCTCGGTCTACGACACCCCGCTGCTGGGCAACACGCGCGGGGTGTGGGAGTTCGTGTACACGCCGTTCGCGGCGCTGCTGTTCGTGCCGCTGGCGAAGCTGCACGGCGACCTGTTCACCTCCGTCGGCGCGATCGGCGATTTCGTCGCGCTCGCGGTCGCGGTGTGGGCGGCGCTGTCGATGCTCGGCTACCGCCGCGACCTGCGGCTCGTCGTGTTCAGCCTGCCGCTGTCGGCGCTGCTCATGTGGTGCGAGCCGATCCGCGAGACGATGGCGTTCGGCCAGGTCAACATCCTGCTGATGACGCTCGTGCTGGTGGACATGGCGCTGCCGGACTCCTTCCGCGGCAAGGGCGTGCTGACCGGGATCGCGGCCGGGATCAAGCTGACCCCGCTGTTCTTCCTGGTGTATCTGCTGTTCACCCGGCGCTACCGGGCCGCGGCGGTGTCGGCGGGCTCGTTCGTCGCCACGATCGCCATCGGTTTCGCCGTGATGCCGCACGATTCGAAGACGTTCTGGTCGGGCGCGTTCGCCGACCCGACGCGCGTCGGCGTGCCGGAGAACCCGCAGAACGAGTCGCTACGCGGCATGTTCGCGCGCAGCATCGGCCTGGACGGCGGCAAGCAGCTGCTGTGGGTCGCGCTCGCCGCCGTGATCGCGCTGGCGTGCCTGCTGCTCGCGCGGAAGCTGTCGTTCGGCCGTCAGGAACTGCTCGCGGTGACGCTGTGCGGCCTGGCCACCACGGCGGTCTCGCCGTACACGTGGGTGCACCACTGGGTGTGGTGGGGCGCGTTGCTGGTCTACCTGCTGCACGCGTCGCTACGGCGCAAGGCGGTGCTGGCCTGGCTCGGGCTGCTGGTGGCGGCCGTGGTGACCTCCGGCGGGGTGCTGATGCTGTTCGGCTCGAAGCGCAGCAGCGTCCTGGACTTCCCGTCGTGGAACCATCTCGGCGTCGTCTACCACAACGCCTACATCTGGCTGACGCTCGCGCTGTTCGCCGCGGTGGCGGTGCGGCTGCGCAAGCTCACGTCGGCGAGCCCGCGGTAGGACTCGAGCAGTTCCCCGCGGTCGTAGGTGCTCGTGGTGACCAGCACCTCGTCCGCCCCGGTGCGTTCGACGAGCTCGCCGAGCTCTCGCGCCACGTCGTCGCCGGTGCCGCGGATCTGGCCACGCAACGCGCCGGCGAACAGCTCGCGTTCCCGTGCCGTCATCGACCCCACCGGCACCTCGCCGGGCGGGATCAGCGGCGGGAACACGCCCCGGGTGCGCGAGTACGTCATCGCCCAGGCCTCGGGCCACAGCAAGCGTTCCGCGTCCTCGGTCGTCCCCGCGACGGCGACGGTCGCCGAGACCACCACGTAGGGATAGGGCGACCACGACGAAGGCCGGAAGTTCTCCCGGTAGCGGCCGATCGCCTCGATCATCGGCGCCTCACCCCGGATGGCGCCGATGACCAGCGGCAGGCCGAGTTCCGCGGCGAGATCCGCACCCGCCCCGGTGGCCAGAATGAACGGCGGCACCCGCAGTCCTTCGGCGGGAAACGCGTGCACCCCCGGATGCTGTCGCTGCGTTCCGTCGAGGTAGCCCAGCAGCTCCCGCGCACCCTCGCCGAACGACCGCGCGTCCCGCTTGTCGTGGCCCAGCGCGCGGCGGATGCCGCCGGTGAAGCCGACCGACCGGCCGAGCCCCATGTCGATCCGGCCGGGATACAGCGACTCCAGCACGCCGAACTGTTCGGCCACCACGAGCGGCTGATGGTTGGGCAGCATCACGCCGCCCGTGCCGACCCGGATCCGCGAGGTCGCGGCGGCGACGGCCGCCGCGAGCACGGTGGGCGCCGAACCCGCCACGCCCGGTACCCCATGGTGCTCGGACACCCAGAACCGCTGGTAGCCGAGCTTTTCCGCCTCGACCGCGAACGCGACGGTGGCCCGTAGCGCCTCCGCGGGCGACTCCCCCTGCCTGGTGCGGGACCGGTCGAGCACGGAGAGCTTCATGTCCCGATCAACGTCGTGTCCGCGGGCGCCATTCCCTAAGCTGCGTTCATGCGATTCGGTATCTCCATCCCGCAGGGCTGCGCGGACGGTTTCGACGCGACGGCCTTCCGCGCGTACCTCCGGCGTGCCGAGGAGCTGGGCTTCGACAGCGGCTGGACCCAGGAACAGGTGCTGACCATGTCGGGCATGCCGCATCTGGGCGCCACCGAGACGATGACGTACGCGGTCGCGTGCACCGAACGGCTGCGGCTGGGCTGCTCGGTGTTCGTCACGCCGCTGCACAACCCCGTGCACCTGGCGAAAAGCCTCGCCACGCTCGACTTCCTCAGCGGCGGCAGGCTGGAGGTCGGTGTCGGCACCGGCGGGCAGGGCCGCATGTTCTCCGCGTTCGAGGTCGATCCGACGAGCCTGGTGTCCCGCTTCACCGAGGGTGTCCGGCTGCTCAAGGAGCTGTGGGCGTCGGACAAGGTCGATTTCGACGGCCGGTTCTGGCAGCTGCACGGGGCGGCGGTGGACCCGAAGCCGGTGCAGCGGCCCGGCCCGCCGTTGTGGTTCGGCGGCAGTGCACCCGCGGCGTTGCGGCGGGCGGTCCGCTACGGCGACGGGTTCTTCGGCGCGGGCTCGACCACCACGGCCAAGTTCACCGAGCAGGTGCGCGTCGTACGCGAGGCGCTCGCGGAGTCCGACCGCGACCCGGCGGATTTCGGCTTCGCGAAGCGGATCTACTTCGCCATCGACGACGACGGCGACCGCGCCCGCGGGCAGGTCGACGCCGACCTGGAGCGGCTCTACGGCAAGCCGGGACTGGGTGTGGTGGCGGTCGCCGGGACCGCGGCGGACGTGGTCGCGGGCGCGCAGGAGGTCGCCGCGGCGGGTGCGGAGCTGATCCTGTTCACGCCGCTGTCCAACGAGGCCGAGCAGATGGAACTCGTCGCCGCGGAGGTCGTCCCGCGGCTGCGGTGAGCCGGGTCGGTACGGTGTCAGGCACCGCAGCCGACATTTCCCTCAGGTGAGATCGTGAACGACTGGTCCTACAGCGAGTCCGAACGATGCCCGGCCTGCGATCATCGTGCCGTGCTTCCGGACGCCGCGACGGCGGCCGGTTTCGTCGCGCGCTCCGGCGGCCGGCTGGCCGCCCTGCCCTGCCCGGTCGGCAACGGATGGCACCTCGTCCGAGCGAGAGCCGAACCCGGACCGAATCGCTGATCTTGCCCGTCGCCGTGTGGGCCGCGTGGGCGTTTGTTCCGTTTGCGACCGGTCCACTTCGGACGGTTCGCGAGAAGTGCACGGTTTGTGCTTTGCTCACAAGAAAAACATAGGGACCTTCGTACCTACCGGGAAGCCCACACAGGACCGAGCCTCGAAGGTGGCGGCCCAAGTCCCCGGCCTGTCCTCTCGTTCTCATGACTCGACAGGGATTCTTAGATGAGCTTCATTTCCGAACGTGAGCACGCGGTCTCGGCGCAGTTCGACGGGGCGTCCGCCGCGGAGGCCTACGCCGCCTCGCACGACGACGGGGCCTCCGCACACTTTTCCCGGACCCGGATCGCGCTGGTCGAACGCTTTCTCCAGGCCGTACGAGGCGGAAGCCTGCTCGACGTGGGCTGCGGCCCCGGTATGATGGTGCGGGACGTGCAGAAGTCGCGACCGGGCGAGTTCCGCATCACCGCCCTCGACCGTTCGCAGGCCATGGTCGACGCCTGTATCCGCAACGCGGGCGAGGGCTCCGATGTCCGGGCCACCGTCGGGCGCGTCGAGCAGCTGCCCTTCGAAGACGGCGAATTCGACGTCGTGATCGCCATGGGCATACTGGAATATACCGACGTTCCGGTCGCACTCGCCGAAATCACGCGGGTCACCCGCCCCGGCGGTCTCGTGCTGGTGACCATGCTCAACCCGCGAAGCCCCTACCGTTTCGTCCAGTTCCGGCTGTTCTGGCCGCTGCTGAGAACATTGCGCCGTCTCGAGGCACTGCGCGGGGTACCACCGGAGCACCGGCACGGCCGGGTGGAGCCGGGGATCCGCCTTCATTCGGAGCGACGCTTGCGTGACATGTTCGCCGGCGCCGGGCTAGAGGCACGGGAGTCGGCCTACTTCGACGCCACGCTGCTCGTTCCGCCGCTGGACCGGTACCTGCCGCGCACCAACGGCGAACTGGCCCGCGCGACGCCGAACCACGGCTGGCGCGAGGCGCTGAGCACCGCATATCTGCTCGCCGCGCACAAGCCCGCCGGGTAACGCGTCCGGCGACTGTGACCGGCACCGCACACCGGCCGCGGCCGCCGGCGGAGGTCGGTGTGACAGGCTCCTGCGCGTGGCGAGCACGAAGCGATGGAGCCTGGCGCTCTTGGCGGTGGCGGCGATCGGCCTGGCGGGGTGTCACGCGCCGCGGGTGGCGTCGTCCTCCGCGACCGCGGCGACCACGTCGGCCGCTCCGGTGAAAACCAGCGGTTGCCATGTGCGCACCGAGAACGGCCAGCCGCTGCCGGACCCGGCGTGCACTCCCGGTGTCACCAATCCCGCCGTGACGCAGACGGACCTCCAGTCCACGGTCTGTAAATCGGGGTGGACGAAGACGATCCGCCCGCCGGCGTCCTACACCGACGGGCTGAAGCGGCAAGGGATCGCCGCCTACGGCGACACCGACACCAAACCGGGCGACTACGAGGAAGACCACCTGATCTCGCTGGAGCTGGGCGGCGCACCGTCGGATCCGGGCAACCTCTGGCCCGAACCCGGTGCGTCCCCGAACGCCAAGGACAAGGTCGAAAACGCCCTCCACAAGGCGATGTGCGACGGCAAGGTCACCCTGGCCGCCGCGCAACACGCGATCGCCACCGACTGGACCACCGCCGAGGCCACCCTCGGCATCGGGTGAGTCCGCGGCCGGTCGACCGAGCACGCCGAGTCGGGAGGGCCGGGTGATGGCCGCGGTGGCACCGGCCGCCGCCTAGTCTCGACCGGTATGGATCTTCAGTTGAACGGCAAGCGGGCGATCGTCACCGGCGCCTCGCGTGGCATCGGGCTGGCCATCGCACGCGGGCTCGCCGCCGAGGGAGCGGTCGTGGTCATGGTCGCCAGGAACGAGGCCGCGCTGGCGGCCGCGGCGGCGACGGTGCCCGGGACGACCGTCACGGTCACGGCCGACACCACGGACGACACCTCGGTGCGATCGATGGTCGAGCAGGCGGTCGGCGAACTCGGCGGCGTCGACATCCTGGTGAACGCGGCGGCGCAGCCGGCAGGCGGACCGGTCCCGCCCCTGACCGAGGTGACCGACGAGGCCGTGCACGCCGACTTCGACACCAAGGTGCTCGGCTACCTGCGCTGTGCCCGCGCGGTGGCCCCGCACATGACCGCCCAGGGCTGGGGCCGCATCGTCAACATCTCCGGCCTCAACGCCCGGCGCACCGGCTCGGTCTCCGGCTCCATCCGCAACGTCGCGGTGGCCGCGCTGACCGCCAACCTCGCCGACGAACTGGGTCCCCACGGGGTCGGCGTGGTCGTCGTGCACCCCGGCATGGTCGAAACCGAACGCACACCGGCACTCATCGCCGACAGGGCCGCGCGCAGCGGCCGGACCGAGGAGCAGGTACGCGCCGACCTGGCCGCCGCGAGCAGCCTGCACCGGATCGTGACCGCCGAGGAAGTCGCCGACGTCGTGGTGTTCCTGGCCTCACCCCGCGCCGTCGCGGTGACCGGCGACAGCATCGGCGCGGGAGGCGGCAACCGCGGCGCGATCCACTACTGAGACGACCGGACCACCGCTGGGTCAGCCCGAAAAACGGGGCGGTTCGAAATAGGCGCATTTCACGTTTCCCGTTTTCAATGGAACCGGTTTTTCCCTGCCCGTGTACGAAGAGAATCCGGTAACGGAGAACAACGGGAATTCCATATCCCGGTGAACCAAACGGGAACCAATCTATCCCTTCACAATCGACGTGGATCTGTGGTGCAGTGTTCTCCGCACACCGACTGGCGTTTCGCGCAGGGTTCGCGGGACGTCCGATATCCCGCGCGCCGAAATGATCTGAAGGAGACGACCGGGTGCCAAGGGCGACATGTGGTTTCGCGGGCCTTGTCCTGCTGGTTCTGTGGGCTGCCCGCCCGTGGCGGAAGACCGGCAAGCGTGCCCGGAAAACCGGCGAGTTCGAGCGAATGATGAACAAGTACAAACGCGAGCGCGTGTTCGGTAGCCGGTAACCGCTACCACAGAGTCCACAATAGACACCTTTACCCCGCCCGGCGGCTACCGGCCCGCTTGGTCCAGCGCGCCCTGCAGGGACTGCAGGTAGCCCTCGCTGGTGACGGTGGCGCCGCTGATCATGTCGATCTTGTCGCTCTGCGCCTTGAGTGTGTCCTGGACCAGGATCGGCAGTGCGTAGGAGTTGATCTCCTCGTCCCTCGGGTTGTTGTCCGGGTACTGGACCACGTTGACCGCCGTGATCTTGCCTGCCGACACGGTGAGCTGCACCTGCACCGGACCCCAGCGCGTCTGCGCGACCGGTCCGGTCACGGTCTTGGTGTCCTGTGTGGACGATCCGCTGGGGCTGGCGCTACTGCTGGCGCTGGGGCTGGTGGTTTCGCCGCCGGAGCCGGGCAGCGGGGTCGAGGGCGCCACCACGCCCGACCCGGACGCGAGCGCGCCGGAGGTGGAGGTGTGGTAGCCGAACAGCAGCACCAGCACGGTGATCGTGGACAGCATCCACATGACAATGCGTTTCATCGGTTCACCACTTGAAGTTCTCGATGTGGAGCCGCTCGGCCGGAACGCCGGCGGCCTCGACCGTGCGGCGGACCGCCGCCGTCCATGCTTCGGGGCCGCACACGTACACGTCGCGTTCGGCGATGTCGGGCACCCAGACGGTGAGCGCGGTCAGGTCGTCGGCCCCGTCGGCGTTGGTACCGATCCAGGAGTCCGGGGCGCGACGGTGGCCGGGCAGCCACATCAGCCCGAGCCCGCGCTCGCGGGCGAGCACCCGGAACTCGCGCTCGAACAGCGGCCGTTCGGTGAACCGGTGCAGCACCACGGCCTCGCCGGGCGCGTAGTCGAGGCCTTCGGCCAGCGCCCGCAGCGGTGTGATGCCGACACCGGCGCCGATCAGCGCGACCTTGCGCCGCGACCGCGCCCGCGCGCTGAGCCTGCCGTAAGGGCCCTCGAACAGGACGCGCGTCCCGGGCCGCAAGGCCGGCGTCCGGGCGCTGTTGTCACCGAGGTTCTTGACCGTGATGCGCAGGCTGCGGCCGTCCGGGGCCGCCGACAGGGAGTACGGATTGCCACGCGACCACTGTGTGCGGCCGAGGAACCGCCAGGTCAGAAACTGGCCCGCCTCGACGGGCAGCCGGTGCAGATCCCGTCCGGTCAGGTACACCGAGTACACGCCGTCGCCCTCGGGCACGACAGACGTGACGCGCAGTCCGTGCCGCAGGTTGCGCCACACCGGCAGTGCGACACGCCAGATCAGCACCGCACCGGCCGTCGCCGCCCACAGCGTCCACCAGAAGACGGTCGCGCCGGGCGAGGCCAGGAACTCCTGCCCGGTCCACAGCTGGTGCGGAAGCGCGAGGCCCGCACCGAGGTAGCCGTAGAGGTGCAGCAGGTGCCAGGACTCGTAGCGGATCCGGCGGCGCGCGGCCTTGACGCTGGTCACCACGACCAGCACCAGGCACACGGTGCCCGCCAGCGCCAGCAGCATGCCCGGATAGGTCGTGGTGAGGTCCCAGAACGTGCCGGGTATCGCGGTCAGGCGGCCGGCCGCGTAGCCCCAGGTGATCAGCACGAGGTGCGCGAGCATCAGGTTGAACGAGGTGAAGCCGATGATGCGGTGCCGGCGGATCAGCTCGTCCTGGCCGAACGCGTGCTCGACCAGGGGAAGGCGCGCCATCATCAGCACCTGCACCAGCAGCAGGTCCGCCGAGAGCAGCCCGGTGATCCGGCCGGCCGAGGTCAGGCCGGTCTCCCATCCGGTGAACGCCTGGAAGCCGCCGCCGGCCGCCCACCAGTAGGCGACGAGCAACAGACTCAGCCACAGCAAGGAGCCCACGGCCAGGCGGACCCCGGCGTCGAGCCGGGCCCGGTTCGACGCCGGGGCGGCCGCGGTGTGCCGGCGCACCGGCACGGCCGTCATGTGTTGGACCCCTGCTGCTGGTCACCGTCACGGAAGGTGCCCCGTCCGCCGCGGCCGTCGAAGTCCGGCGGGGTGCCGTAGCCGCCCGGCAGATGGCGGAAATCCCCGGATCCGGTGCGGTCCGCCTGGCCAGAGCCCGCGGTGGCCCGGCCGACGGCGAAGCCACCGGCCGCACCGGCGACCAGCGCCGCGACGGCGAAACCGGCCACCACGGCTGACCGGACTCCGCGGTGCTGCGGTGCGGGCGGCGGCGGGGTCGGCCACGCCGCGAGCGACGGGTCCGGCCGGCCCGGCGGCGGAGGTGTCGCCCCGCCCGCGGCGTCGGGCGAGGGTTGCGGCGGAGCGGCCTGTGGTGGGTGGCCGGCACCGCCCTGCTCGGGTGTGGGCGGTTCCCATCGCGAGCCGCTGTGTGGTGTGTCGTTGTCTTGCACGGCGATCCTTCTGTCCGGGTCGGCACATCGTGACCCGGCTGCCTGAGATCACCTGAAAAAAGGCCTGTGTGTCAGCTATGAACGAGGGCGAGCGGGACCCGCTTGATCCCGCTCGCCCGTGGTCTTCCGGTTCAGATGGCGCTGCAGGGGCGCTGGGGCGGCATCGGCGCCTGGACCCAGGACGGCACGGCGCGCAGCAGGATGCTGCTGCCGATGCCGGCCTGACTGGTCGACCAGGCGAGCGGGTCCGCCGGTGCGCTCGCGTAGCCCTCCAGCATGTCGGCCAGCCCGATCGCGAACGAGCCTCCCGCCGTGGTCGGCGCCACCCCGGCCCGCCGGTACGCGGTGTCGACGGCGTCGGCGAAGCGCTGGACGTGCGCGTCGTCGGCTCCGGTCCGCAGCACGAGATTGTCGGCCCTGCTCAGCGAGTGTCCGAGCGCCACGGAGTCGCCGGTGTACCCGGCCGTACAGATCAACCGGGCACCTTGCGGGCCGTCGCCCTGGGCCAGTGCCTGCGCGATCTGCGTCATGGCATCGGGCTCGGCCGCCGAAGCGGCCGGGGTGAACAGGATCGTCATGCCGGCCGCCAGCATGACGGCCGGCGTCGTGCCCACAAGTCGGGAGATCGCCATTGAATGCTCCGTTCGGACCGAAAATCTACAGCCTTTAGGCTGACAGGTCCGGCGCCCGGGGTCAAGCGTTGCCCCCGGGGCGAGCGCGTTCATCGTCCATTGGCGACGGAGAGCATGTCCTCCATGGTCACGAACTTGACGCGCGGCCGACCGGCCGCCGCGCCCCGCTCGCGCTCGGCCGCATCGATGCGCTGCCAGCCCGCCACATCGACGACTTCGGGCACTCGCTCGTTCATCAGGGCCGCGAAGTCCTCGTGCGTGCGCACCGGTTTGCCCAGTCGTCCGGCGGCGAAGTCGTCGATGAGCGCGGCGACCGTCTCCTCCGCGCAGACCTTGTTGCTGCCGATGACCCCCGTGGGGCCGCGTTTGATCCAGCCCGCGCAATACACTCCCGCCAGCGTCTCGCCGGTCTCCGGCTCCAGGACGCGACCGGAGCGGTTGGGCAGGATGGCTTTCGCCGGGTCGAAGGGCAAACCCGCGAGGGGTTGCGAGGCGAAGCCGATCGCGCGCACGACCAGTGACGCCTCGAGCGTGCGCGTCGTGCCGGTGTCCACGAGCAGCGGCTCGCCGCCCGAGCGGTCGATTCGCTGGCCGGCGAGGGTGATGCTCTCCACCGAAGTCGTGCCGTTCAGCGCGAGGGGGACCGACAGGAAACGCAGGTCGATTCGACGACGGGCACCGGAAGCCGCGGCGTTCAGGATGACCTGGGCACGTCGTCGCCGGGAATCGTCCGTTGTGGTGCTCAGCGAGGACTCGAAGTGCGCGAATTCCTCCTGCGGGCAGGTCACGGTCAGATCGACGCCCGGGAGCTGCGAGAGTTCCTCCAGCTCGCCGGCGCTGCACGCGATCGACTCCGGGCCACGGCGGCCGACGATGACCACCTCCCGGATGTTGCTGCGGCGCAACGCTTCGAGCGCATGGTCGGCGATGTCCGTTCGCGACAGTGCCGAGGGATCGCGGCTGAGCACGCGCCCGATGTCGAGTGCCACGTTGCCGTTTCCGATGATCACGGCGCGCTCGCCGGACAGGTCCACGGAGTCCGCGGAGTGGTCCGGATGGCCGTTGTACCAGGCCACGAAGTCCTTGGCACCATGCGAACCCGGCAGGTCCTCGCCATCGATGCCGAGTCGCCTGTCGTCCTGCGCGCCCGTCGCGACGATCACGGCGTGGTGGTACTCCAGCAGCTCCTCGACCGTGATGTCGGTGTCCACGTGCACAGCGAAGAAGCAGTGCACGTTCGGCCGGGCCAGCACGGAGGCGAACCGGTCGCCGATCAGCTTGGTGTGCGGGTGATCCGGCGCCACTCCGGACCGCACGAGACCGAACGGCGCCGGTTGCCGGTCCAGCACCGTGACCCGCGTGCCGCGGTTGGTGGCGAGTTCGGTGATCGCGTAGCAGGCCGCGGGGCCGGTGCCGATCACGGCGACCCGCAGCTCCTCGGCATCCTCGGGAGGCCGGGGACGCCGGTGGTGAACCGGGATCCGGTCATAGTCCGAAATGGGCGAGAAGTAGCTCGCGTTGACGTCCAGGTAGTCCGACAGCTCCGCGGGAAGGCCGTGGTCGGGGTGGATGGCGTCGACCGGGCACTCCTCGACACACGCGCCGCAGTCGATGCAGACCGCGGGGTCG
This sequence comes from Amycolatopsis acididurans, assembly GCF_012328925.1. Taxonomy (GTDB): domain Bacteria; phylum Actinomycetota; class Actinomycetes; order Mycobacteriales; family Pseudonocardiaceae; genus Amycolatopsis_E; species Amycolatopsis_E acididurans. The sequence continues at coordinate 26,915 of NZ_JAAXLS010000026.1, forward strand.
ATGTAAAGCTGCTCGGCGGTCTCGAACTCCGGGTCGCCCGGCCTCGGACGGATACATTGGACCGGGCACACGCTGACACATGAAGCGTCGCGACAACAGCCCTGAGTAATGACGAACGTCATCTCCTAGTGTGCCTCCTCGCACTGGCTTGACAGCTCATCATAGTAATCTTTGTTAAGATGAGGCACAATGGTCACCGTCGGCGCGGACGGGAAGGAAGCGGCACGATGAACGCGAAGAAGGACCTGGCGGTCGAGTTCGATCACCACTCCCCGGACTTCAACCGCGATCCGGTACCGGATCTGGCGGCCCTGCGGAAGAAATGCCCGCTCGGCTACACCGAAAGCCATGACGGCTACTGGGTAGCGACCACTTACGACAACGCGCGGCGGGTGCTGAGCGAGCCGGAGAACTTCACCGTCGAGCGCAGCGCCGACGGCCTGCGTGGCGGCAAGCTGATCCCCTCGGCGCCGCACGCCCCGCTGATCCTTCCCGGCGCGCTGGACGGCAAGCCGCACGATCGCCTGCGGGATCCGCTGCGCCGCTATTTCCTGCGCCCGTACGTGGAAAAGCGCATGGCCGACACGGTCCGCGGCATCGTGCGCGACCTCATCGCCGGCCTGCGCACGCGCGAGGAGTTCGACTTCGCCGCCGAGTTCAGCTTCGAGCTGACCGTACGCACGATCTTCCACTTCGTGGGGCTGGACAACGACATCGCCGACAAAGCCGAGTTCATCCGGATGCTCGAGGACGCGTTCGCGATCGACCCCGAGGCCGGCTCCGACCGGGATTCGGTCGCCGAAGTCACGTCGTCGCGGTACCTCGAAGCCGAAGCGCTGGTCCGGCGCGTCGTCGAGACACGCAAGGCCGCCGACGATCCCGGGGACGACCTCATCGGCATCATGGTCGCGGCGGAACCGGCGCTCGCCGTCGACGAGATCGTGTCGCTGACCCTGTCGCTGGTACTCGGCGGCGTGCGCACCACGGCCGCGACGCTGGAGAACATCGTCTGGCACCTGGACGCCGACCGCGAGCTGCGCCGGGAACTGGCGGCCGACCGCGGCAGGATCCCGCGCGTGGTCGACGAGCTCGTCCGCTACTACCCCGCCACACCGGTGGTCGCCAGGACCGCCGTGCGCGACGTGGAGCTCGACGGCGTGCCGATCAAGGAGGGCGACCGCATCGCGGCCGTCATCCCCGCCGCGAACCTCGACGAGGACCGGTTCCCCTGCGCGGAACGCATCGACCCGGACCGGCGGGACGGGCCGCCGCTCACGTTCGGCGCCGGAATCCACTACTGCATGGGTGTCTGGCTCGCCAAGATGGAGCTTCGCCTTGCGATCGAGGGCCTGCTGGACAACATGCCCGGCTACACGGTGGACCGCGAAAAGTCCCGCCGGTTTGAGAAACTCGGGGTGAACAACGGCTGGGCGAGGCTCGTCGTGCACCCCGGGCCGGCGACACGGTGATCCGCCGATCAGCGCCGATCCCCGCCTAATCTGTGTAAAATTAACTACAATTAGCCCTTGAAGCCCTGCTGGGAGCCGTACATGCTCGATCATCTGGACCCGCCGCGCCGAGCGCGCGTGCAGCCCCGCCTCGCCGAGGCGATCGCGGCCGAGCTGCGCGAACGGATCCTCAACGGGGCATACGGCGAGGGCATGCTGCCCAAGCAGGAAGAGCTTATCGCCGAGTTCGGCGTCAGCGGGCCGCCGGTACGTGAGGCGCTGCGCATCCTGGAGGTCGACGGCCTGATCACGGTGCGCCGGGGCAAGGTCGGCGGCGCCGTGGTGCACCGGCCGGACGGCGGCGCGGTGTCGCACGCGCTGGGCATGACGCTGCAGGGCGAGCGCGTGTCGCTGCGCGACGTGGCCGAATCGGTGCTCCAGCTGGAACCGATGTGCGCCGCCGGCTGCGCGCGCATGCCGGACCGCGCCACGCTGCTGCGCCCGGTTCTGGAAGCCAACATCGCCGAGACCGAAAAGGCCATCGGGGACGGGCCGGCGTTCACCCACCGGTCCCGGCTCTTCCACGACCTGATCGTCGCCCACGTGCCGCAGGTGACGATCCGCCTGGTCGTGCGCAGCGTGCTGGCGGTGTGGACCGCGCAGGAGGAGACGTGGGCACACGAGGTGGCCGAGGCCGGCCGCTACCCTAACCGGCGTGAGCAGCGCGCCGTCCTCGACGCGCACAAGCGCATCGCCGAGATGATCTTCAAGGGCGACGCGGACGAGGCCGAGCGTCTCGCCCGTGCCCACACCCGCGGCGTGCAGAAACGGGTGATCGCGGAGTTCGGCAACCGCACGGTGGACGCGTCCTCGGCGCGTGCGGTACGGGGTTTGCGCGAGGTCACCGCGCGGCATTCCGACCTGCAGCTGCGCCAGCAGGCCTGACCGGAGGGGCCCGGCGAACCGGGCCCCGGCACGCTTCACCGCGGTAACCCCAGCACGCGCTGGGCCAGGATGTTCAGCTGAATCTGTTCCGAACCGCCGTAGATCGACGCGGCCCGCGAGTACAGGTAGCGCCGCAGCCAGGGTGAGGTCTCCGCACCCAGCAAGGCCGCCGGGCCGAGCAGCTTGACGGCGCTTTCGTGCAGCGCCTGGTCGACCTCGGTCATCAGCAGTTTGTCCACCGACATCTCCGGCCCCGGCGGGGTGTCGGAATCGTCGCGTTCGCCCAGCCTGCGGCCCACATGCTGGCTCAGCACGCGGTACAGCACTTCCAGCCGCCCCAGCTCCCGGCGCGCCAGCGGATCGCCGGGGCGGGTGCGGGCCAGCTCCCCGCGTAGCTCGTGCAGGGCGGCGCCGAACTTCGACAGGTACCCGACGTCGGCCGCGCCACGCTCGTAGGCGACCGTCATCATCGCGATGCCCCAGCCGTCTCCCTCCGCGCCGACGCGGTTCTCCGCCGGAACCTCGACGCCGTCGAGGAAGATCTCGGAGAACTCGGACTCGTCGGTGATCGCGCGGATCGGGCGGACCTGCACCCCCGGCAGCCGCATCGGCACGATGAACGCGGAAATCCCCTTGTGCCGCCCGTCGGCCGGGCCGGTGCGGGCCAGCAGCAGGCAGTAGTCGGCGTAATCCCCGTACGTCGTCCAGACCTTCTGCCCGGTGATCGTGTACGTGCCGTCGCCGGGCACCGCACGGGTGGCGATCCCGGCGAGGTCCGAACCGGCGTTCGGCTCGCTGAAGCCCTGGCCCCAGTAGTCGTCGCCGCTGAGCAGGCCGGGGAGGTAGCGCCGGCACTGTTCCTCGGTCCCCCATTTCAGCAGGGCCCGGCCGAGGTAGCCGATGCGCGGCGCGTCGGGGGCGCCGAACTCGCCGATCTCCTCGTTGAGCACGACGTCGTAGATGTTGCCGAGGCCCTGGCCGCCGTACTCGCGGGGCCAGGACAGGCCGACCCAGCCGCCGCGGAACAGCGTCTGGTGCCAGCGCTTGAGGAACAGCGCGTGTGGTTCGTCCGGTTCCGGCTCGATCACGTTCGCCGCGAGCCAGGTCCGCAGCCGGGCGCGGAACTCCGCGAGGTCCTCGGTCATCGTCCGGCCCCTTCCAGTTCGTCGTGCAGCAGTCCGTAGAGGTGCTCGGCCGAGCCGAACACGGCCGCATCGGCCACCACGCGGCGCAGGTGCAGGTGCGCCGGGAACTCCCAGGTGATCGCGACTCCGCCGAACACCTGGATCGCGGCCTCGACGACGGACACCGCCGCCTCGGACGCGTAGGCCTTGGCCACCAGCGTCGCCGTGTGCGGGTCTTCGCCGGTGTCGATCGCGCGTGCGGCGTGGGTCAGCGTGCTGCGCATGGCTTCGACCTCGGTGAAGGCACGCGCGAGGATGTGCTGGATCGCCTGGAACGACCCGATGGCCTGGCCGAACTGCACGCGCTGCTTGGCGTACTCGACCGCCTTGGCGAACAGGCCCTCGGCCGCGCCGAGCAGGTCGGCGGTCACGAGCAGCCGCGCGAAATCCTCACACTGCCGCGCGTCGACGGCCCCGAGCCGCTCCGGCACGCCCTCCGTGCGCGCCACGCCCCGGGTGAGATCCCCGGCGGGCACCGGTTCACCGATCGCGACGGCGACCAGTTCCCCGCCGTCGATCGCGATCGCCCTGCCGAGCGAGGTGGTGTCCCAGGCCGTTCCGCCGGCCGCGCCCAGGGCGCCGAAATCGTCGGCCAGTACCACGGTCGCGGGCTCTTCCGGGGCGGCACCGGCCAGCCGCAGCGCCTCGCCCGCCACCAGGGATCCGACCAGCGGCGCGCCGCAGACCACTTTGGACAGCTCGGCCACCACGAGCGCGGTCTGCGTGGCCGTGGCCATCGGCGCACCGTCGTCGCCCGCGTCCCGCAACGCCGTGAAACCGGTCTCGTTCAACGCTTTCCAGCAGCCGTCGTGCCGACCGGCATCGCAGTGCCCGGCGATCTCCGCCGCGGTCTCGCGCAGCAGCGCGTCCTCGTTCATCGTTTCCACCATTGCGCGGGCTTCGCCGCCTTCCGGTCGAGTCCTTCGGCGCCGAGGGGGTTGCCGACCTGGGTGTACATCAGCGCGGTGTCCAGTGCCTGCGCGCGCGTGCGGTCCAGCGACTGCCACATGGCCTTGACCGTGCCCTGGATCGCGGCCGGTGGTTGCGCGGCGATCGCGTCGGCGAGCTGCCTGGCGCGCGCGTCGAGTTCGTCCCTCGGCACGATCTCGGTGACCAGGCCGGCCGATTTCGCGGTCTCCGCGGTCATCCGCTCGTACAGCCCGAGCAGCGCCATCCGCAGCGTCTCGGAGAAGTGCATCCGGTAGGACAGCGCGATCGGTTCCAGCGCTGCGACCATGCCGTAGGTCACGTGCGGGTCGAAGAACGTCGCCTCCGGGCTGCAGATCACGATGTCGCATTCGGTGATCCAGTAGAACGCGCCACCGGCGCACATTCCCTGCACCGCGGCCACGACCGGCTTCCACACGCCGTTGCGCTTCGGGCTGAGCTGATGCCCGGGGTCCTCGTTCTCGGCCCACGGCGCGGCCTTGTCCAGCCACGGGCTGTCGGAAGCCCCGGTGCGCTCGGTGACGTCCAGTCCGGTCGAGAACGCGCGATCGCCGGCCGCCCGCAGGACGACGGCGTTGATTTCCGGATCCTCGCGTATCTCCGTCCACAAGCGAGCGAAGTCGGCACGCATCGCTTCGTTGAACGCGTTGAGCACGTCGGGCCGGTTGAGCGTGACGACCGCGACTCCGGTGTCGGTGCGCTCCAGCAGAATCGTCTCGTAGGGGTGCCCGGTCATGGAACCCTCATCTTTCAGCACGGGTTGATACGGTACCTTATCTTTAATATCTTTACATACATTCATGGCGTCATCGAGGACAGGAGCGACATGCCCACCGCACAAGATCTCTTCTCGCTGCAAGGAAAGTCGGTGCTCCTGACCGGTGCCACCGCAGGGCTCGGCCGCAGGTTCGCCGAGACGCTCGCCGAGGCGGGCGCGAAGGTGGCGATCGTCGGCCGCCGCAGCGAACTGCTCGCCGAGATCGCCGCGAAGAATCCCGGCTGCGTCCCGGTGCCCGCCGATCTCTCGCAGCCCGCGGCGGTGCCGGCGCTGGTGGCCAAGGCGGTCGCCGAGGTCGGCGACATCGACGTCCTCATCAACAACGCCGCCTACATCGCGGGCGGTGTCCGGGCCGAGGACGAGACCCCCGAGGACATCGACACCACGCTCAACGTGAACCTGATCTCGCCGATCCTGCTGACCCAGGCGGTGTTCCCGGCCATGAAGGAACGCGGGAACGGCTCGATCATCAACGTCACGTCGATCGTCGCGCGCGCCGGCATCGCGCGGTTCCCGCAGGCCACCTACGCCGCGTCGAAGGGCGGCCTCGAATCCATCACCAGGGAGTGGGCCGCGCAGTGGGCCCGCCACGGAATCCGGGTCAACGCCATCGCGCCCGGGTTCTTCGAAAGCGAGATGACGAGCGAAGTCCTTCGGCACCAGAAGGTCCAGGACTGGGTGCGCGCCAACACGCTCATCCCGCGGGCCGGTACCGCCGCCGACTTCGACGGTGCCCTGCTCTACCTCGCCAGCGACGCCAGCGGGTACGTGACAGGACAGACCATCGTCGTCGACGGCGGCTGGACCGCGCACTGAGGTGGCCATGGGCTCAGCCGCGGTCCGCCGGGACCGCGGCGAGCTCGGCCCGCAGCGCCCGGCGCAACAGCTTCCCGGTTTCGCTGTAGGGCAACGCATCGCGCTCGACCACAATGGACGGTGCACGCGAAGACCGCAGCCGCTGCGTGACCCACGTCCGCAGTTCGTCGGCGTCGGCGTGCCGCCCCGGCTCGAACACAACGGCGGCTGCCACCGTCTCACCCCATTCGGTGTCCGGTACGCCGACCACGGCCACCTCCGCCACCGCCGGATGGCGGAACAGCACGTCCTCGATCTCGCCCGGCGACATGTTCTCCCCGCCGCGCACGATCACGTCGTCCGCCCGGCCCTCGATGAACAGGTAGCCCTCGGCGTCGAGCCTGCCGTTGTCGTTGGTGCGGAACCATCCGTCGGCGTCGCGCGCGTCGGTGCCTTCGTACTCCCCCGCGACCTGCTCACCGCGGACGAACACCTCGCCGACCTCGCCCGCCGGTAGCACGCCGCCGTCGGCATCGCGAATCTCGATCTCCACGCCCGGTACCGCGCGCCCGACCGAGCCGAGCCGGGCCCGGACGGTGGGATCGCCGGACGCCGCGGCGGTCCGGTGGTCGGCCGGGCCGAGCAGCGCGATCGTCGAACTGGTCTCGGTCAGTCCGTAGGCGTTGACGAAACCGACGTGCGGCAGCAGGGTCATGGCCCGTTCGACGACGGGAGTCGGCATCCGCCCGCCGCCGTAGGACAGGTGCCGCAGGTGCGGCAACTCGGTCCCGGTCTGCTCGAGCAGGTCGAGAATGCGGCCGAGCATCGTCGGCACGATCATCGCGTGCGTGACGCGTTCCCGCGCCGCGGTCTCCACCCACTGACGTGGCTCGAACTGGGGCAGGTACACCAGCCGCCGGCCCAGATACACATTGGACAGCACGGCCGCCATCCCGGCGATGTGGTACTGCGGCACGCTGACCAGCGCGGCCTCATCCGGCTCGGCGGCCATGAACTCCACTGTGGACAGAATGTAGGACACCAGGTTGTGGTGGCGCAGCAGCACCAGCTTCGGAGTTCCGGTCGTCCCGCTGGTGAACAACGCGATCGCGACCTCCGAGCCGCCGTCGCCGGGTTCGGCCGGAGCCGGGGCGAGCAACTCGCCTTCCGTCGCGAAATCCAGCTTCGGCACGCCCTCGATCCGCGGCCGGGTCCGCTCGTCGGCGACGACGACGGCGGGTGCCGCGCGAGCCAGCACCTCGCGGAGCCGGTCGTCGGCAAGCCGGTAGTTGACCGCGGTGAAGGGCACCTGGGCCAGCGCACTGCCGAACACCATCGCCGGGATGGCCTCGGAGTTGACGCCGGCAAGCACCAGCCGCCCCGCGCCCCGCGCGGTCAGCTGCCCGCCGACCGCGCGGGCCTGCTCGCGCAGTTCCGCGAAGGTCGTGTCGCCGACAGCACGCCGGTCCCCCGCCGAGTCGGCCGCCATGTCCAGCAACATCGCGATGTTCATCGCGCCACCACCTCCGCGTCGTGTTTCAGGACAACCCCTCGCTCCGCCAGTGCGGTGATCTCGCCGCTGTCGAAGCCCAGGTCGCGCAGCACCTCATCGGAGTGCTCCCCGAGGGCGGGCACGCTCTCCCCCACCGGTGTCGCGCTCCAGAAGCCGCCGACGACGTCGAGCGCGCCGTAGCCGGTGGTCCGCAGCGAACGGCTCATGCCGAGCGCACGGTGCGCCGGGTCGTCGAAGAAGGCGTCCATGCGGTCGAACTCGACCCGGGCGGCCGGAACCCCGGCGAGGCGTAGTTCGGCGAGCAGGTCGTCGACGGTCCGGTCGCGGAACGCTCGTGCGGGCGAGGCGGTGCCCGTCAGCCCGTACAACCGGGCCTGCTCGTCCTCGGTGAGGGCGGCGATCGCGACCCAGCCGTCGCGCACGGGCATGATCCGGTGCGCGGGCGAGACGCCGGTCTGCCCGGCGTCGATGCGATCCACGCGAAGCGGCTCGCCGTCCAGTGGCACGGCGACCTCGCTCGCCATCGTCATGCCCGCCGCGAGCAGGGAGGTGGCCGCCTCACCGACGACACCGGTGCGCTCGCGCTGGACCAGCTGCAGCAACGCGCCGACCGTGGCGGCGAGTCCCGCTTGGACGTCCAGAATGGAGTTGCGCAGCCACATCGGGCCCGCGTCCGCACCCGCGTTCGCCCGCTCCCATCCGGTGAGCGCCTGCGCGGTCGGGTCGTAGCCAGGGTAGGCCGCGAACGGCCCTTCCTGGCCGTTGGCGCTGACGTGGCTGAACACGACGCGGGGGTTGATCGCCCGCAGGCCGGGGCCGTCGATGCCGAGCCTGGCGGCGGCACGCAGGCGCATGTTGTGCAGCACGATGTCCGCGCTCGCGATGAGCCGCCGCAGCGGTTCCGCCGCCTCCGGCGCCTTGAGGTCGAGCGCGATCGACCGCTTCCCGCGGTTCGAGCCCGCGAACTGGGTCAGGCCGCGCCCGCGGTCGCCGGAGCCCGGCTCGACCTTGACCACGTCGGCACCGAGATCGGCGAGGCACTGGGCACCGTAGGGACCGGCGACGACACTGCCGAAGTCGAGCGCGCGAAGTCCCTCCAGCGGCAGGGTCCGTGCGGCGGCGCGGGCCAGTCCGGGACGAGGGTCACCGAAGGCGGCGAGGACTTCGGCGAGGTCGCTCTCGCCGAGCCGGGGCGCGGGCGAGCGTAGGGCGCTCGGCGGGCTCGTCCGGATCGGCGGGCCGACCTGCAGGCACCGGCCGATCGCGGTGTCGTCGACCTCGACCACGTAGCCGTTGACGCGCGCTTGGTCCTCGCTGAAGCAGTCGCCGAGGTCACGGATGCGCATGCACGGCACGTCGGCTTCGGCGAACTCCGCGCTCCAGTGCGCCGAGTCGTGCTGCCGGAACACCTCCTGCCATTCGTCCCGGTTCTCCGGCGTCACGCCGATCTCGGAGAGGTCCACTTTGTCCATGACCGCGAGGGTTTCGAGGACCGGCGGCGATTCCAGCCAGCCGCCCATCGCACCGGCGAGCTGGATCCATTCGCCGTCGCCGCATTCGAAGATGCTCAGCGCCGCGTCCGGCCAGATCTTGGGCAGCGTGTGCCCGGTCAGGCCGGCGGGCAGGCGTTCGGCGCGCTGCCAGTACAGCGCCGCGGGCGCCAGCGCACCCTGGAAGACGCTCGTGTGCATGGCGGCCACCGTGCCGGTTCGCTCACGTTGCACGAGCCGGGCGAGCACACCGGCGGCCAGCAGATACCCGGCGCACCAGCTCGGGAACGGCATGCGGATGAACACCGGGCCAGCCCGGTTGCCCTGCTGCTCGTCCATGAATCCCTCGGCGGCCTGCACGAGCGAGTCGCTCGCCGCCCAGTCCTGGCGCGGGTGCCCCTCCGGATAGGCCGGCACCGTGCCGAGAATCAGGTGCGGGTGGCGGCGCGCCAACGAGTCCTCGTCGAGGCCGAGTGCACGGGCCTGCCCGATCGGCAGTGAATGCACGAGCACGTCCGCCCTGGCCAGCAGCTCGTCCAATGCGGACTGTCGCGTGGCATCGAGGACGACGCCGCGCTTGCCGCGGTTCCACGTCGCGAATCCGGCGGGCCACAGCCGTCGCGCCGGGTCCCCGCCGGGCCGCTCGACCTTGACGACCTCCGCCCCGGCCTCGGCCAGCAGGCGCGCCGCGAACGGGCCCGGGATCCCCTCGGCGAGTTCCACGACCCGCAGCCCCGCGAGTACCGACTCGGACATGGTCACCTTCCGTCCACTGTGGAGAACAGCGCCACGCTGCTCAGTTCCGAGATGGGTCCACCGGAGACCAGGCACAGCTGCGCGTCCGGCACCGGGTTGCTGGATTCGCCCCGCAGCAGGCGGACCGCCTCGACCGCGTTGCCCATGCCGTGCAGGAAACCCTCGGCGAGATCGCCGCCACCGGTACAGATCGGCAGCTTCCCGTCCGGTGCGATCAGGTTCTCGAACGTCAGCACCTCGCCCGCGTTCTCCGCGGTGCAGAAACCGAGATCGATCAGCGCCGACACGGCGGGCCCGGTGAAGTTGACGTAGAGCTGCACGGCGTCGATGTCGGCCGGGGTGGTGCCCGAACGCTCGAACACCCGCCGTCCGGCCGAGACCTGCGACGACGACGTGTACGGCTCGTGGTTTTCGTCCAGCTCGCCCCACTTGGGCCCGTCCGCGCCGATCGCCGACGCCAGGAGGTGGACCGGCTTGTCCGTCAGGTCACGGGCGCGCTCGGCGGAGGTCAGGATGATCGCCGCCGCGGCGTCGTTCTCCCGCGAGGAATCGAACAGGCGCAACGGTTCCGCGATCCAGCGCGAGGATTCGTACTTCTCGTCGGTGAGCTCCATGCCGTGCCCGACCGCATCCGGGTTCTTGCCCGCGTGGTGGTAGCAGGCCCGCGCGATGGCCCGCAACGCCGAAGGCGGCACCCCGTCGTGCTCGATCAGCCGCTGCGTGCGCAATCCCAGTGCCTGTGCCGGGGAATCGACGCCGTGCGCGGCGTAGTGCGGCCCGAACACGCCCTGGCTGACGGCCTTGGCCAGCCGTCCGCTCGAGGATTCGGCGGTCGCGCGGTAGACGACGACGGTCTCCGCGTGCCCGGACAGGATCGCGGCCTCGGCCATGGCGATCGCTCCGGCGCTGCCGCCACCGCCGCCGCCCCACACCAGGCTGGTCCACCGCAGTTCCCGGGTGCCCAGCGGCCCCGCGAGGCGTGTGCCCTCCTGGACATCGGCGCCGTAGGAACAGAAGCCGTCGATCTCGCTCGCCGGGATCCCCGCATCGGCCGCGGCCGCGTCGATCGCCTTGAGCAGAAGCTTACGCTCGGCGTCGGGCGACGTGCCGCGCTTGTGGTACGGCGTGATGCCGATTCCCGCAACCGCCACACCGGCGGGCCGCTTGCTCATGGTCAGGACTCCTTCGTCCACGTCAGCACCGGCAGATCCGCCGTGCGCCCGGATGCCGCGACGAACGTGCCGCGCACCCGGTCGCCCACGCGAACGGCTCCGCCGGTCAGCAACCCGATCAGTCGTGCTCCGCCGGCCTGCGGCAGTTCGACCAGCACGTTCTCGTAGGGCACGAGGTCGGCGTAGGCGGGCACGAACGGGTAGTGGGTGCGGATCCAGCTGAACACCGTGCCCACCGGCTCGACCGCCTCCCAGCCGAGGTCGTACGACCCGCACGCGGGGCAGCGCCAGTCCGGGGGCCAGGCCCAGCGGCGACACGAGTCGCAGCGCTGGATGCGCAGTTCGCGCTCACCGAGGCCCTCCCAGTAGGGCGCGTCGACCCGCTGCGAGAACTCCGCCGCGGCGTTGCGTTCCCCTGTCATGAGCCGTGCACCAGCACATCGCCGGACAGGTCGGCGAACAGACCCGCGAACGGCACGTCCTCGACGCTGCGCAGCAGCCGCGCCTGCGTCTGCGAACGGCCCCAGGGCAGTCGCCGGATCGGCTGGCTGCACCGGGACAGCCACGACAGGTCGGTCTCGTCGCAGAAGCCCATCGCCCCGAACATCTGGTGCCCGGTGCGGAACACGGTCTCCGCGACCTCGATCGCGGACATCCGCAGCGCCACCGCGTCCGCGGCCGCCCCCGGCTGTCCACTGAGGACGGACCACAACGTGTACTTCGCCAGCTCCTCGAAGCCCTGCAGGCTCGCCGCGGTGTCGGCGAGCTGGAACTGCAGCGCCTGGAAGGCCGCCAATGGCTTGCCGAACTGCTCACGATCCAGCAGGTGCCGCCGGGTCATCCGCAGCGCCTCCTCGGCCATGCCCAGCAGCACCCAGCACGGCAGGGTCAGCGCGAGCGGCGCGAGCCCCTCGTCCGCACCCCACTCGCCCACCTCGACCGGACAGGTCAGGGCACCGAGCCGGGAGCCGACGCGCGGGCCCACCGAGACGACGGGCGCGCGCCGGCCGTCACCGTCGAGCGCGGTCCATCGCAGGTCCGGGTCCACGTCGGCCAGGTTGATCCGCGGATTCGGCAGCGGCACGACGGCGATCGCGTCGGCCCCGGTTCCTCCGGCGAGGCGCTCGGCCACCGGATACGGCAGCGCCCAGCGGCCCGCCGCGCGGCACACCACCGCGGCAGCCTCACCATCCACTTCGGACTCGCGGGGCCGCAGGTCCCAGATCCCGATGTCCTCCAGCAGTTTCCGGATCGCGTCCACCGGCGCACCGGCGTCGGCCTTCCGCGCGGGCTCGAATCCGCCGGCCTTCCGGAAGGCGCCTTCGAGGATGCCCTCCAGGTCCCGTGCCTCGTCGCTCAGCTCGGTCCTCATTTCGCCCCCAGCAGGGTCCGCGAGAGCAGGATGCGCTGCACCTCGATGCTGCCGGACGCCACGGTCGCGGCCTGGGCGTAGCGCCAGTGGTCGTCCACCGCGCGCTCGAACAGCCTGGCCGGATCGCCCGCGCCCACGGCACGCTCCTCGATCATGTCCATCAGCACTTCCGCCACTTCCTGGTCCACCTGTGTCGCGACGATGCGGTACGCGGCCGCGTCGGCCGGATCGACGGTGCCCGTTTCCTGCTTCTCGATGACGCGGTATGCCAGCAGCCGCGCTTGCCTGGTGTGCACCAATGCCTTGGCCCACCGCTGTTTCAGCTCGACGGGGAACTCCTCCCACCGGTCGGCGAGCATCTCGCGCGCGAGGTTGAGCAGCCGGTCGCAACGCGCGTAGCGGGCGATGCCGACCCGTTCGTAGGCCAGCGCCTCCCGCACGATCGACCAGCCCTGGTCGACCTCACCCAGCACGTCCTGCTGGGTCACCGGCACGTCGTCGAAGTACACCTCGTTGAGGTGGTGCGGGCCGACCAGCGCCTTGATCGGCACCACCCTGATGCCCGCGCGGTCCATCGGCACCAGGAACACCGTGATGCCATGGTGTTTCTTGCTGCCCCGGCTGGTGCGGGCCAGCAGGAAGCACCACTGCGCCATCGTCGCGTAGGAGGTCCAGATCTTCTGGCCGCGTACCCTCCACCCGTCAGTGTCGGGCACCGCGGCGGTGCGCAGCGAGGCGAGGTCCGAACCGGCTTCCGGCTCCGAGAAGCCCTGGCACCAGATGACCTGGCCGCGGGCGATGCTCTCGAGGTGCCGGGCCTTCTGTTCGGCGGTGCCGAAGCGCATGATGGCGGGTCCGACCCAGTTCACGCCCATGTACTGCGCGCCGCGGGGCTCGAAATGCGCCCACATCTCCTCGCGCATGATCGCCTGTTCCCATGGCGTGGACGCGGCGCCGCCGTACTCGACGGGCCAGGCGGGTGTCAGTTGTCCCTTGTCCGCGAGCAGTTTGCAGAAGTTCTGCGCCCGCTCCAGATCGCGCGGGTCGTTGGTGAACGCGCCGAGGTAGTCCCGCGGCATCGCCGACCGCACGAGCTCGCGCAGTTCGCGGCGTAACTCCGCGCCACGCTCGGAATCATTGAAGTCCACAGGAACCTTCCCGTCTCACACGATGGCGAAGCCTGCGTCGACCGGGAGGGACACTCCGGTGACGTGCTTCGTGGCGTCGGACGCGAGCCAGAGGACGGCCGCGCTGATCTCTTCGGGTTTCAGCCGGCCCGCGTGCATCGCGTCGCCGAAACCCGTCGCGACGCGTGCCTTGTTGTGCTCGACCCAGGTCCGCATCGCCGGGTTGTCGATCATCGGGGTGTCCACCGCGGTCGGGTGGACGCAGTTGACCCGGATGTCGTGCGGCCCGAGTTCGAGCGCGTAGGCGCGCATCAGGCCGACCTGGCCGTGTTTGGCCGCGGTGTAGGCGTCGCTTCGCGGGTCCCCGCGCGACATGCCCTTCAGCCCGGAAGTCGAGTTTATGAGGATGACGCTGCCGCCGCGGCCGCCGTCGATGAGCTCGGCCTTGGTCGCCTGGATGGTGTTCCAGGCCCCGGTCAGGTTGACCGCGAGGTAGTCGTTCCAGATCTCGTTCGGCGTGTGCGTCTCGTGCTCGGGAAAGCCCTGGGCGATTCCGGCGTTGGCGATGACGATGTCCAGCCGTCCGAAGGCCGCCACGCCCTGCCGCACGGCTTCGCCGAGCTGTTCCGGTGACCGGACGTCGGCGACCACGCCGATCCCCTTGCCACCGGCTTCTTCCACCGCGGCGACCGTCTCCATGAGATCGTCCAATGCGGACATCGGGTAGGGCACGGTCGGGATCTGCGCGCAGCAGTCGGTGGCGATGACCGACACCCCGGCCCGCGCCAGTGCGATCGCGTGCGAACGTCCCTGCCCGCGCGCGGCACCGGTGATGAAGGCGACCTTGCCCGTCAGCTCGGTACTCATGACGCCACCGGTGCGTTGTAGATCGACTTGAGCGTGTAGTACGCCGCCAGTCCTTCCGGCCCGAGCTCCCGGCCGAGTCCGCTGGCCTTGCGGCCGCCGAACGGCGCTTCCATGCTCAGGTCGTAGCCGTTGATCCCGATGGTGCCGGTCTCCACCCGCCGCGCGACCCGCATGCCGCGCTCAGGATCGGCCGTGAAGACCGAGCCGCCCAGTCCGTACTCGGAATCGTTGGCGATCTCGACGGCCTCGTCCTCGTCGCGGTACGGGATCACCACCAGTACCGGTCCGAAGATCTCCTCCTGGGCGATCTTCATCCGGTTGTGCACGCCACGGAAAACCGTGGGCGCGTAGTAGAACCCACGGGACGGAGCCGAGGGCCGGGCGCCGCCCAGCACGATTTCGGCCCCCTCGCGGTTGCCGATCTCGACATACTTCTCGACCCGGTCCCGCTGGCGCGCGCTGACGAGCGGGCCGAAGTCGGTGTTCCGGTCGGACGGATCGCCCATGCGGGCGCTGCGCATGCCGCCGACGACGGCGTCGACCACCGAGTCGTAGCGGCTTTCGGGCGCGAGAATCCTGGTGCAGGAGTAGCACACCTGGCCGGAGTTCGGGGCGCACAACCGCGTGACCTGACCGGTGAAGGCGTCGAGGTCGGCGTCCTCCAGCAGGATCGCCGCGCTCTTGCCACCCAGCTCCAGCGTCACCGGCTTGAGCGCGCTGCCGCACGCGGCCGCGATCTCACGTCCCGCCGCCGACGAGCCGGTGAAGGCCACTTTGGACACCAGCGGATGTTCCACGAGGGCCATCCCGGTGTCGCGGCCGCCGGTGACCACGTTGAGCACACCGGGCGGGAAACCGGCTTCCAGCATCGCTTCGGCCAGCCAGTGGGCGTCGAGGCTCGTCTCGGGCGCGGGCTTGAGCACGGCGGTGCAGCCCGCCGCCAGTGCCGGCGCGAGCTTCCACGCG
Organism: Amycolatopsis acididurans; assembly: GCF_012328925.1. Taxonomy (GTDB): domain Bacteria; phylum Actinomycetota; class Actinomycetes; order Mycobacteriales; family Pseudonocardiaceae; genus Amycolatopsis_E; species Amycolatopsis_E acididurans. The sequence continues at coordinate 42,276 of NZ_JAAXLS010000026.1, forward strand.
ACCAGGATCTGCGGCCCGTTCCACGGCGCGATGATCCCGACCACGCCGACCGGCTCGCGGCGCACGACCGCGTGTGCCGCCTGCCCGGGTCGGCTGTCCTCTTCGGACGTTCCGTCGACCAGATCGGCGTAGTACCGGTACGCCGCGGCGGCACCGTAGGCGTTGCCCCAGCGCGTCATCTTCACCGGCATGCCGTTCTGGCGGGTGATCAGCGCGGCCAGCTCCCCGGCACGGGACTCGATGATCTCGGCGAGCCGGCGCAGCAACGCGGCGCGGTCGACCGGCCCGAGCTTGCGCCACCGGTCCGCGCGGAACGTCGCCGAGGCCGAACGCACGGCCGCGTCCACATCGGCCGCGGTGGCGACCGGGACCGACCCGATCACCTCTTCGGTGGCCGGGTTGACGAGCGTGATCCGCTCGTCGCCCGCACCCGCCAGCGGGCGGCCGTCGACCAGCAGATGGTCGAGGACGGTGGTCATGAGTTCTCCTTCAGTCCGAGGACGGGAGCGATTTGGCTTGCTTGAGCTCCAGCAGCGCCCCGTTCGCGCGCAGAGTCCCGTCGCCGGGTTTGGTGCACAGCAGTTCCAGGCCCAGCTCGGGGTGGATGTAGCGCTTGCCCATGAGCGTGGCGCGCTCGCGGTCCACCTCCGCGGCGCCGACCTCCGGCGGGGTCTGGCCCAGTGCGTACATCGGCGCGCCACCACACGTGATGGTCACGTCCTGTGCGGGCGGGCGGACCACGATGACCTGCGTGTCGCACACCGCACTCGCGAGCCGGACACCGACCTTGATCGTCATGACTTGTCGTCTCCTTCCTGGGCACGCGCCCTGGCCCAGCCGTAGTCGGGCTTGCCGTTGTCGAACCGGCGGACGCGCTCGACGCGCAGGAACGCCTTGGGCACCTTGTAGCCGGCGAGCTTGTCCGCGACGGCGGTCTTGAGCTCGTCGTCGGTCAGCGCGGTGACCACCAGCGCGACGACCTCGGAACCCCACCGCTCGCTGGGACGCCCCAGCACCAGCGCGTCGCCGACACCGGGCAGCGCCAGCAGAACGGACTCGACCTCCTCGGCGTACACCTTCTCGCCACCGGTGTTGATCACCGTCGAATCGCGGCCGAGGAACCGCACACGCCCATCCGCGCCGATCTCGGCCCGGTCGCCCGACACCGCGAGATACCGGCCGTCGATCGTGCGGAACGTGGCCCGCGTACGGTCCGGGTCCCCGAGGTACCCGCGTGGCAGGAAGCCGCCGTTGGCCAGCAGTCCCCGGCCGGGCAGCGAGGCGTCCCGCAGCACGCCGGTCTCCTCGTCGAGGAGACACGTGCTCGGCCCGGCGGTGAATCCGCCGTCATCGCCGCGCGTCTGGTTGGCCTGCGGACCGGTTTCCGAGGAGCCGAGCGCGTTGATGACCTGGGCCTTCGGGAAGTGTTCGGTGAACCCGGCCCAGGAGCGTTCGGACAGCACCGCGCCGCTGGAGAACACGAACCGCAGATGCCCGGGTGGTTCCGTGGTCGCGGCGACGGCGTCCAGCAACGGCCGGGCGAACACGTCGCCGACGATCGCCAGCGACGACACCCGTTCCCTGCGCAGGGTGCGCACCATCTCGGCGGCGTCGAAGTGGACCGGGTTGTCGCCGAGCACCACCGTGCCGCCACTGGACCAGGCGTTGAACGCGTACCACAGCGCGGTGCCGTGCATGAGCGGTGGCGCGGGCAGCACCCGCAGCCATTCCCGGCGCGGGGCGCCTTCGACGGCTTGCGCGATCGAGCGCACGCGAATGCCGCACGGGCCGGGGATCGCGTCCTTCTGCCGCCAGATGACGCCCTTGGGCATGCCCGTGGTGCCGCCGGTGTAGAGCACATGCACGTCGTCGCCGGAAGGCACCCGCTCGACCGGCGGGGCGCTCGCCCCGGCGATCACCTGCTCGTAGTCGACGGAACCGGCGACCGGCCGCTCTCCCGAATCGTCGCCGACGCAGACCAGCAGCGGCGCCGCGGGCAGTTCGGCCAGCGCCTCACGCAGAACCGGCGCGAACTCCTGCTGGTACACCAGAACCGCGGGCGCGGCGTCGATGAGCAGGTAGGCCAGTTCGGCCGCCTTGTACCGGTAGTTGACGTTGAACGGGGCGCACCGGGCGCGGTAGCTGCCGAGAATGGCTTCCAGGAACTCCGGGCGGTTGCGCACGTAGACGCCGACCAGGTCGTTGGGCGACTCCCACGGGTGGTGCTCGCCGGGGCGCCGGCCCTGCGTGTGCGCGGTCAGCCACCACCCGAGCGCGACGGTCCGTTCGCGGGTCTGCGCCCACGTCTGCCGGTGCCCGTTCTGCACGAGGCATTCACGATCGCCGACGACCTCCGCGATCGCGTCCCACAGCGCCAGGTAGCCGAACGTGCCGATCTCCTCGTGCGCGTCGAGCGTCGCCGTCATGCCGCTCCTTCCAGTGCGAACGTGCGGCGGCCGTCGCTCTCGGTGATGCGCCCGGTCCTGCCGATCGGTTCCCTGTCCTGGGAAACCAGTTCGCCGAGCGTGTAGGTGTCCTTTTTGGATACCCGCACACCGGTACGCCCGCCGCCAGGAAGGCTCGCCACCACGTAGCCGCGGGCGGGTTCGGCCTCCCGGTCGTACTCGACGGTGTAGGTCTCGACGACCGCCTCGCCGATGTAGTGGTCAACGACGCGCACCGTCTGCGGTGTCCCGATGGCCTCCGACGCCACGAATCCCTCCGGCCGGGCACGGCCGGACAGCACCGTCGCCGAATGCTTGGTGACGTACTCGCCGTTGGCGTACACCAGGCCGGTGCCACCGGTGCGCCGCAGCTCGCGGGTCACGGCGACCAGAGCGTGCGAGGAGTAGTTGTTGTGCGCGCCACCGAAGGAGGTCAGGCCACCCGTGGCGGACAATGCCCGGCCGGTCGCCTTGAGGTGGAGGCTGCCCAGCTTGGGCACGACCGGAAAGCAGCTGTACAGATCGAGGACGTCCACATCGGACATACCTAGGCCGGCACCGTCGAGCGCGCGGTCCAGGGCACCGGCCATCCCGGCCGAAGCGCCGAACGTCGGCCGCTCCAGCACGTCCTCGCAGTCGCTGCCGGAAGCGGCCGAGAGCACATGGATCCGCTTGGACTCCGGGACACCGAGCCGGTCGGCGGTCTCGGCGCTCGCGACGAGCAGCGCCGCCGCCTGGTCGACCTTCGCCGTCGCGTTCATCAGCAGCGGATACGGGAAACAGATCATCCGGTTCTTCGGGCCGACCGTCGCGATCTCCTCGGGCGTCCGCGGCACGGGATTCCACGCCGCCTCGTTCCCTGCGGCCACGGCGCTGAACTCCGAGTACATCCGGGCCGACCAGTCCTGCGCCTCCGCGAACGACTGGCCCAGCTCGTATCGCAGCCGGTTCTCGAACAGCGGGTAGATCCGGATGGGCCCGACCAGGCCCAGATCCCACATGCGCTCGGTGCCGCCGACCGCGCGGTCGAACTTCCCCGGCCCGCCGGGGTCACGCGACCACGGGATCTCGGCGTCGGCCCGCTGGAACATCTCCAGCGACGACTGCGCCTCACCGCCGCACAGCAGTGCCAGTTCGGCCTCGCCCTCGGCGATCCGGCCCGCGATGTGCTGAAGCATCGCGACCGGCTGGTGACCGCCCGCACCCGAGGTGACACACCGGGCGTCGGTGGCACCCAGCCGCTCGGCCACCACGCACGCGTCGTCGGCGTAGGACCAGGACACGATCTGCACCGCGGCGACGAGGTCCACACCGGACAGTTCCGCCGCGCCGACACCGGCGTCCTCCGCGCTCGCGGCCGCCGCCCGCAGGATCAGCTCCAGCGGTTCGGTCGCCGAATCGAAGTCCCGCTCACGGTTGTTGCGCAGCTGCCCGGCACCGATGATCACCACATCACGCGGGCTCATGAGGCCGTCCATTCCGGCGGGCGCTTGTCGATGAACGCCTGGACGCCCTCTTTGAAGTCGTTCGTCTTGGCGACCTTGCGGGTCGCCTCGTTCGAGATCTGCCACGCCTCGCTGTCCGGTAGCGAGGTGGCGTTGAGAACGACGTCACGGGAGTACTGCACGGCCAGCGGGGCGTTGACGGTGATCCGCTCGGCGAGCTTCCTCGCGGTCGCGACGGCCTGGCCCGGTTCGCACAACTCGTTGACAAGGCCCACTTCGTACGCCCTCGTCGCCGGGTACGCCTCACCGGTGAGCGCCCATTCCATCGCGATGGTGATCGGGATCTTGCGGCCCAGCCGGAAGAGCCCGCCACCACCCGCGACGAGGCAGCGCTTCACCTCCGGCAGCCCGAAGGTCGCCTTCGTCGAGGCCACGACCAGATCGCAGGCCAGCACGATCTCGGTGCCGCCGGCGAGCGCGTGCCCGTCGACGGCGGCGATCAGCGGCTTGACCCGCTCGCGGCGGATCAGGCCGGCGAATCCGCCCTTCCTGGTCCGCATCTCGCGGTCCTTGCCCGCGTTGACGACCTTGAGGTCGGCGCCCGCCGAGAAGACCGGCGGGGTGCCGGTCAGGATCGACACCCAGATGTCGTCGTCGGCTTCGATCGCATCGAGTGCCTCCTCGATGCCGGTGGCCACTTCGCCGTTGACGGCGTTGCGTGCCTCCGGACGATCGATGGTGATCACCGCGACGTGGGTCGCCGGATCGGCCTCGAACAGCACTCCCATGACGTGCTTACCTTTCTGACGGAATCAGGCGTTCTCGCGCGGACCGGGCTCGAAGGCGAGTTCGACGTTCTCCACGCCCCACGTCAGCCCGAGGTGCTCCTTGACCTCCACGCCGTCGGCGAGGCGGAAGCTCGGGATCCGCCGGTGCAGTTCCTCGAACGCGATCCGCAGCTCGAGCTTGGCCAGGTGCACGCCCACGCACCGGTGCGCGCCGAGACCGAACGTCAGGTGCGGCTTGGCCGGCCGGTCGAACTTGACCTCGTCCGGGTCCTCGAAGTACTTCGGGTCGCGGTTGGCCGCACCGAGCGGGCAGTGCACCCGCTCGCCCTTCGGCAGGTCCAGGTCACCGACCTTGGCCGTCTCGGCGTCGACGTTGCGCGTCGGCACCGCGGGCGAGGACCAGCGCAGCAGCTCCTCGATCGCGGGCGCGAGCACCTCCGGCGAGGAGAACATCTCCGCCCACTTGTCCTGGTTGCGGGCCAGGTAGGCCATGCTCTGGCCGAGCACGCTCTGCACCGTGTCCAGACCGGCCAGCATCATCACCAGGAACAGGTCGAACAGATCGTCCAGCGGGATCGGCTCACCGTCGATCTCGGCTTCGAGCAACTGGCTGGTGATGTCGTCGGTGCGGTTCTGTTTGCGTTTCTCGATCAGTTCCATCACGTAGCCGTGCACGCCGGCGCTCGCCTCGGCGCGGGCCTTGTCGGTCTCCTCCTGCGGCGCACCGGGAATGCCGTGCAGGAACACATCCACCCACTTGGTGAGCTTCGGCGCGTCCTGCAGCGGCCAGCCCATCAGCGCGAGGAACGTGGTTCCCGGGTAGGGGAAGGCGAAGTCGGGGTCGAAATCGCAGTGCCCCTTCTCGATGAACTTGTCGATCAGGTCGTTCGCGACCTTGCGGATCTGCGGCTCCAGCTTCGCGACCGCGTCCGGCGAGAAGAACGGGTCGAGGATCTGACGGTACTGCCGGTGCAGCGAGCCGTCGATCTCCAGCGGGATCATCCGCTTCTGCCCGAACGCCTGCGAACCGTCGGGCATGTTCGGGAAGCTGATGAACCCCCGGTTGTTGCGGCGCAGCACGTTGCTCATGTCGTCGTAGGAGGACAGCACCCAGAATCCGCCGTCGGCGGAGAAGCTCACCGGGCATTTCTCGCGCCGGTCGGCCAGGTCGGTGAGGTGCTCGGCGATGGTGGTCTGCGCGTACACGTCGTAGTCGCGGCGGCGCTGCTCGCGCAACGCCTCGATCGAGGTTGTCTGGTCCATTGTGGTCAGTTCCCTTCGCCCATGATTCCCTTGGCGGCCTGCTCGGTCATCGTTTCCCGCCAGTTGTCCCCGAACGGGATCGCGACCTGCGCGAGAGTGCCTCCGTCCGTCACCGGGATGCTGACCCCGGACATGTACATCGACTCGTCGGAGGCCAGGAACAGCGCCGCGTAGGCGTTGTCGAGAATCCGCGGCGGCCGCGGAAGCTTCAGCGGGATCGGCGAGTGCTCCGGAATCCACTCCGGCGCCATCTCCTCGTGGGACTTGCCGAGAACCGGCGCCTCCGGCGGCAGGATGAAGTTCGCCGACATGCCGTGCGTCGGGCAGATCGCGTTGATGCGGATGCCGTACTTGCCGATCTCCCACGCCGCGCAGATGCGCACCATCGAGTTGATGCCACCCTTGGCCGCACCGTACTGCGGGAACCCGGGATAGCCGACCAGCGAGGCCGCCGAAGACGTGCAGACGATGGAGCCGCCCGCCGGGCCGCCGGGGTTGTTCTTCATCGCGCGCACCGCGTGCTTGACCGAGAAGAAGACACCCTTGAGCACGACGTCGTGGGTCTCGTCCCACTCCTGCTCGCTGATGTCCTCGAACGGCGTGAGCCCGAAGCCCTTGGCGGGGATGCCCGCGTTCGCGAACATCACGTCGAGCCTGCCGTACTGCTCGACCGTCGCGTTGACCGCGGCCTCCACTTCGGACTCCACGGTGACGTCGGCCTTCACCGCGACGGCCTCACCGCCCGCCTCGGTCACCAGCGCCACGGTCTCCTTCGCGCGGGACTCCTGGACGTCGGTGACGACGACCTTCGCCCCCTCCTTCGCGAAAAGCTGCGAGGAGACCCGGCCGAGGCCGGACCCCGCACCGGTGATCATCACTACCTTGTTCGCCAGACGCATCGTTGCGGTCCTTTCGGTGTTGATGCGGGGTTCCGCACCCAATCGGTCCTCCTACGCGAGCGCTCCTGCGTCGCACCCGCTTATTGCGGTCCTTTCGGTGTTAGTTGTTCCACTGCGCGCCGAGCAGCCCGTAGGGCCGCCGTGCCGGGTCGGGATCCAGTGCGGTGTAGAAACTCTTGGTGCGGGTCAGTCCGTCCAGCGCCGCGGTGCCGTACTGCGCGCCGATCCCGCTGTGTTTCCAGCCCTCCATCGGCGAGTCGGACACGTGCGCCATGCCGTACTCGTTGACCCAGACCGTGCCTGACTCGATGCGGTCGCCGACCGCCCGCGCCGCCACCAGATCCCGACCCCACACCGAGGCGGCGAGCCCGTAGCGCGTGGAGTTGGCGATCTCCACGGCGTGGTCCACGGAGTCCGCCGCTAGCACGGTGATCACCGGGCCGAAGGTCTCTTCCTGCGCGATCTCCATATCCGGGGTCACGTCCCGCAGCACGGTGGGCACCACGTAGTACCCGCCGCTGGGCAGCTCACCGTTCGTCCGCGCCCGCGCGGCGACCTTCGCCCCCTCGTCCTGCGCCCGGGCGAGCATCTCGTGCACCCGCTTGGCCGAGGATGCCGAAACCACGGGACCGACATCGGTATCGGGATCGGTGGCGGGGCCGACACGCAGCGCGCCCACCAGCTCCGCGAGCCGGTCGCAGGCTTCCTCGTAACGGCTGCGCGGCACGATCAGGCGGCTGGTCGCCACGCAGATCTGGCCGGCGTGCAGCACGGAGCCGAACACGGCACCGGGCAGCGCGAGGTCGAAGTCGGCGTCTTCGAGGATCACGGCGGGCGACTTGCCACCCAGTTCCAGCTGGACTCGCTTCAGCGACGCCGCCGCCGTGGCCATCACCTTGCTCCCGGTCGCGGTGCTGCCGGTGAACGACACCCCGGCGACGCCCGGATGCCCGACCAGGTGCTGCGACGGAGCCACACCGCCGTTGACGACGTTGAGCGCACCGGCGGGCAACCCGGCCTCGGCCATGACCTCGGCGAACAGCTTCGGCCCGACCGGCGCGAGCGGTGAAGGCTTGACGACGACGGTGTTCCCGGCCAGCAGCGCGGGAATCGCCTTCTGCCCCACCACGTACATCGGCACGTTGAACGGCGTCAGCGCGGCGATCACACCGAGCGGAACCCGGTGCGTCTCCCACTGCCCGAGAAACGCCGACGCGTCGATGGGGCTCGCTTGCGGACGCTCCAGATAGGACACCAACTTCGGCCACTCCCGCAGCAGCATCGCGGTTCCGGCGACCTGCAGTGCGGCCGACATCCGGACGGCGCAACCGGTGTCCGCGGCGAGCAGCCCGGTGAACTCCTCCGCACGGCGGTCGACGATGTCGGCGGCCCGGTGCATGAGCGCGACACGCTCGGGCAGCGAGGTCTCACGCCACTCGCGGCCCGCTTCGTGCGCCGCGGCGACAGCGGCATCGACATCGCTCTCCGCGCTGTCGGCGAGCGAACCCAGCTCCAGCCCCGTCGACGGGTCGAAGAACGGTGCCGTCCTCCCTGCCGCCGCGGCCACCCAGCTGTTGCCCACGAAGTTGCGCACGTCCACTGCCATCAACCCTTCGTCTTCATCGACCCGGCGACGAGAGTCTTACATAACTTTCTAATCTTATCAATGATTACATAGACAACCGGGATAGCCCGGATTACAGTCGAGCCGCACGCGGCCAGACTCGATCGGCGGAGGACCAGTGCAGAGCACACACGACGAAGTGGACATCAAGCTCACGGTGACGCGCAGGGAGACGCTCGCGGACGACGTGGTCCGCCTGCACCTGAGCGATCCGGGCGGCGCGCCGCTGCCGGCGTGGCGTCCCGGCGCGCATGTGGATCTGCAGTTGACCGAGGATCTCGTTCGCCAGTACTCGTTGTGCGGGGACCCGTCCGACACCGGCACCTGGCAGGTCGCGATCCTTCGTGAACCGGACAGCCGCGGCGGCTCGACCTTCGTCCACGACCAGCTGACCGAGGGCACTCAGGTCAGCGTGCGGGGACCGCGCAACCACTTCGAACTGCTTCCCGCGAAGAACTACCTGTTCATCGCCGGCGGCATCGGGATAACGCCGATCGTGCCGATGATCGGCGAGGTGGAGCGCTCCGGCGCCTCCTGGCAGCTGCTCTACGGCGGGCGGACCCGTTCGAGCATGGCTTTCCGTGACGAGCTCGCGACGCTTGGCGACCAGGTGCACATCCGGCCGCAGGACGAGACCGGCCTGCTCGACCTCGCCTGGCTGCTCGGCGAGCCCTGGGAGGACACCGCCATCTACTGCTGCGGACCCGAGCCGCTGCTGCAGGCCGTGGAAGCGGCCAGCCAGGGATGGCCACCGGGCAGTCTGCACGTCGAGCGCTTCACCCCGAAGGAGCTGGGCGAACCGGTGCGACGGCAGTCGTTCGAGGTCGAGCTGAGCCAGTCGGACCGGGTGCTGACCGTGCCACCGGAGAAGTCCATTCTCGAGGTGCTCGAAGAAGCCGGCGTCGACGTGCCGTCCTCGTGCCAGGAAGGCACGTGCGGCACCTGCGAAACCGTCGTACTCGGCGGCGAACCCGATCACCGGGACTCCTTGCTCACACCTGAAGAGCAGGAGGCGAACGAAACGATGATGATCTGCGTTTCGCGCGCGAAGTGCGCTCGCCTGCTCCTCGATCTCTGACTTTGCCTAACGGACAGTGTCCGTTACGATGGGCTCCAGCGCAATGGGCCCGGCAAGAAACCTCGCCCACCGAAATGGAGCAACGATGCCCCAGCAGCTCGACGTGTCCCCCGGCGACGAAAGACGCGCGCGACGCAAGGCGGCGACCGCCGGATTTTTCGGTTCCGTGCTGGAGTACTACGACTTCAGCCTCTACGCGACGGCGGCCGCGACCGTCTTCCCCACCGTGTTCTTCCCCGGCTCGTCCACCCTGCTGTCCGCGCTGCAGTCGGTCGCGACGTTCAGCATCGCCTTCCTGGTCCGCCCCGTCGCCGGAGCCTTTCTCGGCAGCATCGGCGACCGCTTCGGCAGGCGGCGCGTCCTGGTCTTCACTCTCCTGACCATGGGGATCGCCACGGCGTGCGTCGGCCTGATTCCCGGATACTCGACGATCGGCTGGCTCGCACCGCTTCTGCTTGTGCTGTCGCGGATCACGCAGGGCATCGGGGCCAGCGGCGAATTCGGCGGCGCCACGCTCGTCGCGGTGGAGTTCGCACCGGACCGGCGGCGCGGCCTGCTCGGTTCACTGCCCGCGGCCGGCGCCTCGTTCGGCGGGATGCTCGGCACGCTGGCCATGCTGGCCATGTCGGCGCTGCTCACCTCCGCCCAGTTCCTGAACTGGGGCTGGCGCGTTCCGTTCCTGCTCAGTCTCGTACTCGTCGCCTATGGATCGTGGCTGCGACTCCGCCTGCCGGAGACGCCCAGTTTCCGCACCCTGGAGCACAAGGCCCGGACGCCCCTGCGGGATATCGTGCGCCGCACGCCCGGCTCGGTGCTGGCGATCATCGCGATCGTCACCGCGCAGACCGGGTTCGGCTATTTCTATCTCGTGTTCGTGGTCTCCTACGCGGGAAGCCACATCGGACTGTCGCGCGACGACACGTTTCTCGGGCTCGTCATCGCACAGGTGTCCTGCGGCCTGCTGATCCCCGTTTTCGGCTGGCTTTCCGACATCCTGGGTCGGCGCGTCGTGATCACGATCGGCCTGGTCGCATCGGGCGCGCTGGCGTTTCCCGGCTTCGGTCTCATCCAGCCCGGCTGGCCGGCCGGCCTGTGGCTGGCGATGTTCCTCGGCAACGGCGTCGCCGCCTCCGCCATCGTCGCACCCGCCGGACCACTGGTCACCGAACTCTTCCCGGCCCAGTACCGGTACAGCGGGATGGGCCTGGCCCGCGAGTTCGGCAACATGCTCGGCGCAGCCTGCATTCCGCTGCTGGCAGTGCGTCTGTCCTATTCGAACAACCCGGCCACGGCCGTCGGCCTCATGCTCGTGGTACTGGCGGCACTGGGACTCGGCGGCGTCGCGCTGGCTTCGGTGCGCCGGCGCACCGAAGAACTTCTTCCCGCCGGCGACACCGCGCAGAAGGAGTCAAGTATCTAATCTTTATAAAGACAGCTGTGATAGCGTGCGCCTCGGTCGGGGGTCCACATCAGACACCAGACAGCGAAATCCATGTCAACGAAGCCACTGGAAGGACGTTCGCAGTGCGACGTGCTACGAAGAAACGCAGAATAGCCACGACATTGGCATGTACCGCCATCGCCGTCGGTGCCGTCACCATGCCGCTGTCGGCGTCCGCGGACACGGGCGTGGTCAACGGCGCCGGCCCCATCAAGGAGTTCGCCCCGTTCCCGACGCCGTTGAGTTACCCCTGCGAGGTCATCTCCGACAACCAGGGCATCCTGTGGTCGGACCAGTTCGTCGGCAACAGCTACGGTCGCGTCGACCCGAACACCGGCGCGGTCAGCCAGGTGCCGCTACCGAACCTGCTCGGCCTGCCGGGCGGTCAGAACAAGGGCCCGGACGGCACCATCTGGTTCGTCGAGGCGACGGGCAACGGGCTGGGCCACCTCGACCCGGCCACCCAGAAGATCGAGACGATCCCGTTCCCGTGGGGCAACATCGGTCCCGTCACCGTGCCCACCGTCGGCTCGATCAACACGGGCCTCGGCGTCCCGTTCGACGACAGCTTCGGCAAGGACGGCAAGCTGTACTTCGCCTCGATCGGGCTCAACTACATCGGCAGCTACGACACCCAGACCGGTCAGTGGGAGCAGTGGCCCATCACGACGCCGCTGTCCGGGCCGATCGCGATGGAGAAGGGCCCTGGCAACACGATCGCGATCGCCGAGGGCACGGGCAACAAGATCGGCCTGTTCGACGTCTACACGCACAAGCTGACCGAGTATCCGATCCCGACGCCCGCGTCGCTTCCCGGCGGGCTCGAGGTTTCGCCGGACGACCAGTACCTCTACTTCGGTGAGACGCTCGGCAACAAGATCGGCCGCCTGGACTTCGCGACCGGCGAGATCAAGGAGTACGACCTGCTCGCGCTGCGCAACGGGCTGCCGAGCAACGTCGGGACGGGCAATCCGCTGCCCAACCCGGGTCAGCTCCGGTTCGGCAGCGACGGCAAGCTCTACATCATGCAGGGCACGTTCACCGGCGGCAACCAGGTGGGCCAGCTGGACGTGAACACCTCGGAGTACCACGAACTGAACACGCCGACCGCCTACTCGTCGCCGTGCGACCTGAACAACACGGTGCCGGGCAAGATCTACTTCGGCGAGTTCACCGGCAACCGGATCGGGTACTTCGACATCCCGGTCACGACCGACATCAGCAACACGTTCCCCGTGTTCGGCTGATCATCCTCCGGTCAGGGCCGGTTCCGGGTAATCTACCCGGAACCGGCCCATTTTTGTTACTCTCATCCTAACGGACAGTGTCCGTTAGAGGTATATACTGTGGCCGTGCCACACGAGAGGGAACCACAGGCCGACCTGCGCGACCGCATGGGCTCCAGCGCGGACGTTCGTGCCCAGCGCACTCGTGAGCGGCTGGTGACAGCCTTCGAGGAGCTGGCCGCGGAGGGCGCGACCGACATCAAGGTCAAGGACGTCGTCACCAGGGCCGGCGTGAACCGCACGTCGTTCTACGCCCACTTCTCCGGCGTGGACGCGCTGGCGATGGCGGCGATGACCGACTACTTCGAAGCGGTCGGGCTGACCGACGCCGCGCACCGTCTCGACGACCCGTACAAGACGAGCCTCGAATCGCTGCAGGACGTCATCGAGTTCATCGCGGACCGGGCGACCTTCTACGAGCGGCTGCTCAGTTCCGAGAGCACGCCGTTCTTCTCCGCCGTCGAGGACGCGTTCACCGAACGGAACCGGGTGACCCTGCGCGGCATCAAGACCCTTCCGGACAGCGTCGACATCGACACCGCCGCCCGGTACGTGGCGGCGGGCGTGATGGGCGTGATCGCCCAATGGCTTCGTGGCGGCCGCACCGAAAGCGCGGCGGTGCTCGCGGCACGCCTGCGTGATCTGCTTCCGCCGTACCTCACGGGCGGCGGGGGCGAAGACCGGTCCGGCCACAACTAGGCGGACACGGTCCGCAGCCGACAGGCCGGTACAAACCCGTTTCCGCCGTGGCTGTGGCCGCATCGGTACCGAACGGCACAGTAAGGAGTTTCGCAATGGGCCGGCTGAACACTGTGGTCGCCATCGTCACCGGCGGTGCGCGCGGCATGGGCGCCTCGCACGTGCGCGGTCTCGTCGCCGAGGGCGCGCGCGTCGTGATCGGCGACGTACTCGACGACGAGGGCAAGGCGCTCGCCGACGAACTCGGGAAGTCCGCCGCCTTCGTGCACCTCGATGTCACCGACGACCAGTCCTGGAAGGACGCCGTCGCGGCGACCGAGGAGACCTTCGGCCCGGTGGACGCGCTCATCAACAACGCCGGGGTCGTGCAGTGGAAACCGTGGCTGAAGACCAGCACGGCGGAGTTCACCCGGGTGCTGAACATCAACCTGACCGCCCAGTTCATCGGGATCCGCGAGGTCGTCCCGTCGATGGTCAAGACGGGGCACGGGGGCGTGATCGTGAACGTGTCCTCCACCGCGGGCCTGCAGGGATTCGCGGCCGAACCCGCTTACGTGGCCTCGAAATGGGGCGTGCGGGGTCTGACCAAGGCGGCCGCGCTGGAGTTCGCGCCGCAGGGAATCAGGATCGTGTCCGTGCACCCGGGCGTCGTGGAAACCCCGATGACGACCGACGTCACCGAAGACTCCTACGACCAGCAGCCGATTCCACGCAAGGGCCGCACCGCCGAGGTCACCGCGCTGATGACCTACCTCATCGCGGACGCGACCTACAGCACCGGCTCGGAATTCGTCATCGACGGCGGCGCCGTGCTCGGCCCCGTCGTGCCGGTACCGCTCGAAGCGGACTGACCGCTACATCGACATCGCCGCGGTCATGACGTGTTCCAGGAGCCGCACCAGAACCGTCTTCGCCGAGTCGCGGTCGCGCACGTCGCACAGTTGCACCGGGACGTGCGGGTCGAGGTCGAGCGCGCCGCGCACCTCGTCCTCGTCGTAGACATCGGCGCCGGCGAAGCAGTTCACGCCGACGAGGAACGGGATCTTCCTGGACTCGAAGAAATCGACCGCGCCGAAACAGTCCTCGAGCCTGCGGGTGTCGGCCAGCACCACCGCGCCGAGCGCCCCCAGCGACAGTTCCTTCCACATGAACCAGAACCGGTCCTGTCCGGGCGTGCCGAACAGGTACATCACGACCTGCGGGTTGATCGTGATCCGGCCGAAGTCCAGCGCCACCGTCGTCGTGGTCTTGCCTTCCACGCCGGTCAGATCGTCGATCCCGGCACCGAGCTCGGTGAGGCTTTCCTCGGTGCGCAACGGCGGAATCTCACTGACCGTGGACACCATCGTCGTCTTACCGACGCCGAATCCCCCGGCGATGAGCAGTTTCACCGCCCGCACACCGTTCAGCCCGGGCGCCAGCCCACCGTCAGAGTCTGCGTACACCATCGAGCACCGCCTGCAGCAGCTGCATATCGGGCCGGCCCTCGGCAGGAGGGGGCGGCGAACGGAAAATGAGATGACCCGAGTCGATCAGGTCGCTGACCAGCACCTTGACCGCGGCCACCAACAGGTTCAGCTGAGCCGCGATCTCGGCGATCGAGAGTGGCCTGCGCTGGCACATCCGCAGGATCGCGCCGTACTCCCGGTCGAGCGTCATGGCCTCGGTCTCCGGCCGGACCGCCACGACGAGCGTGATGATGTCGAGATCATGCACGTTCTTCCCGGCACGCCCCCGCGTCACCGCGAACGGCCGGACCAGCGGCCCAGGGTCTTCGACGGACCAGGAGTCGCTGCCGTCCTGCCTCATGTCGTGTGCGGAGCTCGCGGGCCGGCCGACATCGCGTCACCGACCTTGCCGACCAGCACGTTCATCTCGTACGCGATCATGCCGAGATCCGCGGTCTCGGCCGCGAGCAGTGCCATGCACGCACCCTCACCGGCCTCGGTCACCACGAGGTAGCCGTATTCGAGCTCGACGACGGTCTGGTGCACCATGCCCTTGCCGAACTGGGTACTCACCCCGCGCGACAGGCTGCGAAACGCCGACGCCATCGCGGCGAGATGCTCGCCGTCGGCTCTGTTCAGCCCGCCGGAGCGGCCGAGCAACAGGCCGTCGGCGGAGAGCACCACCGCTCGCTCGGCCCCGACGAGCCTGCCGACCAGGTCGTCGAGCAGCCAGTTCAGCTCGCTGCCCGTGGCCGTGACCATCACATCGTCGTTCATCTACGCGCCCCCATCGTGTTCATCCGTTCTGCCCTCCCGAGACGCCACGCGCCTGTCGCGTTCCACGTTGGAACGAAGCCATCGAGTTCCGCGCCGCTTCGGGGCTGCGCAGCCGCCGCGCCGCGGGCGCCGCCGCGTTCTCCTGGCCCTCCAGCTGGAGTTGCGGTACCAGATGGGCCTGACGGCGCCGGCGTGGCAGCGGCGCGCGTGGCTTCGCGCCCGGCCGCGGGGTGTCACCGAACGAGCTCCCGGCCGTCGCGCGCGGCGTCGCCGGTTCACCGGAAGGCTCCTCGACCGGCCAGTGCCGCGCCGGGACCTCTGTGTCCGCGGGCGGTCGCGGTACGGGGTCCTCGGCGGCTTGCGGCAGGAAGGGCATCTCCGGCTGCCGCCGTTTCCCGCGCTGGGCACCGGAACGCTCGTCGTCGGCTTGCTTCGCCGTCATGCCGTCGTCCTCGTCGAGCACCTTCGACGGAATCAGCACGATCGCCTTGACCCCGCCGTAAGCCGATTCGAGCAGGTTGACCGCGATCCCATGCCGCTGAGCCAGCTGGCCGATCACGAACAAGCCGAGGTTGCGCTCACCGGCCAGCGCCATCTGCTGGAAGTCCGGCGGGTTGTGCAGCGTCTCGTTGAGCCGCTCACGTTCGGCGAGCTCGATACCGAGCCCCTGGTCCTCGACCTCGACCACGACTCCCCTGCCGACGAGGTTGCCGCGGACGGCGACCGGCGCGCCGGGAGGGGAGAACGAGATCGCGTTGTCCACCAGTTCAGCCAGCAGGTGGACCAGGTCGGCGACGACCGCACCCAGTACCCGTACCTCGGGCAGGCGCACCGCGCTGACGCGTTCGAAGCCTTCGGTCTCGGAGATCGCGCTGCGCACGATCTCCTCCAGTGCCACGGGTTTCCGCCATTTCCGTCCCGGCTGGCCACCGCCGAGGATCAGCAGGTTCTCGGCGTTGCGGCGGGCGCGGGTGGCGAGATGGTCCAGTTTGAACAACAGTTCCAGGTGCTCGGGATCGCTCTGTTTGGCCTCCGCGGCGTCGAGAACTTCGAGCTGCCGGTGCACGACCACCTGACTGCGGTGCGCGATGTCGAGGAAGACGCGGTTGATCCCGCCGCGGGTCTTGGCCTCGGCGGCCGCGGCGTCGACGGCGGTGCGCTGCGCCGTGGTGAAGGCCTGCGCCACTTGCCCGATCTCGTCGTGGCCGTCGTCCACCACGGTCATCTCGGATTCGACGTCGACCGGCTCGCCGTCGTTGAGCCTGCGGACCATGGACGGCAACGTCTCCCGCGCCAGTTCCAGCGTCTTCGTCCGCAGTGTGCGCAGCCTGCGCACAAGAGCGTTCGCGAGCCGCAACGCGATGAGGAACGCGGCGACCGCGAGCAGGAGCACCCCGGCGCCGGCCAGGATCGACTGCCACAGCAGCGTCGTGCCCGCGTCCTCGGCGAGGCTCTCGGCGTAGCGGAAGTGATCGCCCCACAGACCGAGCAACTCGCTGGAGACATGCTGTTCGGCAGTGACGAAATCCGCCAGGCCGACGCCCAGTGTCCCCGTCGTCGCAAGCGTGTTCTCCGCCCTGGTCACGAGTTGCCATCCGGGGCTGGCGACCAGCGCGTCGTACCGCGTGCGCTCGGTGCCCGTCAGCCGCGGAACCGCCGCGTCCAGCTGGCTGCGGTATCCACCCACCCGCTGCGCGTGCGCGAACTTCTCGTCCGGACTCAGCACGCCTTTCGCGACGTCCGCCGCGGCGAACCCGGCGGCGCGCGACTGCGAGTCCGTGACCGCGTACAGATCCGTCGAGACGATCTCTTCCGTGGCGCTCGACGAGTCCGGGGACGTACGCGCGATGTCTTCCAGGCCGGTGACGACATATCCGGAGAGCTGCGTGTAGAAGTCGTCGACTTCGGTCGCGGTCGAGGCCCGGACATCGACGCTTTGCCGGACCACCGGTAGCCGCGAGACGAGTTCGACGAGCTTCGCGTTGGCCGCGGCCATCGCCTCCGGGTTGATGCCCGTCGCCTTGGCGGACGTGCCCGCCGCGCCGCTCATGATGGTCAGCACCGCGGTGGTGTCATCGCGCCGGGAGGTCAGTTCGGTCTGCGCCTGCCGGTCTCCGCCGAGCACGCGCAGGCTGGCCGAGCGCTCGGCCTGCACGACGCCGCCGAACTTGACCGCGAGGTCGGCCGTCTGACTGAGATAGGCCGAGAAGTTCCGGGCCGTGAGCCCGTTGTCGACAAGTATGCCGGCGATCGTCGCGCCGGTGATGAGCAGTGCCAAACTCGGAATCAGCACGATCGCGAGCACGCGCGTGCGGATGCTCGCCCGGGACCGGCGGCGCGCCCAAGCACCGGTCAGTCTGCCGAGCCAACGATTTCCCTTGGCCCGTTTCGCCATTCGTGCACGCAAAGTATCGCCCTGTCCTGGCTGAATACAAGGATTGCCTGCGCGGTGTGCAAGTCGGCAACGGATGTCCGCCTCGTCGACTGCCGCGTGACGACGAGGATCAAACCATACGGAAATAGTTAAGGGAAGTGGGTACTTCGCCGAAGTGGGAATTGCTTGCTACCCACCCGGCACCCCGTCGTCCCAGAACGTTCTTGTGACATCTCGTAGCAGAAAGTCTCTTACGCGCCAATGGAATCCCGATTTCGATCACCCCGAATTTCGCGGCCGCACCCTTTCCCACCTCGGCATATCCATCTATTGGCGGAATGCCAAGAAATGTACCGCCATCCAGCCCTAACAGACACTGTCCGATAGGTGTAGGGTGCCCGCATGGACGGAGCGGACGCCGCGAGATCGCGAGCATCGCCGGCATGTGCGTACAGGATCACATCCGGCGCATGTCCACAAAGGACTCCGTCTCGGGCGAGAGCCTTTCTACACAGGGATCACGTCATGCCGAGCCTGCGCCACGTGAGTTCGTCCCACATCGTGCGTCCGGACCGGGTGAGGCGCTGCTCCGTGGACAGCACGAGCAGGCCCGCCTCCCATCGCACGGTGCGCACCAGATCCGTGCCGGGATGTTCGGGATAAAGCGAGATATCGAGGTGGTGCACGACCTGATCACCACGCAGCTCGAACCGGCCGCCGTAGCCGACGAAACCGAGCGCGGCGGCACCGCGCTCCTTGTCGTCCGCGGTGAGGAACCCGGCGCCCGCGCGCCATTCACGGTTCCGGCGCATGAGCAGTGCCGTGACCCGGCCGTCCGGCTGGTAGCTGAGCCGCCCGACGGGACGGGGCCCGAGCACGTCGCCGACGGGGTTCCCGTCGACGACGCGGACGAAATCGAGCAGGTCCCAGGTCCCGTGAAGTTGTTCCACCGTCGTCACAGCGTCGCCTCCGTACCCAGCAGCGCCGTCGAGACGACGGGATCGCCCGGACCGCCGGTCATCAACGACAAGGCGGCGTCGGGCACCTGGTTGACCGACGTGCCGCGAACCTGCCGCACCGCCTCGTTCACCAGGCTCATCCCGTGGATGAATCCGTCGGCGAGGTTGCCGCCGGAGGTGTTGACCAGCAGCCGCCCGCCGGACGCGATGAGGTTGTCGAACGTGATGAAATCACCGGCGCTTTCCAGCGTGCAGAAGCCGTGGAAACCCGAGGACCAGTACGGGGTCTGGTTCTCCTCGATCATGCCCCAGCCCCGCACCGCCCCGGTCGGTGCCCCGAGCAGATACGCGGGCGGCTGCGCCAGATCCTTCGCCCGTTGCGCGGACACGAGGATCACCGCCGCCCCGGCGTCGCTTTCCCTCGAGCAGCCGAAAAGATGGTACGGCTCGGAAATCCACCGTGATTCCTCGTAGCTCGTCTCGTCCAGCGGCGTATCCCGGCCGATCGCACGCGGGTTGCGGCGTGCGTGGTAGTAGGACGCCAGCGCCATATCGCGCAACGTCCGTGCGGGCACGCCCTCGGCCTCGATCAGCCGCGTCGAGCGGAGCGCGCACATCTGCGCCGGCGCGTCGAGCCCGTTGACCAGGTGCTGTGCCGCGGTGTCGTCCTGCGCGACGTCGACGCGCAGCCGCTGACCGCCCTTCTCCGACATCGCCCGGTAGACGGCGACCACGTCGGCCTGCCCCGTCACGATCGCGCTCGCGGCGAGCCCGAGCGCGCCGGGGATGCCGCCGCCGTGGGTCCATACGAGCGCGCCGAAGCGGAGTTCCTTCGTGCCCAGCGCGGGCATCATCCGCTGGCCGTCGTTGCGCTCGGAACCGTAGGACACGAAGCCGTCGATCTCCGACGGGTGTATCCCGGCGTCCTCGCTCGCGGCGACGATCGCGCGCAAAGCCAGTTCCAGCGCGGGTTTCCCGGAAGTACCGCGCTTGTAGTACGGGGTCTCGCCGACGCCCGCCACCGCGGTCGTACCCCGCATGACCGCGTTCACCATGTGACTGCCTCACTCCCCCGCCAGCGACCAGCGCAGCGCCGGATAGCCCTTGGATTTCGGCGACGGCGGGTCGATGTGGCCGCGGACCGGCGCCCCGATCCGCAGCCCGTCCTCGGCCCGTTCGCGTGTCCGGTCGAAGGCGTGCCAGCTGCGTGTCCAGGAGTAGACCGAGCCGGAACGGGTCGACGGGCACCCACTCCTGCTCCCACGAACCGCAGTCGCCGCAACGGAAGTGCGCGGGCCACATCCAGCGCGGCAGCCGGAACTCGCTGTCCTCGAGGAACTCCCAGTACTTCTCATCCGCGTTGATGCCACCGTTGATCCGGTGCGCCTGGAAGCTGTAGCCCATAGTGCCTCCGATCAGCCCCAGTGGCGGGGATCGTCGAGTGCGCGATCGAGCCACTGATGGAAGTGCTGGTTGGCGATCTCGTTGCGGCCGAACAACAACGGCGGCAAGTCCGTATTGGACACCGCGTGCTGCAAGGCGCGGTTGACGACCAGGTCCTCGTCGCGCAGCACCGCCATCAGGATGTCCCAGTTCTTGTCCCAGCGCGCCTTCTGCTCGTCGGTGACGGCGGGCTCGCGAATCAGGATGCGCATCTGCATCCGGGTGCCCTCCGCCGTGCCCGGCGCGGGCACGAAGGTGAGCACCTCCAGGTGATCGGGCTGCCGGAGGATACTCATGTTCGGCATGATGAAGTGCGCGATCGTGATGTGTCTGTTGATGTCCACTTCGGACGGATCCTGTTCACGCACCTTGTCGATGCTCTTGCGCGCCGACACCACGCGGGCGTGTCTGCCCATCTGCCGCCACGCCTGCACGTTGTTGTAGAAGTACGGCGCGACGGTGCCCGCGTGTGTCGAGGCGATGTGGTAGCCGTCGAGGAAGGCGTCCATGAGCACCTTCCAGTTGATCTCCTCGTCGAAATCACCGGAGCGGCAACAGGTGTAGGAGTCCATGTCGAACGAGGTCAGCGCGTCGTCCAGCTCGGGGCCGAGCCACTGCGCCACATCGATCTTCACATCACCGCGCGCCGAGTCCACGACCCAGACGAAACGTGCCGCTGCTCGACCGGGACTTCCAGCAGGCCCAGGCAGCTCTTGTCGACCTGGCCGAACGTCGGCTCGTGCGCGATCGCCCGCAGCGTCCCGTCTCCCGCGAAGGTCCAGCCGTGGTAGCGGCAGCTGAAGAACCTTCGCGAGCCGGCGTCGTCCATGACCAGCCGGGCGCCCCGGTGCCGGCAGATGTTGACGAACCCGCGCACCTCGCCGTCCGGCTGACGCACCAGCACGATTTCGTTGTTGGGCAGCTGGACGGTGAGAAAGTCGTGTGGCTCCGGCAGTTGCGAACCGTGCGCGGCCACGACCGGGACGGTGCCGAAGATCTCGGCGCGTTCCCGCCGCGCGAGCGCGGGATCAGAGTAGGACCGCGGATCCACTTCGAGGATCTCGTCCGCCAGATCGGTGGTCCGGTTCTCGATGTGGCCGAACATCTGACGCGCGAACTCGGCCTTCTGCCCCGCGTCGTAAGGCAAGTCGGTGAACACCATCGGAAAAGACCTCCTCCTTGAGGTTTCGGGTGTCACAGCTGCAGGCTTTTGACCTCGACGAACTCCCCGAGGCCGAACGCTTCGCCCTCGCGCCCGAGACCGGACTGCCGGTAGCCGCCGAAGGGCGCGGCGGCGTTGAACTTCCCGCCGTTGACCTCGATCTGCGTGGCCCGCAGCCGGCGGGCGACACGCTGGGCACGCTGGGCGTCGGCCGACCACACGGCGCCCGCGAGACCGTAGGGAGTGCCGTTGGCGATCGCGACGGCCTCCTCGTCGGTGTCGTAGGGAATAATCGAGAGCACCGGGCCGAAGATCTCCTCCTGGGCGATCCGGGCATTGGGGTCCACCTCGGAGAAAACGGCGGGCTCCACGAAGTAGCCACGCGAGTGGCGTCGCGAGGGCTCCGGCGAACCGGTGAGCAGTCGGGCGCCGTCCTCGATCCCCTGGCGGACATAGGAGAGCACGCGGTCGCGCTGGACCGCGCTCACCATCGGCCCGAGTTTCGTGGCGTCGTCGGCGGGATCGCCCGGCACGTACTGGGCGGCGGCCTCGGCGGCCAGTTCCCCGGCCTCGGCGAGCTGGTGCCGGGCCACGAGCATGCGGGTCTGTGCGTTGCAGCTCTGCCCGCCGTTGAGATAGCTCGCGCGCACGGTGTGCGGCACCGCCACCGCGAGGTCGGCGTCGTCGAGCAGCACGCTCGCGCTCTTGCCGCCCAGTTCCAGCGCGACGCGTTTGATACTCGGCGCGGCCAGTTCGAGAATCCGCCTGCCCACCGCCGTGGAACCGGTGAAGCTCACCATGTCGACGTCCGGATGCCGGGCCAGCGCCTCACCGACGACGGTCCCGTAGCCGTGCAAGAGGTTGAACACGCCCGGCGGGAAGCCCACCGCGTCGATCGCCTGCGCGAGTGCGCGCGCGGTGAGCGGCGCGACCTCGCTGGCCTTGACCACGACAGTGCAGCCCGCGCAGAGCGCGGCGCCGATCTTGGCGGTGATCTGGTGCAGCGGGTAGTTCCA
This sequence comes from Amycolatopsis acididurans, assembly GCF_012328925.1. GTDB lineage: Bacteria > Actinomycetota > Actinomycetes > Mycobacteriales > Pseudonocardiaceae > Amycolatopsis_E > Amycolatopsis_E acididurans. The sequence continues at coordinate 64,422 of NZ_JAAXLS010000026.1, forward strand.
CGGCGTGATGCAGCCGACCACACCGATGGCCTCGCGGATGATCAGCGAGTTGCGCAGGTTCTCCTGCCACGCGAACTCCGCCGCGGCCGCGCTCGCCTCCCTGAGGTCGACGATGCCGAGCCCGACCTGCGCCCACCTCGCGACGCGGCGCGGTGTGCCGACCTCGGCGACGAGCACGCCGGTGATCTCGTCCTGCCGCCGCTCGAGTTCGTCGGCGAGTCGCGCGACGAACTTCGCCCGCTCGCCAGGGCCGGTCTCCGCCCAGTCCTCGAACGCCCGGCGCGCGGCGCGGACCGCGAGAGCGACGTCCTCCGGCGTTCCCGACGGCACGTCGCCGATGGCTTCCTCGGTGGCCGGGTTGAGCACGGTGACCCGTTCCGCGCCCGTCGAAGAGGTCCAGCTGCCGCCGACGTAGAGATCGGAAGTCACAGTGGGGCACTCCCCTCAGAATTATGAAAATTACCTTATGAGTGTAGATACAAATCTGTCAACACGCGCTACGGAAAGCAGTACTGCCATACTGTCCGCATGCCTCGTCCTGCCCGGCCGATCCTCAGCTACGACGGGATCGTCGAGTCCGCACTCGCTCTCATCGACGCCGACGGACTCGAGGCGTTCAGCGTCAAGCGCCTGGCCAGGGCGATGAACGTGCGTGGCCCGTCGCTGTACTACTACTTCCCCGACAAGGCCGCCATCCTGGAAGCCGTCGCGCGCCTCATCGTCCGCAGCACGCCGCGGCCACGCGACCGGGCGCCGGAACACTGGATCGAGTACTTCGTGACCCAGAGCCTGAACTTCCGGCGCACCATCCTCCGCCATGCGAACGCGGCCCCGCTCCTGCTCGAGTTCATGCCCAGGGACGTGTTCGCCCCGACCTACGAGGTCTCCGCGCGGTTCCTGGCCGAGGCGGGCATTCCGGACCATCAGCGGGTGCTGATCATGGACGGACTGGACAGGTTCACCCTCGGCGCCGCGCTGACGGAGGCGATGAAGCCGGCCGCCGACCGCAAGGACATCTTCCCGCACTTCGATCCCGTCCTGCAGCCCTCGCTGGCCCGGTCGGTCTCCGCGAACGAACTGACCCCCGAGGCGCTGTGGGCCGAGTCGATCAGGACCTTCCTGCGGGGCATTGTGGCCGGCCGACATCCCGGAAACGCGGACGAAGGTGCGATCACGATGAGGGCGGCGGCCTCGCGGCGGTCGCGCTCGCGCCGACGGTGACTTGCCCGAGCCGTTCCTTCCCGTTAACCTAAAGACAATAGTTTTAACGGAGGAACGCCATGGCGCACGTCGTCACTCAGCCCTGCTGCAACGATGCGAGTTGCGTGCCGGTGTGCCCGGTCAACTGCATCCACCCCACGCCGGACGAAGCGGAGTACGCGCGCAGCGAGATGCTCTACATCGATCCGGAGACGTGCATCGACTGCGGCGCCTGCGTCGAGGTCTGCCCGGTCGACGCGATCGTGCCCGATTACGACCTCACCGACGACAACGTCCGGTTCTCCGAGATCAACGCCCGCTATTTCGAAGATCCCGCACACCGGGACTATTCGCCCGATCCGGCCGACGTCGCGAAACCGCGGATCGAGACGACCGAGCCGGGTCCGCTTCGCGTCGCGATCGTCGGCTCCGGCCCCGCGGCCTGTTACGCGGCGGAGGAGCTGCTCACCCGCCGGGGGCTCGACGTCGAGATCCACATGTTCGAGCGGCTCCCCGTCCCGTGGGGCCTCGTGCGCTTCGGCGTCGCGCCGGATCATCAGAGCACCAAGGCCGTGACGAAGGCCTTCGGCCGCACGATGACCCGGAAAGGACTGCACGTCCATCTCAACGTCGAGGTCGGCACGCACGTCACGCACGAGGAGTTGCTGGCCCACCACCACGCCGTGCTCTACGCGGTGGGCGCGCCCCGTGACCGGCGGCTGGGTGTTCCCGGCGAGGATCTGCCCGGCAGCCACCCCGCGACCGAGTTCGTCGCGTGGTACAACGGCCATCCCGAGTTCGCCGGCACGGCCTTCGACCTGTCCGCGGAGCGCGCGGTCGTCGTCGGGAACGGCAATGTCGCGCTGGACGTGGCCCGCGTCCTCGCCGCCGACGTCGACGACCTCGCTCGCACCGACATCGCCGACCACGCGCTGGAAGCGCTGGCAGCCAGCCGGATCCGCGAGGTCGTCGTCCTCGGCAGGCGCGGACCACACGAGGCCGCCTACACGGTGCCCGAGCTGCTCGGACTGTCCACTTTCGACGTGGTCGCCGAATACGGTGAAGCGGCGGGAAGCCTCAAAGCCGAACTGGTCCGCGAGCTGGCCGGGCGGCCTCGGCGAGCGAAGAAGCAGATCGTGCTGCGCTACCTGTCCTCGCCTCGGGAGGTCCTCGGGCAGGACCGGGTTCGCGGTCTGCGCGTCGTCCGGAACGAGCTTGTGGACGGCAAAGCCGTGGCGACCGGGGAGACCGGGGACATCGAGTGCGGCCTCGTGCTGCGCTCCATCGGCTACCGGGGCGCCCCCTTGCCGGGCCTGCCTTTCGACGAAACGCGCGGCATCCTGCCCAACGACGGTGGCCGGGTGAGGGCGGGTGTGTACGCCGCGGGCTGGATCAAACGTGGCCCCTCCGGCGTCGTCGGCACCAACAAGAAATGCGCCGAGGACACGGTGGCGGCGCTACTGGAGGACTATCTGAACGGCCGGCTGACCGCGCCGCCCACGGACGCCGGCGAGGTGGACGACCTGATCGCGGGCCGTCAGCCGCTCGCCCTGGACTACAACGGCTGGAAGGCCATCGACGCGCACGAGCGGGAGGCCGGACGCGCCCAGCATCGCCCGCGCGTCAAACTGGTCGACACGCAGGCGATGCTGGACGTCGTCAAGCGATCCCGTGTTTCCTAGGACTCCGGCGTGAACGTCACGGGCAGCGCCGCGACCCCGCGCACCTGGCTCGGGTGCGAGACCGACGGCTTGTCCCGGTCGACGCGGAGGTCGGGCAGCCTGCGGTAGAGCTCCTCGAAGGCGATGGTCAGCTCGACGCGCGCCAGATGCGAGCCGAGGCAGCGGTGCGGCCCGGAGCCGAAGGACAGGTGCCGGTTGGGCGTGCGGTGGAGATCGAGCACGCCCGGGTCCTCGAACTCCGCGGAGTCGCGGTTGGCGCCCGCCAGTACGAGCAGCAACTGGTCACCCTCGTGCAGCGACACCCCACCGAGTTCGACGTCCTTCGTGACCCGGCGGCCCGGCGACACGGCGGCCTCGATCCGCAGGATCTCCTCCACAGCCGTGGGAATGATGTCGGGATCGTCCACGAGTTCCTGACGCTTCTCGGGGTGATCGGACAGGTGCATGACTCCCCACGCGAGCGAGCCCTGCACCGTGTGCAGCCCCGCGATGAGCAACAGGAAGAACATGTTGGACAGCTCTTCGTCGGTGAGCAGCCGCTTGCCGTCCTCGAACTCGACCGGGGTGTCGATGATCGCCTTGGTGATGTCGTCGGCGTCGGGACGGCTGCGCCGGTCGGCGATCACGTTCGCGTAGTAGCCGAACAGCTGTTGAGCCGCCTCGGCGCGTACCTTGACGTTCTCCTCTTCGGACAGGCCGGGCTTGCCCTGCAGCGTAATGTCGGTCATCTCGGTGAACATCGGTGCGTCTTCCAGCGGCCACCCCATCAGGGCGAGGAACACGCGTGCGGGCATCTCGTGGGCGAATTCGGAAATGTACTCCGCCTCGCCCCGGGCGGCGAAACCATCGATCAATTCGTTGACGATCGCGCGGATGCGCGGGGCCAGCGCCTTCATCCGGTTCGGGTTGAACAACGGCTGCAGCGCGTGGCGGTAGGCCGTGTGCTCGGGCGGGTCGACCTCCAGCGGGAGGAACTTGCCGGCGCCGTGCTCGATCAGGTTGTTCGGGAAACTGGAGAAGGTCGCGGGATCGCGCAGTACGTCGTGAATTTCTTGGTAGCGCGTGACAATCCAGTGGCCGCCGTACCGCTCCGAGTACACGAGCGGACCGATCGCCGAAAGCTCGGCAACCCGTTCGTTGACCTGATCGGCCGGTGCGCACAGGCCGGGATCGTAGATGTCGAAGTCCACGCGCAGGTGCTGCGGGACGTTGTCGAGAGTGGTGGTCATGAGCAGGTGCTCCCATCGTCATTGACCGAGAACGGACTGCCGGGCAGTTCCCCAAGTTATCTAATGCGCTTAGAATAGCGAGACGTCAATCACTGTCAACCGCACTCGAATACGGACACAGTTACCTAAGGTCGTTAAGTGTCACTCGAAGGGTCGAAGATGATCAGTCACGAGAGCTTCCTCATCGACGGAGAATGGGTCCGCCCCACCTCGCCGGGACGGATACCGGTGGTGTCCCCCTCGACGGAAGAGGTGATCGGCGAAGCACCGGACGCCGGCGCCGAGGACGTCGACGCCGCGGTGCGTGCGGCACGCCGGTCGTTCACCGCCGGCACATGGCGGCGGATGAGCACCGGCGAGCGGGCCGACGTGCTCGAAGGCACCTTGCGGCTGCTGGAGCCGAAACTGGCCGAGATCGGGCGCGTTGTCACCTCCGAGATGGGCCTGCCGTCCTCGATCGCGGGCGTGCAGATTCCCGGCGCGCTGGAAACCGGTCGCTATTTCGTCGAACTGGCCCGCGCGGAGCCGTTGTCCGAATTGCGCAGCGGCCGGACGACCGCCGCCGTGGTGAAGGAGCCGGTCGGTGTCGTCGCGTCGATCGCGCCGTGGAACGGCCCGTTCAACATGGGCGTCGCGAAGATCTTCCCGGCGCTGGCGGCCGGATGCAGCGTGGTCTACAAGCCGGCGCCGGAGACGCCGCTGGACGGCTACTTCATCGCCGAGGCGCTGGCCGGGGCCGGTGTCCCCGCAGGAGTCTTCAATTTCATCACCGGCGATCGCGACGCCGGCCGCGCGCTGGTGGCGCATCCGGAGGTGGACAAGGTCAGCTTCACCGGCTCGACCGCCGCCGGACGCGAGATCGGCCAGGAGTGCGGGCGCTCGTTCAAGCGGGTGCAACTGGAACTCGGCGGGAAGTCCGCGGCGATCATTCTGGACGACGCGGACGTCGCGACGAGCATGCAGGGCATCGCGGTCGGCTCGTTCTTCAACACCGGCCAGGTGTGCGCTTCCTACAGCCGGATCCTCGTTCCCCGCACCCGTTACGACGAAGTGGTCGAGGCGTTGGTCGCGACGGCGGAGTCGTTCGTCGTGGGCGATCCCTTCGATGCGGCGACGACCATGGGGCCGCTGGTGTCGCGGCGGCAGCGTGACCGGGTCGAGGAGTATCTCGCGGCGGGTGTCGCGGACGGCGCGAAGATCCTCACCGGCGGCGGTCGGCCGCAGCATCTGGACAAGGGCTGGTTCATCGCGCCCACGGTGTTCGGTTCGGCGGAGAACTCGATGCGCATCTGCCGCGAGGAGATTTTCGGGCCGGTCGCCGCGGTACTCGCGTACGACACCGTGGAGCAGGCGATCGCCATCGCCAACGACTCCGACTACGGCCTGCACGGGGCGGTGTTCACCACCGACGAGGACAAGGCGCTCGAGGTCGCGCGCGCCGTGCGCACCGGCACGTTCAGCGTCAACTCCTTCACCTACAACATCGAGGCCCCGTTCGGCGGCGTCAAATGCTCCGGCATCGGACGCGACACCGGCCACGAGGGCCTGACCGCGTACTACGAACTCAAGACGATCAACCTGACGCCGGGCATGGAGCGCCTCTTCGCTTAGGCATCACCGGTGAACACCGCCGGCCGGCGCTCGCGAAACGCCGCGATCCCCTCGGCGAAATCGCGGGTGTCGGTCAGCGTGCTCTGGTGCTCGGCCTCGGCGGACAGCACCGCCTCACGGTCGCCTCCCGCGAGGCCGAGCATCGCCTTCACCGCGGCCTGCGCGGCGGGCGGCCCCTGTGCCACCCGTCGCGCCGTCGCCAGCGCCGCCGTCAGCGCGGCGCCCGGTTCCGCGAGTTCGTCGACGAGCCCGATGCCGAACGCGCGAGTGCCGTCCGCTGTGTCGCCGAACAACAGCATCCTGCGTGCCCACGCGATGCCGACCCGCTGCGGCAACGACCAGAAAATGCCCATGTCGACGCAAAGGCCGACGCCGGTGAACGTCGCACGGAACCGCGTGCCCGCCGTGGCCACGACCCGGTCGCACGCCGACGCGAGCGCCACACCCGCGCCGAACGCGGCGGCCTCGACCGCCGCCACGACGGGCGTGGGCCCGGCCAGGATCGTCCGCACCACCGCCTGGGCGGACTCCAGCAGTTCCAGTGCCTCGGCGGCGGGCTTGCGCCCCATCGCCTTCAGGTCGCCGCCCGCGCAGAACACCGGTCCCGCGCCGGTCAGCACGATCGCGCGGACGGCGGGGTCGGCCATGGCCGTTTCGAGTTCACCGAGAAGTGCGATACGAAGGTCGAGACCGACCGGATTCCGCCGATCCGGATCGTTGAGCGTCAGGGTGCGGACGGGGCCGCTGTCGTCACGCAGTACGAGGCACGACACGAGAACTCCTTGACAGTGCTCGGGATCTTCGGAGAATCCCCCGGAGGAAAGCCCTGTTGACGATATCTAATCTAGAGCTATAAGGTATCTGCATTCTTTACTCCCTGGCGCGGGAAGGTCAATCCCTGGACCGCCGGACACCGTTGTCCGGAGAGAGGAAGTGTCATGGCGAGGCTCGAAGGCAAGGTCGCGATCATCACCGGCGCCGGCTCGGGGCTGGGACGCGAATCCGCCCGGTTGTTCGCCGAAGAAGGCGCGAAGGTCGTCGTGATGGACATTCTCGGCGACCGCGCGCAGGCGACCGTCAAGCTCGTCACCGAACAGGGCGGCACGGCCGTCGCGGTCGAAGCCGACACCACGGTCGAGGCCGACGTGGCACGGACGGTGAGCACCGCGCTCGAGACGTTCGGCAAACTCGACATCATGTGGGCCAACGCGGGCATCGTCTCGCGGGGCGGCGTGCCGAGCGTGATGGGCGGCGAGGAGCTGGCCTTCGAGGACTTCCCGCTGGAGGACTGGCACAAGGTCATGGCGGTGAACCTGACCGGCCCGTTCCTGTGCGCCAAGCACGCGGTCAAACCGATGCGCGAGAACGGGGGTGGCGCCATCCTCGTCACCTCGTCCGCGGCGTCGATGGTCGCCTACCACAGCATCGCGCCGTACTCGGCGACCAAAGCCGGGGTCAACGGCATGGTGCGCGGCCTCTCGCTGGATCTCGGCAAATGGGGCATCCGGGTCAACGCGATCGCACCGACGCACGGGATGTCGCCGAACTTCCTGCTGGAGCACGGCGCCCCGGTGGTCGGCCAGTCCTATGAGGAGGTCGCGGGCCCGTGGGACAAGGGCGTCACGCCCATTCCGCTCAAACTGGACCGGCCTCCGTCACTGCGCGACAATGCCAAGACCGCCCTGTTCCTGGTGTCCGACGACGCGGCGTACACGTCGGGTCAGGTCATCTCCTCGGCCGATGGCGGCACGCTCGCGCGGGTCGCGATCCCCTTCCCCGAGGACCAGGGGCAGCCGACTCTGTAGAAGACGAGCACCGATGAGCAAGCACCTGACCATCGACCGGGAAGCCTGTGCCGGGCACGGCATCTGTTACGGCGCCGCACCGGAGATCATGGACTGCGACGACCAGGGGTATCCGGTACTCGTCACCGATCCCGTTCCGGATGACCTGGCCGCCAAAGCGGATCACCTCGTGCGCGCGTGCCCGGAACAGGCTCTCCGGCTGCGCGGCTAACACTCCCCGGCGTCGTTCGGCGAAGGAGCGGAAACGATGACTGTACTCGTCACCGACGGTCTTCGGCACTGGGCACGCGAAGCACCGGACCGGCCCGCGATCGTGTTCGACGGTGACGACGTCGTCACCTACCGGGCGCTCGATCGCTGGACCGATGCCGCCGCGGGTTTCCTCGCGGCGTGTGGGCTGGGCGCCGGCGAGCGGATCGGCATCATCGGCGCGAACAGCCTCGAATGGTGCGTCGCCGCGATCGGCGCCCTCAAGCTCGGCGCGGCCGTCGTCCCGTACAACAACCGGTTCACCCCGGCCGAACTGCGCTATCTCGTGGACGACTCCGAGCCGAGGCTGGTGCTCACCGACGAGGCGCACCGTGACCGGATGTCCTCCGCGCTGACGGGTTCGCCGCTCGAACTCGGCGGGCTCGGCGAATTCACCGCGCTGCGGGACCTGGAGGAAGCGGTTCTCCGCCCATCGTCCACTTGGGACGATCCGGCGGTGATCGTGTACACCAGCGGAACGACGTCGAAACCCAAGGGCGTGATCTTCAGTCACCGCAGCATGTTCAACTTCATCGCGGACTTCGCGCTGGCCGAGCCGGCCCTGCGCCCGGAGGCGCGCATGATCTACCTGCTGTCGATGTCCGGCGCTCCCGGGCTCCCCTGGCACGTGCTGCATCCGCTCACGCGTGGCGCGTCGTTGTTCTACGAGAGGGGTTTCGACGCGCCGACGGCGTTGCGGCGGGTCACCCAGGAGCGCATTCAGATCCTGTGCGGGGTCCCGGTGCTCTTCGAGCAGATGGCGGCGCTGCCGGAGTTCGCACAGGCCGATCTCTCGTCGCTGGAACTGGTCACGATCGCCGGGGCCAGGGCACCGGTGCCCACGATCAAGGCGTGGCTGGCGAAGGGCGTGCCGCTGCGGCAGGCCTACGGCATGACCGAACTCGGCGGCATCTCCACGCTCAACCCGCCGGAGCAGGCACTGACCCGGCCCGAATCGATCGGCCGCGGCACGGTGCTGACCCGGCACCGCGTCGTGCGCCCCGACGGTTCCGACTGCGATCCCGGCGAGCCGGGCGAGATCATCGTCAGCGGGCCGGGCATGACGCCCGGATACTGGCGGAACGACAAGGCCACCGCGGAGGCGTTGCGCGAGGGCTGGTTCCACAGCGGCGACGTCGGCATCAAGGACGACGAGGGCTACATCCGCGTCGTCGACCGGCTCAAGGACATCATCATCACCGGCGGGTACAACGTGGCGCCCTCGGAGATCGAAGCGGTCGTCGACGAGGTGCCCGGTGTGCTCGAGGTGTGCGTGATCTCCGCCGACGATCCGAAGTTCGGGGAGACCCCGGCGGCGATCGTGCATTCCGACGGATCCGTGACGGCCGAGCAGATCCAGGCGCACTGCCGCGCGCGGCTGGCCGGCTACAAGGTGCCGCGCCACGTCGTACTGCAGGACGCGCCGCTGGAACGGATGGCCAGCGGCAAGATCGCACGCCGCCGGATCCGCGACGCCCATCCCGAGCTCACCTCGAAACCGGCCACGGTATGAGCGGATGAGGCTCGGCATTCTCGCGGACGCGCACGGCAACGTGGCGGCGTTCGACCACGCCATGATCGAGCTGGCCCGCGAGGCCGACGAGGTGCTGGTGGCCGGGGACGCGTTCTCCGACCACCGGTTCTCCAACGAGATCGTCCGGACGATCCGGCGCTCGGGCGCGCAGTACGTGCTGGGCAACCACGAGATGTCCTTTCTCGGGCCTGCCAACGCCCGGGCACGGCAGTCCCCACGGCTTTCGCGGCGGGAGCTGGACTTCGTCCGCCACACGCCGGCCGAACTGCGTGTGACGCTGGGCGGCCTGCGGGTGCTGATGGTGCATGGCAGCCCGTGGCCGCCCTACGGCCGCTACCTCGATCCGGCGAGCCCGGAGTTCGACCGCGCCGACGAGCTCGGCGCCGACCTGGTCGTACTGGGACACACGCATCTCCCGATGCAGAAGCGAGTGCGCGGCGTGCGGCACCGAGATAGATCGCGAGGGAGGAAGCGATGACATCGATCGCCCTATCCAGGCAGGAGCGGATCCGGCGCACACTCGAACATCTTCGCGCCGGAACCACCGACGAGTCCGACGGCGTGATGTGGTTCGGGCCGGAGGAGTTCACCGACCCGCGGATCGCCGCGCGCGAACGCGACCACGTGTTCGGCCGCGTGCCCTCGATCGTCGCGCACACCGGCGAACTACCGCGGCCCAAGGACTTTCTCACCCTGCGGATGCCGCGGAACCAGGTGCTCGTGGTGCGCCAGGACGACGGTGGGGTCAAGGCGTTCGTGAACGCGTGCCGGCATCGCGGCGCGCTGCTGGAGGAACAGGAGAAGGGCAGCTGCCGGCTGTTCTCGTGCGGCTACCACCGCTGGTCCTACGACACGGACGGGAAGCTGCGCACGGTCACGCGCGAGGGCACGTTCGGGGACATCGACCGCGAAGCCCACGGCCTCATCGAACTGCCCTGCGAGGAACGGCACGGTTTCATCTGGCTGATCGACGACGTGGACGTGCCGATCGACGTCGCCGCCTGGCTCGGGCCGGAGGTGGACGAGATCCTCGCCGGTTACCACCTCGACCGGCTGCTGGCCTACCGGTGCGAAGGCTTCGACGAGCCGGCGAACTGGAAGATCATGCAGGACGCGTTCATCGACAACTACCACATCCAGTACGCCCACCCCAACTCCGCGGGAAAGCACGTGCACACCAACGTGCAGGCGGTCGAGGACTTCGGGCGGCACGCGCGAATGTGCTCGCCCCGCAAGAAGATCGACCGCTGGCTGGACGAGGATCCCGGTGACCGCGACCTCGGCCGGTATGTCATCGACGGGCATTTCCTGCTGCCGAACAGCACTCTGCTGCGCCAGCCCGACGACCACTTCGAGTTGCTGACCTTCCGCCCGCACCCCAGCGATCCCGGGCGCTGCCGGATGGAGATGCGTCTGCTCGTTCCCTCCATTGAGGACAGTGGAATGGATCCGGAGCGCTGGCGCAAGACCTGGGAGAAGAACTGGGACATCCTGCTCGCCGTGCTGCACCAGGAGGACTTCCCGCTGCTGCGCGGTTCGCAGCTGGCTTTGACGAGCGCCAACGCAGGCGGCATGATCCTGGGACGCAACGAGGTCGTGAACCAGATTTTCCATCGGGAACTGCGGAAACTGGTTTCCTGAACGAGGAGGTACCGGGTGGACCTCTCAGGCGAGGTCGCGCTGGTCACCGGCGCGAGTTCCGGGCTGGGGCGGCGATTCGCGGCGGTGCTGGCCTCCGCCGGCGCACGGGTGGTGATCGGCGGCCGCCGCGACGAGCGGCTGAAGGAGGTCGCCGCGGAGATCACAGCGGCGGGCGGACAGTGCGAGGCGGTTGCCTTCGACGTCTCCGACGCGCGGCGCCTGCCTGAAGTGATGGACCAGGTCGAGGCGGTCTTCGGCCTGGTCACGGTGCTGGTCAACAACGCGGGAATCAACGACGCCATGCGCCCGCACAAGATGCCGCTCGAACTGATCGACGCCGTGATCGACACCAACGTCCGTGGCCCGTTCGTGCTGTGCTGCGAGGTCGCCAGGCGCCTGATCGCCGCCAGGCGCGGCGGCCGCATCGTCAACATCTCGTCGATGGGCGCGTTCGACTACCACGGCAACGCGGCGGCGCTGTACTCCACCACGAAAGCGGCGGTGAACCGGATGACCGAGACACTCGCGGTGGAATGGGCCCGCCACGACATCAACGTCAACGCGATCGCCCCCGGCGCGTTCGCGACCGAGATGATGGACGGCATGATCGCCCGCGTCGGCGATCCGAGCGGCGCGTTTCCCCGCAAGCGGCTCGGCGACCCCGCGCAGCTCGACAGCTCGCTGCTGTATCTCGTCTCGCCAGGGTCCGAGTTCGTCACGGGCACCGTGCTCAAGGTCGACGACGGGCAGATGGGCCGCTGACCGGCCGTGTGCGCGTGTCCGTGCCACGTGGGACGGCTCCGGGTTGATAATGGAGGGCATGCCTCGTCCCTCGCAGCCGCTGCTCAGCCACGAAGGGGTGGTCACGGCCGCTGTCAAGATCATCGACACCGAGGGCCTCGACGCCCTCAGCCTGCCGCGGCTGGCGAGGGAGCTCAACGTCCGGGCCCCCTCGATCTACTACCACTTCGCGAACAAGGAAGAGATCCTCGAAGCGGTGGCGCGGGCGATCGTGCTGGAGACGCCGCGACCGCGCGATCGGTCGCCGGAGAACTGGATCGAGTACTTCGTCACGCAGAGCCTGAACTTCCGCCGCACCATCCTCAACCACGCCAAGGCGGCCCCGATACTGCTGCGCTACCCGCCCCGTGACGTGCTGGCCAGGGTGTACGACCGCTCGGCCGCGTTCCTCATCGAGGTCGGCGTGCCCGACGAGCTGCACGTGCTGATCCTCGACGGCCTCGACAAGCTCACCCTCGGTGCGGCGCTCACCGAGGCGATGAAGAAACCGCGGGACCGCAGCAAGATCTTCCCCCACGCCGATCCCGAAGAGGAACCGAATCTCGCCCGCGCGCTGAAGGCCAACACGCGCAGTCCGGAAGAACTCTGGGCCGAGTCGGTCCGCACCTTCCTGCGCGGGGTGACCGAGGACCACGGCACCCGCAAGCGCCGGCGCTGACCACTCAGCCGCGCCGGGTCAGGGCGGGCACCACGAAACGCTCGACCATCCGCCGGACCCAGGCGAAGGCCTCCGGTGAGTCCTCGACCTGGCTGATGAACATGATCTCCAGGTGCGCGATCCACTCGCACAGTTCGACGACGTCCACCTCCGGCGCGATCTCACCCGCCTGCTGTGCCTCCCGCAGCACCGGTTCCCACAGCTCGCGCGTGAGCTCGTTGGCCAGGCCGGTGCCTTCCAGCAGCTTCGTCGCGAGCGCCATCTGCTCCGGCGAGACGAGCAGGCGCATCAGCGGATCGTGCTTACCGCGGCGGACGTTGCGCACGATCCCGTCGGCGATGCGGGCCTCGATCGTGGGACGGCGCTTGAGGTAGGCCCGCGCCGTTTTCATGTTCACCCGCGCGCGCCGCCGCACCAGCGCCGTGAGCAGGCTCTCGCGGTCGGCGAAGTAGCGGTAGAGCGTGGCGCGCGAAATACCCGCCGCACGCGCGACGTCCTCCATCGTGGTCTTCGCGATGCCGTAGTGCTCGAAACACTCGTCAGCGGCGGTCAGGACCTTCTCCACCAGGCCGGGCGCGTCGGTTACGGCGTTGCGGTCACTCACGGCGCTCAGCGTACGTCAGCGCGCGTGTTCACCGGTTCTGGTACACGGGTGGCCGTTTCTCCGGCAACGCCGCGTTGTGGAAGCTCGTGGCTTCCAGTCGAGTGCGGCCTGAAGCAGCTTGTCGTCATCGACCACAGTGGACACCAGCCCGATGCGCTCGGCCTCCTGCGCGGTGACCGAACCGGAGAGCCCGGCCGCGCGCAACGCCGACGCCAGCCGCCCGGCGCGGTCGTCCAGCTCCGCCCAGGAAACGGCCCGATCGCCGTGCATCAGCGCGGTGTCCCCGGGCCGAACCCTGGCCAGCGCCTCGAAAACCGTCGCGAAGTTCCACGTCATCGTTGCCTCCTCAGCCCAAAGTCCTCGGCCCACGCCGGGCGGCCTCGTTGGCCAGCGACTTGCACAGCCCGCTCAGCCCGGCTCTCGCGGCGGCGTACGCACTGGTGGTCGGCAGGTGCCTGCGCCCCTACCGAGGCGCCGAGGCACACCCGGCGCGCCCAGCGCTCGCGAACGTTTGCGACCATCGCCGCGACCTCCTCCGCGTCGGCCGCGATCGCGCCCGCCGCGGTGGGTCACAGTGCCGTCTCGGACCCGAACACCGTCGCGCTGACCAGTGGCGCCATCGGCCCGCCGAGCAGCAGCGAGACCCCGGCGCCCTCGACCTGGTTCGGGGACGTGCCCCGGATCTGCCGCACCGCCTCCACCGCGAGCCCGATCCCGTGCACGAAACCCTCGGCGATGTTGCCGCCGGAGGTGTTGACGGACAGCCCCCCGCCGGGCGCCCGCAGGTTGTCCGCCGTCATGAACTCGCCCGCCGCGGCCCCTGGCGGGCACAGGCCCACGTCGATCAGGGAGGCGACCGCGGGTCCGGTGAAGTTCTCATACACCTGCACCACGTCGACCTCGCCCGCCTTGATCCCGGCGGTGTTCCACATCCGTGACACCAGCGCCGGGTGGAAACCCGCGCTGGTGTAGGCCTCGTCGTTCTCCAGCTGCTCGCTCCAGTCCGGACCGGCGCCCTGCACCCCGGAAAGCACGTACGCGGGCGGCTGCGCGAACTCCTTGGCCCGTTCCGCCGGCACCACGAGCAACGCACTCGCGCCGTCGTTCTCCCGGGAGCAGTCGAAGAGCCGCAACGGCTCGGCGATCCAGCGCGAATCCGCGTACACCCCGGGATCCAGCGGCTTTCCGTAGGCGGCCGCGTCGGGGTTCTGTTGCGCGTGCAGGTAGGAGACCTCGGTCAGCGCCTCCATCGCGGACCGCGGCACGCCGCCGGCCTCCAGCAACCGCTGCGTGCGCAACGCGCAGATCTGCGCCGGGGTCACGATGCCGTGTGCGGTCAGCAGCGGCGGGAAATGGCCCTTGCCATAGCTCTGCCGCCCGTCGTCGGCTTCGGTGATGCCGCGGTACACGGCCACACATTCGGCCTGTCCGGTCGCGACCGCGGCCGCCGCCGCGTTGACCGCCGCGGCGACACCGCCGCCTCCCCCGCCCCAGACCATGGTCGACCAGCGGACCTCACGCACGCCCAGTGAGGCACCCACCACGAGGCCCTCGTTCATGTCGTTGGCGTAGGACACGAAACCGTCGATGCCGCGCGGGTCCGCGCCCGCGTCGTCGCACGCGGCGAGGATCGCCTTGAGGATCAGCGTCAGCGCGGAATCCTCACTGGTGCCTCGTTTGTGGTAGCGCGGGCTGCCGATGCCGACGACGGCGGCCGCGCCACGAAAGCCTTGTCCTGCGGTCATGTCACGCCTCCCGGCTCAGTCGCCAGCGCAGCACCGGCCAGCCCCCGTCGGGCGCGGCCTCGAATTCGGCACGGACCGGCTCCCCGATCCGCGGCTCCACCCCGTCCGCGTCGAGCAGGACGCCCAGCAAGCGCTTGCCACCCGCCTGCGGCAGTTCGGCCAGCACCGTGACGAACGGCAGATGACCGGAGAACTCGGGCGCGAACGGCTGCCAGGTGCGGGTCCACGAGAAGACCGTCCCGGTGGGTTCGACCGCTGTCCACGACACCGTGAAACCGTGGCAGCGTGGGCAGATCGGGCGCCACGGCCAGATCCAGTTCGCACAGTCGTCGCACCGCGGTACGCGCAGTTCGCCCTCGCGCAGCCCTTCCCAGTGCGGGGTGTCGTTGCCGTCCTCGGCGGGCCCGGTGCTGTCCATCCTCGGTGGCGTCGCCGGCAGGTTCCGGACCTGCGTGACCCGCCAGCCTTCCGGCAGCCGGATCCAGCGCGAGCGCAGCACGGTTTCCGAACCGTCGGCCGCGGTGTAGCGGATGTGGGCGGCGAACAACCCGCCCTCGTCGGGCCGCAGGTCGAGCAGTTCGGACTTGACCAGATCGGGCGGCAGGGACGCCGACGCGATCAGCTGCGCGATGCGATCGGGCCGGAAGTCCGCCAGCACCGCCTTGTTGTCGCCGGCGGCCACGATGCGGCCGTGCCGCTCGGCGACCTCGACGAGATCCGCCGGAACTCCTGGGAACACGCTTCCCTCCACGGTGGTCATCGGCCGCTCCAGCGCGGCGCCCGCTTCTCCGCGAACGCGCGCGGTCCTTCCCGCGCGTCGTCCGAGCGCATGACGGTGCGCGCGGCCTGCTCGTTCAGCCGCCAGATCTCCTCGCCCCAGTCCGAGCCCGCCTCGCGGCTTTCGTGCATGACGCGTTTGGTCTCGCGGACCGACACGGGAGCGTTGGCGGCGATCGTCTCGGCGAGTTCGAGGGCCGTCTCCAGCGCTTTTCCTTGTGGCGCCGTGCGATTGACAAGGCCGAGTTCGGCCGCCCTGGCCGCCGTGATCGGCTGGCCGGTCAGGCCGATCTCGAGCGCGATCTTCATCGGGATCAGGCGCGGCAGCCGCAGCACGCCACCGGCGGCCGCGAGCAGGCCCCGGCGGACCTCCGGCAGCCCCAGTTCGGCCGTCTCGTCCACCACCGCGAGGTCGCACGCCAGCACGATCTCGGTGCCGCCGCCGAGGGCGAACCCGTTGACCGCGGCGATGGTCGGCGTGGCGATCCAGTGCCGCACGATCCCCGCGAACCCCCATTCGGGATGCTCCGGCGGATCGATCGGGCGGCGGCGCGCGACCTCCTTCAGGTCGGCGCCCGCACAGAAAGCGCGGCCCGCACCGGTGATCACCACGGCGCGCACGCCGGGATCGGCGTCGGCCGCCGCGAGCGCGGTGCCCGCGGCGGTGGCCAGTTCGGCGTTGACGGCGTTGAGCGCCGCCGGACGGTTCAACGTCACGATGCCGACATGGCCGCGACGCTCGTACAAGGCCGCGGGTTCTGACGTCGTTGTCACTGCCATTCCTTACTGGGCCAGGAGTTTCTGGACCTCGCGGTGGAACACCTGGTTGCCGGTCTCGTTGCGGCCGTAGAGCATCTCGCCCGCGTCCTCGCTGAACATGGCGACCTGCGAGCTGCGCAGGAGCGGGAAATCCTCCTGGTGCAGCACGTCCAGCAGGATCTGCCAGTTCTTCTCCCAGCGCCGCGTCCACTTCTCCTCGTCGAACGGAGTGGCCTCCAGCGGTGGCACCATGACGCGCATCTCCATCCAGCAGCGTCCCGGGTCGCGCGGGTGCGGGCGGAAGGTGAGCAGTTCGAAGTGGTCGTCCGGCAGCCGCAGCAGCGTGCTGTTCGGCAGCAGGAAATGGCTTTCGGTCACATGCCGGGCCAGGCTTTCCTCGCCGGGGTCCTCGTCGATCCAGCGGTCGATCGTCTTGCGCGGCGCGAGCCAGCGCGCGTGCCTGCCGAAGTCCTCGAAGGCGTAGACGTTGGTGTGGATGATCTTGCCCGCGGTGTTCGGGTGCGCGTACTGGATGTGGTATCCGTCCACGAAGGCGTCCTGCATGACCTTCCAGTTGACCGGCTCGTCGAACCCCTCCCAGCGGAACGACACGAGCTTGTCGAGCTGGTAGCCGGCCATGATCCGGTCCACCTCGGGGCCGAGCCAGGACGCCACGTCGATCTCGGCGCCCGCGCGGTCGACCAGCCAGATGAACCCGTGCCGCTCCTGCACGGGCAGCTCGATCAGCCCGAACCTGCCGTGATCGAATTCGCCGACCGTGTTCTCCCGGGTGATCGTGCGCAGCGTGCCGTCGGTGTCGTAGGACCAGCGGTGGTACCCGCACGAGAACAGCCGGCACTTGCCCTCGGGCTGTTCTTCCAGCAGCGCGCCACGGTGCCGGCACTGGTTGACGAACGCCTTCACCCCGCCGTCGCGCTGCCGGACGATGATCACGTTGTTGCGCGGCATGCGAATCGTGCGGAAGTCGTTGGGCGTGGGGATTTCCGATCCGTGCGCCACGATCGAGGGCACGCGGCCGAAGATCAGGTCGCACTCACGCTTGGCGACGGCGGGATCGGTGAACTCCTCCGGCCCGAACTCGACCATGCCGTCGAACTGGTCGGTCGTCCCATCCCGCAGGTGGGTCAGCAGGCGACGGATACGGCTCTCGCGCTCGACGTCGTATTCGGACACGACACCTCCCATCCTAGAATTCTTATCTTATGTCGTTAGTTTTATGTCAGCAAGAGCGTTGCAGCGGGATACGGAAACACAGATCCGTCTGGTCGTGATGAAATCCGAGCAGGCGGCAGGTGCGGACCAGATCGTCGCCGACCGCGTTCACGAGCATCTCGACCTCGCGCGCGCCGGCACCGGTGAGGCGGTCCACCGCATGGCTGAGCAACGCCGCGCGCGCCGCGTGCTCGTCCGCGCCGGGCGCGAGCCCGAGCGTGCGGATCGTGCCCGGTTCCGGCCCTTCGCGACCGGGACCGCTCAGCGCGACGAATCCCGCGACGGTCCCGTCGCGGTCCTTCGCGACGAGCAGTTCGCCGTCCGGATCGACGGGCGCGAGCCAGGCCCTGCCGGCCCGGACCAGTTCCTCGCGCTGCACGCCGGACTCGACCGGCGCCACCGTGACGTCGTGCGCCGTCTCCGGCAGCCGGTCGCGTGCCTTGCCGGGGCGCACGATGCGCCACACGCTGCGCACGACGTCCGCGTCGAATCGCCGGGCCATCCGCTCGGCCGCCGGATGCGAGCCACGCGCCCAGACCCGCAGGGACCTCGCCCCGGTTCCCGCCCAGCCGTCGCCGTCATTCACCGCGAAACCCAGCTCTTCCAGCAGCAGCGTTCCCACCCCCAGCGAACGGAATTCGGGATGCACCACGAACTCCAGCACCCCGTCGCCGTCCGGCCCGGCGCACACCCGCAGGAACGCCACCGCGCGCCGGCGCCCGGGCGTCACCGAGCCCACGTCCGGCGTCATCCACGCGACCAGTTCGCGTGTCCGGACCGCGTCCGCGGGACCGGGATCGAGCTGCGGGGGTTGCGCGGAGAATCCCTGCTCCGCGTCGAAGTCGGCCGCGACCTCGAGCAGCTCCACGACTTCGGCTCGGGCACTCCAGGAATCCGCCCACTCGTAAGTGATCATCGAACCCCCTCCGGCCATCCCGTTCCGTCCTCACCGACGGCGACCGGCGCACCGGCCATCTCGTCGGAGACCAGCGTCGCCAGGGTCTCGGGTTCCCGGTTCACGGCGAGCGTCCTGGCCCCCTCCGGCGTGCGGACCGCCAGGAACGCGGTCTCCGGCGCGCCACCACGGTCGTGCACCACTGTCCACGACTCCAGCGAACCGGTGCCCTGCCAGGAATCCAGCGCGGGCGTCGTCGGTTCGCGGTCCACCTCGGACTGCACGTTCTCCGACCGGAACCCCTCCGGCGGCGGCTCGGTGCCGTACACGCCCAGCGCGTGCTTGGTGAGGTAGCCGCCGTTGGCCGTGATCAGCCCCTTTCCGCCGCATTCGCGCAGCGCCGTGATCATGGTGGCGATGGAGTGCGTGACGTAGTTGTTCCACGGGCCGCCCGCGAAGGTCAGTCCGCCCGTGATGGTCAGCGGCCGCGCGGGATCGTCCACCGGCAGCCCCAGTTCCGCCGCCGCGACCTGCACCGCGGCGGGGAAACACGAGTAGATGTCGACCGGCCCGAGATCGCCGGCACCGGCTCCGGCCAGGCTCAGGGCGCGCTGTCCGGCGATCCTGATCGCTGGTGAGCCGTGCAGTGCCTGCCGCTCGGCGATCGCGTACGTGTCGTGTGCCTCGGCCGAGGACCACGGGAACACCCAGTTCTCCCGCGGCACCCCCGCGCGCACCGCCGCGGCCACCGAGCACAGGAGCACGGCCGCGCCCTGCTCGACCATGTTGTTGGAGTTCATCAGCTTCGGATACGGCCAGGAGATCCACCGGTTGGCCGGTGACGGCGTGGTGATCTCTTCGGCGCTGCAGGCCCGCGTCGTCCACGCGTGCGGGTTGCGCGCGGCCACCTCGCTGAACCGCGACCACAGCTCGCCGCAGTGCTTGAGATGCTGGTCGATGCCGCGTCCCGCGGCGATGCGCAGCGACTGCTCGAACAGCGGGTACACCGACGACGGCCGGTCGAGACCGATGCGCAGCTCGCCGTCGCCCAGCAGCGGCTCGGCCGCTCCGAGCACCGGCGCCTTGGTGACCGACTCGTCCTGCACCGTCCAGTCGGGCCGCTTGCCCTCGGCGCGCAGCCGCATCCGCGTCCGCCACGCCTCGGCCCCGCCGATCAGCACCACATCGGCGCGGCCTTCGGCGATGTCGGCGGCCGCGCCGCTGACCAGCGCCTGCGGGCTGTTGCCGCCGTCGCCGGTGTAGGCGGTGTGGCGGGGGCTCGCGCCCAGTTCGGCCGCGACCAGCCTGCCGGGATCGCGATAGCGCCAGGACAGCATCCGGACGAGGCGGATCGAGTCGAGGGCGCGGAGCAGGCCGCGGCCGCCGGAGTCCAGCTCGGCTGCGCGTGCGGCTTCCGCGATCAGCGCCACCGGTTCGCGTTCCGGCTCGCCGTCCCTGCGGTTGAGCTGGCCGCCGCCGACCAGGACGGGGGTACGCGGGTCCAGCGACATCGATGGGTCCTCCCACTCGTCAGTTATCTAATGCCTTTAGATATATCACAGATCGAGCCGCAATCGGGGGGTCTTGCTGCGGGAAACACACACGAGCATGCAGTCGTTGCACGCCCGTTCCTCCTCGGTCAGCACGTCGTCGCGGTGATCCGGGATCCCGTCGAGCACCCCCGTCTCGCAGGTGCCGGCCGTCTCGGGCAGCGCGCCGAGTTCCGTGTCGAGGCCGATCAGCCCGGCCTCGTCCTGCGGCCACAAGCGCACCCGGTCGCCGTAGGTGGCCACCAGCTCCTCGCGGAACGCCATCGACGACCGTGACCGCTCGCCGTAGACCAGGCGTCACCACTTCCCCGACGCGGCCGCGTGCCGCAGCATCGGCAGGATCGGTGTGATGCCGATCCCGCCGGCGACGAACAGGTACTGCTCGGCCGCCACCAGCGGAAAGTGGTTCCGCGGCCCCCGCACGGTGACGATGTCGTCAGCACCAGATGCGCGACGCCCTCGGCGACCACCTGCTCCTTCGCGACCTTCAGCTCGAGCCGGTATTCGTTCGACTTCACGATGACTCTCTCCGCCGACCGCCAGGTAACAGCCATTCTAGACTAATGATAGTAGATTTATATGGCGAAGGAGATTCCGGTGACACGAGACACGAAACACTGGTTGTCTCGCCATCCCGGTCGTACCGTGGATAGGGTCGCGTGTGTTGTCGACGAGGAACCGAACAGGGGGAGCCCCGCCATGTCCGTCACGCCGGAACATCTCACGATCGAGGGCCGGGGTGTCGCACTCGCGGCGGACCGCTGGCAGGCGCCCGCGCACGAGCCACGACGGGGCAGCGTGCTCCTGCTGCACGGCGGCGGGCAGACCCGGCATTCGTGGCAGCAGACGGGTGCGCGGCTCGCCACCCACGGCTGGACGTCGATCTCCGTCGACGCCCGCGGCCACGGGGACAGCGGCTGGGCGGCCGACGGCGACTACAGCCAGGACGCCATGATCGCCGACCTGCGCGCGGTCGCGGCCACGCTCGACGAGCCGCCCATTCTCGTCGGAGCGTCGATGGGCGGCATGACGTCGCTGCTGGCCCAGGGCGAAGACCCCGGCTTCGCCCTGGGGCTCGTGCTGGTGGACGTGACGCCCCGCATCGAACCCGAGGGCAGCGCCGAGATCACCGCGTTCATGCGCTCCGGGATGGGCGGATTCGACTCGCTGGAGGAGGCGGCGGACGCCGTCATGGCCTACAACCCGCACCGCAAGCGCCCGCCGCGTCCGGAAGGGCTGCGCAAGAACCTCCGCGAACGGGACGGCCGCTGGTACTGGCATTGGGATCCGCGGTTCCTCGGCCAGCGCGGCGAGGGCAAGTCGGCCGAGGAGACGGCTCGCGATCTCACCGGCCGCGCCGTCGACGCGGCCCGCGCGATCCGGGTACCCGCTCTGCTCGTCCGCGGAAGCGAATCGCGCATCGTGAGCCCCGAGGGCGCCCGCGAACTGCTCACCCTGATCCCCCACGCGCGTGTCATCGATGTGCAGGGCGCAGGCCACATGGTCGCCGGCGACGACAACGACGTGTTCGCCCAGGGCCTGCTCGGCTTCCTCGACGAGTGCGTCTCGGTCTGACAAAGCCCGCGGGCGAGGTCGGCGAGGTCGCGCTGACCCCTTTACCGTCTAATGCCATAAGGTTATGCTGCATCGAATAGCTTAGCGATCGTTAAGTAGGAGATTTCGGGTGGATACCCAGCGAGTCACGCTGTTCGTCGACGGCCGGTGGACCGAGTCCTCGTCCGGCGAGACCATCGAGGTGATCGAGGCCGCGACGGAACAGGCCCTCGGTGCCGCCAGCGCCGGGAACGCGCAGGACATCGACCGCGCCGTGTCGGCCGCGCGGCGTGCCCTGGACGGACCGTGGGGCAAGGCGGCGGCCGAGGAACGCGCGGCGGTCGTCGCGAGGTTCGCCGAGGCGCTCAAGGCCCGCGGCAAGGACACCGCCGCGCTGGTCAGCCGCGAGAACGGGATGCCGATCTCGCTGTCGCGGGCCGTCAACGGGTTCGCCCCCTCGGCGATCATCGGCTACTACGCGGGCCTCGCGGCGAAGACCGCGCGCGAAGAGATCAGGCCCGGTATGGGGGGCGAGACGCTGGTCCGGCGGGAACCGATCGGCGTGGTCGGCGCCATCGTGCCGTGGAACTACCCGCAGGCGCTCGCCGCGATGAAGATCGGGCCGGCGCTGGCCGCGGGGTGCACGGTGGTACTGAAGTCCTCACCTGAAGCGGCGCTCGACGCGGCCGTCTTCGCCGACGCGGCCACCGCGGCGGACCTGCCACCGGGCGTGCTGAACATCGTGCCGGGCGGGCGCGAGACCGGGCAGGCGCTCGTGGACCATCCTGGCGTCGACAAGATCGCCTTCACCGGTTCGACGGCGGCCGGGCGGGCGATCGCAGCCCGCTGCGGCGAGCTGCTCCGGCCCGTCACGCTGGAGCTGGGCGGGAAATCGGCCGCGATCGTCCTTCCCGACGCCGATCTCGGTGCGTTCGCGCGCGGGCTACCGGAGGTCTCGTTCGTCAACAACGGCCAGACGTGCCACGCGTGCACCCGGGTGCTCGCCCCCGCGTCCCGCTACGGCGAGGTCGTGGAGGCCGTCACGGAGGTCGCTCGCGCGCTCACCATCGGAGATCCGCTCGACAAGCAGACCGCCATCGGCCCGCTCGTCAGCCGGGCGCAGCGCGACCGGGTGCTGGGCTACATCGAGGCGGGCAAGAGCGGCGGTGCACGGCTGACCACCGGCGGCGGTGTCCCGGTGGGGCGGGACCGGGGCTGGTTCGTCGAGCCGGCCGTGTTCGCCGACGTCGACAACTCTTCCGTGATCGCCCGTGAGGAGATCTTCGGGCCGGTGCTGTCGGTGATCCCCCACGAGGGGATCGACGACGCGATCCGGATCGCCAACGACAGCGACTACGGGCTCGGCGGCACCGTGTGGACCACCGACGAGGAGCAGGGCCGCGAGATCGCGCGCCAGGTGCACAGCGGTACCGTCGGCGTCAACACCTACGGTATCGAGGTCAACGCCCCGTTCGGCGGAGTGAAGGCGAGCGGTCTCGGACGCGAGATGGGACCCGAGGGGCTCGCGCCGTACTTCTCCCTGAAATCCATCTACACCACCGCGAAATAGACCTCGATGATGAGGAGTTCCGTGACGGCCTCCGTCGTATCCGCCGTGCGCTGGTAGCGCGGATACGACGGAGGCTGTCCGCGGTGGCTCAGCGCGGGCTCATGCGGATGGCGCCGTCGAGGCGGATGGTCTCGCCGTTGAGCATCGGGTTCTCCACGATGTGCCGGGCCAGCGCCGCGTACTCGCTCGGGTCACCCAGCCGGGACGGATGC
>NZ_JAAXLS010000027.1 GCF_012328925.1 Amycolatopsis acididurans
GGTCTACCCGTCCGCACCGGCAACAAATCCTCGATCAACGCCCACTGCTCATCCGACAACAACCGAAACCGCGACACGACAGCAGCATCCCAGCCGACAACCAAGATCTTTGTCAGACACGCCCTAGGAGCACGAGGAAGCGATATCGGCCCGGCACCACCTCCGCCAGCCGATACACCTCGTCGATCGACGCGTGGGGCCGCTCAGGCGTTCGGTGCTGATCAGCGCCCTTGATCCGGCACGGGTTGCGCTTGATCCGCCCGTCGTCCACTGCCGTCGCGAACATCGAACGCACCAGCCGGTACGCCTTTGCCGTCCGGTCCTCCGAGCGCCCGTTGTCCAGCAGTTCCGCCCGCCACCTACGGACACGCTCCGGACCGATCTCGTTGACCCGAAAGCGGCCCAGGAACGGCTCGACGTGGTTTCGCCAGACGCTCGTGTGCTCCTCGCGGGTCCGCTGCGAGACCTTCCGTTCCTTGAGCCAGGCCCGCCCGTACTCGCCGAACGACACCCGGCCCAACTCCGGGTCCAGCCAATCACCGCTCAGGATTTCCGCCTCGACGACGGACAGCCACTGCTCCGCGTCCCGCTTCCCGGCGAACGTGTGCGGCGCGGGATGCATGAGCCCATCCGGTCCGAGGTAGCGCGCCTGCCAGCGCCCGGACGCCAGCTTGCGCAGCGCACCAAACCGCCGACGGCCCTTCCTGTTGGGCATCAGGCGGCCCGCCCCTGGTACGTCCGACGTGTGATCGGCTCGACACGTCCGGCCTGCACGTAGTCCTCCAAGTCATCCACGGCAAGGCGCACATGTGAGCCGACCTTGTGGAAGGCCACGCGCCGCTCAGCGATGAGTCGGCGGATGAACCGGACCGAGGTGTTCAGATACTCGGCCGCTTCCTGCACGTTCAGGTACTTCGCTTCCACTGTTCCCCCTATCAAGCCGCGATTGCCGAAGTTTCTGGAGGACGGCCCGGAGGCCCGGCCGCGAGCAAAGCTCTGTCGTATTCGGCCTTCCAGCTGATTCGCTCGGAAATGGCCCGCATGAGCAGGTGAGCCCGCGGCGGGGCGTCCCGATCACCGGGCGCGACCTTGCGCCAGATCAGCCGCGAGGTGCCCTGTTCAGGTTTCTCGATCCCGACTGCGGCGAGCATGTCCCGGACGAACGCCTTGCGGTCGGCCTTGTGATCGGCCAGGGACTTGCCCGACCACTTGCGCGAGACCAACACCCGCCGACCGGGCAGCCCGAGCGTGGTGCGCCGATGCGCCCGCCCCTTGCAGTGCCCTGGTGTCATCCGACTTGTCGCGCCCCGCGGCTGAATCCCGTACAGCAGCCACACCGCACACCGAGGCGAACACGGCGTGACGGCCAGCTCCGCGTGCAGCCGGTCATGGTGATCACGCTGACGACTTGTCGACGCCTCGACAACCTCCCCCGTGGACTTGGTGAGGTACTTCGTCAGATAGCCGATGTGCCGACCCGCTTCCTCAGAGCCACCGAGGATCCCCTTGGAGTGCACCTGCTCGCCGAAGGTCACCACGTGAGTCGGCGCCTCAACAGCAGCCGCCGCGTCCTCCCAATCCACCAACGGTTTCCGTGATTCCGGATCTACAAAGGACTTCGTCCGCATGTCCCACACGGGCATGTAGTCCCGGCCGTACCGGAGTTCGTCATGCGCCGGCCACCACACCTGGTGATAGGTCGCCTCCGTGACCTGCCGGATCACCTCATGCGGAATCGACCCCCGCAACGCGGTGTGCAGATGCGGTGCCGCCCGCTTCTGCGGCTCCACGGTGGCGAAGTACTGCACATCCCACCCGACGACGCGGCGCAGGTTCTGCCACCATCGATCCACCAGGGCCGAGAAGTGCACCGCGTCCCGCGCTGCCCGCCGGTAGTCGTAGGTCGCGATGTCCACCGGCGTCCCGTCGTCCCGTACACGCCCGTAGGTGTCGCAGGTGAGGGTGACGAACATGGAGGGCCGGAACTTGCCCGCGAACTCCCGCCCGAGCGTCGTCTTGGCGACCTTGCGGCGCGGCAGGTTCGGCGCGTCCTGCCGCCGTTTCGTGGACCGCTTGACCGGTGTCTTGCCGGGCAGGTCCGGTGAGGGCAGGCGGCCGCGCATGCCGAGTTGCCGGAGTTCTTCATCGACTCCGCGGATCTCGTCGCGCAGCTCGTCTGCCTGGCCCTCCTCCCCAGTGCCGACAGCGTGCCGGTACGACTCCACCAGGTCTGCGCGGAAGGCCATCAACTCCTCCTGATCGTCGGTCGGCGGCTCCGGGGTGAAGTCGGGTTCTTCGTCCAGGTGCCAGCCCTCGCGACATTGCGCCATTCGTAGCGCCTTCGCCTTCTTCGCGCACGGAGCGCAGACACTCTCCACAGTGGAGCCGCACGGCACAGCGACGTAGCGAAGTTCTCCGGTATCAGGGTCGCCAACCTCCATCGTGAAGGGACGGACACAAACGCCGTACTTCTCCGCCGTCGCCCGCATGACCTCTGTGGACAGTGGCAACGTCATCCGCTCGGCTCGGGTTTGTGACATCAGGCGGCCACCCCCGACACGCGCTCGGCGGTCACGAACGCCTCCAGGGCCTTCACCATCTGGTCAGGCACCCACCCGGCACGGACTCGTAGCGGTTCGCGGAGTCCCTCACCCCAGACGTAGCCCACACCGGCCGCGGACTCGTCGATGCGGTTTGCCCACGCGCCTCGTTCGTACGCCTGGTCCCCAAGCACCATGCCGACATGCGACTTGGCCGTGACGCGCAGGCAGATACGCCGCGGGAACAGCTCCCGCACCGGCACGGTCTCCTTCGTAGGCTCTTGCACGTATCCGCGCACGGTGAACCCGAGCGCCCGGCCCTGGGTGGTCAGCAGTGCCACCCGCTCCACGATCTGATCCCGAGTCTTGCGATCCACATAGCGGGTCAGAGCGCCGATCTCGTCGAACTCGAGCAACTCCAGCGGATTCTCCGTCGACACCGGGACTGTGCGGACTCGGCCGGCGAACTCCGTCTTGCGCGCATCCATCGCCGCAACCAGGTCGTCCAGCAGCGCGAGGGCATCCTTGGCAGTGACGGCGTAGCGATGGAAGATCCCGCGCCCGTACGCGAGTTCCATGCCCTTAGGGTCGATGCCCGACACGCGCACCAGGCCGTCACGGATGGCCGGGGCAATCGATGTCAGCGGGCACCACATGACCGAGTTTTTCCCGGCCCCGGATGCACCCGCTGTGAGCGTGTGGCTTCCCGAGCCGTAGAGCGGAAGGTGCCAATCCTGCCCGTACTCTGTCCGCCCTGCCCATGCGTGGCGCACGTCAACCGAGTCCCCGAGCGCTGGAACAGCCACCGGGACGGCGAGCAGGTCTCGCCGCTGGAAGTCGATCGACACCACGTTTGGCGCGACTTCCCGCACCTGGCAGCGGGCCACCTTTCGTGCGGTTGCCAGCGCACGGGCCGCTTCGTCGAAGTCCTCAGGCTTCTGACCGGGCACAAGCTCCACCCGGACCTCGTCCCACGACGGCCCCGACCGAACGCCGCGCACCCGAGGAATCCGCACACTCCGGTTCTCCGAGCTGCGCGTGATCTTCTTGCGCCCTACGAGGCTTACGGTCACATCCACCGGGATCGTGTCGTCCTTCACCGACAGGCCGCAGGCGTGCAGCCAGCCCGGCAGCTTTGGCGCGTAGACCGTCCAGCGTTGCCACCACGACCGCAGCGCCTTCCCTGCCCACTGGTCGTAGGAGACCAGATGGAAATACCGCCACAGCGCCAGAACAGCGGTGACGCAAAGGCCGACGCTGGCAAGGGAGACCCAGCCGACGTAGTAGCACCAGGCCGCCACCGCAACGACGGTGACGCTCGTACGGGGGTGGGTGACGATCTCCTTGACGACCCAGCCCAAGGCGCGCAACAGCCACCACAGCGCCAGGAACACCACCGCCGCAGCCGCCAGAGCTTCGGCGACCGAAGCCAGCGCACGCCCGAGCTTGTGCAGGACCCATACGACGACGGCCAGCCCGACGCCGCCGAGGAACAACAGTCCCAGGGTGTGTGCGTTCATCGGGCACCACCATCCGGGATGGGCAGGGGGAGCCGTCCGGCGCAGGCCGCGCAGGTGGTGTCGCCAGGGGCCAGGCGGGTGAACTTCTTGCACACGGTGCACCGCGGCCGGGTGCGGCCCGTTGACACCGATCGTTTCTCGTTGTCTATCGTTGGCACTGTCTGCTCCATCGGGTAGACAGCGCAGAAGCGGAAACATGGTTGGTAGCCTCGGGTTCCGCTTCTGCGCCTCAACTTCTCGGGACTCGCATGAGGGCGCACGGCATCACCACACGAACCCTCGTGTGTCTCTAAAGGACAGTTCTCGGTATCTAGAGCCCTTCGTGTGGGCGCATCACACACGCCCTGCACGCGAACGGCTTGTTACGCACCACCAGGTGCGGGCGCCCGCACAGCCAGCATCGCCGCTTCACGAGCCAGCGACGCCGGAATCCTCGGGCTAGGGACGCCACACTCCTCACCTTCTCTCGATCAGTTGCGCTTGCGGTCGGCGACGTAGGTGCCCTTGGCCCGCACCGTGACGACGAGCCCGCGGAACCGCAGGAGCTGCGTGGCGTGGCGGGCGGTGCCGAGCGAGACGCCGTACGCGGACGCGAGCATGCGTTCACTCGGGAGGGCCGCGTGCGGGGCCAGTTCGCCGGATTCGATCTGCGCGGCGATCTGGTCGGCCACCCACTGGTAGACGTAGCCTGGTTCCCCGCCAGGGCGTCCCGTTGTTGGTCGTTCCTGCTCCCGCGGGGCGTCAGGCGTCGTCATTGTCGCGAGCCCCTTCATGCGGCCTTGGCTGACTGCTCGCCCGCAGCGGGTGCCTTGGAGCGCCCGCTGCCGCTGGTTGCGGCCTTGAAGCCGGTCGCGCGGAAGACGAAGGACTGATACTTGAACTCGCCGTTACCCGCCACACGCGGCTCAGCGGTCAGACCTTCCAGCTCGATCGGCCGCATACCCGGCAGCACTTCCGTCGTCGCGGGCACGGGCTGAACGTCGGCCAGGAACGTGATCTCGAACGACGCCCGCTTGGCGTTCACCTCCGACGGGTCGGTGACAGCCACCTTCCACTGCCGCTTACCGGTCGTCTCGTCGATCCGCTGACGAGCCGGGCGACCGGCCGCACGGTCCTCGCGCGACTGGTACTCGTTGTCCGGCGATACCTCGCCCACCATCACCAGACCCTGCGGAAACGCCTCGTCGAACTCAATCGGGAAACGGTGTCCCCTCGTGATAGCCATGTCGATGAATTCCTTTGCTGTGTAAGTGTTTTCTGTCTGTCAGTCGTGTTCTGGGAACGCGCGCGTGCGGTTCTGCAAGTCACACCACTCACCGAACGCGGCGGCGGCGATTGCGAGATTCCGAGCGAAACGCGCAGTGTCGACCAATGCGCCGATCCGCGCCGGAACCTGGAAGACGAAGGTGGCGTCCTCGTCCCCGACGACCAGTTGCCGGACACCAGAAGGCGACGGTACGACTTCCGCGTCCCAACCGGTTTCGGGCTGGATCACCACGTGAATGCCCATGTGCTCTCCCGTTGGTCTTTGGTTCTCCCGCGACCAGCAGGACGCGGTATAACCCAGGAGACACCCAAGGCAAGACAACAACCCGGACAAACTGTCCGGGTCCATTTCAGAGGGGGCTAGCGCGAGGGAGGAACGGCCCTATTCACTGCGTCGAGCACGGCGGCCCAAGGCAATTCACGACCGGGGGCAGAGCGCGGTTCGTGCAGCGGCCATACGTCGTCGCCGTACACAAGATGTACCCCAGCGCGCCGCAGCTTCGCAATATGGTCCTCCCACGACGGATGCCGCGCGTGGGCAGCATTCACGCGAGGGAAGACCACCACGGGCAGGTCACGCGTGCCGATGGCCTCGTTGAGCTGAGTAAGAGCCTGATTGTCCGCGATCCCGAGCGCGAGCTTGGCAACCGTGTTCGCCGAGGCCGGGGCGACGAGGTAGCAGTCCACCCGGGGGTGGGGACTCTGCTCGTCCGGGGAGCGAGGCTCGACCCTCACGGGTAAACCGGTCACCTCTTCGATCTCCGAGAGTGTGCCGGACTTGGCCAGCCAGTGGCCGGCGGTCGGTGTGAGGGTGACCGCGACCGTCCAGCCCTGCTCCTGAGCCGGGCGAATCAAACGAGGAAGCAGTTCCTCCACACCACCCGAGCCCGATCCAACAAGGCCAAGCACACGCGCAGCCATCCGCTACCTCACCGCGCCGCAGCGCTCAGCCAACGCCAGCAACGCCGACGACTTCCGGCCCGCCGAGGCCGGGGGCACGCCGGTACATCGAGCGCACGACCTCCCGCACTACGGTCGAGTGCCGCACGATCCCGGGCGACTTCTGCTCGGCCGTCAACAGAGCTTGCAAGGCGTCATCGTCCTTCGCCGTCAGGCTCAGCGCACGCGCGAAGTCGATCAGGTGCGTGACCTGCCGCTCGACGGGAAGGTGGTCGACACTGACGCTCGGGGCGTGCTCGATCACGCGTGTCACGTCGCCCAGATCAAGCGCGGCGGAGATCCGGTGAAGCTCGACGTTCGACGGGCCGAAGCCGGTCTGCCAGTAGTTCGCATCCACACCCAGACGTTCCCCCGCGCGCGTGGCGTGTGCGAGCAGGTCATTCGAGGTGGCCCGGTCCTGGTGCCGAGCAGCGGCGACAGCCGTCCGGAGGTAGAGCATCCCGTAGAGGCTCAGCGCGGCCGGGTCACCGGCGGCCATCTTCGGCTCCAGCCACCGTGCGGCAGCCTCGCCCAGCTCCAGCGCGTCCTCGAAGCGGCCCACGGCCAACAACGCGTGCGTACCGGAGCGGGCAGCCGAGGCCAGGACCAGCGGATCGTCCGCCTCATCGGCGGCTTGCATGGCCCGCTCCGCGGCAATCCACGACAGGTCGGCCTCACCGATCTTGCTCAGCGCCGTGGCTGTCAGGTGATGCACACGCGCCGAGATAGAGGCCGCTTGCCGCTTGTAGGCCGGGTCATCGGCACCGGCAGCTTCCATCTGCTGGCTGGTCTTGATCAGGCCAGGGAGCGCCTGGACGACATGCCCGAGGTCGCCACCCTGGTAGCTCAACCAAGCGCTCTCCACCAGCGCCGCGACGGGTGCCGGGTCGATTCGCTCAGGAGCAAGCGCAGAGGCGAACAACGTACGGGACAGACGACTAGGGGCCATCAACGCGTCACGGATGGCGGGAACGTCGTCGTGGCGCTCCTCGTCCTCCATCAGCACGGGCTCACCGAGCAGGTCCCCGAGCGTGACGCGCAGCGCCTTCGCGACCTCCGCCAGCACGTCCAACCTGCGGATATCGCGCTCGCCGCGCTCGATCTTGCTCAGCCAGTCCTCGGACCGGCCCACAAGGTCCGCCAGTATGGCCTGCGAGAGACCACGGCGGCGCCGGTAGAAGGCAATACGCTCTCCGATGCTGAGCTGATCACCCGCACCACGCATGGGAACAGGCTAGCAGCGTGGCTCTATCGACACGCAGATGTGAGCACAACGTTCAACTAGCTCACTCCGCGAGCGGCTTAAGGACATAGCCGTCAACGACGTGAAGTTGATGGGGTACCCCGGCCAACATTCTCTGTAGAGACCCGAGTTCTTCGGACGTAGCAAAGATAATTTGACGATTACCATCATCGTTGGCTGCACGCTCCAGCAACGCGGAAAATGATACCTCTTTTGCGCTCTGCTGCCTCGGTTCATCGAAGATTAGAAGACCAGGATGATTTGTATCGGTTGTTCGAGCAGTCTCTAACAAGCCCAGGAGGTACGCCCAAACGACCCGAATTGAGTCCGATGCGGAGATATCAGCCTGTAAGTCGAAGTCATCGCGACGAGGCAGATAATCATCGCGTGATATCCCGAGCCTTTCATCTCTAAATGACCCAAAATCATAGGAACGGAGCTGGTCAATGAAGACGCGCTCCAGCACCGACAACTTGTTTTGGTCCGGGTCCGACAGTCGATCCTTGGGCAAGTTGGCAAGGGAACCACGGACTCGACGGCCCTGCTCCGACAAGCGTTCCAGTTCCCCCAGAAGGACATAGAAGCGTTCAGTCACCGATTTGAGTTGATGAATGCGCTCCTGTAATCGAATTCGGCGCGCAACGTCTTCTTCGGCTGGTGATTCGCCAGGAGCTATAAGTGTCGAGCGGATTGAACGGATACGGTGACGAGCCTCTGCGGCGCGTCGACGCAGTGCAGCCAATCTTTCACGATTAGCATCAAGTACCTGCGCGGTATCACGCTCCATAACGGTGAAGAGTTCGATCTGCTGCTGAATGTAGTCGACGCTCTCTTGGGTTGACGAAGTCTGCAAAGGCGATTCTGCGCGCAGAAGGGAGGCCGGAATTTGTTGATGGCACACGGGACAATCTTCGTGCAGTCGTGCCAATGATGCGGAACCAAGATTTTCGAGCTTCAGGATATCTTGATGTTCGCGCAGATCTTCTTTGAGTGCAAGCACACGGCTTCTGACGAGTTCAAGTTCACTCTCGTCGCGCAGAACTTGCTCGCGAAGCACGGCGCTCGTCTGCCGTATCGCGTCGGACTCTTCGAGTGCCGCGGAAAGGTCTGCCTCAAACTCGTTGGCAGCCCCATCAACCTCGCGGGTACCAATTGCATCCAACTCGACTTGCGATCGAATCGCGTCTTCGATAACCCGTTCTACGGGCACCCAATCTCGTCCAACACTTTCAGCCAGAACAGGGTTCGTCGGGGGAGGCCATGCGACGGTTAGCTTCTCAGGGATGCCAATCAAAATCAGTCCGTCATTGGCAATTGATTCTTTGAACAAACGCACAGCGGCTCGCCAATTGTCCTGTAGAGACTTTTCTTCCGCCCGTAGTCGCAACTTCTCTGATTCAATTTGTCCAACGTCCAGCCTCAGTAGAAACTCGATAGCTCGGCGCTTGACATCTGGAACTCCGGAGAAATAGGGCATCTGGGCCTGAATTCCGCCCCAGCCTCTGCGCTGCTCCACGAACAGAAGGGGGAAAACCTGCTCCATGTATAACGGAACTTGCCGGCCGTCGGTAGCCGTCAAGAGCGGGAGTTCCCAACCGATGAAATCTGCTAGCCACCGATGAAAACCGAACGGATTCTGCGCCGCGCCCGCTCGGCCCACGTAGTAGTCTTGAACCGGATAATCGTCCGGATCGGTCAAGGCAGGGCCGGTGACAACTCGAACAAGGCCAGCATCGATATCATCATCTTTGACCCACCGAGTCACCGTAGCTCTGGTGCCCTGTTCCCCTTCAATCTCCAAACTGACCCACGATGACAACACGGCAGTTTCGGCCTTTGTCGCAGCGTCATAGATTAGGCGATCGCGCATCGCCGACGTCACAGCTTGCGCCGGACGGTTTGTGATCATCCTTTCGAGACCTAATGCAAAAAGGAAGCTCTGCATGGACGTCGACTTCCCCCGTGAGTTGTCGGCGCGAAGAACCATGAGTCCGTCTGACAGGGGGATGTCTGCCCCGAACGGGCCAAGCTCGGTCTCGACCCGGAGACGGAGATGACACAAGCGAAGTTTCACCTTCGCCTCCATTCCAGCAAACGCGCAACTTCTTTCTGTGTAACCTTGCCACCGAGACGATCGAGTCGAGCTCTTTCAACTTCGAAAGCATCACTCTTTTCAATTTCGGATACAACTTTTTTACTTGTGGTCGTTAACTTATAAACGTTCTTGTTCTTTTGCTCTAGCAACCCTAGCCCTACCGCCAAATCGATCGCTCTGTCTAGGGCTGGCTCAAATCTGACAAGCGCCCGGTCGGGAAGGTCGTTGTTGGTTCGAAGGCTTATGATCAGATCGATATTTGCATCGCTGCGTACGGCCCAACTCAGCAATTGGAGCCCCTTCCAGCTTGCGCCTGCCCCATGGCTCTTGGCCACCAAGAGCAGAAGGAGCGGTATGCGACGCTCCGGCCGGAGCGATGCGGGAACCGGGTCTGGCCGTCGTTCGAACTGAAAAGGAACATCAAGTAGTGCTTCAAGGTCGCTATAGATTGGGTCAGACATCGCCGCCACCGAAACTGAGAGGACATCTCATGAGCCACTCCCCAACTTGCCCCATGGCAAGTCGCTGCGCGTCGCCCGGCCGAATTCCTCCCACGTTCGTAAGAAGCTCTTTTTCGTACTCCTTTATCAAACCTAGAATTCGCTGATTCGAGGGCGTTGGATCTAGTTCACTTTCCAGTTCTAGATGTTCTTGGCGAAGCTGCCGTTGCAGCTCGATTGCTTCCCAAGTTGCGGGCCAGCTCGTCAAGCTGTCCATGATCTTTTGCTTGACGAGAAAGGCCCGAATCAGCTTGTTTCGCAGGGGAGCGATGTTTACGCTCATGATCTGCTCTTTGAGCTGCTCCAGCTTCCCGTCCAGCGTTTGCGCTAGTGCCGGTTTGTTACCTTCGAATTCACTAATGTAGTCATTTGGAATTTCGAGGTCATGAATCAGGACCTTCGCGGTATCGTCTTGCAGTGCCGCCTGAAATTCTGCGGGATAGTCATGCGGCGTCTTAAGGCGGATCGAAAAATTTGAACTAATGAAACTCAGGTTGTAGCCGCGAATAATACCCGCGCGCTTCGCGGCGTATTCGATCAGCTCTGAAGCGTGGTACTCGGGGACCAATAGGAAGTAGCTTTGCAATACGACGCCATCGAGCATTGATTCAAGCTTGACGGCATTTTTCTTCAATTTTTCTGTGTCTCGGTAGAGCTTTTGTTTTTGCTTGTCGGTTCGATGTCTCAAGTTGGCAGAATCCCTATCGGCGTAAGCCTGGTAGGCGATGCCGTCGGTCGAGAACCCTTCGATCCCACAGTCGCCGCCCATTTCGGCGGGTATGTAAACCAAATCTGCAGGTGAATACCGCCGTCTGAGCAATCCCCAAAAGTACTCTTCGAAGGCGTCGCCAGGGTCGGCAGCTGGAGTGCGGTCAGGGTCGATCATCGACATTCGATAGCCCGCTTAGATTCAGAGGAGAGCCCAAGCGTGCATGACTGCGCTCGCTTCGACGAACGCTGCGACGCAACGTGAGTCACGTTGCCGACAGCGGAGGCGTCACACCCTGCCTGCATTTCCTCGTATCCCACTGCAGCACCATCCACCTTTGCCACACGTAGTTATCCATTGAACACCGTAGTCACTTGATCGCCTTGAGTGAAGCGCCCCCATATGTTGGCAAGGTGCGTACTCGTTACATCATTACCCGATTGCATCTTTACTTGTTGGGCGTACTTGGCTATTGCGCGACGCTCTCGTTGTTGTCCACCTCGTCGCAGTACGTTCGCGCGATCATCCCGCCAAGTGAGAATCATCTTGGTGCCGAACTTGGCTCTAATGGATCAAGGCGCGCCGCCGGCGGCGGCGCGCTCGGCCTGTCACGTTGGCGACGGCACGTGTCCCGACGCGCGGCTTACGGCGGGCTGCCGCTCCGCTCCGCCCGCCGAGCCGCGTGGCCCGAGTGGGTCGCGGTTCCCGGCAGCGCAACCCCCGGCGTCGCGCGGGAGCCAAGTGGGCGAACACCGACAACACGCGAGATGCCCGGCACGCTCCAACTCCAAACAGAGCGAGCGGCGCCCCCAGGCGGCCGAAGATTGCTCATGTTCACTTACGTCGTGCAACGCGTCCGGTCCATTACCGTACGTGCGTAACGAGTTGGTCACCAGCCCCGACGCCCGATCATGACAACGGCCGGTAGCACCGCGTCAAGGCGGGAAAGAGTACCTTGACCCGGCCCTACCGACCGCGTTCTTGGCTTCGTGTCGGGGTGGTGGAGGGGTGTGGTCGGGAGCCCGCGGGCGTGCCATTCCCGTGCCATTAGGCGGGGTCAACAGGAGTCAAACGGGGACCCGCGAGACACCCTCTCTGCCTGGTCAGCGGGCTAGCGATGGCTGATCTTGAAATCTTCCAAACTGGCTACGCGGGTTCGATTCCCGTCGCCCGCTCCGAGATGGGCACCGTGTGCTCACGCCCCCGTCGGGGGGTTCGCCTTGTCTCTTCGCCATTTTTCCGGGGGTTGAACCCCCGTGCCCCCACCAGGGGCTTTGCCCCTGAACCCCCGTTCGGTGCCAGTCAGTCCGCGTGCGGCGGTGAGTTTTGTCGGTGTGGCGGGTCAACATGAGCAGCGAGACCCGACCTAGGAGGGCACATGACCACCAAGCCGCTCATCACCTGCCTCTGGTTCGACGGACAGGCCGTTGACGCCGCGCACTTCTACGCCGACGTCTTCTCCGACGTCAAGATCGGCGACACGGTGCTCTACCCCGACGGCACGCCCACACCGGGCCAGGTGATGACCATCGAGTTCGAGATCAACGGGCAGAAGTTCGTCGGGCTCAACGGCGGGCCGCAGTTCAAGTTCAACGAATCGATCTCGTTCCAGGTTTTCTGCGACGGGCAGGACGAGGTGGACTACTACTGGAACGCACTCACCGCCGACGGCGGCGAGGAAGGCCCATGTGGCTGGGTGAAAGACAAGTTCGGCCTGTCCTGGCAGGTCATTCCCGAGCAGTTCGCCGACTACGTGACCGGGCCCGACCCGGCCGGCGCCCAGCGTGCGACGCAGGCGATGTTCGGCATGAAGAAGCTCGACGTCGAAGCGCTGCGCAAGGCGTACGAGGGCTGACCGGCGGGCGGCGCGGACGCACGCCGCCCGACCACCGTTACGAACCCACCTGCCGCGCGGTAGCCATCGCGCGCTCGGTCTCCCAGAACGCCCGCATCGACACCACGAGCCCCTCGGCGTCGACCCGGTAGACGAACACGCCGTCCGTGTCGACCCGGTACCCGCCCGGCAGATACGACGTGATGGTCCCGACGTTGGCCACCTCGTCGCCCGCCGCATGCGAATCCCGCATCACGAAATCGAACCGCTCGACCTTCGCGATCGCGAGATCCCAGAACCCCGAGATGCCCTCGCGCCCGTGGTGCCCCTTGCCCTCCTCGTCGAACATCGACGGGCCGACCGGGTCCTCGACGACCCCGTCCGGCGCGAACAGCGACACCCATTCGTCCTTCGCGCCGCGCACCACGGCGTTCATCGACCGCCACGCCGCGACCCGCGCCGGCGGCTGCTCGGCCTCGGGATCCCAGCAGACCTCAATCGTCACAACGCACTCCTAGAACTTCGAGATGATCTCGTCGGCGAACTTCTTGATGGCGTCCTTCTTCGGCCCGACCGGGTCCCCGAAGGAAAGCCCGTCGAAGATCCACGGCTGCGTGACCACGTCGGTCACCCCGATTTCAGCCTGCTCGCGGTACCCGTCCAGCCCGAACCGGTCGATGCACACGGCCTGGATCTCGAACGGCTCGTCGGCGCGCCCGTACTCCTCGCGCAGCGCGGCCAGCCGGTCGATCGTCGTGCGCAGGTCGTCGAGCTTCATCATCGCGCTCGACCACCCGTCCGACACCCGCGCGGCGCGGCGCAGCGCGACCTCGGTGTGCCCACCGATGTAGAACGGCACGTGCTCCGAGGGTGCCGGGCTCATCTGCAGCTTGTCGAAGTCGAAGAACCGCCCGTGGTACTCGACCATCCCGCCGCTGAGGATCAGCCGCAGCACGTCGATCGCCTCGTCCACCCGCTTGCCGCGGTTGGCGTACGGCGCGCCGCACCATTCGAACTCCTCCGGCGACCACCCGACGCCGAGCCCCAGCCCGAACCGGTCGCCGGTGAACGCCGCGACCGACCCGACCTGCCGGGCCAGCAGCACCGGATTGCGCGAGCCGAGCTTGAGCACCGAGGTGTAGAACCGGATCCGGCTGGTCACCGCGCCCATCGCCGCGACGGCCACCAGCGGGTCCGCCCACGGCGTCTCGGCGTCCCAGAACCGGTTGCCGTCGGGAGTGTAGGGATAGTCGGCGGACACCTTTTCCGAATAGAACAGCGAGTCTGGCAGCACCACCGAGGCGAAGCCGCACTCCTCCGCCGTCTGTGCGAGCTCGGTGAACTGCTCGAGGGGGTTCATCGCGACCGAGAGGCTGAACTTCATACCCGCGAGACTATAACGTGTTCTATTTTACGTCGAGTGCGAAACACCTGGCCCGGCGCATCAGGTGGCGAGATCGAGCACCAGCACGGGTGCCGGGTGGTTCCCGGGAACCAATTGGCTAGTGTCCACGTTGTCCGGTTCAAGACACCGAACCCGTGGGGAGTGACCGATGGGCACCGCGATCACCGTGATCGTGCTCGTACTGATCATCGTCGGCGGTATCGCGTTCTTCGCGCGGTCGCAGGCGCAGGCGCGGCAGCGCCAGCTCGAGGACGCCAAGGCCGACGCCCGGCGGCTCGTCGAGCGCCTCGGCGGCCAGGTGCTCAACCTGACCGGCACCGACGTCGCCTCCCAGCAGGCGCTGGCCGACGCCTCGGAGCGGTACAACGCCGCCGGTTCCCAGCTGGAGCAGGCCAAAACCGCCGAGCAGGCCAGGCTGGTCAAGGAAACCGCGCTCGAAGGCCTCTACTACGTCCGCGCGGCGCGCACCGCCATGGGCATCGACCCCGGCCCGAAGCTGCCCGAGGAAATCCAGCGCGAGCAGGCCGGCAAGGTGACCGAGCACCGCAAGGTCGACGTCGAGGGCCAGAGCTACGAGGCCTCCCCCGACCCCGGTGCCGGCACGCCGTACTACTACCCCGGTGGCCGCGTGGCCGGGCGGCCGGTGCCGCAGGGCTGGTACAGCACGCCGTGGTGGAAGACCGCGCTGGTCGCGGGCGCCTGGGGCATCGGCTCGATGCTCCTGTTCGACGCGATGTTCTCCGGCATGTCGGGCATCGCCAGCGCGCAGGCCTGGGAGTCCGGCTACGACGCGGGCCAGGAGGACGCCATGGCCGACATGGGTGACGGCGGAGACATGGGCGGCGACATGGGTGCAGACATGGGCGGCGATTCCGGCGGAGACTTCGGTGGCGCCGATTTCGGCGGAGACTTCGGTGGTGGCGACTTCGGCGGCGGAATGGACTTCTAGCCGCACCGGCGGCCGGGCCCCTCGCGACAGCACGAGGGGCCTGTTTCGCTTCAGGCGGGCTGGCAGACCGGGCACCAGTAGAGGTTGCGGCCCGCGAGTTCCTTGTGCGCCACCGGCGTTCCGCACACCAGGCACGGCTGCCCGGTGCGCCGGTACACATACACCTCGCCGCCGTGCCGGTCCTGCCGCGGCGCCCGGCCCGTGACCTCCGGCAGGTGCTCGTCGGCGACGGTGTCGATCCGCCCGCTGCGCACCCCGGCGCGCATGAGCACCACGAGGTCGTCCCAGATTTCCTTCCACTGCACGGGATCCAGCGATCTTCCCGGCAGCATCGGGTTGATTCCGTGCCGGAACAGCACCTCGGCGCGATAGACGTTGCCCACCCCGGCGAGCACCGACTGGTCCATCAGCAGCGCCGCCAGCGACGTCCGCGACGCGGAGATCCGCTCGAAGGCCCGCTCCGGTCGCGCGTCGCGGCGCAGCGGATCGGGACCGAGCCTCGCCTTGATCGCGTCAACCTGGTCGGGCATCAGGAGCTCGCACCGGTTGGGGCCGCGCAGATCCGTCCAATGTGTACTACCGATGAGCCGCATCCGCACCTGACCGACGGGCGGCAGCGCCGGCAGTTTCGCCTCGCTGAACGTTCCGTACAGTCCAAGATGGATATGCACGGTGCCGGGCTCGTAATGGTGGAACAGGTGCTTGCCGTGGGCCTCGGCCTTGACCAGCACCTGTCCATCCACAGCGGACGCTTCGGTGAACTTGCCCTGCGGGCTGGAGACCCGCACCGGTGCGCCGCCGTAGCGGCGCTGGTGCAGGCGGGCGAGCCGGTGGAGGGTGTGCCCCTCGGGCATCAGGCGGGCAGCGGCGGCGGCGTGCCCGTGCGCTCGTAGTCGAGCAGCTGCTGCACGCGGCGGCCGTGCCGCTCCTCCGGCGAGGGCGGGGTGGACAGGAAAGCGTCGACGATCGCGGTGGCTTCCTCGACGGTGTGCATCCGCGCACCGACGCCGATCAGCTGCGCGTGGTTGTGCTCGCGGGCCAGCTGCGCGATCTCCGGCTTCCAGGCCAGCGCGGCCCGGGCGCCCCGTACCTTGTTCGCCGCGATCTGCTCGCCGTTGCCGGAGCCGCCGATGACGATGCCGAGGCTGCCTTCGTCGGCCACCACGCGCCGCGCCGTCTCGATGCAGAACGCCGGATAGTCGTCCTGCGCGTCGTAGACGGCGGGCCCGATGTCGGTCACTTCATGGCCCTGCCCCTTGAGGTAGGTCACCAGGTGGTTCTTCAGCTCGAAACCGGCATGGTCGGATCCCAGATACACACGCACGGCGGTGAGTCTGCCATCCTCTCGCGCATGCGATGGACGGAGGTCGGCGACGGGGTCCTCGCCCGCCGGCACGAGCACCTCGATCTCACGCTCGGCCTGGTCATCGGCACCGAACGCTGCCTGGTGATCGACACCGGCGGCGACGAGACACAGGGCGCCGAATACGCCGCCGCGGTGCGCGGGATCACGTCCCTGCCGTGGGTGGTCGTCATCACGCACGCCCATTTCGACCACCATTTCGGCACCCGCGCGTTCCTGCCCTGTCCGGTCTGGGCCCACGAACGGTGTGCCGCCGCGATGAACGACGACCGTCCGGAGTGGGTGGAAACGTTTCGGCGCGAAGGAAAACCCGAACTGGCCCGCCGCCTCGCCGCGGCGCGGCCGGTGCCGCCGACGGACGTCCTCACCGCCGAGGTCACGCTCGACCTCGGCGGCCGCGCCGTCACGCTATTGCACCCCGGCCGCGCCCACACCGACCACGACGTGGCCGTGCACGTCCCGGGCGCGGGCGTCGTGTTCACCGGTGACCTCGTCGAAGCGGAACCCGCGATCGGGCCGGACTCCCACGTCCGCGAGTGGCCGGCCGCGCTGGACCGGCTGCTGGATCTCGGCGCGCACACCTACGTGCCAGGGCACGGCGACCCGGTCGGCGCCGAGTTCGTGCGCGCGCAGCGGGACCGGCTCAGTCGAAGTTGAGGCCGCCGGTGCGGGTGCGCTTCAGCTCGAAGAAGTCGGGGTAGCTCGACAGGGCGAGCGCACCGTCGAACACCTTCGCCGCGTCCTCGCCGCGCGGGATGGACGAGAGCACCGGGCCGAAGAACGCGACGCCGTCGATGTGGATGGTCGGTGTGCCGACGTCCATGCCGACCGGGTCCATGCCCTCGTGGTGGCTCTTCTCGAGCGCCTCGTCGTACTCCGTGGACTTCGCGGCGGCGGCGAGTTCCGCCGGCGCGCCGATGACGTCCAGCGCCTCGGCGAGCACCGCGTCGATGTCCTTGTTGTCCTGGTTGTGGTAGCGGGTGCCGAACTCGGTGTAGAAGTCACGCAGCACCGCTTCGCCCTCGGCCTGCGAGAGCGCGACGGCGACGCGCACCGGCCCCCACGCCCGCTCCATCAGCTGCTGGTACTCCTCCGGCAGGTCACGCCCGGAGTTGAGCACGGCGAGGCTCATGATCCGGAAATGCAGGTCGAGGTCGCGATGCTTCTCGACCTCCAGGATCCATCGCGAGGTGATCCACGCGAACGGGCAGACCGGGTCGAAGTAGAAGTCAACGCGCGGGCGCTCAGCAGCCATGTGTCCTCTCCCTGTGGTCTCGGGCGCGAAATAACCCTCGACCGGGCCAACAGCTCACGAACCTGCCTTGTTCCCCACCGCATACATGATTGGATAGCGGGATAGCCGAAAGAGACCACCGCTAGTGCTACGAGGTGCCTGTGCCCGCCCCTAACCTGACCCGCGACCAAGCAAAGCAGCGTGCCGGCCTGCTGGAAGTCGAGTCCTACGACATCGCTCTGGACCTCACTGACGGTAACGGCGGTCCGGGTGAGAGAACGTTCGACTCGACCACCACCATCCGGTTCTCCAGCGCGCGGGCCGGGGAGAGTTCCTGGGTCGACATCGTCGCCGCCAGGGTCCGTTCGGCCACGCTGAACGGCAAGGCGCTGGACGTCTCCTCCTACGTCGAGGACGACGGCATCGCGCTGCCGGAGCTGGCAACCACCAACGAACTGGTCGTCGAAGCCGACTGCCGCTACATGAACACCGGTGAGGGCCTGCACCGGTTCGTCGACCCGGTCGACGACGCCGTCTACCTCTACACCCAGTTCGAGACGGCCGACGCCAAGCGCATGTTCGCCTGCTTCGACCAGCCCGACCTCAAGTCCACCTACCGCCTGACGGTCACCGCGCCCAGCGACTGGAAGGTGGTGTCCAACGCGCAGGCCGAGGCCACCGAGAAGACGCCGGAGGGCGCCACCCGGACGGTGTTCGCCGTCTCGGAGCGCATCTCGACCTATCTGGTCGCGCTGATCGCGGGCCCGTACGCCGAGTGGCACGACCAGTACACCGACGAGCACGGCACGATCCCGCTGGGCATCTACTGCCGCGCGTCGCTGGCCGAGCACATGGACGCCGAGCGCCTGTTCACCGAGACCAAGCAGGGCTTCGGCTTCTACCACAAGGCGTTCGAGACCACATACCCGTTCTCGAAGTACGACCAGCTGTTCGTGCCGGAGTTCAACGCCGGCGCGATGGAGAACGCCGGCGCGGTCACGTTCCTCGAGGACTACGTGTTCCGCAGCCGCGTCACCCGCTACTCCTACGAGCGCCGCGCCGAGACGCTGCTGCACGAGATGGCGCACATGTGGTTCGGCGATCTGGTCACCATGCGCTGGTGGGACGACCTGTGGCTGAACGAGTCGTTCGCGACGTTCGCCAGCGTCCTGGCGCAGGCCGAGGCGACCGAGTACAAGCACGCGTGGACCAGCTTCGCCAACATCGAGAAGTCCTGGGCCTACCGCCAGGACCAGCTGCCCTCGACGCATCCGATCGCGGCCGACATCGTCGATCTGCAGGCGGTCGAGGTGAACTTCGACGGCATCACCTACGCCAAGGGCGCGAGCGTGCTCAAGCAGCTCGTGTCCTACGTCGGGCTGGACAACTTCCTCGCGGGCCTGCGGGTCTACTTCGGCAAACACGCGTGGGGCAACGCGACGCTGGCCGATCTGCTGGCCGCGCTGGAGCAGGCCTCCGGTCGTGACCTGTCGGGCTGGAGCGCGCAGTGGCTGGAAACCACCGGGCTGAACTCGCTGCGGCCACGGTTCGAGACCGACGGCGAGGGCCGCTTCACGAAGTTCGCGGTCGTGCAGACCGGCGCGAAGCCGGGCGCGGGTGAGCTGCGCACGCACCGGATCGCGGTGGGCGTCTACGACGACGTGGACGGCAAGCTGGTCCGCGTCAAGCGGGTCGAGCTCGACGTCGCGGGCGAGGTCACCGAGGTGGCCGAGCTGATCGGCGCCAGGGCGGGCAAGCTCGTGCTGGTCAACGACGACGACCTGACCTACTGCACGATGCGGCTCGACGCCGGATCGCTGACCACGCTGGTCGACCGGATCGCCGACATCACCGAACCGCTCCCCCGCACACTGTGCTGGTCCGCGGCGTGGGAGATGACGCGCGAGGCGGAGCTCAAGGCCAGGGACTTCGTCGCGATCGTCTCGCACGGCATCCACGCCGAAACCGAGGTCGGCGTCGTGCAGCGGCTGCTGCTACAGGCGCAGACGGCGCTGAACTCCTACGCCGAGCAGCAGTGGGCGGCCGAGCGGGGCTGGCCCGAGTTCACCGCGCGCCTGCTGGAACTGGCGCGGGCGGCCGAGCCGGGTTCGGATCACCAGCTGGCGTTCGCCAACGCGCTCGCCGGCTCCGTGCTGAACGACGAGCAGCTGGACGTGCTGGCGGGCTGGCTGGACGGGTCAGTACCGCTGGAGGGGCTCACGGTCGACGCGGATCTGCGCTGGCGGCTGCTCAAGGCGCTGGTCGCGCACGGCAGGACCGGCGACGCCGAGATCGACGCCGAACTGGCCCGTGACGACACGGCGACCGGCCGCAGGCACGCGGAGTCGGCACGGGCACTGCGCCCCGACGCCGAGGCGAAGGCCGAGGCGTGGCGCCGCGCGATCTACGACGACGAACTGCCCAACGCGATGAGCAACGCGATCATCGGCGGGTTCTCCCACCCCGGCCAGAAGGACCTGCTGATTGGTTACGTCGGCGAGTACTTCGCGGTGATCGACGAGGTGTGGCAGCGGCGGTCCAGCGAGCGGGCGCAGCCCGTGGTCGTCGGCCTGTTCCCCGCCTGGGCCGTCGAGCAGTCCACTGTGGACGCGGCCGACGCGTGGCTGGCGCAGGACAAGCCCGCCGCACTGCGCCGCCTGGTCTCCGAAGGCCGCGCGGGCATCGTCCGCGCGCTGGCGGCGCGAGAGTTCGACGAGAGCTGACCGACCACGGC
Organism: Amycolatopsis acididurans; assembly: GCF_012328925.1. Lineage (GTDB taxonomy): Bacteria > Actinomycetota > Actinomycetes > Mycobacteriales > Pseudonocardiaceae > Amycolatopsis_E > Amycolatopsis_E acididurans. The sequence goes on from NZ_JAAXLS010000027.1 coordinate 20,332, forward strand.
AAAGGGCGCTCTCACCGGCTGGTGAGAGCGCCCTTGTGGTTGGCCCTGGACTAGTGCGGTGCGTGACCGGCCTGGTCGGAGAGCATGCGCAGGCCGGACACCAGCCCGCCGACGAGGTCGCCCTCCTTGAAGGAGGCGACCATGCTCATCACGGCCAGCTTCGCGGCGCGGTCGGGCAGGCGCTGGAACGCCTCGGCCCCGGTGACCAGCTCGACGACGCGCTCGCCCGGCGAGACGGCGATCAGGACGGCGTTGCCCGCGCCCTCGCCGATGGAGGCGTGCAGCTTCTCCGCCGCGACGCGGGTGTCGCCGCCCAGCTCGCCGAGGTAGACGCTGAAGTCGATGCCGGTCTCCCGGCTCGCCAGGGTCAGCGCCTCGTCGAGACGGGCCAGCTGGGGCACGCTGAATGGGCTGGACGGAGCAGCGGGCTCGTACATCTTCGCGACCGAGCGCCGCCCGGTCGGGGTGATGCCGACACCGAACTCGGGTTCGGCGGACTCGGTCTGCTGAACCAGTTCACCAGCTTCCACGGGCACCTCCTGCTGCCGTCCCCGACGCCGCTTCGCCGGAGCTCACCGGCCGGTGGGCACCGACGCCCGCCGGATTGCCGCTCCACCACATGGGCGGGTACTCCCAGGGCTGGCCGGGGCGGTACCTCGGCGTCGCGGCGAACTTCGACCGCAGCGTCACCAGCGCGACCACCGCGTAGATCGCGGCCGGGATCAGCGCGAAGACCAGGATCGTCTCGACGATGTTCACACCTGGCAGCGTAGCGGTCGGGTCGCGTCGTCGTTGAAAGTGTCGGCGCTGAGGCCAAAAGTGTCGGCGCCGACCGTTCGTCGTGTCCGGTTCGCCGTCCGCCGTGTGCCGCGCATGCGTTCGCGCAATGGGCCGAAGACCTCTGCCGCGAAAGGTCGCAACTCACCGTGCGGCTGGGTGCACTCAGCGCTATCGGCTTGTCCGGAGGATCAAATGCTCGTAGTTTTTCACCTGTACGGGCCTTGCGCCCCGGCTCCCCATCCCAATCAGTAACGCCCAGGGTCCCCGGAGGATACAAAATGAACCTCACCCTTACCCCCGCTCAGAGCAATGCCGACCACGTTCGGTCAACGGCCGCAGCTACTCAGAGTTGTGGGACGCGAGTCACCCGAGGCACGCGGGTGACGTCGGGCACGAGGGTCACCCGGGGCACACGTGTGACGCGAGGCACAAGGGTCACCGCGGGCACGAGGGTCACGCGAGGCACCCGAGTCACCAGGGGCACGAGGGTGACCAGCGGCACAAGGGTCACGCGTGACAGCACCACGAGGGGCACGCGAGTCACCTGTGGCACGCGAGTGACGAGGGGGACGCGAGTCACGAGCGGCACGAGGGTCACGGCCGCCTGAGCAGGGTCAGCGCTGCGTGAGCACGAGGGGCAGCGCTGCCTGAGCACGGTCAGCGCCGCCCGAGCACGAGGGGCAGCGCTGCCTGAGCCAGCACCAACGGCATCGCCGGACGAGGACGTCGGCGCGCCCCGGCCGCCCACGAGGGCAGCCGGGGCGCCGGCGTAAACAGGCCCCTGCGCTAACGCTCGGCTCCGGCCGGGCCCGGCCCGCCTCGCCGCTCCCGACGGCCGCGGCATCAGCACCGAGCGGCCGGGTGTCCCGCGCACCACCGCAGCCCGAACCCGACCCGGCGACCGCCACCGAGAACCCGGCGCCGGACAAAAGTCAGGCGGCCACCCCGAGGTATGGCCGCCATAACGGATCCGCGTCACCGGAGTGCGCGAGCAGCCTCCAGTGCGGACCGTGTGGCGCCGTTGGCACCACACGCAGATGCCACTCCAGTTCGGACAGCAGCTTGTCGGCTTTGCGGTGATTGCACTTCGCACAGCAGGCGACGCAGTTCTGCCAGCTGTGCGCGCCACCCCGGCTGCGCGGGATGACGTGATCGATGGTCTCCGCCCTGCCACCGCAGTACGCGCAGCGGTAACGGTCCCGGTGCATGAGCCCGGCCCTGGTCAGCGGCACCTGCGCCCGGTACGGCACACGAACGTAGGTGGACAGCCGGATCACCGACGGCACCGGAAGCGACACCGTGGCCGCGTGCAGTTCGAGCCCGCCGGGATCGCCGTGCACGACCTCGGCCTTGCCGCACATGACGAGCACCACGGCCCGCCGCAGCGGCAACGCCGTCAGCGGCTCGTAGGTGGCGTTGAGCAGAAGCACGCGCCGCCTCCCCCAGGAGGGGGCGGTGCCGGCCGACGGATCCCGCCCTCTACGCTGTCCGGGCGGTCGGCTTCCCCGGCCGCCGCCCCGGGATGGCCCACTCAAGAGGTGGCCGCTCGGCGCGGTGCCACCAGGGTAGGCACGCAGAACTACCTCCGGCGCCTGCCCGGCCACGTCGTGGTCGGGGACGCCGAGGGGGATCGGTTGTCGGTCTGGCACTCGACCACCTCCACCGGTGCAGCCATAGTCGACCACAGATCACCCCGGAAATGCACCTGTGTTAGAAGACGTGTCCTGTGAGATCTGTCCGACGTTCCTTGTGAAGCCGGGCCCGACCGGCGAGAAAGGGGCCACGTTCCCACGTGAATCCATTGCTCACCGAAACCCCCGAGTGCGTCACGCAGCAGGACTCCTGGTGCTACCAGGTGTTCCAGGTCACACACAACGAGTGGCTCGCCGCTTCGGCGGGCTGGCTCATCGCGAAGCCGATCAAGATCATCCTGATTCTGCTCGTAGCGTTCGTGATCCGGTGGCTGCTGCGCAAGCTGATCGACCGGGTCACCACGATCCCCCGCAACAACGGCCGCAAGATGCCTGCGCTCCTGCGTCCCCTGCGCGACCGCGCCGGCGACCTGCTCGGCCCGGTGACGCTCGAACGCCGACGCCAGCGTGCCAGGACGATCGGCTCGGTGCTCAAGTCGCTGACATCGTTCATCGTGCTCGGGCTCGCCACGCTGCAGGTGCTCGCAGAACTCGGGCTCAACCTCGGCCCGATCATCGCCTCGGCCGGGATCGTCGGCGTCGCGCTCGGCTTCGGTGCGCAGAACCTGGTCAAGGACTTCCTGTCCGGGATGTTCATGATGATCGAGGACCAGTACGGCGTGGGTGACGTCGTCGACGTCGGCGAGGCCAGCGGCACCGTCGAGGCCGTCGGCCTGCGGATCACCACGTTGCGCGACGTCAAGGGCACCGTCTGGTACGTGCGCAACGGTGAGGTGCTGCGGGTCGGCAACTCCAGCCAGGGCTACGCCAACGCCGTGGTCGACGCGCCGCTGAGCTACTCCGCCGACGTGGAGCGCGCGGTCGAGGTGCTCACCCAGGCGGCGGCCGACGCCGTGGCGTCCGAGCCGCTGTCGGAGGACGTGCTGGAGCCGCCCGAGGTGCTCGGTGTGGAACGCGTCACACCGGAGGGCATCGAGATCCGGCTGACGGTCAAGACCCGGCCCGGCAAGCAGTGGTCGGTGCAGCGTGCGCTGCGGGCCCGCGTGATCGCGGCGCTCGAGGAGGCCGGGTTCGAACCGCCGCTCGGCCGGTTCCTGAGTCAGACCAACTCCAACGGCACGGCACAATAGGGGCATGGCCGAACCGACCGGAGACCCGCTGACCTTCTACCAGGCCGTCGGAGGCGAGCCGACCTTCCGCAAGATCGTCGCGCGCTTCTACGCCGAAGTCGCGAACGACGAGGTGCTGCGGCCGCTGTATCCGGAACAGGATCTCGGTCCGGCGGAGGAGCGGCTGCGGCTGTTCCTGATGCAGTACTGGGGCGGCCCGCACACCTACTCCGACAACCGCGGCCACCCGCGCCTGCGGATGCGGCACGTGCCGTTCAAGATCGGCCCGATCGAGCGTGACGCGTGGCTGCGTGCGATGCGCGTCGCGGTGGACGAGGCCGATCTTCCCGAGCCGCTGGCGCGGCAGCTGTGGGAGTACCTGGAGATGGCGGCACACAGCCTGATGAACAGCTTCGAGTAGGCGGTTTTCCGCCTACAGCCCGAAGGCGCCGCCCTCGATCAGGATGGTCGCGCCGATGCCGATCAGCACTACGGGCAGCAGGATGTGTCCCCACCGGGACAACGCTCGCGCGACCAGCGGGCGCCCGGCGAGGAACCAGCTGATCGCGCACCACACGGCGACCCCGGCCAGGAACACCAGGACATAACCGACCATGCTCGCGGTCCCGGCGACCGCGAACACCGGCACGTACACGCCGATGTTGTCCCCGCCGTTGGCGAAGGTCACCGCGGCCACCTGGAGCACGCCCGCTCCCGAGGCGGCAGGAGCCTCATCGCCCGCGTCCCGGCGGCTGTTCCAGGCTCGCCGCGCGGCGCGCAGTCCGAGCAGCAGCGGCAGCAGTCCCAGGTACGGGATCGCCGATCCGGGCAGCAGGCCCGCGCCCAGCGCACCGGCCACCGACGCCGCCAGTATCCCGGCGAACCCGAGGTACTGCCCTGCCGCCACTCGCGCGGCGGCGGCGCGCTCATGGCCCGCGTGGCCGAAGAACACCGCCAATACCAGCATGTCGTCGATATTGGTCGCCGCGAACATGCCCGCGGCCTGGCCGAGCACCCTCAACTCCACCGGTGCGTTTTCAGAACAGCAGCGGCAGCAGTGCCTGGCGGCGGCGCAGCACCGCGCCGTACCGGGCGTCCAGGCGCAGCCACGAGCCGGTCGCGGTCACCCGCACCACATCCTCCGGTATCGATGAGTCGACAAAACCCATTCCGGACAGCGCGAACAGGCAGCGCATCGGGATCTTGACCTCGGACGCGTCGCCGCTGACCGTGAGCACCGTCTGATCCATCAGCGACGCTGGCGGCGTGCCGTGCGGGCCCGCGTTCTCCCGCGCCAGCGTCACGCCGCGGTCGGTCAGCTCCGAGACGACGCGCACCGGCACGTCGTCGATGTGCTGCCAGTGACCGCCGATCGGCAGCTCGGCGTGCCACATCAGATCCCGCGGCGGGCCCGGGTCGATCCGGTCACCCCGCGCGATGGTGAGCGACGCGAGCAGCTCGCTGCCGGAGACCGTGACGTCGTTCGGCAGGATCTCGCCGTGCACCGCCCTGGTCGCGAGCACCTCGAACGGCGTCACGACCCACGCCTCCAGCACCCGCGGGTCCCGGTTGCGCAGGCGAACCACGCTCTGCCCGTCCAGGCGCACCGCGCGTGCCACGAACGCGCCGAGCGTCTCGCGGTCGGCGTCCTCGGCCACCCGCAGTTCGGTGGCGGTACGCGGATGGGTGCTCTCAGTCATCGGCGCCTTCCAGCCTCGTGCGCAGGAACGCCCGTTCCTCCTCGGTGAGCCGCCGCGGCCGCTCCGTCGCGACCTCGTAGGGCGCGAGCACGGTCTGCGCCGTGACGGCCACCTTGTCCTCCTGCAATGGTCCACTGTGGACTGTGTAGCCGAGTGTAAGAGACGCGAACTTGAGGTCCCGCAAGGCGACATCGACCCGGATCTGCTGGCCGTTCACCACGATCGGCGCGTGGTAGCGCACCGCGAGATCGACCACCACCATGCCCTTCGCGAACTCGGCGAGCCCGGCCCGGCCCGCCTCGTCGAACAGCAACGGGACACGGGCCTCTTCGAGCAACGTCACCATTTTCGCGTGATTGACGTGCCCGAACACATCCATGTCCGACCAGCGCGGCCGGACCATCGCTACGTACACCACTACCTCACTGTGCTCCGGAGCTGACGCGCGGCCACCGAGAGGGTGGCCAGGTCAAGCCTGCCGGAACGGCTGATCTCGTCCAGCGCGACCCTGGCCCTGGCCAGCCGCGACGCGTTGGCCTTCTCCCACTGGGCGATCTTCTCCTCCGGCGAGTCCTCCGGATCGCTGTGCCGCAGCGCGTCCAGCGTGATCGCCCGCAGCGACGAGTACACGTCGTCACGCAGCGACAGCCGCGCCAGCGCGTGCCAGCGGTTGCCGCGCTCGAGCGCGCTGATCGACGTCAGCAGCTTGTCGACGTCGAGGTGCGCGGACAGCGCGTAGTACAGCTCCGCCGTTTCCTGCGGGCTGCGCTCGGTCTCGGCCCGCGCCTCCCGCTCGGCCAGCTCGGTGACCTCGATGACGTCGAGCAGCCCGTAGCCGTCCAGCAGCGTCGCGACCCGGTTCGCCAGTTCGCGCGGCACGCCTTCACCGGTCAGTGCGGCCGTCTTCTCCTCGACGGCGTCCGCCTCGCGGCCGCGGACCAGGCCCGCCACCGCCGGAGCGAGTTCGGCGATGGTGGTGCCGAAGCGGCTGATCTCGGCGCCGACCGCGAGCGGCTGCGGCCGGTTGGCCAGGAACCACCGCGACGCGCGGTCGAGGAGGCGACGCGACTCCAGGGCCATCGCGTCGCCGGTCTCGGTCGGCACGACGTTGTCCAGCGCGTTGATCGCCGTCCACAGCGAGCCGAGATCGAACACGCGGGTCACCACGGTGAACGCGCGGATCGCGTCGGTGGCGGTGGCGTTCATCTCCTCGGCGAGCCGGAACGCGTAGGAGATGCCGCCGCCGTCGACGACCTCGTTCACCAGCAGGGTGCTGATGATCTGGCGGCGCAGCGGGTGCTGGCCGATGTTGTCGGCGAAGCGTTCCCGCAGCGGCTTCGGGAAGTACTCCGGCAGCCTGCGCGCGAACACCTCCGCGTCGGGCAGCTCGCTGGCCAGCACGTCGTCCTTCAGGTCGAGCTTGACGTGCGCGAGCAGGCTCGCCAGTTCCGGCGAAGTCAGGCCCTTGCCCGCCTGCTCCAGCTGCAGGAACCCGTCCACGCTCGGCAGTGATTCCAGCTCGCGGTCCAGCGCGCCGGAGGACTCCAGGTCGGCGACCAGCCGCTCGTGCACCGAGACCATCGCGTTCGCGTGCGCGCGGCTGACGCCGAGCACCTCGTTCTGCCGGTAGTTGTCGGCCAGCACCAGCTCGGCGACCTCGTCGGTCATCTCGTGCAGCAGTTCGTTGCGCGATTCGCGTTCCAGCTGCCCGGCCGTCACCAGGTGGTCGAGCAGGATCTTGATGTTGACCTCGTGGTCGGAGCAGTCCACCCCGGCGGAGTTGTCCAGCGCGTCGGTGTTGATCTTGCCGCCGCGGCGGGCGAACTCGATGCGGCCACGCTGGGTGAGCCCGAGGTTGCCGCCCTCGCCGACCACCTTGACCCGCAGGTCGGCCCCGTTGACGCGCACGGCGTCGTTGGCCTTGTCGCCCGCGTCGGCGTGCGTCTCGTCCTGTGCCTTGACGTAGGTGCCGATCCCGCCGTTCCACAGCAGGTCGACGGGGGCGAGCAGGATCGCCCTGATCAGCTCGGCCGGCGACAGCGTCGTGATCTCGTCGCCGAGCCCGAGCGCGCGCCGCACCTGCGGCGTGAGCGGGATGGTCTTGGCGCTGCGGGGATGGATGCCCCCGCCTTCGCTGATCAGCGAGCGGTCGTAGTCGTCCCAGGACGAGCGCGGCAGTTCGAACAGCCGCTTGCGCTCCCGGAACGACGAGGCCGCATCCGGGTCGGGGTCGAGGAAGATGTGCATGTGGTTGAACGCGGCCACCAGCCGGATGTGCTCCGAGAGCAGCATCCCGTTGCCGAAGACGTCCCCGGCCATGTCGCCCACGCCGACGACCGTGAAGTCCTCGCTCTGGGTGTCCACGCCCAGTTCGCGGAAATGCCGCCGCACGCTCTCCCACGCGCCGCGGGCGGTGATGCCCATCGCCTTGTGGTCGTAGCCGACGGACCCGCCGGAGGCGAACGCGTCGCCGAGCCAGAAGCCGTAGTCACCGGCGACCTCGTTGGCGATGTCGGAGAACGTCGCAGTCCCCTTGTCCGCGGCGACGACCAGGTAGCTGTCGTCGCCGTCGTAGCGCACCACGTCGTTGGCGGGCACCGTCTTGCCCTCGACCAGGTTGTCGGTCAGGTCCAGCAGCCCCGAGATGAACATGCGGTAGCAGGCGATGCCCTCGTTGAGCTGGGCATCGCGGTCCACGCCAGGGTCCCCGGTCGGCGCCGGCGGGCGCTTGACCACGAACCCGCCCTTCGCGCCGACCGGCACGATGACCGCGTTCTTCACGGCCTGCGCCTTGACCAGCCCGAGAATCTCGGTGCGGAAGTCCTCGCGGCGGTCGGACCACCGCAGCCCGCCGCGGGCGACGGCGCCGAAGCGCAGGTGCACGCCCTCCACGCGCGGCGAGTACACGAAGATCTCGTACTTCGGCCGCGGCTCGGGCAGGTCGGGCACGCTCTGCGGGTCGAGTTTGAACGCCAGGTACGAGCGGCCGGCGACCCGGTAGTTCGTGCGCAGCGTGGCGTTGATGACGGCGAGCAGCCTGCGCAGGATCCGGTCCTCGTCGAGGCTGGTGACCTTGTCGATCATCGCGGTGATCTCGGCGGCCATCGTTTCGCCCTGGACGTCGGTATCAGGGTCGGTGGCCAGGTCGAAGCGGTGCTCGAACAGGGCGAGCAGCGCGGTCGCGATGTCGCAGTGCGCGAGGACGGTGTTTTCGATGTACTCCTGGGAGTAGGGCGCCCGGGCCTGGCGCAGGTAGCGCGAGTAGGCGCGCAGGACGGCCGCCTGGCGCCAGGTGAGGCCGGCGCGCAGGACGAGGCTGTTGTAGCCGTCGACCTCGCACTCGCCGCGCCAGGCGGCACGGAAGGCGTCCTGGAAGCGGACCTGCAGGTCGCGTTCGGCCTCGTCGGTCAGGCCTTCCAGCACGCGCTGACTGATGCGCAGGCCGAAGTCGTAGATCCAGGAGCGGGTGCCGTCCTCGCGGTGCAGGTCGTACGGGCGCTCGTCGACGACCTCGACGCCCATGCGCTGCAGCACCGGCAGCACGGCCGACAGCGTGACGCCCTCGCCGAGCAGGAACAGCTTGAACCGCCGCTCCCCCGGTTCGGCGTCGTCGGGCACGTAGAACGACATGGCGAGGTCGCCCTCGCCGTCGAGGCCTTCGAGCTCGCGCAGATCGGCGAGGGCTTCCACGGCGCTGAAGTCCTCTTTGTACGCCTCCGGGAAGATCCCCGCGTAGCGCTGCCCGAGTTCGGTCGCCGACTCCTCGCCCAGCGGCCCGGCCGCGCGGCCCGCCTCCCCGGCGCGTTCCCGGCGCTCGGCCAGAATCGCCTCCACCATCAGGTCGTCCCAGCCGCGCACGGCGGAGTTGAGACGTTCCTGGATGCGCAGGGTGTCGGGTTCGAGCTTGCGCGACGGGTCCGTGTGCACGATGAAGTGCACTTGCGCCAGCGCGGTCTCGCCGACGCGGGTGCCGTATTCGAGGTTCGTGCCTTCGAGTTCGGCGAGCAGCACTTCCTGCATCGCCAGCCGGGACCGCGTGTTGTAGCGGTCGCGCGGCAGGAACACCAGGCACGAGTAGAAACGGCCGTAGGGGTCACGGCGCAGGAACAGCCGCAGCCGGCGCCGGTCGGACAGTGTGATGGCGCCGATGGCGGTGGAGTAGAGCGAATCGTGGTCGGCGGAGAACAGGTCGGCACGCGGCCAGTTCTGCAGGACCTCGAGCATGCGCTGGCCGGAGTAGGACTCCATCGGGTAGCCGGCGCGGTGGATGACGTCGCGGACCTTGCGGGAGACGACCGGGATGTCGAGGACGTCCTCGTGCAGGGCGCTGGTGGTGAACATGCCGAGGAAGCGGTGTTCGCCGGTGACGTTGCCGCGCTCGTCGAAGGTCTTCACGCCCACGTAGTAGGGGTACACCGGGCGGTGCACTGTGGACGGTGCGCTGGCCTGGGTGAGGATGAGCAGCGTCGGCGCGAGTGCGGTCGCGGCGCTGTCCGGGCCCGCGGTGAGGCTGCGGGCCGCGAGGCTGTCCTGGCGGAGCACGCCAAGGCCCGAGGCCAGCGCCGCGCGCAGAGCGGGGTCGTCGTCACCGGGCTCGCCTTCGACCAGTTCGTAGCGCCGGTAGCCGAGGAAGGTGAAGTGGCCGTCGACGAGCCAGCGCAGCAGCGCGGCCGTGCTGGCGATGTCCTCGCGCGGAAGCGGCGGTGGGGTGGCCTCCAGCTCGGCGGCGAGGTCGAGCGCGGCGCGGGCCATCTTGTCGGTGTCCTCGACGACCTCGCGCACATCGGCGAGGACGGAGGCGAGGCGGGTGTCGAGCTCGCGGGCGCGGTTGGGGTCGGTGATCAGGTCGATCTCGACGTACATCCACGATTCGACGGAAGCACCCTCCGGCGGTTCGGCGGCGTCGGCCTCCGGGTGGATTTCCCGCAGCTGACCGGTGATGTCGCGCGTGACGACGACGATGGGGTGTACCAGACGCTGCACCTGGATACCGTCGCGAGAGAGCTTCGCGGTGATCGAGTCGACCAGGTAGGGCATGTCGTCGGTGACGATCTGGACGACGGTGGCGTCGCGGGTCCAGCCGTCCTCGGCGGTGGTGGGGTTGAGCAGGCGGACGGCGGGCCGGCCGGGCACCCGCTGCTCGGCGAACTGGCAGTGGGAGCGGACGGCGCCGACGAGGTCCTTGGGGTCGTCGCCGAGCACCTCTTCGGCGGGGATGTGGCGGTAGTAGAGACGGATGAGGGCGGCAATGTCAGGTGCCTGCTGCGCCGCGGCTTCGATCAGCTCGTCCCGGATCTGCTCCGGGCTCGCCGGCCGCCGCTGCGGTGCTCCGTGCCCGGTGAGGCCACCGGGGCGCGAGGAAACGCCTGTCGAGCTCATTTCAGGTAACTCTCCACTGAGCCATGATCACACGCCAATAGGACGAACAGCCCCACCCTAGTGCGAAGCGCGGACACGGCAGCCGGAGAGTTCCCATGGCCCGGCTCCGCCCCACCGGCCCGGCGAGGCGGAGCCGGTGTGGGGTCAGTTGCCGGCGTAGACGTACGGCTTGAGCGGCGGCTCGGACGACACGTGCGGGTGCAGCGCGAGTTCCGTGGTCACCGCACCGAGCGCCGAACCGTAGTCGGTCGCGAACCGCGCCGGATCCACGCCGGGCATGAACACGCGGCCGCAGGCCTCGCGCGAAACCCGTGCCGGATCGGCCGGGCCGGGATGGGTCAGCGCGTCCATCGCGATCGCGTACGCGGCCGGGTCGTAGGTGCCGACGGCGAGATGTTCGGAGGCCAGATCGGCGGGGCAGATGTCCTGGATCGCGACGTTGGTGATCTGCCCGCCGCCGCCGTGCAGGCTGGTCGTGCCGGTGCTGTCGAGGTTCGGCTGCACGAACTCGTCGGTGCGGGTGTAGATGTCGGTGTAGGAGATGCCGGGGAAGGTTTCCTGGCCCGAGTTCATGGCCCTGGTGTAGTTCGAGTTGAACGTCTGTTGCCACAGTGCGGGCGCGCAGCCGGCCACCGGCGGGCACATCGCGTTGACCACCAGGCTGCCGTGGTTGGTCGCGCCGAACGCGACGTAGTCATCGACCATGGGCCGCAGATCGGGCCAGAAGCGCAGCGCGAACCGGGGTTCGGTGCCGCCCTGGCTGTGCCCCAGGATGTCGACCTTGCGGCCGCTGATCCGGTGTACGTAGCGGATCGCGTTGACGACGTACTCCGCGGAGACCTGCGCGTCGGACATCGCCTGGTCCGGCTCGGTCACGGCGCAGTAGGGCCGACCGAGCGCGTCGAGCGCGTGGAACCAGTTCCAGCCGAAATCCTGCTGCGGTGTCACGGTGGTGCCCTGCACGAACAGCACGACGTTCTCGGTCGCCGCGGTGGCGTTCGCCGTGCAGGTGATGCTTTTCGCCAGTTCCCCGGCGGGCACGCTGAGCGCGGGCCCGGGCCGGGCCACCGGCGCGAAGGCCGGCGATTCGGCGGCGGCCGCGGGTGCCGAGACGGTGACGGCCAACAGCGCCGCCGCCAGGAGAACACGGTAAAGGCGCATCGTTGCTACCTTCCTGTCTGTCCACAACGGATCCACTTTGGATGCGGCGCACCATAACCGCACCGTCGCCGTCGATGCAACATATCTGAAAATGTTGCATCCGGTTGTGGGTCGCCGTAGAGTCCGTTCCGTGACCGCGGACGTGTCTTGGGAACAGCTGGCCGCCGGCGCGGCGATCGATTCCGCGCGCCGCCAGCCCGCCACTCGGTTGTCGGGAGAGCTGTACGGTGCGCGGCCGACGGGCAACGCCGGGCCCCGCGAGGCGCTACGGGCGGCGCGCCGGAGTTTCGTCGCCGGAGAGCGGATCGACATGGGAGCACTGGCCGGCACGCTCGGAGTCGACAGGGCGACGCTGTTCCGCTGGGTCGGCAACAGGGACGAGTTGTTGTCCGAGGTGATCTGGTCGCTGTGCCTGCCGACCTGGCAGCGTGCCGTCCGGATGGCCGAGGGAACCGGTGTGGCGCGGGTGATGTCGGTGTTCCGCGCGTTCAGTGGCGACATCATCAACGCCGGGTTCTTCCGTGCTTATCTCCGGCGTGAGCGCGAGCGGGCGCTACGGCTGCTCACCACGCGCGCCGGCGTGCACCAGAGCCGGGTGATCGCGCTGATCGAAGGGCTGTTGCGGGCCGAGCAGCAGAGCTCGGGTCTCACCCTGCCCCTGCCGGTGCACGACATGGCCTACGTGATGACTCGCGTGGTGGAGTCGTTCATCTACGCCGACCTGATCATCGGCGAAGAACCCGACGCCGCGAAGGCCGCTGCCGCCGTCGGCGCCCTGCTCGGCCCCGCATCGGGTTAGCGGTGACACGGGCGCTGGTACGGGGGGTGCTGGCCCGGGGTGTCGGCCCGGGGTGTCGGCCCGGGGGTGCTGGCCCGGGGGTGCTGGCCCGGGAGCGCCGGTCCGGGGACGGCAGGTCCGGCACTGACCCGGAAGCACCGGTCCGAGGATGCCGGTCCGGGGACGCAGCCCCGAGCGCCTGACCGGGGGCGCCTTCTGCGTGACGGGCGGGCTCTCGACGCGATGTCGACCGCCGCGGTCATCGGTTGCAGCGCGTCCGCACCGACGTTCGGTCTCAGCCCGGCAGCCAGCGCCCGCCCATCGCATCCGGGCGGTCGCTGCGACGATCGCCAGCAGCACCACAACCACGCACCACCCCACAGCGACGCAATGGCCTCCACAACGTTCACCGCGACGTCCACCTTCGGCGCGGGCGCTGGCGCCTTAAGTCAGGTCTCGGTGCGGTGGCGGCCGTTGCCGCGGGCTTCGCCGTTGCGGCTGTGGCCGTTGACCGTCCGCGTCGCGTCGTCGCCCGTGCCGAGCCGCTTCACGAGTGCCGCGGCGCTCGTTGTCCCGGCCTGGTGTTCCGCGAGTGCCCTCGCGAGCAGGTCGGCGAGTCCCGCGTCTTCGGGCAAGTCATCGTCGAGAAACGAGGTGCTCTGGCCCGCGTGGAAGGGCTGGAGGCCGTCGTCCTCGATGTTCGGAGTACTCGTGAAGTGCGTCTCGGACTTTGCGGGCGACGTGTCGTCGGCGTGGTCGTCAAAGGGCTCCAGCGATGGAGGCAGCCGCAGCTTGGGCAGCCAGTCCTCGTTGACCTTGACGCCGCGTCCCTCATCCGAGCCGGTCGTGCCCGCTGCGTCTTTCCCGGAGCCAGCCTCGACCGAGTCGACATGAGCAGAGTCATCCTCGGCCGACTCACCACCGCCAGACGCCACCCGGCGAGTGCCTTCTCCGGCCGAATCGCGGGCAGCTGAAACGTCCTCGACGGAGGCATCGGCAACCGAGCCATCTTGACCCGGACCGTCTTCAGCCGAGCGATCCCGCGCCCGGCGGCGTCCGCCCGAGCTTTCCTCGGCGGCACCAACCGAGTCGCGTTGGGGCACATCACGTTCCGTCGAAGCGCGTCCTGCCGCGTCGTGTCGGGCCGAGGCGGTCCCGGCCGCCTCCGCAGCCTTCGCTGCGGCGCCGGCATCCGGCTCGCTGCCCGTCCCGGCGCCCGTCGCCGACCCGCCATCCCCGGCGTATACCGCCGAGTCGGCATCGTCCAGCCGGCTCAAGTCGAGGCCATTGTGCTTCCCTGACCCCGCGTTCTGCTCTTTGACCCCGGCAGACGCTTTGACGCCACTGCGGTCTTGGCCGCCGGCGCCGTTTCCAGTCTCCGAAACAACGTCGGGCGCTTCGTGTATCGCGTCGGCCGACGGGGCGGCCTCGTTGGTCGCCCGCACCTCCGCCGAATCGGCGCTCGCCGTGCGGGACGTCTCCTCCCCTACGTCCGCTTCGCGACGCCGTCCAGGGTCGGAGTCGGATGCTCGCCGCCTGCCCCCGACACCTGACCCGGGCGAGATACCCAGCCGATCCAGAACCGACCGTGCCGCAACCGAACCGTGCTCCGAATCGTGCCGCGTCTTCGGCTTGTTCGCCGCGTCCTCGTGCTGATCGGTGACCGCGTCGTCGTGATTCGCGGCGCGGTCTCGACGCCTCCGCCCGACGGTCGAGCCGCTAGCCGGACCCTCGGTACGGTCGTCACCCGCGTCGGCGGCAGCCGTGTCACCGCGCTCGACAGGCGAGTCTCCGCGCCCGTCGCCAGACGAGTCCTCGCGCTGCCCGCCATCGCGGCCGGACGCGCCACTGCCTTCGGCCGCGCCAGTATCGAGGCCCACAGCGGCGTTCGCTTCGCGTCGCCCCGCTTCAGGATCACTCGACGCCGCCCCACCCGTCACCGAACCGTGATCGGCCGCGTGCGCGGCTCGGCGCTGCTCGACGCCGGGAGCGGTTCCAGTCGCGGAACCGTCGTCGCCCCCGGCAGTGTGGCGCCGCTCTGGCTGGCCGTTAACGGTGTGAGCGGCTTCAGACCGCTCGTCGTTGTGGCTGGTCTTGCCGGTTCCTGCTGAACCGTTCGTCGCCTGCCGCGCGGTGTCGGATTTCGCCGGAGTCGGCTCGAAGATCAACGAGAACCGGTGAGCGGGTTCATCCGCGGGCGCGGGCGCCAAAGGCAGATCCGGCACACCTGCCGAATCGTCCCACGCGAATTTCCTGGACTTATGGGCGGACTCATCAGCGGCCGACACTGACGTGTCAGATCCCCGCGAGACTCCGCGAGTCTCCCGGTGGTCTCCGCGAGTTTCCCAATGGTCTCCGTCAGCTGCCCGGTGGTCACCGTCGATGCTCCGGGAGTTTCCGCTAGCTTCCCGCCGGTCCGCATCGACTTTCGAGCGATCCCCGCCAGCTTCCCGGTGGTCACCGTCAACTTTCCAGCGGTCCCCACCGGCTGCCCGGTGGTCACCGTCAACTTCCCGGCGATCCCCGCCAGCCGCCCGGTGGTCACCGTCAAGTTCCCGGCGATCCCCGCCAGCCGCCCGGTGATCACCGTCAACTTCCCGGCGGTCCCCACCAGTTTCCCGGTGGTCACCGTCGATGCTCCGGAAGTCTGCGTCAGTCCGGCGGTCCTCGCCCGCGGTCTGCCCGCGTTCGTCGGTAGCCTTTCCCGGCTCGTCTGCCGTCCGCATCGGCGCCTCGCCATGCACGGAAGCAAGCCGCAACTCACGCGAGCCCTGCTGCTCATTGGATGCCCACGTCGCGGTGCCCGCCCGGGGCGCCACGCCGAGAATCTCGTCGAGGTCGACCGACGCGTGGCCGCCGTTGCCGAATTCGCCGGTCAGCAAACCCATCGCTTGCCTGCGCGACCGGGCGTAAAGATGCTCGGCGGCCCTGGTCTGATGCAGGCACTCGATAGCCTCGTCGGCGCGCCCCAGTCGTTGCTCAACGTTGGAAAGCTCGGCCCACAAACGCGAAGTCAGCGAATGCAGGCCGTGCCGTTCGGTGCTGTACACGGCGTCCCGCAACATCCCGGCCGCCGCTTCGACTCCGCCCGAGGGCAGCAGGATTCGCGTCGCGACCGCCATCCGAAGCCAGCCGAGCGGCGCGGTGGCCGCCGCGCGCACCGGCTCGTCGAGCAGCGGTTGCGCGATCTCCAACGCGTTCTCCATGTCACCCCGGTCGAGCAACGAGCACACGAGATGGAGGATCAGCCGGGAGCGTACGACTCCCCCGTCGCGACCCGGGTCGTCCAGTTGTTCCAGCAGCCCCAGACCGGTGCGCGCCGCGTCTCCGGCCCCCAGGGTGTCCGCGTGCCGGCGCCGGTGCGCGGACATGCCGACCCGTAGGTAAGCCCGTGCGAGCAGCCGGTCGTCACCGTCCAAGCTGTCGTCGCCGCCGCACAGCTTGTCGGCTTCGACGAAGGCTCGGTCGAGTTCCGGCTTGCGACCGAACTGCGAGAGACAACCCACCAGCTGGCACAACGCGGCAGCCTTGTCAGCCCCGGCGAACGCCGTCGTCGCCAGCACTGGCCTCAAGGCGGCGAGCCCCGTCAGCGGCGCTCCGACACTGCGCGCGCACACCGCGAGATCGGTGCGAAGGCGCGCACCCAGCTCGATCTCACCGAGATCCTCGGCCGCACGCAGCACGGCGACCGCACGCCCGACCGTGTCCGCACGCAAGCCGAGCCGGACGCGCGCCGCGACGACCAGTCCCTCGGCACGCACCCACAACTTGTCGGAGTCGGCGGTCTCCGCCAATGCCGCGGCACGCTCACCGAGAACCAGAACCAGCTCGGGCGCGCGCAGGCTGAACTCAGCGGCCTGCCGGAGCAGCCGCTCGATCGCTTGCGTCTCGCTGTTACCGGTCGGGTTCCATCCAGTGACGCGCGCCTCGGGCGGGCTGGACCGGATGTGCTTGGTGGCTACCACGTGGGGACTCCGCTTCAGTGTTGGCTCAAGCGTGCTCGCTCGGCGCGCCGGTCAATCGCGCGTCAACTTGCGGTGAGTCACCCGGTGTGGCCGGGCCGCCTCCGCTCCCATGCGTTCGATCTTGTTCTTCTCGTAGCCTTCGAAGTTGCCCTCGAACCAGAACCATTTGGCCGGGTTCTCGTCGTCGCCTTCCCAGGCGAGGATGTGCGTGGCCACGCGGTCGAGGAACCACCGGTCGTGCGAGATGACCACAGCACACCCGGGGAACTGTTCGAGCGCGTTTTCCAGAGAACCCAGCGTTTCGACGTCCAGGTCGTTGGTCGGCTCGTCCAGCAGGATCAGGTTTCCACCCTGCTTAAGCGTCATCGCGAGGTTCAGCCGGTTGCGCTCACCACCGGAGAGCACGCCGGCGGGCTTCTGCTGGTCCGGCCCCTTGAAACCGAACGCACTGACGTAGGCCCGCGACGGCATCTCGGTCTGCCCGACGTGGATGAAGTCCAGTCCGTCGGACACGACCTCCCACACCGTCTTCTTCGGGTCGATGCCGGCCCGGTTCTGGTCCACATAGGACAGCTTGACCGTCTCACCGATCTTGACGTCGCCCGAGTCGGCCTTCTCGAGTCCGACGATCGTCTTGAACAGCGTCGTCTTACCGACACCGTTCGGGCCGATCACACCGACGATGCCGTTGCGCGGCAGATCGAACGACAGGTCGTCGATCAGCAGCCGGTCGTCGAAGCCCTTACTCAGGTGACTGACCTCGACCACCACGCTGCCCAACCGCGGGCCCGGCGGAATCTGGATCTCCTCGAAGTCGAGCTTGCGCGTGCGCTCGGCCTCGGCGGCCATCTCCTCGTAGCGGTCCAGACGGGCGCGGGACTTCGTCTGGCGCGCCTTGGCGTTGGAGCGGACCCACTCGAGCTCGTTCTTGAGTCGCTTGGCCAGCTTCGCGTCCTTCTTGCCCTGCACCTCCAATCGTTCACGCTTCTTCTCGAGGTAGGTCGAGTAGTTGCCCTCGTAGCCGACGACCCGGCCGCGGTCGAGCTCCATGATCCACTGCGCGACGTTGTCCAGGAAGTACCGGTCGTGGGTCACGGCGAGGACGGCACCGGGGTAGCTGGCCAGGAACTGCTCCAGCCACAGCACACTTTCCGCGTCGAGGTGGTTGGTGGGCTCGTCGAGCAGCAACAGGTCCGGCTTGGACAGCAGCAGCTTGCACAGCGCCACCCGGCGACGCTCACCACCGGAAAGATGAGTCACGGGCTCGTCCGGCGGCGGGCAGCGCAGTGCGTCCATCGCCTGCTCCAGCTGCGAGTCCAGCTCCCACGCGTCCGCGTGGTCGAGGTCCTCCTGCAGCCGGCCCATCTCCTCCATCAGCTCGTCGCTGTAGTCGGTGGCCATCTGCTCGGCGATCTCGTTGAAGCGGTCGAGCTTCACCTTGACGTCGCCGAGCCCCTCCTCGACGTTGCCCCGCACGGTCTTGTCCTCGTTGAGCGGCGGCTCCTGGAGCAAGATCCCTACCGACGCGCCGGGCTGCAGGAAGGCTTCCCCATTGCTCGGCTGATCGAGTCCCGCCATGATCTTGAGGACGGTGGACTTACCGGCCCCGTTCGGACCCACGACGCCGATCTTGGCGCCTGGGTAGAACGCGGTGCTGACGTCGTCGAGGATGACCTTGTCCCCGACGGTCTTGCGCACCTTTTTCATGGTGTAGATGAACTCGGCCATAAGGTCGATCGTAGAGCCGAGCCAAGCGCGACCGAACGGCGGTCACCATCCAGGAACCCAGCGTGACCCCCTGCTCACCTTCGGAACATCAGATCAACTACCGCCCGGGCCCGCTCCCTCAGGCGATCGGCACGGGTTCAGCGGCCTCAACGAGCATGTTCCGTTCGGATGGATTCGAAGCTTTGCGGGCGTCACCTCCTCTGCCGGGTTCGTCGACGCCGGCGCGCTGAGCTGGGGCCACGCACCGCAGCAAGTTGGGTCCGACGGCCAAGGCCTCAACCTCAGGTACAGCGCGAGCCTCTCGCCCCTGCTCGCGGCCGCTCATGTAAAGCCGCCCGTTGACGATGACCGGATCGCCCTTGCGCACCGACACGCGGACACCCGCAGCCAACCTGCGCCAGCACCTCACGCGCACCCTGAAATGCCGACCGTCGACCCACCTTTCCCTGGCCTTGTCGTAACGCCGCTCGTTGCTGCGCAACCAGAAACTCACCATCTCGTGCCCGCGCTCGCCCACTCGCCTGACCTCGAGTTCGCTGCACACCGTGCCGATCAACGTGACCGGGGTTTCGCCTGCCGCCATCACCCGCACCCTTTCCTGCCTCTCGGTCCGTGTCCGTTGAGATCAGCCTGGCGGCAGCGGGCACGCGAGGAAAGGGAGAAATGGCGTGGCTGTGGATAACCGGGGGTGTGTGGACAAGTCCGCGATCAAGCCCGCCGTTTGCCCTGATCCGCCATTTGTTTGAGCATGGCGTTATAGGCCGCGAGGTCGGAGTCGCCGCTGGTCTCCTCGCGCCGGTCGTTCCGCTTCGCTTCGCGGTCGTCGGCACGCGCCCACTGCACGAGCAGGGCGATCAGCACGAGCAGGACGGGGATTTCCCCCGACGCCCACGCGATTCCGCCTCCGAGGCGCTGGTCGGAAAGCAGATCCTGTACCCACGGCAGGTTCAGCGAACGGTAGAACGCCTCGCCGATGACCGTCTGCTTGGACATCAGGACTACGCCGAAGAAGGCGTGGAACGGCATCGCCGCGAACATCATGCCCAGCCGCCCCAGATGCGGAAGGCGACGCGGCGCCGGGTCGATACCGATCACCGGCCAGTAGAAGACGTAACCCGACAGCAGGAAATGCGCGTTCATCACAAGGTGTGCCCAGTGATAGTTCAGCGCCGTATCGAACAGCCCGGAGAAGTACAGAGCGTAGAACGAACCGACGAACAGCAGCAGGGCCACCACCGGTTGAGTGAGAAATTTGGCCAGTGGCGACCGCACGAACGCCAGCAACCACTCACGCGGTCCCGGCGGCGCGTCCTTGCCTCCCACCGGCAGCGCACGCAACGCGAGCGTCACCGGGCCGCCCAGCACGAACAGCACCGGCGCCACCATCGACAGCATCATGTGCAGGCCCATGTGGGCGCTGAACATCGCCGGCGCGTACAGGCCGAGCCCGGACGACGTCGCGATGAGCAGCACGAAGCACCCGGCGAGCCACGACACCGTCCGCCCGACCGGCCAGGCGTCGCCGCGTCGTCGCAGCCGGCGCACGCCCACGATGTACAACGCGGCCAGCACGATCGCGGCCGTGCCGTAGATGAGGTCGAACCGCCAGGCGAACAGCAGCCGCAGAACGGTTGGAGCACCGGGCAGGTCGTACCCGATGAGCACTTCCGTCGTGGACGGCTGGGTCACGGCGTTCTCCGGCGGTGGAGTGCGCGCCAGCGCCGTCGCGATGCCGATGGTCACGAACATGATCACCAGCTCGACAGCGGCCAGCCTAAGCAGCTGTCCGCCACCCTTGCCGTGCACGAGGCCCCGCACGCCTCGGCTGCGTTGTTGCTGCCCGAAGACACCGAGCACGAGTAGCGCGACCATTTTGGCGACGACCAGCAGGCCGTAGTCGGTCGTCAGCAGGTCACCCAGGGGGATCCGCACGAGTGCGTTGACGACACCCGACAGGGCCATCACGATCCAGCAGACCAGTGCGATCTTGGAGAACCGGCTCGCCGCGAGAGTCAGGTGCTCGCCCCGCCGCCAGCCGTGCGCCAGCAGCGCGAACAACCCGCCGACCCACACCGACGCCGCGACAAGGTGGTACAGCAGGCTGTTCGTGGCCATGTCGTGGGCGCCACCGCTGGCCGAGTGACCCGTCACCGCGACCGGCACCAGTCCCGCGACCGACACCGCGAACAGCACAGCCGTCCAGCCCCACGACAACGCCAGGCGGCACCCCAGGGCCAGCAGCAGCGCGATCGCGGCCGTCACCAGCCACGCCTTCGGCTGCTCGATCGCGTCGACGAGGTCGAGCAGCACCTGCGGGGAGAACAGTGCGGTGACCGGTTTACCCGCACCGTCCGCCGCCGTGAAGAACACCGACGCGATCGCCGCGACGAACCACACCCAGGCCGCGGTACCCGCCGTCCGCAAGGCCGCGTATCCGTCGCGCGCGACAGTGCCCGAACGCTGGGGCGGCACAAGGAACGCCGCCAGCAGTAGGGAACCCACGCACACCACGGAGGCGGCGTCGGCCAGTACACGCACCACACCGAGCCCGTAGTGCGTGAGCGCGCCCGGATCCGGCAGGCCGGCGATCACGTACGTGGCGCCGCCGGTGATCGCGACGATCGCGACGGCAATGACCGCCGCAAGGATCACGCTCACCATCAGCAGTGGGGCGACACTGACCTTGCGGCGTGAGGATGCTTCAGACTCCACGCCACGAGGGTAGGCCCGGTTCAGCAGACCGGAGTCGGCGCGGTGAGCTCACGGTGACGTGCGCGACCTGCGGCGACCGCTGCGGGTGCGATCACCGCGGCGAGCAGGCCGACCACGACGAACGACGTGGAAAGAGACGTCGCCTGTGCGACTCCGCCGATCATGGGCGGCCCGGCGAGGAATCCGCTATAGGCGACCGTGGTCACGAACGCGATTTCGCGCTCTCCACCTGTGTCGTCGGCGCGCTGTCCGGACGCCCCCGCCAGGCTCAACGCGATCGGGAAGGACGCGGCCAGCCCCACCCCGGCCAGGCCGAATCCGACGTACGCGAGCGCGGCGACCGGCACCACGGCAGCCGTGACAAGCCCGCATCCGGCCAGGGCCGCCCCGATGACCAGCGTCGTCGTGGCGCCGAGCCGTTGCTGCACCCACGCTCCGCCGAGCCGCGTGAACGCCATCGCGAGCGAGAAGCCCGAGTACGCCAGCGCCGCCGCGCCCTGCCCGATCTGATGCGTCGACACCAGCAGCAGCGCCGACCAGTCCGCGCTCGCGCCTTCCGCGATCGCCGAGCACAGCGCGATGGCGGCGAGCAGCCACAGCACGGGACGCCGGATCGGCGCGCTCCTGGCGCCGGTCGTGTCCTTTCGCTCCGGTGTGACGGTTCGTGGAAGCCCACGCACGACCAGCGACAGTGCGATGACAACCACGACCGCCGCAACAAAGAGATGCCTCAGCGGGGACCAATCCTGCGCCGCCGCGAGCCCAGCGGCGGCGGACGCGACGAGACCGCCGAAGCTGAATCCGGCGTGGAACACCGGCATGAGCGGCCGCCCGGTGCGCCGCTCGACGCCGACCGCACCGATGTTCATCGCCACGTCGAGGAGCCCGACCGATACCCCCAGCCAGAACATCACCAGAGCCAGCCACGGCACCGTGCCTGCGACGCCGAGCAACGGAAGCAGAACGGCGGACAGCAGCGTCGAGACGACGATCGCGGCTCGCGCGCCGGCACGTTCGACCAGGCGACCCGACAACGACGCCGAGATCAACATCCCGATTGTCAGGCACAGCAGTGCCAGACCGAGCGCCCCCGGCGTGGCCCGCAACTGGTCACTGATCGCGGGCACGCGTGGCGCCCACGACCCGTAGACCGCCCCATTGAGCGCGAACACCACGAAGACCGCGACCCGGTCGCCGACCATGACCCACCTCCCCGCCTCACAATGTCTTAAGCGCTTCAGGAAGTCCAGCCGTTTAGACTGGCGGGATGACCGAACGGCGGCGGCCGACGCTCGACGACGTGGCCGAGGCCGTCGGTGTTTCCCGCGCGACGGTGTCCAACGCGTACAACCGTCCCGACCAGTTGTCCGCCGCGTTGCGTGACGAGGTGCTGCGCGTGGCCAGGCGGCTCGGATACGCCGGGCCGAACCCGATCGCGCGCAGTCTCGCCACTCGGCGCACCGGTGCGATCGCGTTCATGCTCGACACCGGCCTGTCCGCAGCCTTCTCCGATCCGGCGTTGTCCATCACGCTCGACGCGCTCGCCGCGACGGTCGATCCGGAAGGACACGCGCTACTGCTGTTGCCCGGCGGGGACAACGGCGGCCCGCGCGCCGACCGCGTGCTCGCCGCGCAGGCAGACCTCGCCGTGGCGTACTCGCTGGCGGATGGCGCGCCGGCCTTGCGCGCCGTACGTCGGCGGGGGTTACCACTCGTCGTGATCGACCAGCCCGTCGTGCCGGGGTCCGCACGAGTCGGCATCGACGATCGCGGCGGCGCCGCAGCGGCCGCCCAACATCTTCTCGAGTTCGGCCATCGTCGCTTCGCGATCTTGTCCGCGCAATGCCTTTCTGCGCCGCGAGGTGGACCACTCACACCGGCAGAGGCGATCAGGAGCCGTTTCCGAGACAATCGCGAACGGTTACGGGGTTACCTCGAAACGCTGGCCGACGGGGGAATCGCCAGTGCCGATGTGCCGATCTGGGAGACGTCCGGAATCTCCCGCGAGCAGGCGATGGCGGGTGCGAGTGGCCTGCTCGATCACGAGCCTACCGCATTATTGTGCATGTCGGACGAACTCGCCCTCGCCGCCCTCGCCGTCGCGAAACAGCGAGGAATCAATGTTCCGGGCGCACTGTCCATTGTGGGCTTTGACGACACGCCATCGGCTCGATGGTCCGAGCCTGCCCTGACGACGGTCCGGCAGGACCTCGAATACAAAGGTCGTTTGGCAGGAGAACTCGCCTTACACATGCTCACCGGCGGGCGGCGGCCTCCTCGTCCGACCATACTCGACGTGGAACTGATCGTCCGCAGCTCAACCGGACCTGCTCGTTAGCACGGTTCCGCGGCCCGTACAACGAGGTTTGGAAATCTGTGGACAACTACTCCCCGATCGAGCGAACGGAAACTACTTATCCACAGAAGTAGAAATGCCTGCTGACAAGTCCGCGAGCACCCGCCATTCTTGAATGCGTGAGGGAGATGCGGCATCGCAAGCCGCACCACGATTCATCAGGGGGAAACATGAGACTGCGAGCGTATCTGCCGAAGGCGCTCGTTCTTGCCGCGATCGGCCTGCTGGGCGCGTCCGGCGTCGCGCAGGCAGAGCAGGTGTCACCGCCGGATCGGCCCGAGTTCAGCTGCCAGCAAGGCGAATTCTGCGCCTGGCCCGGCGAGTTCTACAGCGATTACATCCAGCGGCTCGACCTCCGCACGGCCAATCCGGAGGAATGCATAGTCCTTCCGAACGGGATCGAGGCCAGATCGCTCGCCAACAGGATGACCAGAGACGTGACCGTGTATCAGGACAACGAGTGCTCAACGGAAGGCGACTTCACGACATATCCGGGCAACGGAACGTTCGTGCCGCACGCCCCGTTCGTCGTGCGGGCGGTCCAGATCTGGGACGGCGCCTGACGCGTCGAGCACGCGTGCCGCGTCCGGTTCCACGACCTGACGCGCCCACGAAAGACAAGGCGGGCGGACATCGCTCCTGGGGACCGTCATCCGGTGCCCGTCCGCCTGGGGCCGCTTCCCGACGACGGCCCCATCCCCGCGGGTGCGCTACCGCCCCGACATCGGCGCACCCGCGGGGACTCATTCCACGGACAGCGGCGCAGTAGCCGTGATCCTCGTGCTCCGCACAGCGAGGATCACGACCCGGCTCCCAAAGATCCGTGCGCGCCGCCGGAGCCCCGGAGCAGGGCTCTTGGCGATCACGTACGGGCCGGGGAGCGGCATTCGATCGGCGGTCACGCCGAAGACCAGCCGTGCTCGAAATTCCTGGCGGTACGAGTCCATCGCTCGCCGGGGGCGAAGCCGTCCGCGGCATCGCCGGACACCAACGCACGGACTCGATGGGGGCGGCACGAACGGTATGCAGCTTAGGGATTCGCCGGGCGCCGCCACAACTAACGACAAGGAGGTGTGTGCTCATTGGCCCCAACCAGACCTGCTCCACGGTTCACGTCAGACGCCGAGCCCGCTGTCGTCGCTTCGGCATCGACCTCGTGCGACGGTTGAGCACCCAGCGGGGCGCCTCAGGCGCTTGAGGAGTCGGCGGGCTTCGCTTTGTGCATTGCTTCGTCGCGGAACGCGCCGACCTCTTCCGCCGAAAGCCCCTTCGGGTGCCGGGACAGGATCGCCCGAATCGCGACGGGGTCGGCCTTGGGCTTACGGTCCGCGGTGACCAGGCCGTTGCGTTCCTGCTCGGTATCGGTGAACTGGGTGTAGCAGAAGCCCGCGAGCACGGGCGAGTCCAAGATCGCTGTCACTAATTCGTCGAGCCTGCGCACCAGGTCTTCGGCGTCAGTGACAGTGGAGTAGCCGAACCAGTTCTCTCCGGTGACCGGGATTGGCGAGAGCCCGCCGAACTCCGTGAGCATCACGGGTCTGCCGGGTACCACCTCATCGAGCACGAGGCGCCGTCCTCCGGGCCGGCCCGTTGCGAGGGTCCTGGCCAGTACGTCCCCGTCGCCGTAACGAGCAGCAAGGGAGGGACCGCTTGACGAATAATCATGGATTCCATAGATATCAGCTGCGGTGATTTCCCAGCCATCGTTGGAAACCACAGGGCGCGTCGGATCGATCGACTTTGTGAGGTGGTACATCGAGCGAGCGAAGTGTGCTTGCGCGGGCACGGTGGCGATGTCCGGCACGCCCCAGCTCTCGTTGAGCGGGACCCACGTGACAATGCACGGATGGCTGCGAACCCGGCGCAGTACTTCCAGCCATTCACGAGTCAGCCGTTCGACGGCGTTGGCCGAGAACTCGTAGGCGTTCGCGGTCTCACCCCACACGAGCAAACCAAGACGGTCGCACCAGTAGAGAAACCGCGGGTCCTCCACTTTCTGATGTATGCGAACGCCGTTGAAGCCGAGTTCCTTGATCAGCTCGACTTCCCGGCGCAACGCCTCGACGTCGGGGGCGGCCAAGTGTGACTGCGGCCAGTAGCCCTGTTGAAGAACCATGCGCGGGTAGTAGGGAACCTGGTTCAGCAAGAACGAGCCGTCCCCGGCGCCGAGCTCCCGAAGGCCGAAGTAGCTGCCGACGACGTCGGCCGAGCTGTGTGGTGGACGAATCTCGACCGTCGCATCAATGAGAACGGGATGTTCCGGAGACCACAGCAGCCGATTGCGATCCTGACCGTGCGCGAGACCGGGAATGCTTACGCCGAAACGGAAGTGCTTCCGATCGACGCGGACCGTTTGCTCGGCAAGGATCTCCTCGCCGTGTTTGAGAGTCACGGCGACAGTGACGGGTTCACGTGGTTCGCTGGCGAGTTCGCCTTCGCACGTGACCGAGGCCGCAGACACACGGGACGTCCAGTGCAGCTGGGTCAGGTGCAGCGCCGGCACGACCTCGGCCCATACCGGCTGCCAGATCCCGGTCGTGCGGTGATACCAGATGTCGTGGGGCTCGTGTTTCCAGTCCTGCTTGCCCCGGGGTTGGGTCGCGTCGTCGGGTCGATCCTCAGCCCGGACCACAATGGACTGTTTCGCGGTACCTGGTTTGAGCGCCTCGGTTACGTCGACAGAAAAGGGGGTGTGACCACCTTCGTGCCCGCCAACGTGAATGCCGTTGATCCAGACTGTGGCCGTGTAGTCGATCGCGCCGAAGTTGAGGATGAACCGGTAACCGGGAGCCAACATCGGCGCTTCGAAGTCCAGTCTGTACCAGACCACCGCGTGCGGCTCTGGCGCGCGAACGCCAGACAGTTCGGACTCGGGCGGGTACGGGACGGTTATCGTGCGGTCGAACGGAACGGCGCCAGTGTGCCAGTCTTCGGTGAGACCTCGATCTTCGTCGTCGAACGTGAATGCCCACTGGCCGCACAGGTCGATCCAGCCGGAGCGGACGAGTTGCGGACGCGGACAGACTTTCTCGGACTCAATGCTTGTCACGCCTGGCACGATACGCAGCCAGCAACGTTGCTGCGAGCCGTTGAACCGTCGCGAGGCACGTTGCCAGCGTGATGTTGTGACTGCGGGGTCAGCGACAAGCCGTGACCGGAAAAGCTCCGGCCCAAGCCGTGATCACCGGGCGGGCCGGAGACTCCGGCCTGCGGTCGCGTTCTTCCTGAGTTCG
The DNA here is from genome assembly GCF_012328925.1 of Amycolatopsis acididurans. Lineage (GTDB taxonomy): Bacteria > Actinomycetota > Actinomycetes > Mycobacteriales > Pseudonocardiaceae > Amycolatopsis_E > Amycolatopsis_E acididurans. The sequence goes on from NZ_JAAXLS010000027.1 coordinate 46,885, forward strand.
AGGTCGCGAGAGGAGGTGAAGACGTCTCAAGCCAGGGGTGGAACGCGTTCCTTGCCGCGCATGGCGGCGGCGAAGCTGTCCCGGCGACGGTGACGCCGGGTGGTGCCGTTCGGCGCCCTTCCGGAGGTGGCGCCTCGGATTCACACGCTGACGCAGTCCGACTGGGCAGCTGAGCTCCGAACCGGCTCGGCCATCTTGGTCCGGATAGCGGGGTCGATGTTGCGAGGCGCCGGACGCAGTCCGTGGGCGCGTATGAATGCGCTGACAACACAGCTGCCGGGCGGGTGGACGCTGCCGCACACACCCGAAGCTCTGGTGGCCGGGGCACTGCGCGCCCGCGGCCACGACGTGAGGCGCGGCGTCGAGGTCGCATCCGATCGTTGGATGTGGCTGGCAACGGGAGGACAACCGATCACTCGAGCCGGTGGCCGGGACGGGGCGTGAGGCGACCGACGTACCGCCGGCCGTCGGACGTCGAGCCTCGAGACATCGAGCGCATGTAGGCGGTCGAGCGGCTGACGTCCGGCGTCGGCTGGGTTCCGGCGACCGGCCGGGCCTCGGCAACGGCTGGGTCTCGGCGACCAGCTGACTTCGGCGGCTGGGATCACCCGACGGGTCGCGTCCGGCGACAGCTCGCATCCGGTGGCGGGTCCCGTCAGCCGACGGGTCGCATCCGGCGGTGGGTCACGTCCGGCGAGGCTCGGGGCACGCGACTGCTGGGGTCAGGCAAGGGTCGAGGCAAGCGACAAGTCACGTCGGGCGACGGCTGGGGTCAGGCGAGGGTCGGGGCACGCGACGAGTCACGTCCGGCGGCGGCCCGCGTCAGCCGACGGGTCGCGTCCGGCGACGGGTCGCGTCCGGCGACGGCTGGGGTCAGCCGAGGGTCGGGGCACGCGACGAGTCAAGTCCGGCCACAGCTCGGGTCAGGCGACGTCGGCTACGACGCACGTGATGTTGTCCGGACCACCGCCGTCGTTGGCCAGCTCGACGAGTTTACGCACCACGGCGTCGAGATCGGTCACCGTCGCCAGGGTTTCACGGAGGGTGTCGAACGCGACCACGTCGGACAGGCCGTCCGAGCAGATCAGGTAGCGGTCGCCGGCACGGGCCTCGACGGGAAACAGGTCCGGATCCGCGGTCCCGCCCGCCTGCAGCGCCCGCGTGAGCACGGACCGACTCGGGTGGGTCATGGCCACCTCCGGCGTGATGCGACCCTGCTCCACCAGCTCCTGCACGACCGTGTGGTCGCGGGTGATCTGTTCGAGCTCGCCGTCGCGCAATCGGTAACCGCGGGAGTCGCCGACGTGGGCCGCGGCGAACCGGTCGCCCTCCCACAACAGCGCCGTCAAGGTGGTCCCCATGCCCTGCATCGCCGGGTCCTCCTCGGCGAGCTCGGTGAGACGGCGCACCGCCTCCGCCACCGCTTCGCCCAGGGCTTCGAGACGGTCCTCCGCAGCCGAACCGTCCTCGAGCCGCTGGTCCAGTTCGGTGATCGCCGCGATGGCTCCCGAGCTGGCGACCTCGCCGGCCACATGCCCGCCCATGCCGTCGGCGACGGCGAGGAGCCGTGAGCTCGTGTAAACCGAGTCCTCGTTCGCATCCCGGCGCTGGCCTACATCGGTCGCGACGGCATACCGGAGCTTCAGTGACCCACTGGGTTCCATACTTGAAGTAAAGCAGTGGCCGCCCGGCGTCGGCACCGGCCTCACCCCACCCCGCATCCGGCCCGGCGCAACCCGCCGCGGAATCGGACCGTGTAGCGGGCGGCGCACCACTGGGTCGCAACCGTCGCATCACGCTGTTCCCACTGGTCAGGACGACTTCGGGCGACCCCTGCAACCACCGGACCTCGAGCCCGGCGCGGTGTCGTATCGGGCAGACTCGCCCAGCTTCGAACGGCGTTCAGCGATCGGTCAGCCATGGTCGCGAAGCTACGGGGAGGTCGGTCGCCAGCCCCTACTTCGTGAGCGGTTAACCTGCTGGGCGTGCTGGTGTTACTGCCCCCTTCGGAGACCAAGGCGCCAGGTGGGGACGGACCACCGCTGGACCTCGACGCGCTGTCGTTCCCGGAGCTCAACCCGGTGCGCCGGAAAATCGCCGAAGCGCTCGTCGATCTCGCCGCCGACGTCCCCGCCAGCTTGAAGGCGTTGAGCCTCTCGCCCCGGCAGGAGGACGAAGTCGCACGTAACGCGGCGCTCTGGTCCTCGCCTACGCTCCCCGCCTTGGAGCGCTACACCGGCGTTCTCTACGACGCCCTCGACATCGGCGCCTTCACCAAGGCGCAGCTGGCGAAAGCGGAGCAGCGGCTCGCGGTGGCGTCGGCCCTGTTCGGGATCGCGCGCGGGGCGGACCGCATTCCCGGCTACCGGCTCTCCGGCGGCAGTTCGCTCCCCTCCCTCGGAGCGCTGCGCGCGCTCTGGCCTCCTGTCCTCGAACCGACCTTCGGCGCTCTGGACGAGTTGATCGTGGACCTCCGCTCCGGCGCCTACGCCGCACTCGCCCGCATACCCGGTGCCGTCGCGGTGCGTGTGGTCACCCCCGGCGGTAAGACCGTCAGCCACCACAATAAGGCTTACAAGGGCAAACTGGCCGCGGTACTGGCGAAAGCCGGCCGTGAACCCTCCACTGTGGAGGGTCTACTCAGCACGGCCACCCGCAGGGGCCTGCACATCGAGCGCACTGGTGACCTCGAGCTGGAAATGATCATCGAGGGCTGATCTCGCCCCAAAACGCCGGTCACGGCACGCCGTGGCGCCCCGGCCGGTACGGCGTCACATCAATCGCCGGCGGCTCGCCGACCGCGAGCGCCGCGATCAGCGCCCCCGCGAACGGCGCGACCGTCAGCCCGGACGCGCCGAATCCAGTGGCCACGAGCACGTCCGGCTGTCCATCGAGCGGCCCGAGCAGCGGAAGTTGATCCGGCGTGGCCGGCCGGAAACCGATACGCGTCTCCAGAAGCGTCGCCTCCGCCAGGCCCGGCGCGACGGCGAGCGCGTGCTCCAGCACCTCACGCTGGCCGCCCGCGGTGACGCGGTGATCGAATCCTGACCCCGTTTCACGGGTCGCGCCGGCGACGACGCGCGAGTCCGGAAACGCCAGCAGGTAGTGGCTCGACACCGGCAGCACGACCGGCCAGGTCGCCGTGTCGGCCTCCGGCAGCCCGAAGTGACTGATCTGCCCGCGCTGCGGGGCGACTGCGAGCGACACACCCAACGGCGCGAGCAACTCGGCACTCCATGCCCCCGCCGCGACCACGATCTTGTCCGTGTCGACGGGTGTCCCGCCGACACGCACTTCGACCGCCCCCGACGCAGCGAACAGCTCCGCATGCCCGGGCAATATGGTCGCGCCGCGCTTGGCCGCCGCGGTCAGCAGCGCACGTCGCAATCGACGCCCGTCGACGCGCCCACCGCCTGCGACGTGGACGGCCCCGAGCTCCGGGGACAGCGCGGGGAACAACTCGCGCGCCTGCGCCGGGTCGAGCCGCCGCACCTCACCGGCCTCGGGTGCCGCGCGCCTGGTCACCCGGTCGTACGCCTCTTCCAGCTCTCGCTCGTCCGACGAAACGACCATGCCGCCGACGATCTCGAACGACGAATCCTGGATCCCGTCCTCGGCCAGCGACTCGGCAAGCCGCGGGTAGAAGGCCGCGGCCACCGATGCCAGGGCGTAGTGCTCTCTGCCCGCACGCGAGGTCCACGGACACACGATCCCCGCTCCGGCCTCCGTCGCGACACCCGGCCGCTCCTCGTCCACCACGACGACGTCTGCACCCCGCAGCACCAGCTGATACGCGGTGCCGGCCCCGGCGATTCCCGAACCGATCACGATCACCCGCACGCCCGACAGTCTCGCACCGTAAATCGGTTGCGGGCCACGGCAGCGTTCCAGCACGATCGGGAAATCCCGGAGAGGAACGGCGAGAGGAGGAGCCCGATGACTGTCTTCGCGATCGCTCCTGCCCTCATCAATCGTCCGCCCGCCTCATCCCGGTAACGCTCGCGGTGGGGCGCCTCACCAGGAGACACCCACCGAAATGCCAGGACACAAGCGACGTCGCCGGTTCGATGACGACGACACGACCTACAGCCGCCGCGGCCGCCTCACCGAGTACGAACGCGCGCGGCTGGCCGAGTCCGAAGACGACAGCCCGATCCCCGGTGGCGGCGACCGCTACTCCACGTGGGACACGGGCGAGCACGGTCCGGCGCCTTATCCCGGCTGGCTGGTCACCGACCTCGCCGCGGTCGACACCGAACTCGGCTTGCTCAAGACCGGGAAGGAAGCCGACGTGCACCTCCTCCGGCGCGGCCTGCCCGGCGGGACGGGCGCTCGCTTCGGGCTGCCCGATGACGACGACGGCCGTTCCGGCAGCCAGTGCCGCGACAGGAGTGACCATTCACGCCGACCTGCCGACGCACGCGACCACGACCGAGGTGCCGGTGACGTCGGCGACCGCGACCGCGACGGCGACCGCGACGGCCGCAACCAGGACCGCGTCAGCTACGGCAGCCGCGATCGCGACGGCGCTGGCCGTCCCGGCGGCACCGGCGGCCACCCCGACCGCACGAACGGCCGCTCCTGCCTGCTGGCCGCCAAGCGGTATCGCGCCGCGGAGCATCGGCAGTTCCAGCGGGACGCCGACTACCTCGAGGGCCGCCGGATGCGGCGTTCCCGGGAGACGCGGGCCATGGCCAACCGCACGGGGTTCGGGCGCAATCTCATCGCCGAGCAGTGGGCCGTCGCCGAGTTCCACGCGCTCTGTCGCTTGTGGACAGTCGGCGCTCCGGTGCCTTACCCCGTTCAGCGCAACGGAACCGAGATCCTGCTGGAGTTTCTCGGCGACGCGCACGGGCACGCCGCCCCTCGCCTCGCGCAGTTGCGTCCCGGGCCGCGCGAACTCACCTCGTTGTACCGCCAGGCGGTCGAAGCCATGCACCTGCTCGCCGGCGAAGGGCTCGCGCACGGGGACCTGTCCGCCTACAACGTGCTCGTCCATGACGGACGTCTCATGCTCATCGACCTCCCGCAGGTCGTCGACGTCGTGGCCAACCCGCGCGGACCCGAATTCCTGGCCCGCGACGCGGCGAACCTGGCGAACTGGTTTACTTCACGCGGACTCGACATCGACCTGCCCGGCCTCATCGCCGGCCTCGAGGAGCGGGCCGGTCTGAAGTGAACGCGACCACTCCGCTAAACTGATCACAGACCGCAACCGGCGGCGTGGACAAGTGTTGTTCTTCGCGGCCAAGCCAACGGAAGGCTCGCGGCAATCCACACCCACCAACGGCGTGAAATGCGCCGGGTCCGTCCCTGTGAACGCCCAGGACAACACTTCGCCGCGCACGCGCGGGCAATTGGGCCTCCTTGCGACGTGCCACGTCCGAGAGGCAGTTAGTGAGCATCACTATCGAGTCCACGTCGACGACCTCGTTCGCCGACTTCAACCTCCCGCAGCCGCTGCTCGACGCGCTGCGTGACGCGGGCATCGACGCGCCGTTCCCGATCCAGTCGGCGACCTTGCCCGACGCGCTCGCCGGGCGCGACGTGCTGGGCCGCGCCCAGACCGGTTCCGGCAAGACGCTCGCCTTCGGTCTGGCGCTGCTGGGCAGGCTCGGCGGCGGCAAGGCCCGCTCCAAGCGGCCGCGTGCGCTCGTCCTCGTCCCCACCCGCGAGCTCGCGATGCAGGTCGCCGACTCGCTCGCGCCGCTGGCCAAGGCGATGGGCCTGTGGTGCCGCACCGCCGTCGGCGGCATGGCCTTCACCCGCCAGGCCGACGTGCTCCACCGCGGCGTCGACCTGCTGATCGCCACCCCCGGCCGGCTGTCCGACCACGTCCGCCAGGGCACCTGCGTGCTCTCCGACGTGAACTTCGTGGCCCTGGACGAGGCCGACCAGATGGCCGACATGGGCTTCCTGCCGCAGGTCCGCGAGATCCTGGACCTGACCCCGCCCGGCGGCCAGCGGCTGCTGTTCTCCGCGACGCTGGACGGTGACGTCAAGAAGCTGGTCGACGCGTACCTGACCGACCCGGTCGAGCACTCGGTGGCGCCGGCGACGGCGAGCGTGGACACGATGGACCACTACGTGTTCCAGGTGACCCACCAGGACAAGCAGGCCATCGTCACCGAGATCGGCGCGCGCGAGGGACGCACGATCATGTTCGTGCGCACCAAGCACCACGTCGACCGGCTCGCCGAGCGGCTCCGCGCGAAGGGCGTGCGGGCCGGTGCGCTGCACGGCGGCAAGACGCAGGGCCAGCGCAACCGCGTGCTCGCCGACTTCAAGGACGGCTACACCCCGGTGCTGGTCGCCACCGACGTCGCCGCCCGCGGGATCCACGTCGACGACGTGAGCCTGGTGCTGCACGTGGACCCGGCCGCCGACCACAAGGACTACCTGCACCGGGCCGGCCGCACCGCCCGCGCCGGGGCGTCCGGCACCGTGGTCACGCTGGTCACGCACGACCAGCGGCGCACCGTCCGGCGGATGACCGAGCGCGCCGGTGTGCGGGCCCGTTCGGCCGTGATCCGGCCCGGTGACGGCGAGCTGGCGGAAATCACCGGTGCCCGCGAGCCCAGCGGTGAGCCCGTGGTCGAGCGGCGGCGTGAGCCGCAGCCCCGCCGCGGCAACGGCCCGCGCGGCGACCGTGGCCGCAACTTCGGCGCGCACCGTCAGTCCCGCGAAGGGTTCCGCCCGCGTCGCAACGGAGGCTCCGGCCGCGGTCCGGCGCGGCGCACCCGCGACTGACACACGCTGCACAAACCTGCGGTGGCCATCGCGTGACGGTGGCCACCGCAGTCGTTTGCGGCCACCTGAGAGGATGCAGGGCGTGGATGGACATGAGCGGGTGTTCGACTGGCTGGACACGGAGGCGGAGAAAAGGGCCAAGGCCGGGCTGACGCGCAAGCTGCGGCCGCGGGCCGCGGCCAGCGACGAGCTGGACCTCGCCGGCAACGACTACCTCGGCCTGGCCAGGGACAAGCGTGTCGCGGGCGCCGCCGCCGCTGCCGCGCTCCGCTGGGGCGCCGGATCCACCGGCTCCCGCCTCGTCACGGGCTCCACCGAACTGCACACCGAACTCGAGCACGAGCTCGCCCGGTTCTGCGGCTTCCAGGCGGCCCTGGTCTTCTCCTCCGGGTTCACCGCGAACCTCGGCGCCGTGACCACGCTCTCGGGCGGCGAATCGGCCATCGTGACCGACAAGTACATCCACGCCTCGCTCATCGAGGGCTGCCGGCTGGCCCGCACCGACGTCGCCGCCGTCGCCCACGCCGACCCGGACGCGGTCAAGCACGCGCTCTCGACGCGCCGCAAGGACCGCGCGCTGGTGGTCACGGATTCGGTGTTCTCCGTGGACGGTGATCTCGCTCCGCTGAACCAGCTGTCCCAGGTCTGCCGCGAGCACAACGCGGCACTGCTGGTCGACGACGCGCACGGGCTCGGTGTGCTGGGTGAGGGCGGCCGGGGCGCGCTGAACGCGGCCGGGCTCGCCGGAGAACCCGACATCGTCGCCACGGTCACGTTGTCGAAGTCGCTCGGCGCGCAGGGTGGCGCCGTGCTCGGCCCACGCAGGGTGATCAAGCATCTGGTCGAGACCGCGCGCAGCTTCATCTTCGACACCGGCCTCGCACCGGCCGCCGCGGCCGCCGCGCTGGCCGCGCTCGGCGTGCTCAAGTCCGAGCCGGACCTGCCGCAGAAGGTGCTGAACAACAGCACACGTCTCGCGGATCACTTGCGGGGCAACGGTTTCCGGGTCAGCGAACCGCAGGCGGCGGTGGTCTCGGTGCAGGCTCCCACCCCTGAGGACGCCGTCGAATGGGCCGCGCGCTGCGCGGAACAGGGTGTGCGGGTCGGCTGTTTCCGGCCGCCGTCGGTTCCGGACGGCATCTCCCGGCTGCGGCTGACGGCACGCGCCGATCTCACCGACGGTGACATCGACACCGCCGTGAAGGTGATCAGCGAGTGCGCGCCACCCTCCGCCACATCCTGATGTGCGGGATGCCGTCCTCGTCGAACTCCTCGCCCTCGGCCACGTAACCGAACTTCGCGTAGAAACCCCGCGCGTAGGTCTGCGCGTCGAGCACGCTGTCGGCGTCGCCGATGCGCGCCAGCGCGGCGGTCATGAGCCGTGCGGCCAGCCCCTGCCCGCGTGCCTGCTTGGCCGTGACGACGCGGCCGATCCGGAAGTTACCGTCACCTTCGGCGAGCACCCGCAGGTAGGAGGCGAATCCCTCGGTCCAGAAATGCCGTGTGCTCGCCAGCAGATCACGCCCGTCCAGCTCGGGATACGGACAGTTCTGCTCGACGACGAACACATCGACCCGCAAGCGCAGGATCTCGTACAGCTGGGCTGCGGTCAGCTCGGTACCGGCGACATTCACCGGACCTGCCTACCAGAGCAGCGACCGGCCCCGTGACTGCGCCTTGATGTCGTCGGCGTAGGTGGACACCCGCGCGTACACGCCGGGCTTGCCGGCCCTGGCGCATCCATCGCCCCAGGACACGATGCCGATCAGGGTGTCCCCGACGACCAGCGGGCCGCCGGAGTCGCCCTGGCAGGCGTCGACGCCGCCGTCCGGGTAGCCCGCGCACACCATGCTCTTCGCGTCGTAGTTGCTGTACGACGACGAGCACGAGGCGTCACCGATCACCGGCACGACGGCGCTGCGCAGGTACTGCGAGCGGGCGCCGCCGTCGGCGGTGCGCCCCCAACCGACCACGGTCGCGTTGGTGCCCTCGTTGTACATCGACTTGTCGGACGCGTCGGGCAGTTTCGCCGGCTGGTACGGAAGATCACGGTCCAGGGTGAGCACGGCGACGTCGTCACCCTTGCCGGGATCGGAGAACCCGGGCTCGACCCAGACATTGGTGACCCTGGAGACGATGCCGTCGTTGTCGCGCTTGTCCTGCCTGCCCGCGACGACACGCATGTCGTCCCGGCTGACCGCGGAGGCGCAGTGCGCGGCCGTGGCCACCGAGGACCGGCCGACCAGCACGCCGCCGCAGAACTGGTTGTCGCGACTGTCGGTCAGGTACACCGCGTACGGGTAGTCCTTTATGGAAGCCTCGTTGCCGCCGACGATGCGCGGCTCGACCTGTGGCGAGGGGGACCCGGACGTCGCCGCGAACGCGGCGATCGGCAGCGACACGGCAACGGCCGCCGCGCCGGCGAGCGCGAAGCGGAACTTCCGATCGCGTTTCGCATGCTTGGGCATAGCTGTACCCCCTCTAGGTCGGACCGCAGACACAGTAGTTCACTCACCCGCTGATGCGATGTCGCTGGATTGGGTGGTCTGTGGTCCACAAAGCTCTCTGCCAAGCTGAACGTTGTGCGATTCTCCAGGTTTGCGATCGTTTTGACCGCTTTGGCGCTCGGCGCCTGCGCGGCCCCGAAACAACCGCAACCTGCGACGGTCACGCCGCCGGAGTCCCCGGTGTCCAGCGCACCGCCGACGAGCACGCAGGCTCCCGCCTGGCAGGTCGGCGCGCATCCGCTGCCGCTGCGCCCGGACGGCTACGGCGTCATCGAGCCGACGCCGGACGCGCTGCGCGACCGGAACCTGCCCACCGCCGACATCCTGCCGCCACCCGCGAACGGCCAGTACGCGGCGACCGTCAACGGCGTCCCCGCCGATGTGCTGGCCCGCAGCACGTGGCAGGCCGCCTGCCCGGTCAAGGTAAGCGATCTGCGTTACCTCACCATGTCGTTCTGGGGGTTCGACGGCAAGGCGCACACCGGCGAGATGCTGGTCGACGCCTCCGTCGCGCAGAACGTGACGGCGGTGTTCGGCAAGCTGTTCGCGGCGCGGTTCCCGATCGAGGAGATGCGGGTCACCGCACCGGCCGAACTGGATGCGCATCCGACCGGCGACGGCAACAACACCAGCGCGTTCGTGTGCCGCCCGGCCCGCGGCCAGACCAGCTGGTCGGCGCACGCCTACGGGCTGGCCGTCGACCTCGACCCGTTCTGCAACCCCTACACCAAGGGCGATCTGGTGCTTCCGGAGCTGGCCAGCGCCTACGTCGACCGGACGTGGAAACGGCGGGGGATGGTGCTCGCGGGGGACGCGACCGTGCGGGACTTCGCGGCGATCGGCTGGAGCTGGGGCGGATCGTGGAGCAGCCCGACCGACCGGATGCATTTCACGGCGACAGGCGGGTAGGAACAATGCGAGTGACTGGAAGGTTGAGCAAGTCGTGCCTCATTACGACCTGGTGATCGTCGGAACCGGTTCGGGGAACTCGATCCTCGACCCGCGTTTCGCCGACTGGAAGACCGCGATCGTGGAAAAGGGCGTGTTCGGCGGGACATGCCTCAACGTCGGCTGCATTCCGACGAAGATGTTCGTGCACACCGCGGACCTCGCCGCGACACCGTCGGTCAGCAGCCGGTTCGGGGTCGACGAAGAGCTGCTCAACGTGCGATGGCGGGACGTGCGCGACCGGATCTTCGGCCGGATCGACCCGATCGCCCAGGGCGGCCGCGAGTACCGAATGACCCACGAGGACAACGCGAACGTCACCGTGTACCAGGGCGAAGGCCGGTTCACCGGGCACAAGGAGCTGACGGTCACACTGGCCGAGGGCAGCGAGACCATCACCGCGGACAGGTTCGTGCTCGCCGCCGGCGCGCGGCCTGTGATTCCGGACATCGACGGGCTTGACCAGGTGGGCTACCACACGTCGGACACCGTCATGCGGCTCGACGAGCTGCCCTCGCGGCTGGTGATCGTCGGCAGCGGGTTCATCGCCGCGGAGTTCGCGCACGTGTTCCGCTCCTTCGGCGTCGAGGTCACGATCATCGCGCGCTCGGGCGCGCTGCTGCGCTCGGAGGACGAGGACGTCAGCGCTCGCTTCACCGAGCTCGCGGGAGAGCGGTTCGACGTCCGGCTCAACCGCAAGGAGATCACGGTGCGGCGCGCCGGCTCCGGGATCGAACTGGAACTGGACGGCCACGAGATCGTCGCCGGCGACCAGCTGCTGATCGCGACGGGCCGCCGCCCCAACTCCGACCTGCTCGACGTCGCGGCCACCGGCGTATCCACTATGGACAGTGGGCACGTGATCGTCGACGCCTACCAGCGTACTTCCGTCGAGGGCGTGTACGCGCTGGGCGACCTGTCCTCGCCGTACGAGCTCAAGCACGTCGCCAACCACGAATCCCGTGTGGTGCAGCACAATCTGCTGCATCCGGACGAGCAGATCCAGGCCGATCACCGGTTCATCCCGCACGCGGTGTTCACCTCGCCGCAGATCGCGTCGGTCGGGATGACCGAAGCACAGGCGCGGCAGCGCGGCGTGAAGTACGTGACGTCCAAACAGGACTATGCCGGGATCGCCTTCGGCTGGGCGATGGAGGACACGACCGGGTTCGCGAAGCTGCTCGCCGACCCGGACACCGGGCAGCTGCTGGGCGCGCACATCATCGGCCCGCAGGCCTCGACCGTGATCCAGCCGCTGATCCAGGCGATGAGCTTCGGTCTCGACGCGCGGTCCATGGCTCGCGGGCAGTACTGGATCCACCCGGCCATGCCGGAACTGATCGAGAACGCGCTGCTCAGCCTGCCCTTGAGCTAGACGTAACGGGGGCGGCCTGCGAGGAAACCGAAGACCATCTGGCAGGCCACGACGGCGAGCAGGATCGCGAACGGGACCGTCCACGCGCCCGTCAGATCGTGCAGCAGTCCGAACAGGAACGGGCCCGCCGCGGCCAGCAGGTACCCGAAGCCCTGCGCCATCCCGGACAGCCGCGCGGTGTCGCCGCCGGTGCGGGCCCGCAGTGTGATGGTGGTCAGCGCGAGGGAGAACACACTCATCCCGATCCCGATCAGGATCGACCACAGCAGCGGCGCGGCGCTGGGCGCGATCATCACGCCGAGCACGCCGGTGAAGCCGAAAGCGCCCAGGCCGACGATCCACCAGCTCTGGTTCCCGCTGCGCGCGGCCAGCGGCGGCACGAGCAGGCTCACCGGCAGCCCGAGCAGCGACACCAGCCCGAGCAGCAGCCCCGCGTCCGTCCGGCTCACGCCCGCGTCCATCAGCACCTGCGGCAGCCAGCCCATCACGACGTAGGCCAGGAACGCCTGCATCCCGAAGAACAGTGTCACGATCCACGCCAGCCGGTTGCGCAGCAGCGACCGGCCGCCCTCCTGCGGTGAGCCGGGCCCGGTCATCGGAGCCTGCCGGGTGCGCGCGAAGACCAGCCACGCGACCAGCGCGATCCCGGACAGCACCGCCCAGCTGCCGAGCCCCGGCCGCCATCCGCCGAACGCACCGTCCAACGGGGGCGTCACCGCCGAACCCGCCGCTCCCCCGGCCTGCAGCGCACCGGTGTAGAGCCCGGTCATCAGGCCGACCCGGCTGCTGAACGACTCCTTCACCACGACCGGGATGAGCACGTTGGCGAGCGCGATCCCGGCGGTCGCGACGAGCGTGCCGCCGAGCACGATGAGCTGGCCGTCCAGCACCCGCAGCACCAGCCCCGCGGTCAGCACCACCAGCGCGCACGCCACCGAGGCGGCGATGCCGATCCGCTTGGCGATCCAGGGCGCCGTCGACCCCGCGGCCGCGAAACAGAGCCCCGGCACGGTGGTCAGCGCACCCGCCCAGGTCGCGGTCGCCCCCAGCGACTCGCGCATCTCGTCCAGCACGGACCCGACCGAGGTCACCGCGGGGCGCAGGTTGAGCGCGGCCAGGATGACGGCGAAACCGAGGAGACCGGTCCCGACGAGCACCTTCGTGCCGGCGTTGTGTTTCACGGGCGTTTCAACCACATCCGCTACTATGACAGACATCGGATGATTGGGTGAAGGGATTATTCGGTGCCGTTAGCCACGACACGTCGCACCGGTCTCGTGGACCAGGTGATCGGCCAGCTCCGCGCCGCCATCAGCGATGGCGAATGGCCGGTCGGCCAGCGGATCCCGACCGAGGCCGCGCTCGCCGAAACGCTCGGCGTGAGCCGCAATACCGTGCGCGAAGCGGTGCGCGCGCTGGCGCACGGCGGACTTCTGGAGGTCCGTCAGGGCGACGGCACCTACGTGCGGGCGACCAGCGAAGTCTCCGGCGCGATCCGCCGGCTGTGCGGTTCCGAACTGCGCGACATCCTGCAGGTGCGGCGGGGACTCGAGGTCGAGGGCGCCCGTCTGGCCGCCGCGGCCCGCACCGAAGAGGACCTGCGACAGCTCACCGAACTGCTCGCGGCCCGGCAACGGGCACAGGAAGCGCGCGAGTTCGACGATTTCGTGCGCGCGGACACGGAGTTCCATCTCGCCGTCGTCCAAAGTGGACACAATGAGCTGTTGACCGAGCTGTACCGGGGCATCACCGAAGCGGTGATCGCGAGCGTTGCCGCCACCTCACACGACCACCTCACCGAGCAGGTGCACATCGGACACGACGGCCTGCTCGCGGCGATCGCCGGCCGCGACCCCGGCCGGGCGGCGGCCGAGGCGGGCGGCTTCCTGGATCAGCTGCTGGTCAGGGAAGAGTCAGAATCTCCGCGCCCGACTCCGTGACGACGATCGTGTGCTCGAACTGGGCGGTCCACTTCTTGTCCTTCGTGGTGACCGTCCAGTCGTCGTCCCAGATGTCGTAGTCGATCGTGCCGAGCGTGATCATCGGCTCGATCGTGAACGTCATGTTCTGCTCGATCACCGTGTCGACCGAGGGCTCCTCGTAGTGCAGCACGGTCGGCGCGGTGTGGAACGCGGGACCGACGCCGTGGCCGGTGAAGTCGCGCACCACGCCGTAGCCGAAACGCTTCGCGTACGACTCGATCACGCGCCCGATCACGTTGAGCTGACGCCCCGGCCGCACCGCCTTGATCGCGCGCATCGTGGCCTCGTGCGTGCGCTCGACGAGCAGCCGCACCTCCTCGGACACGTCACCGGCGAGGAACGTCGCGTTCGTGTCCCCGTGCACGCCGCCGATGTAGGCCGTCACGTCGATGTTGCAGATGTCGCCGTCCTCGATCACCGTCGAGTCCGGGATGCCGTGGCAGATCACCTCGTTGAGCGAGGTGCAGCAGGACTTCGGGAAGTGCCGGTAGCCCAGCGTCGACGGGTAGGCCTTGTGGTCGAGCAGGAACTCGTGCACGACCTTGTCGACGTCGTCGGTGGTGTTGCCGGGTTTGACGGCCTTACCGCCCTCTTCCAGCGCCTGCGCCGCGATCTTGCTCGCGATCCGCATCGCCTCGATGACCTCGGGCGTGCGCACCCCGTTGCCCTTGTCGCGCTTGGGCGCCGGCTTGTCCACGTACTCGGGGCGCGGAATGCTGACGGGAACCTGGCGGCGTGGCGTCTGAACGCCGGGCTTCAACGGGGCACGAACTGGCATACCTCCAGCCTACGACCTGTTCGTGAACTCAGAACAACACCGTCGCGTAGCGGCCTACCTGGCGGAATCCGATTCGCCGGTAGGCGGCCAGCGCGGGCGCGTTGAACGAGTTGACGTACAGGCTCGCGGTGCGGCCCATGCCGTTGACGAGATGGCTGACCACGGCGGCGGTGCCCGCGGCACCGAGCCCGCGGCCGCGCCGGTCGGGATGCACCCACACGCCCTGGATCTGGCCGACACCGCGTGACAGGGCCCCGATCTCGGCCTTGAACACGACCTCGCCGTTCTCGAACCGGGCGAACGCGCGGTTGCCGGAGATCAGCTCGGCGACCCGGGCGCGATAGCTCGAGCCGCCGTCCCCCGCCCTGGGGTCGGCGCCGACCTCCTCGATGAACATCGCGATCGCGGCGGGCAGGTACCGCTCCAGCTCGTCGAGCCGGACGGCCCGCACCAGCGGATCCGGTTTCACCTCGGGCTGGGCCTCCATCGCCATCAGCGGCTGGTCGTCACGCACCTCGCGCGCCGGGCCCCATTCGCCGGACAGTTCGTCCCACAGGCCCAGAACCTGGTCCGCCGGGCCGACCAGTGACGAGCAGGTGCGCTGTTTGCGCAAGGCGCGGTCGGCGAACGAGCGCAGCGCCGTGGCGTTGCCGCGCAGCGGGATCAGGTTCGGACCCGAGAAGCACAGCCCCGGCAGCCGCCCGGAGCGGGATCCGCGGTAGTCGGCGGCCCACAGTTCGCCACCGAGCCGCCAGGGGTCGAGACCAGCGACCTCGACCCTGGCGCTGACCATGCAGCTCGCCACCGGATCGGCTTCGAGTACGGCACGAACCGCGGGGTAATCCCGATCACCGAGCAGCCGTGCACCGGCAAGCCGCAACACATCTTCCAGATTGCCAGATAATGCCCGGGAAAGGAAAACGGCTCGCGCTAGGGAGCACCCCGGTAGGTACCGAAGGTCCACAGGTTGCCTTCGAGGTCACGGGCTGTGAACGTGTGCGAGCCGTAGTCGGTGTCGTGCAGGTCCTCGGAGATGTCGACACCGGCGGCCCGGACCCGTTCGTACACCGCGTCCACCTCGTCACTGACCACGCAGAGCGAGACCGTGCCCGAGGTCAGCTTGCAGTGTTTGGTGCTGCCGAGCATCACGCCGCCGCCTTCGGGCCAGCGCAACTCGGCGTGCACGATGTCGCCGTCGACGTCGGGCACGGTCAGCGTCTCGCGGAAGCCGAACACGTCGGAGATCAGCCGGATCGCGGCCTTGGCGTCGTCGTAGTGCAGTGCGGGCCAGACGGTTTTCTCGTTCATGCCGCCGAGTCTGGCGCCGGGGCCGCGGGCTGGTCTTGGAGAAATGGGAGCTCCTCGGCGATCCAGGTGCCGGGTGAACAGCCGGCGAGCGCACGCCATTCGTTGCCCAGGTGCGCCTGGTCGTAGTAGCCGCACGCGACCGCCAGCTCGGCCAGATCGGCGCCGCCCTGCCGCAGCAATCCCCCGGCACGTTCGAACCGGAGCACCCGCGCAGCCTGTTTCGGCGACAGGCCCAGCTGCCGCCGGAACCGCTCGGTGAGGTGGCGGCGGCTCCAGCCGACCTCCTCGGCGAGCGTGCCGACCCGGAGCCGCCCCGCCGCATCCACCAGACGGCGCCAGGCCCGGGCGACCTCGGGCGCGGGCTCGTTGTGTCCTGCCGCCGCGGCGAAGACGTCGTCCAGGATGGCGAACCGGCCCGCCCAGCTCGTGGCCGCGGCGAGGCGTTCCGGCAGCCGCGCGAGCCGTGGCACGCCGAGGTCGGCCAGGTCGACGACGTAGCCGCTCAGTTCCGCCGGGGACACCCCGAGCAGCGCGGGCACCCCGAGCGGATCGAGTTCGACGTGCACGCCCGACTGGAACGCGTCCTGGGCTATGAGGGCGGGGCTCAGATGCATCCCGCCGACCGGGGCGGCCATGGTCGCCGGGGCCTCGCCGGGCTTCGGCATCCCGGTGATCCGGATCGGGTCGGCGAGGCTGACGATCAGCGTGACATGCCGGGATGGCAGCCCACGGTGCACGCTGGGCGGCAGATCGTGCTGGGTGTAGCCGATGTAGCGCGTGATCATCGGCCGCAGTACGGGATGCGGCCTCCGGATCGCCCAGCCGGCCACGGATTCAGAACTTCGAGGTGTCCAGCTCGACGTCGAACGGCGAGCCGATCTTGATCGGTTTGCCGAACGGGA
The DNA here is from genome assembly GCF_012328925.1 of Amycolatopsis acididurans. GTDB lineage: Bacteria > Actinomycetota > Actinomycetes > Mycobacteriales > Pseudonocardiaceae > Amycolatopsis_E > Amycolatopsis_E acididurans. Next base: position 63,435 of record NZ_JAAXLS010000027.1, read on the forward strand.
CGCGGATCGTCTTGCCCTGCGTTGGGAAGATCCCGCAATCGTCCGGGGCAACCGCGATCAGTGCCCGGTGCAGCTGGTCTGCGATCAGGTTGTGCGGGCCGCCCGGTGGTGGCGTCATGTGGATCCCCTCGACGGTCAGCTCCGGCCGCCATCCTTCGGGGACTGCCAGCTCCCGCCAGGTGTCCAGAAGATCATCCCAGCTCAGCGCGGAATCCATGAATGCGGTGCTCATGACCCACCCCGTTCCTGCGCTCGACTGCGCCAAGGATAGCGGCAAAGGCGCTCGGAGCGCCTCACTGGCCGCACCTCTGAACAGGCTGTGACCAGGGATTAACCGCTATCGTGCGCGTCAGCTGACGGTGACGACGGGCTCGCCCGCGCCCGCACCATCGCCGCTCTCCTCGGCGATGCGCATGGCCTCCTCGATGAGGGTCTCCACGATCTGGTGCTCGGGCACGGTCTTGATGACCTCGCCCTTGACGAAGATCTGGCCCTTGCCGTTGCCGCTGGCCACGCCGAGGTCGGCCTCGCGCGCCTCGCCGGGGCCGTTGACCACGCAGCCCATCACGGCGACCCGCAGCGGCACCTCCATGCCCTCCAGGCCCGCGGTGACCTCGTCGGCCAGCTTGTACACGTCCACCTGCGCACGCCCGCAGGACGGGCAGGACACGATCTCCAGCTTGCGCGGGCGCAGGTTCAGCGACTGCAGGATCTGCGCGCCGACCTTGACCTCCTCGACCGGCGGCGCGGACAGCGACACGCGGATGGTGTCGCCGATGCCCTGCCGCAGCAGCGCACCGAAGGCCACCGCCGACTTGATGGTGCCCTGGAACGCCGGGCCCGCCTCGGTGACGCCGAGGTGCAGCGGGTAGTCGCACTGCTCGGCGAGGAGTTCGTACGCCCGCACCATGACCACCGGGTCGTTGTGCTTGACCGAGATCTTGATGTCGTGGAAGTCGTGCTCGGCGAACAGCGACGCCTCCCACAGCGCCGACTCGGCGAGCGCCTCCGGGGTGGCCTTGCCGTGCTTCTTGAGCAGCCGGGGGTCGAGCGAGCCCGCGTTGACGCCGATGCGGATCGGCGTGCCGTGGTCCTTCGCGGCCTGCGCGATCTCCTTGACCTTGTCGTCGAACTTCTTGATGTTGCCCGGGTTCACCCGTACGGCCGCACAGCCGGCCTCGATCGCGGCGAACACGTACTTCGGCTGGAAGTGGATGTCGGCGATCACCGGGATCTTCGACTTCTGCGCGATCGCCGGCAGCGCCTCGGCGTCGTCCGCGGACGGGCAGGCGACGCGCACGATGTCGCAGCCGGCCGCGGTCAGCTCCGCGATCTGCTGCAGCGTCGCGTTGACGTCCGCGGTCAGCGTGGTGGTCATCGACTGAACGGAGATCGGGTACTCGCTGCCCACGCCCACCGAGCCCACCATCAGCTGCCGGGTCGGACGACGTTCAGCGAGTACGGGAGGCGGGAGGGCAGGCATACCAAGCTCGACGCTCATCGAATCCTCTGCGGCCTACGACGGTACCTGTACGCCCCCAGCCTACTCACTGAAGCCGGATGGGATTGACGATGTCAGCCGTCACGGTGAGCAGGGTTACGGCACCGCCGAGGAACACGATGACCATCGTCACGGCGGACAGCTTCGTGTAGTCGACCGGACCACCCGCGGCCTTGCCGCGCAGCCCGCGCACCCAGTCCCGCACCCGTTCGTACCACGTCACGGCGATGTGCCCGCCGTCGAGCGGCAGCAGCGGAAGCAGGTTGAACACGCCGACGAAGAAGTTCAGGCTGGCCAGCAGCAGCAGGAACAGCGACCACAGCCCGGCCTGCACGGCCTCGCCGCCGATGCGGCTCGCGCCGACCACGCTGACCGGGGTGTTCGGGTCGCGCTGACCGCCGAAGATCGAGTGGACCACCGCGGGGATCCGCTCGGGGAACTCCAGCAGCCGCTGCCAGGTCTGGGAGAACATGTCCACGGTGAACGAGCCCGCGCCGCCGAACGCCGAGACCGCGTTGTAGGAGAACGTCCGCATCATGGTGACGCCGATGGTGCCGACCTTGATGACCGTCGTCTGACCGGTGCTGGTGTCGGTCACCGGGCGCGAGACCTGCACCACGTCGATGGTCAGCGGCACGACCTTCCCGTCGCGTTTCACGTCGACGGCGACCGGACCGGACATGGGCTGGATCTTCGAGGTCACGTCGGCCCAGGTCGGCGTGGACACGCCGGCCACGGACACGATCTCGTCACCCGGCTGCAGGCCGGCCGCCTTGGCCGGGGCCGGATCGCCGGGGGCGCACGCGGCGTCGTCGGTCTGGGTGGTGGTGTCGTGCACGCACGGGGACACCGTGCCGATCGAGGGCGTGCTGTTGAGGTTGGGCAGCCCCATGGTGACCGCCATCAGGTACAGCACGACGAATCCGAGGATGAAGTGCGTCACCGAGCCGGCGGCCATCACGACCGTGCGCTTCCAGGTCTTGAACCGCCACATCGCGCGGGGCGCCTCGTCCGGGGTGACCTCGTCGAGCGCGGTCATGCCCGCGATGTCGCAGAACCCGCCGAGCGGGATCCACTTCACGCCGTACTCGGTCTCGCCGCGGCGGAACGAGAACACCTTGGGCCCGAAGCCGATGAAGTAGCGGCGCACCTTCATGCCGAAGGCCTTCGCGGTGACCATGTGGCCGGCCTCGTGCAGCGCGACGGACACGCAGATGCCCAGCGCGAACAGCACGACGCCGAATATGTAGGCGAGCAAGCCCTACTCCTTCATGGTGGTGATCTCGGCGGCGCGGGCTCGCGCCCACTGCTCCGCGGCGAATACGTCCTCCAGGTCGCGTGGCTCGCGACGCCATTCGTCGGCATCACGCACCACCCGTTCAACAGTGTCCACGATGGACGTGAAGCCGGTGTTCTGCGCCAGGAACGCCGCGACCAGCGTCTCGTTCGCGGCGTTGAAGACCGCGGGCAGGCAGCCGCCCGAGCTTCCGCAGTGCCGGGCGAGGTCGACGGCGGGGAAAGCGACGCTGTCCAGGGGTTCGAAGGTCCAGGACGAGGCCTCCTCCCACCGGCAGGCAGGCGCGGCGCCGGGCACCCGGTCCGGCCAGTGCATGCCCAGCGCGATGGGCAGCCGCATGTCGGGCGGGCTGGCCTGCGCGATCGTGGAACCGTCGGTGAAGGTCACCATGGAGTGCACGATCGACTGCGGGTGCACCACGACGTCGATGCGCTCGCACGGCACGTCGAACAGCAGGTGTGCCTCGATCAGCTCGAGTCCCTTGTTGACCAGGGTCGCCGAGTTGATGGTCACCAGCGGCCCCATCGACCAGGTCGGATGCTTGAGCGCGTCCTCGACGGTGACGTGTTCGAGGTCCTCCCGGCGGCGGCCGCGGAACGGACCGCCCGAGGCGGTCAGCACCAGCCGCTCCACCTCCTCGGCCCGGCCGCTGCGCAGCGCCTGCGCAAGCGCGGAATGCTCGGAGTCGACGGGCACGATCTGCCCGGGTTTCGCGGCCTTGAGGACCAGCGGCCCGCCCGCGATCAGCGACTCCTTGTTGGCCAGCGCGAGCGAAGCGCCGGTCTCCAGCGCGCGCAGCGTCGGCGCGAGGCCCTGCGATCCGGGAAGGCCGTTGAGCACGACGTCGACCTGCACCGCGCCGATCAGCTCGACCACCGCGTCACCGCCCGCGAAAATTCGCGGCAAGCGGAATTCGCCCTGCGCGTAACCGCGCTTCTGCGCCTCCGCGTACAGCGCGAACTGCAGGTCCTCCAGCGCGGTCGCCTTGGTGATGGCCACGGCGTCGACCTCGAACGCCAGCGCCTGCGCGGCCAGCGCGGCCGGGTCGGAGCCACCGGCGGCGAGCCCGGCGACGCGGAACAGGCCGGGATTACGTGCGGCGACGTCGAGTGCCTGGGTACCGATCGAACCGGTCGAACCGAGCACGAGGACGGTGCGGGGTGCGTTCATCGCCACCATTGTCCCGAACCGCTTGGCAGTAGGTGTGGGCGCATGTGGGATTATCGGTGGCGGATGTGATCGCAGGGGCGTGGAGGAGTGATCGTGGCTAACAAGGCGGTCGAGAAGCGGCAGAAGTCCGACCCGATGAAGGTCGACCCCCGCGACGAGCCGTCGGCCGAGTGGGGCTGGCACGGCACTTTCCCCAAGGCCACCCGGATCGCGGGCTGGGTCAGCGCGATCGTGCTGGTCCTGATGATTCACAACAACCACGAGAACAACACCGAGAACGTGTGGCTCATCGGTCTCGCCGTGGCCATTGTCATCGGCCTGCTGCTCGACCTGCGGCGTTCGCGCACCGCCTGGCGCCGCTAGCTGTAACGGGCCGCCACCGGCCGGCGACTCCCGGCGAAAGGCCGGGTACGAGGCAGGGCCGGTGAAGCCATGGCGGAGGCCGCACCCTCGGGTTTCGTACCCGGCGTGTCCGGGCTGGCCTTCGACGAGGCCACCGAACGGCTCGCGGCCGACGGCTACGCGACGAGCTCGCTGGAACAGGCCTCCCCCACGATCGAGGCCGGCGTGGTGATCAGCACCCTGCCCGTGGCGGGTACGCACCTCGAACCGGGCGGCACGGTGTCCGCCATCGTGTCCTTGGGCTGGAAGGCCTGACGCTCAGCCCTCTGCGGCGAGCTGGCCGCAGGCGGCCGCGATCTCCTGCCCGCGCGTGTCCCGCACGGTGCACGCCACTCCCCCGTCGTTGACCCGGCGCACGAACTCGCGCTCGACCGGCTTCGGGGACGCGTCCCACTTCGAGCCGGGCGTGGGGTTCAGCGGGATGACGTTCACGTGCACCAGCTGGCTGAGGTGCTTGCGCAGCCGCTTCGCCAGCAAATCGGCGCGCCATGGCTGGTCGTTCACACCGCGAATCAGCGCGTACTCGATCGAGACCCGGCGTCCCGAGGTGTCGGCGTAGTAGCGGGCCGCTTCGAGCACCTCGTCCACCGCCCAGCGGTTGTTGACCGGCACGAGGGTGTCACGCAGTTCGTCGTCCGGGGTGTGCAGCGACACCGCGAGGCGTACCTGCATCTTCTCGTCCGCCAGCTTCCGGATCGCGGGCGCGAGACCGACGGTGGACACCGTCACCGAACGCTGCGAAATGCCCAGGCCGCCCGGCGCCGGATCGGTGATGCGCCGGACCGCGGCGACCACGCGCTTGTAGTTCGCCAGCGGCTCGCCCATACCCATGAACACGATGTTGGACAGCCGTCCGGACCCGCCGGGCATCAGGCCGTCCCGCATCACGGCGGCGGCCGAGCGCACCTGGTCCACGATCTCCGCCGTGGAGAGGTTGCGGTCCAGCCCGCCCTGACCGGTCGCGCAGAACGGGCACGCCATCCCGCAGCCCGCCTGGCTGGAGATGCACAGCGTCGCGCGGTCCGGATAACGCATCAGGACGCTTTCCAGCAGCGTGCCGTCGTGCGCACGCCACAGCGTCTTGCGGGTGGCGCCGTCGTCGCAGGCGAGCGCGCGGACCTCGGTCAGCAGCGGCGGCATCAGCTCGCCGACCAGCCGCTCACGGGACGCGGCCGGGATGTCGGTCATGGCGGACGGGTCGACCGTCAGCCGCGAGAAGTAGTGGTTCGACAGCTGCTTGGCACGAAACGGCTTCTCGCCGAGTTCGGCAACGGCCTCGGCTCGCTCGGCGACGGAGAGGTCGGCGAGGTGCCGCGGCGGCAGCCCGCGACGGGGCGCGTCGAATACCAGGGGAAGGGCAGTCATAGCTCCTCCAGTGTCTCATGACCTGCGGACTTGCCAGCCGACAGTTTCCGATATATCGTGAACGTGTCGGAACTGATCGGAAAGGAGAAGCGACATGAGAAATCGACCATTTCCCCCAGGTCATGAAGCACGGGGCGCCTTCGGCCCCTTCGGCCGAGGCCCGTTCGGCGAATTCCCGCCGGGCTGGGGCCCCGGCTTCCCAGGCCGCCCCGGTGGCCCCGGCCGCGGTCCGCACGGCCGTGGCAGGCACGGTGGCCGTCGCGGACGTCGCGGTGACGTGCGCGCGGCGATCCTGGCCCTGCTCGCGGAGCAGCCGCGGCACGGCTACGAGATCATCAGCGAGATCGCCGAGCGCAGCGGCGGGTTGTGGCGCCCCAGTCCGGGCTCCATCTACCCGACGCTTCAGCTGCTCGCCGACGAAGGCCTGGTCACCAGCCGGGACGAGGGCGGCAAGAAGCTGTTCGAGCTCACCGACGAGGGCCGCGCCGCCGCCGAGCGGCAAGAAGGCACCCCGCCGTGGGAGCAGATCGCGCAGGACGTCGACCCCAACGAGGCCAACCTCCGCAAGGCGGGCGGCATGTTGTTCGCCGCCGCGATGCAGGTGAACCACGCGGGCACGCCCAGCCAGCAGAAACGCGCCGCGCAGGTGCTCAACGAGGCGCGGCGCAAGCTCTACAACATCCTCGGCGAGACAGAGACCGACGCCGAGGAAGACGACGAGTGACCGGGCAGCACGAGGCCGGTGGGCTTCTCGCGGACAAGGACGCGATACCCCACCGGCACCGTGTACCCGTCTTCGCCGGAACCGTTGTCCCGTAAGACGTCCTCGATCGCACGTGCGGCCACCTTCGGGCTGAACTCGATGTTCAGCACGGCCTCCATATCGCCGCGGCCGGCGAACCGCCAGCGCGTGGCGACGCGACGGCAGCGGAAACCCTGCCCCGCGAAGAACTCGTCCACTTCACAGGTGTCGTAGTGCGGCAGATCCGCCCGCATCCACCGGCCGTACGGCTCGCGGGTCACATCGAGGTCCACGATCACCAGCGCGCCGCCGGGGCGCAGCACCCGATCGGCCTCGCGCAGGCCGGGCTCGCAGCCGGGACCGAAGAAGTACGCGGTGCGCGCGTGCACCACGTCGACGCTCGCGTCATCCGCGGGCAGCCGGTCGGCGGAGCCGGCGCGCACACTCACGTTCGGCAGCGGCGCCACCCGGCGCCGGGCACGCTCCACCAACGGCGCGTGCGGCTCCACACCGAGCACGAACTTCGCCGTCCGCGCGAACCTCGGCAGGTGGAAACCGTCACCGCAACCGACGTCGAGCACGTCCTGTCCCGACCAGTCCCGCTCCTCGGCGAGTGCCAGCCAGATCGCGTCGCCGACGTCCTGCGCACGGTTTTCGATCTCGTAGACGTCGGCGTGGTACCAGATGTTCGGGCTCGGGATCACGCTCCCGTCGCGGGACCTCGCTTTGAGCCCGCGGCGGGCGGCGTTCCACATCCTTCGAGCATATGGGAGCACGGCACGAAAAGATCTCGGGTTGGCCATAGACTTGGTGCCTCTCCTCGGGACGGGAGCCAAGCATGGCGATCAACCCATCGCTACCCCAGTCCGTTCTCCCCTCCGGTATCCCCTGCTGGGTCGAGCTGGCGACACCGGATGACAACGTGACGCAACAGTTCTACAGCGGCCTGTTCGGCTGGTCGTACTACGTCAACCGCGATCCCGCCGCACCCAACGGGCGCTACCTGATCGCGGCCATCGGCTCGACACCGGTCGGCGGGCTGTACCGGTCCGCGGCCGGTCAGCGAAGTTCGTGGACGATCAACGTCTCCGTGCACAGCACGGCGAACGCGGCGGACTGGGTCGAACACCTCGGCGGCACGGTCACGCTCGGGCCGGTGGAGATCCCCAACCGCGGCAGCATCCTGCACGCGACCGATCCGGCGGGCGCGCCCGTCGTGTTCTGGCAGCCCTCGGACACCTGGGACTTCGGCGTGGGGGCGCCGAACACCTTCGCCAGCGCCGACCTCAACACCCACGACGGCGAGGCCGCGGACGGCTTCTTCTGCCGCCTGTTCAACTACACGGCCCACCAGATCGGCGACAGCCGCGGCGTCGACTACGTGGAATGGGTGCTGGATCAGCAGCCGGTGCTCTACCGCTACGTCATGGGGCCGGAGTATCCGCCGAACACACCGCCACACTGGATGATCTACTTCGACGTCGACCCCGCCCGCGGCACCGACGCGACGGCGGGCCACGCGCTCATGCTGGGCGGCCGCATCGTCATCGATCCCTACGACACCCCGTGGGGCCGCATCGCGCTGATCGCCGACCCGTGTGGCGCGGTGTTCTCGATCGTCGACCGCACCCAGGTCTCCGACGACTGGGGCCGCGCCGAGGTCGACGACCCGTACGACGACTAGGGAATCCGCACCACCTCGGCGCCTTCGCGGCGGATCCGCTCGCTGCCCCACCCGGCGAGCGGCCCCAGCGCCTGGTTGAGCGTGCGCCCGTGCTCGGTCAGCGAGTACTCGACCCGCGGCGGCACCTCGGCGTAGACCTCGCGGTGCACGAGGCCGTCCTCCTCCATCTCACGCAGGTGCTGCGTCAGCATCTTCTCGCTGACGCCAGGCAGGCCGCGCCGGAGTTCGGCGAAGCGGCGCACCCGGTGGGCGTTGAGTTCCCAGAGGATCAGGCCCTTCCACTTGCCGCTGACCACGTCGAGCGCGGCGTCGATGCCACAGATGTATGGTCCGCACCTCGGCGCCTTGGCCATGAGCAGGTCCCTCTCGCTTACGAAAAGGTAAGTACCGCAGTAAATAGTGGGTACTTCCGAGAATAGCGGTGGGCTCCGACGATGAGGACGTGAACGAGAAACAAACCCCTGTCACCGTCATCGGGCTCGGCCCCATGGGCCAGGCGATGACCCGCGCCTTCCTCACCGCCGGCCACCCCGTCACCGTCTGGAACCGCACGCCCGGCCGAGCGGACGGCGTCGTCGCCGAGGGCGCGAAGCTCGCCGCCACGCCGGCCGACGCTGTCGAGTCGAGCGAACTGGTGATCGTCAGCCTCACCGATTACCAGGCGATGTACGACATTTTCGGCGACGCCACCGGTTCACTGGGCGGCCGGACGCTGGTCAACCTGAGCTCCGACACCCCCGACCGGAGCCGCGCCGCCGCCACCTGGGCGGCCGGTCACAACGCCACGTTCCTCACCGGGGGCGTGATGGTCCCGGCACCGCTGGTCGGTACCGATGCGTCGTACATCTTCTACAGCGGTCCCGACCTCGTGATGAAACGGCACGAGGCGGCGTTGTCGCTGCTGGGCGCGCCGAAGTACCTGGGTGCGGATCCCGGTCTCGCACAGCTGATGTACCAGGCTCAGCTCACGGTGTTCCTCACGACGTTGTCCGGGCTGATGCACGCGACCGCGATGCTCGGCAGCGCCGGTATGAAGGCCACGCAGGCCCTGCCGGAACTGCTGTTGTTCACCGACTCGATCGGCGCGATCGTACGGGCGGGCGAGGAAACCCCGGGCGCGGCGCTGGACGCGGGCGAGCATCCGGGCGCCCTGAGCACGGTCACGATGATGGGCGCGACGTCCGATCACATCGTCGAAACGAGCGCGTCGCTGGGCCTCGACCCCGCGCTGCCGGAAGCCGTCCAGGCGCACTACCGGCGGGCGATCAAGGACGGGCACGGCGGCGACAACTGGACCCGCATCATCGACGGGATCCGCGACCCGCGCTGAGGCCGCGACGGTGGATCCGGCAGCGTGGCCGGATCCACTAAACGAAAGCCGAAAGCAGCACCCAGGACACGACGGCGGAGGGCAGCAGCGAATCGAGCCGGTCCATCAGGCCCCCGTGGCCCGGCAGCATCGTGCCCATGTCCTTGATGCCGAGGTCCCGCTTCATCAGCGACTCGACCAGATCGCCCAGCGTCGCGGTGAGCACGATCGCCGCGCCGAAGATCACGCCCTGCCAGGCGTGCCCGTGCAGCAGCAGGCTGAGCGTCAGCGCGCCGGCCACGATGCCCGCGATCATCGACCCGGTGAAGCCCTCCCAGGTCTTCTTCGGACTGATCGAGGGCGCCATCGGATGCTTGCCCCTGAGTACACCGGCCGCGTAGCCGCCGGTGTCGGACGCGACGACGCCGATCATGAAGGCGAGCACCCGCCCGACGCCGTCGGGCGGCGGGACGAGCATCGCCGCGAAGGACGCGAACAGCGGCAGGTAGGCCGCCGCGAACACCGAGGCCGTGATGTCGCGCAGGTAGCCCTCGGCCCCGCCGGGCAGGCGCCACAGCAGACAGACCAGCACGGTGATCGCGAAGGCGATCATCGCGCCGTCCCGGCCGAACGGCCACGTCAGCCAGATCATCGTCTGCCCGCCGACGAGCAGCGGGATCAGCGCGACCTTGATACCGACGGCGCGGCGCAGCGCCTGCGCCAGCTCGATGGTGCCGACCGCGATGGCGACACCGATGATCCCGATGAACACATATCGCACGGTGAGCAGCGAAACGAGAATCGCCGCGCCCAGCCCGACGCCGACCGCGATGGCGGCGGGCAGATCACGACCTGCCCGCGACGTCTTCTTCGCCGGCTCGGCCGGCTGCGACCCGCCGGCTTCGGGCTTGCCGTCCTGCGACGGGTCGTCCAGAGAAGACATCGGCGCCTTCTCGCGTTCTTCGCTCACCTGAGCCATCAGACCTCGAGTAGCTCGGTTTCCTTGTGCTTGACGAGCTCCTCGACCTGGTTGACGTAGCTGTCCGTCAGGTTCTGCAGCTCCTTCTCCGCCCTGGCCACGTCGTCCTCGCCGGCCTCGCCGTCCTTGGCGATGCGGTCCAGCTCCTCCTTGGCCTTGCGGCGGACACCGCGGATGTGCACCTTGGCGTCCTCGCCCTTGCCCTTGGCCATCTTCACCATCTCGCGACGCCGCTCCTCGGTGAGCTGCGGGATGACGATGCGGATGATGGTGCCGTCGTTGCTCGGGTTCACCCCGAGGTCGGAGTCCCGGATGGCCTTCTCGATCGCACCGAGCTGGCTGGCGTCGTAGGGCTTGATCACGGCCATGCGCGCTTCGGGGATGTTCACGCTCGCCACCTGGTTGAGCGGCATCATCGAGCCGTAGGCCTCGACCTGAACCCGGGAGAACATCGCCGGGTTGGCCCGGCCGGTCCGCACCGACGACAGATCCTCCTTGGCGAAGGACACCGCTTTTTCCATCTTCTCCTCGGCGTCGAGGAGGGTCTCGTCGATCACGGCTACTCCCGTTGTCTACTCAGTTGTCTCCTGCAATCCCACCAGTACTAGGCCTGCTGCCCGCTGGTGGGGGTGCTGACCAGCGTCCCGATCCTCTCACCACGCACCGCTCGTGCGATGTTCCCCTCGGTGAGCAGGTTGAACACGATGATCGGCATGTTGTTGTCCATGCACAGGCTGAACGCCGTCGCGTCGGCGACCTTGAGCCCCCGTTCGAGGACCTCGCGATGCGTGATCTCGTCGAACATCTTGGCGCTCGGGTCGGTCTTGGGATCCGCGGTGAACACGCCGTCCACGGCCTTGGCCATCAGCACGGCCTCGCAGCCGATCTCGAGCGCCCGCTGCGCGGCGGCGGTGTCGGTGGAGAAGTAGGGCATGCCGACCCCCGCCGCGAAGATCACCACGCGGCCCTTCTCCAGATGCCGCTCGGCACGGCGCGGGATGTAGGGCTCGGCGACCTGGCCCATCGTGATGGCGCTCTGCACCCGGGTGGGCACGCCTTCCTTCTCCAGGAAGTCCTGCATCGCGATGCAGTTCATGACGGTGCCCAGCATCGCCATGTAGTCAGCGCGGTCGCGGTCCATGCCCCGCTGGGACAGCTCCGCGCCGCGGAAGTAGTTGCCGCCGCCGATGACGATGGCCATCTGCACCCCGGAGCGCACGACGTCGGCGATCTGCGCCGCCACCGAGTGCACGACGTCGGGGTCGACGCCCAGCGAACCACCGCCGAGCATCTCTCCCCCCAGTTTCAGCAGCACCCGCCGGTAGCCGTCACCGGCTCTTTCGTCCGTCACTCCCGCCTCACCTCCGCTGGGTACCGCTTGCGTTAGCGGGGTTCCGCCCACGCCGGCCCGGTGGCCTTCGTGGCCGTGCCCCGTCCCCGAGATACTTCCGGAGACGGGGCACGGTAACGCGTCCGCCGTCAGGCGTTACTGCTGGCCCACCTCGAAACGGGCGAACCGGGTGACGGTCACGCCCGCGGCGTCGAGCAGCTGCTTGACGGTCTTCTTGTTGTCCGTGACAGACGGCTGCTCGAGCAGCACGTTGTCCTTGTAGAAGGCGTTGACCTTGCCCTCGATGATCTTGGGCAGGGCCTGCTCGGGCTTGCCCTCGGCCCGCGCGGTCTCCTCGGCGATGCGCCGCTCGTTGTCGACGATGTCGGCCGGGACCTGCTCGCGCGTCAGGTACTTCGGCTTGAGCGCCGCGATCTGCAGCGCCGCGCCGCGGGCCGCGTCGGCGTCGCCACCGGTGTACTCGACGAGCACGCCGACGGCGGGCGGGAGGCCCGCGCCACGACGGTGCAGGTAGGTCTCGACGGTGCCGTCGAAGGAGACGACCCGGCGCAGCACGAGCTTCTCGCCGATCTTGGCGGCCAGCTCCTGCACGGCGTCGTTGACGCTCTTGCCGGCCTCGAGCTCGGCGGCGCCCAGCTTCTCGACGTCGTCGGTGCCCACGGCCTTCGCCGCGGCGACGATCTTGTCGGCGAGCTGCTGGAACTGCTCGTTCTTGGCGACGAAGTCGGTCTCCGAGTTGATCTCGATGAGCACACCGCCCTCGCCGGCGACCAGGCCCTCGGCGGTGGCGCGCTCGGCGCGCTTGCCGACGTCCTTGGCACCCTTGATGCGCAGGAACTCGACGGCCTTGTCGAAGTCGCCGCCGGACTCCTCGAGGGCCTTCTTGCAGTCCATCATGCCGGAGGCGGTGAGCTCGCGGAGACGCTTCACGTCCGCCGCGGTGTAGTTCGCCATCGTGCCTTTTCCGTTCCCTTCGGAAGTCTTGGTCGCGTGGTCAGGAGGAGGTGGTCTGCTCGGCCGGCTGTCCGCCTTCGCTGCCGGCCAGGAGCTCCTTCTCCCACTCGGCCAGCGGCTCGTCGGACGCGACGCCCGCCTCGGGCTTGTCCTTGCCCTCGGGAGCGGAACCGTTGCGGCCCGAACGGGCCAGCAGGCCGGCCGCGGCGGCTTCGGCGACAACCTTGGTCAGCAGCGCGGCGGAGCGGATCGCGTCGTCGTTGCCCGGGATCGGGTAGTCGACCTCGTCGGGGTCACAGTTGGTGTCGAGCACCGCGACGACCGGGATGTTCAGCTTGCGCGCCTCGCCGACGGCGATGTGCTCCTTCTTGGTGTCCACGATCCAGACGGCGGAGGGGACCTTCGCCATGTCGCGGATACCGCCGAGGGTCTTCTCCAGCTTGTCCTTCTCGCGGGTGAGCGTGAGGATCTCGCGCTTGGTCAGCCCCTGGAAGCCACCGGTCTGCTCCTGCGACTCGAGCTCCTTGAGGCGCTGCAGCCGCTTGTGGACGGTCTGGAAGTTGGTGAGCATCCCGCCCAGCCAGCGCTGGTTGACGTAGGGCATGCCCACGCGCTGCGCCTCGCTGGCGATCGCTTCCTGCGCCTGCTTCTTGGTGCCGACGAACATGATCGTGCCGCCGTGCGCGACGGTTTCCTTGATGAACTCGAAGGCACGGTCGATGTAGGTCAGCGTCTGCTGCAGGTCGATGATGTAGATGCCGTTGCGCTCGGTGAGGATGTAGCGCTTCATCTTCGGGTTCCAGCGCCGGGTCTGGTGCCCGAAGTGCACACCGGAATCGAGCAGCTGCTTCATGGTGACGACGGCCATGGCCGGATTCGCACCTCTTCTGTCTTGAGCGCACCGGGGGCGGCCCCGGCCCGCATGGTCGGTTTGTCGCCGTCGGCCGGGTGACCGGCGGCCCTGGTGCAGTGCCGGTGCCCGGACCCCGGTCGGAAGCAGGTGCTTCGCCGCGGAGACCGCCGGGCGCCGTGCGCTCCGTTTCGCCAGGCGATCCTGGGAACGTTCTGGAGATGGAGCATGCACGTACACGCGAAGTCGACCTGTGCCAGCACAGGCCGCGAGAACAGTGTACGCCCAGGCCCGGCTGGCTTCAGCACCGGTAAGCCGAGGGTGCCCGGTTATCCACACCGCCCCGGTTATCCACAGATCCGCGATCTCTCCATGCCCGCAGCCCCCAACTCCCGCCAAGCTTGGTCAAGTGATCGCCCCACCGCGCTTGACAGCGGCATACGTCCTGGTGACCAGCCTCCTGGCCGCCGTATTCGTCGTGCCGCCCTTCGCCGCCGGTACGCCGGCGCCGCGCGCTGCATCGATAGAGGCGTCGATGGAGGCGCGGACAACCGACCTCGAGCCGCGGTTTTCCTGGCCGCTGTCCCCCGCTCCGGTCGTGAGCAGGCCTTTCGACGCCCCCACCACCTCGTACGGTCCCGGTCACCGCGGCGTCGATTTGGTTGCGACACCCGGTCAGCAGGTATTGGCGGCAGGCCCGGGTGTCGTCGTGTTCGCCGGTCAGGTGGCAGGCCAGGGCGTGGTCTCGATCGACCACGACGGCGGCCTGCGCACCACGTACGAGCCGGTCACGCCCCTGGTGGCCGCGGGCGCGCAGGTTCTCGCAGGCCAGCCGATCGGCACCGTGAACCCGGGACATCCAGACTGCCCGGCACCCGCGTGCCTGCACTGGGGTGTCCGCCGCGGCGAGGAGTACCTGAGCCCACTGGGCCTGATCCGGGCGCTGTCGGTGATCCGCCTGAAGCCCTGGATCACCGAGGCGTCGGGGCTGGCGGGGTCACGCAAGCCTGGGGCGCTACCGACGCTCCGTGGGCCTCCGGGGCGCCAGCACCCCCGTGGCATCAGCACCCCCACGGCGTCAGCACCCCCGCGGCATCAGCACCCCCCGGCGTCAGCACCCCCGCGACGTCAGCACCTCCGGGGCGATGAACCGCGGCCCGGCCTTCAGACGCTCGCCTGCTCGGTCAATCGCGCACGCAGTCGCAGGACCGCCCGGGTGTGGAGCTGACTGACGCGCGATTCGGTGACCCCGAGGACCTTGCCGATCTCGGCCAGGGTCAGGCTCTCGAAGTAGTAGAGGCTGACAACGATCCGGTCACGCTCGGTCAGCTGCGCGATGGCTTCGGCCAGCTGACGACGGTTGTCCCGGTCGACGAGAACGGCGACGGGATCGACGGCGTCGTCGTCGGGCAGCGTGTCGACCAGCGAGCCGCTGTCCTTGCCCGCGGAAACGAGGTCCTCGAGCGCGACAACGCTGGTGAGCTGGAGCTGACCGTAGAGGTCGCGGAGGTCGTCGATGCTGATGCCGAGTTCGTCCGCGAGTTCGGCGTCGGTCGGGGTGCGGTGCAAGCGAGCACCGAGGCGTTCGAGTGCCCGCTCGGCCTCACGCAACCGGCTGCGCACGACACGCGGCACCCAGTCCTGCGACCTCAGGTCGTCGAGGATCGCACCACGGATGCGCTGCATGGCGTACGTCTCGAAGCGCAGCCCGCGCTCGGGGTCGAACTTCTCGATCGCATCAAGCAGCCCGAAGATGCCCGACTGCACGAGGTCACCGACATCGACATGGGTCGGCAACCCGGTACCGACACGTCCGGCAACGTACTTGACCAGCGGCGCGTAGTGCAGAACGAGCCGTTCCCGAAGGCGCTGGTCCGGCTGGCACTGGAACTCCCGCCACAACGCCTGAATCCCGGCCTCGACCTCGTTCGCCGGCACCGCGCGACTTCCCGCCTTCGCGCCGTCTCCCGACTCGGGCCGGCTCGGTGACTCGGCCCGGTCCGCTGACTCGGCCACGCTCCTCGGCTCGGCCACGCTTGCCGACTCGGCCCGGTCCGCTGACTCGGCCACGCTCCCCGGCTCGCCACCGCCGCCCGGCTCGGCACGGTGCCTCGGCTCGCGGAAGCTTCTCGTCTCAGCGACACCGCCCGACTCGGCAGCATTCGTCGGCGGGGCGGGGTTCTGTTGCTCGGCAACGTCTGCCAGCTCGGCAACGCTTGCCGTCTGAGCACCTTTCGCCTGCACAGCACTCGTCGCCTGCACAGCACTCGTCGCCTCGTCAGCATTGGCCGACAGCTCGGCATTGGCCGCCTGCTCAGCACCCCTCGCCTGCTCGGCATTCGCCGCCGTACCCGTCGTCTGCTCGGCATTGGCCGTCTGCCCAGTGCCTGCCGCCCGCTCGGCACCCGCCGCTTGCTCGGCACCCGCCGCGTGGCCGGTCCCCGCCACCTGCTCGGCATTCGCCGCCAGATCGTCATTGGCCGGCAGCTCGGCTTCGGTCCCCCGGCGGGCGGTAGTGCCGCCTGCGGTGCGTGACCGATCTACGCCGCTGGCCGAGGCGCCGTTGCCGCTGTCCACCCCGGCCGCGCGGGGGGGCGCATCCGCATCCGGGCGACCGCTGCGCGAATCAGAAACCGTGTCCCCGCTGCTCCTGGCCTGGTGCGCGGCGCGGGCGGGTACGCCTGACTCACCGTCCGGGCTGGCGTCCGAACGGTCTGCGTCGTTGACTCGCAGGTCGGCTGTCATGGGACAACCGCTCTCGGCGGCGTGGTCAGTTCGGTCTCCGGGCTCATGTCTGGTCGTTCGTGGCGAGGACGGTCCTGCCGATCCTGCCTGGTGTCCCCCGAGGTCATCGGGCGCGGGGGTGGGCTCGGTCATGGATCGCCTTCAGCCGCTCGACTGTCACGTGAGTGTAGAGCTGCGTCGTGGCAAGCGTAGCGTGACCGAGCAGTTCCTGAACGCTGCGAAGGTCGGCGCCCCCCTCAAGCAGGTGAGTGGCCGCGCTGTGCCGCAGCCCGTGCGGCCCCATGTCCGCCGCCCCTGGCACCGAGTTCACCGCGTCGTGCACGATTCGCCGGGCCGCGCGTGGATCGAGCCGTCCTCCGCGAACACCGATGAACAGTGCCATTGTGTCCGCTTTCGTGGCTGCAGCCACCATCGCAGGCCGCCCCTTGTCCAGCCAGGCCCGCAAAGCACGGTCCGCGGGAACGCCGAACGGCACGACGCGCTCCTTTCCCCCTTTTCCGAGCACCCGCAGCACGCGGCTGCCGAAGTCGACATCGGCGATATCCAGACCGCACAGCTCGGATACCCGCACCGCAGCGGCGTACAGCAACTCGAGGACCGCGTGGTCCCGCAGTGCCTGCGGATCCGCCTGCTCCGCCCCGGCGTTCGACGCCTCCAGCACGTCGCTGGCTTCGCCTTGTCGTAAGACCGCGGGCAGAGTGCGGTGCGTCCGCGGAGCCACGAGGCGAGCGCCCGGGTCGGTCTCCAACTCACCTGTACGTCGTGCCCACGCCGTGAACGTCCGGACCGCCGCCGAGCGCCGCGCGAGCGTTGTGCGGCTCGCGCCTTGGTTACGCTGGTCCGCCAGCCAAGCCCGTAACACCGCCACGTCGAGCCCGTCCAGTGCCGCGGAACGCGCCGTACTGGCCTTGCCGTGCAGGAAATCCAGGAGCGACACGACGTCCCCGAGGTACGCGCGGACCGTGTGCTCGGACAGCCCTCGCTCGAGACGGAGGTGACGCTCATAGTCGTCCAGCAGCCGGCCGGCGGTTTCCGGCAATGCTGCTCGAGCATGGCGGAGGTCGATCCGGCTCTCCTGCTTCTTGCGCGCCGCCATCGCTAGAACGCCGAGCCGCTACCGGGAAACGGCCGTTTGTCCTCGCCCTGACTGGGCGTGCACTTCGCGCACCCGCGTTCGGTAAACGCGCATCTGATCTGGGCCAGGAACATGGTCTTTACGCTGGGCGAATACGGGCCGTAGGTCAAGCATCGCCACACCGTCAACGCATGCCTATTGCCTCACCTCCGCTCCTCGCGCAATTTCCGACACATTCGTCGACAATTTCCTCACCACTCTGCGCTGACGCCAACCGCTTTCGCAGCACTCCGCCAACCCGTCCATTTCGAGGGCAGGCAGCACAGCGCGAACACGCGGAACCGGCACGCCGGACTCGTCCGCGATTCGTTCCACCGCCTTGCCTTCTCGTTTCTCGAGCGTCTCGTGGACGCGGAGCGCGTCGGAGCCGAGGCCATCGGTCGCTCGCTTCGGCCTGGCTTTTTCCGCCACCTGGCTACCCAGCTTCCCAACCGTCTCGATGATGTCGTCGACAGAGGCGACGAGTGTCGAGCCCGCGTCTCTGATCAGGTCGTGACAACCCGCCGACACGGCGGAGTCGACGGGACCGGGCACAGCCATCACGATCTTGCCGAGCACACCGGCCGTGGTCGCGGTGTTCCGTGCTCCGCTACGCCGTCCCGCCTCGACCACAACTGTGCCCTCGCTCAATGCCGCGATCAGCCGATTGCGGACGAGGAACCGGTGCCGCGCCGGTTGAGTACCCGGTGGATATTCGCTGATTACCAGGCCGCCTTGATTGGCGATGTGCTTAAGCAGCGCGACATGTCCGCTGGGGTACCCGATATCCACGCCGCAGCCAAGCAGCGCGACGGTTGTGCCTTTCGCCGCGAGAGCGCCACGGTGTGCGGCGCCGTCGATGCCGTAGGCCGCTCCGGAGAAAATGGGGTGTCCGCGAAGAGCCAGTCCGTAGGCGAGTTCCCCGGCGACCGTTTCGCCGTAGTTGGTGGAGGCTCGAGCACCAACGATGGCTACGGCGGACTCGGTGGTCTCGTCAAGGCGAACGTCGCCACGCACCCATAGTGCGAGCGGCGTTGCCGCGCTGCGCACTCCGCGCCTCTCCGCGTTGGCGAGACACAACAAGGGCCAGGCCGGCCACTCGTCGTCCTCGGGCGTGACCAGCCGTGCACCCGCTTTCCGCGCGGCGGCGAAGTCCTGTTCGGTGCGGTCGACTTCCCTGCGTGCCGCCGTTTCGTCCGCGACCCGCCGGGGGCATTCTCCGCTGCGCACGGCACGCGCGGCGGCGACCGGTCCGACCTCGGCCACGAAGGCGGCCAAGGCCGGCGCTGGCGGTTCGGCGACACGGAGTAGATAGGCGCGAGCGATCCGCGCCTCAGTCAGCGCGCTCATGCTGCGCTCCGAGAGAGACGGGTGGGAGCCATGGGTCCGTGTGAGGGCACGCGGTCGTTTGGGCCCCAGGGCTCCCGGCCGCGCGGGTGGTGATCGCGCGGATGGGCGCTCGGTCGCGACGAGGGCCGAGCATTGGGCAGGGACGACCTGTTGGCCTTCGGGCTGCAGGACTGCCGATCAGTCGGGTGCGAGGGCGCCCAGGCACCTCTGTGGAGGCGAATGCAGTCGTTGGGGTGGCGACACCTCCGGGCAGCAAATCGGAAGGACGCACCGAAGCCGGGGCGGCCGGGTCGCCGATCTTTGAAATGGAGGGGGCCGAGGGCGTTGAGATGGCCTGAGCCCTGATCGTTCGGACGTTGGGATTTGTGGGCATTGGCGCGGCGGGGCGTGCAGCCGACGGGGTGGAAGGCACTGTCCGGGTGCGCCTTCGGGTCGGTGACTGGCCGGTTCCTGGGATGGATCAGCGTCGTCGTGTTGCTGGGACGGGTCAGCATCGAGGTTTTGGAGCGGATGGGACCCTGGATGTTGACGCGCGCGAACTTCGGCACCTTCAGCCAGGTGGAGCGCCGGACGCTGGGGTGCGCAAGCATCGGCATAGACGGACCCTTGGGGCGCTGGACACTGAGGTAAGCGAGCAACCGAACCATCGGACGGATGAGGAGCCGGACGATAAGGCTCACAAGCATCGACGCAGACGGGCCCATCGGACGCTGGGCACCGGGACGGGTGGGCATCGACGCGTACGGGCCCGTCGGGCACTGGACGCTGGGGCGCGCAAGCATCGACGCAGACCAGCCCGTCGGGCGCCGGACGCCGGGACGGGTAGGCGTCGACGCGCACGGGCCCGTCCGGCGCTGGGTGTTGGGGCACGCGAGCTTCCCGGGCTTCAAGCGAATGAGGCGCTGGGCGCTGAAGCTCACAAGCACCGGCACACAGCGACCCATCGGACGCTGGGCGCCGGGACGGGTAGGCGTCGACGCGCATGGGCCCGTCAGGCGCTGGGTGTTGGGGCACGCGAGCTTACCGGGCTTCGCAGGGATCGGGCGCTGGGCGCCGAGGCTCACAAGCACCGGCACACAGCGACCCATCGGGCGCCGGACGCCGGGACGGGTGGGCATCGACGCGCACGGGCCCGTCGGGCGCTGGGTGTTGGGGCACGCGAGCTTCCCGGGCTTCAAGCGAATGAGGCGCTGGGCGCTGAAGCTCACAAGCACCGGCACACAGCGACCCATCGGACGCTGGGCGCCGGGACGGGTAGGCGTCGA
>NZ_JAAXLS010000028.1 GCF_012328925.1 Amycolatopsis acididurans
CCCAACCCCACATCGCCGCCCCACCTCACCCCGCCGGGCGAAGCGAACCGCTCAGGACGTCGTGGTTCAGGCGCGCGATCGTGCTCAGCGGGATCTCCTTGGGGCACACCGTCGTGCACTCGCCCGCGTTGGTGCAGCCGCCGAAGCCCAGTGCGTCGTGTTCGGCGACCATGTCCGCCGCGCGCGAGTACCGTTCCGGCTGGCCTTGCGGCAACAGGCCGAGATGCGTGGCCTTCGCCGCGGTGAACAGCATCGCCGAGCCGTTCGGGCAGGCCGCCACGCACGCGCCGCAGCCGATGCACGCCGCGGCCTCGAAGGCCGAGTCGGCATCCGGCTTCGGCACGGGCGTCGCGTGGGCGTCCGGGGCGGCACCGGTCGGCGCGGTGATGTACCCGCCCGCCTCGATCACCCGGTCCAACGCCCCGCGATCGACCACGAGGTCCTTGACCACGGGAAACGGCCGCGCCCGCCACGGCTCCACGGTCAGCACCTGCCCGTCGGCGAAATGCCGCAAATGCAGCTGACACGCCGTCGTCGCACGCTGGGGGCCGTGTGCGACACCGTTGATCATCACGCCGCACGCGCCGCAAATTCCTTCGCGGCAGTCGTGATCGAACGCCACCGGGTCCTCCCCGTCGGCGGTCAGCCGTTCGTTGAGCACATCCAGCGCCTCGAGGAACGACATGTCCGGTGACAGATCCTCCAGCCGGTAGGTGACCAGCCGCCCGCGATCGGCCGCGTCGCGCTGACGCCAGATCTTCAGAACGAGTTTCACTTGTAGCTCCGCTGGCTCGGGGTGACCCGGTCGAAATTCAGCTGTTCCCGGTGCAGGACCGGCCTCCCGCCGGTGTACTCCCACGCCGCGACATACGAGAACCGCTCGTCGTCGCGCAGGGCGTCGCCGTCCGCGGTCTGGCACTCCTCCCGGAAATGCCCGCCACAGGACTCCGTGCGGTGCAACGCGTCGATGCACATCAGCTCGGCCAGTTCCAGGAAATCGGCGACGCGCCCGGCCTTCTCCAGCGCCTGATTGAGCTCCGCGCCCTGCCCGGGAACGCGTATCCGCTGCCAGAACTCGTTCCGCAGCAACGGAATCTGCTCCAGCGCCTTGCGCAGGCTCTCCTCGGTCCGCGCCATCCCGCAGTGATCCCACAGCAGGCGCCCCAGCTCGCGGTGGAAATCCTCCGCCGTGCGGTCGCCCTGAACGGCGAGCAGCCGCGACACCCGAGCTCGCACGCCGGACTCGGCCTCCGCCACCACGTCCTGACCGACCGTCTCAAAAGGACCATCGGCCAGATAGTCGCCAATGGTCGTGGGCAGCACGAAGTAGCCGTCGGCCAGCCCCTGCATGAGCGCGCTCGCGCCGAGCCGGTTCGCGCCGTGGTCGGAGAAGTTCGCCTCGCCGATCACGAACAGCCCCGGAATCGTGCTGCGCAGGTCGTAGTCCACCCACAGCCCGCCCATCGTGTAGTGCACGGCCGGGAAGATGCGCATCGGTACGCGATACGGATCCTCGCCGGTGATCCGCTCGTACATCGTGAACAGGTTGCCGTACTTGGCTTCGACCCCGTCGCGCCCGAGTCGTTCCAGCGCGTCCGCGAAATCCAGGTACACGCCGAGGCCGGTCGGACCGACGCCGCGGCCGGCATCGCAGACCGCCTTCACCGCCCGCGACGCGATATCACGCGGCACGAGATTGCCGAACGAGGGATAGAGCCGTTCGAGGAAGAAATCGCGCTCGTCCTCGGGAATCTCCTGCGGCGCACGGGAATCGTGTGCTCGCACCGGAACCCATACCCGGCCGTCGTTGCGCAGCGACTCGCTCATCAGCGTCAGCTTCGACTGGTGGTCGCCGCTGACGGGAATGCACGTCGGATGGATCTGCGTGAAGCACGGGTTCGCGAACAACGCGCCCCGCCGGTGCGCACGCCAGATCGCGGTCGTGTTGCAGCCCTTCGCGTTGGTGGACAGGTGGAACACGTTGCCGTAGCCGCCGGTCGCGAGCACGACGGCGTCGGCGAGATGGGTCGAGACCTCGCCGGTCAGCAGATCGCGCACGACCACGCCACGCGCCCGCCCGCCGGCGACCACGAGGTCCAGCATCTCGGTCCTCGGGTGCATCCGCACGCGCCCGGCATGGATCTGCCGTGCCAGTGCCTGATACGCGCCGAGCAGGAGCTGCTGCCCGGTCTGCCCGCGCGCGTAGAACGTCCGCGACACCTGCGCGCCACCGAAGGAGCGCGTGTCGAGCAGCCCGCCGTACTCGCGGGCGAGCGGCACACCCTGAGCCACGGCCTGGTCGATGATCCGCACGCTCAGCTCCGCGAGCCGGTACACATTGGACTCGCGGGCGCGGAAGTCACCCCCTTTGACGGTGTCGTAGAACAACCGGTGGACACTGTCGCCGTCCCCGGCGTAGTTCTTGGCGGCGTTGATCCCGCCCTGCGCGGCGATGCTGTGTGCGCGGCGCGGGCTGTCCTGGTAGCAGAACGAGGTCACCTGGTACCCGAGCTCGCCGAGCGTCGCGGCGGCGGATGCGCCCGCGAGCCCGGTGCCCACGACGATCACGCTCAGCTTGCGCCGGTTCGCCGGATTCACCAGCCGTGCGGAGAATCTCCTTTCCTCCCAGCGGTTCTCCAGCGGCACATCCGGGGCGCGGGTGTCCGCGACCGGTGCTCCTTGGTCATACAAGCTGCTCACCTCAGCAATCCGGTCAGCACGGCGAACGGGACGGACAGGTAGCCCGCGGTGATGAAAACGGCGTACCCGGTGGCGGTGGCCTGCCAGGCGCGGCGTGCGGCGGCCGAGGCACCGAGGCTCTGCAAGGCGCTCCACAGCCCGTGCCGGATGTGGAAGCCGAGCGACACGACCGCCAGCGCGTAGAACAGCGTGACGTACCAGAGCCGGAAGTCGGCGACGACGTTGTTGTAGACGTCACCCTGCACGCCGTGGGGGTTCAGGTACCCGGCCGTGAGGTCGAGCAGGTGGTAGACGACGAACAACGCCAGGATCACCCCGCCCCACCGCATCGTGCGCGCCGCGTAGTCGCCCTGGACGCGCGCGCGGTGGCGGTAGCGGACGGGGCGGGCCGCGCGGGCACGCCGGGCGAGCTGGACGGCGGCGGTCGCATGCAGCACGACGCAGACGACGAGCCCGATCCGCGCGATCCAGAGGAAACCGCCGTGCCCGAGCGCGCCGTCGAGCACCGTGCGCAGCCAGGCCGCGTAGTGGTCGAGGCTCGCCGGCGAGATGAACGCCTTGAGGTTGGACAGCATGTGCGCGGTCACGAACAGCAGGAGCAGCAGCCCCGTGACGCCCATGACGGCTTTCTTGCCGACGGTGGACGACCAGAGCCGCCGGAGCCGGGGTGGATCGAGAACAGCCACGGACCGACGCTAAGTTCGCCCGTGATCAGGCGTCCAATACATGGAAACGCTCGACTCGATAGCCTGAGGCTATGACGCTGCAGCAGCTCCTGTACTTCCTGGCCGTGGCGGACACGCGGCATTTCACGCGCGCCGCCGAGCAGGCCTATGTGGCGCAGCCCTCACTCAGCAAGCAGATCCGGGCGCTGGAGGACGAGCTCGGCGCGCCGTTGTTCAGCCGGGCGCGCGGCAACGTCGCGCTCACCGCGGCGGGGGAGGCGCTGCTGCCCATCGCGCGCCGCATCACCTCCGATGTGGACACGGCGCGCCTCGAGATCGCCGAGCTGGTCGGGCTTCGGCGCGGGCGGGTGCGGGTGGGCGCGACGCCGAGCCTGTGCGTGAGCCTGTTCGCCGATGTGCTGCACCGGTTTCACGAGGAGTACCCGGGTGTGGAGCTGTCGGTGGAGGAGAGCGGCTCGAAGGATCTGGTGCGCGCGCTCACGCACGGGGAGCTGGACCTGGCCGTGCTCACCGCGCCCGAGCGGGGAGAAGAGGCCGCGCTGACGACGACCCCGATCCTGCGGGAGCGGCTGGTCGTCGCGTCGGCGGAACCGCTGGGGGAGACGGTCGCGCTGCGCGACCTGCGGGGCCGCCCGCTGGTGATGTTCCGGCAGGGCTACGACCTGCGCGACACGACGCTGCACGCGTGCCGCGCGGCCGGTTTCGAACCACGGTTCGCCGTGCAGGGCGGGGAGATGGACGCCGTGCTGCGGTTCGTGGAGATCGGGCTCGGCGTGGCGATCGTGCCGAGCATCGTCGTCGGCGGGCGGGCCGGGCTGCACGCCGCACCGCTGCGCGATCCCGTGATCAGCCGCACCATCGCGCTCGCGCACCGCACCGACGTCGCCCCGACCCACGCGGCGCGCGCCTTCCGTGCGACGTTGCTCACCCACCTGCACACGGCGGCGCTGCCGGAGGGAGTCACGTTGCACCAGCCGTGAGCGCCGAGATCAGGAGCTGAACCAGCCCGACGGTCCCGGCCGCAGGTTCTGGTAGATGTGCTTGGCCTCCTGGTACTCCGCCAGCCCGGTCGGGCCGAGTTCCCGGCCGAAACCGGACTGCTTGAAGCCGCCCCACTCCGCCTGCGGCAGGTACGGGTGATAGTCGTTGATCCACACCGTGCCGTGCCGGAGCCGGTTCGCCACGCGCTGCGCCCTGGACGCGTCGGAGCTGAACACCCCGCCCGCGAGGCCGTAGTGCGTGTCGTTGGCCAGCCGGACGGCCTCGTCCTCGTCGCGGAAGGTCTCCACCGTCAGCACCGGCCCGAACGACTCCTCCGTCACCGCGAAACCGCCGGTGGGCGCGTTGTCCAGCACCGTGGGCAGGTAGAAGTACCCGTCTGCCAGTTCCGGTTCCGCGGGGCGGCGGCCGCCGGTGCGCAGGACCGCGCCTTCGGCGAGCGCCTTCTCGACGTACTGCTCGACCTTCGCCAGATGCGCGGCAGAGATGAGCGGACCGGTCTGCGCCCGGGGATCGAACGGACCGCCCAGCCGGATGCCGGCGGCGCGGCGCACCACCTCGTCCACCAGCGCGTCGTGCAGTTCCTCCTGCACGATCAGCCGCGCGCCCGCCGAGCACACCTGTCCCGAATGCAGGAACACCGCGGTCAGCGTGTAGTCCACGGCGGTCTCGAAGTCGGCGTCGGCGAAGACCACGTTCGGGTTCTTGCCACCCAGTTCCAGCGCGACCTTCTTGACCGTCCCGGCCGCGGCCGCGGCGATCGCGCGGCCGGTGGCGAGGCCGCCGGTGAACGAGACCAGATCCACGCCGGGATGTTCCGACAGCGGTGCCCCGGCCTCCGGCCCCGCGCCCAGCACGAGGTTGCCGACCCCGGCGGGCAACCCGGCCTCGGTGAGCGTGCGCATCAGCATCACCGCCGTGTGCGGGGTCAGCTCGCTCGGCTTGAGCACGAACGTGTTCCCCGCGGCGAGCGCCGGCGCGACCTTCCACGCGGTCTGCAGCAGCGGATAGTTCCACGGCGTGATCAGCCCGCACACCCCGACCGGCTCGTACACGATCCGGCTGAACGCGTCCGGGCCGCCCGCGTCGACCACGCGCCCGGCGTCCTGCCCGGCGAGCTTGCCGAAGTAGCGGAAGCACGCGGTCACGTCGGCGATGTCGTATTCGCTTTCCACCAGCCGCTTGCCGGTGTCCAGCGATTCCGCCCGCGCGTAGCCGGCCTTGTCGCGTTCGAGCAGGTCCGCGACCCGCAGCAGCAGATCGCCCCGCGTCATGGCGGGGGTCGAAGGCCAGGGGCCCGCATCGAAGGCGGTGCGCGCGGCGGCGATCGCGGCCTCGGTGTCCTCGCGCGTCGCCTCCGCGACCTCGCCCACGACCGATCCGTCGGCCGGGCACTGGATCCGCCTCGTCCGGCCGTGTTTCGCAGCCACCCATTCGCCCCCGATGAACAGTTCAGTCATCACCACTCCCCGTGACCTCACTCACACGCTGATGTCGTAGTCCGTTAGCTCTTCACGTTTCTACCGCGTGATGCGCATGGCGCGGGCGAGCGCCGGGCTTTGCTCCCTCCGTAGACTGTGCGGACGGTCCGAGGATCGACAGGGTGAGGTGGAAAGTGACGTTGCTGGAGTCAGTGCACGGACCAGCCGACCTCAAACGCATGGGGCACGGCCAGTTGGAGAAGCTCGCGGGGGAGATCCGGGACTTTCTCATCGACAAGGTGCGCCGCTCCGGTGGGCACCTCGGCCCCAATCTCGGCGTGGTCGAGCTGACGCTGGCGCTGCACCGGGTCTTCGACTCGCCGAAGGACGCGATCGTGTGGGACGTGGGTCACCAGGCCTATGTGCACAAGATCGTGACGGGCCGGCGCGAGGGCTTCGAGCTGCTGCGCCAGACCGGCGGGGTCGCGGGCTACCCGATCCGCGCCGAGAGCGAGCACGACTTCGTGGAGAACAGCCACGCCTCCACGGCATTGTCCTATGTGGACGGTCTGTCGAAGGCGTTCGAGCTGGCGGGCGGCGGGCGGCACACTGTCGCCGTGGTCGGGGACGGCGCGTTGACCGGCGGCATGTGCTGGGAGGCGCTGAACAACATCGCCGCCGAGCCCGGCCGTCCCGTGGTCATCGTGGTCAACGACAACGGCCGTTCCTACTCGCCCACGATCGGCGGGTTTGCCGAGCACCTCGCCTCCCTGCGCCTGCAGCCCGGCTACGAGCGGATGCTCGACGGTGGCCGCGAGCTGCTGCTGCACACCCCGGTCGTCGGCAAGCCGATCTACGCGGCGCTGCACGCGGCGAAGGCGGGCATCAAGGACGCGCTGAGCCCGCAGATGATGTTCTCCGACCTCGGCCTGAAATACCTCGGCCCGGTCGACGGGCACGACTTCGTGGCCCTGGAGCGGGCGCTGCAGGCGGCGAAGGCGTTCGGCGGTCCGGTCGTCGTGCACGCCGTCACGGAGAAGGGGCACGGCTACCCGCCCGCGGTCAACGACGGCAACGACCAGATGCACCAGACCGACCCGATCGATCCGGAAACCGGTCTGCCCAAGCCGAAGGGCCGCAGCTGGACCTCGGTGTTCGGCGAGGAGCTGGTCAGGATCGGTGCCGAGCGTGAGGACGTCGTCGCGATCACCGCGGCGATGCTGCGCTCGACCGGCCTGCACACCTTCGCCGAGCGCTTCCCGGACCGCTGGTTCGACGTGGGCATCGCCGAGCAGCACGCGCTGACCTCCGCGGCGGGCCTGGCGATGGGCGGTTTGCATCCGGTCGTCGCGGTGTACTCGACGTTCCTCAACCGCGCCTTCGACCAGCTGCTGATGGACGTCGCGCTGCACCGCCAGCCGGTCACGCTGGTGCTGGACCGGGCCGGCATCACCGGCCCCGACGGTCCGAGTCACCACGGCATGTGGGACTTGTCGCTGCTGGGCCTGGTGCCCGGGATGCGGGTCGCGGCGCCGCGAGACGCGCGGACGTTGCGCGAGGAGCTTCGCGAGGCGATCGACGTCTCCGATGGGCCGACGGCGCTGCGGTACTCGAAGGGCGGCGTGGTCGAGTCGGTTCCCGCGATCGAGCGGACCGGTGTGGTCGACGTGCTGCACAAGCCCGCCGAGGGGGCGGGTGCGGATGTGCTGCTGGTCGCGATCGGCGCGTTCGCCAAGCTCGGCCTCGCGGCGGCGGAACGGCTCGCGGATCAGGGCATCGGCGTGACGGTCGTGGACCCGAGGTGGATCCTGCCGGTGCCGGGAGAGCTGGTCGGGCTCGCCGAACGGCACCGGCTCGTCGTGACGATCGAGGACAGTGGCAGGCACGGTGGCTTCGGCTCCGCACTGGCGGCCGTCCTGCGCGACGCCGAGTGCGACGTACCGCTGCGGGATCTGGCGGTGCCGCAACGGTTCCACGCGCACGGTTCGCGCGAGGAGGTGCTGGCCAGGTTCGGCCTGACCGCGCAGGACGTCGCGCTGCGGGTCACCGGCTGGGCGTCCAGCCTCCTGCCCGATCCACAACACGAGGCAGCCGAGTCGCCCCGGGACTGAGGCACAAAAAAGGAACCCCCTCGCGGCGCGATCGCACCACGAGGGGGTCCCTCACGGCCGTGGTCAGTCCACTACGGCGATGTCACCGTCGTCGAAATGGATGGCCTCACGGAGGCGGCCGCCCAGGGCGATCGCGTAGTGGGCCAGTGCTTCGCGGCCCGTGATCGAGCCGCGTTCGATTTCGTACACCTGGTTCTGCGGCACGCCCATGCGCTGTGCGAGGTGGTGCTGGGTGATACCCCGGCTCCGCCTGATCTCGGCCAGGCGGTGACCGCGCACGGCGTTGAGCAACTCGCCCGCGCTCACCGCGGGAAGGTCGGTCATGTCGTCAGACCTCCCGCGCCCACGGCCATCCACTCTTCGTCGCTGAACACCGCTTCCTGCTCCGGGATCCCCGCGACCGGCGTGTACTCGGGCACCGGCAAGGTGCGTTCGAGTTCCTCGGTCCATTTGAGCATCGTGCGCGGTTTGTCCCACGTGCAGGCACCGATCAGCTGCCCGCCCTTGACGAACCCGGTCACCCCGTCTTCCAGCTGCACGGTGTCCTCGCCGAGCGCGGGCATGCCCGCCATCTGCAAGCGGTGCTCGTAGATGCTCGACCATGCCCTCGGCATCGGCGTGAAGGGACGGGCCAGCGCGCGCCCCGCCATGAGGTTCTCGGCGGCGGCCCGGCCGGACTCGACGGCGTTGAGCCAGTGCTCGACCCGTCGCGGCACCTCGTCGAAACGCAGGTTCGGCCATTTCGCGACATCGCCGACGCACACGATGTCCTCGCCGTTCTCGGCGAACAGCGTCGGCTCGCACAGCACACCGTCGTCGACGATCAGCCCGGAACCCCGCAACCAGTCCGTCGCCGGCACGCTGCCGATGGCCAGCACGACACAGCTCGCGACGACGAGCTTGTTGTTGGTCAGGTGCAGGCCGAACGCTTCCTTCGTGCTGATCCAGTGCCGTACCTCGGAGTTCATCGCCAGCGCCGCCCGGTGCTTGCGGTGCGTCTCGGTCACCGCCTCCGCGACGTGCGGGCCGAACCGGTACAACGGGGCCTTCGCGTGCCCGACGAGCGTGACGTCACGGCCGAGCGTGCGCATGCTGGCCGCGAACTCGCAGCCGATGAGCCCGCTGCCGATCACCACGGCGGGTTTCGTACTCGCCATCAGCGCCCGGCGCAGCGACACCGCGTCCTCGACGGTGCGCAGCACACGTACCCGCGGATCGTGACGCGGTGAACCGGGCAGATGCCTTGGCACCACGCCCGTCGCGATGATCAGCCCGTCGTACCAGAGTTCCTCCTTCCCCGGCAGGTGCACGACGCGCTGTTTGGTGTCCAGATGCGTGGCGCGTGTGCCCAGGCGCCAGTGCACGTCGAGATCGGTGTAGGCCTTCAGCTCGATGTCGTGCGGCCGGACGTTGCCGGTGATCAGTTGCTTGGACACCATGGGCCGGTGGTAGGGCTTGCGGCGCTCGTCGCCGACGATGATGACCTCGCCGTCGAAACCCAGCTCCCGCAAGCGTTCCGCCGCGCGGAGTCCGCCGACCCCGGCGCCCACGATGACGATCCTGTCTCCATCACTCATCGGTCACACCCCGCAGCACGATGGCCTGCATCGGACACGAGCGGGCCGCGGCCGCGGCCTGCTCCAGATCTTCTTCGGTCAGCTGCCGCCGGAAGCGCAGCCGCCCGTCCTTCTCCAGCCGGAACACGCGTGGTGCCTCCCACATACAGGTGCCGAACAGTTCACAACGGTCGTCGTCCACGCTGACGCGCGGACCACGGAAACGGTCGAGGGCCTTCACACCAGCTCCTCGACGAGCCCGATCCGTTCCAGCACCCGTCCAGGCAGGAAGCGGAGCACGGCCAGGGTGATGGTGGGCACCAGCAGCGTGATGCCCGCCAGCCACAGCATCGCCAGATGCCCGTTGGCGATCGCACCGAAGAACGAGTGCACCACCAGCAACGGGATCGCGAGATAGGCCAGCCGGTGCAGCCACAGCCAGCGCCGGTAGGTGGTGAAGCGGTGCATCACCGCGGTGATCGCGATGGCGATCATCAGCTCCGTGCCGATGATGCCGAACGCGTGCCGTGCCAGGGTGCCCGAGGTCATCGGCACGGTCAGCTGCATGACCGTGAACGCGTCGCTGGACAGGAACGCGAACGCCGCCGCGTGCACGACGCCGAAGGCGAGCGTGAGCATGGCGAGCATCATGTGCCCGCCCCGCAACGCCTTGCGGCCGGTGATGTTGCGGACCCAGCCCGTCGCGGTCAGCACGCCCCACCACAGGGTGAGGCACATGAACACGTAGGCAAGGCGCGCGGAGAACTGCGCGACGCTGCGCAACCCCGCGTCGGAGGACGCGGACTGGGCCAGCGGCATCGCCGAGGCCCACAGGCCGGTCGAGAACATCACGACGTCCTCCTAGGTTGCCGGTGGCCTGGCCGGCTGACGCGCAGTCGCATCTTCGTTGTCTCCTGGTCGGTTTCGTTTTCGCAGGGAATGCCGGATCAGCCACAGCAGCAGCAGCGTCGCTCCGCACAGCAGCAGCCCGAGTACGACGCTCGTGGTGACGTCTTTCGCGCTGAGGTTCAGCGCGGACGCGGCCGACGTCGTGGCCGTGGTGGACACCGTGGGCTGCGGCAGCCGGCCGAAGTCGACGAGCCCGGTGCTCTCCAGCAACGTGATGTGCCGCAGCACGACCTGGTTGGCGGTGGCGGCGAACTGGCGGATCTCGTCGTTGCGGGTACCGGCGCGAACCCCGGCGATGACGGCGAAGACGACGCCGTGCGCGGCGCGCAGCCGGTTGGCGAACACGCGCTCGAAATCCGAGGCCGAGGGCGCGTCCCGCATTTCCCGCAGCCAGCTTTGCTGATCTTTGGTGGGCTGCTCGGGCAGTCGCACGCCGAAACGCGCGGCCATGTCGCGCACCGCGACATCGAGCCGTCCGTGGTCGACCATCAGCGTCATTCCGACATCCTTGACGTGCGGGTCGGCCGCGCGGGTTCGTGCCCAGTCGCCCGCGGGCATTTCCCACAGGCCCGCCTGACGCACGCGGACGAGCAGATCGCGATCGGCATCGGTGAGCGTCACGCCTTGCGCACGGGCGGTTCCTTGCAGGGCCAACTGGCTCATCACCAGCACCGTCAGCAGGGCGACCAGCCGGCGTGCTCCACCGTCACAGGCCGAACGCATCGGACTGCCCGGGGTCGGCCGCGGTCACGACCTTCGCGCCTTGCGGCGTGACGGGAAACCACGCGCCGGCCATACCCCGCCCCGCGGTCTCGCCGGGCATCTCGTCGGCGACACAGCGGTACAGGGGCCAGCCGGCCAGCGTGACCTGGTCGGTGCCATCGGCCCTGGTCATGGTGCCGACGAGGGCCGGCTCGACGCCGTGCAGATTCTGCGCGGCCGCACCGGGAACGGGTTTCCACTGCCGCGTGCAGGTGGTGTCACAGGCCGATTTCGGTGGCATCGTAGCGTCTTCGTCATAGCGGTAGAGCGCGTATCCGGCTCCGTCGACGACGAGCTCGCCGAGATCGAAGGCGCGCACGGCGTTGAGCGCCGGTTTGCCGTCGGCGGCGGAATGATCTGTCGTTATCGGCACACTGTTCGCCGCGGTTGTGCCCGAATAGTCACAGCCTGTCGAGGCGGTGACCACGATTCCGGCCGCGGCGAGCGGGATCATGGCTCTGGCATTACGGTGAGTCAACTGGTGTTTCCTTCCCTGTCGGGGGCCAGGGCGGACGCTCCTGTACCGGGTATTCCCTGTACAAGGGCGCAATGGATCCACTGTGGACAAAACTGTCCATAGTGGAATTTACGCTGTCGGGGGTCAGCGCTTTTCGGGGCCTTCGCCGGGGGATACGATAACGGTACGGACACGGTTCAAAGATTCTTGTCGCATTCTTGCCACTGGACGAACATGCCGTGCCAGGACAGGATGTCGCCCGTGGGAAGCCACAACAGATCCTTGAGAACCGTCGTCATGCCAGAAGCGGACACCGGCCGCGACGACCTGGCGGCCGCGCTCTACCAGGAGTACGGCCGCCCGCTGCTCGCTTTCGTGATCACGCTGACGGCGGGAGACCGGCTGTGGGCCGAGGACGTCGTGCAGGAGACGCTGATCCGGGCTTGGCGCAACGCCGACAAGCTCAACCGGGAACCCGAGATGCTGCGCGCGTGGCTCTACACCGTGGCGCGCCGGATCGTCATCGACGGCTGGCGCAGTCGCAAGGCCAGGCCGCAGGAGGTGGAAGAGGCCGACGCGGACACCGTCGGCGTGCCGGACGAATCGGATCGCACGCTGGCCGCGATGGTGGTCTACGAGGCGCTGCGCAACCTGTCCCCGGAGCAGCGGGAAGCCGTGCTGCAGACCTACATCCGCGATCGAACCGTGAACGAGGTCGCGCAGACGCTCGGGATTCCGCCCGGTACCGTCAAATCCCGCATCTACCATGCGGTACGCGCGTTGCGGCGGGCGTTACGAGATCGGGGGTGACGTGCGGTGGGGGTCACGCACACAGACGTCGCCGCCTACGTCCTCGGCGTGCTCGACGAAGCCGAACGGGCCTTGTTCGAGGCGCACCTGTCCGACTGCCCGCACTGCCAGCTGGATCTGCTGGAGATGTACGAGATCCCCGAGATTCTCGCCGAAGTCGGGAAATACTGGCCGGATCCGCCGATTCCGCAGCCCCGCGCGCTGGACGGCTTGCTCGACGAGGTCGCCGCGCGCCGCAACCGGAAACGCCGCATCGGCTGGCTCGTCGCGGCCGCCGCGCTGCTGCTGATCGTCGCGGGCCCTGTGCTGGCATTGGCTTTCCATTCCGCGGGCGACCCGGCTCAGGCCGCGCCGCCTGCCCTGGCGAGTGTCCAGCCGCCGCAGTCCGCGCCGGCCACGACCGGTTCGGCGAGCCTGTTCGCGGGCGGGCAGGCGTCCAGCGCCATGCAGGCGCAGGTAATTGTCCAGACCACTAGCTGGGGTTCGCAGGTCGATCTGATCCTGAGCGGGATGAGCGGTCCCCGGCAGTGCGCTCTGGTCGCTGTCCCATGGGCAGGGCCGGATCAGACGGTGACCACCTGGACGGTGCCCGGCGCCGCACCCGCGGCCGATGCGGCGCACCCGCTGCGCATCTCCGGCGGCACCGCGCTGGCCTCCGCGGACATCGCGCGCTTCGAAATCCGCGACGAGACCGGCGCCGTGCTCGCGACCATCCCGCGCTGAGCTGGTATTATAACGGCAAGATAACGGGCAGATCGCATTTTGAACTACCTCACCCGTTTCGTCCGTATCTCTTGGTGACGGGTCTCGGGGGCCTTCTCCGTCAGTCATCGGTCACCCCTTCACCAAACGAGGTGTGGAAAACCATGTCCCGAAATGAAGGCCGACATCGTAGTGGCAGGAGAACGAAGATCGCGACGGCGCTGTCCGGTTTCGCGCTCGCGCTCGGCGGTATCGCGATCGCCACGACGGCGGGCGAGACGCAGGACGCCAGCGCCGACGCCGTCGGCAAATCGTTCTTCGTCGACATCACCACAGTCCAGCCCACCGTGCGGGCACCTGCCGCCGGTAGCGGTGCCTCCACCGGCACCTTCACGGTCGACTGCGGCCGCAACGAGAACGGGCACTTCAACCCCGACAACTTCATCGCGCAGCCCGGAGTCCGCAACGGCGCCCAGCATCTGCACGACTACGTCGGGAACCTGACCACCAACGCCGACTCGACCGACGAGAGTCTCGACGCCGGCGGCACCACCTGCAAGAACGGCGACAAGTCGACCTACTACTGGCCCGTGCTGCGCATCGACCGCGAGGACGCGCGAGAGAGCAACGCGCCGGAATCGCCGGCACAGAACGATCTCGACGCCGAGCGCGCGCAGGCCGCGGCTTCGGCGCAGCGACCGCGTGTCGAATGCCCGGACATCGCCAGCGAACTGGGCGACGTGCCCGACGCCGCCATGGCGGCCGTCGGCGACGAGCTGAACGCGATCGAGGCCGCGGAGACGCAGGCCGACCGGCGGCTGGCCACCGCGGCGAACACCGACGAGGTGCTGACCTCGTTGCGAGACAAGCGCACGAGCGGCCTCGACCGGATCGGCAGCCTGACCGGGCAGCGCCAGCGGCGGGATCTGTCCGGCTGCACGGTGCGGGATCGTGACCACGGTGGCATCGACAACGGTGCCGAGAACAGCGATCCGGGCGCCGGTCGGCGAAGCACCACCAGCAGCGCCGCCGCGACGAGCACCGGCAGTGCCCCTACGACGGCTTCCCCGGCAGAAAGCGCTTCCTCCAGCGCGACCGCTACAACCGCCTCTGCCACCTCGACATCGGCCTCGCAACTGCCGGGGCCGGACGAGAACAACGAACTCTCGGGCAACGACGGTGAGATCCAGCGGCCGGAGAGCGTGAGCCTGACCTTCCGCGGCAGTCCGGTCACCCGGGTGCGGGCGATGCCGAAGTTCCTGCGCGTGCTCTACGGCGACGCGAAGCCGAGCGTCAACGGAACCACGAACACCAAGGCGAGCTGGACCTGCACCGGCTTCGAGGACCGGCTCATCGACAAATACCCGATCTGCCCGGAGGGCAGCAAGGTCGAGCGGATCCACGATTTCCCGAGCTGCTGGGACGGCAGGAACATCGACAGCGCCAACCACCGCACCCACATCGTGTTCCCCGGCGCGAACGGTCGGTGCGCACGCGGTTTCGTCGCGGTACCACAGCTGCGAATCAGCCTGGTCTACAACGTGCCACGGGACGTGCAGCTAGCCGGACAGTACAAAGTGGACTCTTTCCCGGAAGAAAGTCACAACCCGCGCTCCGACCATGACGACTTCGCCAACGTGATGTCGCAGTGCATCATGACCCGCGTCGTGAACTGCATCAACCGGGGCAGGACGTGTAGCGAGTGAAAAGAACCTCGACCTGGGCCCGTAACCGAGCGGCGGTCGCTGAAGAAGCACTGATCCGTGCGCTCTACGAGGAGCACGGGCGGGCACTGCTCGCCTACGCGACCCGGCTGATGAACGACCGCGCGGCCGCCGAGGACGTCGTCCAGGAAACCCTGGTGCGTGCCTGGCGGCATCCGGACGCGCTCGTCAACGGCAAGGGGTCGGTGCGTGGCTGGCTGCTCACGGTCACCCGCAACATCGTCACCGACCGGTACCGCGCCAGAGCGGCCCGGCCGGCCGAGGTGGCCGAAACCCCGGTCACCACGGCCGTCGCGGCCGATCACGCCGACTCCGTGGTCACCTCGATGATCGTGCTGGAAGCACTGGACAAGCTGTCCCCCGAACACCGGGACGTGCTGACACAGATCTACTTCCGCGGCCGCAGCGTCGCCGAGGCCGCGGCGACCCTCGGGGTTCCGCAGGGCACGGTCAAATCCAGGTCGTACTACGCGCTACGGGCGATGCGACAGGCTTTCGGCGGCGGGAGACAGGTCGCGCTCGAAGAGGTGAGTGCGTGAGCGTGGATGACCATGCCTACTCGCTCGGTGCCTACGTGCTCGCGGCGCTGGACCCGCAGGAGATACGCGCGATGGAGTGGCACCTCGCCTCGTGCGGGCGCTGCCAGGCCGAACTGGTGGAGCTGCGCATGAGTCGCGCGGCGCTCGACGACCTCCCGCTCGAGGCCCTGCTGGAGGGCCCGCCGGAGGACGGCGAACTGCTGCTGCGGCGAGTGCTGCGGCAGGTGCGGCACGAGGCCGCGGCGCGATCGCGGCGCCGCCGTCTGGCAGTCGGCGTCGCGGCGGCCGCGGTCGCCGCCGCCTTCGCCGGCGGCGGCGTGGTGCTGGGCCGGGCAACCGCCCTCGATGCCGCGGCCCCGGCCGGCACGGCGCTGTCGGCCACCGACTCCGCGACCGGGGCGAGCATGAGCGTCGTCCTCGGGCCGGCGGCGGGCTGGGTGCGGCTGGACGCGACGGTATCCGGCATCCCGGCGGGGGAGAAGTGCCGGTTGTTCGTGGTGGGTCGCGACGGTACCCGCGAGGAGGCCGGAAGCTGGCTGGTGCCGGCGGCGGGGGAGGGTGCGGGAACTCATCTCGGCGGCGCGGCGTTGGTCGCACCGGACAACGTGGCGGCCATCGAGGTCGAGAGCTTCGACGGCCGGAAGTATGTAACTGTACGAGTCTGAGAACGGGCGCAGGTGCTTCTCAGGAATATGTGGCACGGTGATTGACGTGCGGATTCTGGTAGTCGAGGACGAGGAACCACTCGCGGACGCGATCGCTCGCGGGCTGCGCCGGGAAGGCATGGCCGTGGACATCGCGCTCAACGGTGACGACGGGCACGAGAAGGCGAGCATCACGCGCTACGACGTGGTGCTGCTGGACCGCGACCTGCCCGGTATGTCCGGTGACGAGCTGTGCAAGGAGATCGTCGCCTCGGGCGAGCTGACCAGGGTCCTGATGCTGACCGCGAGCGGGACGGTGAACGACCGGGTCGAGGGGCTGTCCCTCGGTGCGGACGACTACCTCGCCAAGCCGTTCGCCTTTCCCGAACTGGTCGCCCGCGTGCGGGCGCTCGGCCGCCGCGCAACCCCGGCCGCGCCGCCCCTGCTCACCGCGGGCGACGTCGAGCTGGACCCGGCCCGTCGCACCGTGCGCCGCGCCACCGGCCCCATCGACCTGACCCGCAAGGAGTTCGGGGTGCTGGAGGTGCTGCTGGCCGCGAAGGGCGCGGTGGTCAGCAGCGAGGAGCTGCTGGAACGGGTGTGGGACGAGAACGCCGACCCCTTCACCACGACCGTCCGGGTCACCGTCATGACCCTGCGCAAGAAGCTGGGCGAGCCTGGGATCATCGAGACCGTGGTGGGATCTGGATACCGGGT
The DNA here is from genome assembly GCF_012328925.1 of Amycolatopsis acididurans. GTDB lineage: Bacteria > Actinomycetota > Actinomycetes > Mycobacteriales > Pseudonocardiaceae > Amycolatopsis_E > Amycolatopsis_E acididurans. The sequence continues at coordinate 16,738 of NZ_JAAXLS010000028.1, forward strand.
GCCGAGCACCGGTTCCGCGAAGGAGTGAACCGGCGCGCGATGCCGTTCGGCAGCCTGCGCGCGCGGATCACGCTGCTCGCCACCGGCCTCGCGGCCGGGGTGAGCCTCGTGTTGTTGTGGCTTGCCTGGATGCTGGTCGGCGACGCGGTGGCGGCGGTGCCACAGATGCCGCCCGGTTCGGTGGTGCGGGTCGACGGGGTCGACGTCGACGCCTCGGCGCTGGCCGCGCACCTGCGCGACCACGCCCGTGAGAAGGTGCTGGTGGCCGGGTCGATCGCGTTCCTCTGCGTGGTCGTGGCCACCGCGATCCTGGCGTGGACGTTCACCTCACGCGTGCTGCGGCCGCTGCGGGACATCACCGGCACCGCGCGGCGGCTGTCGGTGGAGTCCTTCGGGGAGCGCATCGGCGAGGTCGAGGCGCGCGGTGAGCTGGCGGAGCTGGCGCACACGTTCGACGCGATGCTGGACCGGCTGCAGGCCGCGTTCGAGGCGCAGCGGCATTTCGTCGCCAACGCCAGCCATGAGCTGCGCACGCCACTGTCGGTGATCAGAACAGAACTGGACGTGACGTTGTCCGATCCGGACGCCGATCCGGCGGAGCTGCGCCGGATGGGCGGCGTCGTGCGGGAGGCGACCGAACGCGCGAACCAGCTGGTCGGCTCGCTGCTGCTGCTCGCCCGCACCGACGGCGCGGGCCTGGCGATGCGGGAGCCCACGGATCTGGCCATGCTGGTCGAGAGCGCGTGGCGGGCGGCCCGCGGCGAGGCCGACCAGCGGGGTATCGAAGCCAAGTTCGACCTGGCGCCCACGCCGGTGAGCGGGGATCCGGCACTGCTGGAGCGCATCGCGGGCAACCTGCTGGAGAACGCGGTCCGGCACAACGTCGAACGCGGCTGGATCGAGGTCTTCACCCGGCCGGGCCCGCAGTGGGCGACCTTGCGGGTGCGCTCCTCGGGCGGGCTGATCGACCCGGCGACGGTGGCCGAGCTGTTCGAGCCGTTCCGGCGGGCCGGGGTCGCGCGCACCGCCCGCGGCGGCGCCGGGCTGGGGCTGTCGATCGTGCGGGCCGCGGTCGAGGCGCACGAGGGCAGGGTGACGGCGGAACCCGTGGTCGGAGGCGGTCTGTCGGTGACCGTGCTGCTGCCCGCGATGGCGTGAAGTTATGGTTTGGGCATGGTCCCCAACGTTCGCCTCACCAACGACGTAGAAATGCCCCGGCTCGGCTTCGGCGTGTACAAGATCGCCGATGACGAGGTCGGGCAGGCCATTCACACCGCGATCGAGGCGGGATACCGCGCCATCGACACCGCCACGCTGTACCGCAACGAGCGGGGTGTGGGCGCGGCCGTGCGGGCCAGTGGCCTGCCGCGTTCGGAGCTGTTCATCACCACCAAGCTGTGGAACACCGACCACGGCTACGACGCGGCGATGCGTGCGTTCGACCACAGTCTCGACCAGCTCGGCCTGGACTACGTGGACCTGTACTTGATCCATTGGCCGGTGCCCAGCCGTGATCTCTATGTCGACACGTGGCGGGCGCTGGAGAAGATCAACGCCGACGGCAGGGCACGGGCGATCGGCGTGTCGAACTTCCAGGTGCCGCACCTGGAGCGGCTGCTCGACGAGACCGACGTGGTGCCCGCGGTCAACCAGATCGAGCTGCACCCGAACCTGCAGCAGGCCGCGCTGCGCGCGTTCGACACCGACCACGGCATCGTGACCGAGTCGTGGAGCCCGCTGGCGCGCGGCCGGATGCTCGACCACGAGGTGCTGACGACGATCGCGCGCAAGCACGGCAAGACCCCGGCACAGATCGTGCTGCGCTGGCACATCGAGATGGGCCTCGTCGCGATCCCGAAGTCCGTGACCCCGCAGCGTATCCGCGAGAACATCGACATCTTCGACTTCGAACTCGACGCCCACGACATCGCCGGGATCGCGTCGCTGGAGGTCAACGGCAGGCTCGGCCCGAACCCCGACACGCACGCCTGACGCGCGGCCCTCAGCTGTTGTAGTGGGCGATCTGGATCAGATTGCCGCAGGTGTCGTCGAACACGGCGGTGGTCACCGTGCCCATGTTCGCCGGCTCCTGGGTGAAGCGCACGCCCTGCTCGCGGAGGCGGTCGTACTCGGTGTGGACGTCGTCGACGAAGAACATCGTGAACGGGATGCCGTCGGCGACGAGCGCCTCCTGGAACGTTTTCGCCGCCGGGTGCCCGTTCGGTTCGAGCAGCAGCTCGGTGCCGTCCTTGTCCTCGGCGGACACCACGGTCAGCCACCGGGCACCGCCGCCCAGCGGGATGTCGTTCTTCGTCACGAACCCCAGCACGTCGGTGTAGAACCGTTGCGCCTTCGCCAGGTCGTCGACGAACACGTTGGCCAGATTGATCCTCATGTCGGTCCCCTCTTGGTGAGCCACCGCGCCACAATCGGTTCGAGCGGTTCGGTGTTGATGTAGTGGAACTTGTACCGGCCGTCGCGCCTGGTCTCCACCAGGCCCGCGTCCTCGAGAACGTCGAGATGCTGCGAGATCGCCTGCCGTGACGAAGCGAGCCCGTGCTTTCCGCTCAGCCGCGCGCAGATCTCGAACAGCGTCTGTCCATTCCGGTCGGTCAGCTCGTCGAGGATCGTCCGGCGGGTGGGATCGGCCAAGGCTTTGAAGACGTCACCCACGTCCGCCACGATAGGCAAGTCGTCACTTGCATGTCAACTGGTCGTCCAGGTGAGCGGCAGTTCGTGCACGCCGTAGATGTTCATGTCGGTCCGCAGTTTCACCTCGGCGGCCGGGACGGCCAGTTCGAGCGAGGGAAAGCGGCGCAGCAGGCCCGCGAAACCGGCGCGCATCTCGATGCGGGCCAGCTGCTGGCCGAGGCACTGGTGGACACCGTGACCGAAGGACAGATGGGTGCGGGCGCTGCGGTGCGGGTGCAGAGTGTCGGGGCGCTCGACGTGCCGGGGGTCGCGGTTGGCGGCCAGTATCGAGACGACGACGGTCGAACCCTCGCGGATCGTTTCCCCGCCGAGTTCGATGTCCTCCGTGGCGTAGCGGTAGATGATGTCCACAACGGACAGATAACGCATGAGTTCCTCGACGGCGCCCGGCAGCAGCCGCGGATCGGCACGCAGTTCGGCCAGTTGCGCGGGATGCTCCAGCAGCGCGAAAGTGCCCAGCGCCAGCATGTTCGCGGTGGTCTCGTGGCCGGCGAGCAGCAGCAGGAAGGCGGTGCCGGTCAGCTCCTCGATGCTGAGGTCGTCGTGGCGGGCCAGGTCGGACAGGATGTCCTCGCCGGGTTCGGCGCGCTTGCGGGCGACCAGTTCGGCCAGGTAGGTGGTCATGGCGCCGTAGGCGGCCATCTTCTCGCCGAGTTCCTGGTCCTTGACGAGGAATGTGGCGGAGTTGACCTGGAAGGTCTCGCGGTCCTCGTACGGGACGCCGAGCAGTTCGCAGATCACCAGCGACGGCACCGGCAGCGCGAACTCCCTGACCAGATCGACGGGCGGGGTCAGGCTCGCCAGCCGGTCCAGTTGCCGCTCGGTGATGTCGAGGATCTGCTCTTCGAGGGCTTGCATGCGCCGGACCGTGAAGGCGCCGGTGAGCTTGCGCCGCAGCCGGGTGTGGTGCGGCGGGTCCATGCTGATGAACAGGCCCGGCACCTGCGGCGACGGTTCGGTGACCGGGGGCATGCCGGGGACCTCGTAGGGCACATGGATGGGGCCGATGTCCTGGCGGGAGCTGAAGCGGGTGTCGGTCATCAGCCGGCGCACCGCGTCGTAGCCGGTGACGAGCCAGCCCTCGTGCCCGTCGGGGAAGATCATGGGGCTGACCGGGCGGGTCTCGCGCAGCCGGGTGATCGCGGTGGGCGGGTCGAAGGGGCCTGCGTCGCGATCCATGGGCAGACCGTGGGGGATCGAGGCGGTGCGCGTCATCGGGTGTCCTTCCGTGGCCGGCTTGATGCGACCACGTTCGCCGGTGGCGCTGTCACGGCCCTGACATGAGGCTGACATCGATGGCCGCACCGGCCACGATCACCGCGCCCCGACCCGGGCCGCCGCGAATGCCGCTCCCGCGAGGAAAACCGCGAAAGTCCCGTACGCCGCCGACAGGCTCGGTGCGTTCACGGCGGCCGACGCCGGTTCCGGCGATGGTCCAGGCCACCAGTGCCACGGCGAACGCTCTGGACCATTCCGGCTGAGAAAGGCTTGTGCCGTAACCATTCGTGAGCAACACCGTGACGAGACTGTCGGCGCCGAAGTAGGCCGTCACGAACAGCAGTATCGCGGCCACCGCCGCCGGGGCACCGGCACATCCCGGATGCCAGGTGTCCCGCCGCGAACATCCACGCCGCCACGGACAGCGCGGTCACCACGGTGCCGGCGGCCGGTGAAAGCGTCCCCCCAGAAGATCTCATCCGCCATGCCTGGCAGTGCGCACCGGCGAGTTCAAGCGCTCGCCGCCCCGACGTACTGCCCGGGCCCCCTGCGCCCGGGCAGCCGTTGGACCGCGGGGCGGCGAGCGCATGACCGGCGATTCCCCCTCTCGCCAGGCTTCGCGTCAGATCAGGTGCACGCGGCGGTACAGCGCGACCGCGGGCCGGGTGAGCAGCCCCGCCTGCGACAGGAAGTCCATCAGCCCGGCGCACGCGCTGCGCAGCATCGCCTCGCGATGCGGGTTGTGCGCGGCCTCCCGCACGGCACGCTCGACGTCGAGCCCCGCGGCGCGGTACACGCCGTGGTTGACCATGCTGCGCACGATGACCGTCGCGACGAGCGCGATCAGCACGGCGGCGCGGCGGCGACGGCGGGGGCTGATGCCCGCCATGTGCGCACGGATCTCGTGCCGGGCGAAGGTCATGTGCCGCGACTCCTCGACCACGTGGATCTTGGAGCTGGTGCGCACGATGTCGAGCACGTTCTCGCCACGCATCCAGTCGCGCTGCATCACGTCGAGGACCTCTTCGGCTACCAGCGTCGCGCCGTAGGCGACCTCGCCGCGCGCGGTCGCCTTGAAGACGCGGGCGGCCTCCAGGATCGCGCGGTGCGGGAAGTACGCGGGCACGTCGAGCTTCTCGCAGATCCGCGCGAACATGATCGAGTGACGGCATTCGTCGGCGATCTCGGTCAGCGCGAAGCGGAACTCGGGATCGGCGGGGTCGTGCGCGTACTGATCGCGCAGGATCATCTGCTGCAGGATCATCTCGAACCAGATGCCGGTGCTCATGATCGAGCACACCTCGTGCCTGGTGAGCGTGACGCGCTGCGCCTTGGTCATCTCGTCCCACAGCGGCGTGCCGTACAGCGTGCTCCACTCCGGGTTCAGCCCGTAGGCGCCTGCCGGCAGCGGCGCGTCCCAGTCGATCTCCGTCGCCGGGTCGTAGGACAGCGTGTCGGCTGACTGCAGCAGGCGGCGGGAGACGTCCGGCTCCCGCGATGTCCGCTCGGCCGTGGTCATGGTCCGCACCTCCTCGTGTTTACCCGAACTCACGGTAACAGGTACATGGTGTACCCGCTATATTTGTGTCCGTGTTCTCCCCCGATAAGGTGGGGTGGATGACCTCCTCACCTGGGCGAATGGATGGGCGCGCCGCGCGATGGGCCGGTCAGCGCGAGCGCCGGCGCCGTGAGTTCGTGGCGGCGGCGTTGCGGGCGATCGCGCAGCACGGGCCGGAGGTGTCCACGGAGCAGATCGCCGAGGAGGCCGGCGTCGCGCGCACGCGGGTCTACAAGTACTTCGCGGACGGCGCCGACCTGCAGATCGCGATCGCGGCCAGGGTGGGGGAGCTGATCACCGCCGAGCTGGCGCCGGTGTGGACCCCGCGCGGCACGCCGATGCAGATGATCGAGGCCGGGGTCGAGGCGCATACCCGCTGGCTGGCCGACAACGAGAACCTCTACCGCTACCTGACCATGCACTCACTGTCCGGGCAGGACGCGATCGCCGACGTGAAGACCACGATCGCGACGAACCTGACCGGGCTGTTCGACCACTACCTGCGGTTGTTCGGCCTCGACGCGCGGCTGGCCGAACCCATCGCGTTCGGGGTGGTGGGCCTGGTGGAGTCCGCCGCGGCGCGCTGGCTGGCCAACCCGTCCGGGCTCACCCGCGACGAGCTGGCGGCGCTGCTGACCAGATGGGTCTGGCGCCTGCTCGACGACATGATGCGCGCCGGCGGCGTGGAGCTCGATCCGCACCGGCCCTTGCCCGGCGCGCAGGTCTAGTTCGCCAACCGTAGCGAGAACCACCGGGTCAGGATCTCGTCGACAGCCTTCGCCGTGGGCAGTCGCGGGGCGGGTTCCTGGCCCGGTTCGTCGGCGCCTTCCGCCGAAAGCGTAACGATCAACCGCGCTCGGCCAGCGCCAGGATCCGGTGTGCGTGGTGGACGACCGGCGGGTCCACGAGACGGCCGTCGACGATCAGTACGGTCGCGCCGGTGCGTTCGGCGTCTTCTGCCGCGCGGACGACGGAGCTCGCCGCCGCCACTTCTTCGTCGCCGGGGCGCAGCACCTCGTGCACGACCTCGACCTGACGCGGATGGATGCACATCCGGCCGAAGAAGCCGAACCGTCCCAGCCGCCCCGTGTCCGCGCGGTACCGGCCGGTGTCCTCGATCACGGACGACACCGGCGCCGGCGGCGGTGCGCACCCCGCGGCCGCCGCGGCGGCGACCACTCGCGAACGCGCCCACGCCAGCGGTTCGTCGTCCACGTCGGGACGTGCTACACCCAGTTCCACCGCGAGGTCGTACTCGCCGAGCGTCACCGTCACCACGCGTTCCCCGGCCGCGATCTTCGCCGCGTCCCACAGTCCGGCCGCGGTTTCCACCAGTGCCAGCAACGGTACCGACGATCGCGCGGCGACCTCGCGCATGCTCTCCGCCGACGCCTTGGGCACGACGATTCCCGCGAATTCCAGTCCGGCCAGGGCATCGAGGTCGGCGCGGGTGTGCACGCCGTCGTTGTTGATGCGCACCCACGTGCGGCGCGCGGCCGCCGGATCCGCCCGCAACGCTTCCGTGACCGCCGTGCGCGCCGCGTCCTTGCGCTCGGCGTGCACGGCGTCCTCCAGATCCGCCACCGCGACGTCGGCCACACCGACCGCCTTCGCGAGCCGGTCGGTGCGCTCGCCGGGACAGAACAGCCAGCTGCGCGCGATCACCAGCCGACCTTGCCCTTCCCGGCGACGAGGGATTTCGCGATCACCGTGCGCATGATGTCGCTGGTGCCCTCACCGATGGTCATCAGGATCGAGTCGCGGTACAGCCGCTCGATCTCGAACTCCGCCGAGTATCCGTACCCGCCGTGCACGCGCATCGAGTCCTGCGCCGCCTGCAACGCGACCTCGGAGGAGAACAGCTTGGCCATCCCGGTCTGCAGGTCCGAACGCTCGCCCTGATCGAGCCGGGTCGCGGCCCAGTAGGTCAGCAGCCGCGCGGCCTGCAGTTGCGTGGCCATCTCGGCGATCTTGATCTGGATCGCCTGGAAATCGGCGATCGGCTTGCCGAACGCGTGCCGCTCCTTGGCGTAGGCCAGCGCCTCGTCGTACGCGCGCTGCGCGATCCCGAGGCTGCGCCCGGCGATGTTGAGCCGCCCGACCTCCAGTGCCGACAGAACCTGTTGCATACCGCGGCCTTCGACACCGCCGAGCAGGTTGGCCGCGGGCACGCGCACGTTGTCGAACACGACCTCGCACGACTCGGTGCCCTTGTAGCCGAGCTTCGGGATGTCCTTGGTGACCTCGAATCCCGGCGTGCCGGCCTCGACCAGCAGCACGCTCATTCCCTTGTGCGCCGGGGAAACCGTGCGATCGGTCTTGACGAGCACCGGCAGCGGATCGGCGTAGCGCGCGTTGGTGATCCACATCTTGCTGCCGTTGATCACGTACGAATCGCCGTCACGCTCGGCCGTGGTGCGGATGCCCTGCAGGTCGGTGCCCGCGTCCGGTTCGGTGAGCGCGATCCCGGTGCGGCGCGCGCCGGTGGCCAGTTCCGGCAGGTACTTGCGCTTCTGCTCCTCGGTGCCGTGCCGCGCGAGCATCCAGCACGACAGGGAATGGCTGCCGAGGATGCCCGCGATGCCCATCCAGCCACGTGCGATTTCCTCGAACATCAGCGTGAAGGAGGTGAAGTCGGCGTCCGCGCCGCCGTACTCCTCGGGAATCATCAGCCCGAACAGGCCGAGCTGCTTCATCTGCTCGACGATTTCGGTGGGGTAGCGGCCTTCGTGTTCCCAGTCCTTCGCGACGGGCACGATCTCCTTGTCCACGAAATCCCGCAGTGCCGACTGGAACTGAGCCTGGTCGGGAGTCAGCTGGAAGTCCACTACGCGTTCTCCTTCGCGCCGAAGGCACCGGCCCGGCGCAGTTCGCCGAACTCGTCGGCGCCGGTGCCGAGCAGGTCGTGCAGGATGGTTTCGGTGTGCTCGCCGAGGAAGGGAGCGCGGCGGTGCTCGTCGCGCGGCGCGCCAGCGCGCACCGGCGACGCGACCTGCAGCACGGTGCCGAACCGGGGGTGCTCGGTGGTCACGACCATGCCGCGGTCGTGGGTGTGCGGTTCGGCCAGAGCCTGCGGCACGGTGTTGATCGGAGCGACCGGAACGCCCGCCTTTTCCAGTAGCGGCAACCATTCCCCGGTGGTCTTGCGGGCGAGTTCGAGTTCGAGGAGTTTGACGCACTCCGGCGAGTTCGCGTACCGCGCGGCCGGGGTGGCGAAGCGTTCGTCCGCCGCCCACTCAGGCGAGCCGAGTGCCTCGACGAGCCGTTCCCAGAACTTCTGCTTCGCGCAGCCGATGACGATCCACGAGTCGGCGGTGGGGAAGTTCTGGAACGGCACCAGGCTCGGATGCGCGGAATGGTGTGTGCGCACCGGTTCGAACCCCTCGTTGAGGTGCCAGGTCGCGAGGTAGGTGAGCATGCCGATCGCGGTGTCGTACAGGCTCACGTCGCAGTCCATGCCCACACCGTCGCGGCGGGCCGCGTGGATGGCCGAGATCATCGACAGCGCCGCCACGATCCCGCCGGAATAGTCCACCATGGACAGTCCCGATTTGGTGGGCGGGCCGTCCGGTTCACCGGTCACCGACATCCAGCCGGCCAGCCCCTGCAGCATGTAGTCGTAGCCGGGCTGCGCGCTGCGGGAACCGGTCATCCCGTAGCCGGACAGCGAACAGCACACGATGCGCGGGTTGATGTGCTTGAGATCGTCGTAGCGGATGCGCATCTTCGCGGGCACGTCGCCGCGCAGGTTCGAGTAGACCGCGTCGCTGACCGCGACCAGTTTCTCGAACGTCTCGCGTCCCTTCGGGTTGGTCAGATCCAGCACGACCGAACGCTTGTTGCGGTTGAACGCCTCGAAGAACAGCGAATCGCCGTCCTCGGCATAGGGCGGGGTGTGCCTGCCGACGTCCCCGCCGAAGCGCGGGTCCTCGATTTTGATCACCTCGGCGCCGAGGTCGGCCAGATGCACCGAGCCGAACGGGCCGGCGCCGTACTGCTCGACGGCGAGAATTCTCAAATCTGCCAGTGGAAGCCGGTCGCTCATGCGTTCTTCAGCTCCAGCGGGCCGCTCTTGGCTTCGGGGAAGGCGTTGATCGTCTTGGCCTCGGAACGCTTGTAGATCAACGCCGTGCGGTCGAAGGACAGGCATTCGTCGCCGTCGGCGTTGAGCGCGCGGGTGTGCACGTTGACCAGGCCCGCGTAGGGACGGGAACCCGACTCGCGCTTGCCCGTGCAGATCGATTCGGCGTAGAGCGTGTCGCCGACGAAGACCGGGTGGGTCAGTTGCACGTTGGTGAGCGAGAGGTTCGCGATCGCGCGCTGGCTGATGTCGCTGACGCTCTGCCCGATGAGCATCGCGATGGTGAGCCCGGAGTTCACGAGGATCTTGCCGAACGGCGTCTTCGACGCGTAGTTGGCGTCGAAATGCGCCGGGTGGGTGTTCATCGTGAGCAGCGTGAACCAGGTGTTGTCGGCCTCGCTGATCGTGCGCCCCAGCGGATGCCGGTACACATCCCCGACGACGAAGTCCTCGTAGAACCTGCCTTGCCAGCCGTCGTGCACGGTCACGGCCGCACCTCCTCGTGTCGAAGTTCCGTCCCCGCAGTCTGCGCCAGGCGAGGGGCGTTCGTCAATACGTCTGACATTTTGCGCAGGATTGCCGCTGGGGTTGCTTGGCCCATACGCCGTAGGCTGAGTGGATGACTGTCGAGAACGGTGCGGCGACTGCCGGGCTGCGGGTGAAGCGGGTGCAGGCCGCCTACCGGCAGGTGGCCGATCAGCTCAAGGAGCAGATCCTGTCCGGCGCGCTGGCCACGGGCACGCGGCTGCCGAGTGAGGCCGAGCTGTGCGGGCTGTTCGGGGTCAGCCGCAGCACGGTGCGCGAAGCGCTGCGGCTGCTGGCCAGTCAGCAGCTGATCGACACGACGCGCGGCGTGTCGGGCGGCAGTTTCGTCGCCGCGCCGGATGCCGGCGCCGTCGCGGAAAGCCTCGGCGGCGCACTCGGCCTGCTGGTCAACGCCAACAACCTGAGTGTGGACAACCTGCTGGAAGCGCGGCTGATCGTGGAGCCGCCCGCAGCCAGGATCGCCGCCGAGCGCGCGACCGCCGAGGACCTCGCGGAACTGCGGCGCACGATGGAAGAGACCTCGCATCTCGATCCGGCGACCGGGTTCGAACTGCACTGGGACTTCCACACGACACTCGTCGCGATCACCGGCAACCCGCTGTTGCGGCTGATGTGCCAGCCGATCAACGCCGTGCTGCACAGCAGGCTGCATCGCGAGCGGATCGCGGCGGGCCGCTGGCGCGAGATCGACGAGGATCACCAGCGCATCTACGACGCGGTCGCGGCCGGTGACGCCGAGGAGGCCGAGCGGCTCAATCGCGCCCATCTGCTCGCCCTTCGCCCGGTCTACGAACGCATGAAAGACGACTGATCCCAAAAACGTCTGAAGTTTTCCTTGCCTCGTTTCCGTCCACATTGCAGACTGAGTGGGCGGGCACCCCTTGCGGAGGCCCGCGGGTCATCAAGGACGAGTCCCGAGGAGGCAAGGATGCCGGGCGCCCCCATCGCCGAGATCTTTGGCGAGTTCGCCGCGAAGACCACACTCGACGACATTCCCGCCGAAGTCGTGGAACGCGCGCGGCATCTCGCGCTGGACTCCGTCGGGGTCGCTCTGGCCGCCACGGATCAGGAGTTCACCCGCCGCGCCCGCCGTGCGCTGGCGAGGCTGGGCTCCGGTGATCAGCCCGTGCTCGGCCTGCCGGACCGGCTCGGCCCGCGCGAGGCGGCGATGCTCAACGCGGTTCTGGTGCACGGCCTCGATTTCGACGACACGCACGTCGGTGCGGTCACGCACGTGTCGGCCTCCGCGCTGCCGGTCGGCCTCGCCGCCGCCATCCAGCACGACCGGTCCTCGGCGGACCTGCTCGCCGCCTACATCCTCGGTATCGAGATCAGCGCCCGCGTCGGGGAAGTCGCACGAGGTGGCTTCCACGACGCGGGGTTCCACCCCACGGGGCTGGCCGGCGCGTTCGGAGCCTCGGTCGCGGCGGCGAAACTCGCGGGACTCGAGGCCCGCGGAATCACCGCCGCGCAACAGATCGTCGGCTCGATGGCTTCGGGGATCCTGGAGTTCCTCGAAGAGGGCGCGTGGACCAAGCGGCTGCATCCGGGCTGGGCGGCGAACGCCGCGCTCACCGCGAGTGCCTTCGCCGCCGAGGACTGGCCGGGGCCTACAGCCGTGTACGAGGGGCGTTACGGCCTGTACGCGACGCATTTGCAGCAGCGCGAATGGGACACCGGCGCGATGACCGACGGGCTCGGTGAACATTGGGAACTGCTCAAGACCGCGGTGAAGCCCTATCCCAGCTGCCATTTCACGCACGCGTTCGCCGACGCGATCCTGTTCCTGCGCGAGCGCGACGGGTTCGGCGCCGCCGACATCGAGCGCATCCGCTGTCTGATCCATCCGACACCCGGCGCGGTGGTCTGCGAGCCGATCGAGAACAAGCGCAAGCCGCGCGACGACTACGACGCGAAGTTCAGCCTGCCGTTCATCGCGGGGGCGTGCGTCTCGCGCGGCAGGCTCACGCTGGCCGAGTTCGCCGACGAAGCGCTGGCGGACAACGAGATTCTCGAACTGGCCCAGCTCGTCGACATCGCAGGCGATCCGGACAGCAGGTTCCCGCACGCGTACTCGGCCGCCGTGGAGATCGCGCTGAAGGACGGGCGCACGCTCACCCGCCGCGAGGACATCAACCGCGGCCACGCCGAACGTCCATTGTCGCACGAGGACATCCGCGCGAAGTTCACCGGCAACGCGGGCGCCGAGGCCGCCGAGGTCCGCGCGCACGTCCTCGCGCTCGGCACCGAAGGCAGCGCCCGCGATTTCGCGGAAAAACTGCGCCAGGCCTGACGAAAGACAATTCCCCTCCCCGTACCGGAAAACCTAGGGTGGTACCCCCATGTCCGAAACAGTCCGTGCCCGCACCGGCACGATGAGCGGGAAACCGCTGTCCCCGGTGCGCATCGCCGGGTCGTCGATGATCGGCACGATGATCGAGATCTTCGATTTCATCGTCTACGCCTTCATGGCGGCGCTGGTGTTCGCGCCGCTGTTCTTTCCCGCCGTGTCACCGTGGATCGGTACGCTCGCGGCGCTGGGCACGCACGCCGTCGCGTTCGGGATGCGGCCGCTGGGCGCGTTGCTGTTCGGCTGGCTCGGCGACACCCGCGGCCGCCGCGTGGCGCTGCTCGGTTCGATGGTCTTGATGGGTGCCTCGACCGTCGCGATCGGACTGTTGCCCACCTTCGCCGACGTCGGTCTGTGGGCGCCGGTGCTGCTGGTGGCGTGCCGGATGCTGCAGGGACTCGCGGTGGGCGGCGAATGGGGCGGCGCGGTGCTGGTGGCTGTCGAGCACGCGCCGCCGAACAAGCGGTCGTTCTACGGATCGTTCGTGCAACTGGGCACCGTGCTGGGCATCGGCGTGGCGAGCGCGGTGATCCTGGCCGTCAACTCGTGGGTGAGCGCCTCGACGTTCCAGTCCTGGGCGTGGCGCGTCCCGTTCCTGGCCAGCGCGTTGCTCGTGCTGCTGGGACTGGTGCTGCGCAAGCGGCTGGAGGAGACCCCGGAGTTCGTCGCGGAACTGGCCGGGCACGAGGCGAGAACCGGTACGCGGCCGAAGGTGCGCACCGTGTTCCGCGACGAGTGGCCCGCGTTGATCGCGGGTTCGCTGATGTGGTCGGCGCCGTGCTCGTACCTGTACGTGCTGATGACCGGCCTGGTCGCCTACACCAAGAGTTACGTGCCCGGGCTGAGCGGCACCGAAGTCCAAACCGGACTGGTGATCACGTCGATCGTGCTGCTGGGCCTGACGTTGCTGAGTGCGGTCAAGGCGGACAAGTGGGGGCGCGAGCGCCTCGTGCTGTCCTCGGGGGTGCTGCTGATCCTGTGGGCGTTCCCGGCGTTCTGGCTGATCGACTCCGGTGGCTTCGGCGCGATGCTCGTGGCGATGCTGGTCGGCACGGTGTGCTACGCCGCGTTCAACGGTGCGGTGCCCTCGCTCATGGCGGACCTGTTCCCGGTCGCCTCGCGCTACACCGGCTCCGGCCTGTGCATCGCGCTCGGCACCGCGCTGGCCGGCGGGCTCATCCCGATCGGTGCGCTCGCGCTGGTCCCGGAGTTCGGCGGCTCGTCGGCCCCGCTGTCGCTGACGCTCGTGCTGTGCGGGCTGTTCACGGTGGCCGGTGTGGTGCTGTCGAAGCGGCTGCGCACGGCGTGATACTGAAGGCATGCCCGACACACTGATCGTCCTCCGGCACGCGAAGTCCGACTGGACCGGCAACGTGCCGGACTTCGACCGCCCGCTGGCCGGGCGCGGCCGCCGTGACGCGCCCGCCGCCGGACGCTGGCTCGCCGACAACGCCGGTGCGATCGATCTGGTCGTGTGCTCACCCGCCAAACGCGCCCGGCAGACGTGGAAACGGGTCGCCGCGGAGCTGCCCTCGCAGCCGGAGGTGCGGTTCGAGCCCCGCCTGTACGACGAGGGCGTCGGCGCGCTGCTGGACGTGCTGCTCGACGTGCCGGCCGGGCCGAAGACGGTGCTGTTCGTCGGGCACAACCCGGACTTGAGCATGCTGGTGGAACGGTTGAGCGGCGGCGAGTGCGAGCTGCGGACCTCGTCGATCGCCGTCGTCGATCTCGCCACGAAGACCGTGCGGGCGACGGCGACCCCTCGCGGTTAGCGCTCGGACGGGCGCGCGGCGCCCGCGTTCTCCAGCAGCTCGGCGGTCGCCTCCCACAGGCGCCGTTCCCGGGCGCGGTCGTGGGCGACGGGCCGCACCTCGGTCGGCTTGGTCTTGACCACGAACGCGCCGTCGCGAAGGTGGGCCCACTTGTCGTCGAGCGCCATCGCGGCCAGCAGCGGCCCCGAGCGCTGGGGCGTCGACACGCCGGGAATGCGACCCAGTGCGCGGCCGATCGCCTGGGCCACCGCGGGGGTGCCGCGGCCCAGCGCGGTGCCGGGCATCCAGCCCGGTTCGAACACCGACACGGTGATTCCGGCGCCGGTGTGGCGTTGCAGTTCGTGGGCGTAGTAGAGGATCGCCAGCTTGGCGTTGGAGTAGGCGACGCCGGACGCGGTCATGCCGGGGGCCTTGTCACCGGTGGCCGGGCGGGCGAGGTCGAGCGGATCGGCCCACTCGGCTTCGGCCACGCCCAGGAGCCTGCGCCAGAAGTTGGCGTGATAGGTGTTCGAGCCGACCAGGACCACCCGCGCGGGAGCGGTGAACGAGCCGAGCAGGTCGCCGATGAGCTGGGCGTGCGCGAGATAGTTGACGGCGAACGTCAGCTCATAGCCGTCGGGCGAGGCCTGCCGGGTGTCCGAGGACATGCTGCCGGCGTTGGCGACCAGTGCCCGCAGCGGCCGCACGGCCCCGGACGCGAGCAGGTCGCGCACGGTGGTGGCGGCGGCCCGGACGTCGGCCAGGCGCGAGAGGTCGCAGCCGATCTCGCGGACGTGGGCGCCGAGGGCGCGGGCCTCATCGGCGACGGTGGTCAGATCGCGCCCGGCGCGGCCGACGAGCAGCAGGTCGGGGCGCCGGTCCCGCGGACGGGCGGCCATGGCGAGCGCGGCGTGGCGGCCCAGGTTGCGGGTCGGGCCGGTGACAAGAACGGTTCCGGGTTCGGTCATGGCCCCAGCGTGCGCTCTCGGCCCGGAGGCAGGCAGTCGTCCGGTTTTCGTAGGACCGCCGGGGCCAGGTTTCAGTCGCGGTACACGGCGTCGTTGAGGCGCTGGATCACGGCGCGGTAGGCGCGCCCGCCCCGGCCGGCCCTGCGGAGTGCGGCGCGGGCGGCGTTCGCACCGGGGCCACCGTGCACGGCGCCGCCGGGATGTGCCGAGGCGCCCGCCAGGTACAGCCGGTCCACCGGGGTGTCGGCGCGCGAAAGACCCGGCACGGGACGGAAGAACAGCTGCTGGTGGATCGCCGCGGTACCGGCGTTGATCGAGCCGCCGAGCAGGTTACCGTCCACATGGCACAGATCGCCCGGCCCCTGCACGCAGCGGTCCTTGATGGTGCCGGTGAAACCCGGTGCGTGCCGTTCCACCACGGCCTCCAGCCGGTCGGCGAAATGCCGCAGCGAATCGGTGTCCCAGCGGTATTCGCGCGGCACGTGCGTGTACACCCAGGCCGATTCGGTGCCCTCGGGGGAGCGTGTGTCGTCGGCCGTGGTCATCTGGCCCATCAGCAGGAACGGATCCACCGGTACCCGGCCCGCGGAAATGTCCTGGTGATACCGGGCCAGCCCGTGCATGTCGCCGCCGAGGTGCACCGTGCCGGCCTTGCTCACCTCGGGATTGCGCCACGGGACCGGCCGGTCCAGCGCCCAGTCCACTTTGACCGTGCCGTCGTCCCAGTGAAACGACTTCAGGTCGCGCAGCAGCCGGGGTGGCAGATCGTGCGGGCTGAGCAGGTTCTCGTACAGGGTGGGCGCGGGCACGGTGGCCAGTACGGCCCGCCGGGCACGCACGACACGACCGGTGACGTCCGTGACGCCGACCGCCTCGCCGCCCGCGGTGTGCACGCGGGTGACGGCCCGGTCGCATTCGATGCGCCCGCCGGCCGCTGCCAGGCGGTTCGCCAGCGCGATCGTCAGCCGCCCCGCGCCGCCTTCGGGCACCGGGAATCCGACGTCCTGCGCGAGCATCGCCAGCAGCCAGCCGAAGACGGCGCTGCCGGCGTCGTCCGGCCCGAGATCGGTGTGCTGCGCGTTGCCGGCGAGCAGCAGCCGGGCACCCGCGCCGCGGAAGCGTTCCTCGGCCAGCGTGCGGACCGGCATGGTGACCAGGCGGGCGAACCGCAGCCCGTCGGCGACGCCGAGCGTGCGCGCGAGCCGCAGCCCGGCACGGACCGGCGGGAACGGCTGGAACAAGGCGTTGATGAGCGGGTTCTTCATCCGGGTGAACGAGGTGAACTCGTCCTGCCAGGCGTCGCCGTCCTCGGGCGCGAACTCCCGCACCGAGGCGATCGTGGTGTCCAGCTCCCGCGAGATCACGGCGCTGCGGTCGTCGGGCAGCACGTGGGCGAGCGCGGCCGGGGCGTGCCGCCAGCGCAGGCCGTACGCGCCGAGGTCGAGGCTGTTGATGACCGGTGAGACCGCCGCGAGCGGGTAGAACGCGCTGAGCACGTCGTTGCGGAAGCCCGGCGCGGTGAGCTCCGCGGTGCGGACGGCGCCGCCGGGGGAGGGGCCCGCTTCGAGCACGAGCACGTCCCAGCCCGCGTCGGCGAGCAGGTTGGCCGCGACCAGGCCGTTGGGGCCCGCGCCGATGACCACCGCGTCCACGGATTCGCTCATGTCTCCAGCCTTACCCGTTGCCGCCGGTTTTGACCCGTCGGATCGCGGAAAACCGGTCGGGATGCGCATCGTGGTGACAGGAGCGACCGGCAATGTCGGCACGGCACTGGCCAAGATCTGGCGTGGGCCGGTGACCGGCCTGGCCCGGCGGGTCCCGCCCGCCGCCGACGTCTATTCCGGAATCGAGTGGGTGCCCTGGGACCTGAGCGAGTCCGCGCCGCCGGCGTCCGTGCTGGCCGATGCGGACGCGGTCGTGCATCTGGCCTGGGCGATCAACCCGAGCACCGCCGACCCGCCGATGGAGAGCACGAACCTCGGCGGCACCCGCCGGCTGCTCGACGCCGTCGCCCGCGCCGGGGTGCCGCGGCTGGTGGTCGCGTCGTCCGTCGCGGCCTACGGGCCCGCGCCGCGCTGGCAGCGGGTGAGTGAGGACTGGCCGTGCGAAGGGATCGCACGCAGCGCGTACAGCCGGGGCAAGGCCGAGCTGGAGCGGATGCTCGACGTGTTCGAGTGGGAGCGCCCGCGGGTCCGGCTGACGAGGCTGCGGCCGTGCGCGATCCTGCAGCGCCACGCGGGTGGGCAGTTCGCGCGCTGGCTGCTCAGTCCGTTGCTGCCCGCGGAGTTCGTCTCGGTCCCGGGATTCCCGCTGCCCCTGTGGCCGGACCTGCGTTTCCAGGCCGTGCACGCGTCCGATGTGGCCGAGGCGATCTCGCTGGCCCTGGAGGCGGATTTCCACGGTGCCCTGAACCTGGCGGCCGAGCCCGTGCTGCGCGGCGACGGTCTCGCCGGGCTGTTCGGCGCCACGCGGGTTCCGGTGCCGCGGCGCGTGCTGTCCGGGCTGGCGTGGCCACTGTGGCGGACCGGGATCCAGCCCCTGCACCCGGGCTGGCTCGCGCTGGCGGACGAGGCGGCGCTGGTCGACACGACGCAGGCGCGAGAACGTCTCGGCTGGCGGCCCGCGCGCGACGCCCGTGAGGTGATCAGCGAGTTCGCCGATGGCCTGCGGGACCAGGCCTGCTCGCCCAGTCGTGCGTTGTCGGCGCGTCCGGGGTCGTGGTTCGCGCGGGCCGGTTCGGTGCCGTGGGGCCGGCCCAGTCACCAGTCGCAGGCCTAGGTTTCGCGGCCCAGTGCGATGTCGGTGAGGCGGCGCAGGGACTCGGCGTTGCGCGGCCACAGCGCGAGGTCCTGAAGCAGGCCGGGCAACAGGCTGCCGGGACCGGCGGTGAACTCCTCGGCCATTGTCACGCGAGTCCGGCCCGTGCCGAGCGGTTCGAGTCCGATCAGCACGTCCGCAGTGCCGAAATGCCACAGCCGCGCCCGCAGCTCCAGGCGGCGCTCCGGCTCGAGCGCCATCACCTCGGTCACGTCGTTCACACGCAGCGGCCACACCCCGGCACTGTGTCGATTCCGCCTGCCCGGCTCCGGCCAGGCGGAATCGACACGGCGGACGCGGGAGTTGCCCACGACCCACGCGCCGTAGGTCCAACCGTCGGCCAGCACCCGGTACACGGCGTCCGGGCCGGTGGCCACCTCGCGGCTGATCTGCTTCACAGTGTCGCCTCGCAACGCTTGTGCATCGTTTTGCGTTCTCAGGGGTACCCGTGCCGGCATGAACGACACACCGGACACCGTGGCGGCCGTGGGCAAGCTGACCGAGGCGCTGGAGACCGTGGAGGTCGCGCGTGGACATTTGTACGCGTTCCACCGCTTGACCGGCACCGCGGATTTCGCCGTCGGCGACGCGATCAGGCGGTTACGCGAGGTGGGACACGAGAAACTCGCCGCGCGCCTGGAGATCGAGCTGCTCGGCCGGAACGTGCTGCCCGACCGGTGGACGTTCCAGGTCGTCGAGGAGTACGACGATATGTACTACCAGCCCTTCCGCGAGTTCGAACGCGAGGCGAGGGAGCTCACCGGCGGCGTGCGGCACGTGCACGAGGCGGAGCTCAAACGGCAGCGCCACACGCCGTCATGAGTCTTATTTGTACTGCGTCAGCCGCTGCGCGATCTGCTCGGAGACCTTTTCCAGCACGGCGGCCGAGGTGTCCAGGTTCTGATACGTCGAGGCGGCGAACGAGTGGATCGTCACGACGTGACGGCCCACCTTGAACTGGAAGTCCGGGTTGAACTCGCCCATTTTGACGAAGCACACGTGGCCGTCGCCGATCTTGTTCTGCAGGGTCAGGGGCGCACCGTAGGGCGCCTTGTACTTCGGATCGCCGCTGCAGCTCCAGGTGTTGGAGTAGGCCGCTCCCGCCTCGTCCGAATAGGACTCGAGCTGGACGGTGAGCTTCTGCGCGGTGCCGGTGAAGTCGACCGCCGCGTGGTTGGCTCGCGTGCACGAGCTGCGCGCGTACTGCCACGGGCCCAGGTGCTGCCCGGCGTCGACCGGATCGGCCGTGAGCGTTCGCTCGCCGAGTTGGAAGGCCTCTTCGACGCGGCCGATCTCCGGTTCGTTGAACGAGGCCGGGAAGTCCTCGCCGTGGTAGATCGAGCACGCGGTCGGCGCGAAGGCGTAGGCGCCCCCGAACCCGAACTCGCTCTGTCCCGCGGCGCCCGGTCCGGCCCGCAGCTTCGCCGCGACCTGGTCGGTGAGAAACCCCAGTATCTCCTCGGGGCTCTTGGTGAGCCCGTCCGCGCCGCCGGCGTAGACCAGCAGCACGGCCCAGTAGTCGCCGAGGAAATAGGTCACCTGGTACCGGCCCGGCTGGTCCACAGTGGACGTTACGACGCGCATCCCGTCGCGGTTGTCGTCCTTGACCAGGTTCGCGCCGAGGCGGGCGGGATCGTTGACGCGCGTGACCGTGTCGCGGTCGTCGGTGTCCTGGAACGGCAGCTGGTTGATCTGCAGCGACACGAAGTTGGCGCTGTTCCTGGGCCAGATGTCGCACTCACCCGCCGGGTCCGGGCTGCCGATCGGGTGCTGCGGATTGCCCTTGTCACCGTTCGCGGTGAACCGGTCGTCGTGGTACTCGTTGGCCGGGTCGAGCAGGTAGCCCGCCTGCCGGACCAGGTCGATGGTCAGGATGGCGCACGGATCGTAGGTGGGCACGCCCTCGTAGGTTTTCGGCGCCGCCGCGGCCACCTGCTGAGTCAGGTGGACGGCGGGACCGGGCGGTGCGGACGGTGGCAGCGGGGTGCCGGCGACGACGGTGGCGCACGCGGACGTGACCAGCGCCGTCGCGGCCAGCAGTACCCCGCCGGCGCGATGACGGATTTTCACGGAAGCCCCCAGTTTGTCAACTTCCGTGCATTCTGCCCGTCCTGATCAGCTCCGGCGTGGCCGGGTCAGCCGGAACCGGTCCACCGCGGTGGTCGCGCCGTACGGCCCGGTCACGGCGTAGTAGGTGACGTCGATCGTGGTGTCACCGCCCGGATGACCGGGGTCGACGTCGAAAGCGGCGAAACCGTAGGCGTGGTCGCGATCGCGGAACGCCGACCACGGTGCGTCTTCGAGCACGTAGACCGGCGCCTTCTTGCCGGTGTTCGGATCCGTCGGCCCGACCGCCGTGATCACGCGGCATTTGGCGGGCGAGAAGAACAGCGCGTTCGACGGCACCGACGTGCCACCACCGCCGATGACCATGTGCACGGTGCCCCGCGTGGTGTCGATGACGTCGGTCTTGGTGTCGGCCGGAATCGGGGTGCGGGTGTCGTTGGGTTGCTGGCCGCGGATCGGGTGCGACCGTTCGTAGTGGTGCTCGTGCCCGCACACCACCAGGTCCACGCCGTAGCGGTCGAACAGCGGTACCCACGACTCGCGGATGCCGAGATCCGCGCCGTTGAACTTGTCCACTGTGGATATCACGACCTGGTGCATGCACACCACGATCCAGTCGATGTCCGGATTGGACCGCGCGCTTTTCAGCTCGGCCTCGAGCCAGCGCTGCTGCGCGCCGCCGGAATAGCCGTGCACGTAGGAGTTTCCGCCATCCTGCAGCGCGACGTCGTCGTTGTTGAGGCTGATCACGCGCACCGAACCGGCGGTGAAGGAGTACCACAGGCCGCGCGTCTCGGCGTCGGAACCGGAATCGGGCACGCTGAAATAGGTCTGGTACGCGCCGTAGCCGATCGGGCCGTTGCCCAGTTCGTTCTCGTGGTTGCCCGCGGCGGGCATCCACGGCCGGTGCCGTGCGGAGCGGCTGTTGGTGCTGAACCAGTCCGACCAGGTGCGGATCCGGTCGGTGGAAAGGTTGGCGTAGCACAGATCGCCGTTGACGAGGTGGAACAGCGGCGCCGCGCCCTCGACCGCGGCCGTGACGTCGCCACCGAAGGGCGAGCCGAGATTGTCGTTGACGTAGGTGCCGTTCGACAGCTTGCCCAGCGTGGGCGTGCCCTGGTCGCCGAAGCTGGTGAACCGGAACGCGGCGCGGCCGCGCGGCGCGGTGCGCAGCGTGCCCAGTTCGGGCGCGGCGCCGTCGTGCACGGCGGCGTAGACGTAGTCGGTGCCCGGCCGCAGGTTGTCCAGCCGCGCGTGGTGCACGCGCACCTCGGTGCCGGACTTCGCGTCGCGATAGGTGGTCGTACCGGCCTGCACGACCTGCCCGAAACCGCCGTCGGGGCTGCCGAGCAGCACGCGCGGTCGGGCGACGGCGGTCGTGGTGTGCCAGGAGACCA
The DNA here is from genome assembly GCF_012328925.1 of Amycolatopsis acididurans. Taxonomy (GTDB): domain Bacteria; phylum Actinomycetota; class Actinomycetes; order Mycobacteriales; family Pseudonocardiaceae; genus Amycolatopsis_E; species Amycolatopsis_E acididurans. Next base: position 38,203 of record NZ_JAAXLS010000028.1, read on the forward strand.
CAGCCTGCTTCGAGGCGTCGGCGCCGAACTGCAGGTGCAGCCCGGAAACCGGGGGTGCGCCGAGTGAACCAGGCTGCGCCCACAACTCCGGTGCGGCCGAGGCGACGCCCGGTACGCCGAGCAGTACCGCGCCGCCGACCCCGGCGCCACCCGCGAACAGTCCACGTCTGCTGAGAGTCATGGGGAGATGTTCGCGGCGGCGCGTGAACGCCTCCGGCGCGCGAGATGAACGCTCGCCCAACACCCTCGCGGGGCAGGTCCGGCTGCTGCCCCGGTGCCGCCTTTGTCCGTTCCCGCCCGGTCAGGAGCGTCCCTCCCGGCTGCCGAGGTAGGCCATCTCCCGCGCCTTCGCCAGCCAGCCCGGGTACAACGTCACGCCGGGTGGGTGGTTGAGGATCGGGTCGAAGGCGGGCAGCGCGGCGTCGGCGCACACCGTGTGCAGGCGCAGCAGCGCGATCGGCCGGGGGACGTCCGTCGCGCTCGCCTCCGCGATCACGAGCTCGAACCCGCCGCCGCGGACCAGGCGACGGGCCGCGCGCAGGGAGGCGTCGACGTCCGGCTGTCCCCTGGCCGCCTGTGCGAGCAGCCACCGCGGCCGCCCGTCGACGCGGTACGGCATGAGGCTGCTGAAGGGGCGGTCGCACCAGCCGGACGACGGGAACGGCACGACCCTGCCGAACGGCCCCACCGTGGAGAAGGTCAGGTCCCACTGCCCGGTTTCCAGCGGCACCCGCACGGCCAGCCCCAGCACGTCCCGGAACCCCTGCGGCACCCCGGCGCCCTTGGACAGCCTCGCCCGGACCTCGGTCGGCTCCTCGGGTAACAGCCCCCGTCCGAGCGCGGTCACAATGCCGTCGGCCAGGATTCCCTTGGGGTGAAAGGCGCGCGCGTCCCGCACGTGGGCGAGGGCGCCGAAGGCGGAGCGCAGCGGTCGCATAGGGCCAGTATTGCCGCGCGGCATGCGACCTAATCCATCGACGAACCGTGGCCCGCCGCGTGGGCGGCGAACAGGCGTTCCGCGGTGTCCGGCTCGCCTGCCGTCAGTGCCGCCAGCAGGTCGGCGTGCCGTTCGGCCATGGCGGGCCAGTCGCCCGCGTAGAGCGGGTTGCCGACCACGCGCAGGTTCCACATGCTCGACTCGATCGTGCGCCAGATGCGGTTGAGAAACGCGTTGCCCGCCGCCGCGCACACTTCCCGGTGGAAGGTCAGGTCCGCGTCGCGGAAGGCGCCGATGTCCCCGCGCCGCGCCGCTTCCCGCATCGCCTCGACGGCGGCGGCCATCGCGTTGCGCGACCGCGGCCGCATGTCGGTCGCGGCCTGCCGTGCGGCGTAGCCCTCGATGAGCACGCGCACCTCACGCACCTCGCGCGCCTGCTCCTGGGAGATCTCGGCGACGTAGTTTCCCCGGTGCGGCAGGGAACTGACCAGCCCCTCGTGCGCCAGCCGCTTGATCGCCTCCCGCGCGGGTGCCTGGCTGGTGCCGAGCTGGCGCGCGATCTCCGCCTCCACGAGCCGCTGCCCCGGCAGCAGTTCGCCGTTGACGATGCTGGTGCGCAGCAACTGGTACACGCTGTCGGACAGCAGCCCCTTCGGCAGCCGGCCGGCGACCGCGGTGCGCGGCGGCTCGCTTTCGCTGTGCTCACGCCAGATCCGCGCGACGGTGGACTGCGACAGGCCGACCGACCTGGCCACCGAGCGTGTCGAGGGCACGCGCTCGCCGCGCCGCGCCTGCGAGATCGCGGTGACCACGAGCCGTTCGGCTTCCGCGCGGTCCGGGCTGCGGGGGCGGCCGGCGCGGGGCGCGTCGGCGAGCCCGTCCAGCCCGCGCTCGACGAACCGGTCCCGCCATTTGCCCACGGTGGCCGGGCTGACGCCCAGCGAGGTGGCCAGTTCGCGTTGCGACAGGCCCTCGGCGCAGCCGAGCACGATCCGGCTGCGGACATTGCGCGATCCGCTCTCGTCGGTGGCCCAGGCGAGCAGCGTCGATCGCTCGGCCTCGGTAAGGCTCAGCGGCGCCATGTAGGCCACCATACCGCAATTTGTGGTTCAGCTTCTTATGACTCGAAACCTGAAAAGTTCACGAACTTCTTGTCAAAACTGCTGGTTGACACCGCATTGTCGGCGGAAGTAGAACTTAATCGCTACTCGTTCGGCGAATCAATAAATCCCTTGCCGTTTCTCGATGAGGAGGAGCGATGCGTCCTGTACGCCCGCGCCGGGCCCTGCTGGGCCTCGCGGTACTGATGTCAGTCGTCGTCGCGGGCTGTGGTGGCGGAGGCTTCTCCGGTTCCAGCTCCGACGGCACCGGCACCGGCAAGATCCGGGTGCTGGTCAACATCACGCCCAACCTGACCCAGGCCTACTGGGACAGCCTGGTCAAGCCCTTCGAAGACGCCAATCCCGGCGTCGACGTGGTCATCGAAGCGCCCACGGGCAAGAGCGTCTCCGACACGCTGCAGCAACAGCTCGCGGCGGGCAGCGCGCCCGACGTGGTGGAAACGCTGATGGCGGATAAGACCCTGGCCCCGCAACTGCTCGATCTCACCGACGAGAGCTGGGTGAAGGGCACGCCACTGGTCGATCAGGCCGCGCTGGACGGCAAGATCTACAACGTCGGCGTCGGCGAGCAGGCCCAGTCGCTGATCTTCTACAACAAGCAGGCCTTCGCCAAGGCCGGTATCACCGAGATGCCGAAGACCTTCGACGAGCTGACCGCGGCGATGGGCAAGCTCAAGGCCGCCGGTTACCTGCCGATGCAGACCTCCGGTGAGTACGTGACCGGCCTGCAGGTGCTGCAGATGGCCGACCCTTCGCTCGCGCAGACCGCGCCCGCCTGGCACCAGGACATCGCCGCCGGGAAGATCAAGGCGGGCGAGTCGATGATCCCATACTTCAAGCTCTACCAGTCCTGGATCGACGCCGGCTACATCGACAAGAACGCGCTCGGCCTGAAATACGCCGACGCGCAGCAGCAGTTCTTCTCCGGCAAGTCCGCGATGTTCCCGATGGGCAGCTGGTTCACCGCGTCGGTGGCAGGCGCCAAGCCGGGATTCGACGTCGGCGTGATCCCCGCTCCCGTCCTCAATGGACAGAGCAGCCCGGGTCCGCAGGGTGCCACGATGGCGGCCCCGTACATGATCATGAAGGGCACGCAGCAGAAGGCGCTCGCGCTGAAACTGGTGCAGTGGCTGGTGACCGACCAGCAGGCGGTGGTGAGCCAGCTCAAGCAGGACGGCAACTTCCGCAGCGGCATCACGCGTGACTTCACGCCGCTGGAGGCCGACGTGCAGAAGATCCTCGACTCGGCACCGGCCAAGGTCGCGCAGGGCGAGGGCTACGGCGACGCCACACTGCCGCGCGGGTTCAACTCCGCGTTCAACAGCGAGGTCCAGGGCCTCTACATCGGACACTCGCCGGAAACCGTCGCCGAAGGTGTCGACCGGTGGGTGGGAGCGCACAAGTGAGCAGGCCGCGCGGGAGCACCCGTGGGCATGGCGTGGCCAACGCGGTCATGGTCACGCCGGCCACGGCGCTGTTCTGCCTGATGCTCGTCGTCCCGGCCGGTCTCGCGATCTACCTGAGCCTGACCGACTGGGACGGCTACAGCGCCAGCCCGCAGGTCGTCGGCGGCAGGAACTACGCCGATCTGGTGCGGGATCCCGAACTGCGCGAGGCGGCGTTCGTGACGGTGCTGGCCGCGGTGGTCGGCACGGTCGCGATGAACGCGCTCGGGCTCGGGTTCGCGTTGCTGGTGAACAAGGCGTCGCGGCTGAACTCGGTGCTGCGGATGATCCTGTTCTACCCGCACGTGCTCAGCGCGCTCGTCGTCGGTTTCCTGTGGAGCGCGATCCTCGGCACGACCGGCGCGGTGAACAGCTTCCTCACCAGTCACGGCGCGGACGTCCTGCCGTTTCTGTCCGATCCGGTCTGGGCGCGGGTCACGCTCGTCGCGGTGCTCGTGTGGGCCGGTTTCGGCGTCAACGTCGTGCTGTACGTGGCGGGGCTGCAGTCCGTGCCGCAGTCGCTGGTCGAGGCCTGCCGCATCGACGGCGGTTCGCGGTGGCAGGTGTTCCGGCACGTGACGCTGCCCTCGATCGCGTCGGTGATGACGGTGAACATCGTGCTGTCGCTGATCACCCTGCTCAAGACCTACGACCTCGTCGTGTCGCTGACCGCGGGCGGTCCGGCGGGCCAGACCCAGACGCTGGCCTATCTGATCCTGTGGAACTCCTTCCACGACGGCAGGCTCGGGTTCGGTTCGGCGCAGTCGGTGGTGCTGATGGTGCTCACCGCGGCGCTGGCACTGGCCGTGACCCGGCTGCGCAAGCGCGCCGACCAAGGAGCGATGGCATGAGCACAGTGCTCGACAAGCCCGCGGTGGCGGCGAAAACGGCACCGGCGCCGAAGAAGACCCACGGTCGTGCCGGCGTGGGAACCGTGCTGCGGTGGGTGTTTCTCGCGCTGGTCGCGGTGTTCATGCTGGTGCCGCTGTACCTGCTGGTGGTCAACGCGTTCAAATCGCAGCAGGACATCCTGTCCCAGCCGTTCGGCATTCCCGGCTCGCTGACCGCCGAGCACATCGTCAAGGCGCTGAACAACCCGCAGTTCAACATCTTCAAGGGCTACGCGGTCACGATCGGGTTCGTGCTCGCGGTCAACGTCCTGTCGATCGTGCTCGCCGGGCCCGCGGCCTATGTGATCGCGCGCAGTCCGAAGAAGCGCTACCGCTGGCTGATGGTGCTGTTCCTGGCGGGTACGTTCATCCCGAGCCAGGTGCTGATCATTCCCGTGGTGTACGTGCTGAAGACGCTGCAGCTGATGGGCACCGTGCCGGGCTATCTCATGTTCGAGACCACACTGACACTGCCGTTCTCGATCTTCCTGTACGCGGGCTACATCGCGACGATCCCGCCCGAACTGGACCAGGCCGCGGCGGTGGACGGCGCGGGCAGGCTGCGCACGTTCTGGCAGATCGTGTTCCCGCTGATGAAGCCGGTGGTCGCCACGATGGTCATCCTCAACACCTTCTCGGTGTGGAACGACTTCGTGAACCCGCAGACCCTGCTGGCGCCGGGCAGCGGTCTCTACACCGTGACCACCGGCATCTACGCGGCGGTCAGCCAGTACCAGACCGACTACACGGTGGTGTTCCCGACGTTGCTGCTGGCCATCGCGCCGCTGCTGGTCTTCTTCGTCTTCATGCAGCGGCACATCATCAGCGGCCTCACGGCCGGGTCGACGAAGGGCTGAGATGACCGAGATCCCACGGGTGACCGCGAGCGTGCCGACCGGGTCACCCCCGGTTTGGGCTGTGCTCCAACGGCGGCTGTTCGAGGTGAACGACCACGCGTGGCGGGCTTTCGCGGCCCGCTACACCGAAGACGACGGGCGGCTCGTCTATCGCGGCGAGGCCGCGAGCCGCGACGGCGCGGACGATTTCTACGAGGCGTTCTTCAACTGGCCGACGCTGTATCAGCTCGGCGGCGCGGACGATCTGCTGGAACAGAGCAAACGGCACTGGACCGGCGTCACCGCGCAGCTGAGCGAACTCGGCTATCTCGTGGACGAGTACGAGCGCGGCTACGACTGGTTCCATCAGGGCGAGTCGATGCTGTTGTTCTACGGCATCTGCGCGGCCGACCCCGCCGACGAGTCCTTCCGTGAGCGTGCGTACCGGTTCGCGGAGCTGTACCTGCCGGGTTCGGCCAACTACGACCGGGCCACCCGCACGATCCGCGCGCCGCACAACGGCGCGGGTGGTCCGCGCTGGGGCATCAACGAGGAATGGACGAGCTACGCCGCCGAGCTGACCACCATGCGCCCGTTCGGCCTGCCGCTGCGGGACCTGCCCGGTATCCGTGACTGGTCGGATCTGGCCGATCCCGCCAACGCCGCGCGCATGGGCGCGGCGATGATCGACCGCATCGGGCGCGGCGACACGGCGGTGAACATCGCCGCGACGAGCCTGGCCGTCAACGCCTGGCTGTACGGGCACGAGGACCGGCTGGCCGACTGGGTGCTGGAGTACCTCGGCGCGTGGCAGGAACGTGCGCGGGCCAACGGGGGAGTGCTGCCGGACAACGTCGGCCCCTCGGGCACGATCGGCGAGCTGCACGGCGGACGCTGGTACGGCGGCAACTACGGCTGGCTGTGGCCGCACGGCGTCTACAGCGTCGGCGCCGCCGCCGTCGTCGGCGCGCTCAACGGGTTCCTGCTCACCGGCGACGCGGGGCGGCTCGATCTCGGCCGCGGTCCGATCGACACGGTGCTCGAACAAGGCATCCAGGGCGCGGTCACCGAAACCGAGATGAGCATCAGCGACCGCTGGCTGGCCGAACTCGGCGAGGAGGCGGCCAAACCGACCCTGCTGGTCCCCAACCGGCACGACGACAACGGCTGGTTCGACTACCAGCCGCCGCAACTGGGGCTGTCCGCGTGGCTGTGGCAGGCGGCGATGCGGCCGGAGGACCGGGCACGGCTGGACCGGCTGCGGGAGGCCAGCGGCTACGACTGGTGCACGGTGCGGGGCTTCCGCAACAAGGAGGAGGCCGGACACGAGGCGCCGTGGCTGGAGTTCCTGCGCGGTGCCAACCCCGGCTATCCCGAGCGGATACTGGCCGCCGCGATCGGCCAGGTGCAGCGGCGGATGGCGTTGATCGACACCGACGAGGCCGATCCCGCGCGGATCCACGTGCACCATTGGCAGCGGCTCAACCCGGTGCTGACCGAGGCGTTGCTGCACCTGACCACCGGCACCCCGCAGGTGCTCTACAACGGCGGCCTGCTGCCGACCCGGCTGTCCTATTTCGACCTCGACCGGAACCGGCCGGGCCTGCCACCGGACATCGCGGCGCTCGTGCACGAGGTCGAGGACACCAGGATCAGCGTCGAGCTGGTCCACAGTGGACTCGCCAGGACGAGGCGGGTGCGTGTCGACGCCGGCTCATTCGGCGAACACCGCATCGACCGCGCCGTCGTCACCGAAGCCGACACCGGCTATCCGGGCGACCCGAGGGCTTACACCGCGCCGGAAAGCACGCCACGGCGGCGGGAACTGCCGGTCGGCGGTCCGCGCCTGGAAGTCGTGCTGCCGCCGGGGATGAGCATCCGGCTCGAACTCGGCCTGACCTCGCGCGCCTACCGGCCCGCGCATCGACAGTGAGGAGCTGCAGCAGTGGAAGACAACGGCCAGTCCAGCGATCCCGTGTGGCCGCTGCCGGTGCGCGGCGAGGATCCGGGGCCCGCAGACGCCGAGCACGTCAAGCGGCTGGAACGGATCAGCTCCGCGACCGCCTGCGCCAAACTGCACGCGCAGGGCATCCGCCGGACCTTCGTCGAGGGACCGCGCCCGCTCAACCGCGGCGCGAAGGTGTCCGGCCGGGCGGTGACGCTGCAGTTCATGCCGCAGCGCGAGGACGTCGCCTCGGGACTGGGGCAGGAGTACATCGAGCGCAGCACCGCGCTGTGGGCGGTGCTGGAGGAGATCGAGCCGGGCGACGTGCTGGTGGTGCAGGCGTACGGAAGCGCTTACACCGGCTGCTTCGGCGACATGCTCGTGCGCTACTTCAAGCGCAAGGGCGGTGCGGGCATCGTCGTGGACGGCTGCATCCGTGACTCGCCGCGCGTGGCGGATCTCGGGGTGCCGATCTGGTGCACCGGCACCACGCCGCACTACGCGTCGCAGGCCGAGCTGTTCCCGTGGGCCTACCACGTGCCGGTGGCCGTCGGCGGGGTGCTGACCCTGCCGGGTGATCTCGTCGTCGCCGACGACGACGGCGCGGTGATCGTGCCCAGGCGCCGCGCCGCCGACGTGATCGAGGCGGCCGCCGACCACGAGGAATGGGAACGCTTCAGCCGCGCCCGGCTCGAAGAGGGCGCACGGCTGTCGGACTACTACCCGCTGACCCCGGACAGCCGCGCCGAGTACGAGGCCTGGCGCCAAGAACGGAGGTGACGCCGAGGGGCCTACGGAGGTGTAAGGGGGCGTCCGTTTTCGTGATGAGGAGACTCAATGCAGAGTAGGTGGCGTCACAGAATTGTCAAGCCGCTGGCCTTCGCGGCCATCGCGGCACTGGGCGTGGGAATACCCGCGGCCTCGGCCAACGAGACGGCCAGGCCGTGCGATCCGAAGCAGATCTACGTGTCCCCGCAGGGAAGCGACGCGAGCAACGGGCAGGAGCGCGCGCCGTTCAAGACCATCGAGCGGGCCCGCGACGAGATCCGGGACAAGGGGCTGAACAAGCCGCAGTCCATGAAGTGCGATGTCGTGGTGAACCTGGCCGCGGGCGACTACCCGGTGAGCCGGACCGTCGACTTCTCCGACGCCGACTCCGGCACCGGCGGGCACAAGGTGATCTACCGCAGTGCCGACGGCCCTGGCAAGGCGCGGTTCCTCGGGGCCGAGCCGATCACCGGCTGGGAGAAGACCGGCAACGCCAACATCTACAAGGCGAAGTTCGACCCCAGCAAGCCGTTCTACACGCTGTTCGAGAACGATACGCGGGCGACCACGGCCCGCTATCCCAACCGCGGCACCGACGACACGTGGGCGCCGTATCTGACCTCGGCCCGGCCGGAGCCGGACAAGGAGGCCGTGCACCAGTGGATGTACTCCAACCCCGGTGACTGGAACTCCAGCTGGGACCTCTCGCAGGCCTCGGCGGTCGTGTGGTCCGGCGGCAGCTGGAGCTGGTTCACCGACACGGTGCCGATCCTGGACGTCAACTACAAGAAGAACCAGATGACGCTGAAGTACTGGACGCGCTATTCGCTGGTCAACAGCGACGGCGGATCGCGGTACTTCCTGCAGAACTCGCTGTCCTTCCTGGACACTCCGGGCGAGTACTATGTGGACTACAAGAACGGCGAGGTCTACTACTGGCCGCGCAGCGGTTCGATCGACAACGTGACCGTGTTGCGGCCGACGGTGAAGACCGTGCTCAACGTGGCGGGCGGTTCGGCGCAGAACCGGGCGCACGACATCACCTTCGACGGCCTCGCGGTGCAGTACAGCGACTTCGTCGACTGGTACCGCAACGGCTGGATCAGCGACGGCGACTCCGGCGAGGTGCACAAGTACCCGCAGTACGACCGCCAGATCGAGATGCCGAGGGACCGCTTCGGGGCCATCACCCTGACCAACACCTCGAACATCACGTTCCAGGGGCTGCACCTGTCCGACACCGGATACACCGGCGTGTACGCGTTGTTCGCCAACGACCACCTCACCGTCCGGGACAGCCTGCTCGAGCACATCGGCGCGGACGGGATCAAGGTCGAGGGCGGTTATCCCGGTGAAGGCGATCTCGCGGGGTACAACCTGTTCACCGACAACTACATCCACCACTACGGCGAGCTGGTGCCCGGCGACGCCTCCGGGGTCGAGCTGATGGACACCGGGCACAACGAGGTCAGCTACAGCTACATCGACCACAGCGCCCGCTACGGGGTCAGCCTCGAATCGCGGCCCGAGGTCGCCAACGCCGACAACTACAACCGCGGCAACACGTTCAAATACCTCAACATCCAGCACGCCGGGCTGGACTCGGGTGACATGGGCGCCTTCTACACCTACGGCGTCAGCAACGTCGAGCCGTACCAGAACGACAACACCGCGAACCAGATCGTCATCGGCGACGTCATCCCCGACGCCTCGATGCCCGACTCCGGCACGCGTGGTGTGCACATGGACGCCGGTGGCTGCGGGTTCACCTTCACCAACATCCAGGTGGGCAAGGTGACCGACGACAAGTACCAGTCCTACAAGTGCAACACGGTCGAGAACGCCAACTGGCTGGCGGATTTCGACGCTTCGAAGATGGAGTACGACAAGATCGGCGTGACGGGTGCGTTCCCGTACCAGCGTCCGCCGGCGACCGTGCCGCCGGTCGGCTGATCCGGGCGGGCCCGGCCACCCCGCGTGGCCGGGCCCTTTCCAGAAAGAGTCCGCAATGGATGAACTGTGTTGTGAGCTCGACGGCCCGGTCGCCGTCGTGACGCTGAACCGGCCGGCCAAGGCCAACGCGATCACCGCCGAGATGGCCGCCGCGTTGCGGGAGACGGCGGCCAGGGTCGACGCCGACCGCGCGATCCGGGTGATCGTGCTGACCGGCACCGGAAAGGCCTTCTGTGCCGGCAGCGACATCCGCGGGCTGGACGACTACCCGCTGCCGTGGGACTTCCGCAACCGCGACGACTACGGAGACATCGTGCGGTCGATTCGCAAACCGGTGATCGCCGCGGTGAACGGGTACGCGTTCGGCGGCGGGCTGGAGATCGCGATGGCCTGCGACATCCGGCTGGCCGCGACCACGGCGAGCTTCGCCGCGCCGGAGATCAAACTGGGCTGGATCGGCGGCAGCGGCCAGTCCGTCCTGCTGGCCAACAGCGTCGGGCCGAGCAACGCGGCGCTGATGCTCATGACCGGCGACCCGATCGACGCCGGCCGCGCGTTGTCGTGGGGACTGGTCAGTGAGGTGCACGAGCAGGAGGACCTGGTGCCCAGAGCGCGGGAGCTGGCCGAGGTGATCGCCTCCCGCGCGCCGATCGCGGCCGAGTCGGCGAAGGCGAACCTGCGTGCGGCGTACAGCATGCCGCTGGACCAGGCGATCCGCTACGAACGCGATCTGCAGACGTTCTGTCTGTCCACTCAGGACGCCGGCGAGGGTCGCGCGGCCTTCGGCGAGCGGCGCGAGCCGCGGTTTCAGGGGTACTGACATGGGTGTTCTGGACGGCTACCGGGTGGTGGACCTGTCGATCGCGATGGCGGGCCCGCTGGCCGCGATGCGGCTCGGCGATCTCGGCGCCGACGTGATCAAGGTCGAGCCGACGCGCGGCGAATGGCAGCGCGGCGCGCCAGCGGGCGGCGCCGGCGGGAACCAGGTCAACCCGTCGTTCCTGTCGCTCAACCGCAACAAACGCAGCCTCGCGGTGGACCTGAAGTCGCCGTCCGGCCGGCAGGTCGTCCACGAGCTGGTGCGTGGCGCGGACGTGTTCCTGCAGAACTACCGGCCGGGTGTGGCCGAACGGCTCGGGATGGACTACGAGTCGATTCGCGCGCTCAAACCGGACGTGGTGTACGTGTCGATCTCCGGCTACGGCGAGACCGGGCCGTACGCCGCGCGGCCCGGCCAGGACCTGCTGCTGCAGGCGATGAGCGGGGCGATGTACAGCGTCGGGCGCGAGTCGGATCCGCCGCTGCCCTCGGGCACCTACGCGATCGACGCGATCACCGCCTACACCGCCTTCGAGGGCGCGCTGGCCGCGTTGCTGCACCGCGAGCGCACGGGGGAGGGGCAGCTGGTGAGCGTGAACATGCTCGACGCGGCCATCGCGGTGCAGATGCAGGAGCTGTCGGTGTTCACCGTCGGCAAGGTGCCGCAGCGGCGTGGCGCCCAACCGCACGGGCACACCTACATTCGCGCTCCCTACGGCGTTTTCGCCACCAGCGACGGGTATCTCGCGCTGGCCATGCCGCCGCTGGACGCACTGGGCGAGGTGCTGGACCTGCCGTGGCTGTCCGGACTGGACGATCACGTGGCCGGCCACGAACAGCGCGACGAGATCACCGCGGCCGTCCGCGACAGGCTGACCGGCAAGCCCACCGCCGAATGGCTGGAGCTGCTCGGCAAGGCCGGGATCTGGGCCGGACCGGTGTACTCCTACGCCGATCTCCTCGACGACGAGCAGGTGCGGCACAACGGTTCCTTCGTCACCTACGAGCATCCGACGGAGGGCGAGGTGACCACGCCCGGTTTCCCGTACCGGTTCAGCGCGACGCCGCCGCGGGTGCGGCGGGGTGCGCCGGTCGTCGGGCAGCACAGCCGCGAGATTCTCGCGTCGCTGGGCTATGACGGCGAGCAGATCGACCGGCTCGCTGATGAGGGTGTGGTGGCGTGCTCCGCGGACTGACCTGGGACCATCCCCGCGGCTACGCGCCGCTGGACGCGCTTTCGCTGCCGGTGCGCTGGGACCGGCAGTCGCTGGAGGGCTTCGAGTCGGCCCCTATCGCGGGCCTCGCCGCGGACTACGACCTGATGATCATCGACCACCCGGGCCTCGGGGACGCGGTGGCGGCCGGAAGCCTGCTGCCGTTCGAGGAACTGCTGGCGCCGGAGGAGCTGGCGTCGTGGCGGTCGTCGTCCGCCGGGGCGTCCTTCGACTCCTACACTGTGGACGGTCGGCAGTGGGCGCTGCCGATCGACGCGGCGACCCAGGTCGCGGTCACGACCCTGCCCGAAGCGCCCCGCACCTGGGCGCAGGCACGTCAGGTCGACACCGCGTTGTGCCTCGGCGGCCCGCACGCGCTGCTGACGTTCTGGTCGATCTGCCTCGCGCACGGCGCGACGCCGCCCGAGGTGCCGCGCCCGGTCGGGGTCCTGGCACTGGAGCTGATGGCGGAGCTGCGAGGCCGCGAACAGTGGTGGCGGCTCAACCCGATCGGCCTGCTGGAGGCGATGGCCTCGGGCGCCGGACCGGCCTACTGCCCCGTGGTCTACGGCTACGTCGGTTACGCGGACCGCCTGACCTTCGCGGACACACCGACGGTGCACGGCAGGCACGGCAGCGTGCTCGGCGGCACCGGCCTGGCCGTCTCGGCGCTGCGCGATGTGAACCGCGCACAGGCCGCGCGGGTTGCGCGGGCACTGATCTCACCGCGCGTCCAGCGGGAGGTGTTCGTCGCCGCCGGAGGGCAGCCCGCCGACGCCGAAGTCTGGCGCACGAACGGTTTTCACGCCGACACACTGTCCACAATGGAAGATGCCTGGGTGCGGCCGAGACGGCAGGGCTACATCAAGTTCCAGACCGAGGCGTCCGCGCTGCTGCGGGAGAACCTCGGCGCGATGCCGCCGCACCGGCTGCTGGCCGAACTGGAGAACCTGGGGAGGAACGGATGAGCGGGGCCGTGGTCACCGGAGCCGGTGGCGCGCTGGGACGCGCGACGGCGATCCGGCTGGCGCAGGACGGGCACAAGGTCACCGCGCTGGACGTGGACGAAACGTCACTCGCGGAAACCGCCGAACTGTCCGGGGCGCACCCGGTGGTCGTCGACCTGCGCGACGCCGACGCGCTCACGGCGGCGATCGAAGCGGTGGAGGATCTCGCAATCCTGGTCAACAATGCCGCGATCTACCCGAGCCGCCCGTTCCTCGACGTGCCGCTGGCCGAGTACGAGGACGTGATCGCGGTCAACCAGCGCGCGTACTGGGTCGCGGCGCAGGCGGCCGCGCGGCGGATGACCGGGGGTGGCGGGGCGATCGTGAACATCGCGTCGATCACGATGCACGGCGGCTGGGCGGACCTCGCGGCGTACGTGAGCACGAAAGGTGCGGCGGCCGCGTTCACGCGGGCGCTCGCGCGGGAACTGGGCCCGTACGAGATCCGGGTGAACTGCGTGTCGCCGGGCGCGTTTCCGACGGCCGCCGAGACGATCCACCCGGATCCCGAGGCGTACACGACGTTCGTCATGGACCGGCAGGCGCTCAAACGACGCGGCACCCCGGCGGAACTCGCGGCCGTGGTCGCGTTCCTCGCCGGTCCCGGCGCGTCTTTCGTGACAGGACAGACGATCGAGGTCAACGGCGGATGGGTGATGGCATGAGGCTGGCGGCGTACACAGGCGACCTGGCCGCGGCGGGCGGCGTGCGGCTGGTGACCCTCGGCGACGGTGCCGAGCGCGGGATCCGGGTGCTGGAGTTCCGCACCGGCAGCGGGCTCGCGTTCGACGTGCTCGTGGACCGGTGCTTCGACATCGGCGCGGCCGAGCACTCCGGGCGGTCCTTCGGCTGGCGTTCGCCGACCGGATTCCGCAACCCCGGCCTGCACGAACACGGCGACGAGGACGGGTTGTCCTGGCTGCGCTCGTTCTCCGGGCTCATGGTCACCGGAGGCCTGGACCACACGTTGTTCGGCGGTGCGGTACCGGCGCAGGAGTACCGGTATCCGCCGCGCCCGGTGGTCCGGCACGGCCTGCACGGCCGGGTCGCGAACATCCCGGCGCGGCTGACCGGCTACGGCGAGCGATGGGACGGCGATCGGTGCGTGCTGTGGGCCGAGGGCGAGGTGCGGCAGGCGGCGGTGTTCGCGGAGAACCTGACCCTCACCCGCCGCATCGAGGCCGACCTCGGCGGCGACGAGATCCGCGTGACCGACACCGTGCGCAACCCCGGGGTGGACCCGATGCCGCACATGTTCCTCTACCACATCAACCTGGGCTGGCCGCTGCTCGACCATGGCAGCCGGTTCGTGGCCCCGGTGCGGGAAACGGTGTGGCGCAGCGACAGCGTGGCCGAACAGGGCGTGGACAACCTGGTCATGCCCGAGCCGGTGCCGGGTTTCGTGGAGCAGGTCTACGAGCACGTGCTCGATCGCGACGAGTCGGGCTGGAGCCGGGCGGCGCTGGTCAACGACAAGCTGGAGCTGGCGGTCAGCGTGTCCTGGGACGCCGAGGCGTTCCCGTGCTTCTTCCAATGGCTGAACCTGCGCGCCGGGAACTACGCGGTCGGCCTGGAACCCTCCACACACCACGTGGCGGGTGATCTGGCCGCGCGCGAGGACGGCAGCATGATCCGGCTGGCGGGCGGCGAGTCGCGGACCTACCGCACCACCTTCCGGGTGCATCGCGGGGCGGCCGCCGTCGCGGAGCTGGGATGATCGACGCCCACCACCACCTGTGGCATCCGGATTTCCGGCACCAGGCGTGGCTGGCCCGCCCGGAGATGGCGCCGATCAACCGTGCCTTCACCGTCGGCGGCCTCTCGACGGCGGTGCTCGGCCTCGGCATCGAGCGGACGGTCGTGGTGCAGGCGGTGGACGAGCCGGAGGAGACGCGGCAACTCCTCGCGCTGGCCGAGAATTCGCCGCTGATCGCCGGGGTGGTGGGCTGGGCGGACCTGACCTGTCCGGAGCTGGCGGCCGAGCTGGCCCGTCCCGGCAAGCTCGTCGGGTTGCGGCACGGCGTGCAGGCCGAGCCCGATCCGTGGTGGCTCGCGCGGCCCGAGGTCCGCAAGGGACTCGCCACGGTCGCCGAGGCGGGCCTGGTGTTCGACCTGCTGGTCCGACCGCACCAGCTGCCCGCCGCGCTCGACACGGTACGGGCGCTGCCGCGGCTGACGTTCGTGCTCGATCACCTCGGCAAGCCCGCGATCGCGAGCGGGGAGCTGGAGCCCTGGCTCGGTCAGATCCGTGCGCTGGCGCGGGAACCGAACGTGTACGCGAAATTTTCGGGTCTCGTCACAGAGGCCGACTGGGCGCGCTGGACCGTCGCGGATCTGCGTCCCTACGCCGAAGCCGCGCTGGAGGCGTTCGGTCCGGCGCGGCTGATGTTCGGTTCGGACTGGCCCGTCTGTCTGCTCGCGGGCTCCTACGCCCAGGTGCACGACGCCGCCCAGCTGCTGACGCCCGGACTGCCGCCGTCCGAACGTCACGCGCTGTTCGGCGGGACGGCGGAACGGGTTTACCGGCTTCGGGCACCCTGGAAGGTTTAGACCCATTCGGTGTAACGTCCTCTCAGCCGGTGATCTTGCATGAGGGGAATGCACGTGTCGAACCCGTTGGTGGCGGCGCCCGTCGACTCGACGACGGCGGTGTCGGGAGCGCCGATCCTCGAGAGCGCCATGGGCGTCAAGGACAGCATCGAGAGCGGCGACTGGGCCTCGGCGGTACTCGGCGTCGCGGGCACCGCGATGGACGCGCTCGGCGCGGTCGCCGACCCGTTCGGCACGATCCTCGCCGCCGGTGTCGGCTGGCTGATGGAGCACGTCGGCCCGCTCAAGGAGGCGCTCGACGCACTGGCAGGCAACCCGGACGCGGTCGCCGCGCACTCGCAGACCTGGACGAACGTCGCCCAGGAACTCGACAGCATCAGCACCGACCTGACCGGCCAGGTCACCACCGACGTCGCCGGCTGGACCGGGCCCGGCGCGGACGCCTACCGCAGGCAGGCCGCCGACGTCGCCGCGCTGCTCGGCGCCGCGGGAGCCGCGTGCCAGGGTGCCGCGAGCGGGGTCTCCACCGCGGGCGAGGTCGTCGCATCGGTGCGCGAGCTGGTACGGGACACGATCGCGGAAGTCGTCGCGCGCCTGGTCTCGTGGGCGATCCAGGTGATCGCCACGCTCGGGATCGGGCTCACCTGGGTGGTCCCGCAGGTCGTGGCGCTGGTCGCGAAGACGTCCACCCGGATCGCGAGCCTGGTCAAGAACCTCACCGGCGCGCTGAAGAAGCTGAGCGAGCTGCTGGGCAAGGCGGGCAAGGTCTTCGGCGACGCGAGCGGGCAGCTGAAGAAGATCAAGGCGAGCGGCCCGGTCGACTCGTCCACCAAGCCGAACTCGCTGGAGGGCACCCGCGGTCTCGGCGATCCCGGCCCGTCGCGCCCCCGCCCGCCGCAGGAGGAGCCGTTCGCGCCGAACCAGCCGGCGTACGGCAGCTCCGGCATCCCGGGCAACACGCACGACCACGTGATCTACGGCGACGTGAAGGTGCCGAAGAAGGGCAAGCCGAAGTTCAGCGGCGGCCACGTGTGGCACGGCGACATCCCCTCGGCTCCGGGCGGCACGCACGGATCCGGCGTCACGGGCTCGTCCACGTCGACCATCTCGCCGCCGCGGCCCAACGGCGTGTACGACGTGCACAAGCCGACCACCACGAACTCCTCCGGCGGCACGGTCGTCAAGCCGGGCATGAGCTCGATGTTCCCGCAGGGGCTCGGCCCGTCGCAGGTACAGGGGCTCGCCAACCAGGCGTGGAACGGCGGCGCACCCAACGGCGGATTCCACGGCACCAACAGCTGGAGCGGGCAGGCACAGATCCCCTACACGCCGGTGTGGAACCCCGCGGGCGACGCGGGCCTGCCCGCGCACGGCAGCGGTAGCGGCAACCACCCCAACGCGGGGTCGATCCTGAACATCGGCGGCTACCACAACGGCGGGAGCGCGAGCACGTACTACCCGGACGGCAACAACACCACGCCGCCCGTGCAGCCGCCACAGGACCCCTTCACCCAAGCCGACATGAAGCCCTGACGAGACGAGCCGACGATGGTTTGGGTAGCGGTGCGACGCTGCAGGCCGCCGTCCTCACGGCATACGGCTCCGCCGCAGACGAAAGACGCATTGGAACCCGCATGAGTTTGTTCGGCGTCGCCGATTCGGTGGCGATGAGTTTCGACGAGCACCGCCGGTTGCGCATCGTCGCGCCTGAGCAGTACCTGCCGCTCGCGGCGTGGCTGTACACCGACGTCCAGCCGAACCTGGCGGTGCTCGACGAGCTCGCCGCCGTGCTGCGCCGGTGCCGGCAGGAGGAACGCAAGTACGTCGGCAACGGCTGCTCGCTGGACTTCGTGAACAATCTGGTGCTGCTGGAAAGCCGGTACGAGACCTGGGAGCGCGTGGTCGTCCCGCAGTCCGTGTTCTGGCCTGTGCTCAGCGGTTTCCGCCAGTTCCTCGCCAGCACCGCGCATCTGCCGCTGCTCGAGCGCGAGCCGGACTACCCCGAAGCGCTGCGCATCCGCACCGACGAACACGCCGACGGGGCGCCACGCCCGGCCGTCCTCGATCACACCTACTTCCCGCGCGACTGGTCCGAGCGCGAGGTGTCCGAGGCCGGCGCGGGCGCCTGGCAGTCGCCGGGATGCCTGCGTGACGAGGCGACGGGCGCGTGGTCGGGCATGTGGCGAGGCTTGGAGCTGGCCGGCTACTTCGACCTCGCCACCGGCGAGCCGCTCACCTATTTCCCGGTCATCGCACCCTGATACGGAGCTCCGTTCACGGTGACGTCGCGGATCGTCACATCCGTCGTGTTCTGGATCAGCGGCGGGTTGGCCGCCTGCGCGAACGCGAGGTCCCGCAAGTCCACGCCATGCACCGGGGCCGCTTCCACCGCGCGGATCCGGATCGGGCACTCGCACGGCCCGCGCACCGACCAGTCCCGCGCCACGATGCCGGACACGTCGGCGTAGTTCGTGCCGCCGGTGCCGCCCGAGTACTGGAACGTCACCTCGACCGGCACGTACGTCCATGCCGAACAGTCCACATCGGACACGGAGATGTTCCGCATGTACCCGCCGCGGGTGGAGGTCGACTTCACCGACAGGACAAAGGAGTTGCTCGCCTCGCCCAGCGCGGGATCGAACGGCAGCCGCAAACCCCTGGCGACCACGTCCGACACCCCGCCGCTCATCTCACTGCCGATGGCGACCGCGCCCCCGCCGCTGAGGAACACGCAGTCCTCGACCAGGATGTTCCGCGACGGTATGCCGACGCGGCGCCCGTCCTCGTCCCGCCCGGACTTGATCGCGATGCAGTCGTCGTGCGTGGCGAACGTGACCCGCTGGACGCGCACGTTCTCACAGGAGTCGGGATCGCAGCCGTCGCCGTTGGGTCCGACGCTCTCGATCCGCACATCCCGGATCGTCACGTCGTCGCAGTACACCGGATGGATCGTCCACATCGGAGAGTTGCGGATCGTCACGCCGGAGATCAGCACGGTGCGGCACCGGAACGGCTGCACGAAGCTCGGCCGCAGGTAGTGCCCGTCGCCGAACACGCGCTCGGACACCGGCACGCCCTGCACGCCCATCCGTTCCAGCGCGGCCCAGTCGTCGCGCTGGTTCGGCATCCCCGGCTGCCATCCGTACTGACCCGAACCGATCCACGGCCACCAGTGCGCGTTGTCGCCCTGCGCGTCCAGCACGCCCTGCCCGGCGATCGCGATATCGTGCTCGCCGTCGGCGTAGATCAGCGGCGAGTAGTTGTAGACCTCGACACCCTGCCAGCGCGTCAGCACCACCGGCAGGTACGCGGCGGGGTCCGTGCTGAACAGCAGCGTCGCCCCGGCCTCGAGATGCAGTTCGACACCGCTGCGCAACCGGATCGCGCCAGTGTGCCACCGTCCACCCGGGACGATGACCCGGCCGCCCCCGGCGGCACTGCGCGCGGCGATCGCGTCGTTGATCGCGCGCGTGCAGTCGCCGCCGGGAACGGCGCCGAAGTCGGTGATGGTGACCTCCGGGGCGGCGGCCGCCCGGCCGGCGAGCAACGGCACGGTGCCGAGCACGCCGAGACCGAGCGCCGCGCGCCGGGACCACTGCCTCATCGGACCGTCCAGATCCGGTACCGGTGATGCGGCAGCGTGTCCAGTGTGAGCACGCCGCCGGAGGCGTCGTACCGCGGCACCGGGCCGGGATCGGACTCCATCCGGACGTTTCCGTTCAGCATCGGGCTGTGCAGCCGCAACGGACCGCCGGCGTCGGAGGAAACCCTGATTTCGTAGGGAACCTTGTCCCGCCACGACGCCCCGACGGTGAACGCGCCACGCGCCCGCAGCCCGTCGTAGCTGCCCTGCGCCCAGCCGTCCGGCAGCGCGGGCAGCACGTCGACGAACCCGGCGTGGCTTTGCAGCAGCATCTCCGCGATCCCGGCCGTCACCCCGAAGTTGCCGTCGATCTGGAACGGCCAGTCGTTGAGGAAGTTCGGGAACGTGTTGCGCCACAACAGGTGGTCGACCTGCTCGCGGGCCATGTTGCCGTTGTGCAGCCGGGCGAACAGGTTGACCTTCTGCGCGCGGTTCCAGCCGATGTCGTTCTGCGCGGTGTGCGCCGTGCGGGTTTCGACGGTAACCCGGGCCGCCTCGAAGTACTCCGGTGTGCCCTCGGCGGTGATCTGGTTGCCGGGGAACAGGGCGTAGCTGTGGGACATGTGCCGGTGGCCGTTGTCCTGCTCGTCCAGATCGGCCTTCCATTCCTGCAACTGGCCCCATGAGCCGATGCGCAGGCCCGGGTCCAGCTTCGCCTTCGTCGCCTCCAGCTTCGTGCGGTAGGCATCGTCGATGCCGAGCACCTTCGCGGCCTCGATGGTGTTGGTGAACAGGTCCCAGATGATCATCTGCGAGTACGAGCAGCCCGCCGTGAACGGTCCCTCCTCCGGCGAGAAGCTCGGTGTCACCACCAGCGTCCCGTCGCGTTTGTCCACCATGAGGTAGTCGAGCCAGAACTCGGTGTGCTCACGCAGGATCGGATAGGCGCGCGTGCGCAGGAACTCGCGGTCCTGGGTGAACAGGTAGTGCTCCCACAGCTGCCGGATCAGCCACGCGGTCGATTCCGGGGACCAGGTGGAGGCGTTGGTGGACACGCCGCTGTAGCCGAACACGTTGATGTGGTTCATCGTGGCGAAACCGCCGGCGCCCAGCAGTTTCCGGGCGGTCACGCGGCCGGGCTCGCGCAGGCTTTCGATGAAGTCGGCCAGCGGCGGCACCGTTTCCGGCAGGTTCGTCAGGTCCGAGGGCCAGTAGTTCATCTCCAGGTTGATGTTGGTCGTGTAGTCCGACTGCCAGTCCGGGCTGACCGAGTCGTTCCACACGCCCTGCAGGTTCGCCGGCATCGACCCGGGCCGCGACGAGCCGATCAGCAGGTACCGGCCGATCTGGAAATGCAGCATCTCCAGCTGCGGATCAGCCGGCACCTTGCCTTGTGTGCTGCGGAGATTCTTGAACGCCTGCAGGGCCTCGTCGGTGGGCAGCGTCGTGGGCTGCTGCCCGATGTCGATGCTGACCCGGTTGAACAGTCCACTGTGGTCAGTGACGTGCCGCGCCCTGATCTCGTCGTAGCGCCGGTGCGCCACCGCGTTCAGCGCGGCCGTGACGGCGTCGTGCGGGTCGGCACCGCGGTAGGTGGGATAGGAGTTGGCGTAGTTCGTGCCGAGCGTGAGCAGCAGGGTCGCGGCGTTCGCGCCGGTCACGGTCACCGTGCCGTTGGCGTTGCTGGTCAGGCTGCCGCCCTCGGCGAGCACCTGGACCTGCGCCTCGAACACCATGCCGTTGTGCGTCAGCGCGCCGCGCATGGTGATCCGGCCCTCCTGCGCCGAATAGGCGACCGTGCGGTTGTCCGGGGTGTCGAAGCGGGCGGTGAACGAGATCTGCCCGGCCTTGTCCGCGGTGAGCCGCGAGACGATGACGCGGTCGGGGTAGCTGGCGAAGAACTCACGCCGGAAGTTCACGCCGTCCGCGGTGAAGGCGACCGACGCGATCCCGGTGGCCATGTCGAGGTCGCGGCGGTAGCCGGACACGGTGCCGCTCGGGCTGGGCCGATCGAGGTAGAGATCGCCGAAGGTCTGGTAGGCGCCGTAACCCCATTTGGTCTGTCCCAGCAGCTTCATGGCCGCGACGACGTCGGCGCTGCCGTCCTTTTCGATCGTCGCGCGGACGTCGGAGAGTGCGGTCGGGCGTTCCTCGTACCAGTTACCCCAGTTGTAGTCGTGGCCGTCGTCGACCGAGCCGGGGCCGCCGTTCCACAGCGTGTCGTGGTTGAACTGGATGTGCTCGGAGTTGACGCCGCCGAAGATCATCGCGCCGGCCGAGCCGTTGCCGACCGGGAAAGCGTGTTCCTGCCACAGCGTGGCGGGTTCGTCGAACCACAGGACATGGGCGGGGACGCTGGTCGTTTCCTCGGCCTGCGCGGTGACGCGGCCGAACGCGGCGGCGGTCAGGGCGTAGACGCCGCCGGCCGCGGCGGCACCGAGGAGACTGCGCCGGGAAAAACCGGCAGGGCGTGCTTCCATCGCGGACTCCTTCGTCCGTTCAGCGCTACGAAAGGGGAGAGGGAAAGAACATATGTATTTGTAGATCAGTGCCGGATTCCTGTCTAGATCACGGCGTGAAGCTGTACAGACATCATATGTCTGGCCTAAGCTGGGGGTATGTCGTTGACCGACGAGGCGATCGCGCGCATCCGGGCACTGATCCAGTCCGGCCAGCTGCCGCCGGGTTCGAAACTGCCGCCGGAACAGCAACTGGCTGCCGAGCTGGGGATATCCCGCAGCCCGATGCGCGAGGCGGTGAAAGCGCTCGCGGTCGCGCGGGTGCTCGACGTCCGCCGCGGGGACGGCACCTACGTCACCAGCCTGGAGCCCAAGGTGCTGCTGCAAGGGCTCGGGCTCGCGGTGGAACTCATGCAGGGCAACACCTTGCTGGAGCTGACCGAGGTGCGCAGGCTGTTCGAACCCGCCGCCACCCGGCTGGCCGCCGAGCGCGTCTCCGACGAGCAGCTGGCCGTGATCCGCGGGCATCTCGACGCGATGCGCGAGGCCGCCGAGGACATGGAACTGCTCAGCAAGCACGACGCGGCGTTCCACCGCTCGGTCGTCGCCGCGACCGGCAACGAGGCGCTGACCACGCTCATCGAGGGCATCTCCAGCCGTACGTTGCGGGCCCGGATCTGGCGTGGTCTCGTGGAAACCAACGCCGCCGACCGCACGATCGCCGAGCACGAGGCGATCTACTCCGCACTGGCCGAACGGGACGCCTCGCTCGCGGAAGCGGCCGCGCTGCTGCACGTGTGCACCACGGAACGCTGGCTGCGGCGTGTGCACGGCAGCGGCGAGCTTCCCGGGGAGATCGCGTTGGAGGGGGCGTGAAGCTCCCGGAGATCGGGCTCGGCACGTCCGCGATCGGCGGCCTGTACACCGAACTCGACGACGAGACCGCGGCGCAAACCCTGCGCGCTGCCTGGGAATCGGGCACCCACTACTTCGACACCGCGCCGCACTACGGGGCCGGAGTCGCGGAGCGGCGGCTCGGTGAGTTCCTCAAGGACGTGCCGCGTGAGCAGTGCATCGTGTCCACAAAGGTCGGACGCCTGCTGCGGGGCGAGACCCGGATCCGGGACTACAGCGCCGAGGGCGTGTACCGGTCCCTGGCCGAAAGCCTGGAGCGCACCGGGCTGGACCGCTTCGACATCCTGCTCATCCACGATCCCGACGACCACTGGGACCAGGCCGTCGGCGAGGCGTATCCCGCGCTGGCGCGGCTGCGGGACGAGGGCGCGGTCCGGGCGATCGGCGCCGGCATGAACCAGTCCGAGATGCTCGCCAGGTTCGTCACCGAGACCGATATGGACTTCGTGCTGGTCGCCGGGCGCTACACACTGCTGGACCGTGGCGCCGCGGAAACCCTGTTCCCGCTGTGTCTCGAACGCGGCGTCGGCGTGATCGCGGGCGGCGTGTTCAACAGCGGTGTGCTGGCCGACCCCGGCCCGGACGCGCATTTCGACTACCGCCCGGTGCCCCGCGAGATCCGCGCCAGGGTCGACCGGCTCGCCGCGGCGTGCGCGGCCCACGACGTCCCGCTTCCCGCGGCCGCGCTCCAGTTCCCGTTGCGGCACAAGGCGGTCAGCTCCGTCGTCATCGGCGCCGGAACACCGCGGGAGGTCGCGGCCAACGCCGAGTACGCCGAGCTGGACATCCCGGAGTCACTGTGGGCCGAGCTGTGAGGCTCGCCTACGGGGAAACCGGCCTCGACATCGACCTCGGCGACCGGCCCGCGACGGTCATCGAGCCGGTGTTTCATCCCGCCCGCAGCCACGGCACCTGATGATCCCGGCGGTACTGTCCGAACTGGACGGCGTGATCGACCTCGACGACATCGTGGTGCAGGTGGCGACCGGGACGCACCGCGGCAACACCGAGGCGGAGCTGCGGGCGATGTTCGGCGACGCGGTGGTCGACTCGGTGCGCGTGGTGAACCACGACGCGCGAGAACCGTTGCGGTGGATGGAAACTTCGGCAACGACGTTCCGGTGTGGCTGAACCCGGAATGGGCCGACGCCGATGTCCGGATCACCACCGGGTTCGTCGAACCGCACTTCTTCGCGGGCTTTTCCGGCGGACCGAAACTCGTCGCACCCGGGCTCGCGGCGCTGGACACGGTGCTGGTGCTGCACGACGCCGCGCGGATCGGCGACCGCCGGGCGACGCGGGGTGTGCTGGAGGGCAATCCCGTGCACGACGACGTGCGGGCGATCGCCGAAGGCGCCGGGGTGACGTTCGGTCTCGACGTGATTCTCAACCGGGACAAGGACATCGTGGCCGCGTTCGGCGGTGACCTGCTGCCGATGCACTTCGCGGCCGCCGCCGCGGCCAAGCGGATGAAGGGCATGTCGGCCGCGCACCAGGTGGTACGCCCCGGCGGGCTGATCGTGTGCGCCGCGGAATGCCGGGACGGCTTTCCCGACCACGGTTCCTATCGCGAAGTGCTGTCCTCGGCCGCGTCGCCGCGCGCGTTGCTGGACGAGATCGAGGCCCGCCCCGAGACCGTGCCGGATCAGTGGCAGGTGCAGATCCAGGCCCGTATCCAGGCCGACTGCCGGGTCGTGATGCACACGTCCTGCCTCAGCGACGCCGACCTGGCGGCCGCGCACCTGGAGCAGACCGCCGACATCTCCGCGCTGCTGGCGCGGCTGAGCCCGGACGCAAACGTATGCGTGCTGCCGGAGGGACCGCAGACGATCCCGTATCTCACGGCGTGAGCAGCACCCACACCGGTCCGTCGGCGACGGGCAACGGCTGCCCGCCGGTGGTGGTGAAGGTCGTGCCGGATCCGGCTTGGGTGCGTGACCAGTCGGCGGCGAAGCTCTGCCCGTCCCGCAGCACGGTCGCCGTTCCGCTGCCGATGGTTTCGGCCACCGGTGCCGTCGGGCTCTGCGCGTCCTCCGGATAGGAGGTCTGGTGGACGGCGACCTTCTGCACGATCACCGTGCTCGCCCCGAGCTGCCCGGATTCGGTTGAGGTGTACGGTTTTCCGTCCGCCCACACGAGCCATTTCCCATCGGACCAGCGGAACTCGTAGGAGGCCGCCGGGAACTTCGCGGTGAAGCTCGTCGCCGGAGTGCCACCCGCGGGTGCCGCTCCACGGGCGTACACGGCCTCGGGAGCCGGGCCGTCGCTCGTGGGCAGATTTCCGGTGTGGACGAACAAATTGTGTGGCGCGGCGCGCGAATCGTCGCGGACGAAGGCCGCGGGCGCCTCGGCGGGGGAGGCGTTGACGATCCGGTCGGACAGCGGCGGCGCGTGCAGCGCCTGGACGACCGGGGGAGCGGCGCCGGAGTAGGCGAAGACCGGTTTGCCGAACTGGGCGAGCACGTCGTAATCGGTCTCGCGGGCGCTGCGCACCGGGCCGATCACCGGTGGCCGGCCGCCGGAGAACACCGCGAGAACGCGCGTCAGGCCGCCCTCGACCGGCTCGACGTAGACGATATCGGCCGAGCCGAGCCCGGTCGCCGGCCTGGCCTCGGCCACGTTGTCGATCTTGACCGCGAGCACCGGGCCGGTCGAGGACGACGGGCCGGACGGCGTCGCGGACTGCGAACCGCCGCGCCTGAGCAGCACCACGGCGATCAGCGCCGCCGCGATCAGTATCGCGACGATGCCGGCCGTGACCAGGTTGGTGACCCTTTTCCGCGCCACAAGTCAATCTTGCTCCGGCCGGGCGAGATCGTCTACTGGCGGTAGGACTCCACCTCGCTGGCGGGCCGTACCTCGGCGTCGGCGTCGTCCTCACCGAACTCGCGTCGCGCGCGTCGCTGCCGCAGCAGATCCCAGCACTGGTCCAGCTGCGTTTCCAGCACTCGCATGCGGTCGCGGTCGGACTCGTCGAGACCGGCGCCGACGGCCTTGGTGCGCAGCTCGTGCTCCTCGGCGATCAGCGCGTCGATGTTGCCGATGATGTCCTTGTCGCTCACGCGATTCACGGTACCGCTCACTGGGTACTTCTGCGCCATGACTGACGTGATCGACGACGCCAGGACAGTGTTCCCCGGCTGGGCGCGAACACCCGCCGCCGAACGCGCGGCCGCACTCCGGGCGGCCGCCTCGGCGCTGCGCGACCACGCCGGCGAGCTGGCGAAACTGAACAACAAGGAGACCGGCAAGCTCGTCGAGGAGGCCTGGGAGGGGGTGCTCGCGGGGGCGGGCACGCTGGACCAGTACGCCGAACTCGGCCCGCTGCACCGCGGCCGCACCCTGCACGGCGACTGGGCGGCCACCGACCTGATGGTGCCCGAACCGCGCGGCGTGGTGCTCGCGCTGACCCCGTGGAACGACCCGGTCGCGGTCGCGTGCGGCCTGCTCGGCGCGGCGCTGGCCACCGGCAACGCCGTGGTGCACAAGCCGAGCGAACGCTGCCCGGAAACCGGACTGCGGATGAGCGAACTCGTCGCCGCGCAACTGCCGGGCGGCGTGCTGACCTGCGTCGCCGGCGACGGCGAGGTCGGCGCGCGGCTGACCGGGCACGAGGGCGTCGACGTGATCGCGCACGTGGGCAGCAGCGCCACCGGCCGGGTGATCGCCGAAACGGCGGCGCGTACCGGGGCGAAGACGATCCTGGAGAACGGCGGCAACGATCCCCTGATCGTGGACGGCGACGTCGACCCGGAATGGGCCGCCGAGCAGGCCGCGCTCGGCTCGTTCGCCAACGCCGGCCAGATCTGCGTGTCCGTGGAGCGGATCTACGCACACCGCGACATCGCCGACCGCTTCGTGGAAGCGCTCGTCGCGCAGGCGGGCAAGCAGACCATCCCGCCGCTGGTCGACACGCGGCAGCGCGAGCAGGTGCACGCGCACGTGACCGAGGCGCGGGAGCAGGGTGCGACGGTGCGGACAGGCGGCGAGCCGGGTGAAGGCGCCTACTATCCGCCGACGGTGCTCACCGGCTGCACTCCGCAGATGCGCGTGCTGCGGGAGGAGACGTTCGGTCCGGTCGCGCCGGTCCGCGTCGTGGACGATTTCGACCAGGCGCTGCGCGAAGCGTGCGACGACCGCTACGGGCTCGCGGCGACCGTGCTCACCAATTCGATGGACCACGCCCAGCGCGCGTGGCGTGAGCTGCCGGTCGGTACCGTCAAGGTCAACGCGGTGTTCGGCGGCGCACCCGGCGGCGCGGCACAGCCGAGGGCCGCCAGCGGCGAAGGCTTCGGCTACGGGCCGGAACTGCTGGACGAGATGACCAGGACGAAGGTCGTCCACCTGCAGCCGGCGGGTTAATCAGCCACCGGGGTGCCGCGCGAGTAGACGGCGCGGATGCGGTGCAGCGCGGCGGGGTCGGTCAGCGGATCGCCGTCGACGGCGAGGAGGTCGGCGTCGTAACCGGGCGCGATCCTGCCCTTGCGATCGCCGACACCGCACACCTTCGCGGCGCCCTCGGTCGCCGTGCGCAGGGCCTCCGCCGGATCGAAGCCGAGCTCGCTGAGCTGGGGGAGGGCGTGGCGGAGCACGTCGTGTGGCTTCACGGCACCGATGCCCGCGTCGGTGCCGATCACCATCGTCGCGCCTTCCTCACGCAGCATCCGCAGGTTCGCCCTGATCAACGGCATGCGGCGCAGCACGTCGGCGGGCGGCCGCGGCCCGCCCGGCTTCGGCGCGGTGCCGACGGTGAGGCCCAGCACGACCCGGCGCCGGAGGATCTCGCCCACCAGTCCGGGGGAGGGGGTGCCGACGCCGTCCGCCGTCCAGAAGCTCACGTGTTCCAGCCCGTCGGCCCCGGCCGCGACGGCGTTCTCGATGGCGGGCACGGCGTGCGCGTGCACCGTGACCGGAAGCCCGTGCCGGTGGGCCTCCTCGACCGCCGCCCGCAGCTCGGTCACCTCGAACTGGGCTTTGTACTGGCGGGTGCCCGGGGTCAGGGTGCCGCCGCTGGCCATGATCTTGATGACCTCGGTGCCGCGTTCGGCCCGTTCGCGCACCGCCGCCCGCATTCCGGCGGCACCCGGGCGCACCGTGCCACCGAGATAGTGGCAGTGCCCGGCGGCGGTGGTGAGCGGCGGTCCCGCCGCGAGGATGGTCGGCAGTCCCCGCACGGTTTCGCGCAGCCGCAGGGCGAGGTAGCCGCGGTCGCCCAGGTCGCGCACCGTCGTGACGCCGCCACGCAGGGCGGTGCGCGCCGCGCGTTCCATTGCGGCCAGTACGTCCACATCGGACCGTTCGGCGAGCGTCGTGACCGGCGCGGCTCCGGCGTCGAAGGCGAGGTGGACGTGCGGGTCGATCAGGCCGGGCAGCAGTGTGGCGCCGGGCAGCTCGACCAGCGCGGCTCCCGGCGGCGGTGGGCCGGAAGCGACGGATTCGATACGTTCGCCGTCGATCACGACGACCGGATCGGCACGCAGGCGCGTGCCGTCGAACAGCCAGGACGCGCGCACCGCGATACGCATACCCCAGCTTAGGCCTCAGTAGTCGGAAACGAGGTCCTCCGGAACGAGCGAAACCGGGAACGGCAACTCCAGCGTGACAGTGCTGTCGTACTTCGCCTCGGCGGCGACCACGTACTCGCCGTCGGCCAGCGACAGACACAGCACGCTCGGTACGTAGGGGTCCACGATCCAGTAGTGCGGACAGCCGGCCTCGGCCAGTTTGGCGCGCTTGAGCTTGGTATCGATCAGGCGGCTGGACGGGGAGATGACCTCGACCGAAAGAACGGGCACCCCGACGAGTGCCCGTTCCGTGTAATCCGCCCGGCGTCCCACGACGACGTCGGGAATGAGCACCGTATCCTCCGCGAGCACCACATCCACGGGCGCGGGCAGTGCCTCGCAGTCGCGGGGACATTCCTTGACGACCGCGGCCAGGACGCGCGTCACGACGCGCTGATGCAGTGGACGGGGCGATGGGCTCATCAGGAGCACCCCATCCACCAGCTCATAGCGGTGGGCGTCATCGGTGATTGACTCCAGATCGCTACGCGTCAACGGCTCACGGTGTCTGAACACCGGGACAGTGCTCATGCTGCTCCCCAAACGCGTAGTCACGAACCTGGATTCGTTGTCAGCTTAAGCAGTCACCGTTTCGGTGCGCGCAGGACTCGTCGGGGAAAATGACTCCGACGGCCCAATCGTCACGCTCCGCACTCCCAGCGGCCACACTTCAGAGTCACCGTAGGTTGCCCACCGGTAACCGCGGTGCTGAATCGAGCTTTCCATTGCGCTGAACGTGTGCCGCTCCAAAACCGGCGGACAATTCAGGAAAATGTCGTTCCGCGTATTGGCCCGCGCCATCTTCCCCTGGCCACCCCGTTATCTCGCCGACGATCGGGTGCGATTCGCGCTCAAGTTGTCAATGGTAGCCAGGCCCAAATCCGGCGGCAACCGCTCCCGATTGAGGGACTTCCCGGATTGTGAGCGAAACCGGTAGCACTTGCCGTTGCGCCCGCATGTTTCACCGCGAACGGCTTGGGTATGCATGACTCATGCATGAGAAGCGAGCGTGCAACCTGCTCGGGGCCGCGGCCCTGACGATCAGTGACTTGATGCTGGCCGGCGCCGTCACGGCTGCTGGTGTCAGCGCGAGTGCGGCCGCCGCGGTCGTGGTGCTCTCCACCGAGCCCGGACTGTCGGTCACCGCGCTGGGCAGGCGCATCGGGCTGAGCCAGCCCGCGGCGACCCGCATGGTGGACACGCTGGCGGCCCATGGCTTGATCGAGCGCGACGTGACCTCGGCCCGGTCGGTCTCCGTCCGTCTGACGGCCGAAGGCGGGCGCATGGCCGGGCGGATACTGCGTTCCCGCGAGGAGCAGCTGGCCAGGATCGTGGGCGGCCTCAGCGGGTCCGAACAGCAAACGCTGGTCGCCCTGCTCGGCAAGCTCCTGGCCGGCGCTTATGCGGAACGGCCCGACGCAGCCCGGTTGTGCCGGCTGTGCGACCGCGCGTGCTGCGTCGCCGGCGGGCAGGTGTGCCCGGTCGGTCAGGCCGAACGGACGAAGGCGGCGGGCCGGTGTGGGTGAGCTGATGGCGTTGTTCGCGGCCGTGTGCTTCGGGGTCACCCATTTCGTCAACGGCCTGGCCGCGCGGCGGGCACCCGCCTTGACGGTGTCGCTGTTCGCGCAAGTGGGCGGGACCGTCGTCACCGTGCTCGCCGCGCTGGTGTGGACATCCGCGGCGGCCTCGCCGGCGGAGCTGTGCTGGGGCGCGCTGTCCGGTGCCGGAACCGGGGTCGGGGTGGCGTTCCTCTACCGCGCGATGAGCCGGGGCGCGCTCAGCGTCGTGGTGCCGATCAGTGACGTCGGGGCGGTGGCCATTCCGGTGCTGGTCGGCTTCGCGCTGCTGGGGGAGCGACCGGGAGTGATGAGCGCGGTCGGTGTCGCACTGGCGCTGCCCGCGATCTGGTTGACCTCCGCCGAGCCGGCGCCCCCGGGGCAGCACCGCACGACCCCGGCGCCGGCCCTGCGGGACGCACTGATCGCCGGCGTCGGGTTCGCCGTGCAGTTTCTGGGCATGACGCGCGTTCCGCTCGCGGCGGGGCTGTGGCCTGTGGCGGCGAGCCGTGTGGTGTCCGTGGTGGTGATCATCGCGTTGATCGCGGGCAGCCGGCCCGGACTGCGCGTGCCGGGAGGCTGGGCGATCACGACGGCCGGTGCCGGAGCGCTCGGCAGCGTCGCGATCGTGTTGTACTGGGTCGCCAGCCATCAGCAGCTGGTCGCCATCGCCACCGTGCTTTCCGCGTTGTACCCGGCGATTCCGGTCGTGCTGGCCCTGGTGGTGTTGCGGGAACGGATCGGCCGGCGGCAGGTCGCCGGATTGTGCGGCGCGGCGGGCGCCATCGCACTGCTCGCGCTCGCCTGACCCACGGATCAGGCCGCCACCGCGAACGCCTCGGTGGCCGGTTCGGAAAGCCGCGGCTCGCATTCGACCAGCAGTGCGGTCGCGTTGTCGGTGCCGCCCGCGGCCAGCGCGGCGTCCACCAGGGACCGGGCGGAGTTGCTGGGCCGCCGCAGGAGTTCGGCCATCGTCGCAGGCGGAAGGCGCTTGTGCACCCCGTCGGTGGTCAGCAGCAGGCCGGCCGGACGGCGCAGCGCGGTGAGCCCGAACCGGGTCGCGCCCGCGGTGCGCACGCTCGTGGTGACCATGTGCTCCATCTGCGGCGAGGCGTCCTGGCCGCGGTCGCGGAAGTACTGGGCGAGCGTGTGGTCGTGGGTGAGCTGCCGCAGTGAAGCACCGTCCCAGGCGTAGGCGCGGACGTCGCCGACCCAGCCGATGTGATAGCCGCCGGCGTAGGGCACCGCGACCACGAGGACACAGTCGCCCGAGGACGGATCGCCGCTGACCGCCCCCTGCGCGGCCAGCAGCGAGTCCACCGGGCCCGCCGAGGTGAGCACGGCGGCCGACACGGCGATCCGCGCCGCGCGGGCCGCGGCGGGGGAGTCGCCGATCCCGTCCGCGACGGCGAACACGGGCGGTTCACCGAAACCGCTCGCCGCGTCGGCGTTGACCGACCGAGGGCCGCGGGCGCTCGCACTGTGCCAGACGACCTGAGCGAGGGGATTGATCATGGTTCCCTCCTTTGCCTCTGCTGTCCAGTGTCGAGCGCCCGCCTGTGGTGGCCCTGTGGTCTTTGTGAAGCGAACCTGTGAGATCGGACCGCTCAGGACGTCAGCACGTACACCGTCGAACCGCCGACCGTGATCGAGCTGAAGTTCGCCTCGACCCACTGCTGGATCGCGCTCGAGGACGAATCGGTGCCGCCCGTACCGCCGCCGCCCATGCCGCCCGCGAGGTAGTACTTGACCTCACCGGCCGCGACATAGGCCTTGAACTGGGCCAACGTCGGCGAGTTGTCGGTGCCGCTCCAGCCGCCGATCGCGATCACCGCCTTGCCGCTGGCCAGTTCCAGCTCGGCCGCGGTCTGCGAACTGCCTGCCGCCGCCGCCCATTTCGTCGTGGTCTGCGACAGCAACGTGGTCAGTTCGGTGGACGATTCGCCGCCCTGCGCGCCACCGGCTGCCCGTCCGGCACCGGTCGGCGCGGAGCCGCCGGGCGCCTGGCCGCTGCCCGTCGGCGGCGTCCCGCCCATGTTGCCGCCCATCGAGGTGCTGGACGGGCCCGAAGCCGGGATCGAGCCGGTGTGCGGCCGGCTCGCGGTGGTCACCGCGTACGCCGCGCTGCCGAGGCCCAGCGTCAGCACCGCCGCCGCGAGCAGCACCGTCGCGGCGCGCCGGAACTCGTGCAGCCCCACCGCGATCCCGGTGGCCGTGAGCAGCCCCACCGCCACGAGCACGAACTTCAG
Source organism: Amycolatopsis acididurans (assembly GCF_012328925.1). Classification (GTDB taxonomy): domain Bacteria; phylum Actinomycetota; class Actinomycetes; order Mycobacteriales; family Pseudonocardiaceae; genus Amycolatopsis_E; species Amycolatopsis_E acididurans. The sequence goes on from NZ_JAAXLS010000028.1 coordinate 70,014, forward strand.
CCACGGCAGGTAGTCCGGGGAACGGTCGAGCAGGATGTAGTCCCAGATCGCGGTCACCGCGACCATCGCGGCGAGCACCACCCGTGCGGAAAGGTTGGCCCGGCCCAGCCACAGCGCACGCCCCGAGACGGCGACCAGTGCGGCGATCGCCGGAGCCAGCGCGACCGAGTAGTACGGGTGCACCGTGCCGCTCATGTAGCTGAACACGATCCCGGTGACCAGCAGCCAGCCGCCCCACAGCACCAGCGCGACCCGCGTGCGGTCGGTGCGTGGCGCGCGCCGGGTGAACCACAACCCGGCACCCAGCCCGATCAGCGCAGCGGGCAGCAGCCACGAGATCTCCCCGCCCCAGGAGGAGTTGAACAGCCGCGTGATCCCGGCGCTGCCGCCGAAACCGCCGCCACCGCCCATTCCGCCACCGGCGTTGCCGTCGCCGCCGAAGATGCGGCCGAGACCGTTGTAGCCCAGTGCGAGTTCGAGCAGGCTGTCGTTCGCCGAGCCGCCGATGTAGGGCCGCGAGGACGCGGGCCAGATCTCCACCAGCGCGACGAACCAGCCCGCGGACACGAGCACCGCGACCGTCGCGGCGGCCAGGTGCAGCAAACGCTTGCCCAGCGAGGTGTTCGCGGCGATGAGGTAGGCCAGCGCGAACGCGGGCAGCACCAGGAACGCCTGCAGCATCTTGGTCAGGAAGCCGAACCCGATCGCGACCCCGGCGAACACAAGCCATTTCGGACCGGCCTTCTCGATCGCGCGGACCGTGCAGCAGGCGCCGGTCACGAGCAGCAGCACGAGCAGCGCGTCGGGGTTGTCGAACCGGAACATCAGCGCCGCCACCGGGGTCAGCGCCAGCGTCGCTCCGGCGAACAGTCCGGCCACCGGACCGGAGGTGCGCTTGACGGTGGCGTAGAGCGTGCCGACCGACGCGACACCCATGACCGCCTGCGGGGCGAGCACCGCGAAGCTGGAGAACCCGAAGACGCGCGCGAAGCCCACCGCCACCCACATCGCGGCGGGCGGCTTGTCCACGGTGATCGAGTTACCGGAGTCCAGCGAGCCGAACAGCCACGCCTTCCAGTTCTGCGTGCCCGCCTGCACGGCGGCGGCGTAGAAGCTGTTGCCGTAGCCGGACGCGGTCAGGTTCCAGAAGTACAGCACGGCCGTCCCGGCGAGCAGGAGCAGCACGGCCGGTGTGATCCACTTCGGACTTCCGGACCGGCCGGGCCCGCTCGCCCGGTGCCGCGGTTCTGCCCGCGGTGGCCCGGTGAGAACGCTGGTCATGACGATTGCCCCTGCACTGGGTCGCCCTGGCGCCGCGGGTGGAACACCCAGCCACGCAGGAGGACGAAACGGAGGATGGTGGTGGCCAGGTTGGCCGGCACGAGCACGGTGACTTCGAGCGCGACGCTGGTGGCCGGGATCAGCGCGAGCGAACCGCTGGTGAGCACGAGCCCGAGGCCGAACACGATCAGCCCCTCGAACTGGTGCCGTGCGACGCGGGAGCAACCGCGGATGCCGAACGTGACGCGCCGGTTGACCGCGGTGTTGCCCACCGCGGTGATCGCGAGCGCGAGGAAGTTCGCGGCCTGTGCGCCCATGCCCAGCCGCAGCACCAGGAACAGCAGCAGGTAGGCCAGCGTGCTGCCGGCGCCGACGGCGGCGAAGCGGACCAGCTGGGTCGCCAGCTTCGGGGGCACGCCGGGCGTCGAGACGCCGATCGGTTCCCGCCCCAGCTGGGCGCGCAGTTCGCTGATGGGCAGCGATCCCGTGGCGAACGCCCTGATCATCCGCGCCACGCCCTTGAGGTCGGCGGTCGCGGTCGCGACGATGTTGACCGAGGAGTCCGGATCGTCGATCCAGTCCACCGGCACCTCGTGCGTGCGCAGTCCCGCGCGCTGCGCCAGCACGAGCAGTTCGGTGTCGAAGAACCAGCCGGTGTCCTCGACCAGCGGCAGCAGCTGCCTGGCCACGTCGGCGCGGATGGCTTTGAACCCGCACTGCGCGTCGGAGAACCGTGCGGCGAGCGTGCCGCGCAGGATCAGGTTGTAGCACCGCGAAATCAACTCCCGCTTCGGCCCGCGCACCACCCGCGCGCCCTTCGCCAGCCGGGACCCGATCGCCAGATCCGAATGCCCGGACAGCAACGGCGCGACGAGCGGGGCGAGCGCGGCGAGATCGGTGGAGAGGTCGACGTCCATGTACGCGACCACCGGAGCGTCCGAAGTGGACCAGACCGCTTTCAGTGCGCGGCCACGGCCTTTCTCGTCGAGATGATGGACCTCGACCTCGTCGAACTCGCGGGCGAGCCGCTCGGCGACTTCGAGTGTGGTGTCGGTGCTGGCGTTGTCCGCCACCGTGATCCGGAAGCGGTAGGGCAGCGTGGCGGACATGTGCGCGTGCAGGCGCCGGATGCACGGTTCGAGGTCGGTTTCCTCGTTGTAGACCGGAATGACGACGTCGAGCACGGGCCGGCCGGCCCTGGTGTCGATCGGGGTCGTCCCGGCCCGTGGCGCGGACTGAACAGGCATGGCAACGGTCATGAGTCCACAGTGGGCGCTCGCCCTGGGGTGGCCTTGTGCCTTCGCTGTGCCCGCTCTGTGAAAGGGGAACCGGGGCTGGATCAGGACGTCAGGTCGTAGACCGTGGCGCCGCCGACGGTGGTGGCGGTGAAGGTGGCCGCGACCCAGTCGGCGATCTCCTGCGCGTCGTCACTGCCCGAGGAGGACCGCATCTGCGAACCGGTGCCGATGAAGTAGTGGATCTTTCCCTGCTTGACGTAGTCCTGGAACTGCGCGAGCGTCGGCGCGGGATCGGTGCCGTTGAACCCGCCGACGGCCATCACGGGCACGTCCGCCGCCAGCTGATAGCTCGCCGCCGGGTTGGAGCCCACGGTCGCCGCTGCCCAGGTGTAGCCCGCGCTTGTCGTGCGCAGCAAGGAAGTCAGGGCCTCGCTCGGCGTGCTCGTGGTGAGCAGGCTGCCGATGCCACCACCCCGGCCACCGCCGCCGGGGAAGCCACCCTGGCCGCCGCCGGGAGCACCCCCCGGCATGCCGCCGCCGAAACCACCGAACGCGCTTCCGCTCGGTCCCGCGGCCGGGATCGCCCCCGTGTGCTCGGTCGCGGCCGTCGCGGCCGTGTAGGCGCCCGATCCGGCGAGCGAGGCCACCAGCGCCACCGTCGCGACCCCGCGTGCGGCGGTCACCGGCAGCCGGTCCGCGACGAGGATCAACGCGGCTCCGGCGAGTCCGATCAGCAGCACCGTGTACTTCAGCCACGGCTGCCAGTCGCCCAGCACCAGATACGCGGTCAGCGCGGTCAGCGCGATACCGCTGGAGAGCAGCCCGGCCGCGATCGGATGGGACCGCAGCCGCCACAGCCGGGTCGCGCCCATGCCGGCCAGCGCGGCGACCGCCGGGGCCAGCGCCACGGTGTAGTAGGGGTGGATGATGCCGCTCATGAAGCTGAACACGCCACCGGTGATGATCAGCCAGCCGCCCCATGCGATCGCGGACGCGCGCGTGGCGTCGGTCCGCGGTGCACGCCAGGTCAGCCAGATCAGCGCGCACAACGCCAGCGCCGCCGCGGGCAGCAGCCACGCGATCCCGCCTGCCATCTCGCTGCCGAACAGCCGCGCCCAGCTGCCGCTGCTCTGCGCACCGCCGAGGCTGCCCACCTCGTCACCGGTGATACGGCCGAAACCGTTGTAGCCCAAGGTGAGTTCCAGGATGCTGTTGCTCTGCGAGCCGCCGATGAACGGCCGCGACGACGCGGGCCACAGCTCGACCACCGCGATGTACCAGCCCGCCGAGACGATCACCGCGCCGAGCGCGGCCAGCGAGTGCTGGAAGCGCTTTCCCAGCGAGGTGGGCGCTGCGATCAGGTAGGCCAGCGCGAAACCGGGCAGCACGAGGAACGCCTGCAGCATCTTGGCCAGGAAGCCGAAGCCGATCGCGACCCCGGCGAGCATCAGCCACTTCGGGCTCGCCTTTTCGATCGCGCGGACCGTGCCGTAGGCCGCGACGACGAGCAGCAGCACCAGCAGCGCGTCGGGGTTGTTGAACCGGAACATCAACGCCGCCACCGGCGTCAGCGCGAGCACCGCGCCGGCGAGCAGCCCGGCGCCCGGCCCGCTCACCCGCCGCACCGTCGCGTACAGCACGCCCACCGAGCCGACGCCCATCAGCGCCTGCGGCACCAGCACGCTCCACGAGCTGAGCCCGAACAGCCGGACCGACAGCCCCATCACCCACAACGCGGCGGGCGGTTTGTCGACCGTGATCGCGTTCGACGGGTCGCTGGAGCCGAAGAACCAGGCCTTCCAGCTCTCACCACCGGCCTGCGCGGCGGCCGAGTAGAACGCGTTGGCCCAGCCGGACGCGCCCAGGCCCCAGATGTAGAGCACCGCGGTCGCGAACAGCAGCCCGAGCACCGCGGGCCGCACCCATCTGGGCTCGCCGGTGCGGCGGCGGGAGGCGGCTGACGGGCTGTTCGAGGCCGATCGGTCGGCTAGGACGGTCATGCCTTCACTGTGTCGGCGCGAGCTTGGCCATGCTTGTGCCGACCCTGTGAGAACCCTGTGCGCGGCAGCCGGACCTCGAATTCGGTGCGGCCGGGCCGCGAGTGCACGCCGATCTTGCCGTGGTGCGCGGCGACCACGGCCGCCGCGATCGCCATCCCCAGCCCGGTGCTGCCGGCGGCGCGGGAGCGGGAGGAGTCGCCCCGGGCGAACCGCTCGAAGACGTTCGGCAGCAGCTCGGGTGCGATACCCGGCCCGTTGTCGGTGACGGTGAGCACCGCGCTCCCGTCGGCCGACACGGCAAGGCGGGTCGTCACGGTCGTGCCGGGTGGAGTGTGCGTGCGGCCGTTGGCGAGCAGGTTCGCCAGCACCTGGTGCAGCCGCTGCGCGTCGCCCCGCACGAGGACACCTTCGTCGGGAAGTTCCAGCTGCCACCGGTGATCGGGGCCGGCGATGTGCGCGTCGCCCACCGCGTCGGCGACCAGCCGGGTGAGGTCCACCTCGGTCTCCTCCAGAGGCCGCCCGGCGTCCAGGCGCGCGAGCAGCAGCAGATCGTCGACGAGCGTGGTCATCCGGGAGGCCTCGGACTCGACCCGGTTCATCGCGTGCGCGATGTCCGGCGGCACCCGGCCGTGCGAACGGCGCGTCAGCTCGGCGTATCCGCGGATCGCGGCCAGCGGCGTGCGCAGTTCGTGGCTGGCGTCGGCGACGAACTGCCGCACCCGTGTCTCGCTGGCCTGCCTGGCGTCCAGCGCGTTGTCGATGTGCCCGAGCATCTGGTTGAGCGCGTACCCGACCTGCCCGACCTCGGTGCTCGGATCGGTGTCGGTCACCGGAACCCGCACCGACAGCGCCACGTCCCCGCGATCCAGCGGCAGTTCGGTGACCTTGGAGGCGGCCGCCGCGACCCGGTCGAGCGGGCGCAGCGTGCGGCGCACCACGAACGCGCCGACGATCCCGGCGCCGAGCACCGCGATGGCGGCGACGGCGACGAGGATCAGCCCGACGGTGAACAACGTGTCCTGCGCCTGGCCCAGCGGCAGCCCGAACACCTCGGTACCGGTGGGCGTGGCGATCGCGATGACCCGGTAGTCGCCGCCGGAGAGCGAGATGGTCTGCACGACCCCGTTGCCCGCGACCCTGCTCAGCACCTGCTCGTCGCCCCCACCAAGGGGAACGGGGTGCGCCTCGTGCGAATCCCCTTCGGTGGCCAGCATTTCGGCGTGCGTGCCGGTGCTGGAGATCCACGCGTGCACGGTGCCGGTCACCGTGCCGGAGATGGTCAGTGCCTGGCCCGGATCGGGGCCGTGGTGGTCGTCGGTCATCTGCGCCCGCGCGATGGTGTCGTGCAGCTGGCTGTCCACCTGACGGGTCAGGAACGCGCCCAGCGCGAGCTCGCTGATCACGCCGATCAGCACGCACACGACGGTGAGCAATGCGACCAGCGAGGCGATGAGCTTCGTCCGCAGCGGCCGCACGCGCCGCCGCGTCCGGCCGGAGGCAGACTTCCGCACGTTCATGACACGACGATCGCTCCGGTACGTGTGGGGTCGTTGTGTGTTTCCTGTGTAGTCGCTGTGTGAAACAGGGCCACAGCATTAGCCCAACGCGTCCACAGCGATGTCACAGACACCGGTCGCACCGTGGTTCTCACGCAAGTCGCAGACACGAGAGGACCGACATGACGACCGAGCAGCTCCCTCCGTCCACTTCGGACGCCGGAGAGCACCAGTGGGGTGCGCCGCAGAACAGGCCGCCGCAACGCTGGTCCACCAGGAAGACCGTGGTGTCCGCCGCGGTGGCGGTCGCCGTGGTGGCCGCCGGCGGCGCCGCCATCTACGCCGCTTCGGGTTCGACCGGCTCCTCCTCCGGTACGCAGGGCGGCCCCGGCGGCCAGATGATGCAGGGCGGGCCCCGTGGCGGGCAGTTCGGGCTGGCCGGCTCGCTGCACGGCGAGTACGTCGTCTCCGACGGAAACGGCGGCTACACCACCGAACTCACCCAGACCGGCACCGTGACCGAGCTGAGCGCGACCGAACTGACCGCGCGCAGCGCGGACGGGTACACCAAGACCTACACGATCGGCAGCGCCGGCGTCTCCGGCATCGCCAACGGCGACACCGTGACGGTCACCGCGACCGCCTCGGGCAACACCGCGACGCTGGAACGCGTCAGCGAAGCCACCTCGGCCCAGCGCAACAACCAGAATCAGGGACAGTCGTGAACATCAGGGAAAAAGGCCTGCGCCGGGTCGCGATCGTGACCACCGGCGTCGCCGTGGCGGGGATCGCCGGGACGACGCTGGTCGCCTGCACGGTCAACGGCACGTCGAGCCAGGGCACCAGTAGCAGCACCAGCACCCAGCAGTCCACAACGGACAGTCAGAGTCAGTCCAACTCCGGCGTCGCCGTCCAGCCCGACAACAGCGGGATCGCGGCACACGGGCAATCGAGGGGTTCGTGACCATGAGCACGACACTGCTCACCGGCGACACCGTCACGCAGTGGCCGGTATGGAGCACCACGGCGCGGGTCGTGGTCACCGATCCCGGCGCGCTGACCGACGCGCGGGCGCTGGTGGAAGAGGAACTGGCGGCCGTGGACAAGGCGTGCAGCCGGTTCCGGCCCGACTCCGAACTCGCGCTCGCCGAGCAGGCGGGCACCGAGGTCGAGGTGAGCGAACTGCTGGCCGGGCTGATCGCCGCGGCACTGCGCGCGGCCGAGCAGACGGGCGGCGACGTCGATCCCACCCTCGGCAACGCACTGGCGGCGCTGGGTTACGACCGTGACCTGCCGCTGGTCCCGCTGGACGGGCCCGCCGTGCCGGTCCAGGTACGGCCGGCGCCCGGCTGGCGCCGGATCCGGCTCGACGGGCGGAAACTGACGGTGCCCGGCGGCATCCGGGTCGACCTCGGCGCGACCGCGAAGGCGTGGACGGCCGACCGCTGCGCCCGGCTCGTCGCGGGCGCACTGGACACCGGCGTCATGGTGGAACTGGGCGGCGATCTCGCGACCGCGGGCGCGGGCCCGGCCGGGGGCTGGCGGGTGCGCGTGCAGGACCGGCCCGGCGATCCGGCGTGCCAGGTGCGGATCCCCTCGGGGGCGGCGATGGCCACCTCCAGCACGAGCAGCCGGAGCTGGCGGCGCGGCGACCGGGTCCTGCACCACGTGCTCGACCCGCGGACGTGCCAGCCGGCACCACGCGTGTGGCGCAGCGCCACCGTGGTCGCCGACCGGTGCGTCGATGCCAACGCGTTCTCCACCGCCGCACTCGTGCGGGGCCACGGCGCGCCGGGCAGCCTCACCGCCGCGGCGCGGCTGGTCGCGGTCGACGGCACGGTGCTGACACTGAACGGGTGGCCGTCATGACCGCGACCGCGTTGTGGGACTACGGGCGGGGCACCGGCGTCGTGGCGCTGGTCCTGCTCACCGTCTCGGTGTTCCTCGGTATCGCGACCCGGTCGGGAAAACCCGCGCCGTGGCTGCCGCGGTTCGCCGTGGCCGCGGTGCACCGCAACGTCAGCCTCGTCGCCACGGTGTTCCTCGGGCTGCACGTGGGGCTGTTGCTGTTCGATCCGTACGCGCAACTGCGCCTGTTCGACATCGTGTTCCCGTTCGTCGGCAACTACCGGCCGTTCTGGCAGGGGCTCGGCACGGTCGCGCTGGACCTGCTGATCGCGCTCGTCGCGACCAGCCTCGTCCGGCACCGCATCGGCGAGCGCACGTGGCGCGCGGTGCACTGGGCCGCCTACGCGTTGTGGCCGACGGCGCTGGTGCACGCGCTCGGCAACGGCACCGACAGCGGCGCGGCGTGGTTCCTCTCGCTCGCCGTGATCTGCGTGGCCGCGGTACTCGGCGCGCTCGGCTGGCGCGTGGCCACGGTTCCTTCTCGACAGAAAGCACACGTATGAAGACCGGATTGCTCGACGCGACCGCGCCGGATCTGACCACCCACCACCGTGTGTCCGGCCCCATCCCGTGGCGCCGCGAGGCCGGCACCCTGATCCGCGACCTCGAAGCAGCCGGGCTCACCGGCCGAGGCGGCGCCGGATTCCCGGTGGCGCGCAAGCTCGCGACCGTCGCCGCGGGCCGCGACGCCGTCGTCATCGGCAACGGCGCGGAGGGCGAGCCCGCGAGCCGCAAGGACCACACGCTGCTGGTGCGCGCACCGCATCTCGTGCTCGACGGGCTGCAGCTCGCGGCCGAGGCGGTCCGCGCCTCCGAGGCCTATCTCTACGTCCCGGCGGGTAAGGCCTCCGACGCGGTGCGCGCGGCACTGGCCGAGCGCGCGGGCTGGGACGCGATCGCGGTGCGCGTCGTGCACGCACCGGAAGCGTTCGTCAGCGGCCAGGAATCGGCCGTCGTGTCGGCGATCGAGGGTCGTCCCGCCCGCCCCGCCGACCGGCTCGCGCTCACCGCGCACTCCGGGGTGCGCGGGCGGCCGACGCTCGTGCAGAACGTCGAGACGCTCGCGCACATCGCCCAGATCGCGCGCTACGGCGCGGACTGGTTCCGGCGGCGGGGCACGGCGGCCGAACCGGGCACGTTCCTGGCCACCGTCAGCGGCGCCGTCACACGGCCGGGCGTGCGCGAGTTCGAAGTCGGGGTGCCGCTGCGGGAGGTGCTCGGCGAAACCGGCGACCTGCGCGCGGTGCTCATCGGCGGCTACCACGGCACCTGGGTCCCGGCGGCAGGCCTTCGAACTCCGATGTCGCGTGAGGGACTGCGGCCGATCGGCGGGTCGCCGGGCGCGGGCGTGGTGATCGCGCTCGGCGCCGGGGAATGCGGGCTCGCCGCGGCCACCAAGGTGGTCGGCTATCTCGCGGAGCAGAGCGCCCGGCAGTGCGGGCCGTGCCTGCGCGGGCTGCCCGCCATCGCACAGACGATGACCGCACTGGCCGACGGCGGCGGCCCCGACCTGGCCGCACGGGTGGCCTGGCTGGCCGACCTGGTCGAGGGGCGGGGCGCGTGCCACCACCCCGACGGCACCGCGCGCTTCGTGCGCAGCACGTTGTCGGTGTTCGGCGACGAAATCGCTTGGCACCTGCGTGGCGGATGCGCCGCGCGGATGAGGAAGGAAAACGAAGGTGCGACTGCATATCGACTGGACCGCGTGCGAGGGCCGAGGCCTGTGCGCCGAACTGCTGCCGGAGACCCTCGACGCCGACCCGTGGGGCTACCCGATGGCGCGTGACCGCTCGCGCGAACCGGAGGTGCCCGCCGAGCTGGCGGGATACGCCAGGGAAGCGGTCAGGCTATGCCCGAGGCTGGCGCTCCGGCTGCGTGAGTGAACTCCTCGCGGTGCACGGCCCCGGCGGGCACGCCGTGCTCGCCGAGCGCGGTCAGCAGTGGTTCGGCCAGTTCGGCGGGCGCGGAGACCAGCCACTGGTCGACCTTGGCCGGATGCAGCCGTGACTCGAGCAGCGTCCGCAACCGCCGCCCGTCGAGCCCGCCCGCCCGGTAGCGCTCGTAGGAGATCGCCAGCGCCGTGCCGATGCTGTCGAACGGCCGTGCGGGCCGCGGCGGGCGCAGATCGGGATCGCGTTCGTCGGTGCGGAAGTGCTGGATGCGCAGCCTGCCCTCGAACTGCCTGGTCAGATCCGTCAGCTCGGTGGCGAACAGGGTGTCCGCGCCGCTGCGGTTGATGTAGAGCAGCGTCGCCCGGCAGCGCGGCGCGGTCGCGAGCGCGTGCTCCAGCAGCGGCAGGACCGGGGCGATGCCGATCCCGGCCACGATCGCGACGTACTGCTTGGCCTCGCGAGGACCGGGATCCAGCACGCGCGCTCCCGCCCGCGGCAGCACCTCGATTTTCTCGCCCACCATGAGCCGGGTCGCCGCATAGGTGGAGAACCGGCCGCCCGGCACCTGCTTGACCGCGATCCGCAGCGCGTCGGCCGAGCAGATCGCGTACGTCCGCTCCAGCACCTCGCCGTTCACGGCCGCCCGGACCACGACGTACTGGCCCGGGGCGAAGGCGTACTCCGGCCGCAGCCGCTCGGGCACCGCGAAATCGATCGCGACGGTGCCCAGTGCCAGCGGCCGCACCGCGGACACCGTCAGCTCGTGGAACCGCGCGGGCCGCTCCCGCACCACGGCCATCCGCCCGGCCGGGGCCTGCCCGGCATGCCAGGCCTGCAGATAACGGTGGAACGGCACGCTGGGATAACGGGCGTGCACGCGGTGATAGGTGCGCGCGCCTGGTCGCTGCTTGCGCGGGAACCAGTCGAACCACCACGAGGCGATCGCGATCGCGATCCGCTGCGGCAGCAGGTAGACGACCACCAGCTGCCAGCCGTAACCCGCGCCGGCCAGCGCGGCGAGCGAACCGGGCACCACGGCCAGCATGGCCAGCGCCTCCGCGGCCTCCAGCTGGGGCCGCGCGGCGCCGCGCCGCAGGTAGTCGCAGAGGTACCAGATGTCGGCCAGCGCCCACCGCAGCGGCAGCTGCCAGCGCGGCCCGCGGACGTTCCACGAGGTCAGATGCGCCTCGGCGTCGTTGCGGTGCCGGTCGAGGTGCAGGAACCGGGCCGAGGGGAACGCGCCGACGAACGACACGAACGGCATCGCGATCCGGCCGAGCAGATCGTTGACCCAGGTGATCCGGCCGGCCGCGTGGTGCACCGACTCGTGCACGACGACGAACAGCCCGTACACGGCGGCGACGTGCATCGGGATCGTCAGCACGGGGGAGACGAGGCCGGCCAGTGCCAGCCACGTCGCGACGCCGCCCAGCGTGAGCGAACCGCCGAAAACGAGCAGGGTGGGGGCCACCACCGCGGGAACGCGCACCCGGGGGCCTCCTACGGATGGGGGACCGGCTTCGCAAGGAAGGTAGAGGCAGGCCGGCGCGGATGTAAACTCCGCGTTCGTCACACGACGGCCTCAAGCAGGCCCGGACCAGTGCTGTCAAGGCCCTGGCCTAGACTCGGACTTCGGGCACGAGCGTGCCCGA
>NZ_JAAXLS010000029.1 GCF_012328925.1 Amycolatopsis acididurans
TGCTCGTCCAGGCCATCCAGCCCGGACACGGGGTTCAAGTCCTCAGCGTTCTCCACGCCGGACATCATGTCGGTCATCAGGTGCACTTCCATGATCGGGAATTACACCGCTCGTTTTACAGTCCCACGCGCACGTTGTGGGTCAGTTGTGGGTCAGCACTCGAGCGACAACAGCGAAAGCTCAGCATCAGAGCGAAACAGGCTCTGCCACATTTCGCTGTTGTCGCAGGTCAGCGCCTGACCACAGTTCTGGGGGTCAGGGGGTCGCAGGTTCAAATCCTGTCATCCCGACGGTCGATCATACAGGGCTCGTGAGTCGCGAAACCGCAGCTCACGGGCCCTTTGTATTGTCAGAATGCGTCTTGAGATGTTGATCTACACCGCGCCCAGGTGTGGACCATTTGTGGACCAGAGCCCGCACAGAACCCCGGGGCGCATCATAGTGAGGTTGCGGAGTCCGAGTGCGGAGTCGCGCAGGTGCTCGAGCCAGCCGTCGATGGCCTCTGTCGGGCCGTTGGATGTACCGGGCTGGTCGAAGTCAGCGAGCACGTCAGCTGCTCGCTTGTTCAACGTGCGACCGAGCGTGGTGACCTCGGTGAGCGGCTTGGGGACGCCGGTGCTGTTCGAGTCGATGAGCTTGACCATCAGCTGCCGGGCATGGGCACGGTCGGCTTCGCGGTAGGCGGCGATCATGCGCTGGTAGATCCCCCGGGTCGCTTCGACGTCGACATGGGCGTCGTCAGCGAACAGCGCGGCGAGCCGGTCTTTCTGCTTGTCGGTAAGAAGGCCGGCGTCAGTGTGCAGAGTGCGTCGCACCCGCCGGCCCCACCCAGGTCCAACCTCAGGCGAGCATGAGCAGAGCGAGTCCGCCGAACCCTGCGATGAGCTGAATGAGCGCTATCTGAGCGGTCTGCTTGCGGGTCCGAGCACGCCAGGTTCCGACGATGCAGACCACCACAACCCCCGCGCACAGAAGCGGGAGCACCAGGAACGGGGTCGGGCGCTGCACACCCATCAGCACCACAGCCATGACGATGACGACGACAATGGGGATACCAGAGACCCGCCATCGGAGCGGCGCACGGAACGACTCAGCGTCCGACTGGTCCGTTTCATGTCCCGATGACTGCTGCACGGTCCCCGAATCTCCTTTGGGTAAGGCCTTCGCTACTCAAGTCAACTAGTCTAGCCCGGTCGGTATCCACGATTGCCGGTTTTTATGCTCCGGGAACCATAAAAGGGGGATGATGTCCGGGTTTGACATTGCTCCAGGTGCGCTCGATACATACGCCAAGACTCTCGGCGGTAATACTGGTGCCCTGAGCGCCAAGTACACCGATGATGCCAAACCGTACGTCGATAAGTGGGTCCGCCTTAAGGGCGGCGACGGCAGCCTCATCTTGAAACGCTCTGGTTGGCAAGGTCGGCGAGGTCTGCGACCGGCTCAACTCGGACTTCTCCTCGATCGCGTCTTGTCTGTCCGGTTCTGCGACCGGCCTTACGCAATCCGGTGCTGTCACTCCATTGAATGAAAGCGTTGACGCAAAAGCTCCTCGCGTTGATCCAGCATCGAAACTGAGTGATCCAAGCAATGAGGGTGCTGTGCCAGATATGGTGCAGCAAATCCTCGATGGAGCAGGCTTCTTCAGTGAAAGCGAACTCGTTCTCAAAATCCTCACCGTATGCGGCCTGGACGTGGAAGGGCGGGTCAAGGAACGATTCGTTGGCAACTTCGAAGCCGTCGCGAAGAGCCGAAACGCGCTGAAGAACTTGGGCGAATTCGAAACCGCGGCGGCAACGAACATCGCCGAAGGCGCTGCGGTGATGTTCGTTTCGTGGCGTGGCAACGCGGCCGACGCGGCGCGCAGCTACTTCGACCAACTCGCCAACGGCATCGAGGGCCATGCCAACGCCCTATCCCAGGTCGCGCAACGCTACGACGCGATTCTCATCGCCATTCAACAAGCAGGCTCCGCCATCATGGGCGGTCTCACCGCGCTACTCGACTACGGTGCTGAGGCAGCCGCTGCAATAGCTGCCGCCGGGTGCCTGCAAGAGGTCCCCGGCGTCGACGTGCTGATGGACATCATCGGCGCCTGGCGGGTCACGAAAATCATCACGAAGATCCACGAGATTGCCAGCACCTGGAACTACATCTGGTCCGGGAGCGAGGGCATGATGGGCCTGATCACCGGACTCGTCGGGGGTTTGGCGAGCTTCGACACCTCGGCCACTCTTCCGAAGATCGGTTATGCGAACGCTTCACAGACTCCCCAGCCGATCACCCCGGCGCCTCAGCCCGCGGGAAGGCCCCAATGACCGATTCTCGCGACGACGCCTCGGGCATCACCAATCTCGTCGGCGGAAACCCCGACGACGTCCGCGAACTGCGCGCCAACCTCGCCATCTTCGCCCGCAATGCGGACACCCCCACTCACGTCCGTCGCCTGGTATCCGACGTCCTCGCTGGCCGACGCAACGTCCGGGAAGTATTCCGGACACCCGAATTCGAGAAACTAGTAGGCAGCAGACTGGCCAACATCGAAACCGGTCTAGACCAACTCGGCGACGAGCAACGCGCCGAAGTATGGAACCAAGAACGACCGCGCACCTCTGCCGGAACCCTCGACTCCCTACGCGCTCCCTACAACCCAACAACCGAACCGGAAAACAGCGAACATACCGACGAATGGGATGACGAGGACTTCTCCCGCAACTCATACCTGCGCTGACCACAACCGACCAACGACGGCCCCGCACCTCCACATAGCGTCTCGGACGCAACTGGCCGACCGGAACGCGCCAATCAACACGGCGCCTCGGGGACAGGCTGGGGACAGCGACTCGCGCGACAGCAGCGAAAACCGCAGGCGGCCGACAAAGCAGCAGCGTCCACTTTTGCCGTTTTCGCAGGTCACACGATTGCCATGATCGTGGGGATCAGGGGGTCGCCGGTTCAAATCCTGTCATCCCGACGGTCTTCGAAGCCTCCCGATCCGGGTGAAAGCCCAGGTCAGGGAGGCTTTGTTGTGTCCGGGCAAGACCAGGTTGCCACTGGTTGACGGTTGGGGCTTGTGGGGCAGCCCGATTAGGTCGTGCCGACCCAAGCCGTCGTGTTCATGGCGGGCCGCTGCTGGGCGGTCCTGCGCCGGCCGTTGCGCGCCCTCGCGCATTGCCTGGATGACCTTCTGCACCTCGGGCGCGGTCATCGCGAAATCACCGTTGATCGCGACGCCGAACGTGGGTGGCAGGACGTGCCCGTCGGTGTTGGTCTCCTTTTCGGCGACGGTGAACTTGTAGATCCCGCCATGCGCGGTTCCCCTGCGCCCCAACGCTTTGTCGATACCAGCGGTGTCCAGGTGGATCGGCGGCTGCTGGTCCCGCGGCGTGGCGGCCGGTGGAATCGCTGGGGCCACCAGATCGGCGGGTCTTGTTGCAGCAGGGGCTTGTGCAGTGCGGTCTGCTTGATTCCGTGGGCCTGCAGCGCATCGGTGATCTTCGGTGGGTCCGCCTCCGTGACCACGAGGTCGCCCATGAGCATGACGCCGGCTTGCTCGCCACCCCGTACGACGTGACGTACAAATCGTTGCGCGGCAACGGGATCCGGCAGGTGGTGCTGTTGTCGTCGTTTCCCGCCCGCCTCGGCGCCCAACATCGGGGCCGCCAGCGGTACGGCCGCCCCGGCGATGACGCACGACATGTCGTGTCACTCCTCAGAGGTGTCGGTCGAGCGCACTGGATCAGCCATCGTCGCCGTCAGGGTCGCGGTCGGGAACGCCGGTACCTAGGACGTGGAAGTCCTTGTCGAGAAAGACCTCGACAGTGCCGTGGTCGGGTTTGGTGACCGTGACGCCGTAGGCGGCGTTACCGCCCTCGTTCTCCACCTCGACGGCGTCGGCCGTCCCGCCGGGTACCGTCCGCACCGCCGCTGCGCGGGCCCGGTCGGCCGCCGCGCCGGTGACCTCGTCTCCGTCACCGCCCACCGCGGAGGCAATGCTGACCGCACCGCCGGAGAGGACGAGAACGCCGGCCACGATACCGGCGCCGATCTTCGTCTTGTGGTTCACGTGTCCCTCCTACTCAACGTGCAACCGTGGTTGCATGACATGAGTAGTGAGCGGAGATGAAGCTGCGATGAAGACGTTTTCGTGATCACCCACCCGGGATGCGACCGTGTGCGGGACACGGATCGGAGGTGATGGTGATGCGGGTACTGGTCGTCGAGGACGAGCCGAAGATGGCCGGCCTGCTCCGCCGTGGCCTGGCCGAGGAGGGCTACGCCGTCGACGTCGCCACCGATGGGGCCGAGGGGTTCGGCGCGGCGGCCAGCCGCGACTACGACGCGGTGGTGCTGGACGTGATGCTGCCCGGGCTGTCCGGATTCGAGGTGTGCCGGCGGCTGCGCCGGAACCGGGTATGGGTGCCGGTGCTGATGCTGACTGCCCGCGACGCGCTGCCCGACCGGATCGTCGGCCTGGACGGCGGGGCGGATGACTACCTCACCAAGCCCTTCCACCTGGCCGAGTTGTTCGCCCGCCTGCGCGCGCTGACACGCCGTGGCCCGATCGCCCGGCCCATGACGCTGGCCGCCGGGGACCTGTGCATCGACCCGGCCTCCCAGCGGTGCTGGCGCGGCGAGACCGAGATTCCGTTGACGGCCAAGGAATACGCGGTGCTGGAGATGTTCCTGCGCCAGCCCGGCATGGTGCTCACCCGCGAGGCCCTTCTGGAGCACTGCTGGGATTTCGCCTACGAGTCCCGGTCCAACGTCGTGGACGTCCACATCCGCGGCGTGCGGGAGAAAGTCGACCGCGCGTTCGGGGTGATCTCGCTGGAGACCGTACGTGGCGTGGGCTACCGGCTCCGTGCCGACGGCGGACGTCCGGATCCGAGGCCGCAGTGATGCGGCGCTGGCCCATCCGGATCCGACTCACCGCGGCATTCACCGTGCTGATGGCGCTGGTGCTGCTCGGCGTCGGATTCGCGACCGTGACACATACCCGGTCGTCGTTGGACTCCTCGATCACCGAAGCGCTGACCTACCGGCTACGCGACCTGCAACCCGTCGCCGGCGCACCCGTTCCTGAGCTGTCCGGCATCAGCCGGGACACCGGCGAACAGGTCCTCGACCCGGCTGGGCGGGTCATCGCCAGCTCCCCAGAAGTCGCAGGCACGGCACTTCTGTCCCCCGCCGAGCTGGCCTCGGCCCACGGCGGGCTGCTCCTGGCTGATCACGCCGCAGCCGGGACCGTCGACGGACCCGCCCGGATCGCTGCCGGCCCGACCGGCGACGGCAGCCGGACCGCCGTGGTCGCGGTGACCCTGTCCGACCGTGACACGGCGGTCGCCGGCCTGCGTCGGGAACTGCTGATCGCGTTCCCGCTGGTGCTGCTGGCCGCCGGCGTCGGCGCGTATCTGCTGGCCGCCTTCGCGCTGCGCCCGGTCGAGCGGATGCGGGGCCGTGCCGCCGCGCTCACCGCCTCGACCTCCGAGCGCCTGCCGTTGCCGCCGGCACGGGACAAGATCTCCCGGCTCGGCACGACGTTCAACGACCTGCTCGACCGCCTCCACGCCGCGCTGAAGCGGGAACGGCGATTCGTCGCCGACGCCAGCCACGAACTCCGCACCCCCCTGAGCCTGCTCACCACCGAACTCGAACTCGCTCTCCGCCGCCCCCGCACCGCACACGAGCTGACCACCGCCCTCGGCTCGGCACTGGAGGAAACCGAGCGACTGTCCCGTCTGGCCCAGGACCTCCTGCTGCTCGCCCGCAGCGACCAGACCGACACCCCGGCCCCACCCGACACAGTCGTCGAATTGCGGCCTGCGCTCGAATCCGTCATCACCCGCTACCGCACCGCGGTCCGCGAGCACGACGTGATCCTCGACTGCGCCGCCGGACTGTCGGTGCGCGCCGATCCCGACGACCTGGATCGTGCCGTGAGCAATCTGATCGACAACGCGCTGCGGCACGGCGGGCCCCCGATCATCGTCATCGGCTGCCCGGCATCCGGCGAGGCCGCCGACGCCGTGACGATCACGGTCGGCGATCACGGTCCCGGCTTCGATCCCGATTTCCTACCGCGCGCCTTCGAACGCTTCACCCGCGCCGACAACGCCCGCTCCGGCGGCGGCACCGGGCTCGGGCTCGCCATCGTGGCCGCTCTCGCCGGGCGCAACGGCGGCCACGCCACCGCCGCCAACCAACCCGACCGCGGCAGCGCCGTCACCATCACCCTGCCCGCACCACCCACGTCCGGACGGCCATGATGCGCGGCTTCCTCCTTGACCACGTCACCGTGACCCGCGGCGACGCCCACCTGCTGACGGAGATCACCGCCGATATCCCAGCCGGCCAGTGCACGGCCGTCGTGGGGGCCAGCGGGGCGGGCAAGACCACGCTGCTGCGCCTGCTCAACCGGCTGGACGACCCCAGCGCCGGCCAGGTCCTGCTCGATGACGTGCCGCTCCCCGAGCTGGACGTGCTCGCGCTGCGGCGCCGGGTCGGACTCGTCGCCCAACGACCCGTGCTGCTCACTGATGACGTGGCCACCGACCTGCGCGTCGGGCGCCCAGAGCTCAGCGACGAAGCCGTCGACCAGCTGCTCAAGCATGTCGGGCTCCCCGCCGGTTTCGCGCAGCGCCGCACCAGCGAACTCTCCGGCGGCGAAGCGCAACGGGTCTGCCTGGCACGAGCATTGGCCGTTGAGCCCGAGGTGCTGCTGCTGGACGAACCCACCTCCGCGCTGGACGGCGTCACCAGCGCTGTGATCATCGACGCCGCCCGCGACCACCTCGCTGCGGACGGGACCGTCGTGTTGGTCAGCCACGACCTCGCGATCGTGCGCGGCATCGCCCACACCGTGCTCGTCCTCGACCACGGACACCTCACCGCTGAGGGCCGGCCCGACGAGATCGACTACCTGGAGGCCGGATAGATGACCGGAATCTCCGTACCCAGCTGGCCCGGCGTAGCCGCCTCACTGCTACTGGTCGCCCTCGCCGCCGCGGTGGCCTACCGGCAACGCCTCCACCTCACCCGCGAACTGATCATCGCTTCACTGCGCGCCGGGGTGCAGCTGGTCGCGGTCGGCGCGCTGCTGCTGGTGATATTCGCGCGCACCGGACTGCCGGGCGCGTTCGCCTGGGTCGCGATCATGATCCTCATCGCCGGGCAGGTCGCCGGCCACCGCGGCACCCGCCTGCCGCGCGCACGGTGGGCGGCCACCGCCGGAGTCGCCACCGGCAGCATCCTGACCCTCGGGACGCTGCTCGCGCTCGGCATCATCTCCACCCAAGCCCGCGTCGTCGTGCCGGTCGGCGGCATGATCGTCTCCGGCACGATGCAAGCCGCCGGAGTCACCCTGCGCCGCCTGCGCGAAGACACCTACACGGCACGTCCGGCCATCGAGGCCCGCCTGTGCCTCGGCCTGCCCGCCCGCGAGGCCTTCCTGCCCCACCAGCGCTCCGCGCTGCGCACCGCCCTGCTGCCCGCGATCGATTCCACCAAGGTCGTCGGCCTGATCAGCCTGCCCGGCGCCATGACCGGCCTCATCCTGGCCGGGGTCGACCCGCTGACCGCCATCCGCTACCAGATCGTCGTCATGTACATGCTGCTCGCCGCCACCGCCCTCGCCGCGCTGGCCACCGCCCGGCTGGCCGAACACGCCCTGTTCGACAACGCGCACCGCCTGGTCCCCGTCGCCCAACCACCCCAAGGAGCCCAGTAACCGTGGCCGCACTCGCCCCCATGACCAGCGAAACCCTCGTGAGCGCAGGAACCTTCGGCACCGGCCACATCGCGCTCACCGCGACGATCACCGGCATCCTCACCCTCGCCGCCGCGGCATGGCGACTGCCCCTCCGTGTCTGGCCGGACATCCTGGCGGTCGGCGTGCTCGCCGCCGGATCGGTGTTCCTCTGGCGGATCTCCGCGAACATGCCCCAGCTCAACAGCGACGGCCTACCCGGGTTCTCCGCCAACGACTGGCTCGCTCCCGTCGCGACCTACCTCTTCCTCACCGTCTACGCCGACCTGCGCCCATCCGCCGACCCCCGCCGCTACGGACAAACCCGAGCCCTCGCCGTGATCATCTCTCTCGCCGTCAACGTGATCACAATCTGAACCCGGCAGGCCGGCTCGATTCGCCGGTGATCAGTACCTACAGCAGCCGATACGACGCTCCCGCGGCGCTGGCCGCCGTCCCCGGTGCGGGATATCCTGTCGCATACGACGCGTCGCATACGACGGAATGGAGGGTGCCATGTCTGACATGGTCGTGCGGGCAGTGGTGCTGGCGTGCTGGGGGTTGTTCGCGGTGGTGTGGACGGTGGGCGCCGTGCTGGGTTGGCGCACTGGTGGTCGCGCCATTCGCATCTCGTTTCGGCAGTACGTGGTCGCGGCGCCGTTGATCGTGGCGGGGTGGGCGGTCGCGCGATGGCTGCCGCGATCTTGGTGGGCTGCGGTGACCGTCACGTCGAGGTGGCCGATCGTGCTGGGATTGGCCGTGTTGGTCGTGGGAACCGGCGTGACGTTGTGGGCTCGGCTGGCCCTGGGGTCAATGTGGTCTTCGGAGGTGCGCGTAGCCGAGAATCACCAGTTGCGGACAACGGGACCGTACGGCGTGACTCGCCACCCGATCTACTCTGGCCTGCTGACGATGGTGGTTGGCGCCGTGTTGGCGACGGGGTGGGCCGGGGACTGGTGGTGATCGCGGTCGTGTATCCGTGGATGGTGTTCAAGCTGCGGGAGGAGGAGCGGTTGCTGACAGAGGCGTTCGGCGATGAGTACCGGCGCTACCGCCAGCGTGTGCCGCGACTGATTCCTGGACTGAAAGGGCTTCCGCGTCGATGAGTCAGACGGATCCGCCGGGGCAGGCCGGCCGCCTCGATGCTGATCTCAAAGCGATCCACGAAGCCCTGCACGAGGCGGTCGCTGCCGAAGCCCAACGCTCTGCGGTCCCACTGACGCCGCAGCAGTACTCGGCCATGGAGCTTCTGGTGACCGACCCCGACCCTGCGCGGGGATTGTCGCTCGGTGAACTGGCACAGCGGATGGGACTGGCCCACAGCACGGTCTCCGGCATCGTCGACCGGCTCGCGCGGCGTGGTCTGGTTTCTCGCGCCCAGGCTGTCGATGATCGCCGTGTGACCCGTATTCGGCTGACCGATCGAGTGCGAGATTGGGCCGATCGCGATCGGCCCTCGATCCGACACTCACGGCTCGACAACGCGTTGCGCAAGCTCGACAGGACCACGCGGGAAGGATTGGTGGACGGCCTCACCGCACTCCGGCAAGCACTCGATGCGACCGGCGATGAAGAACACTGAACCACGTACGCCAGTACGAGGCCGGCGGCCGGCCGTCGTGCGGCACGGTCTCCAGCGCGCACGCAGCGAAGCGAGACGGATGTCAGAAAGCAGCGAGCTGGCGGCTACCGATTTTCGAGTACGCCGGCGGGCGGAATCGCGAATGTCCGCGCGTAGTCGATGGCTGCCCCCAAGGCATCTTTCAGCGGGGCGATGTCGCGGGCGACCTGGGCGAGGAGCATGCCGCCCTGAAAAGCGGAAAGCAGGAGAGAGGCCAGTCGAGTGGGATCCGCCTCTGCGCTGAGGCGGCCGAGCCGCTGCATCCGTTCGAGTCCGTCCCGGAAGATGTCTCTCCATTGCTCGAACGCGGTCGCGAGTTCCGTGCGAACGTCGAGGTCGGTCTTGATGATCTCGCTGGCGAGCGAGCCGAGGGTGCAGCCTTGCTGGTAGGAGTGCTCATAGGCGATGTAGAAGTCCGCCCATTCGCGCAGCGAGTCGAGGGCCGAGTTGACTGCGACTAGTGGGCTAGCTAGCCCAAAAAGCGGCACAGAGCCGGCGAACACGGGAAATTTGGAGGCACCAATGAAGGCAATCGTCGCGACGGACCAGGCCGCGGAAGCTGCTGGGATCACGCTCGCGGAACGGCCGGCGCCGACACCGGCGATCAACGACGTCGGCGTCGACGTCCACGCGTCGGGCTTCGTCCCCGCAGAGTGGGAATGGCCCTCGACGTGGGTCGACCGCTCCGGTCACGATCGGGCCCCGGCCATCATCGGCCACGAGTTCGCCGGAGTGGTCTCCTCCCTCGGCTACGGCACGACCGGATTCTCGCTGGGACAGCGGGTGTTCGGGATCACGGACCGGCACCGCGATGGAACCCTGGCCGAGCACACGGCCGTGGAGGCACGCAACCTGGCTCCGCTACCCGGGAACGTCGACTTCACGGTGGGCGCAAGCCTGCCGATCTCCGGCCTGACCGCGTGGCAGGGCCTTTTCCAGCACGGTCGTCTTCAAGCGGGGCAGAGCGTCCTCGCACACGGCGCCGCCGGCGCGGTCGGGTCCATCGTGACGCTAGCTCGCCCGCGAGTCCGGTGCCTACGTCATCGGTACCGGGCGGGCGGCGGACCGCGACGCGGCGGAACGCTGGTATCGGTGGTCGGACCTGCTGAGTCTCGCCCGGTCGATGACCTCGCGATCGACTTCGTCGTCGAGTCCGTTCCCAGTCAGCTGGTGGAGATCGTCGACCGGGTGCGCGACGGGCGCCTTCGCGCGCACATCGGAACCGTCACGACCCTCGACAACGGCGTCCCCGCACTCAACCCGACCGAGCGGCGCAAAGGCAAGACCGTCATTCGCGTGCGTCCCTGAGCGCTCCCGAACAGGCCGATGCACCGCTGCCGTGTGCGCGGCGCCCGGTCACCGAACCTTGCCCACCGGGCATAGAGCCGGCGCACCCACCTGCGTGTGGGTCAGGCGACGCCGATGGGGCCGTTGTAGATGTCGGCCGGGCTCGGCGCGGTCACAGTGAAGGCTTTGTTCCAGTCGATGAAGGTGAGCGCGCCCTGGCTGGTGGGCGGTGCGGTCATCCGAGTAAGGAAGTGGGGGCTGGTCGCCGTGACGTCGAGCGTTGCGCTTTCGTTGTCGTGATAGGCGAGCATCGATACTCCGTCAATCGTCTCCGTGCCGTTATCGGTAATGGGGTTCCTACGGATCGCATTCACGATGTTGCCCATGAAGCCCTGGTAATCGAGCAAAGTGACTACATCGCCGGGCATGTTCTTGAACAGGCTCATCTGGACCTTCGACGAAACCCACTTGCCGATCAGAGCCCGTCCAGCGGGACTGCTGGGCGCCAGTTTCGCTATCTGCACGTCGGCGGCGGTGAACTGAAAATAGTAGTCCCGGCCGGCGCGAACGACCGGCAGCACGAGTTCGCCGAGGGCGAGCGTGCCCGCCGCAGCGTCCCTGCTCAACTGGAGATCAATCGAGACGCTGCCGCCTTTCTGCTTCGGATTCGGCACCGTCCCCCGGACGTGAACCGTCGACGCGGACTGGTAGGCGGCGGTCACCGCATCCGCCACCTGAGCCCCCTGGAGCCGCTCCGTGGTCGCCGCGGCGACCGGCGCCGTCGCTGTCGGCTGTGCCGGGGCGGGCGAGGGCGAGCAGGCGGCACACGCGGCCAGCAGTGCGCACGCGGCAACAACCCGGGCAAGGCGGCGGCGAATCATGGATCTTTGTCCGTTCTAGAAGATTCAGCAGTCCACCTTGGACCCGCCTCGCATATCGTGGCGTGCATCAGTCTGTTACGTACAGCGGATTCGAGGTGATGAATCGGCGGGCCAAGAGCCGCGAAGCTCTCGCAGCAGCGCCGAGGGCGACGCGGCCACGGACCTGTGAAAGCCCGCCGGCAGGGCCCTTGTGGTCTGGACGTTGACCAGGTCAGACCGGCGGCGGCAAGGCGAGACCGGTGAGGGCGTGCTCGGTGTAGCGGGCGGCCAGTTCGAGGAGTTCGCGGGCTTTTTGTGGTGGTGCCTGGAAAGCCTGCTGGACTCCGGCGATGGCTGTGCCGACGGTGAGGCCGGCGACGGCGTGCAGGTCGCAGGCAGGTTCGTGACCGTGTGCGGCGAGCGCGGTGCGGATGAGCTCGGCAATCTTCGTGGTGATGCTCGCGGCGAGTTCGGTCACCACGGCGAGGTGGCCTTCGGCTTCGGTGGTGAAAATGAGCCGGAACCCGTCGGGCTGCTGCTCGGCGTAGTCGAAGATCGCGGCCATCGCCGCGTGGATCTCCTCATGCGGTGGCCGGCCGGCTGCTTCGTCGTACGCGCGGAAAAGCCACGCCTCCAGGCGGTCCACCTCGCGTCGCAGTGCCGCCAGGTAAATCGAGTGCTTCGACCGGAAATGCGCGTAGAGAGTCGGCTTCGTGCACCTGGCCGCGTCAGCGATTTGTTCCATGCTCGCCGCCGCGACCCCGACCTGGGCGAACACGGCACACGCACCGTCGAG
This sequence comes from Amycolatopsis acididurans, assembly GCF_012328925.1. Taxonomy (GTDB): domain Bacteria; phylum Actinomycetota; class Actinomycetes; order Mycobacteriales; family Pseudonocardiaceae; genus Amycolatopsis_E; species Amycolatopsis_E acididurans. The sequence goes on from NZ_JAAXLS010000029.1 coordinate 12,312, forward strand.
TAGCTGGTCATCGCTCGGGCGGGATCCCCGGCTCAGGCGCGATGCGGGTTGCGGGCTCACGGTTGCCATCATCCCCCACCCCCTGTTTTACTACGAGTTAAACACGTCGGAATACCCAATGGGGGGTGGCGATGGCGGCACGCCGGGGCACGCGTCGACCGGTGCGGGCACTACTGGGATCGATCGCGCTGCTGGCTGCGGCGATGGTCGTGCCGGCTTCGGCGGAGGCCGCGCAACCTTGCGGGGCGCCGGCGGCAGGACAGTCGCCACAGCGAGCGGACCCGTCCGCGGTGGGACTCGACCCCGGCAAACTCGCCGAGGCGGTGGCTTTCGCCAGCAGCCGGATGCGATCGAACGTGCAGGTGTACCGGTACAACTGCCTGGTGGGCGAGGGGCCGCTCAACACGGCGACCGGCACGGTGCCGTGGAACATCTGGAGCGCGACGAAGAGCGTCGTGTCCATGCTGGCCGGAATCGCGGTCTCCGACGGAAGGCTCGATCTCGACGCCCCGATCGGACGCTACTTGCCCGCGGGCCAAGGAGATGCGGCGCACCGCGCGATCACCGTGCGGAACCTGTTGACCGAGACGTCCGGCCTGCGCCAGTCGATCGTGACCGAGGCAGCGCCGAGCGTGGCCGGGGCGGACCCGGACGTCGTCGCCCAGTCCCTCGCGCTGCCGCTCGACCACCAGCCAGGCACATACTTCGAGTACGGCCAGCGCACCCCCGATCTGCTCGCCCACATCGTGCAACTCGCGGTCGGCCAGGACCTGCAAACCTTTGCCCAGCAACGATTGTTCGGCCCGATCGGAATCCGGCCCGGCAGCTATTTCTGGCTCCGGGACAGGTCCGGCAACACCTACGGGCACGCCCACCTCTACCTGCCGCCGGACGCCTTCGCCCGGCTGGGCATGCTCATGCTCGGCAACGGCCGATGGAACTCCATCCAGCTCATCGACCCCGGCTACGTGCGGCAGGCAGCTCAGCCCACGACGACGAACCCGTGCTACGGCTACATGTTCTGGACCAACAACGCCCCCTGCGTCGGCCCCTCGGTCCCCTCGAGGCAGACCTTCCCCGCCGCGCCACTGCAAGGCCTGCCCGCCGACAGCTACGCCATGGTCGGATTCCTGCAGCAGAACAACTTCCTCATTCCCAGTCTCGGCCTTCAGGTCACCTGGACCGGCGTGCTCGGCGACGTCTCCCCCGACCCGCAAACCCTGATCTCGGCCAGCCCGAACAGCGAGCTCTACCACGACTTCCTGCGTCTGCTGGCCCAGGCCGTCACCAGCCCCCGCGTGCCCGATCCCGGCCCTTATCAACAGACTTTCAACACCGACGTCCGCCTCGATCAGTTCGCCGATCCCAGCATCCTGCTCGGCACCCTCGGCATCGGTGCGACCGCACCCCCGGACTGCAACATCCTGTTCTGCCACGGCAACATCCCCGTGCAGGGCAGCGTCCAGAACGGTGCGGCCGTCACGCGAACGCTGCTCACCGCCCTCGCCGGCCGGCCAGGCTCGTGACCGCTGCGGCCGGCAGCGGCCCTGCACCGCCACCCCGCACGGATCTGTGACTGGGGTTCGGCACGCGAGCGGACCAACAGAGGACGAATTCCTCTGCCCTCTCACGCGACGTTCAGCCCACAGTCGGAAAGCGCGGGGTGTGACCTCGGTGCCTCGCCGTCACCGACAAGGAGTCGTCATGAGGGTACTGACGATCTATGCGCATCACGATCCACGCTCGTTCTGCCACAGTGTGCTCGAGCGTTTCACCGCCGGACTCCGCGATGCCGGGCACACGAACGAGGTCGTCGACCTGTACGCGGACAAGTTCGATCCCGTGTTCCGCGACCGTGACGGGGCCAGCTACATCAGCGCCGACGTCCCGGCCGACATTCTCGACCGGGTGGATCTGCGTAGCCAGGTCATGGCGTCCTGCCGATGGCCGTTCCAGCGATGGCTCGCCGCACGCGCACTGCGCGGCAAGACCCAGGCGCAGATCGCCGCGCTGATTCGCAGCCGGATGCCCAAAGATGTGCTCGCCCAGCAGGCCAAGGTCGCCGCCGCCGACGCGTTGGCCTTCATCGCCCCGATTCACTTCTGCAGCTTTCCCTCGATTCTGAAGGGCTGGATCGATCGCGTGTGGACCTTGGATTTCGCCTTCGGGCTCACGTCCGAGGGCTGGCACGGAGACGTCAACGGCCGCATTCCTCTGCTCGAGCACCAGCGAGCGCTCATCATGACGTCCACAATCTTCAACAAGGAATCGTACGACGCCGGCGTCCGTGACAGCATCGGCACGGTGCTCGATCAATGGAGTTTCCAGTTTCCCGGAATTCAGGACGTCGAACACGTCTATTTCTACGCGGCCACGTCCGCGTCACCGGAACGGATTGGGGAATATCTGCGACAAGCCTATGACCTCGGCCGTGGCTTCGACCGTTCCCAGCCGGCCGCGGTAAGCGTGGCGGCTGAACACTGACGACGCGGCTCGCGAGCCGTCAGAGGAGTGGGCCGCATGGCAGCTGTTCTCGCCTACGTTGCCGCAGGAATGGTCGGCCTGTGGGGAGTCTCGCATGCGATCCCCACCATGAACGTGGTCGCCGGTTTCGGAGAAATCTCGACGGACAACCGCCGGGTGCTCGTACAGGAATGGCTGGCCGAAGCCGTGGCGATGTGGGCTTTCGCCGCGCTGGTCATCGTCGTTACCGCAACCGGCGTGGGCTTGTCCGTCACCGACTGGGTTTACCGCGCCATCGCCGGGGCGCTGCTCTTGCTCGCGGTGCTCACGGCTTTCACCGGCGCCCGCACCCCCGTCATCTGGTTCAAGATCTGTCCGGGGCTGCTGACCAGCTCGGCCGTGCTGTTGCTCGTGGCAAGCTTCACCTGAACCCCGCGACGGCGGACAGTGACGCAAGTCCCCCGAGTGCCGCGATGACCTGGACGAGTGCGAACACGGCCGTCTTCTTGCGGTTCGGGCACGCCAGACACGCCATCGGAGAGGCGCGCGGAACGGCGCGGTGTCCGACTCGCCTGTTTCATGCCTCGGTGACTTTCGCACGGCGTGCTGTTCTCCTCTGAGTAAGCCTCGACTTCAGGAATGTAGTCCGGGCCGAAGGAGCAGTCCCGGCGATCGTCTCGGCCAGTGCTCGTACTGGTCGGCGGTCCATCCCCGCTCGACGGTCAGAATACGGTGGACATCGGGGGAAAGCGCGGCATAGGTCAGGTCGGCCGCCTCCGCAAAATCCAGGCCGGGATCGAGCGCATCCAAAGAGGACAGTGCTGTCACGATTCGTTCCTGGCCGGTGTGCCGTTGCCGCCGGATGTCCTCCAGCAACTCCGCGGCTTCGGAATCGACCTGGGCGGCGGTCGCGAGCGCGTGCATGATCGAGGAGGACCGTTCCCGGACGGGCGCGAAGTCCGCCGGTGGACCACCTCCGACGCAGTCCGGCCCGGTTCCGGCCGGGCCCTCACCGATGCCCTGCCCTGCTAGCGGGCGCTCACATCCGTCAGCCCGCCGGCACGGGGCTCCAGCATCGATGCCAGCTCGCTGAGACCGTCGCGGAACAGGGCCGGCAGGTCCTGGTGCTCGCGGTCTCCGATCCAGCGGTCGAACGCCGACCGGAACACGACCACGGCGGTGTCCGCGACCAGCGTCGCGGCCGGCTCCGGCGTGCCGCGCTCACGCAGCGCATCGGCCATCGCGGTGGCCAGTTCGGCGTGCTTGCTCAGGTCTCGCTCGCGTAGCTCGGCGTTGGCCGTGACGAGATTGTGCCGGGTCAGTGCGGCGTCCGGGTGCTGCTGGATGATCGCGCAGCGCTGCTCCAGCGCGGCGGCGACGGCGTCGATGGGCGCGGCATCCTCGGGGGCGTCGGCGATGGCCGCCACGGCCTCGCGCTGGGCCGTTTCCACCGTGTAGAAGAACACCTCGCGCTTGTCGGGGAACAGCCGGAAGAACGACCGCTCGTGCATACCGGCACGCGCCGCGATCTGAGCTCCCGTGGTCTGGTCGAAACCCTGCGCGGCGAACAGCTCGACCGCCGCCTTGGCCAGTCTGCCGCGCGAGTTCGGCTCCCATCGACCCATGACCCCAGTCTAGGTGATGGCAGTAACTGCCATGGCGGTGCTATGGTGATAGCAGTAACTGCCATCACGGAGGTTTCGACATGAAGGTGTTCGTCACCGGGGCCAGCGGCGGGATCGGCTCCCTGCTCGTGCCCGAACTGATCTCGGCCGGACACGAGGTGCTGGGCCTGGCCCGCTCCGACGCCTCGGCGAAGAAGGTCACCGACGCGGGCGCGAGCGTGCTCCGCGGCGATCTCACCGACCCGGAAACCCTGCGCGCCGGCGCCGCCGAGGCCGATGCGGTCATCCACGTCGCGTTCAACCACTCCCCCGACATCGCGCAGTCGGTCGCCGACGAGGCCACAGCCGTCGAGACCTTCGGCGCCGCTCTCGAGGGAACCGGCAAGGCACTGCTCATCGCCTCCGGCACCCCGATCGTGCCCGGCCGCCTTGCCACCGAAGACGATTCACCGGTCGCCGACGACCCCATGGCCAAGTCCCCGCTGGGCAGGCGCGGGCTGACCGCCCAGTACACCCTCGCCCTGGCCGGAAAGGACGTCCGGTCGGTGGTCGTGCGGCTGCCCCGGTCGGTCCACTCCCGCGGCCACCGGTACGGATTCGCCTCCGGCCTCATCGCGACCGCCCGCCGCACCGGGGTCTCCGCCTACATCGGCGACGGCACGCAGCGCTGGCCGGCCGTGCACCACCTCGACGCGGTGCGGCTGTTCAGGCTGGCGCTGGAACAGGCCGGGCCGGGCACGGTGGTGCACGCCGTGGCCGACGAGGGCGATCCCATGCGCGACCTCGCCGAGGTCATCGGCCGCGAACTCGGCCTGCCCACCGATTCCGTGCCCGCCGAGCATTTCGGCCCCGTCGGCGCGGTCTACGCCCTCGACCAGCCCGCCTCGGCCGAGCTGACCCGGAAGAAGTTCGGCTGGCTGCCCACCCACCCGAGCCTGCTCGAGGACCTCAAGGCCGGGAACTACCCGGAATGACCACGACGGAAAGGATTCTCTGATGCGCGTTCTCGTGACGGGTGCGACCGGATTCATCGGGTCGGCAGTGGTACGTGAACTGGTGGACAGCGGGCACGAGGTGCTGGGCATGGCCCGCTCGGAAAGCGGCGCGACGGCACTGATCCAGGCGGGCGCCCGGGCACACCGGGGCGACCTGGAGGACCTGGACAGTCTGCGCCGGGGCGCCGCGGAGGCGGACGGGGTGATCCACCTGGCCTACTTCCACGGGATCTCCAACCCCAAGGTGGCGACGCGATTGCGGATCCTGCTGGGCGGCAGCCCACGGCGCATACCCGCGCGGTTCGCCGCGGCGGGCGCGGACACCGACCGGCGCGCGATCGAGACCTTCGGGTCGGCGCTCGCGGCCTCGGGTGGACCGCTGGTGGTGGCGTTCCCGACGATGACGCTGGCGTCCGGGCACCCGGTCACCGAGCGGGAAGCGCCGGACCCGCAGTCCCCCGGAGCGGTGCGCATCGCCTCGGAGGAGGCGACGCTCGCGCTCGCGTCGAGCGGCGTGCGCTCGTCCGTCGTGCGGATTCCGCCGACCGTGCACGGCGACGGGGACAAAGCCATGGTGCCCCGGCTGATCGCGGCGGCGCGGAAGGCGGGATTCGCGGGGTACGTGGGTGACGGCGCCAACCGCTGGCCCGCGGTGCACCGTGACGATGCCGCCCACCTGTTCCGGCTGGCACTGGAGAACGGGAAAGCCGGTGCCCGCTACCACGCCGTGGCCGAGGAAGGCGTGCCCATGCGCCGGATCGCGGAGGTGATCGGGCGGCGCCTGAACCTGCCGGCGACGTCGCTCACCGACCCGGAATCAGCCCGCCGTTTCGGCTGGCTCGCACCGTTCGTGGCCCGGGACAACCACGTCTCGAGTGAACTGACACGTCAGCAACTGGGCTGGAACCCGGCCGGTCCGGAGTTGCTGGCCGACATCGACCGCGCGGAATACTTCACCTCGGCCTGAGAAATGGGGAAAACGTCGCCGCGGCCACCGCTGTCCGCAGGCGGCTCACCGCGTGAAAGCGCGCCGGTAGGCGGTGGGCGTGGTGCCCAGCGCGCGCCGGAAATGCAGCCGCAGGTTGGCGGCCGTGCCCAGCCCGCATTCCCGCGCCACCCGGTCCACCGGATAGGTCGTTGTTTCCAGCAGTTCCCGCGCCCGGGCGAGGCGGGCGTTGAGCAGCCACTGCAGCGGGGTCGTGCCCGTCTCCTCGGTGAAACGGCGCAGGAAGGTGCGTTGGGAGACGCCGGCGTGCCGGGCCAGCACGCGCAGCGTGAGTGGCTCGTCGAGGCGGCTCAGCGCCCAGCCCCGGGTGCCGGAGAGTGATGCCTGCCCGGCCACCGCGACCGGAGCGGGCACGTACTGCGCCTGCCCGCCGTCGCGATGCGGCGCGGCGACCAGACCGCGGGCGACCTCGTTGGCCGGCCCCGCCCCCAGGTCGCGGCGCACGATGTGCAGGCACAGATCGATGCCGCAGCACACCCCGGCCGAGGTGAGCACGTCGCCCTCGTCGACGTAGAGCACATCGCGTTCGACCGCCACCGCGGGAAAATCCCGCTCGAGTTCCTCGATGTGCTTCCAGTGGGTGGTGGCGTGCAGACCGTCGAGCACTCCGGCGGCGGCCAGCGCGAAGGCGCCGGTGCAGATCGACACGACCCGCCGGCCGCGATCACGGGCCTCGGCCAGCACGTCGAGCACGGCCTCCGCGGGCCGCTGGAGGGGCTCGAACCCGGGCACGATCACGGTGTCGGCGGCGCGCACCTGCTCCAGGCCGCCGGAGACGGCCAGGCGGAAGCCCGCGGTGGTGGCCACCATCGGATCGGGCCCGCACAACGTCATCTCGTACGGGGTTTCCGCCCGGGCGCTGAAGATCTGCGCGGGGATCGCCAGGTCGAGCGGGGTGACCCCGTCCAGCGCGAGCACGGCGACCCGATGCACCGACATGGCAATATCCTAACGAAGTACGGCAATTTTGCCACTCACCAGGTCAGAGCCCTGTCGGCCAGTATTGATCCATGATCAGGGACAACCTGACCGCGCTGCCCGGCACTCCGCTCACCGACGCCGTCGTGGACCTCGTCCAGCCCGTGGCGACGCCCTCGGTGTTCAACCACAGCATCCGCAGCTACCTCTTCGCCCGGCTCGTGGCCGCCCGCCGCACCTTGGTCGCCGACCGCGACTACGACGACGAACTGTTGTTCGCCGCCTGCGCGATGCACGACCTCGGCGTGGCACCGGACAGCCCGCACGCGCAGCGGTTCGAGGTCGAAGGCGCAGACCGGGCCGCCGAATTCCTCACCGCACACGGAGTTCCGGCAGCCGACGCCGACCAGGTCTGGCAGGCCATCGCCCTGCATACCTCCGCCGGCATCGCCGAACGCCGCGGCACCCTGTGCCTGCTCGTCCGTGAGGGCGTCGCCGTCGATTTCGGCGGCCCGCTCGGCTCGGCAGACACCGTCACCGACGAGCAGGGCGCCGCCGTGCACGCGGCCTATCCGCGGCTGGACATGATCCGCTCGCTCACCGACGCGATCGTCGCGCACGCCGCGAGAAACCCGGCGAACGCGCCGCGCTACGCGATCCCCGGGGAATTCCTGCGCGAACGCGAAGCCTACGGCCGGACCCGGCTGGAGCACGCCTGCCGTTCGTCCCGCTGGGGCGACTGACCCGTACCGAAGAAAGGAAAAGCACCGCAATGACCACCTATGCCGTCGAAATCCCCGCGGACTCGGAAGTCTTCGGAGAAACCCGCGGCGCCTTCACGCGTTTCGGCTATTCCGCCGCGGTCCGCGCGCACGGCCTGCTGTACATCGCCGGAACGATCGGCCGCCGCGCCGACGGGACCGTCCCGGAATCCATCGAAGAGCAGACCGAAATCGCCATCCGGCGCATCGAGAAAATCCTCCGGCTGGAAAACCTGGACCTGACCGCACTCGTCGACGTCACCAGTTACCACGTCGACATCCACCGGCACCTGCCCGGCTTCAGCGAGGCCAAACAGCGCCTCATCACCCCGCCCTTTCCGGCCTGGTCCATGATCGGCGTCGACGGGCTCGCGAGCCCCGAACTGCTCATCGAAATCCGCGCGACCGCGGCCTATCCCGACGCGTCCCGGTAGACCGCCGCATGAAAGACACCGTGCGTCCCGGCCTTGCGGCCTCGCGCTGCTGACGAACTCGCCGTGCCACGGCACCTGCGCGCTCCCCTGTTCGGAGTCGCGCCGGTGCTGTTCGCGGTGTGGTCGCTGGGCGGCTTCTACAGCTCGCTCGCACCGGCACTCGCGCGTCAACTGTCCGGCTCGGCATCCGCGGTGGTCGGCGGCCGGGTTCTTCGCCGGCACCGCCGCGGCCGGGATCGGCTTCGGCGCCGGCTTCCAAGGCGGGATGCGGACCGTCGTCGCGCTGGTCGCCGAACACGAACGCGCGGGCGTGCTTTCCTCGATCTACGTGGTGTGTTACCTGGGCCTCGGCCTGCCCTCGGTCATCGCCGGGATCCTGGTGGTGCACGGCGGGGGCCTGGCCGTCGCCACGCGCGACCACTCGTTGTTCGTGGCGGCGTCCGCCGTCGCGACACTGATCGCGCTCACCCGCACCGGTCGCCGGGCCGGATTATCCGGCTCGCTGCGGTGACGATCGCGACCGCAGCTCACGACGGGCCAGCGAGCGCTTGTGCACCTCGTCCGGCCCGTCGGCGAACCGCAGGCTGCGGGCCTGCGCCCACAGTTCGGCGAGTGGGAAGTCCTGGCTCACGCCGCCCGCGCCGTGCACCTGGATGGCCTTGTCCAGTATCCACTCCACAGTGGACGGGGTGGCGATCTTGATGGCCTGGATCTCGGTGTGCGCGCCGCGGTTACCGACCGTGTCCATCAGCCACGCGGTCTTGAGCACCAGCAGCCGCAGCTGCTCGATGCGCACCCGCGACTCGGCGATCCAGTCCTGCACCACGCCCTGCTCGGCGATCGGCCTGCCGAACGCGACCCGCTCGACCGCGCGCCCGCACATCAGCTCGACGGCACGCTCGGCCATCCCGATCGCGCGCATGCAGTGGTGGATGCGGCCGGGGCCGAGCCGCGCCTGCGCGATGGCGAACCCGTCGCCTTCCCCGGCGATGAGGTTCTCCGCCGGTACCCGCACGTTGTCGAAGACGATCTCCGCGTGCCCGCCGTGCGAAGCGTCGGAGTAGCCGAACACGCGCATGCTCCGCGTCACCGTCACCCCCGGGGCGTCCCTGGGGACCAGGATCTGGCTCTGCTGACGATACGGTTCCGCGTCCGGGTCGGTCTTGCCCATCACGATCAAGATCGCGCAGTTCGGGTTCATCGCGCCGGAGATGTAGAACTTGCGGCCGTTGACGACGCAGGAGTCGCCGTCGCGGGTGATGCTGGTGGAGATGTTGCGCGCGTCGGAGGAAGCCACCTCCGGCTCGGTCATCGCGAACGCGGACCGGATTTCCCCGTCCAGCAACGGTTGCAGCCACTGCTTGCGCTGCTGCTCGGTGCCGAACATCGCGAGGACTTCCATGTTGCCGGTGTCCGGCGCGGCGCAGTTGAGCGCGACGGGCGCCAAGAACGGGCTGCGGCCGGTGATCTCCGCCAGCGGTGCGTACTGCAGGTTCGTCAGGCCCGCGCCGTGCTCACCGGGCAGGAACAGGTTCCACAGCCCACGCTTGCGAGCCTGCACCTTGAGGTCCTCGATGACCGGCGGTGGAGCCCACGACTCCTCGGTCAGGCTCGACTCCGCGGGGTAGACGTGGGAGGCCATGAAATCGAGGAGCTGGGCGCGAAGCTGCTCGGTGCGCGCGTCGAACGCGAAGTCCATTGTCAGTCCTTGAGTCTTTCGTTGCCGAGCCGGATGAGAGGTTCCACGGCCGCGCCGATCGACTCGAAGCCCGCGCCGACCGTCTGACCGTGGCTGAACCGGTAGAAGATGCCCTCCAGGATCACGGCGAGCTTGAAGAAGGCGAACCCGAGATACCAGTTCAGCGAGGAGATGTCACGCCCGCTGGACCGCGCGTACCTGGCGACCACGTCGTCCGGGCCCGGATAGCCGGGGGCGGCACCGACGTCGGGAACGACCTCGAGGCCGAACTCGCCGGCTTCGGCGTAGGCGATCATCAGCGCGACATCCGTCAGCGGGTCTCCAAGGGTGGACATCTCCCAGTCCAGCACCGCGGCGATGCGGTCGTTCTCGTCGACCAGCGCGTTGTCCAGCCGGTAGTCGCCGTGCACGAGCGCGGGCGCACCCGAAACCGGCAGCGCCGCGGTCAGTTCGCCGTGCAGGAGATCGATGCCGTCGAGGTCCCGGCTGCGCGAGGAGTCGAGTTGCTTCTTCCACCGGCGCAGCTGGCGCTCCAGATACCCCTCGGGACGGCCGAAATCCTCCAGCCCCAGCGCTTCCGGGTCGATCGCGTGCAACGCGGCCAACGTGTCGACGAGGGAGTTTCCGATGTGGATGGTGCGGTGCTCGCCGAGTTCGGCCAGCTCTGCGGCCGCGCGGAAAGACCTGCCCGGAACGAACTCCATCACGTAGAACGGTGCGCCGATCACCGTGGTGTCCCGGCACAGGACGACGGTCGCGGGCACCGGCACCGCGGTGGGGCCCAGCGCGCGCAGCACCCGGTACTCGCGGGACATGTCGTGCGCGGTGGGCAGGACATGTCCCAGCGGCGGACGGCGGACCACCCACCGCGATCGCCCGTCGCTGACGACATAGGTCAGGTTGGACCGGCCGCCCTGCACGACCTGGCCCGTCAGCACGTCCTTGACCAGGCCCGGCACCCGCTCGTCCACATAGGTCCGCAGCCGGCGCAGATCCAGACCGGGTAAGTCCTGCTCGCTCACGGCATTTCTCGCGCCCGTCAATTCCGCGGCCTGCCGCTCAGCGAGTCCAGATAACGCTGCGTCCAGCCGTCGGACACCCGGCGCTGCCACACCGACGCGGCTTCGGCGTCGTCGTCGAGACGATTCAGCCGGTCCATGGCGTCCCGGTGCAGCTGCGCCTTGGTCAGCGCGAAGGTGTCCGGCGGGGTGAACTCGGCCAGGCGTTGTGCGACCTCGATGGCGCGGGGCAGCACCTTCTCGGGGTCGGCCAGCTCGTCGACGAGACCGAGGGCGGCGGCATCCTCGGGCGAATAGTTGTGGGCACCGACCACGACCTTGCGGGCGTTGACCTCGCCGAGGCGGTGGCGCAGGATCTCCAGACCGATCCGCGGGAACGGAACCCCGACCTTGAGCTCGGGGGCACCGATCTTCGTGGCACCGCCGGCCATCACCGTGAAATCCGCGGCGGCCGCGAGCAGGCAACCGCCCGCGATGGCATGCCCGTTGACCGCCGCCACCACGGGCTTGGGCACCGAGAACACCGCACCGAACATGCCGGCGAGGGCGGGAAAGAAGTCATCCACATAGGACGCTCCGCCGCGCAGCAGTTCACGCAGGTCCGATCCGGCGGAGAACGCCGGGCCCGCACCGGTTATCACCAGGGCACGTGCCGGCCCTTCGGCGGCTTCCGCACACAGGGCGGTCACCGTCCGGCACAGCTCGGTGCCCATGGCGTTGACCGGGCCGTGGTCCAGTCGCAGCACGGCGATGCCGGTGTCGATCGTGAGTTCGGTCAACGAAGGTCCTTATCTGGTCGGGTCGAGCAGGACTTTGCCGACGCCGTCGGCCCGCTCCGCCAGCAGGGCATAGGCTCGTGCCCCTTCGGCGAGTCCGAGGCGATGCGTGACGAGCGCGGCCGGATCGAGTCGCCCGGCGGCGGTCAGCGCGAGCAGCGCGGGCAGCTCCCGCTGCGCGGAGCACAGGCCGATGCAGAACTCGAGTTCCTTGGTCTGTGCCGCCTGCATCCGGAACGGGAAGGCGTCGTTCTGGCTCACGCCCACGACGCTGACCCGGCCCGCCGGGCGCACCGCGCTCACCGCGAGTGCGATGGTGGCGTCGGCTCCGACGGCCTCGACGACCGCGTCGACGCCGTCACCGCCGGTGAGTTCTTTCAGGTGTGCCTTCGGGTTGTCGGCGTCGACGGGTTCAGCGCCACGTGCCAGGGCGACCGCGCGGCGATGCGCCACGGGCTCAACGACGAGGACCCTCGCCGCACCCATCGCGAAGGCCGACTGCACCGCGAGCTGACCGACCGGCCCCAGCCCGATGACCGCGACGTTCTCCCCCGGCTGGATCCGCGCGCGCCGGGCGCCGTACCAGGCGGTCGGCGCGTTGTCGGTGAGCAGGACGGCGGCCTCGTCGGACACCGTGTCCGGCACGCGCACCAGGTTGACCTCGGCGTGCGGGACGGCCACCAGCTCGGCCTGGCAACCGGGCAGCCGGTGGCTCATGCCGTAGCAGTACTCCTTCCACGGCTCGCGACGATGCTCACACGCCACCACGTGCCCGCTCGCGCACGCGGCGCACCAGGCGCAGCCCACCGAGGCGGGCAGCAGCACCCGGTCGCCCACCGCGAACCGGCGGACATCCGGCCCGGTCTCGACGACCTCGCCGACCGCTTCGTGCCCGACGCAGTAGCCGATGTCGTCGGAGAACCCGTGCCCGGCGTAGATGTGCAGATCACTGCCGCAGACACCGGCGAGAGTGACCCGCACGACCGCACCCAGCCCGTCGGGAAGCGACGGGTCGGGCACGGTCGTGCAGCGCACATCTCCAGGTGCGTGATACGTCAGGGCCCGCATCACGCGGGCGCCGCACCGGATGGCAGCTCCAGCGCACCCGGGAAGGTGATCGCGAACACGGTTTCGGCGGACTTTTCCCGCAGCGGCTGGACTTTCGCGTACTCACTCGAGGTCCACCACCGCCGGAACTCGTCCTCGTCGGAGAACCGGATCAGCACCAGCATGTTGGCCTCGAGCTCACCCTCCTCGACCTCGATCGCGCTGGTGACGGCGACCGGCGCCATCTCGTAGGCGCTCAGGGTCTGCACGGCTCCGGCCTGGTACTGGGCGAAGGTCTCGGCGTCGTGCTTGTTCATCAGGGCGAGCAGGAAATGTGGCGCGGACATCAGGCGCCCTCCGCCACGTGCAGCTGGGTGCGGACCAGCGCACCGGTTTCGGGATCGGCGTATTCGGCCAGCTCGACCCCATCTCGCGGGGCGCACCACTGGTCCAGTTCGGACAGTCGTGCCGCGGCGGGCCCACGGCGGACCGCGAACTCGCCCTCCCGCGCCCAGCTCCGCCGCTCCTCCCGGATCTCCGCGCGCCGGGCCTGCGTGGCGGCCGCGTCGGGCTGCCCGTCGACCACCACCACGCCGTAGGAAACCCGCGCGGCCAGCTCGCTCACGCGTCCCGCTCGGACGTCCTCGGCCACCAGTGCGGCCTCGCGCTGGATCGGGTCGCCGTAGCCGCCGCCACCGCCGGAGTTGAGCGTCATCACGTCACCGGGCAGCACGATCATCCCGAACTGCTTGCCCTGCAACGATTGCGCCTGCCCGTCCAGCTCCTCCAGCGTGGCCGGAATGCGCCCGCTCGCCAGCGCCTTGTCCGCGCCCGCGCCGTTGGTCAAGGTGAAGTGGCTCGACGAACCGGGATAGCCACCGAACGCCCCGTTGGGCGGGACCTGCCAGCAGGACAGCATCGTGTGCTCCTGCCCGCCGGTGGTGTACCACGGGGTCCAGGCAAGGTCCAGGCCCGCTCCGCCGCGGTACTGTCCGGGGCCGCCGGAGTTCTGGTTGAGGCGCCGCCACAGATACAGCACCGGGTAGGCGAACTCGTTGATCTCGATGTCCGGCAGGCTGTTCTGCGGCTGCGCGAGCGCGCCACCGACGTCCATCCCGTCCGCGATCGGCTGGGCACCGGCGCCGCCGCTGCCGCCGTTCATGTCCGGGAACGGCACGAGCGCGCCGTTCTCGTCGGGCGCGTAGAAGAACCCGGCGCACCAGGAGTCCTGCCAGGCGGCCATGACGTGATCGCGGATGAACGGGTTCCCGCTGGCGGCCTGAACCTCGCCGAGCAGCCGGGTGACCACGCGGCACACCCGCAGGCCGGTTTCCAGGTGACCGGAGGACACCGGCGCCGGCATCTCCACGTGGCAGATGGTGCCGGGTTTGGTGATCACCTCGATCGCCCGCAGCGTGCCCTGGTTGATGGGCAGGTCCGGGAACAACGTCATCAACAGCGGCGAGGCCACACAGCCGAGGGTGATCGCCTGGCTGCAGTTGACGAACCCGTCGGTCTGCGGCGCCGACTCCGACAAGTCGAAGGTCAGCTGGTCGTCGGCGACGGTCATCGTGCACCGGACCGGGTAGATGTCGTTGGTGTGGCCGTTGTGCTCTTCGTACTCCACCGCCGTGTACACACCGTTGGGCAGCTCGCGGATGCGGTCGCGGACCGCCTGCTCGGCGAGGTCCTTGGCCACCTCGATGTAGTGCCGGTAGGTGTCGATCCCGTACTGCTCGACCAGCGCGTTGATCCGCGCGTCACAACGGTTGCACGCGGCGATGAAGCTGCGGATGTCGCCGAGGACGATGTCCGGGACGCGGATGTTGGTCTCGATGATCCGCCAGATGTCGTCGATGATCTCGCCCTCGCTGGCGATCTTGATGCCGGGCAGGCGCAGGGCCTCGCCGTAGGTCTCGGTGGCCATCGGGGCCATCGAGCCGGGCGCGAACCCGCCGAAGTCGTTCACGTGCGCCTCGGCCCAGCACCAGGCGACGAGTTCGTCGCCGGCGAAGATCGGCCGGACCACCCCGACGTCGACCTGGTGGGCGTTGCCGGTGGTGAACGGGTCGTTGCAGATGAACACATCACCGGGGCGGATCTGCTCGCGCGGGGTGGTGGCCAGGATGTGCTTCACGGCCTGGCGGGCGGTGCCGAGGTACATGGTGATGTAGCCGGCGTAGCAGACGATGTCGCCCTCGGCGTCGGCGATGAAGGTGGAGAAGTCCACCGCCTCGGCGATCACCGGGCTGCCCGAGGCGCGCATCATCACCACGCCCATCTCGTGCGCGATGTTCTCCAGCGCCTTCGAGAAGATCTCGATGGTCACCGGATCGTCGGTGGTGATCTCTGGTGCGGTCATGATCAGTTCTCCTCGATCTCGGTCAGCACGTAGTTGCCCCACTCGTCCACCCGCAGCCGCCATCCGCGCGGGACCTGGATCGTGGTGAGGGGGTGTTCGAGCACGGCGGGCCCGGTGATCTCGCTGCCGGCCGGCGCGGCCACCGCGTCGTAAACCTCGAGATCGGCCTCGTCGCCCGACAGCGGCAGGAACACCCGGCGCCGCCCGGTCGGCCGCGGCGCCGGCGGGTTGTCCCGAAGTGGCGCCGGTGTCGGTGCCAGTGCCGCCACCTTGCCGGTCGCGGTCACCCGCACCGACATCAGGATCACCGGGCTGTCGCCCCACGCGGTGCCCTTGCCGTACTCGGCCTCGTACATCTCGGGGAACTTCTGTTGCGCCGCGACGAGATCCGCTTCGGACAGATCCTGCTTGCGCTCGATCGGAACCGACAGCTCCCACTGCTGGCCGAGGTATTTGAACTCGCCCTGCCAGGCGACCTCGATGTCGGATTCGTCGTAGCCGGCGTCCTTGAGCGTGCCGACCAGCTGCGCGTCCAGCTGGCGCAGGCTTTCGGCGATCGCGGAGGCATCGCCGCCGATCCAGGCCGCCGACCGCGCCTGGGTGCGGACGTCGTCACTGTTGAGCAGGCCGTAGGCGGAGAACACCGCGGCGTCGGCCGGGATGACGACACGCCGGATGCCCGCGGTGCGGGCGATGTCGGCGGCGAAGATGCCGAGCGCCCCGCCGTAGGAGACCATCGTGAACTCGCGCGGGTCGTGCCCCTTCTCCACGGTCACGGTGCGCACGGCGTTGCTCATGTTCGCGGTCACCATGCGGTAGATCGCCGCCGCGCCCCGCGCCGCGTCCACGCCCAGCGGCTTGGCCACCTCACGCTCGATCGCCTCGCGGGCGGGTACGACCGAAAGCTCGCGGCGTCCGCCCAGGAATGCCTGCGGGTCGAGCAATCCGAGCACCGCGGAGGCGTCGGTCACCGTCGGCAGGCTGCCGCCCTTGCCGTAGCAGACCGGGCCGGGCTCGGCACCCGCGCTGTGCGGGCCGACCTGCGGCACGCCGCGGGCGTCCAGCCACGCGATCGACCCGCCGCCCGCACCGATCGGCAGCACGTCGATTTTGGACAGTGCGGTCAGGAACTGATCGCGCAGCATGACGCGCTCGGTGATCGCCGGTTTCGTCCCCTGCAGCACCGAAACGTCGAAGGAGGTGCCGCCCATGTCGGCGGTGACCACGTTCTTGATACCCATCCGGCGGGCGAGGGCCTGGGCCCCGATCACGCCACCGGCGGGACCGCTGTCGATCAGCGTGATGGGCTTGTCGCGTGCCTCTTCCGCGGACAGGGTGCCGCCGAAGCCCTGCATGAAGGCGACCGGCACGCGCAGGCCCCGCTCGGCGAGCTCACGCTCGATCCGTCCGGTGTACTCGGCCACCCGCAAGCCGGTGAACGCGTTGAGCACGGTGGTCATCGTCCGCTCGTACTCCCGGATGACCGGGTGCAGCCGGGAGGAGACGCTGACGAAGATCTCCGGGTGCTCGGCCTCGATGAGCGCCGCGATCCGCTCCTCGTGCCCCGGGTCGAGGAAGCTCCACAGCAGGGAGACGGCGATGGCCTCCACGCCCTGGTCGACCAGCTCCCCGATCGCCCGGCGGGCGTCCTCATCGGACAGCGGCACGATCGTCTTTCCCTTGCGGTCGAGGCGTTCGTTCACCTCGGCCACGCGTTCCCTCGGCACGATCTGCGGCAGGTTTAGCTGCTTGTGGTGGTCGCGGTTGGCGTTGCGGGCCGAGCGGGCGATGAGCAGGTTGTCCCCGAAGCCCTTGGTCGTGATCAGCCCGACCTTCGCGCCTCGCAACTCGGCGACCGAGTTGGTGACCACCGTGGTGCCGTTGACGAACCGGGTCGTGCGGGAGAGCACGTCGGTCAGGTCCGCACCGATCCGGCCGGCGAGGTTCCGCAACGCGGCCAGCAGGCCGATGCTGAGGTCGCCGGGGGTGGTGTCGGACTTGTCGGAGTAGACGGTCCCGTTGCTGTCCACGGCGGTGACATCGGTGAAGGTGCCCCCGATATCGCAGCCGATCTGGTATTCCACCGCTGAGTTCACGACGCTGTGTCCTTTCTGGTCAGTTGGGGCCGGTGGTTGCCCACGCGGCTTCGAGCAGGTTCAGCACGTCTGCCTGGGTGACCGGCCGCGGGCAGGCGGCCACCGCCGGGTCGGTCATGACGTGTTCGGCGATCGCGGGCAGCACCTCCCGGCGTCCCCCCGCGGCGGAGATCGTGTTCGTCAGGCCCAAAGAGCCGATCAGGCCGCGCACCGCGCCGATCGCGGCGTCGGCCGCGGCGGCGTCGTCCATTTCCCGGGTGTCGGTGCCGAACGCCTCGGCGATCAGGCGCAGCCGAGGCCCGGTCTGCTCCCGGGTGAACTCCATGACCAGCGGCAGCATGATCGCCGAGGTCAGCCCGTGCAGGATGTCGAACTCCGCGGCGAGCTGGTGCCCGATGCCGTGCGAGAGCCCGACCCCGGCGTTGGTCAGCCCGAAGATCGACAGCCACGTGCCGAGCAGGCAGTTCGTCCTCGCCTCGGCATCGCCGGGGTTTTTCTTGCTGTGCGCCAGGTTCCGCGAGATCAGCCGCAGCGCCTCGGCGCCGAGCCCGTCGGTCAACGCCATGTGCCGGGTGGACAGGATTCCCTCGACGGCGTGGTCGACCGCCCGCATTCCCGAGGCGGCCCACAACCAGTCCGGCGTGGCGGCGCAGACCCACGGGTCGAGCACCACCGCTTTCGGCTGGAATCCCGGATCGGTGTAGGCGCACTTGCGGTGCGTGATCTCGTCGGTCACCCCGAACAGCGCAGTGTGCTCCCCGCCGGAGAGGGTGGTGGGGACGGCGATGTGCGGGATCAGCGTGCCGTGCACCTCGGGAATCTCGTAGGAGTCGGGATAGGTGAACCGCACGCGGTGCTTTTCGAACTGATCGGGCTCGGTGATGTTCTCCGCCAGGCACAGGGTGACCGCCTTGGCGCAGTCGATGGGCGTCCCGCCACCGACGCTGAGCACACTGTCCACACCGGACTCGCGTGCGGCCTCGGCGGCGTGGAGCACCGCGGCCCGCGGAACGTGCTGCGGGATCCCGGAATGCACGGCCACCAGCCGTGCCCCGAGCCGGTCCCGCAGGGCCTGCTCCACCGCGGATCCGGCCAGGGATCCGGAGAGAATGGCCAGCGCCCGGCTGCCACCCACCCGGTCGAGCAGGGCACCGATCTGGTCGAACGCGCCTTCTCCGTAGGTGACGGTGTCGGCGGGCGGGATAGTGAACGTCCTTGCCGGCACGGATCCTCCCGTCTGCGTTGGCAGGAATGTGATGGATCCGACTCTGCCGGGGGCACCGGCGGCGCGGAAGTCACCGTTGCTAGTGGTGGTGACACCACCACCTTCGCCCTCATTGGCAGGGCAGGAAGGTGTGCAGCCGCAGGGCCGCGTCGTCCCCGGTCTGGGTCGCGACGAAGTCGAACCGCAACGGCCCCATCGAGCGGTGCCGGTAGTGCAGCACGCCCACCGGGCGGCGCCGCACCTCGTGCAACGGCCACATCAGACGGAACAGCGCACTGTCGCATTGCAACTGTTCCACCTGCCGTTCGAACGCCGGATCGCCGACGAGGGCCGCGGTGTCGGCCCGGAAGTGGGCGACGTTGAAATGCGCGGCCGCCACCGGGTCGGCGAAGCGCAGCGGGGCGTGGTTGCCGAGCAGCGCGAACCGCAGCGCGTTGCGTTCCTCCGGCGGCACCTCCTCCAGCGGCAGCCCGAACAACATCCCCGCCGCCTCGTTCCAGTCGAGGATGTTCCAGCGCCGGTCGATGAGGTAGGCGGGAGCGTCCCGCAACTGGTGCAGCATGCGGCGCAGGCACTGCTCGTCGGAAGATCCGCCGTCCGCCCCCGAACCGGGCGGGGCATGGCCTGCCAGGCGGAACATGTGATCGCGCTCCGCGGCCGAGAGCCGCAGCGCGGCCGCCACCGAGGCGAGCACGGATTCCGAAACCTGGATCGGGCGGCCCTGTTCCAGCCAGGAGTACCAGCTACAGCTGATGGAAGCCAGTTGCGCCACCTCCTCGCGCAGCAGCCCGGGCGCCCTGCGCCGGGCGCCGACCGCGAGGCCCAGCTCCGCCGGCTTCACTCTTTCCCTTGCCGTGCGCAGAAACCGGGCGAGCTCGCGGCGCTGCGCGACCAGTTTCGTGTCGCGCGGTTTCGGTGCGACTGCAACGGTCATCGGTTTCGCTCCTCGATCAGCCGGCCACGACGTCCCTGCCCAGGACGTCCCTGGCGATGATCAGCTTCTGGATCTGCGCGGTGCCGTCACCGATCTGGTAGCCCGAGATGTCCCGCAGCAGCGCCTGCAGCGGCATCTCCTCCGACCAGCCGACCTGGCCGTGGATCAGCACGGCCTCCTGGATCGCGGCGAAGGCCACCCGGGGAGCCCACCACTTGAGCATCGCCGCCTGGGTGGTGTGCGGTTGTCCCGCCATCCGCAGTCCGAGGGTCTGATACGCCAGCGCCCGCACCGCCGCCAGGTACGTGGTGTGCTCGGCGATCGGGAAGGACACCCCCTGGTTCGCGGCGAGCGGTTTGCCGAACGTGGTGCGTTCGCGGGCGTAGCCCGCCGCCATGTCCAGTGCCCGCTGCGCGGCGCCTGCACACGTCAAGGCGATCAGGGTGCGGCTGAGGTCGAACTCGGCCATGATCTTGCCGAATCCTTGTCCTGGTGCCGAAATCACCCGCTCGTCCGGCACGAAGGTGCCGTCGAGGGTGACCGATCCGCGGCCGAGCGGTTTGAAGCCCGGATCGGCGAAGTTCTGCGAGGACACCGTCGGGTCGTCGCATTCCACGAGGAAACAGCCGATGCCTTTGGCTTTCCGCGCGGGATCGGTCTGTGCCAGCACGATCGCGATGTCCGCGTGCGGCGCCTGGGTGACCGACGTCTTCTCCCCGGTCAGCAGCCAGCCGCCCGCCACCCGCTCCGCTTTCGTGCGGATGCCGCCGGCGTCCGATCCGGCCCCGGGTTCGGTCACGGCCCAGCAGCCGAGTGCGTCGCCGGCGGCCACGAGTGGTGACCAGCGTGCGACCGCTTCACCCGGGTGCTCGGCGAGCAGCCCGACCAGGCTGTTGGTGCTGAACAGGATGTAGCCGCAGTTGGGGTCGGCGTAGGAGATTTCCTCGACCGCCAGCCCCAGCGCGAGCAGATCCGCGCCCTGACCACCGTGCTCCTCGGCGAGGGTCAGGTTGGTCAGCCCGGCTTCGGCGAGCTTTTTCGTTTCGGCGTAGGGGAATTCGGTGCGGTTCGCGCGCTCGTGGTAGGAGTCGAGGAACTCCGCGCGCGCGAACCGCCGCGTCGAGCGCCGGAACTCGGCGTGATCCTCGTCGAGGATGAAAGCGTTTTCGGACAACGGGAAACCTTCCGGTGACTTAGTGAACGAGGCGGTCTTGGGCGGTCCAGTGCGCCGCGCGAAGCGCCTTCTTGTCGATCTTTCCGACCGCGGTGGTGGGCAGTTCGGGTACGAGCTCGACCTTCTTGGGCGCCTGGTGCGGCCCTTTGCGGTCACGGACCAGTTGGGTGAGGGCCGCGGTGTCCACGGTGGCGCCCGGCTTGGCGACGACGAAGGCCGTCACCTGCTCTCCCCACTTGTCGTCGGGCAGTCCGATGACCGCCGCCGCGGACACCGTCGGCACGCTGGTGAGCACGTCCTCGATCTCCTTGGGGAAGACGTTGAAGCCACCGGTGACGATCATGTCCTTCTTGCGGTCGACGATGTGGAAGAACCCGCCGTCGTCGCGCTTGGCCATGTCGCCGGTGTGCAACCAGTTCTCCCGCAGTGCCTCCGCGGATTCCTCCGGCCGCTTCCAGTAGCCGTTCATGACCGCCCTGGAGCGCACACAGATCTCGCCGACGGTTCCGTCCGGCACCGGCGAGCCGTCGTCGTCGAGCAGTTCCACGGTCACCCCGGCGGCCGGGCGGCCACAGGAGGTCAGCAGGTCCGGCCGTCGCACCGGGTCGTGCTCGTCCTTGCGCAGACTCGTGGTCATGCCGACACATTCGGTCTGCCCGTAGACCTGCATGAGAACCGGGCCGAACACTTCCTGGGCTTCCGACAAGCGTCCGGGCGACATCGGCGCCGCACCGTAGACCAGAGTCTCCAGCGACGAGCAGTCGGTCGCGGCCGGATCGCTCTTGTCCAGCATCGTGTAGAGCATGGTCGGCACCACGAAGGCGTAGTTGATCCGCTCCGTCGCGATGGTGCGCAGCCATTCCTCCGGGTCGAAACCCTGATGCAGCACCACGGTTCCGCCGCGCGCCAGCGTGGGCACGAGCGGCAGCACCGCGGCGTGCGTGATCGGCGAGGAGGCCAGGTACCGGGGATTCTCCGGCAGTCCCCAGGAGATGGTCAGCGTCTGTGCCTCCTGGACCAGGGCGCGGTGGGACAGCATCGCGCCCTTCGGCCGCCCGGTGGTGCCGCCGGTGTACTGCAGCCAGGCCACGGTTTCCTCGCCCACCGCCGGCGCCCGCAGCCCCTGCGCGGACACCTTGTCGCACAGGGCAAGCAGATCGGGACCCGCTTCGGTGGACCCCAGAGTCAGCACGTGGCGGACCGAGGCCGATCGTGCCGCGACGGCCGCCCCGGTTTCGGCGAACTTGGGGTGCACGACCAGCACCTCGATCTCCGCGTCGTCGCAGAGGAAGGTGTGATCGTCGACCGAGCCCATCGGATGCAGGCCGCTGTAGCGCGCCCCGGTCAGGAAGGTGGCCGCCTGGACCAGGAAGACCTCGGGCGCGTTGGGGCTGAGCACCGCGACCCCGGCGCCCGGCCGCACCCCGTGCTGGACGAGCACCTGCTGGATCCGGCTCGTGAGGTCGGCGGCCTGCGCGTAGGTCATCCGGCGATCGCCCAGAACGAAGGCTTCCCGCTGCGGATATCGCGTCAGGGCCTCGACGATCACGTTCCCGTAGGTGGGCCCGGCCAGGTGGGCCGGAGCGCCCGAAGTGGTCTCGAGAGCCACGTCGCTCTCCTCTCTCCGCGCTTCACAGCGCCACTCGTGTTCATCCTCGGGCCAATCTTGACTTATCAGTTAGTATTCTGCAAGAGTCGATCGCGGATCGCAGTGCGGCATCGATGTGAACGCGAGAGGTGAACCTGGTGCGCGAAGTGAGTATCACCGGAGCCGGCATGACCGGTTTCGGGAAGTTTCCGGAAGTTTCGCTGCGCGAGCTGGGAACCTCCGCCATCCGCGAGGCGCTGGACGACGCGGGCCTCGCCGAGTCCGATGTCGACCTGGTGGTGCATGCCAACGCCGTCGCGGGCCTGCTCACCGGCCAGGAGATGACCCGTGGGCAGGTCGTGGTCTCGGGCACCGGGCTGACCGGGATCCCCATGATCAACGTGGAGAACGCGTGTGCCGGCAGCTCCACCGCGGTACACGTGGCGCTCGCGGCCATTCGCTCGGGTGCCTACCAGACCGCGCTGGTCGTCGGCACCGAGAAGATGAGCGGCCGGGGCACGGCCGAGGCGCTCGGCGCGCTGACCACGGCCGCCGACGTGGAGCGGCTGGCGGAGTTCAACCGCGAGCTGACCGGTAGCGACGGACCGGTCGACTCGTTCTTCATGGAGATCTACGCGCGCACCACCGCCGACTACATGGCACGTTCCGGCGCGACGGCCCGCGATTTCGCCGAGGTCGCGGCGAAGAACTCCGTGCACGGCTCGCTCAACCCGAAGGCCCAGTACCGCACGGCGCGCACGCCGGAAGAGGTACTGGCCAGCCGCGCCGTCGCGGGCCCGCTGACCATGCTGATGTGCTCGCCGATCGCGGACGGGGCCGCGGCGCTGGTCCTGCAGGCGGGCGAACGCGTGCGAGACCGCGCCTCGGCGGTGCGTATCCGCGCCTCGGTGCTGCGCAGCGGGATTCCCGGCGGCGGCGCGGTGCCGCTGGAGCAGCGGACCATCGACGCCGCCTACGCCGAGGCCGGCATCGGGCCCGACGACCTCGACCTGGCCGAGGTGCACGACGCCGCGTCACCGAACGAACTCGTCGTGTGCGAGGAACTCGGCCTGTGCTCCCCCGGCGACGGCCCGAAGCTGCTGGCCACGGGAGCGACCCGGCTCGGTGGCCGGATCCCCGTCAACACCAGCGGCGGCCTCGTCTCGCGCGGGCATCCCGTGGGCGCGACCGGTGCCGCGCAACTGGTCGAGCTCGTCACCCAGATCCGTGGCCGGGCGGGGGCCCGTCAGGTCGAGGGGGCCCGGATCGGAATCGCCGAGAACGCCGGTGGCTACACCCATCCCGAGGCCGCGGCCTGCGCGGTCACCATTGTGAGCAAGGACTGAAAACATGACCACCATCGAAGTCCGCGAGGTGCTCGTGCGCCGCCGCGGCGCCGCGCTCTGGTTGCGGCTGAACCGTCCCGACACGCTCAACGGGCTCAACCAGGCCATCCTCGACGGCCTCAACGCGGGACTCGACGAGGCGGAATCCGACCCGGGCGTGCGGACGGTCGTGATCACCGCCGAAGGACGGGCCTTCTGCGCGGGCGCGGACCTTCGTTACGTCCGCACGCTGAACTCCTCGCCCGCTCCGGACGGCGCCTACAGTGCCGGGCAGCTGTTCCTGCGCCGGGTCGCGCCGCTGCTCAACCGGATCGAGTCCTTCCCCAAGCCGGTGCTCGCCGCCGTCAACGGGCTTGCCATCGGTGGCGGGCTGGAACTGTTGCTGTGCTGCGATTTCGCGATCGCCGCCGAGTCCGCGCGCATCGGTGACGGGCACGCGGTCTACGGCCAGATCCCCGGCGGCGGTGCGTCCGTGCGCCTTACCCGCAGGCTCGGCCTGGCCCGCGCCAAGCAGCTCATGTTCACCGGTGAGCTGCACCCGGCGGCGCATTTCCGCGGCACCGACCTGATCACCGAGGTCGTGGCCGACGACGAGCTGGACGAGCACGTCCAGCGCATCGCGGACGTGATCGCCCAGCGCAGCCCGGTGGGCGTCGCGCGGATGAAGGCACTCGCCAACGACGGCCTGGAAGTCCCGCTGCCCGTCGGCGTCCGCATGGAGCTCGAAGCCTCCGCACTGCACGAGAAAAGCGAGGACTGGCGCGAAGGCATCACCGCCTTCGCCGAAAAGCGCGCCCCCGAATTCCGGGGACGGTGAACGATGGAGACAGCGAAGGTGGACAACATCCTTGATATGACGGGCAAAACCGTGCTCGTCACCGGCGGCGGCCAGGGCGTCGGCCGCCAGGTCGCGCTGCACTGCGCCGGCCAGGGCGCGGCGGTGGTCGTCAACGACTACCACACCGACCGCGCCGAAGCCGTGGCCGCGGAGATCACCGCGGAAGGCGGCTCCGCGCTGGGGCTCGGCTGCGACGTGACCGACTTCGACTCGGTCACCACCATGGTCGAGCGTGCGGGCAAAGACCTCGGCCCGATCGATGTGCTGGTGAACAACGCGGGCAACGCCGGTCCCACCAAGGACGCGCTGAGCGGGATCCCGCCGTTCTGGGAGACCGGCCCCAAGGACTGGGAACCGTGGATCGGCACGAACTTCTACGGCGTGCTCAACGCCTCCCGCGCGGTCCTGCCGGGAATGGTGGAACGCTCCTACGGCCGCATCGTCTCGGTGATCTCCGACGCCGGCCGCACCGGGGAACCGAATCTGGCCGTCTACGGCGGGGCCAAGGCCGGCGCGGCGGGCTTCTCCCGCGGCCTGGCCAAGGCGGTGGGCCGGTACGGGATCACGGTCAACTGTGTCGCGCTCTCCACCGTCAACACGCCGGGTGTCGCCTCCGCGCTGGCCAACCCGGAGACCGTCAAGAAAGCCCTGCGCGGCTACGTGATCCGCCGGTTCGGCGAGCCGGCCGACGCCGCCAACGCGGTGCTGTTCCTCGCCTCCGACGCGGCTTCGTGGGTCACCGGGCAGACGTACCCGGTGAACGGCGGCTACGCCATCACGCCATGAGCACCCCACCGCTGTCCGGTTACCGCGTCGTCAGCCTCGCCGAGCAGTATCCCGGCCCCTTCGCGACGCTGCTGCTCGGCGACCTCGGCGCGGACGTCGTCCAGGTGGAACGTCCCGGCGGCGGCGATCCGTCGCGGATCTTCCCCGGGCACTACGAGGCGCTCAACCGCGGCAAGCGTTCCATCGCGCTCGACCTCAAACACCCCGATGGCCTGGCCGCCTGCCGGGCGCTGATCGAGCGCACGGACATCCTGCTGGAGGGTTTCCGCCCCGGGGTGATGGACCGGCTCGGTCTTTCCGCCGACGCGCTCGCCTCGGCCAATCCCGGCCTCGTGCAGGTGTCGATCTCCGGCTTCGGCCAGTCCGGCCCCTACCGGCACCGGCCCGCCCACGACCTGACCTTCCAGGGCCTGGCGGGGCTGCTCGACGCGCAGGCGCCGGTCGTGCCGCCGCTGGCGCTGGCCGATCTGGCCGCCGGGATGTTCGCCGCCATCGCCGCGCTCACCGGCATCGCCGGGCGCGCGAACAGCGGCCGCGGCGGGCGCTACGACGTGAGCATGTTCGACACGCTCGCGTCGTTCATCGCCACCAGACTCGTGCCCGTCGCCAACGGCATGCCGCCGGACACCCTCGGGCTGGACCCGGGTTACGGGCTCTTCGCCACCGCCGACGCACGCTGGATCTCGCTGAGCATCGCCTTCGAGGACCACTTCTGGCGGGCCCTGTGCCTGGCGCTCGAACTACCCGAACTGGCCACGGTCCCCGGACCGGAACGTGTCGAACGCCGCGAGGAACTGCGCGCCGCCGTCGCCGTGCGCATCTCGGCGAAGGATCTGGCCCACTGGGAACAGGTCCTCGAACCGGCGGGCGTCGCCTACGGCGCCGTCCACGACCTGCGGGAGGTGCTTGCCGACCAGCACGTGCAGGCACGGGAGCTGCTGCAGACCGTGGCGGGAAGGACGGTCTTCCGCCAGCCCTTGCGGGTGGACGGCGACGCGCCCGGCCCCCGTTCGGGCGTGCCGCGGCTCGGCGAGCACACCGTCGAGGTGCTGCGCGAAGCCGGGTGGTCCGCCGAAGCGGTCGACGATCTGCTCGGTTCGGGGGCGGCCGCCCAATCGCGACTCACTGGTCAGTATTAATCTGATCCCTGACTCACGGACCAGGGACCCACATGGCACGAGAACGAGCAACCGACACGACCGCTTTGGTGGCCGCGGCCGCGGAGGCATTCCGCAGCAAGGGGTACCGCAACGCGACCATCGACGACATCGCCGAGGCGGCGGGAATCTCCCGCCCCACGGTGTACAAGTACACGCGCAGCAAGCAGCAGCTGCTGGATCTCATGGTAGAGCAGGTCACCGCTGACCTGGCCGCCCGGCTCAAGGAAGTCCTGGAGAGCGGGGAGCCCGCACCGGTCCGGCTGCGCGCGGTCATCAGGGCGCACATCGACGCGGCGGTCGCGCATCGCACCTTCTACGCGATCATCTTCAGCGAGGAGGTGGAGATCTCCGACGAGGCACGCGCGCTGTTCCAGAAATGGGCGCACCGGCGCAACCACGAGTTCCAGTCCCTGCTCGACGAATGCCTTGCGGCACAACGGAAACCGCCGCCCATCGACACCCATGTCGCGGCGAACCTGGTGCTGTCGATGCTGACGACGGTCTACCGGTGGTACGAGCCGGGCGGCCCGGTCACCCCTGAACAGCTCACCGAGCAGATCACCCTGCTGCTGAAAGGCCTGTTCCCCCCGCGTCGTTAGCGGATGTCGACGATCACGTTCCCGTTTCCGGTGCCCTGTTCGACGGCCTCGTGCGCGAGCGCGATGTCCTCCAGGGCGAAGCGCTTGCCGATCCGCATCTTCAGCTCCCCCGCCGCCGCCCAGCGGTTGACGTCGTCCGCGGCCCTCCGGTGCTCTTCGTAGGGCAGGTTGTACAGCAGCACGAAGTTGACCGCGACGCTCTTGTTCATCAGAAGCCACACCGGGACCACCGGCTTGTGGCCACTGTCCGTGCCGTACACCGCGATCGTCCCGTTGACGGCGCAGACCCGGGCGTCCAGTTCCATGTTCGCGGCGAGATCCACCTCGACGATCCGGTCCACGCCGCGCCCGCCGGTGAAGTCGAGAACGGCCTGCCGCACATCGTCGCGGCGCCGGTCGAGCACCAGGTCACAGCCTGCGGCTTCGGCGATCTCGCGGTTCTCGTGCCTGCCGACGGTACCGATCACGGTGGCCCCGCCCAGTTTCGCCTCCTGTACGGCCGCGTGTCCCACCGCGCCGGCCGCACCGGCGACCAGCACCGTCGAGCCGGCGATCGATCCCCGGTCGAAAAGGCACAGATGCGCCGTCCGGCCGGGCGCGCTGAGGCTCGCGCCCTGCGCGAAGTCCACGGTGGACGGCAGCGGTTCGGTATTGCGGGCGGGCAGGCACACGTATTCCGCGGCGCTTCCGGCCGGCCGCCCCACCCGGGTGTCGAAAAGCCAGACACGCTCGCCGATCCGCGCCGGATCGACACCGTCGCCGACCGCGTCGATCACGCCGGCCCCGTCGTCGTGCGGAATCTGGCGGGCGAAGTCCATCGTGAGCCGGGCCCAGCCGCTGCGGCGCTTGGCGTCCGCGGGGTTGGGGCCGGACGTGTGGACGCGGACGCGCACCTCGCCGGGGCCCGGCTCGGGATCGGGAAGCTCACCGACGATCAGCACCTCGCGTGCCGGCCCCATGCGCTCGTACCATGCCGCGCGCATCAGCCACGCTCCGGCAACAGTGCACGCACGCACTCGACCTGACCGGCCGCGGCGATGCGGAGGCTGCGGGCCCCGTCCGGCTCGTAGGTCGCCGCTTTCGCGTGTGCCAAGGCCGCGCGGGGCGCCTTGGCCAGAGAACGGGCGTAGTTCATGGATTCCTCCTCCAGGTTTTCGGCGGGGACGCATCGCAGCGCCAGCCCCAGCCGGACGGCTTCCGCGCCGTCGATTCGCCTGCCGGTCAGGATCAGCTCCAGCGCCCGCTCCATGCCGATCAGGCGGGGCAGCGTGCTGGTGGCACCGAGGTCCGGGACGAGGCCACGCGGCATTTCGGCCAGGGCCAGCCGGGCGTCCTCGGTGACGATCCGGAAGTCGCAGGCCAGCGCCAGCTGGAAGCCCGCGCCGAGTGCGTTGCCGTGCACGGCGGCGATCACCGGGAACGGCGCGGACTCGATCCAGGTGAACGCCTCCTGCGCCGCCCGGATCGCGGCCATCGCCTCCTCGGCGCTCAACCCCGGCATCCTGCCGAGGAAACCGTCCGGGGCCAGTTCGCCGAGGTCGAGCCCGGAGCTGAAGGACGGGCCGTCCCCGGCGAGCACGACCACCCGCACCGACTCGTCGCCGGCCAGTCCGGCTCCCGCCGCCCGCAAGTTCCGCCACATGTCCGGGTTCTGTGCGTTGTGCCGTTCCGGCCTGCTCAGCACGATCCGCGCCACCGCGTCGTGCCGTTCGATCCGCAGGGTCACATCGCCCCCACGATCGTCACCGAAGCCACGGCGGCGTCGGGCCCGATGTAGCCGCCGGCGTTTTCCGCCAGCCCGATCCGCGCGCCCTCGACCTGCCGGGAACCGCAGCGTCCGCGCAGCTGGTCGACCAGCTCGACCAGCTGCCCGATGCCGGTGGCACCGACCGGATGTCCCTTGCTGCCAAGGCCTCCGCTCGGATTGACCGGTATCCGGCCACCGAGTGTCGTCGCACCGGAGCGCAGCAGCCGGGTCGCGCCGCCTTCCGCGCACAACCCCAGTTCCTCGGTCACGATCAGCTCGGCGGGCGACGCGGCGTCGTGGCACTCGACGACGTCGACGTCCTGCGGGCCAAGGCCCGCCATCGCGTACGCCCGCCGCGCGGTCTGCGGCACCAGCTCGCCGTAGATACCCGGCCGGCCGGAACCGAGCACGGTGGCCAGCAGGCGCACCGGCTCGGCGCCCCACCGTGCGGCGATCTCCGGTGTGGTGAGCACCGCGGCCGCCGCACCGTCGGACATCGGCGCGCACATCGGCAGCGTGAGCGCCCCGCTGATCGGCCGGGCCGCGAGCACCTCCTCGACGGTGAGCGTGCCGCCGTACTGGGCCTTCGGGTTGAGCGCGCCGTGCGCGTGGTTCTTCACCGCGACGCGCGCGAAATCCTCCGGCGTGGCGTCCGTCCGCTCCGCGTACCACTGGGCGAACCGCGCGTAGACGTCCATGAAGATCGAGCCGGTGCCCGCGGTACCCAGATCCTCGCGGATCTCCGGCAGCCGGTCCTGGTCCAGCGCGGCCTGCATGACCGCGAACGCGCGCGATCTGTCGCTGTGGTTGAGCTTTTCGGCGCCGATGGCCACCGCGACGTCGACCTGCCCGGCGGCCACCGCGAGCCAGGCCTGGTTGACCGCGGTGGACCCGGACGCGCACGCGTTCTCCACGTTGATCAGCGGGATGCCCTCCAGCCCGGTACCGCGCACGGCGTGCTGCCCGCGCACGGATTCCTGGCCGTGGATCAGCCCGGCGCCGCTGTTGCTGTAGTAGACGAGCCCGACCTCCTTGGCCGTCGCGCCGGAGTCGTGCAAGGCTTCCGCGGTCGCCTCGCCGACGAGCGAGCAGAAGGTGCGGTCGAGGAACTTCCCGAACCCGGTCATGCCGGCCCCGGCGATCACGACATCCCGCATCAGTGGCTCTTTCCGTTGGGCGCCAGGGCTTTCAGGAGAGCGGGACGGTCTCCGAAAGGAGTGACGACGAGGGTGTCCACTCCGGCGGTCTCGTAGGCGGACAACTTCTTCTCCAGCGTGCCTGAGGTCGCGGTGAGGGCGACGAGATCCAGCAGTTCGGGGCTGAGCGCGGCCGCGGCGCCCTTCCGGTCACCCGCCAGGAACCGGTCCTGGCAGGCGTGTGCCGAGGCGCCGTGGCCGTAACGCTCGGCCAGCTCGACGTAGAAGTTCTTGTCCTTGGCGCCCATCCCGCCGAGGTAGAAGGCGACCATCGGCCGCACGAGGTCACGGGCGGTGTCGAGGTCGTCGTGGAGGGCGGCCGGAACGGTGGGCGCCATCACCACGTCGGACCGGCGCCGCCCCGCCTTCTCGATGCCCCGGATCAGCGGGGCGGTGAGCATGTCGGCGTGCTCCGGGCTGAACAGGAACGGCAGCCAGCCGTCGGCGAGCGCCCCGGCCTGCTCGACGGTCTTCGCGCCGCCGACGCCGAGGTAGATCGGAATCCGGTTCTGCACCGGGGCGCCGAGCAGCTTCAGCGGCTTGCCGAGTCCGAGCCCCTCGCGCACCGGGAGTGTCCATTCGCGACCCTCGTACTCCAGTGGCGCACCGGACAAGGCCTGCCGGATGATGTCGATGTACTCACGGGTCCGCCGCAACGGGGCGGTGAAAGGCACGCCGTACCAGCCTTCGGACACCTGCGGTCCGGAAAGCCCGAGTCCGAGCAGCATCCGGCCGCCGGACAGCCGGTCCACAGTGGACGCCGCCATCGCGGTGGTCGCCGGCTGCCTCGCCGGAATCTGCAGAATTCCGGCGCCGAGGCCGATCCGTTCGGTCACCGAGCTCAGCGCGCCCAGCAACGCGACGCCATCCTGCCCGTAGCCCTCGGCCACCCACAGCGACTCGAAGCCGAGCCGGTCGGCCAGCTTCGCGAGCGTGAACTGCTCCTCGATCTCGAACCACGGCCAATAGGCCAGCGAAACTCCCAGCCGCATACCGGCTACCTCCACTTTCCGGGGCGAAGCACGATTTTGCCCAGCGCGCGGCGCTCGTCCACCGCGGCAAGCGCCTTTTCCACATCCTCGAACGGGAACGTCTCGCCGATCGGCGGGAGCAGCCGCCGCGATTCCCACCACGGCAACAACTCTGCCCACTGCTGCGCGGCATATCCGGGACGGCCGAGGCCATAAGCGCCCCAGCCCACCCCGACGACCTCGGTATTGGTCAGCAGCAAGCGGTTCACCTTGACGGCCGGGATCTGGCCCGCGGTGAAGCCGACCACCAGCAGCCGGCCTTCTCCACTGAGACACCGCAGCGAATCGGTGAACCGGTCGCCGCCCACGGGATCGACGACGACATCGACGCGCCGTCCCGCCAGTTGCTGCCGAAATTCCTTGGCAGGCAATACTTCGTGTGCGCCCGCCCACCGGGCAAGCGCGGCCTTCGCGGGGGTCGAAGTCACGGCGAACACCGTGGCGCCCAGCGCCACGGCGAGCTGCACGCAGGCGATCCCCACCCCGCCCGCCGCCCCGTGCACGAGCACGGTTTCGCCGGCGCGCAACCGGCCGCGTACCGACAGGGCGAAATGCGCGGTCAGGTAGTTGACCGGAAGGCAGGCGCCTTCATCGAAGGAGACCTCGTCCGGCAAGGGCAGCACCCGGTCGGCCTCGGCCACGACGGTCTCCGCGAACGCCCCGATGTCCAGCAGCGCCGCGACCCGGTCCCCCACGCGGAAGGACGAGCGCTCCGGTGCCCACCGCACGACGCCGGCGCACTCCTGCCCCAGCACGAAGGGGAACTCGAACCGGGTCTGGTAGCGCCCCCAGCTCTGCAGCACGTCGGGGTAGACCACCCCGGCCGCCCGCACGTCGATCAGCACCTGGTCGGGGTCGCACACAGGTTCCGGCAGGTCCCGGACGCGCACCGCGCCCGGGCCACCGGCACTCGTCACCACCACCGCGCGCACGCGACCACCTCGCCTCCGACGCGGCCCAGCCTGACACATTACTAACTAGTCAGTCAAGATTGCCAGGTGAGGCATACCGGGCGCGGCGCCGGCGTTTCAGCTATTTCGAGTCGAGCTTGCCCAGCGGATCGGCGGTCGCCGCCAGTGCCGCCCGGAACTGCGGCCACGCACCGTCTTCGAGCCCCAGCGCGGTGCGCAGATACGCCAGCGTGGCGCGCTGCACGAGCGCGACGCGTTCGGGGCTTTCGTCGGTGGTGCGCGTGTCGTGGGCGCCCTGGATGCCGCCGAGTCCGTGTTCCGCCCCGAAAAGGGTCAGCAGATCGGTGGCCCCCGGGGCCAGGCGGAAGCCGTCGGTGAACCAGTCCGGGCCGCGCACCGTCAGCGGGGACTGGTCGGCGTCACCGGCGACGAGCAGGCTCGGCGCCTTCATCTCGGCGAACTCCGGGCTCATGAAAGGGAAGTACTCGGCGGCCATCGGGGTGAGGTCGGCGCCGCCGGTGCCGGGCAGGCAGAGCAGCATCGCCGCCCTGACCCGAGGGTCGGCCATGCTCTCCCCTGGCGTGCCGTCGGCGTCGATGACCCGCGCACCTCCGAGCGTGCTCGCCGTCTGCGCGCCCCACGAGTGACCGGCGGCCGCGATACGGTCGCGGTCGATGCGCCCGGCCAGTCCGGGCACCTCGGATTCGACGACGTCGAGCCGGTCGATGATCCGGGTCAGGTCGGCGGTGCGGATGCGCCAGATGAGCGGGGTGCGCGGGTCGTCGGGAGCGAGCCCGAGCGAGTCGAGGTGAGTGGGCTGGATGACGACGAACCCGTGGGCCGCCCAGAAATCGGCGAGCGGTGCGTAGTCGTCCATGCCCAGGGTCATGCCGTGCGAAAAGACGATGACCGGCAGGTCGCGGCCCGTCGTGGGTGCGGTGACGCGCACCTGCAGGTCCTGCCCGCGATCAGGGTCCGAGAGCGAGACCGGCCGGACCGAGATGACGGGGGTCGTGGTGTCGTTCATGTGATGAAGACCTTTCCGACGAAGATGTGCCGAGCCCCCGATCCGGTCCCAGATCTGAGACCATGGACTAATCCGGATCGAGGTTCCACATCAGCATAGCGGAACATTGATCCGCTTAACAGGGAGGAGGGAGGCACCTCGCATGACGACGGCTGACACAACGCCGCCCGGCAGGCGCAGGCGGTCCGACGCCCGCCGCAACGAGCAGACACTCCTGGACGCCGCCGCCACCGTGTTCGTGCGCGCGGGGGTGGAAGCGCCCGTGCGCGACATCGCCGCCGAAGCGGGTGTGGGCATCGGCACGATCTACCGGCACTTCCCCACCCGGGCAGACCTGGTGGTCGCGGTGTTCCGGCACCAGGTCGACGCGCTCGCGGCCCCCACCGCCGAGGCAGGCGAATCTCCCGAGGACGCCCTGCGGAGCTGGGTGCACCGCTTCGCCGACTTCCTGGTCACCAAGCACGGCCTCGCCGAGGCGCTGCGCTCGGATCAAGCGGGCTTCGAGAGCCTGCACTCGGAGTTCGTCGAGCGTCTCCTGCCCGTGCTCGACCAGTTGCTCAAAGCGGCGGCCGCGACCGGCCGGACCCGCGACGACGTCCGGGCCTTCGACCTGATGCTCGGCGTCGGCAACCTCTGCATCGGAGCCGACACCTTCCCCGACTACCGGGCGCGGCACATGATCGACCTGCTACTGGCAGGTCTCGCCCGGACGGATTCTTGAGGGCCGTCAACACCGGCGCCAAGAACCTCGAGTCACCACAGAGGACGAAGTGTCGTCGGCGGCCGTGGTCGTGGTGGGCGGTAGCCGCATGCCGGGGCCATATCGTTACGAGGAGTGGCGCCGCGTGATCGATACTTAGGCCGTCAGGCGCGGTAGGTTCTGTCCCGCGTGGACACACGGAAGGCGGGGGTGGGCAGTGGTTCTCGCGGCAGACCAACTCGCCGGGAAGGCCTGGATGACCGCCGGAACCGTCGCCGGTCTCCTCCTCATGATCACGGCTTTACTAGTGTGGTATCTGCGCCGACGGGCCTGTATCCGTCGTGTTGGCAGCGTGCACAGCCGTCTGCGGATCGCCCATTCGCTCCGCGAGGCGGGCCATTTTCAGCAGGCCGAGGATGCCTACCGAGCAATGCTCGGCGAGCACAGGCGAACCACGCGAGATCAGGGCTTCGCGCTCGATGCGGCCACAGGCCTATACCTCACTCTCCTCGATCGCGGCGATTGGCCGGGCGCGGAAACGCTGCTGCGCGAAATTGTCGCCACCTACGACCCGATGAGCCCTCCGTTTCGGATGGGTTTGCTGCACGCGCGACGTGAGCTAGCGCATATACGACTGCACCGCGGCGAGTACTCCGACGCAGTCGATGAGTTGCGCGCGATCGAGAGAGAGAGTGTCACCAACGTTGGGGAGACACGAGCCGGCACACCCTTCGCGCTCGTATCCTCCTGGCCGAAGCACTGACCGCCGCAGGACAAGCGGCCGACGCGGTGCCCCTGGCGCGACAGGTGATCGAATGCACTGATCGTGTACCGGGAATCAGCCCCCGACAGACCGTACTCCTGCGGATCGCGCTCGCCGAAGCTCTCGTGAAGGCCGGCAAACTCGACGATGCTGAGCGCGAGCTTTCCTCGGCCGCGCTGACCTGTGAAGCCGCGGAAATGGACACGAGAACGTCCCTGACCTTCCGCTCCACATTAGCCGCGGCGGCGACTGAACGGGGACAGCACGAAGACGCCATGCGCCACTGGGCCGAACTGCTTCCCGAATTCGCGGCACGACATGGCGAGCAACACCCGTGGACACTGGACATCCGCTACGAGATGGCCCAGCTGCGGCACCGGCTCGGCGACTCCGCCGCCGCGGTGGCCGACCACCGAGCGGTACTCGACGCTCGGCGGCGAATACTCGGCGAGACGCACCCCCACACGATCGAAAGCCGTGCCGCCCTCGACGACGCGGCAAGAGGCGACGCGGCCACCACCGAACCTTAGGGCCGACGCGGGCGAGTCGAGGAGTGGCGCCACTCCAGGCTGCTCGCCGCAGCCGGCTCGACACCCCCATTCAGCTAACCGGCGTTGGTCATATTCAGCCGTGAGAGGCATGTACGCAGCTCGTAGCATGCTTTTAACTAGGTGGACCGTCGGCTTGGCCTTAATGTGGGCGGCGTGAGTGGTCTTGAAGACGAGGCCCTGGACGCTGTCGCCGTCCTGGGAGAGAAGCTGCGCCGCAGCCTGTACACATTGGTGCGCGATGCCCGGCGGCCGGTCACCAGGGACGAGGCCGCCGACGCTGCGGGGATTTCGCGCAAGCTCGCGGCGTTCCACCTGGACAAACTCGTCGACGCCGGGCTCCTGCGGTCCCGGTTCGAAAGCGGACGCCGGGTTGTCGGCCGCAAGCCCAAGGTCTACGAGCCGGTCGAGAACGCGATCCAGGTCAGCATCCCGCCGCGCAACTACAAGCTGCTCGCCGACATCCTCGTCGAGGCGCTGCTGGCCGCCAACGCCGACGTGGATGCCCGCGACGCCACGATGCGCGTCTCGCACGAGCGGGGAGTCTCGCTGGGCACCACGGAGCGGGAACGCCGGCGCCCCGGCCGGCTCGGTCCGGAGCGGGCGCTGACGTTGACCGAGGAAATCCTCGACCAGCACGGTTTCGAACCCGTCCGGCCCGCCCGCGACTGTCTCCGCCTTGGCAACTGCCCCTTCCACCCGATCGCCGCCAGGGAACCCGAGTTCGTCTGCGGGCTCAATCTCGCCTTCGTCAACGGGCTGACCGAAGGACTGCAGGTCGAGCGCACACTCGACGCGGTGCTCTCGCCCGCGGCCGGCGAATGCTGCGTCGAACTCCGCCACCGCACCTCCGCGACCGCACGGGAGCCCGGATGAACTGGCGAGACATCCTCCGAAGCGACGTCGGCGAGATACTCAACGATCTCGGCGACCAGTACGGCTGCCCGTCCCTGTGCTGGGACCTCGACCGCGGCCTCGTCGGCAGCCCCGCCAACGGCGATCCGTCCACCGCTGGAAAATGGGCCGAACTGCTCGGCCTCGAACCACGGTGCGCGGCCCCGGACGGCCGCGTCGAGTACTGCGGGCACCTCGGGGAAATCCCGCTCACCATCCGCGCTCAGCGCCACCCTTCCGGGGGCACCGCGTGACGGCCGGCAGCTGAGCACAATGGACCACTGAGCGCTGGCGAATCGCTCACCCGAACGGTTCCGGAATCGTGCATGAATCCCGGGGAACGAACTGCGGCACCCGAACGGGTGAGATGCGCGTTGACGCCGAAAATGGTGGGTCCACACTGGAACCCTGGCAGGCCACCATTGGTCCACATGGCACCGTCCATTAACACCCATTCGGTAAGAGAATTTCCCCTAACAGATCGCGAAGAATGTGAGATCATTTTCCGGTCGTGCGCCGGCAGTGTCTGCCGGGCTGTCTTCGAATCGGGGGCCGGCGAGAAAGAAGGAATGATCACATGAAAAAGCGACTTCTGGTGATCCTCGGCCTGCCGCTGCTGCTCGCGCTACTGACCACGCTGCCCGCGCAAGCCGTCAGTCCCCACTTCATCAGAGCCGACGGCACGCTGAATTCCGACGGCACCCTGACTGTGGCGTTCAAGGAAGCAGGACTGGGTACGAACCAGAACATCGATTATCTGCTCACTGCCGACGCGAGAGCCACCTACGTCTGTGTCAACCACGGTGGCGCCAACCCCTCCGCGTCGAACAAGACCGAGGCCGCGGGACCGGTCACGGCCCCCGGCACCTTCAACTCGGGCAAGAACGGCCAGGTCACAGCCTCGTTGACCGTGTCGCCGCCGTCCACCACGCTGACCTGCCCGCCCGGGCAGAGCCTGCAGGTCGCCCAAGTGAGCTACACCAACGTCACGCTCACCGACACGACCAACGATGTGAGCACACCCGTCACCGGAACATTCAGCTCGGGATGCCTGCTGCCCAACGTCCGGGGCGCCTGTTAGCCGCAGCCCGCTGGAGTGACGCCGAGCGCGCCGCTCCAGCGTTCGGTTTCGAAGGCATAATCCACAATGGACAGCTGAGTCAACTGGCGGTGAGTCGGCAAACACGCAAGGGAAGCGGCGCCGAGAGGCGGGTCGCGCCGCCAGAGGAAAGGAGCACCTCGTTTCCTCCCACGTGACAACGGCACTGCGCCAGCTACTTTTCGTGTGTTCCGGATCGTCGCTACCGCGGCAGGGCGGGAGTACTGTCGTTGCATAGCCGGTCAGGCCCACGTCGAAGGAGGCT
Source organism: Amycolatopsis acididurans (assembly GCF_012328925.1). Taxonomy (GTDB): domain Bacteria; phylum Actinomycetota; class Actinomycetes; order Mycobacteriales; family Pseudonocardiaceae; genus Amycolatopsis_E; species Amycolatopsis_E acididurans. The sequence continues at coordinate 49,344 of NZ_JAAXLS010000029.1, forward strand.
GACCATGAGCATCCGACGCGCCGCGCGGCACGGGGCTCACGCCCTGGCTATCGGGACGGCCGCCGTTTTCGCCGCCGCCTGCGGGGGCACCACGCCGTCGAGTCCTCCCACGTCGGCGGCGGCCCCGGCGGGAACGTCGGTCACCGCGACGATGACGGACTACCACATCGCCCTGTCCCAAACGTCGTTCACGCCCGGTAAATACACGTTCAACGCCGTCAACTCGGGCAAGACGCCACACGCGCTGGAGATCAACGGGCCCGGCGTGGTGAACCAGCGCACGCCGGGAACCCTGCAGCCCGGTCAGTCCGCCACCCTGACCGTCACGCTCGGCACGGGCAGCTACGAGCTGTGGTGCCCCATCGACGGGCACAAGGGTCTCGGCATGGACCTGACCGTCACCACCGGCGGAGGACCCGCACCGTCCTCGCCCAGCGGCTATTAGCGGGCGCCGGTCAGCATTGGCTCTTGGGTATGTAGCCCTGCTGACAACCCCATTGACGCTGGATATCGCCCGAGGTCGGCCCTCTGCCCGCGCCTCCGGGATCGAGGTAGCCCTGGTACTCGGCACACCGCGGGTTGAACTTGCCCGCGTTGACCGCCCGTAGCCCACATCCCGGTCCGTTGTCCACGGTCGACCGGCGCTGTGTGGTGGGCGGTTTCGATGTCGCGGTCGAGACCCGCGTGCGCGAAGTGGCCGGCGCGCTGCTCGACGACGGCGATGGTGCTACCGATGTCGTCGGAGCCGGTGGCGCAACTGACGACGTCGCGACTATCGGCTGCGCAGGCGGAGCACCACCGGGCGAGGAACCGCACGCGGCCGCGCCGAGGATCAGCACGGCTCCCGACAGCGTGCACCACATTTTCCTCCACACATTTACTGCAGTCGCACCAACGGCCTTCTCCGTTATCGCCGCTCGCGAGCATTCGCGTGTCCGATATCGAGATGGTCACGGCCGTTAACGCGTGCCGCGATCGGCTCGATCGTTCACGCGACACTCACCCGGGATTTCAGCCAGGAGCACCAATCCCATGGCCGCAGCTCTGTATCTAGTCCTCACCGTGCTGGCCGCGATCGTCGCGGTATTCGTTCCCTCCGTGCGCCGCTGGTTCCGTGGCCGCCGCCGTCCGCTGCGTGCGGTAGGCATGATCGCCCTCGCGTGGCTGGTCGTCTTCGTCGCGCTCGCCGTCGCGAGCGCCAGGACGACCCAGCAACGCGCGAACGTCGCCGCCCCCACACCCAGCACCACCACGAGTGCGCCGGCGCCGACGCCGAGCTGTCACGCGCGAAGCGACAACGGCCAGCCGTTGCCCGACGCGACTTGCACTCCAGGCTCGACCAACGCCGACGTCACGCCGGACAGCATCGCCGACACCATCTGCGCGCCCGGCTGGACCGACAAGGTGCGGCCACCCGCGTCATACACCGACCCGCTCAAAGCCCGGCAGATCGTCGCCTACGGCTACCCCGACGGGCAGCCGGCCGATTACGAGGAAGACCACCTCATTCCGCTCGAACTCGGCGGCAACCCCACCGATCCCCAGAACATGTGGCCCGAGTTCGGCAACGGCCAGAGCCCCAACGCCAAGGACGCGGTGGAGAACGCGCTCAACCACGCCGTCTGCGGCCACCAGATCACCCTCGCCGCCGCCCAGCACGCCATCGCCACCGACTGGACCACCGCCGAAACCGTACTCGGGCTCAACACCCCGGCCACGACTGCAAGCACACCGCCGCCCGCACCGACCGCGGCACCGACCCAGGCGCCGGTCCAGCAGAACACCCCGGCGCCGAGCGACCCGCTCGCGGGCAGGTACCACGCCGGGGAGTTCTGCAGCAAAGCCAACCTCGGCGTCACGACCACCGCGACCAACGGGGCCATGATCACCTGCCAGCGCGACGGCAGCTACAACCGCTGGAAGTACTAGAACGCGCTCAGGTCACGAGACCGAGCACGGCGCACAGCACCGCACCCAGCAGACCATCGCAGGCGGGCGCGGGTTCCGGCGAAGGAGCCGGTGCGGGCGGCTCGCTGGTGACCGGCGCGGACGGGTCTTCCGGCATCGAGGTCGGCGGCGGTTCGGCCGTGGTCGGGGCGGGCACCTCCGGGCTTGTCATCGGCACGGTCTCACTCGGCCCCGGGAACGGGAGCGGCACCGCAGGCGCGGGAACCGAGGATCTGCCCACGGGGACGGGACTTGCGACGCCGCGAGCGGCACTCGGCGCCGCCGGAGAAGCCGGGTTCACGAAAGCCGGCGGCGGTGGTGGCGTCACGATCGGCGGTGCCGGGGCGACGGGGCGCGCCGCGCCGGGCAGCGGCACGGCGGCCTCGATCGCCTGCGCCCCGGGCTCCGCGCCTTCCCCGCGCACCACGGTGCCCAAAGCCCACACACACGACGCCGCCGCGAGAAGAGCCGCCGTGGATGTTCCCGCCTTCGCTATCACACTCATTGCCCTGTCTTTCTCACTTGATCCGGCCAGCGGGCGCACAGAAATTGGCAAGCGGGGCCATCCTGGCACGACGCCCCAGTAGTTGACCAGTCCGCGATCGACCGGCCCGAAATGCGGCCGCCATCATGTTTTACATTCGAGAAACAGGCGGATTCCCGGACGTCCGGTGAAATAGGTTACGCGCTCGCCGCACCGGAAACCCTACACGTGCAACATACCTGGCCTGCGGCGAGCGCCCCCAGGAGACGACCGCGAACACCGGTGGGATTGTGGTACATTTCCCTCAGCGCTCGAGCGGAACGCGTCGACCCCACCGGGAAATCACCGTTTCGAAATCCTCTTCGGCGCTTCCGGTAATCCGTATTGAACGAGCGCTTCATTTCTCGGTTACACCTACACCGGTGGTCCGCGGACCCGGCGCTTGAATGCGACGAGTACGCCGTCGAGAGTGACGAAACTCAGCAGCCTCGCGCCGAACACCGGCATCGGCAGCGCCAGCGCGGCGACACCGAGCAGAGTGAGTATCAGCGGTAGGCGTGGGCCCACGCCTACCGCGCTCGCGGTGAAGGCTCCTTCCACGAGCGCAAGCGTGGCCTCCGGTCGGGCGAACAGACGGCGTTGTCGGTGACACAGCAGGCAGAGGTCGTGCGGATCACGACCACATCGACACCGGCCGCGATCGGCCCAAGTATGGAGCCGGCAGGCGGTCACGGACCTGATCAACCGCAGATTCCAGATTCGTCGCCGGACTCGGCCGCCGTCCGGACGGGCCGGGGCTCCCACCGCCCGAGCAGCCCGATGTCGCCGCGCTGACCGAGACCAGCCGCCGGTACGGAATCGAGACGCTGGGAGCTCCGCCGGCCTGAGGCTTCCCTCCGGCGTTCAGGTCGTCACGCTGCTGTCGAGACGGCGCGCGATGTCCTGCCGCAGAGCCTTTTTGTCGATCTTGCCGACCTTCGTCATCGGGATCCGGTCGACGATCTCCAGGTGTTCGGGCAGCTTGAACCGGGCGACGCCGGCGTGGTCCATCGCGTCCCGGATCTCGTCGAGGGTCACCGTCGCCGACGGGCGGGGCACGACGTAGACGCAGACGCGTTCGCCGAGGGCCGGGTCCGGCATGGCGACCGCGGCGACCTGACTGACGGCGGGCAGCTGATAGATGAGGTTTTCCACCTCCTCGGCCGAGATCTTCTCGCCGCCGCGGTTGATCATGTCCTTGTCGCGGCCTTCGACGATGAGATTGCCCTCCGCCGTGCGGCGGCAGACGTCGCCGGAGCGATACCAGCCGTCGGGGGTGAAGGCCCGCGCGTTCTGTTCGGGTGCCCGGTAGTAGCCGCGCGGGGTGTAGGGGCCGCGGGTGAGCAGGGCACCCGGTTCACCGCCGGGCACGTCCTGACCGAGTTCGTCGACGATCCGGACCTCGTCGGCGGCACACAGCGGGCGGCCCTGCGTGGTGCACACGACCTCGTCGGGATCGTCGAGGCGGGTGTAGTTGAGCAGCCCTTCGGCCATGCCGAACACCTGTTGCAGCCGCGCCCCGAGTACCGGTTCGATCCGCCGGGCCAGTTCGTCGGCCAGGCGCGCTCCCCCGGCCTGCAGCACACGCAACGTCGCCAGTTCGGCGGCGCCGTGCTCGGCGGCGTGCTCGAGCCATCGTCCCGCGACGGCCGGGACCACGGCGGTGTGGGTGACACCTTCGGCGGCGATGGTGGCGAAGGCGCGGACGGGTTCGGGTGAGGGCAGCATCACGACGCACCCGCCCGCGAGCAGGGTGCCGAGAATGCCGGGGCAGGCGAGCGGGAAGTTGTGGCCGGCGGGCAGGCTCACCAGATACACCGAGGTGTGGTCGACCCCGGCGATCTCGGCGCTGGCACGCGCGTTGTAGGCGTAGTCGTTGTGGGTGCGCGCGATGAGTTTGGGCAGCCCGGTGGTGCCGCCGGAGAGCAGGAACACGGCCACGTCACGGCCGTCCGGCGGCGCGGCGCCGAGCCGCTCCCCGCCGGCCGGCGGCCCGCAGAGCGCGCGCAGATCCACGCTGCCCGGAGCGAGCTCGTCCCCGGCGACGAGGACGTGCCACGCGGCCCCGGTCACCGCCTGGACCTCGCCCGCGAGGTCGTGGGCGAGCGCCTGATGGTCGAAATCGCGCATCCGGTCGGGCACCGCGATCCCGACCGCCTCGGCGTGGGCGGCGAGGTAGGCCAGTTCGGTCCGCCGATGCGCGGGCAGCGCCATCACCGGCACGATCCCGGCCCGCAGGCACGCCAGGGTCAGGACGACGAACTCCCACCCGTTGCCGAGCTGCACGATGATCCGGTCGCCGCGGCCGATGCCGAGGCCGTGCAGCCGGGCGGCCGCGGCGTCGGCGCGGTCGGCCAGTTCCCGGTGGGTCAGGCGGATTCCGGCCACCGGGTCGGCGAGCGCGGGCGCGTCGGGGGCACGGTCGGCGACCTCGCGCAGCAGCTGTCCTAACGGGACACCCGCCCAGTATCCCTCGGCTTCGTACCGGCGCGCTTCGGCTTCCGGCCAGGGCACAACGTGGTCAGTGATCGGGCTGGGCATCGTCGGCCTCCCTGGTGATGACGACGGCGTCGAGCGCGACGAGACCGTCCGCGGTCAGGCGCAGTGGGTTCACTTCGATCTCGTCCAGCGCGGGGTTGGCGTCGAGCAGGTCGCCGAGCGCGGCCGCGGCCTCCCCGAGCGCGAGCGGCGCGAGCACCGGGCCGCCGCGCCAGCCCTCCAGCAGGGCGTGGCCCGCGAGTTCGCCGGGCATGGCGGCGGCCTCGTCCGGCGGGACGGGCGCGAGCCGGATGGCGACGTCGGCCAGCGCCTCCGCCGTCGTCCCACCCAGTCCACACAGGACGATCGGGCCGAAGACGGGATCCCGGCGCACGCCGAGGACGAGGTCCACGCCCGGCGCGGCCATCTCCTCGACGAGAAAACGCCGCGCGTGCACGGCTTCGAGCGCGTCCAGCGCCGCGTCGAGGTCCTCGGCGGTCGCGACACCGAGGTGAACGCCGCCGATCTCGGTCTTGTGCAGGAGGCGGGCGTCGAGCAGTTTCACCGCGACGGGTACGCCCAGTTCTTTCAGCGCGGCATGGGCTTCGGCGCGATCGGCGCAGGCACGGCGGCGCGGGGTCGCGATGCCGAGCCGCCCCAGCAGCGTCTTGGCCTGGTCCTCGTCATGGGCACCGGTGACCGTGACCGGCACCGGGCCTTCCGTGCGCGGCGCGGCGGTCACAGCGCGGGCGCGGGCGTCGGTGACGAGGGCGGCGGCCGCGGCGGCGACACCGCGCGGATCGTTGGCGACGGCGATCCCGGCCTCGATCAGCGCACGCCGGCAGGTGGTGACTTCGGCACCCGTGCCGCCGACTCCGAGCACCAGCGGCACCCCGGACGCGCGGGCCTCGCGTGCCGCCGCGACCAGATCGACCGCGTCGGGTTCGTGCAGCGCGTACCCGGCGATCACGTCGACGGCCGGGTCGGCCGCGACCGTGGTCAGCACCCGGCCGAGACCGGGGCTCGGGCGGCCGGTGTCCACGGGGTTGCGCTGGAAGGTCAGCGGCGGCAGCAACTCGGCGAGACTGTCCTGTGTGGACGATGCGAGCCCGGGCACCGGGATCCGGCGCCCGCGCAGGTCGTCGAGCAGCAGCAGCCCCGGCCCCGCCTGCGCGGTGACGACGCCGACCGCGGGCTCCGGGCAGGGGCGCGCCCGCGTCACGGCCAAGGCGCCGACGGCATCGACCAGTTCGCGCTCGTCGGACACCACCACGGCCCCGGCCTGGCTCAGTGCCGCGCGCGTGGTGCGCCACGACGTCGCCAGCGCACCGGTGTGCGAGGCGGCGAAGTCGCCGACATCGTGCTGCCCCACGACCAGCGCCACCACGGGCCGGGTGGGCACCAGCCTGCGGACGGCGTCGACGAGCCGGGGTCCATCGTGGACGGACTCGACGTGCAGTGCGACCGCGCCGGTGGCCGGGTCGGAGGCGAGGTAGTCGAGCACGTCGGGCGCGGTGACATCCACCCCGTTGCCGAGCCCGACGGCGAGGCTCACACCGTGCCCGGCCTCGGTGAGCAGGAACGCCAGCGCGTGGTTCACGCCGCCGCTCGCGGCGACGACCGCCACCTTGCCCGGCTCGACGCGGGCCGCGCCGGGCACGAAGCTGGCCGTGAGACCACCGTGCGGCGCCAGGAAACCACTCGTGTTGGGGCCGAGCAGGCGGATTCCGCAGCCGGCGACGACCTCGGCGAGCGCGCGCTGGTACTCCGGCCCCGGCCCGCCGGCCTCGGCGAACCCGCCGCCGCACACCACGGCGGCGCGCACCCCGGCCTCGGCCGCCTCGGCGAGGACCCCGGCGCACGAGGGCGCGGGCACACAGATCATCGCGAGGTCGACCGGACCGTCGGCGGTGGCGGAGCGGACGGAGTCGTGCATGCCGCCGTCGCGGCTGTTGACCAGCGCGAGGTGACCGTCGAAACCGCTCAGCGACCGGGCGAGCGCCGCGCCGAGCTTGCCCGGGTCGCGGGACGCGCCGACGACCGCGATGCCGCGCGGGGCGAACAGCGGGGTCAGGCCGGCCGCCGCCGGGGCGTGGACGTTGGAGGTCATGGTCACGCGGGAACTCCCACCAGGTCGGCGCGTCCGGACAGCACCGCGGTCACGGCGTGGTCGGAGTCGGATTCGGGTTCGATGAGCAGCGCGGGCAGGCCTTCGCACATGCGCGCGCGCTCGCAGATCAGCGTCCGGGTCAGCGCGGTTCCGCCGTGCACGGCGACGAGGACGGGGCCGCCGGGCCGCGCCAGTTCGCCGAGCCACGCGTACACCTCGGGTAGTGCGTCCTCGGTGTCCGGGGCCTCGACGAGCGCGCCCCACGTGCCAGCGCCGTGCGTTGCCAACGGCAGGTCGTGGGAACCGCGGACCGCGACCGGCCTGCCGTCGGTGACCACCTCGACGCGGCGGCCCGGCGCGGACCAGCCGCTCAGCTCGAGCGGGGTTTCCAGCGGTTCCGCTCCGTGCGTACGGACCCACGCGGCGTGGCTGGACGCGGCGAACTCCGGTGCCCGGCGCGCGAGCCGCGAATCGGTGATGCTGCGCGAAAGGAAGTGATAGGCGAACTGCCACGGTTCGAAGAAGTCGTGGTAGCGGCCGAAATGCTCCCACCAGGCCAGGCTGGGCCGGGCCGCGTCCTGGATCCGGCGGACCGAGGGCTGGGCGTCGTGTTCGTACTCGGCGAGCGCGGCGGCCAGGTCGTCCGGATGCGCGGCGAGCGCACGGGAGAGCGCGACGGCGTCCTCCATGGCCATCTTGGTGCCGGATCCCACGGAGAAGTGTGCCGTGTGGACGGCGTCGCCCAGCAGCGCGACCGGGCGGGGCTCGAGGGCATGCCAGCGCCGGGTGCGGCGGGTGCGGAAGTTGCCCCAGCGCGAGTTGTTGGTCAGCAGCCCCTTGCCCTCGATCTGGTCGGCGAACAGCTTTTCCAGGTATCGCTGGGAAATCAGGTCGCTGACGCCAGGCGGCTGGGCGGTGTCGAACTCGTCGAGCCCGGCTCGCCGCCAGGACTCCTCGTCGGTCTCGACGATGAAGGTCGAGACCTCGTCGGAGATCGGGTACCCGTGCACGGCGAACACCCCGTCCGGGCCGCCCTCGTGAATGAAGGTCAGCCCGTCGAACAGGTAGTCGGTGCCGAACCAGATGAACTTCGCGGCCGCGGTCTCGACGCGCATGCCGAGATCGGCGTCGAGCTGGTCCCGGATCTTCGAGCCGGTGCCGTCGGCGGCCACCACGAGGTCGTAGCCGTCCAGTTCGTCGAGAGTGACCTCCGTGGAGAAGCGCAGCTCGGCCCCGACGTCGCGGGCGCGTGCCTGCATCAGCGCGAGCAGGGTGCGGCGGACGATGGCGGCCATTCCGTTGCCACCACAGCGAATCCGCTCGCCCTTGAGCCGGACTTCGATGTCGTCCCAGTGCCGTCCGTGCTCCGAAAGCGCCTCCCGCAGCACGGGGTCGGCCTCGTGGATCCCGGCCAGCGTCCGGTCCGAGAAGACCACACCGAACCCGAAGGTGTCGTCGGCGCGGTTGCGCTCGAACACCGTCACCTCGACGGACGGGTCGGCGCGCCGGATCAAGGTGGCGAAGAACAGGCCACCCGGACCTCCTCCAGCGACAGCGACTCGCATCAGCTCTCCTTCACCATCGTGTCGTGAACAGTCTGCGCGCTCGCGGCACCGGCGGCCGCCCGCGGAACCAGCGCGGTGAGCAGCGCCCCGGCCAGCGCGGGAATCGCGAAGGCGTAGAAGTTCCAGGCGAACCCGAAGCCCGCGGCGAAGATCCAGCCGGCCAGCAGCGGCCCGAGGATCGCGCCCGCCCGTCCGACGCCGAGGGTCCAGCCCAGCGCGGTCGCCCGGATCCGTGCCGGGTAGTGCACGGCGACGTAGCCGTTGACCAGGATCTGGGTGCCGACGCTACCCAGGCCGGCGACCGCCACCGCGACCAGCAGCAGACCGGTCCCGGCGCGCTGGCTCAGCACGAGCAGGCAGCCCGCGGCGAGCACGAACGCACCGACGGTGACCGGTTTGGGGCCGAACCGGTCGGCCAGCAGGGACGCCGCGACGGTGCCCGCGATGGCGCCGATGTTGAGCACCAGCAGGAACGTCAGCGCCGAACCGAGCGGGTACCCGGCCTGCCGCATGATCTGCGGCAACCAGGTGTTGAGCCCGTAGACGAGCAGCAGGCCGCAGAAGCTGGCCGCTCCGAAAAGCACGGTCGCACGAAGGTTGCCCCGCCGGAAGAGCTGCCGTGGCCCGGGCGCCGCGGTTCGTCCGGCGCGCTCGCCGGGCAGGTCGAGTCCGTAGCGCGCGGCGAGCCGGCGGGCCTGCTCGGTCCGGCCTCGCGCGAGCAGGTGACCGGCCGACTCCGGCAGGAAGCGCCAGGCCAGCGGGAGGACGACGAGCACGGGCGCGGCGCCGATCGCGAACAGCGGGCGCCAGCCGTGGCCGGTCAACAGGGCCAGCGCGAGCACCGCGGCGAGCACGCCGCCGACGGAGTAGCCGGCGAACATCAGCGCGTTGTACAGCTGCCGCCGCCCGCGCGGCGCATACTCCACGGTGAGCGCGATCGCGCTGGGGACGACGCCACCGAGCCCGACCCCCGCGAGGAACCGCAGCAGGCCGAGCAGCTGCGGGTTCGGGGCCAGTGCGCACAGGATCATCAGCGCCGAGAACCACGTGATGCCCGTCAGCATGATGCGGCGGCGGCCCAGCGCGTCGGTGAGGGCTCCGGCACCGAGGGCGCCGATGAGCATGCCGGCCAGCGCGTAGCTGCCGATCGCCCCCGCCTCGGCCGTGCCGAGGTGCCAGCCGGGTTCGGCCAGCAGGCTCGGCAGCGCCGAGCCGTAGACGATCAGGTCGTAGCCATCGAAAACGATGGTGAGGAAGCAAAGTGCGACCACGGTGAGCCCGGATCGCGTGGCGGCGTTCGTCGCCTGTGACATCAGCACCACGCTCCTTGTCGTGCGCAAAGCCTACAACACTGCGACGACGGTCGTCTATGAAATGACACATATGAACCGGGCCCGCCTCCGGTCGGAGACGGGCCCGGTTGGCCGGAGCCGGTTCAGAGCAGGGGAAGCTCGACCGGCCCGAACGGCAGGAGCGGTTCCTGCATGGTCGGCGGCAAGGGCAACGGTGGCACCACGCCCGACAGCGGAGGCTGCGGAACCGGCGGCAGCTCGCCGCCCGTGTCCGTCCGGGCCGTCGTACCCGCATCGCTCGCCGAGCGCGCGGCCTGCGTACCGGGGCAGCCCAGGAGCGTCACCCGCACCGGCCCGTCACTGGTGACGTTGAGCTTGGCGGAACAGTCCACTTCGGCCTGTGCCGGATCGATCGTGACCGAGCGGATGTTCTTGGCCGTGATGTCCAGTTCGTCGGCGGCCGCGGTGTGCGGCTGCGCGGGCAGATGCCGGTACTCCCGCACGTACGGGTTGACCGGTGCCGTCGTTCCGGACGTCGCCCCGACGGAGACCTTGCCGGCGGGCGCGGTCGCGTCGGCCCGGCCGGAACCGCGCGAGGTCACGTCGATCGTGCCGAGCGCGCCGTCGGTGCTCCGGGTCTCGATACCGGACAACCAGTAGGCCTTGTTCCCGACCAGCCCGGACGCGGGATCGTCCATCAGCGGATCACGCACGTAGGTCACCCGCGACGGCGTGCCCGGTCCGGAGCCGTCACCGAGCCAGCGGGTGAGCACGTCCCACGTGCCGCTGTTGCACTGCACCATGTGCTCGGCCGACGCACCGGCCCAGCTGACGAACTCGTAGTCGTAGAAACCGCCAGCGGCATAGGCGTTCGCGCGCTCGCGGGTGATGGGATACGGGATGAAGTCGTCGTTCATCCCGGCCCACTCCATGACCGGCTGGTTGCGCCGCGACGGCAGCAGTGGCGTCAGTTTCGACCCGCGTTCGTGCTGGGTGACCGTGTCCACCGGGAGCGTGTCGGCCACGCCGTTGACCCCGGGGAAGGAGGGCGCCTCGTCCAGGCCGTCGCAGATGAACGCCTTGCTGAACGCATCGGGGAACTGCAGCGCCAGCTTGTTCGCGCTGTACGCGCCGCTGGAGAACCCGGCCATCACGCGCCGGGCGGGGTCCAGCTTGTAGTGCGCGGCGGCGTCGGCGATGGACTCGAACACGCTCGCGCCCATCTGGCCGTACGCCCAGTTGTCCGCGCCGCGCGCGTCCACCGCGATCACCGCGGTCGGCGCGTCCGGCCGGTCGCCCACCGAGTGGTAGAGGTCCTTGCCGCCGCGCACGTGGTCGCCCGGGGTCAGCGCGTAGCCCGGCACCCAGGTCATCGACGTGTAGCCGGTCGCGGGAGCCGGCTGATCCGGAACGTAGATGATGTAGCGCTGCAGCCTGCCCGCGAGGTCGGGCACGCAGCCGTCGCGGCACACCCAGCCGAACTGGCCGCTGACGGTCTTACCGCCGATCTGCAGGCCGCCCTGCTGGGTCGAGGTGCCCGTGGGCGGCTGTCCGGGATCGCCGGGAAGCCGCCTGCCCTGGGCCGATTCGAAGTGGCTGGCGAAGATGCGCTGGATGTAGCCGTGCGTGGGCACGCCACCGCGCTTGTCGTTCATGTCGTCGCGTGTGCCGCCGGCGAGCTTGCCGAAGTCGACGTCGGCGAAGAACGGGCTGAGGTCACCCTTGCCGATGGCGGCGAGCTGGAGCCGGTCACGCCACGCGTTGTCCAGCGGCTCGTCGTAGCGGAACGCGGAATCGAAGAACGCCGACGGATGCGCCACGCCCACCGGGGCGCCGCCGGGATGGGTCGCGTCCGCGGTCACCCTCGGCACGAGGTAGTGGTCGCCGGTCTTGTCCCACAGCCCGGTCGCGGCGCCGAGCCGCACGGTCTGCCTGCCGGGGTCGAACGCCGAGTGCGGGACCCGGACCTCGACCTGACGGCGCTCGACGTCGACGGACACCGGTGCGTCGGCGACCTTGGCGCCGCTGGCCGCGTCCACCACGTCCGCCTCCGAGCCGTGCACGGTCACGAACAGCTGCGCCGGCATGACCGTGTTGGCCCCGTGCGGAACCGCGCGGGGCGTGGCCGAATTCCCGATGGCGATGGTGGTCCCCACCAGCCCGGGGTCGGTCATCGTGTTGTAGGTGACGCGGAACGCGGTGGCGTCCGGCAGCGGTTTGGCGCGCAGTTCCACCAGGTCGGCGGCATTGGCCCGGTAGGCGGGGTCGGTCGGATAGGTGTAATCGTGCAGCATCGTGTTCTCGGGCCACGAGTACTCGACACCGCCGCCCTGGTCGTCCCACGGGCAGCCCTGGTAGAGGAACTCCCCCGCGCGGTAGGCGCTGGACATGCAGATCTGGGTGGGTTCGGCGTGCCAGACGCCCGTGTTCTCCAGTTGCGGAGCCACCGCCGGCGGCGCGTTCAGCAGCGCGGGGCCGGGTGGCGCGGCCCCCTCGGCGATCGCGGTCGTCTCTTGCGCGACCATGATCCCGCCGGCCACCAGTGCGGCGACGACGAACGGGATGGGCGCACGAGCACGCCGTCGCGGCGTGGTTCGGTTCATGGGGACCTCCGGCCCTATGTGTGTCAACTCTGACGCGGCCGTTAGTAAAGCGGCACGTTAAGTCGGGGTCAAGTCGCGACTATCCCTGAGATGGGTGAAAGTGCGCCACTCTCGCATCGACCGGCATCGTCGTGACACAATCTCGGGGTGAAGCCCCGTTCGCTCGTCTTCGACCTGTTCGGCGATTACGTCCGCTACCGCGGCGGCGCGGCACGTCTGCGCACCCTGAGCACCCTGATGGACTGCTTCGGGGTGGGCGAGAGCACAGTGCGTGTGGTGGTCGCGCGGCTGCGTAAGGAAGGCTGGTTCGAGGCTCGCCGCGAAGGCCGCGAAACGCTGTACGCGCTGAACTCGAAGAGCCTGCGCCTGCTCGACGAAGGCCGGGCGCGCATCTTCGACCGGGTGCGCGGCGACTGGGACCGGCAGTGGTACATGGTCATCTACTCGGTACCCGAGACCGACCGCGGCGTGCGGGACCACATCCGCAAGGAACTGGCCTGGCTGGGCTTCGGCCCGCTCGCGGCCTCGACCTACATCTGCCCGCACGACCGGCTCCAGCAGGTCGAGGAGAGCTTCGCCGACCAGCCCGTCATCCGGCTCGACATGTTGCGCTGCCGGTCCGCGGGCCTGACCGTCGACCGGGAGATGGCGGCGCGCTGCTGGGACCTCGACGAGCTCAACGCCGACTACAAGGAACTGCTGCGCACCTACCGTTCCCGGATGTCCGCCTACCGGTCCGGCGACCTCAGCCCGCGCGCGGCGCTTATCGAACGCATGCAGCTGACCTACGACTACCGGAAGTTCCCGTTCCGGGACCCCGATCTGCCGCTGGAACTGCTGCCCGCGGGCTGGGTCGGGCGCGACGCGCACGAACTGTTCCTGGAAGCCCACGAACTGCTGCGCGCGCCGGCCGAGAAGTACTACGACGAGGTCGCCGGCCTGTGATCGCTAGGCCTTCAGGAAGCTTTCGGCGAGCTCGGCGGGCCGCGTGAAGCAGGCCTCGTGGCTGCCGGGCGCCGCTGCAGGGGCCACGCCGAGCCGATCGGCGAACCGCGCCCACCCGTACTCCCCTTCGGGCAGGGCGCGGTCGTCCTCACCGAGCAGGTAGGTCGCCGCGACGCCGAGCCGGGCGGGATCGAGCGGTTCGACCGCGGCGGTGAAGTACTGCATCGGCTGCGGCACGAGCAGACCGTGCGCGAGGCGCTGCGCCTGCTCCGAGGCGTCCTGCATGAACCCGGCCTGCCACACCTCGAAGGGAAGCTCGACCGAGTTGTTTCCCGAGGCCTGTGCCTGGGCGTCGAACAGCTCCCGGTAGTGCGGCGGAACCTCGTCGTAGAGGGTCCGGCCCTCGGCGGGCACGAACGCGCTCCAGTACACGAGCCTGCGCAGCCGTGACGCGAGCCGGTGCGCCGCGCCGGTGATCACGTAACCACCCCAGCTGTGGCCCAGCAGCGTGACGTCGTGCAGATCCTCCCGCTCGACGAGGCCGACCACCGAGTCGATGACGTCGGTCAACGTGTGCACGGTCGGGTCGTCGCCGTCACGCAGGCCGGGCAGCGTCGGTGTGAACACCCGGCAGCCGGCACTACGGAGATGCCGTGCGACGGGGCGCCAGGCCCAGCCGCCGTGCCAGGCGCCGGTGACGAGAACGAATGTTGCGGACATGCGAGCTCCTTCGATCGCAGCAGGACGCGGCACACAGATAGTGCTACTTCGAGACAACGTCCGTCAACAGATTGACACTTGATCCTTGACAGGCCGACGAGGGCCGCCGCATGATTACTGAACTGTACGGTTTGGTAAATAATTTCGACCGACGGGCACGAAGGATTTGGTCAGCGTGGACTACCTGCGAAACACCTGGTATCTGGCGGCATGGTCCGAAGACATCAAGGACGGCAAGCTGTTTCCGCGGACGCTGCTGGAGCGGCCGCTCGTGTTCTTCCGCGACACCGATGGCACGGTCGTAGCCCTGGACGACCGCTGTCCGCACCGGTTCGCACCGCTGTCGATGGGAAAGCTCGACGGCGGCAGGCTGCGCTGCGGCTATCACGGCCTGGAGTTCGACTCGGCGGGTACGTGCGTGCGCAATCCCCATGGCGCGGGCCGGATCCCGCGCGCGGCGCTGGTACGCAGCCATCCGGTCGTGGAGCGATTCGGCGGAGTCTGGTACTGGGCCGGCGACAAGGAGCCGGACCCGGCCCTCATTCCCGACTTCGCGCGGCTCGACGACGACGCGCAGGTCACCCGTCGCGACCACCTGGTCATGGACGCGCCCTACGACCTGATCATCGACAACCTGCTCGACTGCAGCCACACGAGCTTCCTGCACGACGGAATGCTCGGCAACGCCGAGATGCTGCCGGTCCCCACCGAGGTGATCCAGGACGGCACCACGATCCGGGTCGTCCGCTGGGCCAGGTCGGTACCGCCGCCAGGCATGTTCGACATGCTCTTCCGCGGCGACGGTGCGCCCGTCGACACCTGGACCGACTTTCGCTGGGATCCGCCGTCACATCTGCTGCTCGACGTCGGAGTGACGCCGCCGGGGCGGCCGAAGGAGGAGGGTACGGGCTACTTCGGCACGCACATCCTCACCCCGGAAACCGCCACCACGACGCACTACCACACCGCCGCGGCGCGGTGGGGAATCCAGCCCGGCACCGAGTCCTCCGGCGTCCGGCTCAAGGTCTCCGACATGCGCCGGTTCGCCTTCGAAGAACAGGACGAGCCGATGATCCGCGCCCAGCATCGCACTATCCAGGCGTTCGGCGCCGACGCGCCGCGACCGGTGCTGCTCGAAACCGACGCCGGTGTGGTCCGCTGGCATCGCATCATGGACGAACTCCTTGCCGCTGAACGGGAAGACAACGCGCCCGCGGCGAACGGGCGGTGACATGACCGAACCGTTCAAGGTCCAGGTGGCATCCATTGTGGACGCGGCCCGCGACATCCGGATGTTCCGGCTCGTGCGCCCCTCCGGCGCGGCCCTGCCGTTCGCGGCACCGGGCAGTCATATCGACGTGTGGACCCCGGGCGGGCCGGTGCGCCAGTACTCCCTGTGCGAGCCCGGCACCCTCGACGGCTACACGATCGCCGTGAAGCTGGAACGACCGTCGCGGGGCGGCTCCGCCGCCATGCATCGCGTGCGCGAACGGGACATGCTCGAAATCGGCCCGCCGCGCGACGCGTTCCCGCTCGCCGGCGACGCACGCGGTCACGTGCTCATCGCGGGCGGCATCGGCATCACCCCCATCCTGGCGATGGCGCGTCACCTCGCGGCCTCGGCGGCCGCGTTCGAGCTGCACCATTTCGTCCGGTCCGTCGACCACGCGGCGTTCCACGACGTGCTCACCGGTCCGGGGCTCGGCGCACACAGCCGGGTGCACGCGGGTCTCGACCCCGCGAGCACGGCGGCCGCACTGGCCGATCTCATCGGCGACCACGCGCGCCGCGACGGCGCACACCTCTACTGCTGCGGACCGGCACCTCTCATGCAGGCCGCCCGCGACACGGCGCTCGCCCTCGGCTGGCCACCGGATTCGCTGCACGAGGAACGGTTCACCGCCGCTCCGGCTTTTCCCAGCGGCGACAACGGATTCCGCGTCGTGCTCGCCAGCAGTGGCCGCGAGGTCGAGGTCGGCGCCGGCGACAGCGTGCTCGACGCGCTCGGCCGGGCCGGGATCGATGTCGACTCGTCGTGCGAACAGGGCATCTGCGGCACCTGCGTCACCGGTGTCCTCGACGGCGAGGTCGATCATCGCGACCAGTACCTCACCGACGAGGAAAAGGCGGCGGGCGAGACGATGTGCCTGTGCGTCTCTCGGTGCCGCGGCACGCACCTCACTCTTGATCTGTGAGGCTACGGCCGTGCGATGCCGTCGAGCACGGTGTCCACGACCCGGGCGTCCCAGTCCTCGGCCATCTCGCGGCCGGCCAGCTGGTCGGCGTAGAACGCGCCCACCAGCTGGCTCACCGCCAGTTCGAGATCCGCCTGCGGCCGGATCTCACCACGGTCACGGGCGGCGGCCAGCACTTCCAGGAAGTAGCCGCGCCTGGGCCGCAGGGTCGCTTCCCTGATCACGTCGAGCAGCGCCCCTGACCTGCCGTCGGACACCAGACAGGAGCCGATGATGCTCATCCCGCCGACCTCGTCGTACTGCCGCCGCATCGCCTTGAGCAGAGCGACCAGATCGGCGCGGGTGTCCCCGGTCCGCGCCGGCACGTGATCCACTCGCAGATGTGCCAGCGCCGCGCCGATCAATCCGGTCTTGTTCCTGAAGCGGGCATACAAGGTCACTTTGGACACTCCCGCCTCCGCCGCGACGGCCTCCATGGACATGCGATCGACGCCGTCGCGCGCCAGCACCTTGATCGTCGCCTCGAGGACGGCCACGGAGATCGCGGGATCGCGCGGGCGCCCACGCGACCGGGCCGGCGCGGAGTCGAAGCTGTCCGTCACAACGCTTTACCTTACGCACCCGTACAGTAAAAGGCGACTTGCCATCCCCAGCCACCGCCGTCCGTCGTGCCCTGCTCCTCAGGCCCCCGGCGACCAATCGTCGGGCATGCGGTTGCCGTGCTCGTCACGCTGGTAGGAATGGCCCTGCGGCGCGGCGTTGAACTCGTCGAGTGACGGGTGCCCTCCGCTCGGGGCCTGCAGGTCGTGGAACTTCTTGATGACGTCGTCGACCTGGGCCGGGGTGTAGTTCTCCGGGTGCTTGCCGATATCGGAGATCTCCAGGCGCACGCCGTTCCACTTCTCGAACTCTTCCTTGGTGCCGCCCGGCCAGTCCATGTCGGCGGAGTCCCGCATGTCGTTCATGAACGAATCGCGCCCCAGCCCGTCGGGGTCGCGCTCCAGCCCGGTGCCTCCGGGGCCGAAGTTGTCCGCCGGCCGCATGATCGGATCGCCGTACTCCGGCCTGATGTCCTTGATGTAGCCGGAACCGCCCTTGAACGCGTCGCTGGGCGTGGAGCCCTCGTTCATCCGCTTTCCGATGCCGTCCTCGAAATGGTTCACGACACTGCCGATCGCGGTGTTCGGCTTGCCCGGCCCGAGCGGCAGGTTCTCGATCTTGCTGTTCATCTTGTACAGCTCGTCGGAGTACTTGGCCGTCAATGCGTCCTGATCGGCCTTCGGCTGGTGCTCCACCCAGTTCTTCAGGCTGTCGCGCATCGTCTGGAACGAGATGATGTGCCGCGCGTGGGTACCACCACCGTCGGTGTTTCCCTTGTAGTGCGGGTTGTTCGGATCGTTCTTCTGCTCCTTGATCTTGTTGAGCGTGTCCTGACTGAAGCTGGAGCGGTCCCACGGGCCCGGATCCTTCTTCGGCTTCTTCGACGACGACGCGCCGTCACCGTCATCGTCGCGCTTGCGCTTGTTTCCCTTGCCCTTGCCGGGTTTCGGTGCGCTGCCACCGGAGTTTCCGGCGTTGTGCTTGGCGTTCGAGTTCGTCGCCGACCCGTTGCCGTTTCCCTTGCCCTTCCCCTTCTTGCAGGCCATCAGCCCGAGCGGGTCGTACTCGGCGAACGGGTCCGCAACGTAGGCGACCGGGTTCGGCCCGCCCTCCAGGCCCAGCGGGTCCTGGCTGACGTAGCGCGCGGCCGCCGGGTCGTAGTAGCGGAAAACGTTGTAGTGCAACCCGGATTCGGCGTCGGCGTACTGGCCGGGGAAGCGCAGCGGTGTGGTGGCCGGCGCCCCGGGTACCGGCACCACCCGGCCCCACAGGGCGCGGCGCGCACTCCAGGCGAGACGGCCCTGCGCGTCCACGAGTTCGGTGGGCGTGCCGATGGCGTCGGTGACCACCGACAGGAACCGCTCACCCGCGGGGCCGCGCTCGTACTGCGTGACCGGTTCGGTCCCGCCGGGCCTGCGCTCCCAGGTCGTGACGTGGCGGACGCCCGCCGCGTCGGCGTACTCCTGCTCGATCAGCACGGTCCCGTCCCACACGAACCGGGTCGACTCGGCCACCGTGCCGTCCGGCAGCACGCACTGTTTGCCGATGCGGCGGCCCAGCGGGTCGTAGGAGTAGCGCCATTGGCGCCCGTCCGGCGTCCGCAGGCCGGTCAGCCGCTCCCCGGTCCAGGTGTACTCCCACACCCGGACTCCGTCGGGATGCACCTCGCTGTGCCGGGTCCGGCGGCCCAGCGCGTCGTACCCGTCGGACAGCCCGGCCCCGCCGGACCAGGCGATCAGATGCCCGGCCGCGTCGTAACGCAGATCCTCCCGGCCGTCCATCGCGGACACCGAGACAACCCGTCCGGCGGCGTCGCGGGTGAAGCCGACCGGACCGGCGAACTCGTCGCGAGTCCCGGCGAGACTGCCGTCGGCCCGGTATTCGAAACCGCGCCGCTGCACGGGAACCGTGCCGCCGGAGAGCTGCTGCGTCGTGAGCAGCCCGCGCGGGCCGAACGCCTGCTGCAGCACGCTGACCCCGTCGACGTCCCGGACCAGTGTGCGGCCCTCGGCGTCGAGGCGGTAGCGCACGGTGTGCCCCGTGGTGGTCAACGCGATCGGCCGGTCCTGCTCGTCGAAACGCCATTCGCTCGCGGCTCCGGACGGGGTGCGCCGCCGGATCGTGCGGTTGTGCTCGTCGTAGGCGAAGGTGACCTCGGCGCCGTCGATGGCTTCACGGATGACGCGGCCGTACTCGTCGCGGTCGAACTCCACCACCGAGTCCGCCGACGCTACCCGCACGAGGGCACCGACCGGGTCGTAGACGTAGCTGGTGGTGCCGTGCGGGCCGCGCACCTCGACCAGATTGCCCAGCAGGTCATAGACGTTCTCGGTGACCCCGCCGTCCGGCCCGGTGGCCGAGATCAGCTGGCCGGCGGCGTCGTAGGCGTAGTTCCAGGTGCGGCCCTCGAAGTCGGTCTGGGAAACCAGCCTGCCAGCCGGGTCGTAGCGGTAGGTCCACACGCGACCGAGCGGATCGGTCACCGACGTCAGCCGCAGCTCGGTGTCGTAGCCGTACCGGGTGCGTGCCCCGGCGGGATCGGTGACGGCGGTGACCAGATCGAACGGGCCGTATTCCCGCCGGGTCGCCCGGCCCAGCTCGTCGACGTACTCGATCTCGTTGCCCTCACCGTCATAACGCCACACGGCGCGCTCCCGGCGCACGCCGGTGCGTGACGCGGGACGTCCCTCGATCGTCCAGCCCAGCAGCACGCGGCCGCCGCCGACCTCGGGCACCGAGCGGGGTCTGCCGAACTGGTCACGATCGGTCTCGCCGTCCGCGTCCGCGGACTCGGGTTCGGTGTCCAAACTGGACACGCTGCCGATGCCGAGCGGCCCGTCGAGCGGATCCGGCGCGGAACCCCTGTCGTAGAAGCGGCGCCACACCCGGCCGTCGCCGCGCACGGTGAGCGACACCAGTTCCCCGTCGGCGTGCTCCAGTTCCACGACGCTGCCGTCGGGACGGGTGACGGTCAGTGGGACGCCGTCTTCGGTGTAGGTGTAGCGGGTGACCCGCCCGAGCGGATCGGTGCGGGACAGCAGGCGGTCGTAGCGATCCCACTCCGACTCGGTGACGTGCCCCAGCGGGTCGGTTTCGCGCACGACCTGGTTCAACGCGTTCAGCTCGTACACGCTGACGTGACCGAGGGAATCGGTGAAGCGGGTGACCAGCGCGTCGCGGTCGTACTCCTGTACGCCGTCGAGGAACCCTTCGGCACCAACGGTGCGCACACAGCGGCCCGCGGAATCGTAGACGTAGCGGTAGAAAACGCCGTTGCGGTCCTGCCAGCCGGTCAGCCGGCCGTGCGTGTCGTGGTCGAATCGCAGCGCCGCGCCACTGGCGTTGACGACCTGGGCGAGATGACCGTTGCCGTCGTAGCCGTAGCGGAGCACCACCACGTCCGGCGCGCCCTCGGAACCCAGCACCCGCAACTCGGTCAGGCGGCGTCCTTCGGTGCGGAAACCCACCCGGACACCGCTGGAATGCGCCAGGAGCACGGGCGCACCCGTGTCGTCATAGGACAGTTCCGTGCGGGCACCGTCGGCGTCCTCGACGGTGCGGAGCGGCAGCCTCGTCCCGGCTCCGGAGAAGCGCAACGTGCGGCCTCGCCCGGCCTGCTCGACGGTATAGCTGCCATCGGCGTGCCGGGTCAGCGGCCAGCGCGCACCCTCCTCCGGCAGGACCGGCTGCCCCGGCACGGGAAGCGGGTAGACCAGGATCACCCCGTCCGGGCCCACGTAGCACACGTTCTGCGGGTCGAACTCCAGCCGTTGGTCCACTGTGGACGACCAGGACGGGCCGAACCAGCGGCCCGCGCGATAGGACGACACGTGCACGCGTTCGAGCAGCAGTCCCGGTAGTTCGAGGTCGGTCTGCTCCAGGATCACCTCGCCCGAGGCGAGATCCACCGGGTCCGTCGTGGTGTTGCGGGTGTCCGGGCCGGGCGCGGTGTCCCGCGCGTTCTCCGGTTTGGTCGTGCCCTCCACAGGGCTCTTGGGCTTCTCGGCGCCGCCGGTGCCGGCGCCACTGGCGGTGGTGCCCTCGCCCTGCCCGTCCTTCGAGCCGTCTTTCGGCCCGTCCTTGGGCGCCTCGCCGGGCGGGTCCTTCGGCCCCGGATCACCCTTCGCGCTCGCGGGATCGGTCTTCCCGCCCACGTCGTCGATGCTCCTGGTGCCGGGCAGGTCGTCGATCTTGCCCGGGGCGGCCTTGTCGCCGGATTTCAGACTCTTCAACGACTTCGAGGCGTTCTTGAACAGGTCACCGGCCTTGCCCAGCAGCTTGCCCAGTTCCCCGAGCGCCTTGGTGAGGTTCTTCACCAGGTCGGCGATCTGCTTGGCGGTCTTGGCCACCAGGTTCACGACCTGCGGCACCACCCAGGCCAGTCCGATGCCCAGCGTCGCGATGACCTGGATCGCCCACGACACCATGTGGCCCACGACCTCGGCGATGATGTCGCGCACCAGCATCCGGACCGCGGCCACGACGTCACCGGCGGTCTTCACTCCGCTGGAGGCCCCGTCGCAGGCCTGCGCGGCGCCTTCGAGGACCTTGGCGACCTCGTCGGCCTGCTTCCGGTAGGCGTCGGCCCCGGGGCCGGTCCAGGACTGGATGTCGGCCTTGACCTGGCCCGCGAGGTCGGTCGAAACCGAGCTGACCTCCTTGGCGATGTTGGCCCAGGTCTGCGAATGCGCGGTGATCTGGTCCGGATCGCCCGCGAGCTTGTCCAACATCTCCTTGAGCGGGCCGACGTGCTCCAGCAGCCAGCCGACACCGGCGGCGAGGATCGAGCCGAACGGGTCCGCGACGAAGGCCAGGGCCTCCATCGCGGTCCCGGCGACGCCCATGACCGTCGCGGCCCAGTCCCCGGACTCGATGCCGTTCTTCAGGTCCTGCCCGGCCTCCAGGATCGGCACCCCGGAGATCGCGGTCGTCGAGTCCTGCGCCTGCGCGACCAGCGGATTCGCCATGCCCTGCCCCTCACCCCACGACGGTCGAAAAATCACAGCCGCCCGGCTCGGTTCGTGAACGAGGGCGATTCCGCGAAACTACCAGCCGCGAGCCGCCGCGTGATCGCCGTCGGTGCCCGGCTACTGCCGTGGCGCTCGCTCCGGCGCGGTTACGGGGGCACCGTCGGTGTTGACGGCTTCCAGCGCGCGACCGGTGGTGCGGGGGCCGAGTGCCGCGACGTCGACGGCGACGACGACCATGGCCGCCGCGACGGTGACGAACAGCCAGTTCGGCCCGGCTCCCTCCAGCAGCGGCACCAGGACGAAGGGCATCGCGGCCGTGGCGAGGCGAGACAACGAGTAGGTGCCGCTGGCCGCGGTCGAGCGCACGCTCGTCGGGAAGATCTCGGCTTGGTAGATGTGGAACGCGTTCGAGAACACGTTGCTGGTGGCCGTGTAGAGGAAACCGAACACGAGGACCAGCGCCATCGAGCCCGAGTACCCGAACGCGATGCCGAACACCGCCATCGCCAGCCCCGTCCCGATCACGAGGAACTTGCGCTCGAAACGCTCCACGACGGGCAACGACAGGGCCGAGCCCAGCGGATAGCCGAGATAGGTCACGGCGGTGAACAGCAGCGACTGCGAGACCGGGTAGCCCTTCGCGGTGAGCACGAGCGGCACCAGCGTGCCGAAGCCGTAGTAGCCGAAGGTCTGCAGCAGATGGAACACCACCATCATTCCGGTGCGCCGGCGGTAGGGCGGGCGCAGCAGTGCGCGCGGCGGTACCGCGGGCTCGTTCACCGGCGCCGCCGCTGCGGGCTTCTGCTCGGTGATGCCTGCTTCGGCCTCGAACGCGGCGACCACGCGGTCCGCCTCTTCGGTGCGCCCGACCGCCTGCAGCCAGCGCGGCGACTCAGGCAGCCCGCGGCGGAGCGCGAACACCACGACCGCGCCGAGCGCGCCGAGAACGAACATCCAGCGCCAGCCCGGAATGCCGAGGATCTTGCCCTCGGTGATCCCCTTGGCGAGGAATCCGACGACGGGTACGCCGCAGAACGCCAGGGTGTAGGCGAGTGCGATGAAGCGGCCGCGGTGGCGGGCCGGCAGCAGGTCGGTGAGGTAGGTGTCGGCCAATGGTGGTTCGGCACCGAGCCCGAGGCCCGCGAAGAACCGCGTCACCAGAAGCATGACCGCGTTCGGGCTGAACGCGCCGAGCAGTGAGAACACCGAGTAGAAGCCGAGGTTCAGCAGGAAGGCGCCGCGGCGGCCGAACCTGTCGGCGAGCCGCCCCAGCAGCAGCGCCCCGAGGAACATGCCGACGAACGTGGACGCGAGCAGGGGCGGCAACGCGGCCTTGCTCAGGGCGAACTCTTTGACCAGCACCGAGCTGAGCACCCCGGCGAGGAACACCTCGTAGAACTCGAAGAACAAGCCGAGCCCCACGGCCACGGTCGCCCGCCGGTGGGTCCGGGTGATCGGCAGGACGTCCATCCTCGTCGCGATCGCGGCACCGATATCGGCCATTGAGCGTCTCCTTTGACTCTACGCATTCGCGATGTGATTCGGAGACTCATGATGCGGTTCTACAACCGTGTGCGTCAAGCCTACGACAACGTCGAATGACCGTAAATCAGCTCGCGTCGTCGCGACGAACGCCGGCGCGATAGCCGAGACGACGCGAGGCCTGCTGGGCCGCTTCCAGCACGAGCCCGGCGAGTTCGGGCACATCGGCGGGCGCGAGCCGCTGAGTGGGCGCACCGATGCCGATCGCGGCGACGACCTCGCCGGTGAGCCCGTAGACCGGGGCGCTGACCGACGCCGCGCCGAGGTCGCGTTCCTCGAAACTGGCGGCGTAACCCGCGTCGCGGATCTGCTCCAGCTGCTCGGTCAGCACATCGATGTCGACGACCGTGCGCGGGGTGAACCGGCCAAGGCCGTGCGCGACCGCGTCCTTGCGGGCAGCGGGATCGAAGGCGAGGAACACCTTGCCCGCGGACCCGGCGTGCAGGGGCATCACCATGCCGACGACGAAGAGCCGGACCACCGGATGGCGCGACTCCGCGAGCGCGACCACCGTGCGGTAGGCGCCGTCACGCACATAGAGGCACGCGGTCTCGCCCGTCCGATCGCGCAGCCACTGCAGCGCGGGCCGGGTGAGCCGCACCAGGTCGAGACCGAACGTGCCGGGCGCGGCCAGCCGCACGAACTCCAGGCCGATGCGGTACTGGTCCTCGTCCCGGTCGAGCAGGCCCTCGCGGACGAGGTTCTGCACCAGGCGCTGGCAGGTACTCGAGGGAAGGCCGGTCGCGCGGATGATCTGCTGCAGCGTGAGCTCGGGCTGCTCGATGGTGAACGAGGCGAGAATCTGCTTGAGCTTCTGCAGCACCAGTAGCGGCGCACTGCTCGCCTTGCCGTTGTCTCCGGCCATCCTCGCTCTTCCTCGCCCCGCCGACCCTCCCGGCATCGTAGCCGTGATGGAGATCGCTCTTGCGTTCGACGCTCGTGCTCATAATATGGGTTTGCAACTCACCATATGGGTGCAAGGAGGGTTTGGATGACGGGACGGGGACCACTCGCCGGAATCCGGGTGATCGAGCTGGGCAACTTCATCGCCGCTCCGACCGCGGGCCGGCTGCTCGCGGACTTCGGCGCCGAAGTGATCAAGGTCGAGCGGCCGGGCACCGGCGACGAGTTGAGGCGCTGGCGCCTGCACGAAGGCGTCACTTCGCTGCTGTTCCGCACGCTGGGCCGGAACAAGAAGTCGATCACCGCCGACCTCGCCAGCCCCGCGGGTCGCGAGGCCGTGTGCCGGCTCGTCCGGAACGCCGACGTGCTGCTGGAGAACTTCCGCCCCGGCACGCTCGAGAAATGGGGGCTCGGACCGGACGAGCTGCAACGCGGCAATCCCGCGCTGGTGATCGTCCGGATCTCCGGATACGGCCAGACCGGTCCCTACCGCGACCGGCCCGGCTTCGGCGGGGTCGCCGAAGCCATCGGCGGCCTGCGCGCGCTGACCGGCTGTCCCGGGCAGCCTCCCGTGCGGGTCGGCGTCAGCCTCGCCGATTCCGTCGCCGGGCTGTACGCGGTGATCGGCGCGCTCATGGGACTGCTGGAGCGGCGGTCCGGCGAGGTTCACGGGGAGGTCGTCGACGTCGCCCTCTACGAGGCGGTGTACTCCCTGATGGAATCACTCGTGCCCGACTACGACGCGTTCGGCGCGGTGCGCGAGCCCGCCGGCGCCAGCTTGCCCGGGATCGCACCCTCGGGCACTTACCGTTGTGCCGACGGAAAGTACCTTGTCGTCAGCGGCAACGGCGACGCGATCTTCGCCCGGCTCATGCGAGCCGTCGGGCGAGCCGACCTCGCCGACGACCGCCGCATGGCCGACAACCACGGCCGCGTCCAGCACGCGCACGAGCTGGACGCGGTCATCGGCGAGTGGACCGCACGCCACACCCTGGACGAAGCCTCGACGCTGCTGGCCGAGGCGGCGGTGCCGTGCGGTCCGATTCTCACCGTCGAGGACATCGTGCACGACCCGCACTACACCGCGCGCGGCATGCACGAACACCACACCGTCCGCATAGGACAGTCCAAACGTGACGTGCTGTTCCCGGGAATCGTGCCGAAGCTGCGCAACCGGCCGGGCCGCACACGCTGGCTCGGACCGGAGCTCGGCGAGCACAACACCGAACTGCTGCCCACCCCGGCGAAGGAGAACTGACATGGCCGACCACGTGCTGATCACCGACGTTGCGCTCCGCGACGGGCTGCAGGACGAGCCGGTCACGCTGCCCGGCGCGGAGAAGCTGCGGCTCGCACGCGGCCTCGTCGACGCCGGCCTGACCTCGCTCGAGGTCGGGTCGTTCGTGAACCCGGCGAAGGTCCCGCAAATGGCCGACACCGAAGACGTGATCTCGGGTCTGGCCGGGATTCCCGCGGCCGCGCACGCGCTGGTGTTCAACGAACGCGGCGCCTACCGGGCGATCGACTCGGGCGCCCGGCACGTCCGGCTCGTCGTCTCCGCCAGCGACGGGCACAGCAAGGCCAACGCCGGCCTGGATACCGCCCGTGCGCTCGACCGTCTCGGCAAGACCGCGGAAGTACTCGTCGGCGCCGGGATCGGCCTGGAAGCGTGCATCGCAACCGCCTTCGTGTGCCCGTTCGACGGCGACACCGACCCCAGCCGTACCGCTGAGGTCGCCGACCGCCTCATCGCACTCGGGGCGCGGGTAGTGCACCTGGCCGACACGATCGGCGCGGCAGGCCCGAGTCAGGTGGCCCGCAGCGTCACCGCCGTCCGCGACCGCAACCCCGCACACCCACTCGGCCTGCATCTGCACAACACCTACGGCATGGCCTCGGCCACCGTGCTGCGAGCGTTGCAGCTGGGCATCACCCGCTTCGACGCGGCACTCGGCGGGATCGGCGGCTGTCCCTTCGCCCCCGGCGCGTCGGGCAACATCGCGACCGACGACCTGGTCAACCTGCTGCACCGAGAAGGCATCAGTACCGGCATCGACGTGGTCAAGCTCGCCGCCGTCCGCGAGCAGCTCGCCACCCTGCTCGGCCACCGGCTTCCCTCCGCGCTCGCCGCGATTCCCGCGGTACCAGCCGCTTTCGCGGGCAGGTAGTCCTCGAAGCGCCGATTTTGGGATGCTCGCGGTGGCGTCGTCGGTGACAGGCTTGGTCGTCGGCGGGTGTACACCGGGCCCGCCTCGGTCGCGGAGATGCTGCGCGGCCACGACGCGGTGACGCTCGTGGTCGCGATTCCCTGCTTGGCGGTGTCGTTGCGTGCGGCGCGCCGCGGCTCGGACCGTGGGCTTCCGGGATGGGCGGGGACGCTGGCGTATCTGACCTACACCTACGCGTTCACCGCACTGGCGACCTCGTTCAACGACCTGTTCCTGCTCCACGTGGCCGTGTTCGGCGGCAGCCTGTTCGCATTGATTCTGACGGTCGCGGCCGCGGACGTCGCGGGCATCGCCGGCCGGTTCGGCACCCGCACACCGCGACGCGTCGTCGCGGCGATCCTCGGCGTGCTCACCGCCGGGCTGGCCGGTATGTGGATCTACGCCGTCGTGCGGTACGCGGTCACCGGCGTGAGCCCCGCCGGGAGCGCGTTGGTGGAGCCGGACAGCGTGACGCATTTCGGGATCGCACTCGACCTCGCGGTGCTCACGCCTGCCTATGCCTTGGCGGCGGTGCTGCTGTGGCGGCGGGCCGCGTGGGGTTATCTGCTGGCCGCGCTCGCGCTCGTCTCCGGGACGCTGCAACAGCTCAGCTACCTCGTCGCGCCGCCGTTCCAGGCCGCGGCGCACATCCCGGGTGCCGTCCCGGTGGATCCGGCCGAGCCCGTCATCGTCGCGCTCTATCTCGTCGCCGGCGGGCTCCTGCTGTGGAACGCGGGCCGTCGAACCGCGGACGACCTGGGCTAGGGCCTCGCTATGGTCGAACAGCGGTTGCCCGGCGTCCCGGTGCAGGGTCATCGCCACCGGGAGACGCTGCGCCGTTGAGGCGCTCGCGCGCCACAGCTGCTACCGTCGGAAACGTGGCAGGTGAAGACGACATCTCCGGGTGAGCCCCGGACCTGACCGGCCCCCGGCACCTACCGCCGCGGTGGCCTCTTTGTCGTCCACCCGAATCCCGCGCCGCTGATGCGCGTCCCACATTTTCCGAGGTCTCACTTTCATGTCCGATTCCCGCATCGTCGTGTCCGGCCTGTCCTTTTCCTGGCCGGACGACACCCCCGTTTTCGACCAGCTGTCCGTCACCGTGCCCGACGGCCGCACCGGCCTGGTCGCCCCAAACGGCGCAGGCAAGACGACCCTGCTCAAGCTCATCGCCGGCGTGCTGCGGCCGGCCGCGGGCAGCGTGTCCGTCGACGGCCTGCTCGGCTACCTGCCCCAGGACCTGCCACTGACCGGCGAACCGTCGGTGGCCGAGGTGCTGGGCATCGGACCGGTGCTGCGCGCGCTCGACGCCGTCGAGTCCGGTGACGTCGCCGAGGAACACTTCACGACGATCGGCACCGACTGGGACATCGAGGAGCGCACCCGCGCCCAGCTGGACCGGCTCGGGCTCGGCGACGTCGCGCTCGAGCGGACGCTGGACACGCTGTCCGGCGGCCAGATCATCTCGCTCGGGCTCGCCGCCCAGCTACTCAAACGGCCCGACGTGCTGCTGCTCGACGAACCCAGCAACAACCTCGACGCCGAGGCCCGCCGCAAGCTCTACGCCGTGCTCGACGACTGGCCGGGCTGCCTGCTCGTGGTCAGCCACGACCGCGCCCTGCTCGACCGCATGAACCGCATCGCCGAACTCGACAGCGGCGAAATCCGTTACTACGGCGGCAACTTCACCGACTACGAGCAGGCCGTCCACGCCGAGCGCGAGGTGGCGGAGAAGAACATCCGCAACGCCGAGCAGGAAGTCAAGCGCGAGAAGCGCGAAATGCAGCAGGCGCGCGAGCGGGCCGCCAAACGGGCGAGCAACGCACAGCGGAACATCGCGAACGCGGGCCTGCCGAAGATCCTCGCCGGGGCCCGCAAACGCAACGCGCAGGAGTCCGCCGGCAAGGCCGACGGCACGCACGCCGCACGCGTCAGCGCCGCCAAGGCCAAGCTCGATGCGGCCGAACGGTCGCTGCGCGAGGATCAGAAGATCGTCCTGGTGCTGCCGCAGACCGCGGTCCCCGCGGGCCGCACCCTGTTCCTCGGCGAGGGCTTGCGCAAGCGGGACCTGTTCGGCGACGGCGTCGATCTGGCGATCCGTGGCCCGGAACGCATCGCGCTGTCCGGTGTGAACGGGTCCGGCAAGTCCACGCTGCTGCGGATGATCAACGGCGAGCTGGAACCCGACGGCGGCGAGGTCACCCGCGCCGACGGCCGGATCGCCTACCTGTCCCAGCGCCTGGACCTGCTCGACGGCGAGCGCACCGTCGCGGAGAACCTCGCCGCGTTCGCCCCGGCGATGCCCCCGGCACAGCGGATGAACCTGCTGGCGCGCTTCCTGTTCCGCGGCGACCGGGCGCACCTGCCCGTCGCGGTCCTCTCCGGCGGGGAACGGCTGCGCGCCACGCTCGCCTGCATCCTGTTCGCCGAACCCGCGCCGCAGCTGCTGTTGCTCGACGAGCCCACCAACAACCTCGACCTGATCAGCGCCGGACAGCTGGAAAGCGCGCTGAACGCCTACCAGGGCGCGTTCGTCGTGGTCAGCCACGACGAACGTTTCCTCGGTGAGATCCGGATCGGCCGCCGGCTGCGGCTCGGCGAGGGCAGGCTGACCGAGACCGCCGCGCCCGCGGACCACTTCAGGCTCCGGACTTGAGTCCGGTGGAGATGAGGTCCATGACGCTGGAGTCGGCGAGGGTGGTGACGTCGCCGATGGCGCGGTTTTCGGCGACGTCGCGTAGGAGGCGGCGCATGATTTTGCCGCTGCGGGTTTTGGGGAGTTCGGGCAC
>NZ_JAAXLS010000002.1 GCF_012328925.1 Amycolatopsis acididurans
GGGTGGGCTGAGTACCGCTGCGCTGCTGGCGAAAGACGAGGGCAAGAAGGTCCTCGTGGTGGAGCGTGAGCAGGGTACCGGCGGCCGGATGCACCATTTCAAGGGTGATGAGATCCGCGAGGCCGAGGACTACCTTGGCCCGCTGCGGGCCTCGCGCGGGCGGCTCGCGCACAGCATCCCGGACCTGGACGCGATTCTGGACCAGAAGCTGCTCGCGGGTTACAGCTTCGAACTGGGGATGCACGACATCGTCAACGGCGCGCAGTCGCGGATGGTGCACATCTTGAACCACCTCGGCGTGCCGGTCGAAATCGTGCCGCTGAAGGCGTGCGGGTTCTGGCACGACGGCGTGCTGCACCAGCTCGAGCGCGGTAGCTTCCCGTGGTTCGAGAAGCAGGACCACCTGGAGATGAAGCGGATCCTGGGTGAGATGCTCCGCATGCCAATCGAGGAGGTCCGCGAGGTCAACCGGATCTCGCTACTGGACTTCGTCGCGCCGCGCACGCAGAACCCCGCGGTGCGCGAGTTCTTCGACATCCTGGGCGCGTTCACCGTCGGGATGAACTCGGCGCGCGAGCTGTCCGCGGGGGAGTTCATCCTCGCCACCCGGATGCCGATGAGTGCGGGCCTGCACTTCGCCGACGGCACCCTCGGCCAGATGGGCGGGGAGAGTTTCATGCAGATGGCGTTCAACCTCGCCGACGTCATCCGGCAATACGGCGGGGATGTCCGGACCGGGCAGACGGTGCGGACCGTGCTCGTCGAGGACGGCGTCGCGAAGGGACTGCGGGTCACCGACGCGGCGGGGAACACGCGCGACCTGCTGGCCGAGACAGTGGTTCTGAACGTCCCAGCGGCGCTCGCGGTGGAGAAGCTCATCCCACGCGAGGCCCTGCCGGCGGAGTTCGCCGAGCACGTGCGAGGGTTGAAGTCGGGCGGCGCGTTCGTCCCGATCTACGGGCTCAGCAAGTCCGTGATCGACATCCCGGGAATGCTGTTCACCAAGGTCCCCGTGGACGACCCGGCCCTGCCGGACGGCGTGATGCTGGGCTACGAGGCGCACTCGCTGTTCGTCGAGGGGAAGGCCCCCGACGGCAAGGAGATCATCGAGTGCTGGATCGGGCTGTCCACAGAGGAGCTAGGGGAGCTGGAGCGGGCCGGCAAGCTCGTGATGCTCGCGGAGACGATCACGGACTTCATGAAGGCCAGCCACCCCGGGTTCGCCGATGCGCTGGAGTGGGCGCTGTTCCCAGCCATTGACGGGGTCACCTCGGTGCAGCCGACGCCGGAGCAGGCGTGGGACGGGATGCTCGACCCGAAGTGCCCCGGTGTCGAGGGGCTGTACTTCGTGGGTGACTCGGTAAAGAACTACGGGCAGTTCATGGACGGTGTCGCCTACACCGCGCTGTTGGCCACGGACGCGATCACCGGCAAGAACTATCTCGAGGAGATCCTGCCGCCGTACCAGCGCGAGGTATAGGCGTAGTACGCCGTGACGGCACTGAGGTGGCGCGGTCGATCCCGGCCGTCCCGCCCGAGGTAACGGCGTGCGCGGGCCACGCGTGCTCCGGGTCTCATTCCCGGGCAGCACTTGTTTAGTTAATATTCCCTAGGTTGATTCTGACCGGATGACGGAAGCGCTGAACCGTGATCCGACCAAGGACGGAGCACAGATGTCCGGACCCTCTTCCGAAGCGCTGATCTACGACGCGATCAGGACACCGCGTGGTCGCGGTAAGGCTTCGGGCTCACTGCATACGATCAAGCCGCTGTCACTGGTCGTCGGGCTGGTCGACGAGCTGCGAGCCCGGCACCCCGGCCTCGACCCCGCGCTCATCGATGACATCGTGCTCGGCATCGTCACACCTGTGGGCGATCAGGGCTCGGTGCTCCCGCGCACCGTCGCACTGGCCGCCGGGCTTCCCGACACCGTGGGGGGCGTGCAGCTCAACCGGTTCTGCGGATCCGGTCTGGAGGCGGTCAACACCTCGGCGCAGAAGGTGCGTTCTGGATGGGACGACCTGGTCCTCGCCGGCGGTGTGGAGTCGATGTCGCGGTGTCCGCTGGGAACGGACGGCGGTGCCTGGATGAACGACCCGTGGACGAATCTTTCGACCTCATTCATCCCGCAGGGCGTAAGCGCGGATCTGATCGCCACCATCGAGGGATTCAGCCGCGAGGACGTGGACGCCTACGCGGTGCAGTCGCAGCAGCGAGCCGCCGCTGCCTGGTCCGGTGGGTACTTCGAGAAGTCGATCGTCCCCGTGCGGGACCAGAACGGAATGGTCGTCCTCGACCGGGACGAGCACATGAGGCCGGAGTCCACCGTCGAGTCCCTCGGCGCGCTGAAGCCGTCCTTCGAGCAGATGGGCCGCCAAGGCGGGTTCGATGCCGTCGCGTTGCAGAACTACCACTGGGTCGAGCGGATCGACCACATCCACCACGCCGGCAACTCGTCGGGGATCGTCGATGGCGCCGCTCTCGTCCTCGTCGGCAACGAGGACGTCGGATCCCGCCTCGGCATCGCCCCGCGTGGCCGGATCGTCGCCACGGCCACCTCCGGGGCCGATGCCACCATCATGCTGACCGGGCCGACTCCGGCGACGCGCAAGCTGCTGGACCGGACCGGGCTCGCGGTCGACGACATCGACCTGTTCGAGATCAACGAGGCCTTCGCCTCGGTCGTGCTGAAGTACATGAAAGACCTCGGCCTGCCGGGCGAGAAGGTCAACGTCAACGGAGGCGCCATCGCGATGGGGCACCCGCTCGGCGCGACGGGCGCCCTGCTTGTCGGAACCGTCCTCGACGAGCTCGAACGCCGCCAGGCGCGCCGCGCCGTCGTGACCCTCTGCATCGGCGGTGGCATGGGCGTCGCCACCCTCGTCGAGCGCCTCTGAGCGCCCTGATCTTCAAGGAGACCTTGCGATGAGCGATTTCGACCATCCCATGTTCGGCTGGGAGATCGACCGCGACGGTGTCGTCACCGTCACCATGGACGATCCGGGCCAGTCCGCGAACACGATGAACGACCGGTTTCGCGACGAGCTGGTGGTCCTGGTCGACCACCTGTACGCCGAGCGGGAGGGGATCACCGGCGTCATCCTCACGTCCGCGAAGAAGACCTTCCTCGCCGGGGGCGATCTCGCGGCGCTGATGCGGGCTGGCGAAGACGACAAGCCCGCGACCCGGGCGATGCTCGACAAGGCGAAGGCACAGCTGCGCCGCCTCGAGATGCTCGGTCGCCCGGTCGTCGCAGTGATCGCCGGTGCGGCACTGGGCGGGGGCTACGAGCTCGCGCTCGCCTGCCACCGCCGGATCGCGGTCGACGCGCCCGGCACCGTCGTGGGCCTGCCGGAGGTCACGTTGGGGTTGTTGCCCGGTGGCGGCGGAGTGGTGCGCACCGTGCGCCTCTTCGGTCTGCTGCCGGCACTCCAGGACCTCCTGCTGACCGGGGCCAAGTACCGGTCGGCCGACGCCCTGGCGAAAGGCCTGGTGGACGAAGTGGTCCCGGACCGCGACGCGGGCCTGGCCGCCGCCAAGCGGTGGATCGCGGGCGGCCCCGAGCCCGTGCAGCCCTGGGATCGCAAGGGTTACCCGATCCCTGGCGGCAGCCCCGCGTCGCCGAAGATCACGGCGGTACTGCCGAGCCTGCCCGCGGCGCTACGGCAGAAGACGCATGGCGCGCCCGCGACGGCGCAAGCCGCCGTGCTGGCCGCCGCCGTCGAAGGCGCGCAAGTCGACTTCGACAACGCGCTCACCATCGAGTCGCGCTACATCACCGACCTGATCTGCGGTAAGGAGTCGGGGAACATCATCAAGGCGATGTTCTACGACATGCAGGCGATCAACCGTGGGGCGAACCGCCCTGAGGGAGTACCGAGCCACAAGGCGTCGAAGATCGTGGTGCTCGGCGCCGGGATGATGGGTGCGGGCATCGCCTACGTCAGCGCCAAGGCGGGCCTGGACGTCGTGCTCAAGGACGTGAGCATCGAGGCGGCGGAACGCGGCAAGGCCTACAGCGCGAAGATTCTCCAGAAGGCGGTGGACAAAGGGCGCAGCACGCCCGCGAAGCGCGACGAGGTACTCGCGCGCATCCACCCGACCACCGACCCGGCCGATGCGGCAGGCGCCGATGTCGTCATCGAGGCGGTGTTCGAGGATCCCGAGCTGAAGAAGAAGGTCATCTCGGAGGTCATGCCGCATCTCGCGCCGGACGCCGTGCTCGCCAGCAACACCTCGACGCTGCCGATCACCAGGCTGGCCGAGGGGGTGTCGCGACCCGAGGATTTCATCGGCACCCACTTCTTCTCGCCGGTCGACAAGATGGCGCTGCTCGAGATCGTCGTCGGCGAGAAGACCAGCGACGTCACACTGGCGAAAACAATCGACATCGCCCGCCAGATCGGCAACACCCCGATTGTGGTCAACGACAGCCGTGGCTTCTTCACCAGCCGGGTCATCGTGGAGTTCATCAACGAGGCGATCGCCATGGTCGGCGAGGGCGTGCCCGCCGCCTCGGTCGAGCAGGCCGCGACGCAGGCCGGTTATCCGGTCGGTGCACTGGCCCTGCTCGACGAGATCAGCCTGACGTTGAGCCGGAAGATCCGGGACGAGACCATTGCCGGCCTTGCGGCCGAGGGGATCGAGAAGCCACTGCACCCCGCTGCGGCCGTGGTCGACCGCATGATCGACGAGTTCGGCCGTGGCGGCAGGCTCGCCGGTGCCGGGTTCTACGAGTACCGCGACGGCAAGAAGGCCGGGCTCTGGCCTGGTCTCGCGGAGAAGTTCGGTTCGTCGACTCGGCTGCCCCTGCGCGACATGCAGGAGCGCATGCTCTTCGCCGAGGCGATCGACACGGTCCGCTGCCTCGACGAGGGCGTGCTGCGCTCGGTCGCCGACGCGAATGTCGGCTCGATCCTCGGCATTGGCTTCCCGGCCTGGACCGGCGGCGTGCTGCAGTACATCAACCAGTACGAGGGCGGGCCGGCCGGATTCGTCGCCAGGGCGCGTGAGCTCGCCGACCGCTATGGCGACCGGTTCACGCCGCCGGAGTCGCTCGTACGCCGGGCCGAGCAGGGCCAGTCCTTCGACTGAGGATTTTTTCGAAAATGATTTGCGTGGCGGTGCGGGTGGCGGTGCCAGGGGACGGCCCACAGCAAGCGGCTCCGCCGCTTATAAAACACGTCCTGAGCCCGCGGGAATTCTGGAAAGGCTGACCAGATGCAGGAAACCCACGGCGACGGCCCGCTCGCGGGATTGCGCGTCCTGGAGATCGGCGGAATGGGCCCGGGTCCTTTCGCCGGGATGACCCTGGCCGATATGGGCGCCGAGGTGGTGCGGATCGAGCGGCCGGGCGGCCCCGGGATCTTTCCCGGGGATCCGACGCTCGACGTGGTCAACCGCGGCAAGCTGTCCGTCACGCTCGATCTCAAGCGGCCCGAAGCCGTCGCGGCCCTGCTCACGATGGTCGAGCGGGCCGACGCCTTGATCGAGGGCTATCGACCCGGCGTCGCCGAGCGGCTCGGGATCGGGCCGGAGCAGTGCTGGGAGCGCAACGCCGCGCTGGTCTACGGGCGGATGACCGGCTGGGGCCAGGACGGCCCGCTCGCGGCCGCGGCGGGCCACGACATCAGCTATATCGCCGTCACCGGCGCCCTGCACGCCATCGGCGAGGCGGGAGGCCCGCCCCAGGTACCGGTCAACCTGCTCGGCGACTACGGCGGCGGCGGCATGTACCTGGTCGCCGGCCTGCTGGCCGCACTGCGCGAGGCGGAGCGGACCGGGCGTGGTCAGGTCGTCGACGCCGCGATCGTCGACGGAACGGCTCACCTGCTCGCGGGCACGCACGCGCTGCTCAACACCGGGACCTGGCGGGATGAACGCGGGGTCAACACCCTCGATGGCGGTGCGCCCTTCTACGGCGTGTACGAGACGGCGGACGGCCGCTACATGGCGGTTGGAGCGCTCGAGCCCAAGTTCTACCAGGCGCTGCTCGACGGTCTGGCGCTCACGGGAGAATCTCCGGACGCCCAGAACGAGCAGGCGGGATGGCCTGAGCTGAGGGAGCGGATCGCCAAGGCGTTCCGCAGCCGGACCCAGCGCGAGTGGACCGAGGTGTTCGCGGGGACCGACGCATGCGTCGCCCCGGTGCTGAGCCTCGTCGAGGCCGCGTCGCATCCGCACGTTCGTGCGAGGCAGGCGGTGCTCGACGAGGACGGCTTCGTCCAGCCGGCGCCGGCGCCCCGGTTCTCCGCCCATCCGCGGGCGCGCCCCGCCCGGCCTGCCCCGTTCGGGCGGGACACGCGGCAGGTCCTCGACGCGTGGGGAGTGGATCCTGAACCGTTGTTGCGTTCCGGGGCCGCCACCGAGGGCTGAGCGAACTCCGAGCACACCAAGGTGGGATGGCGTTGATGAGGACGGCAGGTTGGACGCCCCACGATTACGGGGCGGTGACGCTGCTCAGGGCTGCCGACGGCGGGGCATACCCCAATGGCAACTCGCTGCTGATCCGCGGGAGCGCGGGCACATTGCTCGTCGACCCGGCCCTGGCCGTGGCCGACTCCGCGCCCCGGCTCGCCGTCGACGCGGTGTTCGTCAGCCATGCGCACGAGGATCATCTGGTGGCGCTCGACACGTTCGCGGCGCCGGTCCACGTGCACGAGGCCGATCTCAGCGCCGTCCGGGACATCGACGTGTTGCTGGCGGGCTACGGCCTGCCGGCCCCGGCCGCCGAGGAGTTCGGCGGCCGGCTCGTCGACGAGTTCCGGGTGCGCAGCCGGCCCGACGCTGTCGGGGTAGCCGACGGTCACCGGTTCGACCTCGGGGACCGCACGGTCTCCGTCGTCCACCTGCCCGGGCACACCGCCGGACACAGCGGCCTGCTCGTCGAACCGGACGGCTTCTTCTACGTCGCCGACATCGACCTGAGCTCGTTCGGGCCGTTCTACGGTGACGTCGGGAGCAGCCTGGCGGGCTTCGAGCGCTCGATCGAGACCTGTGCCGGAATCGAGGCCCGTTGGTACGGGACCTTTCACCACAAGGGAGTGATCGAGGGCGCGGAGGAATTCCGTGCGCGGTTGCGCGCCTACCGCGCGGTAATGGAGCGCCGCGATGCCGCGCTGGCCGACTTCCTTGCCGAGCCTCGAACCCTCGCCGAGGTCGTCGACCGGCGGTTCGTCTACCGCCCGCATGTCGATGGGCCCTACGTGGAAACCGTCGAGGCGCGCACGGCGGAACAGCACATCGCCAGGCTGGTTCGCCTGGGTGCGGTCGCCGAGGTCGAACCTGGCCGTTTCCGCGCCGTCGCCCGCTGATCAGCTCGCGCCGTCGAGGACCGCCTCGGCGATCACCGCGATCTCCGCGGCGATCCGGGGGCGGCGGGCGAAATGCCCGACGCGGACGAGGTCGTTGATCGCGGAGAGGGCTGCGCGGACCCTGACCCGCGCTACGTGATCGTCGAGGCCGGGAGATGTCGCCAGGAGAGCTCGTGTCCAGTCCCCGAGCTCGATCCGGATTGTTGCCCTGGTCCTGTCGAGGGCATGCGCGGGCAGATGCAGCTGCTCGGACACGTAGACCCCGAGCATGGTCCGGTTGGCGAGCGAGAACGCGATGTAGGTGGACACGAACTCCGAGAGGTCAGGTGCGCCAGCGGCGCGGCGCCGTGCCTGGGCTTCGGCGAGTGTGGAAGACGCCCGTTCGAAGGCGGCGACGAGGATGTCGGCTTTCGCGGAGAAATGATGGAGGATGCTGGGTCCGGCGAGCCCCACCGCGGCGCCGATGTCATCCAAGCTCACCCCGCTGTACCCGCGTCGGAAGAACAGGTCGATAGCCGTGTCGATGACTTGCTCGCGCCGGTTCGCGGCCGTTGCCTCGCCGGCGGAATGGTCAGGGAGCCGCGTCGAGCAGGCCACGGCGGGGTCGGCCCGCAGGCATGCCAGGGCGGAACGAATCAGCTCCCGGCGGTATTCACCCGGCACAAGGCTGGTTCGCGTCGTGGACGGCAGGGACAGGACGGCGGTCGCCGCTGTGACCAGCAGGCGGGCCTCGTCGGCGCCGAGGTCCGGCCGTTCGCGCCGCAGCCTCCTGGAGAACAGGTCGACGACCCGGCCGAACTGCTCCTGAACCGGGATGCCCAGTTCGGGTCCGAGAAACCGGGACTCGCGTTGCAGGAGTATCCACATGTCGGTGCGGTGTAACCCGACATCGGCGACCGCGGAGACCAGATATTCGAGTGAGTGCTCCGCGCCCGTCGTCACGGCGTGCTCGACGAGGTCCATGCCGCTGGTAATGGCCGCCGCGAGCAGGGCTTCCTTGTTGCGGAAATGACGGTAGACGGCCGGGCCTGTGACGCCTGCTTCCGTCGCGACATCGTTGAGGGAGACCCGGTGATACCCCAGTTCGTGGAAACGCCGGGCCGCCAGGCGCGCGAGCTGCTCGCGGCGCTCGATCGCGCTCAGCCGGGCCGCGCGTGGTGGCGGGCTGTGTGGTGCGGCCATCACCGTTTCCCTTCTCGTCCTGGTCATCGTGTCCGGTCGCGAAGATGGTGCCAAGACCTGTTGCCTAGTGAATATTAACTCGGGTATGGTTTGCTCGCGTCGGCCGATCGGGTAAGTGGCGCGAGGGCGCCGGCGGGAGGTTGGATGAAGCTCGACGAATATGTGGACACCTTCAAGGTGTTCCGACTGTCCCGCCAGGACGGTGTGCTGACGGTGCGTATGCACTACCGGGAAGGGCCCATGACCTGGACCGCGCTGGCGCACCGGGAGTTTCCTGAGCTGCTCGACGCGATCGCCCAGGACCGGGAGAACCGGGTCCTCGTGCTCACCGGTACCGGCGAATCGTTCATTCGCACTCCCGAGGGCTACGGGGACGTGTACCGCAGCGGGAAGGTCAAGCCGGCAGACTGGGAACGCGGCCTCGGGGAGGCGCGCCGGATGCTGACCGGCTTGCTGGACCTCGAAGTCCCGATCGTCGCCGCGGTCAACGGGCCGGTCACCGGGCACGCCGAGCTTGTGTTGCTCTGCGACGCGGTGGTCTGCACGAACCGCACCTATTTCCAGGACCTCGCCCACCTGCCCGGTGGGCTCGTGCCCGGCGATGGGGTGCAGGTGCTCTGGCCAATGGTGCTGGGCCCGGTGCGGGGCAAGCATTTCCTGCTGACCGGTCAGAAGATTCACGCCGACGAGGCGCTCTCACTGGGTGTCGTCGGCGAGGTGGTCGCACCCGGCGATCTCGAGGCGCGCGCGACCGAGATCGCCAGGAGCCTGGCCGATGTCGATCCGCTGGTTCTGCGGCACACGCGGCAACTGTTGCAGCGGCCGATCAGGCGGGCGCTCGACAAGGACCTGATGACGGGTCTGGGCATCGAGGCCTACGTCTCGATCTCCCGGTTCCCCGAGTTCGACTAAAAAGATCGCTGGTTGTGCGAAACGGACAAGGAGGTCCAGATGAACGGCACTGAGCGGGTTGGAGACTTGGCCTCGGCAGCTGCAGCGCAATGGGGCGATCGCGAGTTCGTGCGCCTCGGCGAGCTGGCACTCAGCTTCGCCGAGGTCGACAGGTGGTCGAGCGCGATCGCGGAGGATCTGGTTCGGCACGGGGTGGGTGCCGGCGACCGGGTGATGATGCTGCTGGTGAACCGCCTGGAGGTCGTCGCGGCGGCGATAGCCAGTTGGAAGATCGGGGCCATCGCGACGCCTGTCGT
Organism: Amycolatopsis acididurans; assembly: GCF_012328925.1. Classification (GTDB taxonomy): domain Bacteria; phylum Actinomycetota; class Actinomycetes; order Mycobacteriales; family Pseudonocardiaceae; genus Amycolatopsis_E; species Amycolatopsis_E acididurans. The sequence continues at coordinate 9,704 of NZ_JAAXLS010000002.1, forward strand.
AGCGATCTACCGCAGGCACGAACTGAGCGAGATCGTGACCGACTCACGACCAGCCGCGGTGCTCACGACCAAGACCCTGGGGGCCCGCCAGCTTGCGGACGAGCTCGACGAGTGCCTGAGCGCGGCGGGCGTCGAACCCAAGGTTCGCTACCTCGCCGACACCGAGGACAGTGTCGACGGGTGGCGGACACTGCCGGGCCGCGACAGCGTGCCGGCCGGTGATGTCGAGCTGCCAGAGCCGTCGGCGCCGCACGACGAGTGCCTGCGTCTCTACACCTCTGGCTCCACATCCGCGCCCAAGGGCGTCCGGCTGCACTCGCCGTCGGTGATCTTCGGCGGCAGGCAGTTCAACTACCGGCTCGGTATCGGTGAAACCGATACCGGGCTCGCGCTGGCACCGGTGGCGCACATCGCCGGTTTCCTCGCGGCCTGTCTTGTGCCGCTGACGACCGGCGCGTCGGCGGTGATCCTCCCGAAGTGGGACGTGCGGGAGGCCGTGCGGGTCATCGATGAGCGCAAGGTGACCTGGTCGCTGGGCGCAGCGGTCTTCCTCAAGGACATGGTCGAGGAATACGAGAAGCGCCGGGACGAGGGCCTGCATGTGCTGACCCACTACGTCAGCGGTGGCGCGAACACGGCCCCCGACCTGATCGAACGTGCCGACGCGATCGGGATGTGGGCGGCGCGGACCTACGGGATGACCGAGGCGTCGGGTGTCGTGACGCTGGCTCCCAAGGAATCGTCGGTCGAGCGGCGCGCCTGCTGGGACGGCAAGCTCGCCGACAACGCCGAGGCCCGCATCCTTGATGTGGACGGCACACCGCTACCCGCCGAGACCGAGGGTGTCATCACGATCCGTGGTGTTCAGCTGCTGCTCGGATACACCGATCCCGCACTCAACCGCGCCCAGATCGACGACGAGGGCTGGTTCGACACCGGCGACCGCGGGCTGGTGACCAACGACGGCTGGATGAGGATCACGGGCCGCACCAAGGACATCATCAACCGCGGCGGCGAAAAGTTCTCCAGCGCGGACATCGAGCACGTCCTGCATCGCCATCCCGACGTGTCGGCCGCGGCGGTCTTCGGCGTGCCGCACGAGCGACTGGGCGAGAACGTATGCGCGTACATCGTTCCGCGCGCCGGAGCCGAGCCACCGACCCCCGAGCAGCTGACGAATTTCATGGAGGCCCAGGACGTGGCCAGGGCGAAGATCCCCACCGAGTGGCATCTCGTCGGGGAACTTCCGCGCACCGCGTCGGGGAAGGTGCAAAAGCACCTGCTGCGCGCGGCACGCGACGGGGATTCGCCGGTTGGCGTCGCCCCGATCGCACACTGAGAGGAGGAGGCTTGACCGACCGCTTCTACGAACAGGACACCGTCCAGTGTCCCTACTCGTACTACCAGGAACTCCGCGAGGAGCAGGGGGTGCACCAGCTCGAGGACGAGGACGTCTACCTGGTCACCCGGCACGCGGACGCCGATTCGGTGCTCAGCCGGGTCGAGGAGTTCTCGAACAAGGCCGGGCCGGGCCTGCGGCAGAAGGCGCTCATGGGCGCGGAGGCCGCCCTGCCGGACGCCAAGTACCGGGTCGTGCGCACGCTGCTGACGAACGATCCGCCGTCGCACACGCGCTTCCGCAAGCTGGTGGCGAGGGCGTTCACCGCCCGCCGGGTCAAGGCACTCGAGCCCGCGATGCGGGCCATCGTCGACGGCCTCATCGACGCGTTCCCGGCCGATGGCGAGATCGACTTCGTCCGGGACTTCGCGAAACCGTTGCCGCTCATCGTGATCGCGGACTTCCTCGGGGTGCCCCGCAGCGACCTCGATGTGTTCGGCAAGTGGTCGGACGACGCGGCGGAGGTGCTGGGCGGGACGCTCACCCCGGAGCGCTCGCGCGAGTGCCAGGAGTCGCTGCAGGAACTGCTCGGGTACTTCGACGAGAAGATCGCGCAGCGCAAGCTGAAGCCGGCGGACGACTTCCTCACGATGCTGATCGAGGCGGTCGACAAGGACGAGAAACCGTTGACGGTTCAGGAGATGCTCGCCATTTCTTACGTCACGCTCGTCGCGGGGAACGAGACCACGGTCAACATGCTGTCCGGGATGATGTTGCTGCTGCAGCAGAATCCGGAAGCGCTGGCCCGGCTCCGCGAGGACCGCTCGAAGATCCCGACGGCGGTCGAGGAGGCCCTGCGCCTGGAGACTCCGGTCCAGGGCAGCGTGCGGCTGTGCAAGGCGGACACCGAGATCGCGGGGACCCCGGTGCCGAAGGGCTCGCGGGTCCTGATCGTGGCCGGCGCGGCGAACCGGGATGCCGCGGTGTTCGCGGATCCGGACCGTTTCGACCTGGACCGGGAGAACGCTCGCGCGCACCTGTCCTTCGGCAAGGGTATTCACCTGTGTCTCGGTGCGACGTTGTCGCGGCAGGAGGGCGTGATCGCCCTGGAGCACCTGCTCGATCGGCTGGACGCCTTCGACGTGCCCGCGGGCTTCACTCCCAGGTACAAGGACAACGCGGTGCTCCGCTCGCTGATCAGCATGCCGCTGCACGTCAGGAAGGCGGCCTCGTGACCGCCGAGCGGCGCTGGGATGAGGTCGAACGGTCGGTGCGTTACGACCGCTCGGGCCATGTCGTCACCCTGACGATCGACCGGCCCGAGCGCCGCAACTCGATGACCTTCGAGACTCTCGCCAGCTTGCGCGACGGCGTGCTCCGCGCGAAGGCCGACAGCGGGGTGCGGGTGATTGTCATTACCGGAGCGGGTGACCGGGCGTTCTGCGCGGGTGCCGACCTCGGCGGCGTGCGCGGGGCCGAGCTCGACGCGGAGGCCGCACACGAGGGGCGCGGCCATCTCGCCGACCTGTTCCGGACGATGTGGTCGGCTGGCATACCCACGATCGCCAAGGTCCGCGGCTACGCGCTGGCCGGCGGATTCGGGCTTGCGATGGCTTGCGACATTGTGGTGGCCGCCGAGGACGCGGTGTTCGGCACGCCCGAGGTCGCGGTGGGGTTGTGGCCCTACATGATCACGGTGCCGTTGCTGCGCTCGATGCCGCCGAAGATCGTTCTCGAACTGATGATGTCCGGGCGACGGGTGGACACGACCGAGGCGCAGCGCATCGGTTTCGTCAACGAGGTGGTCCCGGCCGCCGAACTGGATTTGGCGGTCGACCGGATCGCGGAGCGGATCGCCGCGCAGTCGCCCGCGGCGATCCGCCTGGGCCGCAGCACTTTCTACCGGGTGCTCGGCTCGCAGCCGGAGGAGGCGCTGGCGCTGCTGCAGGCGATGCTGAGCGTCGCCACCGGCACGGACGACGCCAAGGAGGGCACCGCCGCGTTCGCCGAGAAACGCAAGCCCGTGTGGAAGGACGACGCGTGACCGCATTGCCCGCGCCGCCTGCCCAGGTCGGCATCTGCGAGTGCTGGGCCCGCGACGGCCTGCAGTCGTGGACCGAGGTCGTGCCCACCGAGGGCAAGATCGCCGTCATCGAGGCTGTCGTCGAGGCCGGGGTGCGCGAGCTGGACGTCACCTCGCTGGTGCCGCCCAAGTACGCGCCCCAGTTCGCCGACGCCGAGCAGGTCCTCGAGGCCATCGCCGGACGCGGGCTGCGCACCCGGGTGCTCACCCCGAACCTGCGTGGTGTGCAACGGGCCGTCGAGCTCAACGAGCGGCTTGGTGCGATCACCGCGATCGGCTTCCCGATCTCGGCGTCCGAGGCGCACAACCTGGCGAACCTCAAGCGGACACACGCCGAGCACCTGAGCCAGATCGAGGAGATGGTCCGGGCCGCGCACGAGGCGGGCCTGGAAACGGTGTCTGCCGTGGCCACCGCCTTCGGGTGCCCGATCACCGGCGAGGTGCCCGAGGAGACCGTCTTCGACATGGCGGGGCGGCTCATCGGCCTCGGCGTCGACCGGATCATGCTCAGTGACACCACAGGGCTCGCTGATCCGGTGCGTGCCGGCGCCTACACCGCCCGTGCCGTCGAGACCTACCCCGGCACCGGCTGGATCGCGCATTTCCACGACACCCGCGGTGCCGGGATCGCGAACACCTGGGCGGCGTTGCTGGCCGGGGTGGGTTGCATCGATTCGTGCCTGGGCGGGATCGGCGGCGAACCGTCCACAGTGGAACAGAATCATGCCGGCGAGACGGGCAATGTCAGTACCGAGGACATCGTGGTGCTGCTGGAGCGGGCTGGCGTACGTACCGGGATCGACGTCGGCCGGCTGCTGGCGGCGGGCGTGACCGCCGAGCGAATCCAGGGCGCCCCCGGGCGCAGCCAGGTGCAGCGCACCGGCACCGGGTTGGCCGGCTGAGGAAGGAAGACGACATGAGCGACAACGGCCAGCATCCTTGGGACCTGTCCGAGGACCAGGTGGCGATCAAGACCGCCGTGGACGACGGCATGAAGAAGTTCCCGCTGGAGTACTGGCGGGAGATCGACAAGGCGGGCGAGTTCCCGGACGAGTTCTTCGGTTTCGCCGCGCGGCAGGGGTGGCTCGGCATCGCACAGCCCGCCGAGTACGGCGGCGCGGGCCTGGGCATTTCCGAGGCCGTCATGATGATGGAGGGCATCGCCCGCGGTGGTGGTCTGAGCGCGGCGAGCACCGTCCACATGAACGTGTTCGGCACGAACGTGGTGACCAAGCACGGCTCGGACGAGATGAAGCGGGAGAACCTGCCCGCTATCATCGAGGGCAAGATGAAGGTGGCGTTCGGGGTCAGTGAGCCCGACTCCGGGCTCGACACCACCAGCCTGCGCACCCGCGCGGTGCGCGACGGCGGCGACTGGGTGGTCAACGGCCGCAAGGTGTGGATCAGTACCGCGCAGGTCGCGGACAAGATCCTGCTGCTCACCCGCACCCGGGAGCCCGCCGAGGGCAAGTCGAAGGCGGACGGTCTGACGCTGTTCTTCACCGACCTGGACCGCGACCACATCGACGTGCGGGAGATCGAGAAGCTGGGCCGCGCGGCGGTCGACTCGAACGAGCTGTTCATCGACGACCTGCGCGTTCCCGATCGCGACATGGTCGGCGAGGAGGGCAAGGGCTTCAAGCTGCTCCTCGATGGGCTCAACCCCGAGCGCCTGCTCGTCGCCTCCGAGGCGATCGGGATCGGCCGGAAGGCGCTGGAGATCGCCGTCGAGTACGCCAAGGAACGCATGGTCTTCGGCAAGCCGATCGGCCAGAACCAGGGCGTGCAGTTCCCGCTGGCGGACAGCTATGCGCGGCTGGAGTCGGCTTGGCTGACGGTGTTGCGCGGTGCCTCGCTCTATGACCGCGGCCTGGACTGTGGTGCGGAGGCCAACACCGCGAAATACCTGGGCGGCGAGTACGGCTTCCAGGCCGCGGACCGGGCAATGCAGGCACTCGGTGGCTACTCCTACTCCAAGGAGTACCACGTGGAGCGGCTGTGGCGTGAGGTCAAGCTGACCCGGATCGCGCCGGTGAGCCCCGAGCTCATTCTCTGCTACCTCGCCGAGCGCAAGCTCGGCCTCCCCAAGTCGTACTGAAGGGCGGCACGATGGACTTCGATCTGGACGAGACCGATCTCGCGTGGCGGGACGCCACCCGTGAGTGGGTCGACAAGAAGTACCCGAAGAGCCGTGCCCGTGAGATCGAGGCCTCGGATGAGCTGTTCCCGCAACAGCTTTGGGACGATCTGTCCGAGGCCGGGTATCACGGCGTCGGCATCCCCGAGGAATACGGCGGCCAGGGCGGCACGGTGTTCACCCAGGCGATCGCCGCCAGGGAACTAACCCGCAACCTGGGTGGCCTGATCGCGATCTGGCTGGCTCCCGCGGTCGGGGGAACGCTGACGCTGCTCGCCGCCGCGACCGAGGAACAGAAGAAGGAACTGCTCCCGAAGATGGCGACCGGCGAGATCAAGTTCGCCATCGCGATCACCGAGCCCGGCGGTGGGACCGACTTGCTCGGCGGCATGCGTTCGACCGCCCGGCTCGACGGCGACGAGTGGGTCATCAACGGCCAGAAGATGTGGTCCACCGGGGCGGGCCACGCCGACTACCTGATGGTCCTCGCCCGCAACATCGGCGATGACGGCGAGTCCAAGGGCACCAACCTGATCATGGTGCCGGCCAACAGCAAGGGCCTGGACAAGCGACACATCCCGAAGCTCGGGGTGCGTTCGCTGGCGTCGTACGAGGTTTTCATGGACGACGTCCGGGTGCCCGCGGAGAACATCGTCGGCCCGCGCGGCAAGGGCTGGAAGGGCATCGCCGCCGGCCTGAACGCGGACAAGGTGCTGCTGTCGGCCTGCTCGACCGGCATCCTGGACGGGGTGCTCGAGGACGCCCTGCGCTATCTGTCGGAGCGCGAGGCGTTCGGCAAGACCATCGACCACTTCCAGGTGCTGCAGCACAAGGTCGTGGACATCGCCGCCTGGCGGCACACCGCCGAGCTCGTCTCCCGGCACGCCGCCTGGCTGCTGGCGAAGGGCAAGCCGTGCGAGATGGAAGCGACGATGGCGAAGATGATCTGCTCGGAGTACGCCGTGCAGGCCGCGGACATCGGGCTGCAGCTGCTCGGTGGGTTGGGCTATTCCGCCGAGACGGACATGCAGCGGTACTGGCGGGATGCCCGGCTCTGGAAGATCGCCCCGATCACCAGCGAAATGTCCCGCAACTTCATCGCCGGCAAGCTCGGCATGCCGCGCGGATTCTAGGAGGGCACGTGCAGACCGAAGCAGCAGTGCTCTGGGGCCGAGGCGAGGAGTGGAGCGTCGAGTCCATCGAGCTCGACGAGCCCCGCCGCAACGAGGTCCTGATCCGGATGGAGAGCACCGGGCTCTGTCACTCCGACGGTCACCTCGCCACCGGCGCCCTGCCATCGGCCCTGCCGATCATCGGCGGACACGAGGGCGCGGGCGTCGTCGAGCGCGTGGGCGAGGGCGTCACCCGCGTCAAGCCAGGGGACCACGTCACGTTTTCCTCGGTTCCGTCTTGCGGACGGTGCCCGGCGTGTGCCTCCGGGCACCAGAACCAGTGCGACCGGCTCGGGATCATGGGCTCCGGCAAGCAGCTGGAGGACCAGACCGCCCGCCACCACGCGCGCGACGAGGACCTGGCGCTGATGTGCCTGCTGGGCACCTTCTCCCGGCACACCGTGATTCACGAGTCCCAGGCCATCCCGTTCGACCCTGGCATCCCGTTCGCCCAGGCGGGCCTGGTCAGCTGCGCCGTCATCACCGGCTGGGGCTCGGTGATCCACGCGTCGGGCATCAAGCCCGGTGACGACGTCGTCGTGATCGGGGTAGGCGGCGTCGGTGTCAACGCGGTGCAGGCCGCCAGGTTCGCGGGTGCCCGCACGATCGTCGGCGTCGACCCCGTGGCAGCCAAGCGGGACTTCGCTCTGCACTTCGGCGCGACCCACGTCGCGGAGAGTATCGAGGCGGCCTACGACCTCGTGAAGGCCGAGACGAAGGGGCGCCTCGCCCAGCGCGTGATCGTGACGATGGACGCCACCCGCGGCGAGGTGCTGCAGCCGATCCTGCGGATGACCGGCAAGCTGGGGCGCATCGTGCTCTGCAGTCTCGCGGCAGCGGGCCCGCAGCCGCTGACGCTCAACCTGTTCGACCTGACCATGCGGGAGAAACAGATCGTCGGCTCGCTGTCCGGGTCGGCGAATCCGAACGACGAGATCCCCCGCCTCCTCGATCTGTACCAGCGCGGCCTGCTCAACCTCGACGACCAGATCTCGCGCTCGTACCAGCTCGAGGAGATCAACAAGGGCTACGCCGACATGAAGGACGGCGTGAATCTGCGCGGCGTCCTCGTCAACGGCAACTAGCCAGCCCGACCGAACCACGGAGAGAACAACGATGTCCGACCACGATGTCATCATCATCGGATCCGGCCTCGGCGGCCTGATCTGCGGAGCCATGCTCGCCCAGATGGAGGGCAAGAAGGTCCTCGTACTGGAACGTAACGCCGACATCGGCGGCAAGATCATGTCCTATGGCTACCCGCACAACCCCGACATCACGGAGGAGGAGTACAAGACCAGCCTCGCCGCGTGCGGGCATTCCAAGATCGTGTACTCCGATCCGGACTTCTCCACGATCATGGAGAAGCACGGCCTGTTCAAGAACTACATCCTCGACACCGGCTGGCACCAGATGTCGGTCGGGCCGCGCAACCGCTTCGCCCAGATCGCGCAGGCGCTCGGCAAGAAGATCCCGATCTCGCCGACCGTCGGCTTCCTGTACTACGAGGACGGCCGCTTCCAGCAGATCGGCGCCATCGCCGCGGGCTGGCCGAAGGAGTCGCAGGACGAGCGCCGCCGCGTGGCGTGGGAGACCTCGCGCATCTCGAAGGAGGAGTCGCACGCCTACGACCACGTGGACTACGACGCCTTCCTGCGTTCGCTGACCACCGATCAGCGCGTCATCGACTACTACGGCCTGATGGGCTGCTACTCGGCGGGCCTGAACGACCCCCGGACCGTCTCGGCCGGCGAGATCATCCGCGTCAACAACATGAACAACATGGCGGGGACGCACTTCCAGAAGGGCGGCGGTGGCGGCGTCGTCACCGGCGGGTTCAAGGTCGTCGCGAACATCTTCGCCGAGGTCATCACCGATAACGGCGGCGAGATCCTCACGTCGCACCCGGTCCGGGAGATCCTGGTCGAGGGCAACACCGCGGTCGGTGTCCGGGTCAAGACCGACGCCGGCCTCGAGAAGGAGCTCCGCGCGCCCGTCATCATCAACAACGTGCCGCCGCGGCATCTGGGCCGGGTGCTGCCGGACAAGTACTGGCCGCTGGACTTCCGTCAGCGCATCGAGTCGCAGTTCCCGCTGTCCGGCTTACTGGGCTTCATGGGGCTGACCGAGCCGATCGAGAAGGGCGACGGCCGCGCGGGCGACTTCAGCATTCGCAGGCTGCCCGGTACCGAGGACCTCGGCGTCATCGGTGACGCTTCGATCTTCTCGTTCGAGCAGACGAGCGAGGCCGACAAGACCAGGGCGCCCGAGGGCAAGTGCCTCATGAACACCTGGATCTCGCTGTACCCGAAGAACCCCTTCGGCCCGTCGGAGATCGACAACGACGACCTGATCGCCACCCTGATCGACCGGATCTACGACTTCTTCCGCAAGCAGTACCCGCAGTGGGACGACGTCTACGAATGGGGCTACTTCACCAAGGCGAAGGACATGTACGGCATGTCCATCTCGCCGGGGCAGCTCGGCGATCGCCGGCTCCCGGTCGTGCACCCGACCTTGAAGAACCTGTTCCACACCGGCGACAACGTGGCCCAGTGGGGCATCGCGACCGACGGTGTCGGCCACGGCGCTTGCCTCACGGTCGGCGCGGTCACCGGCAAGGACTACACCCACCTGCTGGCGCCCTGGGGCCGCTGACGTGCGGGCCTACGTGGTCCGGACCGGCTCGGGGAAATGGTCGGCCTCCTGGGAGGAATACCCCGAGCCGGCCTGCCCTCGGGACGGGGTGGTCGTCGAGCCGCGTGCGGCAGCGCTCGCCTGGAGCGACGTGCTCCAGCAGGAGGGGGGCTACGTCGGTGCGGTCCCGGATCCGCCGTTCGTGTCGGGTCACGAGTTCGCTGGGGCCATCGTCGAGGCCGGGCCGGACGCCGGGTTCGCGGTGGGGGAGCGGGTCTTCGGCTTCCTCCCGCGCCCGGCGGCCTTCGCCGACCGGGTCGCGGCGTCGTCCCGGTTCGTCCGGCGCATCCCGGACGAGCTGACCGATATCGACGCCGCGGCGATCACGACGTCGTTTCTGACCGCTGACGTCGGGCTCTTCACCGTGGGCGGTCTTGTCCCGGGGCAGTCGGTGCTCGTCCATGCCGCCGCCGGGGGTGTGGGCCGCAGCGCGATCCAGCTGGCCCGCGCCAGCGGCATCGACACCGTCGTCGCGACGGCCGGGTCCGCCGCCCGGCAGGCGGAGGCTGCCGCGTTGGGTGCCACCCACGTCACCGGTTACGAGGAGTTCCCCGAACTGGTGCGGGAGGTGACCGCCGGCCGTGGGATCGACGTCGCGCTGGAGTCGGTAGGCGGCGAAGTGTTCGACCGCACCGCGGAGGTGATGGCGCCCCTGGGGCGGCTGGTCACGATCGGAGCCTCGTCCGGCACCCCGCCCCGCCGGCTCAAGCTCCCGTTCCTCTGGCAGCGGTCCGTCACCGTGGGCGGGCTGCACGTCGCCAACCTGCTCGCCGGATCGCCGGACTTGCTGGAGGATTCCTGGCAGCGCGTCCGGCGCCTGCTGGTCAAGGGCGAGCTCGACGCCGGCGTCGGCCTTGTCGTCGATCGTGACGGGATCCCGAGCGCCGCGCAGGCGCTCCGTGGCCGGACGGTGTCCGGGCGGGTCGTGATCGACTTCTCCGCCCGCGACACCCGGCCACTTCCCTGATCGAAAGGGCGGTCGGTGAGTCAGCCGCTTGTGGGGAAGCCGGGACTTCCCATCGCATTGCTGTCAGGCGATCGGGGACCCGGAAACGCGGCTGTCGCGGGGATCATCGTCTGGCGGGGTGCCCCACCAGAACGCCGGTGCGGCCGCGAGAATCAATCCCAGGTCTCGGCTGATGTCGAGGTCGCGGCCTCGCAGCCAGACCTCGATGGCGCCGATATTGCCCGCCGCCGCGGAGGCTGCCGCCACCTCGATGCCCCGTTGGCCGGCAGCCGCGACGGCTCCGGGCAGGATTTCGGGGCGGCGGTTCGCGCGGTTGATCAGCGAGTCGCGGATGAGTGCCTCGAGCCGATCCCGCAGCGGTGCGATCAGGTGTGGGTTCATCGCGTTCCGGTAGATCGCCGCGCGCGCCACGACATGTTCGAGCAGCGCCGTTTCCGCGGCGACCATCGACGTCCAGATGTCACGATCGGAAGCCGTCTCTTCCGGGCGGGTCTCGGTGATGGGGGCGACCTCTTCACCGAGGAAGTCGGCAAGCAGGTCAACCGGTGACTTGGCGTGCCGGTAGAAGGTGTCGCGGGTGATCCCGGCAATGCGGCAGAGTTCGGCGACGCTGACGTCGGCAACAGGCCGGACGGCGGCGAGCTCGTAGAGAGCGGCGCGCAGCCGCTCGCGGGTGCGGCGGAAGCGGGGGTCCATGCTGCTCGATCCTAACCACGCTTCGCGCCTCTATCTGACGTGTGTCAGATAGAATGAGTGGGCCGGGACGGAGCCGCGCAGTGGGGCGCGGCCGGCCGGCTCGGAGAGGAGGCGCGAAATGCGGCGGCTTGACGGAAAGGTCGCGATCATCACCGGGGGTGCGCAGGGGCAGGGGGCCGCACATGCCCGGCGCATGCTCACCGAGGGCGCGGCCGTGGTCATCAGCGACATCAACAATGAGCTGGGGCACCAGACCGCGCGGGAGATCGGCGGCAAGATCACTTTCGTTCAGCAGGATGTGACGGAGGCCGCGGACTGGGCAACCGTGATCAAGGCGGCGGAAGAGGCGTTCGGGCGGGTTGACATCTTGGTCAACAACGCCGCGATCGACCTGCAGAAGTCCTTGGAGGACATGACCGAGGACGAATACCGGCGGGTCATCGAGGTCAACCAGAACAGCGTCTTCCTCGGCATGAAGGCAGCGATCGAGCCGATGAAGCGCGCGGGTGGTGGCTCGATCGTCAACATCTCCTCGATCGTCGGCATGCATGCCGTGAGCTCGCTCCGTTTCGCCTACGCGGCGGCCAAGTTCGCGCTGCGCGGCATGACGAAGGTCGCTTCGATCGAGCTCGCGCAGTACGGTATCCGCGTCAACACCGTGCATCCCGGTTTCGTGGACACGCCGATGCTCGCTTCGGCGACGCACACCGAGCGCCTGAAGAGCGTTCCGCTGGGCCGCGCCGCCAATGTCGACGAGATCTCCCAACTGGTCGCGTTCCTCGCCTCAGATGAATCGAGCTACATCACCGGCACCGAGCACCTCGTCGACGGCGGGCTTTCCCACGGTTGGTGAGTCGCCGAGGCCCGGGCAGGCGACCGCCATCGGATCGCACGGGTTCTGGGTAACGGCCAACGGGCGGCCGCGACATCATCGTGGCCCCGCCGCGGGAGGGCGAGACACTGCATGCCGCCGGCTTGGTGACGAGCAACGGCCCGTGGGTTCGGGCAGGCCGAACTGGCCGACAGCGCTCATGTTCACGTCACGCATCTTCGCTCGGCCACACCTGGAGCCGCGGTTGCCCCGCGTACGATGTGTGGATTGACGGGCACTGGGCATCGAGGCGGCACTATGGCCAAGAGCACCCGGGGGGAGACAGGGCAAGCTGCCCGCCGAGCTGACCAGCATGGTCGGGCGGCGGGCGGAAAGCGGCGAGATCAAGCGGCTACTGTCGGCGTCGCCTCTGGTGACGTTGACCGGCACCGGTGGGGTGGGTAAGACCCGCCTGGCTCTGCACGTCGCACGGCAGTTGCAGTCGGCCTTCACGGACGGCGCGTGGCTGGTGCCGCTCGCCGAGCTGACACAGCCGGATCTGCTCCCGTTGACCGTGATGTCGGTGATTTCCCGCCCGGAGGGTAGTGCGGGAATCGGTGTCGCGGAGCTGTCGGACTATCTGCGCGATCGGCACTTGCTGCTGGTGCTGGACAACTGCGAGCACATGGTCGAGGCGTGCGCGAAGCTCATCACGGACCTGTTGCGCAACTGCCCGCACCTGAAAGTGCTGGCCACCAGCCGGGAACAGTTGCGCATCGAGGGGGAGGTGCTGTTCGAGGTACAGCCGTTGTCGGTCCCGACGAATGGGGACGCGACAGCGTGGCCGGACAGGTACGACGCCGTCCGCCTGTTCGTCGAGCGAGCGTCGTCCGTGCGTGGGGACTTCTCGCTTTCGCCGGAGCAGGAGCGGTCCGTGTGTGCCCTGTGCCGGCATCTGGACGGGCTGCCCCTGACGATCGAGCTGGCCGCGATCCGCAGCCGCGCGCTGTCGATCGACGAACTGCTGACCCGCCAGAACGACCGCTTCAGCGTGTTGACCCTCGGTAACCGCACCGCCCCACGTCGTCACCGAACGTTACGCGCGGTGGTGGATTACAGCTACGAGATGTGCTCGCCCGAGGCCCGGCGGCTGTGGGCGCGGATGTCGACGTTTGCCGGCGGCGCCGACCTGAACGCGGTCGAAGCCGTGTGCGCCGGGCCCGGCCTGACGGCGGCGAGTATCTCGCAGGCGTTGTCGGAGCTGGTCGACAAATCGATCGTGACGTTCGACGGCAGCCGCTATCGAATGTTGGAGACGATCCGCGAGTACGGGCGGGCGCGGCTGCGGGACTTAGACGAGCAGCAGCTCGCCCCGCTCGCCCACCGCGACTACTTTGCCCAACTCGCCGAGGACCTGGCCGCCGACTCCTTCGGCCCGGACCAGGCCGCATTGCTCGGACGGGCGCTCGCCGACCAGGCCAACCTCCGTGCGGCGCTGGAGTTCTGCCTCACCCAGCCCGGCGAAGCAACCGTCGGCCTGCGGATCGCGGGCCGGTTGTGGCACTTCTGGGCCGGCTGCGGCCTGCAGGTCGAGGGGCGGCACTGGCTCGATCGGCTGCTGGCCGCCGACACCGAGCCGACCAGGGAACGCGTCCGGGCGCTGTGGATCAACGCCTGGCTCGCCATCACCGGCGGCGACCCGGTGGCCGGTTGCCGCTGCTGGACGAGTGCGACCAGCTCGCCGCGGCGCTCGGCGACCTGGACGGCGCGGCCCACGCCAGCTTTGTGCGCGGTCTGGCCGCAAGCTTCCTCGGCCAGCACGAGCAGGGCATCGCCCACTTCGAAGAAGCGGTGCGGCTGGGACGGCGGCTGCCCGCGGCCGACGCTGTCCTGGCCGAAGCGCTGATCCACCTCGGCGCGGTGCGGTGCTACGAGAAGCAGCTGGTGTCCGCGATCGATGTGCTCGAGGAAGGCAGGCAGCTCTGCGCCCGCCACGGTGAACACTGGCTGCTGTCATGGTGCGAGATCCTGCTGGGGCTTGCCGCGCACCTCGGCGGCCGGCAGGCCGACGCGAGCACCCTGCTCACCCAAGGACTCACCCGCAAGCACGCGGTCGGTGACCCGCTCGGGATCAGCTTCGCCCTCGAGTTCCTTGGCTGGCATGCGATCGACAGCGGCGACGCCGAGCGGGGCGTCCGGCTGATCGGCGCCAGCGAGGCGGTGGCCGAGCCACTCGGCGCGCACCTCGTCGGCTACCCGCAGCTGCGCGAGTGGCACGGTGACCACACACGTCACGCGCGCGAATCGCTGGGGCAGCGTGCCTTCGACAAGGCGCTGGAGGTCGGGCGCGGCCTGGGGAGGGACCGCGCGGTCGCGTACGCCTCGGGGAAAGCCACCTCCACCGGCCCGGGCCCGGCGGGGGACCGCGAGGACCTGCCCCTCACGCCACGGGAACGCGAGATCGCCGAGCTGGTGGCGAGCGGGAAGACCAACAGGCAGATCGCCGAGGAGCTGGTGATCGCGGTGCGCACGGTCGACACCCACGTGGAGAACATCCTGACCAAGCTCGGGTTCACCTCCCGCGTCCAGGTCGCCGCCCTGCTCACCGCCCGGGCCGGCGGCATTGACGCACGCTCGTAGTACTCCGGTCGCGCTGATCACCGAGCACCTCGTCGACGGCGGGCTTTCCCGCGGTTGGTGACTTGCCAGGACCGCGAGCCGGTACGTGGGCCGGCGGTGTCCTACTCGCTCGCCGGTCGATTCCCGGTGAGGACAGCCGTGGCCACGGCGCGGATCTCGGCCGAGATGGCAGGCCGGGTGTGGAGGTGGCCAAGGCGCGCGACGTCATCGATCACGGTCAGCGCGATGTGCGCGCGGATCCGCGCGGTCCGTTGCTCCACGTCCGGGTGCTCGGACGTCAAAGCATCGGTCCAGTCCGTGACCCTGACGCGCAATGCGTTCTTGACCTGGCGCTGGGAGTCCGGCGGGAGGTTGATCGCCTCGGAGACATAGATTCCGACCAGCCGGCGGTTGCGGAGGCAGAAGTCGGCGTACGTGCCGATCAACCCGGCCAGTGAATGGTCCTGCTCGCCCGCGCGGTCGTCGTGCTCCGCGGCGAGGCGTTCGGTTGCTTGGTCGAATGCCGCGACGAGGATGTCGGCCTTCGTGGGGAAGTGGTGGTAGATGCTCGGCCCGGTGATGCCGATAGAGGAGCCAATGTCGTCGATGCTCACCGCCGAGTAGCCCTGACGGAAGAACAACTCGATGGCTGCGTCGAGCAGTTCGTCCCGCCGCGAGTCCGCGGGGTCCTGTGGAGCGGTTGTCCTTCGCCTGCCGGCTCGGCTCTGCGCAGGCATCGGCGCCACCGGCATGGGCATCAGGAGAATCGCCATCGCCGCACCGGCCAGTTCGGCGGCGACCAGGGACCGCGGCGCGGACCGGGGCAAGGAAGGGCCTGCCAGGGCCGATGTGGCCGCCGTGACGAGTAGTCGAGCGTCCTTGAGGCCGAGCCCGGGGCGACGCCGGCGGAGACGGCGGGCGAACTCGTCGATCACACGATCGAACTGGCGCTGGATCTCCGCGTGCGAGTCAGCAGTCAGGAAGCGAGCCTCCCGCTGAAGCAGTGTCCACAGGTACGGCCGGTCGAGCACCAGGTCGGCGATCGCGGCGACCATCTGCTCGAGTGACTCGTCGGCGGTACGGGCGAGTGTCGCCTCGACCTGGTCCATGCCGTGTGCGATCGCGCCGGCCAGAAGGGCCTGCTTGTTGCGGAAATGCCGGTAGACCGCCGGCGCTGTCACCCCGGTGTCGGCCGCGACGTCCGCCAGCCCGACACGGTGGTAGCCGAGGTCCTGGAACCGGCGCGCGGCCGCCTCCGCCAGTCGGGCCCGGCGTTCGGCGGCGGTGAGGCGTGCCGCCGTCACCGGTGCGCTCTTGTACGCGGCCAACTCCCTGCCTTTCATGTCGAAGCCGGAGGGTGCCCGGTCGTCGCTGCCTATTGTCCCGCTTGACGCGGCTGTCAGGGTGCCGGGGGATTGACGGGCGCTCAATCGCCGGGTGAGCCACTGCGAGGCTCGACCAGCCGCGTGCGCCGCGGCGGTGGTGCCCGAATGGGATCTCTGCCTGGTCCGCGTGCGACCGATGTGTGTTGACCACCCGCCGATCGAGGACCGCTCAGCTAGTGAATGTTAACTCACCTATCCTTGCGGGGACGGGTAGGCGCCTTTGGAGGAGTGCGATGTCTTTGCTGTGTGCGGGCGATGGGGAGTTGGTGCGGGGCGCGTCGCTGGAGTGTGTGCCTGGCGTCGTGGAGCGACATTTCGGCCTGACCGCCTGCCGGACGGAGGGCAAGCTGCTCCAGTCGGTCTCGCACGTTGGCCCGTGGATGGACAGCGCTCACGGCGGCCAGCAGGCCGGCGCGGCCGGCGTGCAGTTCGATCACGTCATGGGGGAAGCCCTGTATGCCGTCGCGCCCGCCGAGCACTGGGCGCTCACGACAGAACTCACGTTCGACATCGTCGTGGCCCCAGGCTGGGAGACCGAGACGCTGCACGTCAACGGCTGGGTGACCGACAGCGGGCCGCGAGGCGGGTTCGCGCAGGCCGAGTTGGTCGACCAGCGTGGCGCGCTGCTCGCCGTCGGTACTACGCGGGTCCAATACGTTCCGGCCCGGACGCCGCAGGAGAAGGTCGAAACCGGTGAGGCCAACGGTGATGAGCGGCCGTCGGCCGTGAACTTCGCCGCGCACCTGGGTGTCCGGCTGGGCGCGGAAAACGGCGATCCACGCGCGGATCTCGTGGAGCCAGGACTCTGGACGAACGACTACGGGGTGCTGCACGGCGGAGTGTGGGCGAGCATTGTCGAGCTCGCGGCGGGCGAAGTGTTGGCGGACACTGGCCTGCGGACAGCTCATGTCCATGTCAGTTACCTGCGGTCACCTGGGCTCGGGTCTCCGGTGTCCGCGATAGCCAGACCCGTTCATGCCGGTCGCTCTTTCGGTGTGGTCGAGGTGACCGGACGGGATGGATCCGGGCGCCCGTGTGTTACCGCGACCGTGACGGGGCGGCGTGCGGACTGAGACGACGCGCCCGCCACCGCGAACGCTTACGCGGCACAGATTTCCCGGATGCCCAGGTCCGCCATCGCCTATGTGAAGGCGGCGGTGGACGCGCCAGGGCAAGACGCGAGCCGCCGGCTGGCCGCGTTGGGGCAGGCGGCGTGCACCCGGCAGGCGTCGATGCCCGACGCCTGACTAGCACCCGCGTTCGGGTGCGCTCGGCGCTCAAGCCTGACGGTGCAGCAGCGAGAGCAGGTACGCGCCGCCGACCTTTCCGCCACGCGGAGGTAGCGCACCGAGCTGTCGCATCATGTCGGTGATCTCGTACTGGCCGAGGTATCGGGAGAGCAGGCCGTCGGTGAATTCGAGGAAGATATCGCAGCCGTAGGTGCTGAAACGGCGCGTGGGGTCCAGCTGCGGCGGTCCGCTGCCTTCCTGTCGGAACAGGACGACCCCGCGGCCGTCCTTGGGTGCGGTGAACAGCTGGATCTCCTCGAAGCGGACGTCGGGCATTGCCTTCCAAACCCGTTCGACATACTCGCGCAGTGCCTCCCGGCCGCGGATGACTTCCGGCCAGAACACCGTGTCGTCCCACTCGATGTCCGGGTGCACGACCGAGAGGACCTGGTCGGTGTCGTGGGAGTTCCATGCGGCGAGCCAGTCGGTGGCGTACGTCCGGAGGAAGGTCGCGTCGACGACCGCGTTGTCGATCATGATGCTCAACTCCTGAGTGCGGTGCTGGGGAACTGCGTGTTCCGATCAGGTTCACAGTCCGAGGTCGCGGCCGATGATCTCCTTCATGATCTCGGTCGTGCCGCCGTAAATCGTCTGGATTCGTGCGTCGGCGTATGCACGGCTCACCGGGTACTCGCGCATGTAGCCGTACCCGCCGTGGAGTTGCAGGCAGCGGTCGGCGACGCGAACCTGCAGCTCGGTGCACCAATATTTGGCCTTTGCGGCCTGGACGGCGGTCAGTTCGCCACGCGCGTGCAAGTCCACGCAGTGGTCGACGAAGACGCGGGCGATGTGCACTTCGGTGTGGAGTTCGGCAAGCAGGAACCGGTTGTGCTGGAAGGTGCCGATCGGCTGCCCGAACGCGCGTCGTTCCGTCACGTACTCCATCGTGCGGGCCAGTACACCTTCGGCGGCCGACACCGCGGTGACCGCCAGGGACAGCCGTTCCTGGGGCAGGTTGCGCATGAGCTGGAAGAAGCCCTGCCCCTCCTCGCCCAGCCGGTTGGCCACGGGAACGCGCACGTCGGTGAAGTGGAGTTCGCTGGTGTCCTGTCCGTGCAGGCCGAGCTTGTCGAGGTTGCGTCCTCGTTTGAAACCCGGCATGTCCCGCTCCACGACGAACAGGGTGAGTCCCCGGTGCTTGTCGTCGGAAGTGCGCGCCGCGACCACGACGACGTCGGCGTTCTGGCCATTGGAGATGAACGTCTTCGAGCCGTTGAGCACGTAGTCGTCGCCGTCGCGGATTGCGCGGGTCGCGATGCCGGTGAGGTCGCTGCCGGTACCGGGTTCGGTCATGGCGATGGCGCCGATGAGCTCGCCTGAGGTCATGCCCGGAAGCCAGCGCTTCTTCTGCTCGTCGCTGGTCAGGTCGAGCAGGTACGGTCCGACGACGTCGTTCTGTAGCGCGAGCGACAGGCCGGCCGAGGAGTATCCGGCGCGGCCGAATTCCTCGTCCACGATCGCGCTGAAGCGCCAGTCATTCATTTCCGAGCCGCCATATGCCTCCGGGGTGGCGAACAACAACAGTCCCGCCTCGCCCGCGTTGCGAAACAGCGACCGGTCGACGAGTCCGCGCTGCTCCCATTTCTCGTCGTGCGGCGCGACTTCGCGTTTGATGAAAGCCTGTACCGTTTCGCGAAAGAGCTCGTGCTGCTCGTCGTATATCGTTCGGCCGACGTCACGCATTTTCGGCTCCGGGCAGGAACAGGTCGGGCTTGAGGTCGGCTTCGGTGGCGCTGCCGTAGCGGTAGGCGGCGAGGTCGGTCACGCCTTCCGCGCGCAGGACGTCCTCGTCGATGAAGCAATTGCCGGTGCAGTCCTCGGCCTTACGCGACAGGATCGCGTGCGCGGCGTCGGCCATGATCTCCGGACGGCGTGACACGGCCATCGCCGCCTCACCGCCGACGATGTTCTGCACGGCGGCGGTGGCGATCGTGGTGCGCGGCCACAGGCAGTTCGCCGCGAGCGGCCGGGGATGGTCCTGGCCGGCCAGCCCCAGGGTGAGCATGCTCATGGCGTACTTGCTGATCGTGTAGGGCGCGTGCCGATGTAGCCAGACGGGATCCGGGTTCAGCGGCGGGGACAGGGTCAGGACATGCGGGTTATCGGACTTGTAGAGGTGCGGCAACGCGGCGCTGGTCAGCGCGAATGTGCCACGCGCGTTGATGTCGAGCATCAGGTCGTAGCGTTTGAGCGGCAGTTCGCCCAATGGGGACAGCGCGATGGCCGACGCGTTGTTCACGATGATGTCGATGCCGCCGAACGTCGCGACCGCCCGCTCCACCGCGCCTGCGATGTCCTCTTCCTTGCGCACGTCACCGACGACCGCCAACCCTTTCCCGCCCGCGTCCTCGATGTCGGCGACCGCGGTGTGCACGGTGCCGGGCAGCCGAGGGTCGGGCTTGTCGGTCTTGGCCAGCAGCACTACGTTCGCGCCGTCGCGTGCCGCGCGGAGGGCGATGGCGAGGCCGATACCGCGGCTTCCGCCCGACATCAGGATGGTCCGCCCCGCCAGCGGGCGCAGTTCGTCCTGCGTGGTCACTGGTAGTCCTCTCCGTTGGTGGCCCTGTGGACGGTCGCGTGGTAGATGAACGCTTCCGGTGTCGACGGCGACTTCGGCATCGCTGGCGCTTCCTTCCGGTGTGGACACTGGTCCTTGACTGCGACTCCAATCAAGTTAACATTCACTAAGCCGAATGAGAAGCAGGATCGGGACCTGTGCGAGTGAAAGGCGCGGAAGTGGCGGAGGCGACAGTGCGAAGGGGATACGGCAGCGGAACGCCACGCCCCGCGGCAGCACGGCGCCGGCGGCAACTGGTGGATACCGCCGCGCGGTGTTTCCACCGGCACGGGTTCCACGGCGTGGCAATGGCCGATGTGGCCAGGCAGGTCGGTATCACCGCGCCCGCGCTCTACCGGCACTTCCGCAGTAAGAAGGCATTGCTGGCAACGGTCGTGGAAAGTGGGCTCGACCTGGTCGACGCCGCATTGGAGCGCTCTGGGCGGCCGCTGGCCGACGTGCTGTTCAACCTGGCGGGCGCCGCGCTCGAAAGGCGTGACCTCTGGGCATTGCTGCAGCGGGAAGCCCGGCACCTGGACGAGCCGGAGCGGCTGGCTGTCCGGGCCCGGTTCAACGCTCTGGTGGCTGGGCTGACCGCCCGGATACGGGCCGAGCGGCCCGAAGCCGACGAAGGTCAGCTTTCGCTCCTGGTGACGGCCGTGCTCGGCGTCCTCGCCAGCCCGTCGGTGAGCGGATTACGCGTTCCAGCGCAGGATTATCAGCGGATTCTCACCGCCGCCGGAGTCGCCGTCGCACAGGCGGAGCTTCCCGACTCCAGGCCGACTTCGGTGTCGGCGGCGGCGAAGCAGGAGCCCGTGCCGTGGCCCCGGAGCGAGCAGCTTCTCGAGACAGCGATCACCCTGTTCCACGATCACGGTTATGCGGCGGTCACCCTCGACCGGATCGCCGTTGAAGTCGGGCTGACCGGTCCCAGTATCTACTACCACTTCGCCACGAAGTCCGACCTTCTCGTGTCGGCGTTCAGCAGGGCGGCCCACCAGCTCGCGGCCAAACGGGTGCGGCGCGCGGACGATGCGGAGCTCGACGCGCTCGTTCACGCCTACATCGACCTCGGCGTGCGGCAACGCCAACTTTTCGGCGTCTATGTCACCGAGGCGGTGAACTTACCGCCCGAGGACGGGCGCCGGATTCGGACGGAGCTGACGGCGAACGTCGCCGATTGGGCCACGGCGCTACGCCGGCGCCGGCCCGAGCTGAGCGAGCCGGCGAGTCTGGTTCTCGTCCACGCGGCCCGCGGCATTGTGAACGACGTCGTGCGCGTCGGCGGCCTGCACACGCGTACGAACATCGGTGCCGAACTCGAGACCCTCGCGCACGCGGCGCTGAATGTGGAGTTGCCACGCGCCGTCGGTCATCGGGACCCCGCGTGACGACAGTGGCAGCCGCAGAGCAGTCGGCGGAACTCACCGCCCGAATTCACGCAGGAAGGACTTAACAGTGGGCGACTACCGGTACCTTGTTACCTCCATTGAGGACGGCGTAGGCGTGATCCAGCTGAATCACCCGGAGAAACGCAACGCTCTCGGCTGGGAGCTGCATCGCGAGATCATCGCCGCGCTCAAGGAGTGGGCCGAAGACGACAGGGTGGCCGCGGTCCTGCTGGTGGGCAATGAGGACTACTTCTGCGCCGGCTGGGCACTCGACGTGCTCGAAGAGGTCACGGGAGACGACCTCATCCGATTCAACGACCTGGCCTGCAAGCTCATGACCACCGTCTACGACTACCGCAAGCCCACCGTCGCGGCCGTCGCCGGCGTCGCCCCTGGATACGGGATGGACCTGGCGAACATGTGCGACATCACCATCGCATCGGAGAACGCTGCCTTCGGTTCGACCCAGGTCAAGTACGCGATGAATGGGTTCTACCACGGAATGCTGCGCAAGGTCGGCGCACAGCGGGCCCGGCGGATGCTGTTCACCGGGGACCCGATCGACGCCCGAGAGGCCCACCGGGTGGGTCTGGTCGACGAAGTGGTCGAGGCGGGCACCGTCCGGGAGAGCGGCATGCGCCTCGCCCGGCACATCGCTGAGGCCGGTGCCGAGCTGACGACGGTGCTCAAGGAGGTCGCGTTGCGAGCGAGCAACATGGACCACATCGGTGCGACCGCCTACGAACTGCGCGTCACCGCGGACCTCATCCAACGCGGCCTGTTCACCCGGCGCCTCGCGGATGGGCTCGCCGCGCTGCGATCGGGACGGAGCAAGGCGACCGAACGGCTCTCGTAACCCGAAGCCATGTTAGTGAAAAGTAACTAGATTCGAGTGGTGTCCCGGCTGTCAAGCAGCGGCCAGCGCCGGTACGACCAGAAGGGAGCCGTCAATGACGACGGTGTCGAAGTTGGCTGCGGAATACCGGCACGCCGGGGCCGCAGCAAGGACATCATCAATCGCGGCAGCGAGAAGTTCTCGACGATGGACATCGAGCTCGCCCTCGCCTCGGGTGCCGACATCGAAGCCGTCGCCGTGACCTCCGTTCCCGACGCGCGGCTCGCCGGTCGCGAAGACATCTCTTCGTAGAAAAGACACGGATCAAAAGGACGATCACATGACCGAATACGGGAACATCGCCGCGACAGTCAAGGATGGCGTCGGCACCATCGCCTTCACCCGGCTCGACCGCCGCAACGCCCTCAGCGTTGAACTGATGACGGACATGATCGACCAGCTCGACGCCTGGGCCTATGACGACGATGTCGCCGCGGTGGTGCTCACCGGCGGCGAGGACGTGTTCTGCGCGGGCCTGGACCTCGACCTGCAGTCGGGATTCACTGAGCAGACGCGGTCGATCTACTCCGAGACGTGCCTGCGCGCGTACGGGACATTGCTCGACTATCGCAAGCCGACCATCGCCGCTGTGGGCGGGCCCGCGCTGGGCGGCGGCTGCGACATCGCGGTGTTCACCGACATCCGGATCGGTGCCGAGAACGCGATCTTCGGTTATCCCCAGATCAAGTTCGGGCTCACGCCCTACTTCTCGCCCCTGTGGCGGATCGTCGGCCTGAGCCAGGCGAAGCTGCTGACCTTCTCGGGTGACCGTGTCGACGCCGCCGAAGCACTCCGGATCGGCTTGATCGACCGCCTGGTGCCGGCCGGCGAAGTCGTCGAACGAGCGACCGCGCTCGCGAACTCGATCGCCGGGACGACCGTGAAGTCCGCGGTGAACAACAAGGAGATGGCGCGGACATCGCCGGGATTGGATCCCATCAGCGCACTGACCTACGAGACCCTGGCCTACCGCGAGGTGATCTGGCATCCGGACATCGTCGCGCGGATCAACGACGCCTATAGCAAGATCAAGAAGCGGAAGTAGCGCACCTCGCGCCGGGCCGATCGCGAGCCGGGAGCGTCCGCGAGTCGTGATCGGGCTCGAGGGACGGGCCGCGTATCGAGCCCGGAGGACCGACGGCGCCGACCACTTGTAAAGTGAATAGTCACTAGTTAGTATGTCGACCGTTCGAGGTGGCAGGCCCTGCCTCTCTGGCGGCTGACGTGGAGGCCCCGGGTGCGAAGCGTTGCGTGCGAGTCACCGGCCGTGCGGGTGCGCCGGCCATCTCCGCGAACATGCAGCCCCTGGCGCGGCTTGCGCGAAATAGTGCATGGTACGGAATCCGAGGGTAGCGCCATGGGCTGTCGACCAGGTGCGCGGGGGAGGTCTCTGTCGCATTCGGACTCGCGGATCCAGTACGCCGTCATTCGCGCCGACATAATTACAATTATGGTACCAAGTCGGCCAAGTCACGTGTGGATCCGCGCGAACCGTGCGGTCACGATGGCCGGCAAAAGTAGCTCGAACGGGTGATGCTGTCGCGCTGGGAAGTACTAGCTGTACCTGCTCAGCAGCAGAGTTTCCGCCGGTTATCCGGCTACATCTTGGCGGCGGGCAACAATTAGCGTTCCTACGGATGTGCGAGATCTCGATCTGAACCCAATTGAGACTTGTACAGAATCTGGTTTATGTTACTCTGCACTCCAACGGTGGCCCCGATCACAGGGCCATCTACTGAGAATTCTCCCCATACGGTCATGCGACTTGTCTGTGGCTGGGGAGCTTCGACGATGGTGCGCTGGAGCACGCTGTGGTGTTCTTTGGCGCACCGGACGTTGCGAGAGAACGGATTTCAGCGTGAATTTGCGGGACTTGCTCGTCGCGGTCGACGGGCCGGCGGACGGTCTGTCATCGGTCGGGCGCCCATCGTTCACTGTGGACAAGACGCACGGCGCTCGTTCCGTCGCGGGCGGCGCCGTGCCGATGCCGATCCCTTGTGGATCAACCGGTGCTGGGGCGCGGGTACGGGGTGAGGGTCGATGACCGCGCGCTCCACCACGTCAGCCCTTCCCGGCCAGTCGTCGGTCGACACCGACTTCCTGCCGTCGACGAGCACGTTCGCCCGGCTCATGACGCCACTCGGCGGCTTCTTCGCGATGGCGATCGAAGCCTTCCGGGTCATGTTCAAGCGGCCGCTGCAGTGGCGCGAGTTCGTGCAGCAGACCTGGTTCATCGCGCGGGTTTCGATCGGGCCGGCGATTTTCGTCGGCATTCCCCTGACATGTCTGGTCACGTTCCAGTTCAACCAGGTTCTGCGTGAGGTCGGTGCCATCGACCTGAGTGGCTCCGGTGCGGCGCTGGCCACCGTCACCCAGATCGGGCCGGTGGTGGCGACACTCGTCGTCGCCGGGGCCGGCGCCACAGCTATCTGCGCCGACCTGGGGGCGCGGACGATCCGCGAAGAGATCGACGCGATGCAGGTGCTGGGCATCAACGTCGTGCACCGCCTGGTGTCGCCGCGCGTGCTCGCATCGGTCTTCACGGCGGCCATCCTCAACGCGCTGATCATCCTTATCGGACTCGCGGGAGGTTTCGTGTTCTCGGTCTACGTGCAGGGGGCCTCGCCCGCTCTGTACGTGTCCGGCCTCAACCTCCTGGTCGGCGTCCCCGACCTCATCCAGAGCGAATGCAAGGCGATCGTGTTCGGCATGCTGGCCGGACTGGTGGGCTGTTATCGCGGAATCAGCGTCAAGGGTGGGCCGAAGGCCGTCGGCAACGCCGTCAATGAGACCGTCGTGTACTCGTTCATGATGTTGTTCGTCGCGAACCTTTTCCTCACGGCGTTGCCGTACAACCTCGGGCTTGTCGGCAAGTAGCGGTACTGGGAGGACGATTACGGTGAAGAACAGTAACGAGTCGATGCTGAGCCGCTTCAAACACACCGCGGGTGCGCCGGTCCGTCTCCTGGACACACTTGGCGACCAGGGAACGTTCTACCTGCGCGTGTTCGCCTGGGTCTACCGTGCGGTGTTCCGGTACAAAAAGGAGCAGACCCGGCTGGTGGCCGAGGTCGGCATGGGAAGCGGTGCGCTGGCCATGATCGGCGGATCCGTTGCCATTACCGGATTCATGACGTTCTTTGTCGGTACCAGCTCTGGCGTGCAGGCGTACCAGGCGCTGCGCCAGGTCGATCTGACCGCGCTGTCCGGCTTCGCCTCGGCGTTCATCAACACCAGGCTTGCCGCGCCGATCATCGCCGGCGCTGGTCTGGCCGCGACCGTGGGCACCGGGATCACCGCGCAACTCGGCGCGATGCGGATCAACGAGGAGATCGATGCGCTCGAGGTAATGAGTGTGCCCTCGTTGCCCTACCTCGTCAGCACTCGTTTGATCGCCGGCCTGATCGCCGTCGTTCCCCTTTACGCGTTGGCCCTCATCCTCAGCTACGTCGGCTACGAGGCCGTGTCCGTCCTTTTCTACGACGTCTCGTCCGGCGGATACACTCACTACTTCTTCGCCTTTCTCCAGCCGGTCGACATCCTCTATTCCTTCTTGCAGGCATTGGCGATGGCCGTGGTGGTCATCCTCGTCCACTGTTACTACGGGTACACCGCGACGGGCGGTCCAGCCGGGGTCGGTGAGGCCGTGGGACGAGCGGTCCGGACCTCGCTCATCGGCGTCACGATCGTCACCCTTCTCGTCGCTCTCTCGGTCTATGGCGCCCACGACACCCTGCGGATCTCGGGATAGGACCCACACATGCCGAATCTCACCCTTGCCTCGCCGGTGACCAAGAGGCTTGCCGGCCTTGGCATGATCGTCGCGTTCGCCGGGGTCCTCGCGCTGGTCTGGGCGATGTTCACCGAGTCGTTCACGCCGACCACAACCGTGACCGTGCGATCCGATCGCGCGGGCCTGCTGATGGCCGCGAAGGACCGGGTCAAGTACAACGGCGTGCAAGTGGGCACCGTGTCCGGGGTCAAGCTCAACGGCGACTCCGTCGATATCGTGATGCGTCTCGATCCGGGCCAGGCCTCGGTGATTCCCGCGAACGCGACCGCCGCGATCAGCCCGGAAACCGCCTTCGGTAACAAGTTCATCGAGCTGATGCCGCCCTCGGCGTCGGCGCCGACGACGGCTCGACTGCGCGACGGCAGCGTGCTCACTGCCGACCACGTCGGGACCGAGATCAACACCGTGTTCCAGAACCTGATGAACGTACTGGCAGCGGCGAAACCGAGCGAGGTGAACGGAACGCTGGAAGCGGTCTCTTCGGCGTTGCGGGGCCGGGGCGACCAGCTCGGACAGTTCCTCACCGAGGTCAATTCCTACCTAGCCGCCATCAACCCCGCGCTGCCCGATCTCGACTACGATCTGGTGCAGGTGGGCAAGGTCAGCAACCTGTACGCCGACATCTCGCCAGACTTCTTCAAGACGCTGCGGAACGCGGTCCGGATCGGCGCGACCGTGACCGACAAGCAGGCGGCACTGCACAGCTTCCTGCAGGAGCTCGATCGCCTCGGCGCGACCGGCACCGACCTGTTCGACCAGAACGGGCGGAAGCTCATCGATATGCTGCACCTGCTGGAGCCCACAACCGGCCTGTTGCACGAGTACTCGCCCGAGATCAGCTGCTTCCTCGAAGGTGAAGACAACGCCCGGCGCCTCCTCGAGCCGGCGCTGGGCGGCAAGGCGCCGTACGGCGTGCTGACTGTCCAGGTCCTTCCCGGCAAGGAGCCCTACAAGTACCCGGATGACCTCCCCGAGGTCAATGCGCAGTCCGGGCCCAACTGTCACGGACTGCCCAACCTTGCCAATACGCCGGTGCCGGCGCCCGAGATCGTGACTCCGGGCAACGGATACGTTCCGCCCAGCGGCCCCGGTTCGGACTCTATTCAGGTCGGAAACCCGCCGCTGCAACTTCTTCTCGATCCCACGAGCCGTCCCCAAGGAGCGAAATGAAGCGGTCATCGGCGATCGCGGTGCGGGGAGACCTGGTCCGCGTGGCCGTCTTCGCCGCCATCGGAGTCGTGATTGTCGCGCTGCTGGCCATTCAGCTGTCCGGCACCACATTCTCCGACGAGAACACCTACGCCGCTTCGTTCAGCGACGTCAGCGGACTACGCCAAGGGGACGAGGTCCGCGTGGCAGGCGTCCGCGTGGGCGAGGTCGACAGCATCTCCATTGTCAACAACGTGCCGCACGTGACGTTCGCCGTCGACAAGGGACTTCCCATTACCGATGACGTCCACGCGGCGGTCCGGTACAAGAATCTCGTCGGCGACCGGTTCCTCGAACTGTCCAAAAAGGGCACCTCGGACACAGTACTCGCGGCCGGCACCACGATCCCGGTGTCGCGCACCGTGCCGGCCTTGGACCTGGACTCGTTGCTGGGCGGCTTTCAGCCGCTGTTCCAGGGCCTGCAACCCGACCAGATCAACCAGCTGTCCCAAGAGCTGATCAATGTGTTGCAGGGCCAGGGCGGCACCATTCAGGAGCTGCTGACCCACATCGGTGGCCTGACCAACAGCCTGGCGGACCGGGACCAGGTCATCGGCAGCGTGATCACGAACATGAATTCCGTGCTGGGCACGGTGAACCAGCACGACGCCCAGTTCTCCACGACGCTGACGCAGTTGCAGCAGCTGATCAGCGGACTCGCCGCGGACCGGCAGACCATCGGGTCGTCGCTGGTCAAGATCGCTTCGGTGGCCGACTCCTTCACCACGATGCTCGATCAGGCCAGGCCAGCGCTGAAGACCACTGTGGACCAGTTCGGCCGCACCATCGCCAACGTGGATGGCGACAAGGGCCAGCTCGACCAGAACCTCCGGGACCTCGTGGACTTCTACACCCGCGCGACCCGGATCGGCGCCTACGGCAGCTTCACCAACGCCTACCTGTGTGGCCTGCAGATCAAGCTGACCGGGCCCGACGGCAAGACGATCTACACACCGTGGATCGACTCCAACAGCGGCAGCCATCGTTGCAGGGAAAACTGATGAAATCGTTCCGAGAGATGAACCCGGTCCGCGTTGGCGTGATCAGCATCGCGGTGGTGGCGGCGGCCGTGGTGTTCCTGTTCAATATCACCGCTTTTCCCCAGCTGACTGGCGCCACCGAGTACAAGGCCGACTTCGCCAATGCCGGCGGTCTGCAAACCGGTGATGCGGTGCAGATCGGCGGCGTGCAAGTCGGCAAGGTCCGCGATATCGAACTGTCCGGCGACAAGGTGGTGGTGACCTTCGACATCACCGAGAGCGGCACCCAGTTCGGCCAGGACAGCACGCTGGCGATCAAGACTGAGACGCTGCTGGGGCGCAAGTACCTGGCGATCACGCCGCAGGGTCGGGGCACCGCCGACGCGGACACCGAGATCCCGATCACCCGCACGCAGGTTCCCTACGATCTGACCACACAGCTGGGCAACCTCACCACCACGACCGGCGAAATCAACGTGAACAGCCTTTCCCAGGCACTGGATTCGGTTTCCTCGGCGCTGGCCGGATCTCCCCCGGAAATGCGGCAGGCGTTGCAGGGGCTGGGCAGGCTGTCGCAGACCATCTCGTCGCGTGATCAGCAGATCCAGCAGCTCCTGGGCCGCGCAGAGGGCGTGACGGCGGTACTCGCGGACCGGAACAAGCAGCTCACCCAGCTGTTCGTCGACGGCAATTCGCTGCTGTCCGAGCTCGTGCAGCGCAAGCAGGCAATCCACGACCTGCTGGTCAACGTGAGCGCGATGGCGACTCAACTGTCCGGGCTGGTCCACGACAACGAGGCCCAGCTGGGCCCCGCGTTGACGCACCTGAACTCGGTGCTGGACATGTTGCGCCGGAACGAGGGCAATATCGCGACTGCCCTCAACCAGCTGGGTCCTTATGCGACGCGGCTCGGCGAGGCCATCTCCAGTGGCCCGTTCTGGGACGCCTACATCCAGAACCTGCTTCCAGGAAACCTGATCCCCTTGCCCAAACTCCCCGGCAGCGCGGCCGCGGCGGGGACGAGCGGAGGTAACCGATGAAGGGCTTGCGCCTGCCGCGCGTTCGCCGCACCCGATCGCTGCTGTACCGGCTGCTGGGTGGGCTGGTCGTGCTGAGCCTTGTCGGCGCCGGCGTGGTCCTGCTGCTGCGCGGTGGAACGACGACCGCCAACGCCGTCTTCCCATCGGCCACCAGCCTCTACGTTGGAGACGACGTGCGGATTCTCGACGTCACGGTCGGGTCCGTCGACAGCGTGACGCCCACGCCGAATGGCGTCCAGGTCCAGTTCCACTACGAGTCGAAGTACCGGGTCCCGGCCGGCGCCAAAGCGGTGATCATTTCGCCGGCGTTGGTCTCGTCGCGGTATGTGGAACTGACTCCCGCCTACTCCGGAGGAGCAGTTCTGGCCGACGGAGCGACCATTCCCCAAGAGCGCACGGTCGTACCCGTGGAGTTCGACCAGATCAAGGACGAGCTCAGCAAGCTCGCGACCGCGCTCGGCCCCGACGGAGCCAACCAGTCCGGCGCGCTGACGCGACTGCTGAACACCGGTGCCTCCTACCGCGGCCAGGGGCAGACTTTCAACGACACGATCGCGCAGGTGACGCAGGCGATCCAGACCTTGTCCGACGGCCGTACCGATATGTTCGGCACCGTACGTAACCTGGCGGTGTTCGTCAGCGCCTTGAACGCGAGCGATGATCAGATCACGCAGTTCATGGGCAGGCTCAGCAGTGTGTCGGCGACCCTGAACGACAACCGGGACAATTTCTCGGACGCCATCGCCAAGCTCAACAGCGCCGCGTCGGACGTGCAGAACTTCCTGGCGAGCAACCGCGGGCAACTCAACGACGGAACCGACAAGCTGTCCGAGATTCTCGGCGTCGTGGCGAACGAGCGGGACGCACTGGCGAACGCGCTGCACGCGGCACCGACGGTGCTGGCCAACGCCTACAACATCTACGACCCCCTCAGCGGCGCCTTCACGGGTGCGCTGCAATTGCCGAACTTCCAGAACCCGGCACAGTTCGTCTGCTCGGCGATCGGGACGGCCTCGAACGCGACTCCGGTACAGGCGGGCCAGCTCTGCCAGGAGAAGCTCGGGCCGTTGCTCAACCTGCTCCAGATGAACTACCCGCCGGTCGGGGCCAACCCCATTGTACGGCCAGGGACGCCCGGCAGCGGCACAGTCCGGCCGCCAGGCCCCGGTACCCCGCCAGGTCCCGGCGCCGCACCTGGGCCCAGCAGCAACGGGGCCAAGACACTCGGACAACTCCTCGGGGGTTCGGAGACACCGTGAAGCGACGTAGCACATTCACCGCATTGTTGATCGGGAGCACCCTCGCCGTGACCGGCTGCCAGCCCGGTGGGGTCGGCGCGCTGCCGCTGCCCGGAACGCAGGGGCGTTCAGACGGTTCCTACGCGGTGACGGTCGAGCTGGCCGACGCCTCGGAGCTGTACCCGAACAGCGTCGTCATGGTCGACAACGTCAATGTCGGCACGGTCACCCAGGTCCGGCGCCAGGGGTGGCACGCCAATCTGACCGTCTCACTCAACCCCGATGTGAACCTGCCCGCCAACGCGGTCGCCACGGTCGGCCAGACGAGCCTGCTCGGCGCCAAGCACCTCGCCCTCGAGCCACCGACCACGGTGGCGCCGCAGGGCAAGCTTGCCCAGGGCGCGACGATTTCGCTGTCGCAAAGCCACGACTACCCCGACACCGAGGACGTGCTCGCGAGCGTGTCGCTGCTGCTCAACGGAGGTGGTCTGCAGCAGGTGCAGACCATCACCACTGAACTGAACAAGGCGCTCGGCAACGGGCGCGACGAACAGGTCCGGCAGACGCTGCAACAGCTGAACACCTTCATGGGCACGCTGGACCGGCAGAAGGACGACATCACCGCGGCGCTGACGGGGCTCGATCGACTCGGCGCTCAGGCCGAGGCGCACAACCAGGTCATCTCCGATGTCCTCACGCAGATGCCCACCGCGCTGCAGACCCTGAACGACGAACGCGCCGCTTTGACCAACGCGCTGAACAGCCTCGGGAACTTCTCGGACGCCGCCACCGGCACCGTCAACGACGTCCGGGACACGCTGACGCGCAATCTCCAGAACCTGACGCCGGTGCTGCAAGGGCTCGCGGACGCCGGGCACGCATTGGTCGGGTCGACCGGGCTGCTGGCGACCGGCCTGTTCCCGTTGTCGACCAACAAGAGCTTGTTCAAGGGCGATTACGCGAATCTGTCGATCATTCTCGACTTCACCAACAGCGCGATCAGCAAGTACTACCTGTCGCTGCTAAAGGGCACCCCGCTGGGAGATGTCCTGCCGGGGCTCGGCGGCTCGTCCGGTGACCCGCTGCAAGCTCCGACCGGTGGTCCCTACCAAGGCATGGGCGGCTCCGGGCCGCTGCCCGCCCCGCCGCCGGACAACGCACACGATCCATCGCAATCTGCCGGCGGCGTCAACGACGTACTCAACGGCCTGCTCGGCGGGCTGGGAGGTGGCCAATGATCAGCCGGTTCGTCCGAATCCAACTGCTGATCTTCAGTGTGGTCAGCATCATCAGCGTCGCGGTGGTCGCCATTGTCTACGCTCAGGTGCCGATGCTGCTGGGCTACGGGCAGCACAGGCTGACCGTCAAGCTGGCCGACGCCAGCGGCCTTTACGTCGGCTCACGCGTCACCTACAACGGGGTCGAGATCGGGCGGGTCACCTCGGTCGACGTCGATCCCGCCGGAGCCGATGCCAACCTCTCGGTCGACAGCGGTTACCGGATACCGTCCGACGTCTGGGCCAACGTGCACAGCGTCTCCGCCATCGGCGAGCAGTACATCGACCTGACGCCGCAAAGCCCCAAGCCTTCGGCATGGCTGGCGGATGGCGCGACGATCTCGGTGAGCAGGACGACGATTCCGACTCCGACCGGCGTGTTGCTCGACGACGTCAACAAGCTCGTGGCGTCCGTGCCGCCCGACAGCCTCGCGACGTCCCTGCACGAGCTCTCGGACGCCTTCACCGGGACGGGACCGCGGCTGCAGCAGATCCTCGACCAGGGCAGCAACCTCCTGGACAGCGCGCAGCAGAACCTCGATCCCACCCTGCGACTGATCAAGGACACCGGGCCGCTGCTGGACACCCAGACCGCGAGCAGCCAGCAGATCCGGTCGCTGGTCGCGAGCCTCGCCGGGTTCACCGACACGGTCACGGCCGACGACGGCCAGATCCGGTCCCTGATCGACCGCGGCGTTCCAGCCGCGGCTCAGGTGAACGGGCTGTTCCAGGACCTCAAGCCGACGCTACCGATCCTGCTGGCCAACATGACCAGCGTGGGGCAGGTCCTGGTGACCTACAACCCCGCCCTCGAGTCCATTCTGGTCAACTATCCGGCCCTGACCACCGCGCTGATATCGGCGACCGCGCCTCATCAGGACGACCAGAGCCTGGCGATCGACTTCCGTACCACCGCATTGACTCCACCACCCTGCACGACCGGCTTCCTGCCGTCGGATCAGCATCGGTCACCTGACGACCTCAGCGAAGTGTCCACTCCGGACGATCTGTACTGCAAGCTGCCGCACAACGACCCTACGGAGGTGCGCGGGGCCCGCAACTTCCCGTGCCTGAACGCACCTGGCCGCCGCGCGGGCACCGCGGAGGAATGCGCGGGCGACGGGTTCCAGCCGACGCAGCAGCACAACAGCCCGTTCCCGGCAGGTAGCCCGCTGGGCAACCTGACCTCGGCGGCCTATGACCCGAAGACCGGCTCCGCTGTCGGGGCAGACGGGTACCTGTTCGACATCGGCGGCATCGGCGCCGACGGGAAAACGAAGGAGGATCTGACATGGCAACGGATGCTGCTGGCTCCGGTGGGACGATGATCGACGTCGAGGTCTCGGCGGAGATCCCTACCGGCGAGACGACTAGCGAGCCGGCCGAGATCCCCTCGGTCGCCCCCCGGCCGAGTCCGCGTCCGCGGAGCGCCGAGGGGGACGACGCGCAGGAGCCGTCCGCGGCGGGCAGCGACACCGCCACCGACCATGACGCGGATGCGTCAGAACGGGACCAGGACGAAGCCGGCAAGGCCCGGCCCCGGTCGCGGCTCTACGGCTGGCTGATCGGCGCGCTGCTGCTGGTCTGTGCCGGCCTCGCTGTCGTCGCCGCGCTCGCGGGGTCGGCCGTGCTGCGCGGGCACAACGATGACGTCGATCGCGCGGCGGCCACCGACGCCGCCCGCACCGAGGTCATCAACGTCCTGACCATCGACCCGAAGACGGTCGACGCGGATGTGCAACGCATCATCGACGGCTCGACCGGCCAGTTCAAGAACGACTTCACCTCGCGCAAGGACGTCTTCACGTCAGTGGTGAAGGAGCAGAACGTCACCTCGACCGGCCAGGTTCGCGCGATCGGGGTCGAATCCGCCAGCGACAGCCAAGCCAGCGTGCTGGTCGCCGCCACGTCGAGCGTGACCAACTCGGCTTCGTCCGGCCAGCCCCAGGCCCGGGATTACCGGATCCGTGTCCAGCTCCAGAAGGAAGCCGGCCACTGGCTCGCCGCCCAGATCGAGTTCGTGCCGTGATCGAAGGAGTAACAGCCATGGCGACCGACACCTCTGTCGAGGAACGCGAAGAGTTGGACGAACAGGTATCGCAGGATCCGCGGTCCGGCGAGGCTGCCGACGCTGCCGAGGAAAAGGCGGCACGGCCCCGGCGCCGGTTCTCCGTGCCGTCGGTGGTGCGTTGGCCAGTCACGGCTGCCCGCGCTGTGGCCCGCTTGCTCATGCGCAAGCCGGTGCTGACACTGAGCCTTGCCGCTGTTGTCGCCGTACTGCTGGCCGGATGCGTGGTCGCGGCGACGATCGTGCGGCACCAGCAGACCGCGACCGAGACCGCGCGCGGAGCGGCCACCGATGCGGCCCGGACCGGCGTGACGACGATGCTGTCGTACGACTACCACACGTTCGATAAAGACGTGGCCGCGGCGTCCGGATCGTTGACCGGCGATTTCCAGCAGCGCTACCACGATCTGATGACCGGTACGGTGCGCGCCGCGGCGCTGGACCAGCAGACCGTGACCAACGCGAGTGTCGCGCGTTCGTCGGTTGTGTCGGCGACACCGGAAACGGTCGACGTCCTGCTTTTCGTCAACCAGACGACGACGAGCAAGGCCAGCCAGGGACCACAACTCACCGGGAGCCGTGTCCAGGTCACGATGACCCGCGTGGGGGACCGATGGTTGATCTCGAACCTGACGCCGCTGTGACTGTGACAACGGTTCATCCGGGTCGGCACGTAATCCGGATTATGTGCCGACTCGGATGGCTTTCCTACCGTCGGGGTTTCGGCAAGCTGCCGTTGCGCCGGGGTGTTTTGCCGGCTCGCTGGGCGGCTCGTGCGAGTACGAGCTCCACGTACTGGTCGAGTGCCCATTTCAAGTCGTCGAGGTTGATAGGGGACTGAAATTGCTGCGTGCCCACGACGATGCTGAGCCCGAGGGTGGCCAGCCGGTCCGCGTCAGGGTCGTCCGGCGATGCGTGCAGCACCGCCCTGCGCAGCAGGTCGAGCCGCAGCTGGTCCACCTCGTCCTGTACTGCCTGTACCATCGGGTCCACCTTGCTCCACGCTCGGATCGCGGCTTCGGCCTCATGGGGAACCGTCATCGCCATGTCGGCGAGTTTGCGGAGGCGTTCGTCGGGTTCGTCGACGAGTTCCGCCGCTTCGATGAGCTGCTTCGTCAGGTTCTGCCGCCAGGTCTTGAGGAACTCCGCGACGAAGTCTTTGAGGTTGCGAAAGTAGTTGTAGAAGGAGCCGGTCGTGATACCCATGACCTTGCACAGCTTGACGACCTGGAGCCCTTTGAATCCTTCCTTGGAGAGGATCTCCAGCGCGCTGTCAAAGTACTCCTGGCGTGTGACCAACGTCGGCACCGCTGCTCCGATCTTGGGCGGGCACCCACGCGGGCGCCACTGGTTCCGTTTCGCTACCCCGCTCATAGTACGTCCTATTCGAAACAGGACAAGCACGATGCCGGTCGACGAGGCCCGCTGTCCCAGGTGGGGGAACGGAAAGAGTGGCTCTGGTTAAGGCTTGCACATAAACTAGTTTATGTTAAGATTTCCCTGTTGTTGATGATGCGTGTCACGATTTCAGCCGTCTGATTACGACGAATCCCGGGCGATAGCCCGTCCGGGGCCGTCAAGGGTGCGCCGATGCACATGTTCGTCCCTTCGGCGTACCCGTTTGGCCGAGAGGAACAAGTGGTATGGACGTACGTGGCTTGCGTTGCGTCGTGACCGGCGCGGCGTCAGGTATCGGTGCGGCGGTCGCCGAACAATTGACATCCCAGGGTGCGAGTGTGACGGCCCTGGACCTCAAGGCACCGGAGTTGCCGGTCGAGCGGTTCGTCGAGTGCGATCTCGCGAACCCAGTGAGCATCGAGGAGGCGGTGAACCAGCTCGGTTCGGGCTGGGACGTTCTCTGCAACGTCGCCGGTGTGCCGGGTACGGCACCGGCGGAGCTTGTCATGAAGGTGAATTTCCTGGGCCACCGGCACCTGATCGAGCTGTTCTTCGATCGGATGAACAAGGCGGGCTCCATTGTCTCGGTCGCCTCAATGGCGGGCTTCGGCTGGCCGCTGCGTCTAGAGAAGATTCACGAGCTGCTGGCGACCGACGACTTCGAAGCGGGCCTGACGTGGCTGCGCGAAAACCCGATCACCGGCAATGCCTACAACTTCTCGAAGGAAGTCCTGACGGTCTATGTCATGACCATGGGGCTCGCACTGGCCGAGCGGGGTCTGCGGATCAATGCCGTGAGCCCGGGGCCGGTCGAGACGCCGATTCTCGGCGATTTCGAGGAGACGATGGGCAAGGAGAATCTCGACGGCGTGCGAGATCTCGTCGGCCGACATGCCACACCGGCTGACATCGCACGAATCGTAGTGTTCCTGGCATCGAGTGATTCCGCGTGGATCAACGGAGTCAGCATCGGGGCAGACGGCGGTATCGGGGGCGCGATCCTCTCCGGACTGGTCCCGGCACCGGAGATCTGACTCTGGCGCACGCATTCCCATTTTTGTAATAAATTCCATCCGATTTCACGGAGTGTCACTATGTCGGGTTTCGTCACGGTCGATGAGGTCAACAGGTACATCGGCGGGATCTTCGAGAAAGCGTTGCAGGACGACAAGATCGGGCCGAAGTTGATCGCCACCGGCATGAGGCTGCGGATGAACTTCTCGGATCCGGATTCGATCGTCACCGTCGACTTCGCCGGGCAGAAGGTCCTGACGGGCGCCGAGGCGGACATCGAAGCGGACGCGGTGCTGACGATGTCGGCCGACACCGCCAACCGCTACTGGCAGGGCAAGGTCAGCCTGCCTCTCGCAATGGCGAAGGGAAAGCTGAAGATCGGCGGCTCGGCTTCGCAGTTGCTGAGGCTGGCTCCCGTCGCCAAGGATCTCTATCCCGTTTATGTCGAGATGCTCAAGGCGGACAACCGCCAGGATCTCGTCGTTTCCTGACGAAATGCGAGGACGAGCACGATGACCGCGACAACGCGTGAATTCGACACTGTCGATATCTCCGACATGGGCTTCTGGGCCCGGCCGCCAGAGGAGCGCGAGCGAGTGTTCGCGCAGCTGCGTAATGAGCGCCCGGTGTCGTGGCAACGTCCGGTCCCGAGCCCATTGATGGGTGAGGTGAACGAGGACGAGACGGGTTACTGGGCGGTCGTGCGCAACGAGGACATCGTGACGGTGAGCCAGCGCGCCGACGTCTTCTCGTCGGCCACCGGCGGCGTGACCTTCGAGGACATGCCTCCCGAAGCGCTGGAGATGGCCAGCTCCATCCTGACCATGGACGCCCCCCAGCACGGAAAGGTGCGGAGGCTCATCAGTTCGACCTTCACGCCGAAACGAATCGCCCTGATCGGCGACCAGATCGCCAATCAGGCTCGCCAGATCGTCAACAGTATCGCACCGCTGGGCGAGGTCGAGTTCGTCTCGTCGGTGTCCGCCCGCCTTCCGATGTGGACGATCTCGGAGATGATCGGGATTCCCGAGGAGAGTCGCGAAGAGGTGACCGCGGCCGCCAACCTGATGATCTCGTGGGACGACGAGCAGGTCACCGGTGGCCTCGACGCGGCGACGGCGATGCTCAACGGGATCGCCACGCTGCACGGGGCGTGCCAGGACGTCATCGACGCGCGGCGCGCGGAACCGGCCGATGACCTGCTGACCGCGCTCGTGCAGGCGGAGGTCGACGGTGCGAAGCTGACCGACGACGAGATCAGGTCGTTCTTCGTCCTGCTGTGCGTGGCCGGCAACGACACCACGAAGCAGACCACGACGCACACCCTTCGCGCACTGACGGAGTACCCCGAGCAGCGTCGCTATTTGATGGATGATCTCGAGAACAGGATCGGTCCGGCGGTTGACGAGTTCGTACGGTGGGCGACTCCCGTCATGACGTTCCGTCGAACGGCCCTGGCGCGGTTCGAGTTGGGCGGCGAGATCATCGAGCCAGGCGACAAGGTGGTCATGTTCTACAGCTCGGGGAACCGGGATCACGCTGTTTTCGAGCATCCGGAGCTATTCGACCTGTCGCGAGACAACCGGAACCATGTCGCCTTCGGGGGTCGGGGCCCGCACTACTGCCTTGGCAACCACCTGGCGAAGACCCAGCTCAAGGTGCTCTTCTCGGAACTGCTGACCCGCCTTCCCGATATTCGGGCCGAGGGAGAGCCAGAGTATCTGACCAGCACGTTCATCAACGGAATCAAGAAGCAGCGGTGTGTTTTCACGCCACAAGGCTGAGCCCCCGGACGTGTGGGGCGACGACTGAGCGCAAGGAGGTGCGATGGGTGCCGAGGTGGTCATCGAGGGTCTGACGAAGTCGTTCGGCCGGCAGACGATTTGGCGCGATGTGACGCTCACTTTGCCTCCGGGTGAGGTGTCGGTGATGCTGGGTCCGTCGGGAACTGGCAAGTCGGTTTTCCTGAAGTCGATGATCGGCTTGCTGAAGCCGGAGCGTGGCACGTGTGTCATCAATGGTGTGGACATCGTGCGGTGCAGCGAGCACAAGCTGTATGAGACGCGGAAGTTGTTCGGGGTGCTGTTCCAGGACGGCGCGTTGTTCGGGTCGATGACTCTGTACGACAATGTCGCGTTCCCGCTGCGTGAGCACACCAAGAAGTCGGAAACCGAGATTCGCCGGATCGTGCTGGAAAAGCTCGAGATGACCGGTCTGGCCGGTGCGGACAAGAAGCTGCCGGGTGAGATTTCCGGCGGTATGCGTAAGCGTGCCGGCCTGGCCCGTGCACTGGTGCTGGACCCGGAGATCATTCTGGTCGACGAGCCGGACTCCGGTCTGGACCCGGTGCGCACCACCTATATCTCGCAACTGTTCCTGGACGTCAACGCGCAGAGCGACGCGACGTTCCTGATCGTCACGCACAACATCAACCTGGCCCGTACGGTGCCGGACAACCTTGGCATGCTCTTCCGCAAGGAGCTGGTCATGTTCGGGCCGCGGGAGGTGCTGCTGACCAGTGAGGAGCCGGTGGTCAAGCAGTTCCTCAACGGGCGGATGGACGGCCCGATCGGGATGTCGGAGGAGAAGGACTCGGCCACGATCGCCGCGGAGCGGGCGATGTTCGAGGCCGGGCACCACGCCGGTGGTGTCGAGGAGATCGAGGGCATCCCCGCGCAGATGCAGCCCGCGCCCGGCATGCCCACCCGGCAGGGCGCGATCCGTCGCAAGGACCGCGTCATGCAGATCCTGCACACCCTGCCGCCGGCCGCGCAGGAAGGGATCATCGAATCGCTGAGCCCGGCCGAGCAGGCACACTACGGGGTCGACCCACTACCGGCTGATATCGGCCGGCATTCGTCGACCACGCTCGACGGTGCCACCGCCTACCAACCGAGCCGCGGAGACCTGTGATGAGACCGTGCGGCGGCGCAGGTGCTGATCCGGCGGATGCCTTCGCTGAGGTGTATCGCCGCCATCGCGAGGCCGTGTATGCCTACCTCTACTCGCGATGCCGGGACCACGACCTGTCGGAGGACCTCACAAGCGAGACATTCGTGCGCGCGCTGCGCGGGTTCGATCGCTATGTCGCGCGCGATCGGCCGATCAGGGCGTGGCTCTACACGATCGCGCGCAATCTGCTGACCGACGAGATGAAGAGCGCTCGCTCGAAACGGCGCGCACCGCTGCCCGAGTCGGCTGACGAGATCTCTTTCGTATCACGTGATCCCGGCCCGGCCGAACTGCTGTGTGCCAAGCACGTCCGGGAACTGGTCAGAGCGAGCGTGGCGCGGCTGGGCAAGGAGCAGGCACGCTGTATCGCCTTGCGGTTCCTCGAAGAGTGCAGCGTTGCCGAGACCTCTGTCGCGATGCGGCGGAGCGCCGGTGCCGTCAGGGCGTTGCAGAATCGTGGCATCCACAGGTTACGTGAGTTGGTCACCACCTGCGCACTGGCGCCGTGATACCCGGAGGATGACATGTATCCTGGAAAATTCGCGCAAACGACACCGGACAAAACGGCGGTCGTCATCGCCGAGACCGGCGAGTCCCGCACCTACCGCGAGCTGGATGAGAACTCCGCTAGGCTGGCGCGACTGCTCCACGACGCCGGTCTGCGCCGCGGAGACGTCCTGGCTGTGCTTTCGGACAACCGCCTGGAGGTCTTCGACGTCTATTGGGCTGCTATGCGGTCGGGCCTCTATGTCACGGCGATCAACCGGCACCTGTCCGCGGACGAGGTCGCTTACATCATCAACGACAGTGGCGCCAAGGCGGTTGTCGCTTCGGCCGGTCTCGCGGATCTCGCGGAGCGTGTCGCGGCGCAGACGCCGAACATCGCTTTGCGTTATGCCTTCGGCGGTTCGGTTGCCGGGTACCGGGACTACGAGTCGGAATTGGACGGTGCCGGGTCGCCCTTGACCCAGCAACCCTGTGGGGCGGCGATGCTGTACTCGTCGGGGACCACGGGCAAGCCGAAGGGCGTGAAGCCGCCCTTGCCCCAGCGCGATGTGGACGAGCCCGGCGACCCTATCGTGGGTCTGCTGAGTGCCGTTTTCGGTATCGCCAGCGAGGATGTCTACCTGTCACCCGCGCCCGTCTATCACGCGGCGCCGCTGCGCTGGTCCGCCGTCATGCACTCGCTCGGTGCGACGGTGGTGATGATGGAGAAGTTCGATCCGGAAGCCTTCCTGGCCGCGATCGACAAGTACGGGGTCACGGCGACGCAGGTCGTTCCGACGATGTTCGTGCGGATGCTCAAGCTGCCTGCGGATGTTCGTGAGCGCTATTCCCTGGAACGCCTGCGGCTCGCGATCCACGCCGCGGCGCCATGCCCGCCCGAGGTGAAGCAGAAGATGATCGAGTGGTGGGGGCCGATCATCCACGAGTACTACGGGGCCACCGAGGGGAATGGCATCACCTTCATCGACACCGAGCAGTGGCTCGCGAAGCCGGGTTCCGTTGGCCGCAGCATGCTCGGGACGATCCACATCTGTGACGACGCCGGGGTCGAGCTGCCGGCAGGGGAGACCGGGCTCGTCTTTTTCGAACGCGAGGAGCTGCCGTTCGAATACCACAACGATCCCGAGAAAACCAAGAGCGCGCAGCATCCCGAGCACCCGGCCTGGACGACCGTCGGCGACGCGGGCTATGTCGACGACGACGGTTTCCTGTTCCTCGCCGATCGCCAGGACTTCATGATCATATCTGGCGGCGTGAACATCTACCCGCGGGAGATCGAGGACACGCTCGCACTGCACCCCAAGGTTGCCGACGTGGCGGTCATCGGCGTTCCCGACAACGAAATGGGCGAACAGGTCAAGGCCCTGGTGCAGCCGGCTCCCGAAGTCGAGGCCGACGCCGGCCTCGAACGGGAGCTGATCGACTACGTGCGTGACCGCATCGCGCACTACAAGGCGCCGCGCAGTGTGGAGTTCGTGGCCGAGTTGCCGCGCACCCCTACCGGCAAGCTCCTCAAACGCCTGCTCAAGCAACGTCTCACCGAACAGCCCGAGGAAGTGACCCGATGAGTGTCGACGCGATCACCAGCTCCCCGGTCACCGACGCCGTCGCCAGGCTCCGCGGCACGTTCGCCACGAGGCGGACCCGGCCGTTGAGCTGGCGCGTCGCGCAACTGGAGGGGCTCGGCCGGTTGCTGACCGAGTCCGAGGACGAGATCGCCGAGGCTCTGGCAGCGGATCTCGGCAGGTCCAGCGCCGAGGCGTTCATCGGCGATATCGGAGCCACCAGGGCCGAGGTGACCTTCGCGCGGAAGAGGCTCGTCCGGTGGATGCGCCCACGGCGTACCCGGCTGCCGATGACGGGCCTGCCTGGCCGCGGCTGGTACCAGTTCGAACCGCTCGGCGTCGTACTGGTGATCGGTCCCTGGAACTACCCGTTCTATCTCACGTTGGGCCCGCTCGTCGGCGCGCTGGCCGCGGGCAACTGCGTGATCGTGAAACCCTCCGAGCACGCTCCGCGGTCATCGGCACTGCTGGCGGAACTCCTTCCCAAGTATCTCGACTCCGACGCCGTCGCGGTGCTCGAAGGCGAGGCAGAGGTCACGCAGCAGCTGCTGGCTCAGGGTCTGGACCACGCGTTCTTCACCGGCGGCACCGAGATCGGCCGTCGTGTGATGGAGGCCGCGGCCACCCACCTGACACCGGTCACGCTCGAGCTGGGCGGCAAGAGCCCGGTGATCGTCACCGCGAGCGCGGACCTCGAGGTCGCCGCCCGCCGGATCGCCTGGCTGAAGTTGCTGAACTCCGGGCAGACGTGTATCGCCCCTGACTACGTCTTGATCGAAGAGGCGGTGCGAGACAAGTTCCTCGAGCATCTGAGGAGGACCATCAGCACTTTCCGCAACGGCGACACGACCGCCGGCCTGCGCGTCGTCAACGAACGCCAATTCGCCCGGCTCGCGAGCCTCATCGAGGGAGCGGGCGGTGACACGATTCTCGGCGGCGGTGCCGACCACGAGACGTGGACGATCCAGCCGACCGTCATCGTTGATCCAGATCCCGGCTCGGCCCTGATGGGGCAGGAGATCTTCGGCCCTATTCTGCCGGTGATCACCGTCGATTCACTCGAGGCGGCGATCGACTTCGTCAACGGGCGCCCCAAGCCGTTGGCAGCCTACCTGTTCAGCCGCCGTAAATCGGAGCACCGGGCGGTGCTGGACAACACCAGTTCGGGCGGCGTGGTCATCAACCACCTGGGATTTCACTGTCTCACACCGCAACTGCCGTTCGGCGGTGTCGGTCCGAGCGGGATCGGCAGCTACCACGGCCGGTGGGGGTTCGAGACCTTCAGCCATCGCAAGTCGGTTGTGTCGAAACCGTCGAGGCCGGATCTCTCGCTGCTCTATCCGCCATACACCGACGGCAAGCTTCGGATGATGCGGCGCTTCTTCTGACCGCTCACTTCGGTGCCTGCGACAACATAATGACACAGTGACTTAATCGGTGCTGTGTCACGTGAAAGCGTTGTGTTGTAGGGCTTATAGCTGTGATATCGTGCTCGTAAGTCAACATAATCAAATTCATGTTGCATCGAGTTCCAGGAGGATGACATGGAGATCATCGTCGATCGCGCGAAGTGCACCGGATTGGGAATCTGCGAATCGCTGGCGCCCAGCGTGTTCGAGGTTGACGACAACGGTGAGCTCGTTGTGCTCGCGGAGTCCGTGTCCGGCGCTGACCTGGACGACGTCGAGGCGGCTGTCGCGGGCTGCCCGACCGAGGCCCTCCGCCTGCGAGCGTGACCGTCCAGGAAACGGTGATCGACATGCCTGCTGAACGCCTCGTCGTGGTCGGTGCCTCGCTAGCGGGATTGCGCGCGGTCGAAGCCGCCCGCAAGGCGGGCTTCACGGGAGCCATCACGCTCGTCGGCTCTGAACAACATCTGCCCTACGACCGCCCGCCTTTGTCGAAGGCATACCTCGATTCGCTTGATCCTGGCGTGCGGCCCGAGGCTCCGGTTTTCCGGACAGAGTCGTATCTTCGCGACGAGCTTGCCGTGGAGTTGCGGTTGGGCGCCGCGGCCACGGTCCTGGATACCGGCAGCAGGGTGGTATGGGTCGGCGATCGCGAGGTTCCTTACGACCTGGCGGTTGTCGCGACCGGTGCGATCGCACGCACGCTGCCGGGCACGGCCGGCCTGAAAGGCGTGTACACGCTGCGCACGATCGACGACGCCGTCGCTGTGCGTGCCGCCCTCGAGGACGGCGCTCGCGCCGTCGTGGTGGGCGCCGGGTTCATCGGCTCCGAAGTCGCGTCCGCCGCGCGCAAGCGCGGGCTCGACGTCACCGTTGTCGAGTCGCTGCCCACGCCGCTGGTGCGTGCTGTCGGGGAGCTGATGGGCGAGGCGTGCACGTCCCTGCACCGCGTCAACGGCACTGATCTCCGGTGTGGCGTCGCGGTAGCCGAGATCCGCGGTGAGGGCAAGGTGGAGCAGGTCGTTCTGTCGGATGGCTCCGCAGTGGACGCCGACCTGGTCGTCGTGGGTGTCGGAGCTACGCCGGCGACTGAATGGCTCGATGGCTCGGGAGTGAGCCTGGACAACGGCGTCGTGTGCGACGCAACGCTGTCGACCGGTGTCAGCGGGGTATACGCGGCGGGAGACGTGGCGCGATGGCACAACCCGTTGTTCGATCGCGCGATGCGTCTCGAACACTGGACGAGCGCGGCAGAGCAGGCGGCGGCCGCGGTCCGGAACGCCCTGGATCCCGCGTCCGCCAAGCCATACCAGACCGTGCCGTATTTCTGGTCCGACTGGTACGACAGCCGGATTCAGTTCGTCGGTGTCCCGCAGGCGGAGGAGGTGCGGGTCGTCGATGGCGATGTGGCCGGTGGCCGGTGCGTGGCGCTCTATCGTGACGGTGACCGTCTCATCGGCGCGCTCACGATCAACGGCCAGT
The DNA here is from genome assembly GCF_012328925.1 of Amycolatopsis acididurans. Lineage (GTDB taxonomy): Bacteria > Actinomycetota > Actinomycetes > Mycobacteriales > Pseudonocardiaceae > Amycolatopsis_E > Amycolatopsis_E acididurans. Next base: position 53,674 of record NZ_JAAXLS010000002.1, read on the forward strand.
CAGTCATCATGAAGTACCGGACTCTGATCACGAAGCGAACCCACTGGCGCGATGCGCTCGAATTCGCCGAGAGCCGGCGCGCGGCGTGACCTCTTGCCTTCTGGACCTGGCCGGACGTCTGCCAGGCGGCGTACGAACGGCCGCGTGCTGAGGCAGGCTCGAGGTTAGGTGTACTTGCCCCGTGGGCGACGGCATATCGTCGACGTGCCCGAGACGCTTCTCCGTCGGCCTGCCGTCGGAGAAGCGAAACCAGGGGAAGCAACATTGAGGTCGATCAACAGCTTCGGCCCGGGCGGCCTCCACCTCGGCCTGGCCGGCCGCTGCGTCGCGGGTCATGGGCGCTCACCACGTGCGAGCTGGTGGTGGAACTGGGCGAGCATGCTGCCCACCGCGCCAGAGGAGTGGACAACGAGCGCGTCCTGGCCGGCGTCGGCCACTACGAGCACGCGGGCGCCGGCGGTGATTGCGCAGCGGGCGCGCACCGGGGCCGGCAGCGCGACGTAGGGCTTCGCGGTCATCGTGAACACCCCGTCCCGGCGCCGCGCGATCACGGCCGAGGAACCGACCACCGTCATCGCCAACGAGTCGCCGCGCTGCCGCCCCAGGACCGCCGCGGCACGCCGGTCCTGAATACGACCAGACGCATCCACCAGGGCAGTACCGAAATACAGCGGCTCGCGCTCCACCGGAACCGGCACCACCGGAACGGAAAACGGCGCCGAAACAGATCGGCCGGACGATCAGACAGAGCGCGCGACGATTCCCGCACGCTCAGGGCGGGCGAGAACAATCGGATCTGCGCATTCATCGGCATCCGCCCCTCAACCACAACCAGGGGGGAGGAAGCCAGCACACCCAGCCTACCGGATGGGGCGCCGCGATCAAGGAGGGTGTGGCCCACCGTAGCGGGCCAGTGACCGATTGGCACGGGGAATCTCCCGTGGATCTGTGTCCGAGGGGGAATCGGACACGGAAACGTGGCGTCCCTGCAGAATGCAGGTGTTCATGCGACAGACCATGCCATGTGTCGCGATGGACCGCCAGCATGTTCACGCGTCTGATTCATTGTCGCAAGTTCTTATGCTCCAACGAGTCTGGCGGCGAGCGCAGCGTACGTCCCCGATTCTGCAAACACCACTTGCGGTGATCGGAAAGTCGGCGAGACTGGGTTCAAGCGCCTTTACTGTAACTCGATTGTCGTTTGATCACTTCTCACATGAACAGGCGAAAGTCGTAGGGTACATTCGTAATTCGTTCCGTCTTCACGACGCGCGCCAGAACCTGAGCGTAAGTGATTGTGGCAGGTAGGGATGAATAGAGCGAATCGGTGTTCCAGTCCATCTTTGACAGCGCGAGTATTTGGGCGGCTGGCTCGGCCAGTGCTCCGGCGCCTACATGCCGGGTGATGTGTACCGGACGCGGGGTTCCTTTCTTGCCCTGGAGGTAGTTCTTGCCGTTGAGGGTGGCGGTTCGGGCATTGCCGGCTATCCACAGCAATGCGGAGTGGTCGTCCAGTTGCGTTAATGTTCCGCGGTCGATTGCGTAGCCGTATGACAAACCTTGCGTTTTGCTGGGCGGGGGACCGGTGACGAGTACGCCGCGCCATGCCGGGCGGCTGATGGAGACGCAGGTCAGGCCGTCGACACGGCCCCAGGCGTCGACGGCGCCGGCGATCTCGTCGTCGTTGAACGCGATCTGCTTGTGCACGACGAGCTGCTTCGGTTGCCGTCCCGCGTGCCGGTCGGCGTAGACCGACAGGGAACGGCTCACCACCGTACGCATACCCTGGCGGGACAGAAGCGGGTTACGGGTATCGACATCGTCGAAGACCTCGTGGGCGATGAACTCCAGTCCTCCGCCTTCGGCATCGAACATCTGACTGCAGCAGACGACGAACTGCTGGTCCGGGCCGCCGGAATCGCGGATCCCGTACGCGAGGCCGAGATACGCCGCGCCGGGGTCGAGCAGGCCGCCAACCGCGAGCTTGTACGGTGTTCCGCCGGCTTTGGCATACAGGGCGGTAGCGAGCCGCCAGCGAACCGAGGCGCGGCACCGGTAGTCGAGAGCCTGCTGGGTCAGAATCTGTGTGGTGAGGCCGAGGCTCGCGGCATGTACTTTCACGTGGTCGTGCAAGTGGAAACCGTCGGCGACGAAGTACCGTTGCCACCGTTCGGGCAGGTAGAAAACGATGACATCGAACTGAAGCCGCAGCGTGAAAAGCCGGTCGAGGCCGTCCGTCAGGGCCTGTCCCAGAACCCGATGCGGCTTTTTGCTCGCGGCGAGCGAGGCATCAAGGTTGCCGGGAAGATCGATGCGCGCGCTTTCGGCGGGGACGAGCGAGGCGTCGAACGCTTGGGTGAAGCCAGGATAGGGAGGTAGGTATTCGCGTCGCTCGGTCGGCGCGGCTTCGACGCGCAGTTCTTCTAGAAGCATCTTCATCTGGCTGCGAGCATCCGCCGGGCCGAGGGTCGCGACGCGCACCTGCCGGCGTTCGCCGCTCAGCGTCCCTGGAGCGAAGGGTTTGAACGTGCCGATCCCGACGAGTGGATTGGGATGGCGTTGCCGGGAATCTGCCGGGTCGAATGCGAGGTCTGGCTCGGCCAGTCGCTGGTGAACCAAGCTGAGGGCATCGGCGGTCATGGCACCTGTCCTGGTGTTATCTGGATGGGGGAGCCTGCTAGCTGTTGGGAGATGACTGGCCTGTTGGTCAAGCAGAACACTGCGTCGACACCGGCACTTGGCTCAGTCCCGAAAGCGCGTGCCGTGCCGCCGCCAGCCACCAAGAGCTTCAGCCACGCGCCCAGGATTGCTCCCGCCTGCCTGTTGTAGCGGTTCGCCGTGCGTTCGCGAACGAACTCTGCTGCCAGTTTGGCCGCGGCATCCCGGCTTGGCGCCGGATTCTGAGCCGATACGAACGTGGGGCGGACCCAGATGTCGGGTGCGAAGACCATAAGCCAATGGCCATCGACACATTCCAAGCCAATGGTCACGCTCTCGGCCCATGGCAACGTGGCGCCGTCGGGGCCGGGTAAGGCACCAGTCACCGGACCACCGACCGCCGTCTGAAGTGCCTTGAGCGTGGGCGACGAGCTGGATGGTGGTTTCGTGGCGCCGGGCCGAGGTGTTCGCACACGCACCATCGGGCGATGCCCGCCGCGCAGTACCGTCGTCAGGCCGGTACCTCGTGCGAGTGCCTGCGTGAGCGCTTCGGCCAGCAGGCCGACGGTTCCGTTGTCAACGGTGCCATCGTGGCCTGGTCGGAGTGGGACGATCTCGTCGGTCACGTTCACATTGAGCGGGCGCAATGTGCTTTGGAGTTCCTCGTCGGACCCGAAGGCGGCGAGCTCGCCTGCTGCCCAGCCGACGGTCGCACGGACCCGGTCGGCCCGGAGCGCGCGCCGGATGGCGGCGAGGTCTGACGATGTTGCCCCCTTGAGCCGCCGTGCGGCCGGTGGCAGGGAAGTGATCTCGACGGCGCCGAACCGGACCTGCGGATATTTCTGCACCTTTCCGTCGACGCGAGCGGCGGGGGTGCGCACTGGTCGCGGACGTAAGGCTTTCAGCCGATTCCGGACCGGTGTGGTCAGGCCGCAGGCTGGTTCCAGCACGCTCATCAGTTCGCCGAAGCCGCCGACGACCACTTCGTGGACGGGCTCCACTCCCGCAGCCCGCGCTCTGCGGAGAAGGTCCGCGACAGTCGCCGGGAGTGGATCTTCTGGGCGCCGGACCCAGGTCAAGCCGGACGGAAACGGATGGGGTTTCTCCAGGACCTCGGACAGCATCTGCATCACGGCGGCATCTCTGCCGCTGTAGCCGGCGACAACAAGCCCGTACCGGCACAATTGCGTCTGGAGCATGGACCGAAGCGCCGGATCGTGCAGGGCCAATTCGGCCTCAGTGTTGGACAGAGTGACGGTGCCAAGGTCACCATGAACCTTCACCAGGACCAGTTGCCGGTCGGTCGCCAAGGCGAAGCGTGTACCGTCCGAGCTCTGGGGGTGGAACACAACGAGACGCTTTGTATTGTCAACCTCAAGCAGCATCCCATTGAGGGCGTCCTCGAGTAGCTGGTCGAAATTCGTTGTGACGATCAGTGGCGCGAGGCCGGAAGCTGCGAGGCCGGCAAGAACGTGCTGGCCATGATGTGGCGTGCTTTTGTTCAGCTCATCCATGACGAAGAGGGCGCGAGAGTCACGATCTGGATAGGTCCGCTCGAAGATCGCAGAGTAAAAGGCGTCGTCGGCCAGCGCGGGTAGTCCGCCCTGGCCGTCGTACAACGAATGAACCTTGTCCCGCCAACCTGGCTGTGCCAGGACTGAGTCCGGCGTCATCCCATTGTCGCTCGCATACAATATCGCGAGTAATCGGTCAATCAGCTGGCCGGCCGTGGGGACTCCTGCTTCGACGCTGGTGCCGGCTCCGACGAGCCAGGCGGTGTTTCGCGCCCGGCGGGCGAACCCGCGCGCGAACGTGCGGGCATCGAGAGCGGGGGCACGTGAAGGGCCGGGATGTAGTGTGGCCATTCGGTGTTCCTCGTATTCCGGCTGCGTTCTGGAGAGAAATGGTTGTTGCGGGGACGAGCAGGGTGAGCAGCCGTCACCGACGGTAATCCGAAACGATCTCACGTCAAGCTGGACACGCCGTGTCGGGTCATCTGAAGCTTGAGTAACCCGATCGGGTTGCTTGGCGGGGATTTGGGCGGCTGACGGTCGGGACGGCGGTAACCGGACGGCCCGGCCGCGTATCAACAACGCTGTGTCTTCCGATGGGTAGGGCCAGAGCGGATACCTTGACGTCGGTGCCCGGGACGGTGCTGGAGACGAGGCCGACCTGTGGTGCCGCTCGATGGTCTGAGTAGAGTGTGCCGTCGCACGATGAGGGGGACTCGATGGCTGCAGACGAACCGGATAGTCACTCTGATCTGAACGAAGCGCTGCACACGGGAGCGGAACTCAGCCGCACGGCCCGGGTAGCCGCCAGTCTGTCAGCGCTGGCGCTGGGTGGTGCCGGCGGGACCGCAGTGTTCATGACCGACAACCAGGCGGGCACGGCAGTGCTGCTGGCCGCCGGTGCGTTGTTCGGCTTGATCGGCCTGAGCGGGCGCTTGCCGAGCCGCATCAAGTTCGGCGACAACGAGGTCCAGATGCCGCCGCCAATCGCCAAGGCCGTGGCCAAACGCATCGAGGATGCGGAGCCGGAGGAGGCGGAAGAGCTTGTCGCGGCCGTCGTCAACGCAAACCCTTCTGGCTCACAAGCACGTTCAGCATTTGACCTCCAGGTTGCTGCCGGCCGTCGACTATATGCAATGGTGTACGAACAGGACGTGGGCGCTGTACTGAGGGCCTTGGTCAGAGCCCGGGCCGTGGATCTTCGGTCAGACGATCGCGTATTCGACTTCGTCCTCGAAGGCAAACGGCGGGTTGCCGTTGAGGTGAAGTACGGACTCGCTGGGGCATCTGCCCAGACCATCGGCTCGCTGGTCGGACGGGCCGCCATGAGTGGACATCCAGAGGTCGTCTTCGTGACCAACAGACCGTTTACGGGGCGGCTTCAACGACTTTGGGAAGATGCCGTCGAGTCCGGCGTCGTGCGGCTTCATCTTGTCATCGGTGAGACGGCGGAGGAGCTCCGTGAACAGCTGGAACCTCTGGTCGCGGATCTGTAGCAAGCATTGCCGACCGCTCGCGGTGGCCGCTACTGGGGAGTTGCGCGTAATGAAAGCCGAGAACGGCATCGACCTTCGCGAATGTGACTTCCGGTGTCACCGCCGCTAATCTTGCACCATGGTGCTTCGCTTGGCCCGTTGACGAGGAACCAACGGGCACCCACGTCTCTCGGACCTGTCTCCGAAGAGGACTGGGACAAGGTGATGACGCTGCAGACTGGGGTTGCGCTCAAGTTCTCGAGCTATGAGGACACGGCGGTGTCGTAGTTGGTCCGACTTAACCTGGATTGGATCTTCTCCTGGCCCCAACCCGGCGAGGCTCCCTTCATGGAAGAGGCCAGCCTGCTTGCCGGTGAAGAGTTCGATGCGCTTGTGTTCAACGCGTTGCACGGCCCCGCCTACCACGACAGCATCACACGACTGGCCCGCTCAGGAGTGCCCATCATGGACCCCGACGACGTAACCACCCGAGCCGACGACGGCCTCGCCACTTTCGAATGGTCCAAGATACACGCGGCGATCAAGGATCTCCGCCCGCGAGAGACCTCGACGGCCAGCCGCACGTGAGATGCCCGTTCTGTGCTTACGCAGAATTCGGGTGCTCGTTGGATCAGCGGCGTTGTCGACCTGGTCTGGGTACGCGGCCGTCGAATGGGGCCTCTCAAGGTCACGCGCCAAACCGCCCAGTTCCGTTGCAGGGGTTCGGCTCCAGGGGCTGAGACTGACGTGCGACGACCGCGTTTTCGAGCGCGTCCAGCCGCCGCAGCGCCTTTCGGGAAAGGTTGGAGGAGTCAGTCACCTCACACGGAATCTCCTGAAGGAGCCGCATGGTTCTGCGCTCGAAGTCCAGGACACGGTCGACGAGGTGCCAGATATCGCCACAAGCGACCAGCGGCTGGGTTACCTCGCAGGCCTCCCAGCGCTGCCGTTTGTCTCCGCGCACCGGTGTATTTCTGCGTCGCGGCTGCTCCTGTGCGGCACGCGACGACGCGACGAAGGTGCCTTGACCCGTGACGGTGAACACCTTGCCCTGCTCGCGCAACTCGGCGACCGCGTCGGAGATCACCGGGGTGGAGACGTCATACTGCTCGGCAAGGTCCTTCTGGCGCGGCATTCGTCCGTCAGGCCACTCGTCTGCCTCCATCCGGCCCACCAGATGCTCGGCCACCTGCCGCCACGGCGCAACCGGGCCGTCTGGGTCGATGCGGTATTGCGTGGATTCGCTACTCATGTCCCTGATCCTCTCCGGGCGTGGCGCGATCGCGGCTCAGCTGCATGCCAGCCTCAGGGCGCCGCGCTCCGGCTTCGGCCTGGGCAGCCGGGTACATCGCAATCAGCGCCTCACGCAGTGCCGCGCGTAACCGTCCAACCTGGACCGGGCTGAACGAGAGCATGTCGGCTCCGGTGGCGAGCGTCAACCTGTCTACCGCCGTGGACACCCAGACATCCGTACGGTGACCATCTCGACCTCGACAGGGCACCGACCACGCGCGGCCCGCACGGTCACGTCTGGAGACCGCCGGACATCGGTGCGTTCCCGGCCCCTTACTATGCCTCCCCACGCCAATCCCCTTTCTTAAAAGCCAGACTCTGCGAGTTTCGCTAGGTTTTCATCGTCGACGGACTGATCCGGCGCGTTGTCGAATTCCTCCGGATCAGCGTGAAGCTACGGGTCCTTTTCCGTAGAAGCGCCGTGTCTCGATGGAGCCATCGCGACGCTGTATCGTGACGATACTGGGCTGGTTCGCCTGGGCAAGACGGGCAGCAGCGTTGACCGCATCCCGCTTGCGCCCGTGGTGAGACAAGACTTCGTTCTGACGCGTGACGTCCCAGTCACCTGCGATCGGCGAAACCCAATACTGCTGGTGCGCGCTTTGATGCATTGATGCCTCACCACTTCTGGTCAGATTCGTCATAGTCATTGCTAAGAAGGTGCGCCCGGGCCCGCTTCAGATCGTCGACAAGCTTTTCCGACAACACGACAGCGCCGCCGCTCTCGACACGCATTTGCACGGCCGGGCCTGCCGCGGTGACGCGGCGCTCGATCGACACCGGCGCTGACGTTCCGGCGAGATCGACACCCTCGATGATCCTCCGGGGCACCTCAGCGCTGCGCTCGGATTCCCGGGTCTCTTGCCGCTGCCCCGAGCTCGCGACATACGTACCTTTGGACCGCACGGTAACTACGAGCCCGCGCTCCCGCAACAGCCTTGTCGCCTGCCGGACCGTTCCCAAGGACACGTCGTACTGCGCGGCAAGGTGGCCCTCCGCTGGCAGTGGGTCAGTGCGACGCAGGTCGCCTGCGGCGATGCGATCGGCCAAGTGTTCGGCCACCATTTCGTACAGATAGCGACTTGGTGCTGCGATCGGGTTGAATGGCCGCGCGTTCTGATGAGCCGGACTTTCGTCACTCATGACGTGATCACCGCAAGCGTCCACAGTAGGTACCAGCCGTGCGAGCCATTGCTGTTAGCCATGATCACTCCTTCCACGTGCCGTCGTGGCTGCGAAAACGGTCGCTCGTCGTCGACACAACAACGTGACGGCGAGCGTGCGGAACCCTGTGCATTCGCTTGGCACACCGCCAGTCACCTGCGACAATGTGGATCGCGCCCATCGTGATTAAGGAAGAGGCCAGCCAGCATGGAACGCGAACCGAAGGAAATAGCCGCGCAGCGGCGCGTTCTGGGCCAGCTCCTGGCTGCAAATCGTCAACTTGCCAACCTGACCCAGGCGCAGCTCGCGCGGCAACTGTATTGTCACCGCACCGTAATCGTGCGCCTCGAAGCCGGGCAACGTAGTAAGGACCGCACCTTCTGGCAACGTGCAGACGATGAACTCAATGCTGGTGGCGCACTGATTGCGGCTCTTGCTGAGCTTGAGACGCTGACAGCGAACTACGAGCGCCGGATTCGCGACTCCGAAATCGCAGCCGCCCGGCGTACCATCGCAGCCTGGCGACAGCGACCGGCGGTCACGCCCGTCCACGATCTTGATGGGGCGACTCACGATCTCGTGTCGCGGTCGCCAACACGAGCGGCGACGTCCGTCGAGCTGACCACGAGAGCTGACCTGGCGGCGATCAAGGCGATGGCTGCTGGTTACCGCACCGCGGATCGGCAGGTTGGCGGCGGAAAACTTTACAACAATGTGCTGAGCTATCTTCGCGCCGAGATCAGCCCACGGCTGTTGGAACCGGCGAACGGGTCGACGTGCCGTCACCTGTTCGCTGCGGCTGCCTCCCTGACGGAAATGGCCGGCTGGATGGCCCACGACAACGGGCGGGACCAGCACGCCCGGAATCACCTGGATCAGGCCTACCGGCTCGCTTCTGCGGCTGGCCACCCTAGTGTCACGGCTAACGTGTGCGCCAGCATGAGCCACCTCGCGCGGCAGCTTGAGGCCCCGACGGACGCGGTCCGTATCGCGGAAGCCGGTCTGCGACACGCGACCCACGCTCCAGCGCGACACCGGCTATCCGCGCGCCTCCACGCGATGCGCGCCCGTAGCCTGGCCACCGTTGGCAGCACTCGCGAATGCCGCGCGGCCTTGACCACTGCGGAAGAGGCTCTCAACCGCGTGGACGGAGACGGACTTGGTGAATGGATCAGTCCGTTCGATGAAGGCGCACTGGCTAGCGAGGCCGCGTTGTGCCTCAGCGAGCTTGGCGACCTCCGGGCCGCCGAGGCACAGGCGCGCCGGGTCCTGGAGCTGCGCGTCGACGACCGGGTCCGTAGCCGCGCCTTCGGCCAACTCACCCTCGCCCAGATCCTTGTCCAGGCCGACGAGGTCGAGGAAGCTGCCGCGCTCGGCGGTCAGGTGACGGCCCTCGCCACCTCGCTCGCCTCGGCGCGCGTGCTCGCGCGCCTGGACGACCTTGCCGAAGCGCTCCAACCCTACGCCTCTCTAGCAGGAGTCGCGGAGTTCCTGGCAGACTACGACCATGCGCAAGGTAACGCGGCAGGGTCGGGCGAGGACACGTGGCCGGTGTAGGTGACGCTGACGACCCTGACCGCTTTGCCTACCTTGCCGAAGGTAACGCGAAACAAGCACGCAAAAGGGTGGCTGCCGACGTACTGTTGACCGACACTGCCGGGCAGATTCTCCTGGTTAACCCGACCTACAAACCGGACTGGGACATGCCCGGTGGCATGGCGGAGGCCAACGAACCACCCCGCGCCGCCGCACGACGTGAGCTCCGTGAAGAGCTTGGCCTCGATCTTGAGGTTGGCCAACTGCTGGTCCTGGAATGGGCACCTCCCCACGGGCCGTGGGACGACACCCTGATGTTCGTCTTCGACGGCGGCACGCTAGACGATGCCACGATCGCGACTTTGCAGCCGACGGACGCCGAGCTCGACGAACTCGCCTTCATGCCAGCCGACGACGCTCGCTCTCTGCTACGTCCCTACGTCTGGCACCGGCTCAATGCCGCACTCCAAGCACGACAGGATGCGACAACCGTGTACTTCGAGGCCCAGCAACACCAGCAGTATCGAGGCTAGTTTCGTACCAAGCCTGGGCGGAGAATGTTGCGCGGGTCGTAGCGTTGCTTGGCCGCTGCCAGGCCAGCCCACGTCGGGCCGTAGTGGCTGCGCCAATCAGCCTCGTCGAACGGGATTGTCCCAACTGGATAGACGGTGCCCGCGCTTTCGAGTGCTGTTTCGTACCACTGCCGATTGGCCACGATCAGTCTCTGGGGGGCGGCCGGATCGTCAGGCGGTGCGAAGCGTAGCCCAGCGACGAGGAACACGACGGACTCGTCGGGCACGCGGAACAAGGGCGTGGTGAGCGGCCGGGTGAAGATCGGGTAGACGAGTAGGAGACCGGACGCTCCGAGGTCGGCGTGTTGAAGATCGGCCAGGGTCGGCTCGAGGAAGGCATCGGTGGCCGAGTCAGGGAGGAAGAGATTTGGCCACGGGTGTGGGTGGTGCCATTCTCCAGTCTGCTCTAGATACGTGGCGGTATCGGCGAGACGGTTGGCGAAGTCGAAGTACGACAGATCGTCGATCTGGTCCCTGGCCGAGTTGTACCCAAGGCCGTGCAACGCGGTCTGGTCGTCGGGTTGTTCGGGAGGGCTGTAGTACGTGGCGACTTCGAGCATGTGCGTCCAGCCTGATTCGACCGGCAGTACCTGGCCCTGCAGGAAATCGAACCGGCCGTCGTGCAGCAGCTGGCGTTGGTGGCTGAGCAGCTCCGCCGCGGTGGCGTAGTAGAGCTTGTAGCGGCGGACACGGGCGGGCGCCGGCGCGAGCCGGAGCGTCGCCTGTGTGATGACACCGCAGCGTCCGAGTCCGGCGAGTACCGCATGAAAAAGATCAGGAGACTCGGTGGGCGAACAGGTACGGACCACGCCATCGCCTGTGACGACTTCCAACGACAGCACGTTATCGGTCTGGACCCCGTGGCGATGGCTCGCGCCACCGACTCCTCCGGCCGACAAGGTGCCGCCGACGGAGACACCGAGGTAGTCGGTCAACACCGGCGGAGTCCGGTGCTGCTTCAGCGTGGCGTGGAGCACGTCGAGCCACCGTGCGCCGGCGCCGACCACGACGTGATCGTCGCCGACGTGGTGCACCTCGGCGAGGTGGTCCATTTCCACGACGATGCCGTCCGACACTTGGGCCTGACCGTAGCCGCTATGGCCCCGGCCGCGAGCCACCACAGGTATCGAGTGGTGATCCGCGTAACGGAGCACGGTGCTGATGTCCCCAGCCGACTGCGGGCGCAGGACCGCTCGCGGAAGCTCGCTGATAATGCGACCGAAGTCCATCGCCACACCTGTCCGCGCGTCGACGTCGGTCACCAGACACTCGTTGAGCTGGGGCAGCAGCGCGTCGATTTCCGTCATGTGTCAGGCACCCCCTCATGCCGAATCCGGCGAATCCGTCTCCGATTCTTCCTCAAGGTAGGCCAGTCGCGCCCGAACTTCGTCTCCCGCCGGATCACCGCGCTTGTCGAAGATTCTTAAGGCTTCGTACAGGTGCTTGCGGGCGGTATCTTTGTCGCCAGCACGCAGCAGCGCATGCGACAAGGCGTGTAGCGTGTCGGCCTCTCCCTTGTCATCGCGCGCCGACCGGTTCACCTCCAGCGCTTCGTTCAGATATCTCGCGGCCTCGGTGAAGTCGCCTGCAGCGGCGTGTGCATTGCCGACCTGATACAGCGCGAGCCCTTCACCGTAAACGTCGCCGATCTCGCGAAAGATCCCAAGTGCCCGGCTTGCGTAGTCGCGAGCATCTTCAGCGCGACGTTGCTCCCGGCACGTGTCGGCCAGGTGGATCAGCGTGACGGCTTCGCCGTGCCGGTCGTTCGCGGTCCGCTGGGTTGTCCGCCCTCGTTCGAGGTAGCTGCGCGCGAGGCCCAAGTGCCGCAACCCGGCGTGCGCCAGCCCCATGCCGACCAGGCTCCAGGCAGATCCCGAGCGGTCACCGGTAGAGTCGAGGACGTCATAGGCTCGCTGAAAGTGAATCAGGGCCTCCTCGAAACGTCGGAGCCCGAGACGGACGAGGCCGATGCCCTGTAGCATCACCGCCTCGCCAGCTGGATCGGCTTCCTCCCGCGCCGCGTCGAGCCCGAGTCGATAGGTGCTCTCCCAAGCGCCCCAGGGCTTGCGGAGATGAAAGTAGGGGAACAGCGCCCGCGGGATATGCCAGGCCAGATCGTGCTGGCCGAGCCGGTTGGCGAGTTTGATGATCGCTATGAAGTTCGGCAGCTCGGCTTCGCACCAGTCGAAGGCATCCTGGTACTCGGCGAAGATCGCAGCCGACGTCATTGGGTGATTCTCGTACGGGGCGAGCTTGCGGCCCGCGGCCTCTGCCGTATGCAGATACCAGATCAGTTCCCGGCGTTCGGCGGTGGCTCGCTCGTTCTCAGATTCCTCGACGGCGACTCGCTCGCTGGCGTACAGGCGAAGAAGGTCGTGCAATACAAAGCGTCCCTGTCTCATTTCTTCGACAAGGTGGCCTGCGGACAGCATGCGTAGCAAGGCATGTGCTCGTTCGGTCGAGGTATCCGCGAGCGCGGCGGCCGCACCGGCGCTGATTTCGCGGCCGGGATGCAAGCCGAGCCGGCGGAACATCTTGGCGGTAGCTGGTTCCAGTGAGCGGTAGGACCACGAGAAGACCGTGCGGACAGTGGTCTGGTCGTCGTCTTCGGCCGCGAGCGCGGCAAGCCGTGCACGTTCCTCGGTGAGCTCGGCGGCAAGGTCGGCCAGCGTAAGCGGCGGATGGGCAGCGATGCGCTCCCCGGCGAGTGCGACGGCCAGCGGCAGATGCCCGCAATGTTCCACAATCGCTTGCGCTACCTCCGGGTCCCCGTCAACCCGAGCCGGATCGACGATCTCGCGCAACAAGGTCAGCGCTTCGTCGGGTTTGAACGGTTCAAGGCGGACCTGGACGGCGCCGGTGCGCACGGCAAGGCCCGACAGGTGGGTTCGGGAGGTGACCAGGACTACGCACTCAGCAGCTCCGGGCAGCAGCGGTTGAACCTGGCCCGAGGAGCCCGCGTTGTCCAGCGCGATCAGCAGCCGCTGGCCATCGGTGAGACTGCGGAACAGTGCGGATCGCTCTTCGCCCGGAGGCGGCACCTCCGACGACGGTAGACCCAACGAGACCAGGAACTCTTCGAGGACTTCGTCGGGGTCCGCCGGAGCAGTCCGGTTGGGTGCGTGACCGCGGAGGTCGGCGAACAGGTGCCCATCGGGGAAGTCGCCGCGGTGCAGTTGCGCCCATTGCAGAGCAAGGGTGGTCTTGCCGACGCCCGGAGGTCCGTGGATCACGCCGACGGCTGATCGCGGACGGCGGGTCAGCAGCGTGTCGATGGCCTCGAGCTGGTGAACGCGGCCGACGAAGTGCCCGGCCCACCCGGGCAGCTGAGCCGGGCGGATCGCCGGACGGTGTTCGGCGCGTGCTTGGCGCGGGATCAGCGCCTCAAGTTCGCCATCAGCGCCAAGAGCCTCGTCACAAGCCGCAGCCAGTTCCGGGCTGGGTGCTTTGACGCAGTGCTCGACGTTGTTCAGGTGGCCCCGGCTGTAGTGGACACGATGCGCCAGCGCGGCGATGGACAGGCCTTGTTCTGACCGAAGTTCGCGGAGTTTTTTCGCGAACGCGCCTGCATCTCCGCTTGTGGCCGTATTCCGTATTCCGTTCATGTGAATACAGAAACCCCCTTGGCTCACCCCGCCGCGGCTACGAACACTGAAGTTGGCCGGGACGCGGCTGGTAGCGCAAACCCAAGTTCTCAGGGTAACGCAGCCGCTTTCGGGCTGAACCTCACACGAAAACAAACCCAAGGCTTCGCCTATTTGGGTGATAGACAACCGCTGTCCGTAATCGCGAAGGGGTAGTCACCATGCTCCACTGGGAAGAAAGAGTGACCAACAATTGCAGGGACATGACCGTCGCTGACGCTGTGCCTTCCCGTCGAACTCGAAGGTATTTCAGCCGCCGGCACCGAGCTGCTACGAAAGCTGCGGTGGGTGGACTGCTCGCCCTCGGCACCCTGCTCGCCCTCGGCACCCTGCTCGCCGGGCCAGGTACGGCGGCTGCCGCGGAGCACAAAACCGTTGAGGAGAAGTTGGCCGAACCCTGTGGCTATTTCCCGGTCGCGCAGTATCGACACTGCGACGGTGGGACCGGATCAACCGTCATGCTCGACGTGACGGACACATTCTGGGGAACCCACCACGTTTGTGTTGGCCCCGGCGTGACGAACCTTCAAGCCTACGTTCGGTGGGCCGTGATCGACGCATGGTGGAACGGCGGTGTCGGATGTGCCCCTGGCCTTTACGAATAGCGATCACGGGCGAGGACATCGAAGGCATGGTCAGGCATTACATGCTGGACTGCGAACACGTGCAATCGCTCCCTGCGATCACAGACGAGGCACTGACTGATCCCGATCAACTGCCCGGTTACGCATGGTGTGACCGCTGCCGCGCTTGGCGGATCGTCATCGAAGCCACCGACCCCGTCGACGACGCTGCCGACGAGATGTCCGGACCGGCTCGGAGGGCACCGTGATCACCATGTCGGAGTCGATACTCCATATCGACGGCCCGGTGCGTGACCAGGGGCCGATGACGGCGGACGAGACGCGCCGAATGCCGCGCTGGGCGCGCCACGTGATGGTTTTCGGGCTTGCTGCTGTAGCCCTGTTCAGCGCGGGCACCGTGCTCGCGCTCCACACTCAACGGGAGGCAGTTCTTGTCCTTGCCCGGGACAAGTGGTGGTCCGAGAAGATCACCGCCGACGATCTCACCACTGTGGACATCCCGTCCGACCGTAACCTGGAAGCGATCCAGGCTGGCGAGAGGGACACCGTCATCGGGCAGACCGTGACCACCGGCCTTCCCGCCGGGAGCGTCCTGACCCGGAAGGATCTCAACTCGCCCGAGTTCCCCTCTGGGGGAGCACAGCTGGTGGGGCTGCGGACGGAGGTCGGCCAACGACCAGCACAGCCGATCCGTCCTGGGGCGGAGGTCTGCGTCTCTCCGCTTCCCGCGGCATTACCGTGCGACGCCGACGGATCGAGTCGGGGTGGTTCGTTCCGCGCCTACGTGGCTGACGCCAGCGAGCCCGACCCGATCGGCGTTGTCGTGGTCGATGTAATGGTCTCGCACACCTACGCGCGGGCTGCCCTTGCCGCCGCGACGCGGCCGATCATCGTCTCCCTCATGGGGCCGTAGTGCGCGTTGTCACGAAAGGAGGAGATCCAATGGACGGCAATCGTGGACGCGCGCGCCGCATAGGAACGAGGGGTGTTTCGAGTGGCGACCATACTATGGCCCATCGCCGGGGGGATGCTGGTTGGTCCCGGAGTGGTTGCCGCGGCCGAACGCACCATCGGCCCGCCGTTACAGCGAAGCTCATATGCGGCAGCAATGGCCGCGGCGTCAGCTGGATGTGCGGCCCTGTTCGCAACCGGATGGGCAAGGTTTGGGCCGAGCCCGCTGATGGTCGCGTGGTGCTGGGCATGCGCGACGAGCTGTGTGCTGACGATCACCGACGTACGGTCTCGGCGTTTGCCGTTCCCGATCGTGGCCGTCATGGCGGCGGGTGGCTTGGGGTGCCTGACGATGGCTGCGGCGGCCGAGAATCGTTGGACGCACGTGGGCTTCGCCTGCGTGGCCGCGGTGGGGGTGTTCGCGGCGGCGGCAGCGGTGCAGGTGGTGGCGCCGGAGTACACGGGTGGCGGAGACACCGCCCTGTACGGAGCGGTCGCGCTTTATCTGGGCTGGTTCGGCTGGCATGGTTTGGTGACCGGCCTGCTGCTGGCCACCGGCCTGACCGCTGTGGTCGCGATCCTGATCGCGGTGGTCACGCGCCGAGCTCGGGCGCGGTTTCCCGCTGGGCCGTCGGTACTGGCCGGTGCGCTGCTCGGGATGCTGATCGCCTAACTACGAGGCCAAGAACGCGGGGGAATGCATGATGGTTTTGACGAACTGCCGCTCGTTGGCTCGGCGTCTAATGGTGGCGATACCGCTCGGCGCGCTGTCGCTGGTAGCCGGATGTGGCAGCGCTCCGCAGCCGACCACACTGTCGTCGGTGAATCTGTCCGCCGCGCCGTCGCAAGCGCCCGCCCCGCCGGTTCAGGATGAACGGGCGGCGGTGGAGGCGGCTTACACCCAGTTCTGGCCACGCTCGTCCCAAGCCCCGCACAAGCCGGAGGACACCTGGCAGGGCACGATGGCCCTGATCGCGGTCGACCCGCAGTTGAGCATCACGTTGGAGGCAATGCACCGTAACAGGGCGGCCGGGTTGACCACCTACGGCGAGGTCGTCGTGCGCATCTCCTCGGTCGAGGTTGCGGGTAACACGGCCACGGTCGTCGACTGCCAGGACGCCTCCCGCGCGGGTCAGGCCGACGCGGGCACCGGGGACCCGAAAACGGTTGGTGTGTCTCGAATGCCGGTGACCGCGGCGATGAAGCGGGATCCGGTGTCTGGGCAGTGGAAGGTGGCTCAGCTCAACTTTCCTGGGGGTGCGTGCTGATGCGCCGTGGACTGCTCGCGATCCCCATATGTTTTGCCGCGGTAACAGGGCTGTTGGCGAGCAGCCGATCGCTCGCTGCGGCTGAAGGGGTTGAGTCCGGCGACGACGGTCAGGTGATCGTGACGCCAGTGGACCCGTTTGGCCAGTATGCGCCGCCGCAGGTTGACCTGGGGGCCCTGTACTCGCACGGCGAGGCACCCGTAAACCGCAGCGGGCCGCAAGCGAAGTCGCGCGGGGTGGGAGCGGGCAGGGGCGGAGCCGGGCCGGCGAACATGCCCAGTGGTCTACGCTCGGGCTGCTTCCTGGGCGGGTTCGGTATGGGTGCCCGACCAGGGGGTGGCCCAGCTGGCGGCGGCGCCTTCGGGGTGCGGTGTCTGCCGGCCGTTCCGGCGGACACCCCGCCCGAGGCATCGGCTCCACTCCCTCCACCGCCGCCGACTCCGGCACAGCTAGCCGCACGAGCCTTCGAGCAGCTTCGCCTTCCTCTGCCGGTGCCGCGGCATTCGCCAGATGTGCGATTGCCGGATGGACGGGACGCCACGATCGTCGGGGAGAACACCTGGTTGTGGACCGACCGCAGCGTCTGGAAACCAGCCGTGCAGAGGGTGCAGGTCGGCCCGGTCTGGGCCGAGGTGACCGCCACCCCGGTGGGCATGACCTTCAACTCCGGCACCGGCGGCGCGATGTCGTGCTCTGGGCCGGGCACCCCCTATGACCGCTCGTACGGCTTACATGCGGCCAGCCCGGACTGCGGCTTCGTCTACACCCGCTCCTCGGTCGGGCTACCGAACGACCAGGCCACGGCGGAATGGGCGATCCAGTGGTCGGTGAGCTGGGTCGGTTCGGACGGCGCCGCAGATGTCGGCGGGGATTTCCCGCAGATGAGTTCGCGGGCGACGGCGACGTTCGCGGTCGCCGAGGTGCAGGCGCTGCGCGCGAACTGACGAGCAGGATTTTGACAACCGCATTCTGCGACGTATCGGTTTCTCGCGTTCTGCGGACATAACGGCAACAACTTTTCTGGAATGGGGAGGGAGTGACCCCAGTGGGTACTGCTGTGTCTTTTTCCCGGCCGCCGCAGCCGCGCAGCGGCGACTCGGTGGCTGCGGACCAGCCCGACGGCGGCGCTGGTCCGCGGGTGCCGCGGCGGCGCCGCTGGTGGCTGCTGGGCGTCGCGGTGGCGCTGGCCGCGGTGGTCGCGTACGGCAACTGCGCGCTGATCGCGGGTCAGGACGAGCGGGTCGAGGTGTTGGTGCTGACTCGGGATGTGGGCTGGGGCCAGCGGATCGGTGAGGGCGATCTCGGCGTGGCCAAGGCGGTCCCGGACCAGGCGCTGGCCTCCGTCTCCGCCAGCGACCGAGCAGGGGTGGTCGGCCAGGTCACGCGCTCGACGCTGCCCGCGGGCACCATGCTTGCCCCCGGCCAGCTCACCGCCCAACCGGTTCCCGGGCCGGGCGAACGCCTCGTCGGGTTGCCGGTCAAGCCGGGGCACCTGCCCGCACGCGGGTTGGCGCCCGGTGACCTGGTCCAGGTGATCCCGGTTGCGGGTGGCACGGGCACCGATGGGAGCCAAGCCACGGCGAGCGCGGCCGGGCCGTTTCGGGCGCGGGTGCTCGGAGTTGGCCCGCCGGACTCCACTGGCACGGTCACGGTCGATGTCCTGGTCGGCGCGGACACCGCGCAGGCCGCAAGCAGCGCCGCCGCGGGCCAGGTGGTCCTGGTCCAGCTCGGCCCCGGCGCCTAGGAGCAACTGCTGTCTGGAAGGGCGGTGAGGGTGTTGGCAATGATCACGATCGTCTCCGGCAAGGGAGCACCCGGCGCGACCACGACGCTGGCCGCGCTGGCCGCGGCTTGGCCCGCGCCGGTGCTGCTGGCCGATTGCGACCCGGCCGGGGGTGACCTCGCGCCAGGTTGGCTGGGCCAGTGGGTCGTGGACGGCACGATCCGCACCGATCTCGGTGTGCTCTCCCACGCCACGGCGACCCGGCACGCGACGGCGGGCGACCCGGCCACCCTGCTCGACCACGCGCAGCAGGTACCTCCGGCCCGGCACGTCGGCCTGCTGGCCGGGCTGGGTTCGCCGGGCCAGCACGCCGCGGTCGGCACCGCAGGGTGGACGCGGCTGACCGCGGCGCTGGCCGCATTCAAGACCACGTCCGGTCACCCGGCCGATGCGCTGGTCGACCTCGGCCGCTACAGCGCGCTGACCCCGTGGCCGCTGCTGCTGGCCGCCGACCTGGTGCTGGTGGCGGTACGCCCGACCCAGCGGCACATCCTGGCCGCGCGCCCGCTGCTGGCCGAACTCGCCGAGCGGATCGTCCCGCAGCGGCTCGGGTTGGCGGTGTGCGCCACGACGCCGGCGGGCAGCCGGGAGGTCCGCGCGGCGCTGGGCCGGGAGGCGGGCGTGCAGGTCGCTTTCGATGCGCGAGCAGCGGCGGTGTTCTCCGACGGCGCCGACGCCGGTGCGCTGCCGCGCCGGTCGCCGTTGCTGCACAGTGCGCGCCGCGCGGCCCGCCGTTTGCACGGCACCTACCACCACTACACCACGGCGGAACTGCGCGCACCGGCGGCGCCGGTGTCGCCGAGCGTGCTCACCGGAGGATCTCAATGACGTTGCCACACAACGGGTACCGCCCCGCCACCGGCCCCACCGCCTTCCGAGGTCCGGCCAATCCGGCACCGCAGGACGGTGCCGTGGGCGGGTTCCTGGACCCGCACGCTGTAAGGGAAATCCGGGAGTCGGTCGCGGCCCGGCTGGAACGTGTCGCCGCCGGGGACACGCATCTGGATGCGCCGCTGTCGGTCGTGGAGCAGCAGGCCCGGATGCGGGCCTACGTGGCCGAGGAGGTCACGGCCTGGGTGCAGCGGCGCGCCGCCGCGGGGCAGGCGCCGCTGTCGGTCGACGACGAGCAGCGGTTGGTGCGCGCGGTGGTGGCCGCGCTGTCTGGGCTGGGCGCGCTGGAGGAGCTGCTGGAGCGGGAGGACGTGGAGAACATCCACGTGCACGGCTGCGACCACGTCCTGCTGGAACTGGCCGACGGCACAATCGAACAGTGGCCGCATCCGGTCGCCGACACCGACGCCGAGCTGATCGAGATGCTCGCGGCGATGTTCGCCCGCCAAGGCCAAACTAGCCGGGAATTCAACGCCGGTCGCCCGCTGGGGAACGTGCGGATTCGGGCCGGTGGCCCGCTCGGCGCCCGAGTGGCGGCGGTGATGGAAGTGAGCGACCGGCCGCGGGTGGCGATCCGCCGCCACCGCCTGGTCGACGTCGGCTTGGACGACCTGGTCGCGGGCGGCACCCTCGACCCGTTGCTCGCCTCGTTTCTGCGGTCCGCGGTGCGGGCGGGCTGCAACACGGTGGTCTCGGGTGGCCCCGCTGCGGGGAAGACGACCTTGTTGCGTGCGTTGTGTAGCGAGATCCCCGTCGCCGAGCATGTGGTCACGGTGGAGGAGGAGTACGAGCTCGGCCTGCACATCGGTCCCCGTCCGTTGGTGACCCCACTGGAAGCCCGGCCGGCGAACTCGGAGGGCAGCGGCGAGATCACCTTGGACGACCTGCTCAAGCAGACGCTGCGGCACTCGCCGAGCCGGGTGATCGTCGGCGAAGTTCGCGGCGGAGAAGTCACCGCGATGCTGCGCGCGCTGGGGAACGGGGCGACCGGTGGCATGTGCACCCTGCACGCCACCAGTGCGTCGGCGGTGTTCGATCGGATCGCCGCCCTCGGGCAGCTTGCCAATCCACCGCTGGCCATCGACGCAGCGCACCAGTGGACCGCCTCGGCGATCGACCTGGTCGTGCACGTCGCCCGCACCGACCACGACGACCCGGGCGGCCACCGCCGTGAGCGGTTTGTGTCCGAGGTGATCGAGGTCGGTTCGGTCGGCGATTTCGGCCGCCCGGACACCATCCGGATCTTCGGGCCGCGCCCAGTGGACGGGCGCGCCGTGCCCGCCTACGCGCCTAGCCGGGACCTGGTGGAGCGGTTGGAGCGCCACGGTTTCGACTGCACCGGGCTCGACACCGCTGGTGCCTGGCAGGCCGTTGGTGTCTCGGATCGAGGGGGTCTGTGATGACGGGGCTGTGGCCGGGGCTGCTCGGCATCCTTGCCGTGGGGGCGGTCGCCTGCGCGGTCGCCGCGTTTGTCCCGCACGGGGAGTCTGCTCGAGGATCCACGCGCCGGGAGCTGAACTGGCGGGTGCTGGCTGTTCGGCTGCCGTTGCGGCGGGTTCTGGTCGCGGTGGCCGCGGGTGTGGGGGTGTGGTGGGCCACGAGCTGGCCGGTCGCCGCGGTCCTGGCCACGGCCGCGGTGATTGCGGTGCCGATCCTGGCGCGCGGACACGACGCACAGTGTGTCATTGCGCGGCTGGATGCGTTGGCGAGCTGGGCGCGGCGCCTGGCCGACGTGCTGGCCTCCGGTGCCGGGGGCGTGGAGCAGGCGATCGCCAGCTCGGCCCGCACGGCCCCCGAGGCGCTGGCCACGGAGGTGGAGACGCTGGGGGTGCGGCTGCGCACCCGCGGCCTGGAACCAGCGCTGCGGGCGTTCGCCGAGGACGTCGGCGATGAGGCCGCCGACGAGGTGGTCCTGGCGCTGATCTTGCGCGCCCGTGCGGGCGGACGCGGCCTGGTTGACGTCCTCAACGGCAAGGCCCGCGCGCTGGAGGCCGAGGTGGTGGCGCGCCGGGACATCGAGGCCGACCGTGCGAAACCCCGTACCGATGTGCGCGCGATCCTTGGCATCACCGCGGTCTTGGTGGCCGGGTTGGTGGTGTTCGCGCGTGAGTTCCTCACTCCATTTGATGGCGTGCTGGGTCAAGTGGTGATGGCGGGGATCGCCGGTCTGCTCGGTGCATCCGGGTGGTGGATGCACCTGCTGACCCGCACTCGCCGTCCGGCTCGATTACTCGGCACGGCGTCGCGCACCCCGGTCGGCGCGCCGACACCGAAGCGGCGGCTGGCCGCAGCCTCCCACCCCGAGGAGGTGGTGTCACGATGAGCCCTGGACTCACTGTCGCCGGGCTGGGCGCGCTCGCTGGGCTCGCGATGGTGTGCGTGATCCTGGCGCTGCTTCGCCCGGCCACGGTCAACCTGGCCGCCGCGATCGCCGAGCTGGACGACCGCGCCGCCCGCCACGCCGAAGGCGCTGCCCCGAGAAGCCGCTGGTCGACCCGACTCGAGCGACTCGCCAGCTACTCGGCTCGGTCGTCGAGCCGCTGGTGGGGCATCCCCACCGCCGACCTCGACATCCTCAACCACACCCCGGAGCGCTATGTCGCTCGCCGCCTGGCCTGGGCCGCCGGCGCCGCCACGGGCGTCCTCGTCCTGGTGGGGCTGGCATGGGTCGGCGGCCTCGGCCTCCCCATCACGGTGGTCGTGCTGGCGGCCGTGCTCGCCGCGATGGCGGGGTCGGTGGTGCCGATGCTCTCCGTGCGGGAGGACGCCGGACAGGCGCGGGAGGAGTTCCGCCGGGCCACCGCCGCCTACCTCGATCTGGTCGCCCAGGAACGCGCGACCGGACGCGCCCCGAGCCAGGCTCTCGCCGAAGCCGCCGCCGTCGGTGACTCGTGGGTGTTCGCCCGGATCAGCCGCACGCTCGGCCGCGCCCTGCGCGCCGGACACACTCCCTGGGTTGCCTTGTCCCGCTTGGGGAAGCGGATGGGCGTGGTCGAACTCGCGGACCTGGCTGACATTCTCGCCACTGCCGCCGATGGCGCCGCGATCTACACCACCCTGCTCGCCAAAGCCGGTGCGCTGCGTTCCGCCGCTCTGGCCGGGGACAAGGCCGACGCCAACGCCCGCTCCCAACGCCTCGCCCTGCCGGTGGCGCTGCTGCTGGTCGCGTTCCTGCTGCTGGCGATCTTCCCGGCGCTCATCCGCCTTTTGACCGGGGCCGCCTAGCCGGAGCCACTACGAAGAAAAGCCGTTGCGGGACAACGTATCCCCGCCACTGGAGCGAAGGAGTTGACCTCGGATGTCCAACACCATCCACCACACTATCCGCATCGTGGCCGGAGCGCGCCACCACTACGTGCGCCTGGGACTCGCGCTGACCGGGCTGCTATTCGCCTGCGCCAACGGTCTCGACACCCGGTGGGCGCGGATGCGCGCCTGCGGGGACCGGGGATCGGAATCTGTGGAGAAGGCCGTGCTGGTGGCCATTGGCCTGGCTGTGGCAGTCGGGCTGGGGTTCGCGATCCGCACCCTGGTCGTCCAACTTCAAGGCCAGTACAAACCTCCCACCCAGCCGTGATCACCCGCCCCGCCTCGTCGTGGAGTCAACAGATCGGAGGAACGAGGATGGCTACGACCCAGGAGATCGAACGTCGTGTCGCCGAGGCTGATGCCGCCCGCAGCGCGCAGCGATCCGCTGCGGCACAACGGATCGGCGAACTCGCCCAGCGCCGGGCCACGGTCGCGGAACAACTGGGCGACATCGAGCGGGAACTCGGCGAGGCGCTCGCCCAGGCACGCGACGTCATCGGCATCGACGAGCTGGCACGGTTCACCGACGTCCCCGCCGCGGATCTCACCCGATGGCTGGGCAGCCGGAAATCCAGCCGCCCCCAGCGAAAGACACCGAAGCCCACAGGGGACGCGTCGGGCGTGAAGAACGCTGCGAGGCGGGAACCGTCCACACGAGAAGCCCAAGCGGGCCAGACATCCGCCCCCACTGGAGCTCCCGCGCCCGGCGACGGCACTGTCAACACGGCCGAGCCGGTCACCGCGGAGGTGGGGTGATGCTGCGGGGCCCTCTGGGCGAGGACACCGGGTCGGAGTCGGTGGGGTTGGCCGTGCTGTTCCCGATCGTGCTGCTGCTGATCTTATCGGCTGTGCAGGGCGGGGTGTGGTGGTACGCACACGCCGTCGTCGCCCAGGCCGCGCAGGCAGGCGTCGACGCCGGGCGTCCGGTCCGTGCCACGACCACCACGGCGACCGAGGCCGCGCGCTCGTTCACCACCCGTGCCGGGAGCGGCGTCCTCACTGCTGTCGAGGTGCAGGCGGCGGTCACCGTCGAGACCGTCGAGGTCACGGTCTCGGGCACCGCGCCTCGCGTGCTCCCGATTCCGGGCCTGGATATCCGCGTCGAAGCCAGCGCGCAGGCAAGCAAGGAGCGGTGGACCACGCCGCTGGCCGCCGCTGGCGGTGGCTCGTGAATTCCCGCCGACGCCACGTTCGCCGACGGTGGTGGAGTGATGCGGGCTCGGTCAGCGTCGAGGCCGCCGTGCTCGTGCCTGCCGTGGTCTTGGTCGGGCTGTTGATCGTCGCGGGTGCCCGTACCTCGTCGGCCCAGCAGGCGGTCGACAACGCCGCCACCGCCGGGGCGCGCGCCGCTTCGATCGCCCGCGGCCCCGCCGCGGCACAGCAGGCCGGAGGGGCAGTTGCCCGGGAACGGTTGGGGCGCGAGGGCATTACTTGCCGTGACTCCAGTGTGTCCGTCGATGCCAGCCAGATCGCCCTCGGCCGTGCCGGTCAGGTTCGGGTCCGCGTGACTTGCCGCGTGCCGCTGAGCGATCTCGCCCTCCCGATCCCTGGCGACACCCGCGTCACAGGTGCCTTCACCAGCCCGGCAGACCCGTACCGGAGCATCCCATGACCGCCCGCGCAACCATTGCCCGTGCGCCGAGGGATGCCGGGTCGGTCAGCGTGATGGTCGCGGTCCTGGTGCCCGCGCTGCTGTTGGTGTTCGCGTTGGTGGTCGACGGTTCCGCGCGGCTGCGAGCCATCGCCCGCGCCGACGCCGTCGCGGCCGAGGCCGCCCGTGCAGCCAACACGGCCGTGGACACCCGCAGCTCGAACGTCGGGGTCGACACCGTCCACGCGGCCCGCACTGCCGCGGACTACCTCGCCCGCGCTGGGCACCCCGGCCAGGTCACCATCACCGGCCCCCGCGCTGTCCGCGTGACAGTCACGGTTACCGAGCCCACCACCATCGGCCTGCTCGGCGGCAGCGCGCAGGCTACCGGCACCGCACTGGCCCAGCTCGGCGTCGGCACCCGAGACGGCAACCTGCCATGACGTCGCCAGCAGTGCAGCGGCTGCGTGGCCTGCTCGCCGCGCTGGCCCTACTCGCCTTCGTCGTCGGGACACCGTGCGGACTCCTTGCCCTCGGCGCCGACCCCACCCGGCTGATTCCCGACCGCTGGCCGGATCTAGCTCCGATCAGCCATTGGCCCGAGCGGATCTGGAACACCGTGCGGTGGGCGTGGCTCACCGGCGACCTCATCGCCGTGCTGCTGGTTGTCGTGGCGTGGGCGGGCTGGTTGCTGCTCACCTTGTCCGTTACGGCTGAAGTGATTCGCCAGACCAGGCAGGGAGTTCGTACCGCCCGCGGTGTGCTGGCCCGGGTTCCGCGTGGCCGGTGGATCGCGGGGCTTGTCGCGGCGGCGCTGGTGCTGATCTCGTCGGGCACCGCGTCCGCTTTGCCCGTCACCGGCAGCCCCATCGTGGCTACCGCCCCGCACCGGCCTCCACAGCAGACCCACACCCACGCCACCGCCGAGCCGGTGTCGGCGCAGGCGGACTCGCTGGCACAGCAGAAGCCGAGCCGGACGTGGGTGGACCCGTCGATACGGCCGGACTTCCCCCGCATCACCGTTCACCACGGTGACACGGTGTGGGGGCTGGCCGTCTATCACCTCGGCGACGGCCGCCGTTACCACGAGATCGCCGTCCTCAACGCCGATCGCATCCCCAACCCGCACGAGCTGTATCCGCACGATGTGCTGCTGCTCCCGTCGGACGCGGTCAACCTGCCCGCGAATGCCCCGGACGGCCGGGCGAGCGCGCGGACCGTGCCGGTGGAGCCCGGCGACACCCTCTCCGCCATCGCCGAACGCGAACTCGGCGACCCCGACGCCTGGCCCGCGCTGTTCGACGCCAACCGCGGGCTCCCGCAGCCCGACGGGCGCGTCCTGCGCCACCCGGACCAGCTCCTGCCCGGCTGGCAGATCCACCTCCCGGCCGCAGCAGCAACCCGTGCCGCATCGGAACCGCCGGCCGTGCCACCCAGCCCGGCCCCACCACCGCCGAGCAGCACACCGACAGCGCCCGCGCCACCCAGCAACTCGTCGAGTCCGGAGCAGGACAAGGGCGTGCAGGCTGACCAGCACACGCCGGTGGAACTTCCCGGCGGTGGGCTGGTCGGGCTCGGCCTGGCGTTGAGCATTGCCGTCCTGCTCGTCCTGGCGCGGCGGCGCCGCCGCGCGCGCCGCACCCCAACTGGCCGACTCACCCCAGCCGACCGCCATCCCGGGCCTGCCGATCCCGCGGGGCCCGGCTCGGTGATCGCCACCCTCGACCACGCCGCGTTGCGCGCCACACACCGCCACGACGCCGAATGGGATGACGACTCGGGCGACGCCGTTGATCGCAGTGACGGGGTCGACGCCCTTTCGGCCGGACGACGGCGGGTCTGGCCGCCGCTCGCGCCGGTGATCACCGTCCACACCGGCACCACCGCCCGGGCGTTGGACCTGTCGGCCACGGGCGGGCTCGCGCTGAGCGGCCCCGGTGCCGCGCCTGCCGTCCGCGCCGTGCTGGCCACCGTGCTGGCCGTTGACGCGCGCTACCCGGCCCAGGCGCTGCTGGCGGACTCCGCCATCGCCGAGCTGGTCGCCGGAGGGGACGATCTTGCGCTGCGGCAGGCCCCGGGGGTGGAGGTCACCGCCGACGAGACCGCGGCGCTGGCGCGGCTGCGCACCGAGCTCACCCGCCGTACCCGGCTGCGCGACGACGACCAATTCGACGCCGACCTCCACCCTGACGAAAGCCACCAGCAGCGGCCCGGCGAGAGCACCGAGCCGGTGCTGCTGCTGGTGGCAGCCCGCCCGTCCCCACCGCATCGGCGCGAATGGGCCACTCTGCTCGACCAGGGCCGCGCGGTCGGTATCCACGCCCTGCTCCTGGACGACGATCACCTTCACGAGGCCGGCGACGTCACGCACCTGACCCTCGACGTCGACGGCACCATCACCGTCGCGCACGGCCCCGGCGCCGAACCGGTGGCCGGAGCGCGCGCGGAAACCCTCACCCCGGCCGAAGCGGACGAGATCTGGCACCTGCTGGCCGCTGCCCGCACTCCCGCGCCCCGCCAACCCCGCGACGACACCACGCTGGACGACCAGTCGAAGGCAGACGACACCCCCGGCGTGAACGCCGATACCCCCGCCAGCAGCCCGCACACCACGACGGCGTCCGAGAAGGAACCGGCCGTGGTGGTGCTGCTGCTCGGCGGGGTGCGCGTGCACGCCCGCGGCAGCCACGTCCGCGGGTTGCGTACTCGCGCCCGCGAAGTCTTGGCCTACCTCGCCGCCCACCGGCACGGAACCACCGCGGACACGCTGCGCGAGGCCGTCCTGCCCGATCAGCCCGCCGCGCGCCTGCACGAAGCCATCTCCCACGCCCGCTCGGCCCTGCGGAAAGCCACCGGCGAGAACGAGGCGATGTTCGTGCTCGCCGAGTCCGGCCGCTACCGGCTCGACCCCGACACCCTCACCGCCGACGTGTGGGAGCTGGAAGACGTTCTTACCCGTGCCCGCACCAGCAGCGACCCCGACACCCGCCTGGAGGCACTACGCCGCCTCGCCCACGCATGCCGGGCCGGAGCACCGCTGCAGGGCGCGCCGTACGCGTGGGCCGAACCGGTGGCCGAGCACTGGCGCAGCCAGGCCGTCGACGCCCTCGTCGCCCTCGCCAGCGACGTCCGCGACCACAACCCCGACGAAGCCCTCGACGCGCTCGCTGTGGCCATCGCCTGGGACCCCTACACCGAAGCCCTCTACCGCAGAACCATTGCCCTGCAACGCGACCTCGGCCGCCTTGACGCCGCGCAGGCCACCTACCGGCGCCTGCACGCCAATCTCCGCGACATCGACCTCGAACCCGATCCCGGCACCACCGCACTACTCGATAAAACACCCGTCCGACAGAGCTAAATTCCGCCGCTTCCCCTCTACATGAAGGTGTGTTCCACTCCGGCCCAGGCCGCAACGACATACCCACAACATCGGCAACCAGGCCCCGTGATGAGTAAGTACATGTTCCGTCGACGTAACCACATAAAACCGCATCGGTGCACGCACCGAGCTCACGATTCCGCAATTCACCCCATCGCAATGAGCGCAGATCGTTCGGCGACCAGGTCCGCCGGCACGAGTCGATTCCGGGGTGGTGTAGCCGCCAAGGACGGTGTCAGTGGGGGGTCATCCGGGACGTCGCCGTGGACGTCGAAGGCACGTCGTCTTAAGGATGACCCCCCACTGACCCCCTTGCGTCCCAAGGCGTCGCAGCTCGACCGGCCTTGCGTCGGGTGGCCGACGAGCCAGACTGGTCACGATAACCACTCCGTACGGGCCTCTCACCTCACATGCTGCTCACCTCCTTGCGGCTTCCGCCGCTGTTGTGTGTCGCATTCTGCGACACACAACCATTCCGCCGAAAAACGGCGGAATGGTGCCGCAATTCTTGTCGCGCGCCGGTCTCCTATGTGCGCACGTCACACGCGCTACCCGGATAGCAAAAACATCGGAAAAATCCGCGCCCGGCTATTGCGCGCCCTACCGCGCCGAGCTAGCGTGGAAATGTCAGCAGGAACGGAAACCGCAAAACCCAAAAATTCCGCACCCCGCCCAAAAAATGCCCGAACGACAAACGGGAAAACACATGAGCACCTACGCCCAATTTCTGACCGGGTCAAATGGCACCTGGCTCGGCACGCTACAACGTGACAGCTACCCCGCGGGCGTGGCCGCGGTCGGTCCCGGGCGCCTAGCCCTGACCGCCACCGACCCCGACACCTACCGCGATGCGGTCGAAGACCTCCTGACCGTATGGGAAGACGACGGGCACGGAGCTGCGATCTACCCGCGGCACCGTGACGACACCCCGCCGCTGGATACCGATTACATGTACGCCTTCGACGGCACGCGGGTCTGGATCCGGAAGCCGGATCACACCTGGATACCGGCTGCTCACCACCCCGACGTGAAGGTCGCTCTCGGCCGAGATCGAGTCCACAGTGGACTTCTAGGAGGAACTATGACGAAGATCATTTTCGACTACTTCCGGGTACTCGAAGGCTACGAATTCCAGCCCGATGCCAACGGCGAAACGTTCCGCAGCCCCGGCGGCCAGGTGTCGGTGACCATCACCGACCGCGAAGGCTCGCTCACCGTGACCGCCCTCACCGGCGACCGCGCCCGGCTGATCCGCTGGACAACCCTGATCGCAGGCGCGCCCGCCGAGGTGCTCGACGCCACCCTGCGCGCAGCCGAACCCGAACTAGAAACCAATGTCCACAGTGGATAGAGCGAGCTGTAGTGGCGTGGAAGACATCCCCGTCACCGAAACTATGACGAACGGGCACGCGTACCAGCCAGGAGGCGCGTACAGCGCAGGGACGTTTAGCGCGATCTACCACCGTGCCTACAGTTGGGGGTTGCCGGACTACCAGGCGAAAGCGATGGCCGCGATCGCGTGCGAGATGTTCGGAAACGAGATGAACGTCGCCGAGAATTGCGTTCAACAGGTCAAGGGCGAATTTGACTACGGTGAGCGCGGCCATTATTGGTATAACTACTATGGGTCGGTGCCCTGGATCCCTTCACTTAGAGCGTGTCTCACTTGGATGTGGGTTGAGGTGCGGGCAAGATCATGAGTTGTGATGGACGAGTTGTCGCGGCGGCTGGTGCCCGACGAGTTGCGGACGCTGGTGGAACCGCTCATCCCGCCGGGAAAGACGCGCCCGCAGGGCGGCGGAATGTCGCGGGTGGACGATCGGGCGGTGTTCACCGCGATTGTGTTCGTGCTGACCAGCGGGTGCGCCTGGCGGCATCTGCCGCCCAGCTTCGGGGTCACGGTACCCACCGCGCATCGCCGGTTCACCGAGTGGTCGGCCGCTGGACTGTGGCGCGATGTGCACCGGGCGGTGCTGGACGAACTGGGCAGCCAAGGCATGATCGACTGGTCCCGCGCGGTCCTCGACGGAGCATCCGTCAGGGCCAAAGGGGCGGACTGACCGGCCCGAGCCCGGTCGACCGCGGCAAACCCGGCTCGAAGATCCATGTGCTGTCCGACCGGGCCGGCCTGCCGCTGACCGTCGGCATCTCCGCGGCCAACACCCACGACAGCCACGCCCTCAAACCCCTGGTCAACGCGATCCCCGCGATCCGCTCCCGCCGCGGACCACGACGGAGCAAACCGGCCAAGCTGCACGCCGACAAGGCCTACGACATTCCCGCGTTGCGCGACTGGCTCCGGCAGCGCCGGATCATCCCGCGCATCGCCCGCAAGGGCATCGAATCCACAGAGAAACTCGGCCAACACCGATGGGTGATCGAAAGGACAATCGCCTGGCTGACCGGCCACCGGCGCCTGACCATCCGCTACGAACGCAAACCCAGCCACTACCTCGCCTTCCTCACCCTCGGCGCCACCATCACCTACTACAAGAAACTCGCCAAATGAGACAAGTTCTTAAGCGCTGGGTCTAGTGAACACGTCCACAATGGACGGACAAAGTATGGCGATTATTGCTGACAATCAACGGAACGTGCGGGCACTGCCCTTCGTCAGTACATGGGCCCGCGAGGTCGATCGTGCACCCGTTCCTCCGGATGACCACCTTGCCTGCACGATCACCCGTCGCGACGTCCACCGGTACCCAGCCGGAGCGATTGCGGGCACCCGACACTACCTGGCCGATTCGTGCCCAACTGTGGCGCCGACTACGACACCAAGACATAAGTCCATAGTGCACACTCAGTCGTACGGCCATCCCGAGGAAGGAGTATCAGTGTTCGACGCTGTCACACCGACGAGCGATCACATACCCGAGGTCTACCCGTGTGGGGTGGCCCTGCCACGCACCCGACGCATGACCACCCGGGACCTGAAACCCGGGATGCGGCTCCTGCTGCCACACGTCATGGACCTCGGGCGGCCGGTACGCACTGTCGCCCGTGTCGGAGAGAACGGCATGGTCAACCAGCACGACGAGCCGCTCGTCAACGTGTATTACACCGAACCGGCCGACGGGAACTGGGGCGCCGGTAACGGCGGCTGCTGGGACTCGGGATGGAACGTCATCGAAACCGAAGCGCCATCACGGTAGACGCCGACGAAAATAGTCCATTGTGGACGGAGTGCCATGACGAGCTACGCCGCCTTCTACGTCGGCCGGGGCGAGAACGCCGAGTGGATCGGAACCGTGCGGGGCGATGACATACCTCTGGCGCTCACCGGCGCCGAGGGCGGGCACCAGCCCCTCGACGCCACCACCGAGGGCGGCTACTCGGCCGCGGTCGCGGCGTTGCTGCGGGTGTGGGACGAGTGGGTCGGCCACGCCTACGCCCCGGACGAGGCCGACCCGTACGACTACAGCGACCTGGCCGACCTCGCGTACGCCTTCGACGATGGCCAGGTGTGGATCCGCCACACCCGCACTGGCCCGTGGCAACCGGCACACGGCGCTTCGACGGCATCGCCCCTCCCTGATCGCACCACGACCGACGCGGCGGCGAACCACCGCCGTCCGGCACGCAAGTTCCGCACGATCCGCGGCGCGAACGTCGATTACCGGCTGACCTACTACAACACCCGGCCCGCGCGTAACCGGGCTGCGCAGCGCGACGCCGACCGGGACGGCCAGACCGTGCAACTCGAGCTGTGGGACCGTGACCGCCCCCAGGACGACGGGAACTGCGGGTGGGTGTGTGACGGGTTCACCGAGCCGCGCCCAACCTAGTGCACCTAGGCTCGCACGACGGTACCGCCCGTGCAGCGGAACGATGTGGTGCCCGGTGGCTTGAT
The DNA here is from genome assembly GCF_012328925.1 of Amycolatopsis acididurans. GTDB lineage: Bacteria > Actinomycetota > Actinomycetes > Mycobacteriales > Pseudonocardiaceae > Amycolatopsis_E > Amycolatopsis_E acididurans. The sequence goes on from NZ_JAAXLS010000002.1 coordinate 85,139, forward strand.
CGTGGTCTCGGTCGAGTCCGTCGGCCCCGGCAGTGTGGAGGGCTGCTGGGAGTGCGGACTCGCCCTGGGCGGCGGCGAGGTGGTGGTGCGAGTGTGCGAGCTCGCCGCGCCGGGGGAGCGCTACCTCCTGCACCGGCACTGCGTCGAGCTGCGCTACCAGGACCGACCCCGCTTCGTGCCCGTGCCCGAGCATGCGGAGACCTTCGCCCGGGTCGTCCGGGCTGTGAACGCCCTCACCGAACTGAACGTCCCCGGAGACGAGTTCGAGGAGCTGATCGATGAGCTGGCCGACTCCTTCGCCGCGCTCCGCGCACTCGTCGAAAGCTGACACGGCGTGATGGTGTACCGGGCAACGCAGGCAACTGGAGTCCGGAGTCCATTATGGACTCCGAGCGTGGCTGTGCGTGCCCTCGCTCCGGTGAGCTGCTGCCCCGGCGCCGGTCACGGTCTTGTGCCGCGTGTCGGTCGAAGCCCTGTTTAGGCGGTCCAGCTGACGATGGCAGGGGTGTCGCCGTCGTCGGCCGGGGTGATGGTGATCGCCCGCAGCCAGTCATACCCCACGTCCCCACGTCGGTAGGTGCAGCGCGTCACGGTTGCCGCCCCCGTTCGACGGTCGCGTGGGTGATCCACGCGGAATGGATATCCTCGACCAGCCGACCGGTCTCGCGGTCGTGCACGCTGATCCGCGACCCGATCCCGATTACCGGACCGGACACCCGGCGCGGCGCATCGGCGGCGCAGTGGGCTTCGGGAATCACGGCGGTGACGGCGAGTTCGTCACCGCGGGCGATACCGCGGTGCGCTGCCCGCAACAGGGACAGCGGGTAGGGCGGGGTGAGCTGCATGGGCAGTCCCTCCTTCGAATGGGCATCGACCGCCATGGCGGGCGGGGGCGCCGCCGAGGTCAGCGGCGTCCCCGCCCGGTCGGGTGGTGACGGGTCAGTCGGCGTCGGCGAGCTGGTAGCGGCGCGGCTCTTCCTGGACCAGGGCGACGGTGCCCTTCTCGGCGAGCCTGTCCAGGGCCTTGCGCACGGCGCCGGAGGATCGGACCAGCTTGCGGCCGATCTCGCCCGCGGTGTAGGCGTTGTCACGCCGCTCGGGTTCGGACAGGAAGTCCTCGACCAGGCCGTGCAGCGCGCCCTTGGGCAGCCTGCCGCTCGGCGGGGCGTCGCTGGAGTTCGCCGTGGTGGCCTTAGTTTCGGTGGTGTCGGCCGTCATGCACGGCGACGCGGTCGTGTCGCACTCGCGGGGCGGGCTGTCGTCGGCTGGCTCCGGCGGTGCCCACCGGGTGGCGGCCTTGCGTCCGCCGGTGTCCTCGTCGACCAGCCGTACGGCCTGCCCGTCGGTGGCCCAGACGGCGAGGAGCTTGGTTGCGGTCGAGCCGCCGATGCCGGCTAGCTCGGCCAGTTCGCGGGCGGTCGTGCCCGGGTTGCGGCGCAGCGCGGTGCGCAGCTTGTCGGCAGCCGACGGGCCAGTGCTGGCGTTCGCGGCGTCCGCCGCCTTCGCGTTCTTGGTGGTCTTGGTGTGTGGCATGACGATGCACTCCCTTGATCGGGTTGGTTGCGGGTTGGTCATGCCCCCGGGGGCTGTAGCTCTCCGGCGCGCTACCGGGGTTGTGCGGGCTACGCGTCCATCAACGCTCGATCCCGGGGTGAAGTCAACTCGTCCGTCCAAACAAGACAGGCGTCTTTTTGTGGCGGGCGGTTGCCTTGTGCGGCTTGACATTCCGGCACGAGTCGAGCGTGCATGTGTGCGCGCGAGCCGCGCAACACCTCCACGGAAAGGACATCGCAACCATGGTGCATACCGACCTCGAGACCGCGAACGCGTTGCCAGATCGGGACTACGTGATCGGCGACCATTGCGACGACACGGCGGGCCTGCCGCTGTCCGACGTGGCCAAACGGCCCGAACGCGGCATCCTCGACGTCCAGGGCGATGACCTGATCGCCGCGGAGGCCGCGTCCCCTGTTACGACCGACGAGTCTGGTCCGCAGGGCATCATGCGCGTCACGGTGGACGGCGCGCCTAGCCTCACAGACCTACGAGTCACCGAAGGGCTGGCCCGCGAGGATGCGGTGCTGATTGCCGACGGCGGCATTCAGGCCGTCCCCATGCGGATGCCGCCCGGTGCCTGGGCGTTGCTGGTGACCGCCGCAGATCGGCTCGCCGCGACCGGCGAGGTGGTGTTGTTCGCCGGGCAATGGTGCGAACACGAATATCCGGCATCCGGTTGCCGCGGCGACCTCATCGTCCAATTGGCCTCGCCCACCGCAACCGACGATGAGTCCGACGCGGTGTGCGTGCGGCTGGCCGTTGCCGACGGCGACCGGTGGATTCCCGCGGGAACGTGGCCTCGTCGTGGCCACGATTGGCCCGAGGTGGTCGCCCCTGCCGCCGCGGCCATCATGGGCGCCTACATCGACGCCGCGGAGGTCGCCCCGCCTGTGCCGCCGCCGATGCAGGTTATTGGTCGAGGGCGTGTCAGTTTGCGCGACCTGCTCGCGGCGGGGCTGGTAGACGCCGGTGAACAGTTGGTGTATTGGCGGCCGGGTCTCGGCGTGCACCGCACTGGCCAGCTGACTGCGGAGGGCTTGTTGCGGCTGGATGACGGGCGGCTCTTCACCAATCCCTCAGCCGCGACGACCGCGCTCGGCAGTCCGCACCAGAACGGATGGCAGTTCTGGTGCCGGGTGAGCGACGGCCGCACCCTGTGGGACCTACGCAGCGAATACAAGTCCACTATGGATGCACGCGATGACCAGCGGTGAGTTGCCGCGCATGACCCCAGGCGCGGCTCGCCGAGTGTCCACACCGGATGCGACACGAGCCGTGCTCGCCACCTTCCACAACCCGCACTGGACCGCACCAGTGCGTGGTGCGCCCGACCTTCTCCGGCACCGCCGACCCGACTGCGAATTGCGCGTGCGCGCCGGAGATGGCTTAGTGTGCTACGTCACGTTCCACCCCGCCAGCGACACCACCAGTCCGCCCCCGATGGCCCCGCGCGCCGCGCCGGCGCGGCGTAGCCGCCGCGGCGGTGCCGGAACCGTCTGGCCCACCACCTGGCGCGAACTCCGGGCCCGGCTGCGGGCGGCCGGATGTGAGCTGGCCCGCCGCGGAAAGCACTGGCGGGTCGCGTTGCCCGGCGGGCACGCCTACACCCTCCCGTGTACCGCGTCGGACCACCGCGCCTTGCGCAACGCCGTCCACGAGCTGGCCGGACTCGGCGTTGACCTTCGCCGCCGGAACGAGAATCGAAACCGGCGCGAGACAGCGTGACCTGATCCCGGCCGGACCGCAGGCACTCTCACCGAACCCCGGGAGCTTGCCGGGTCGCTGACGGGGCACACAGCGCCGGGCCGTTCTGCTGCCGGTAGAACCCAGCCGGGTCGACCGATTGTCCGCCGGTCTCGACTTGGAAGTGCAGGTGCGAGCCAGTGGACTCGCCTTGGTCGCCAACCTCAGCGATCATCTGTCCAGTGTGGACTGTTTGGCCGACGGCAACGAGGTTGCGGTTATTGTGCCCGTAGATGGTGATCACCCCGCTTGCGTGTTCGATGCGGACCCACAGGCCGTAGCCGTTGGCAGGGCCGGAGGCGATCACGCGCCCGCCGCTGGCGGCCACGATCGGGGCGCCCATCGGCGCGGCGATGTCCTGCCCGCGGTGGAATTCCCCACCCCGCGGACCGAACCCCGACGTGCAGCGCCCCGCCGTCGGCGCCACCCACCCTCCACTACTCGACGGAGCCGGGGCTGAGGCGCAGGACACTCCGGTCAGCGCGCTGACGATCTGCCGCGCGTCGGATTCGTACTTGGCGTATCGGTCGGGGAAGCCGGAGGCTTGCACGGCTTGCGCGGCGGGGGCGAGGCCTATTTGTTGCCAGTTCGGCACCGCGAGCAGGTGCCGGTAGAACTGGCTCGCCGCGTTGGTGGGGTCGGTGACTTGTTGCGGGTTGCCCCAGCCCATCGAGGGGCGCTGCTGGAACAGCCCCAGGGAGTCGCGGTCTCCGTATTTCAGGTTGCGGAGACCGGATTCGGTGATCGCCGTGGCGACCGCGATCACCCACCCGTATTCGGGAACCTGGAGTTGTTTGCCGACGGCGACGATGGTGGCGGCGTTGGCCATCTGATCGGGGTCGTATCCGGCCACGCTGCCGGTGGGTGCGCCGGCGGTGGTGCAGGCGATGACCCCGCCCGCGCCGCTGCTGGCCCCGTCTGTGCCCAGGACCGCGCCGAGGGTGGCGGAGAGGAACAGGACCGGCGCGAGCAACACGCAGCCTGCGGCCACGGCGATTTTCATGCCGGCTTGCACGCGGTCCTCCTCATCTGTCGGCGCGGGTGTGGGCGAGGTCGGCCAGGTGCTGCCGCTGGCGGGCGTGCAGTGGCAGCCACACCGGCCCGGCCGGGGTGTGCAGGTCCTCGCCGTTAGCGGTGGCGATGCGCCAGCCGACGTCCCCGTCGGCCAGCGCGGGTCCGGTGTGGTCGACTGTGGCCAGCCGTTGGCGCAGGTTGGCTTCACGGGCGGGGGAGTGGAGTCCGAACAGGACCCAGAACCCGTGGTGTTGCTGGGTTTTCCGCGCCGGGTGCGGGCCGCCCGCGCGGGCGAGTTCGGCGTAGCCGTCGAGTTTCTCCGCCACGCGGGTGAGGGGTTCGGTGCCGGTGTCGTGCTCGTAGCAGGCCACCAGCCCAGCGCCGTGCTCGCGGTAGACGATCAGCGCGTCGGGCCGCGCCAGGCCGCCGCAGTCAGCGGCGGCGGACCGCTCGCCGTGCCACAACCGCAGCTCGGCCTCGCCGCTGCCGCGAGCGTGCGCGGTGAGTGCGGCGAAGACGTCGTTGATGCCGAGCAGATGATCGAGGCGGGGGTCGGTGGCCAGCCGCAGCACCTGCTCGCGCACGCTGCTCGGCCGAGGCGGAGTCGCACCGCGCATGGCGGCGAGCACGCCATGCCCGGCCACCCCGAGGGTGTAGCGCCAGCCGGTGAGCGCCCCGTTCGGGGTGGGGTGGCGGAACCGGTCGAGCACGTGCCAGTGCCACAAGGCCAGCAGCCGCCGTTGCGCCCGGTTGAGATTCGGATACGGCAACAGGTCGGCGATCTGGTTGCTGGTGAGCACGCGGTGCTCGTCCAGCAGCCGCAGCAGGGTCCGGTCCCGCTCGGTCAGCCGGGACGCCAGCTCGACCGGGTCGACGGCTCCGCCGCGGTGGCGAATCCGGCGGCGTGCAGGAGGGCTCACCGCGGGCGTGTTTCCGTTGTCAGGCATAGGAATCCTCCAGGAACGGCCTGCCGGGTGACGACCAATGCCCGTTGGGGGAGCGTCAGTCGAGGTCACTGTCGAAATCGGTCTCGGTGTCGTCGTGTGGGGCGCGGGTGGCGAAGGTGCGGCGGCTGCGGGCACGGTCGCGAGAGGCCCGGTCGATGCCGTGCGCGCGGGCCGCGGCGCGTAACTCGTCGGCCCGGCCGTCGATCACGGGCGGCGGTGGCAGGGTGCGCAGGGTGAAGCCGGTGGTGTCACGGTTGTCGATCGACAATCGGCACGCGGCCTGGAACTTGGCCAGCCGGGTGAGATCGCCCGCGTCGAGGTGCGGGCCGACGTGCGCGGCCAAATGCCGGGCGTCGTCCGGGCTCACGCCGAAGAACAGCTTGTTGCGGGCGTTGGCGTCCAGCGCTTTCGCCAGGGCCGGGGTGAGCTGGTCGAGGTGCTGGTGCGCGAGCACCCAGCCGACGTGGTAGCCGCGGGACTCGGCCAGCGCGTCCCCGAGCGGGGTGGGCAGGTTCAGGAAGTTCTGCGCCTCATCGATCAGGATGGTGGCGTCGGCGCGGGTGTGCTCGGGTTGGTGCGAGCGGCCGATCGCGGCCTGCCACAGCGAAGCCACCAGCAACGACCCGACCAGCCGCGCGGAATCTTCGCCGAGTTCGCCTTTGGGGAGGCGGGCGAGCAGGATGCCGCCGTCGAGCACGTCGGCCGGGTCGAAGCTGGAGGTGGCGGTGCCGTAGAGGTCGGCGACGAACCTGCGGGCTGTGACCGCGCGGAGCTTGGACAGCACCGGCCCGGCCTGCTGGGCCGCGGCCGAGGGCGTGAGCTTGTCGTAGGCGCTCCAGAACGCCCCGATCCCGGTGGGGTCTTCGCGCCGGATGCGGCGGGTGGCCTCTGTGCGGAAGCGGGAATTGGTGAGCAGCAACGGAATGTCGGCCAGGGTGGAGCCGGGCCGCCCGGTGAGGGTGTAGGCCGCGGCGCGCAGGGTGTCTTCGACGCGCGGTCCCCACCAGGAGGAGTAGATGCGGTGCAGCGTGGACACGAGGTGCTCGGCGACGGTCTCGCCGCCGAGTCCGGCCGGGTCGAGCACGTTCAGCGCCGCGGGAGCGAGTTCTTCGTCGGGGTCGATGAGCACGAGTCGCTCGCCGGCGTCTTTGGGCATCCGGTCGAGCAGGTCCCGGATGAGGTCGCCGCGGGGCTCGATGACAGCGACTCCGCGTCCGGCCTCGATGTCGGCGAGCGCAAGGTGCAGCAGCTCGGTCGACTTACCTTTCCCGGTCGTACCGGTGATGTGGAGGTGGTGGCGGGCGTCGACCACGGGGAGCACGACTTGGCGGGCCGGTCCGGCGTCGGTGATCCCGAGCGATTTCGGTGTCCGGCGGCGGCGGTCGTTGGCCGGGCGCAGCGTGAGCCGCGCCGGGCCAGCTACCGCTGCGGAGTCCGTGCGTCGGGCCGTGGATGCGGGCTTTGTGTTGGCGGGCAATGACAACCCCCTTTTTTTTTTGGCTCTGTTGATCTATGTGTGGGTGCGGTCGGGTAGTTCGGGGCGGTAGCCGCCGAGGGCGAGGAGCGCGAGGGCGATGAGGGCGTCGGGGTGTTTGAACCCGAAAGCCAGCCTCGTCAGTAGGCGGATCTTGGTGTTGGTTGACTCGATCAGCGCGTGCGACAGGCCGTGGTCGAGAGTCGCATGGATGGCAGCGAGTTCGGATCGGGTGGTTCGCGCGAGTTTTGTGAACTCGGGTATCCGGCATCGTGCGGCCCAGGACAGCCAGCGTTGCAACGCTTCCTTACCGGCTTCCCCGCCCACTGCGAAGACGTGCCGGAGTCCTTCTTTGAGCAGGTAAGCACGGTAAAGGCGAGAATCCGTTTTCGCGATCCAGGCAAGCTTGTGGCGTTGGTGATCGGTGAGGTTTTCCGGGTTCTTCCACAGAGCCCACCGTGCTCGTTTCATGGTTTGTGCGGCACCGGCCGAGGCGGTGCGGCCGCGCCGGTCCTTGCTGCTGCCGCCGGGTTGGCGGCGCGCGGTATTCCACGCCTGGCGCCGCACCTTGTCCAAGGCGTCGGTGGCCCACACGACCACATGGAATGGGTCAGCGCACCGGATGGCGTCCGGGCAGTACTGGGCCACGGTGTGGGCGATCCACGCGGCTGCATCCGCTGACACATGGGTAATCCGGGCGCAGCGGTCCGGTCCGAGCAACTCGAAGAACGCGGCCAGCGTGGCTTTGTCGTTGCCCGGCGCTGCCCATACCAGCCTGCCGGTGTCGTGATCCACCACCACCGTGAGATACCGGTGATTCTTCTTGTAACTGATCTCGTCGATCCCGATCCGGCGCAGCCCGGCCAGCCGATCAACCTGGGCGTCGATATCGGCACGGACCCGGGTGATGATCGCCCCCACGGTCGGGGCGCGTCAGCTGCCGCACCGAGGTCCTCGACGACTGGGTCGCCAACCACGCCACGGTGTCATCGAAGGCGCGAGTATGCCCGGCACCATGACGAGCCCACGGCACCGCCGCGACCACAACACCGTGCGCGCGGCACCGCACCCGCGGCGCGTCAGCCTCGACAAACGCCTGCACGGTGCCCAGATCCAGGGCACGCCACCGTCGTCGGCCCCGCCCCGCGTCATAGCGCGGGCAGCGCCGGCGGCACACCCCACACCGGTTCCGGTCCCGGCGCCGCAACCGCACCCGGGCCACCAGCACCTGCTCGGCCTCGTCGAACACCACCGATTCCACGACCGCGGGATGCACACTCAGCAGCCGACCCCATACCCTGGCAGAGGGCACGTCGTTCTCCGACTATTCGTTTCTGTTCCTCGACAGCTCAGAAACCTAGACCCAGCAACGACGTGCCCCTTCTACCAGGCCAAACCGGGCCCACACATAGATCAACAGAGCCTTTTTTGCTGGGCAGTCAGAGGCGGCGGGTGGTGTGCGGGGGTGCGGGCACGCTGCGGGCCTGGCCGCTGGCCAGCGCTTCGGTGCGGGCGGGCAGGTGCGCCAGCGCCGCCAGTTCCCCGGCCGACAGCAGCGCCCCGCGGCGCAGCCGCCGCGCCGCGATCACGACCCGGGGTTTGGGCAGGCGGTGGCGGGCCAGCGCGTTACGCCCGGCCAGCAGCGCGAACGCGCCGAAGAGCGCGTCGGCGATCCCGCGGACCCGTTCGGCGGCCTGCGGCCCGTGATGCGTGGTGGCGGCGTAGTAGCGCAGCGCCACTTCCCACTGCGGCTGTTGCTTTTTCGCTCGGATCTCGCGTAGTTCCTCGGTCTGCTGCGGGTCCAGCCGCCGCGGCGCCTGCTCGCTGGTGCCGTGGGTGGTCGCGGTGGACGTGCTGCCGGTGACGATCTCCATCACCTCGCGCACCAGCACCGACACGAAGCTGGCCAGCGCCGAGCGGCGTCCCGGCCGGCCAGAGTGCATTCGGTCGACCGTGCGCCGGTAGCGGCGCAACCGGCGTCCGACCGCGGGCCGGGCCAGGATCTGCACCACCGCCGACTCGCCCTCGGCGAGCTGCCCGGACACGGCTTCCAGCGCCCGCAACGGATCGAGCGACTCGTCGCGCGCGTCGGGGACGCGCAGCGGCAGATGCTCGGGCCGTTCCGGCCGCACAGTGCCCCCAGTCACCACCAGCCCCGCCTTACCCGCAGCCGCCGACTCGTCGTTTTGCTGGGGCGTGGTTCGGGTGTGGTCGAGGACGAGGGTGCCGGGCCACGCGGCGCGCAGCGCCGCGTCGATCCGGGCCGTCGGCACCGGCCCCGGCAGCCACAACCGCACGGCGAGATCCTCGCCCGCGGCCAGGTGGTACTCGACGGCCAGGTGCGGCACCCCGGCCACGAGCCGTTTCCAGCGCGGTGGGGCCAGGCTGGGCAGGTCCCACCACAACCGCCGCGCCCCGGCCACCGCCGCGGCGGGGTCGAGTCCCGCCGGGGGCAGCACGGTCACCACCCGCGCCCCCGCATACCACCGGCGCCGCGCCGCACACCGCAGCTTCGCCAGCACGGCGAGGCAGGCGGCGGCGAGAACGGCGAGCACGATCAGCAGCACGAGATGCTGCTGTAGCCAGGTGCAGGCACGTTCCCAGGCCGCGGTGGGCGCGTCGGCGATCCCGGACGTAGGGTTGGTGATCGAGGCGAAAGTGTTCGAGGGTGTGCTCATGGTTCGAGGTCGTCCTCCTCGCCAGCGTCCAGTCCGGCCAGGGCCTGGGGGTCGGTCGTGATCAAGGTGTCTTCTTCGTCGGAAGCCAAGGCGTGGAAGGCAACCCGACTGGTGCCCGCGAGCAAGAGCGCTTCGCCCGGCCCGGCGGCGAGCAGATAAGCGCGTTCCCCCTCAGAGAGGCGGAAGGCGTCGGCGATGGTGTCGATCGCCTGAGTGGACTGTCGCAACAGGACTTGCGTCGAGGCGTTCGACACGATCGCCTTGCCCAAGTCACTGGAGAGGACATCTCCGGCGTCCTGGGAGACGAACGCCAACCCGGCCCAGTACTTGCGCGCCGACTTCGCCAGCCGGTACAGGAACTTCGCGGCTTCGGGCTGGTGCATCAGCAGCCACGCCTCGTCCACCACAACCAGGCGGCGGCGCCGGCGGTGCGGATCGAGCACGCGCCGCCACACCGCATCCAGCGCGATCAAGGTGCCGACCGACTTCAGCTCGTCGGGCAAGTCCCGCAACGAGATCGCCACCAGATGCCCATCCGGCGAACGCGTCGTTGGGCCGTCGAACAGGCCGGAGAACGAGCCCGACACATACGGTGTGAGCCGCGCCGCGAGATCGGTTCCGGCCGGGTCGCCGGTCTCGGTGCTGTCGTCGTCGAGGGCATCGGCGAGGTCGGCCAGCAGCGGCGCCGGGCGCGTCCAGGTGCGGCGGTCGGCGGTGATGCCGACCCGGGCGTAGGTCGCGGTGACCGCGCGGTCGAGCACCGCGCGCTCCTGCGGCGACAGCGGCTCGCCGAGCATGACGGCGAGCAGCGTGTGGATGAACAGCGACCGGCGGGTCAACGCATCCGGGATCCGCTGCGCCCCAGGGGGAAGGTCCAACGGATTCAGCCGCACGCCGGGCGCGCCGAGGTGGAGATAGGTGCCGCCGACCGCCTCAGTCAGGCGCTGGTATTCGTCTTCGGGGTCGATGACGAACACCTGCACCCCAACCTCGCCCTCCGGCGTAGGCCGATGCGGATCCGGGTACAGGCTGCGCAGGGCTTCAAGTTTGGTGAAGTACGACTTCCCCGCGCCGGAACGGGCCAGGGTGACGGAGTTGTAGTTGTCCTGACCCCACCGGTCCCACAACACCAACCCATTGCTCGACGCGTTGACGCCGTACAGACGGCCGGTGAGCGGAGCGTGCGGCGACGGATCCACGGCAGGCAAATCCGGTGACGTGAACGGAAAGCTCGCCGCGAGGGCGGGGGTGTCGAGAGTGCGGCGCACCCCCAGCAGATCCACCCCAAGCGGCAGGGTGGAAGTCCAGCCCTGCACCGACCGCCACGCCGCCGGTTGCGCGTCCAGCAGCAGCGAGGACGCGAGCGACCGGACTTCCGCGATGTCGGCGTCGAGGTCCTCGCGCGTGGGGGCGTGCACTGTCAGATACAGCCCGACGCGGAACAGTTTCGACTCGCCGCGGGCGAGGGCGAGGGCCATGTCCGCGGCGTCCGCGGCGGCGGCTTCGGTCTCCGGGTCGTCCAGCTTGCCGTCCCGTGCCGCGGAGCGGCGCGTGGACTCCAGGCGGCCCTGCTGCGTGCGCAACCTTTTCGCCGCGGTCGCGGGATGGAGCGGGTCGATGTGCAGCGCGACATCCAACCGGCCTGGGTAGGACAGGAGAGGCTCGAGCCACCCGGCGCCGACCTCCGCGGGGTAGCCGGTGATGGCGAGGGTGGCGGTGTAGCCGTCCCCGACCCGCAGCCACCGCGGCCCGACCTCGACCGCGTCCGGCCCCGCCACCGCGCCCGCCCCGGTCCCGACCGACCCGGACGAGGGAGCGCGGCCAAGGATGCGGCGCGCGGCGCGGCGCAGGAGGCCGCCGGTGCTCGGTGCATTCATCGGTTCAGACCTCCACGTCCTCGGCCACATCCGCGGCGGTATCGGTGTCGGCGGGGCGCAGCAGGGCGGGGTCGGCGGTGACCACGCCGGAGGCGGTGCCCGCGCGGGTGGCCTGCGGCCCGCCGTTGGGGTCGGCGGCAGCGGCGAGCACGGCATGGGCCTGGGCACCGTCGAGCGGGGCGACCACGACCTCGCAGCCCCGCAACGCGCGGGCTGCTTCCTGCGCGCGCCGCGCTACGGTGTGCGCCGCGCTGGTGTCGCGGCCGTGCCGTCCGGTGGCGGGGTGCCGGAGGACGACCGTGACGTGGCGGCGCAACAGATCCCGGCTGGCCGACAGATCGCGCAGGAAGTCCACGTGCCCCAGGCACGCCGCTTCCAGCGCGGGGTGCGGAAGTCCGCCGGCCCCGTCGGCGAGCACATCGAGATACGGGTCGAGGTCGAGGCGTTGGGCGCGGACCACGATCTGGACCGGACCCGACAACGAGTGCAGCCAGCGGGAGAACCCGCCGATGAGCGCGTTCTGCTCCCCGGCGGTGCGCAGCCCGAAGTTCACCGTGGAGCAGGCCGCGGCGTGCGCGGTGCCATGCTGCGGACCGAGGTCGATCGCGCCGTCGATCGAGATCGCCTCCGCGGGAAGCCGCAGCGGCGCGGGCAGCGGCCCGGCGTTCGCCGCAACCCAGGCGGGCGCGTCGGGCACGGTGCCGCCGCGCACGCTGTCGGCAGGCACCAGCCGCTTCGGACTGCGCCGCTGCCTGAGCGCGGCCAACAGCCACGCATCCAACGTGAGCCCGTCCCGGCGCACGGTCACCAGAGCAAACGCCAGCCCGGCGATCGGGATCGCCACCACAGCGAACACCACCGGCGACACAAGGCTCCGCGCGGACTGGTACAGCCCCCACAGCAGTAGTCCGGTCGCGCCGAGGATCCCGGCCTGCCGCGCCGTCAGCCCGAACACGATCTTGTCTGGCTTCTCGACATCGGCGGGCACCCGTGCCGACATCGGGACCTCGTCATCGCTGCGCATCAGCGGCCCCCTTTCTTCGGGTTGCGTGGTTGTGGTTTCGCCGCTCCGGCACGCGGCGCGCCCGGCTGTTGCCGTGCCGTGCCGTTGCCCGCGCGTGCGCCGCGGCCTGTCGCGCTCGGGGTAGACGGCGAGGAACTCCGGCGAGCCGCCGGGGCCGCGCCCGTGCTGCGGGGCGTGGTCCGGTCGCGGGCTTGGCTCGCGGTCGCCGGGCGCGGCGCCCGCGACGACCCCGCAGACCGCGCTCCCGCGGTGGTGGAACGGCGCCGGGCGTCGGGCGAGCCCCAGCGGGTGGACTCGATCGGCGGCGCCACGCTCGCCGCGGACGGCGTGGTCGACATCGGAGCGGGCACGTACGCCCCGGACGCCGGAGTGAACCCGCCATCGCCCAGTGGCTGCTTGTGTTCGCGGGTGGCGGCGCGCGCGTCGCGGGCCATGCGGGCAGGTGCGGCCCACGCGCGGGCAGCCCGCTCCCGCGCCGCCCGTGCGGCACCGTGGGCCATCCAATGCGCACCCGCGCCGACTGCCGCACCTGGCCGGCGACGGGGCGCCGCACCGCCCGGACGCGGGCCACCGGTCGGGCCACGACCCCGCGGCCGTGCCGATGCGCCACCGGAACCGCGGCGACCGCTCCTGCGGGTCGCGGCGGCACCGGCGCCCTTGCCGACGCCGAGCATCCCGAGGCCCTTGGCCAGCAGCGCGTACTTGACAATCGAGGCGACCTGCGAGCGCCCGCCGAGGCCGACCTGCTGCATCACCCAGGACGGGATTTTGATCAGGATGAACAGCAGCACGACCGAGATGACCAGGTTCATCAGCCCTCCCGACACGCCGAGCAGTTGGCTGGAGCCGGGGCCGGAGGTGCCCTGGACGAAGAACACCTTCACGAACACGATCAGCGTGATCGCTTGCAGGATCTGGATAGCCAGGACGCCGAACAGCGCGCGCCACCAGAGCTTCGCGATGCCCTCGGTGTACGGGGAGGCGTGACAGACCAACGCGAGTGGCCCCGCGACCACGATGACGATCGTGATCGTCAGCCGCAGCACATACAGCGCCAACAACACGACAGCCAGGATCAGGACGACGAGGGCGACCAGGATCATGAAGATCCCGCCCTGGTCGAGCTGCCGGTGGATCTCGTCTTTCACCCCGGTGGTGATGCCGCCGGACGAGTCGCCGGCCAGGATCCCGGTGGCGATCCCGTTGACGAAGCTGATCGCGAGTCCGATCAGCGACAGGCTCGCGTTGACGGCGATGAAGCCGACCACGATCCGCGGCAACGTCTCCTTCACCGTCACCCGGGTCTGCAACGTCTCATGCGAGGCGACCACGATCCCGCCGACGATCACGAACACGATGAACAGCGAGTTCGCCACCCAGCGGGTGATGTCCCACAGCTGTGAGATCTGCGGGTTGCCGGCCAAATCGGGGGTGGTCATCGAGGTCCGGCCGACTAGGTCGAGCACCGGGTCCATCGCCGAGGTGGCCAGGGTGGTGAACCACGTGTTGATCGCCTGCCCGGCCTTGCACACGACGTCCAGCCACCCGCAGTCGGTGGACCCGGACTGCGGCTGCGGCCCCTGCTGCTGTGGCGCCGGTGGCGGCGCCACCGGCTGGTTCGGGTCGACCACGATCGGCGGCGGCTGCACCGAACTCGACGGCGGCAGGATCGGCGGGTTCCACGTCGGCGGCGCCCCGCCCGGGTTCGGCGGTGGCGGAAGCTCGCTCGGCCAGTCCGAAACCGGCGGCAGCGGCAGCGGAACCGACGGGTTCACCGCCGACGGAAACGGGGTCGGTGCGGGCGGAGGGGACGGGAGCGGAGCCTCCGGGCCGGGGGTGGCCACGGGCGGCAGGGGCAGCACCGGAGGCTGCGCGTGCGCTTGCCCGGCCGCGGCACCCAATAGCGCTGCGACGAACGCGCATACCAACCCCGCCAGAACGGCGAGTCGCAGTCGCGCGGCGCCTCGCCGCACACGGGACAGTGACGCGTTGGTAGCCGGTGTGGAGGAGGTCGGCATCGCTCAGCTCACCAAGCTCTGCAGAATGGCCGCGATGATCGGCGCGAGCATCGCCACGCCGTAGCCGATCGCGGCGTTGCGCATGCTCTTCTTCGCTCGCTCGACCTCGCCGGCGTCCCCGTCCGCGGTCAGGTAGCGGACGCCGCCGATCGTCAAGAACAACGTGGCCAGACCAGCCGCGAGACCGATCAAGAAGTTGCGCAGCTTGTCGATGACCTCCCCGAGCGATCCAGGCGGCGCGGCGAGGACGAGCGTGTCGGCCGACGCGGGCGTGACGGCGACGAGCAGGAGCACCCCCACGACGGCGCCGAGCAGGCCGACGTTGTGTAGCGTTCGCGAACGTGTGCCGCGCGGGCGGCGCGGTGATCGCAGCAACATCCAGGATCCCTCCCGAGGACACCGGTGGCGGGTGGACCAGGCGGAGGTGACGGAAATCAGGGAACCGGTCACCCGCGGCGCGGCCCGGTGTGCCCGGTAGGTGCGGCGGTGGCGGGCGCCTGCCGTGGTGCGCGTGTGCCCGGTTCTCGACCTGATTCCCCTCACACCGCTCTAAAGCGGGGTTCAGGCCGACTTTTTGCAGACGGATTTCGACTTTTTTGGTGGGCGCTCGGCACCGAGCCAGGAAATGAGCGCCGCCTCGGCTTTTTCCCGGGCGCGAAGTACGCGGAAATACGAGTCGCCCAGCTTTTCGGCGGCCTCGTACAGGTGTATGTCATCCAGCCGGGTGTCCGCGATCAGGGAAGCTTCGGCCTCGGTGAGCACGCCCTCGCGCACAGCCTCGGCGAGCACCAGTTCGGGGTGGCCCTGGTCGGGCTGGCGTGGCTCGAAGGACTCCCAGCGGGGCACCGTGCGGGCGGCGTAGTCCCACTCCGCCGCCCGCAACTTCGCCCCGGCGCGCTGGGCCGCCCACACCAACCGGGGCCCCAGCGATCCCGCGTCCGGATCGATCTCCTTCAGCCGGGTGGTGAACCCCGCCAGGATCTCGGCGTCGATGTCCTCGACGTCGCCGGTGTAACCGGTCGCCAGCTCGCCGGCCGCCTTGCGCAACCCGGGCAGCGCGACGCCGACCGCGCCGAGCACCCACGCCGGATCGGAGGTCTGCGCGGCGATCACCAACTGCCGCCACACCGCCTCCCGGGCGGCCTCGGTGGTCGCCCGATCCAGCAGTACGTCGCGCAACTCGACCAACGGCACGCGCCGCCGCGGCAGCTTGTGCCCGATCCGCGCACAGTCGACGGCGAGTGGCTCCGGGCCGGTGCACAACAGACGGAACGCCGACTCCGCGGCGTCCATCGCCGAGACGGACTCCACCGACTCGGCGCTGGTGTCCCGATCGCGGTGGCGGGCACGGGATGGTTGCGGGCGGTGGGCACCCGGGTGCATGGACGGCATCGCAGGACTCCCTTGTGCGAGCCGATCCGCGGGAAACAACTGGGCGGATCGGCGTGGTCAATTGATGCCGTCCATGCCGCCGGAGACCGCTTGCGCTTTCCTTCCACGTTGATCTTGAAAACCGGAGTGCAAGGAAACCGCAAGGGATCACCCCGATCGCTCAACACCGGTTGCCGATCGGACTCGCGTACCGCTTGACCTGTGGTGCAAGGAAACCGCAAGGGGCTTGTCGAGCGGTCACCGCTCTCGCCGGAAGTGCTCCGAAAAATCTTGACCACCCGGTTGTGGAGCCGCTTGCAGGCCGGTTGCTTACGCAGGCAGCACGAAGAGCAGACCGTGCCGAAGCGGGCCGCGGAAGGCCAGACTCGGGGATGGTGAACGCCGCCGTGAGCGGCCCGCCCCGACACGGCCCGTGGCCACGTCGGTGGCGCTCGCGGTGGAGCCGGGTAATAGCTCCAGCGGCGCTCGGGTGGACACGAGGCGGGGTGTTCGCGGGGCGGGCCATGCCACGGCTCGCGCGGCGGATGTGAGCGGACACCGGAGTCGGTCCGCCTCCCTGTCAGCCCCCGAAGTGCGCGGTGGCTCGACCGTAGCGACGGCACGGGCGCGGGGAGCACGAGCGGCGCGTATCGCGGTCCGATGACGCTCGCGCGCCGGGCACCGCGCACCGCAGACGACGCGCTCGCGACGGTGGCTCGGTCGGTCTCGACCCGTGCGTCCGGCGACGCTGGTCCGGTGGCCCCGTGCGGCGCCGGACCGCGAGCACTCGGGCACCGGAAGCGAGCTTCGCGGTGAATCCGCCGCCGTGACCGACCCGGTCCCTCGGCGCGCGCTGGCCATCCGCGGCGCGCAGCGCGAAGACTCGACCGGGGCCGTGCCCGCCCCGCTGACCGCGCCTGCTGCCGGGCGCGGGCGCAGGCACTCCTGGCCGATGCGCGCCACACGCGGTTGTAATCGCCAGCGCGGTCGCCAGGGGCACTGCGACGCCCGGGACAGGCGTCGCGCCCACAGCGGCACCTTCTCCGAGCAGGACGCGTCGGGCCGTCCGGAAAAAAAGTTCAAACTCGTCTGCAAAATCCGGCGCAACACCGCGCTTTAGAGCAGTGTCAGAGCCCGCAACCGCGAATTGCGAGGACACTCACGATGAGCGTTGTTCCCCTCCCACCGGAATCCGCACCAGAAATCGAAGAACACCCGCAACCACGGCCACGGAAAAGCGCTACCGTGCCGCTGGGAATTTGGTTGTGCGCACCCGCGCCGGCCGATGAGCACGGCCTGCCACCGCTGATCGAGGGCCTCACCCGCAGCCTCGTCACCCAAGCCGTGACCGCCTTCACCCGCCGCGGGAACACGGTCGCGGTGACCGGTCCGGACGCCGCCCGGATCGCCGCGGTCGCCGACACCGTCAGCGACCGCCGAGTCCTCTGCGTCGACCCGGAGACCGTCACCGTTGGTGGCCGCCGCGACCCGGTCGGCGGTGGGGCACGCACCCCGGAATCCGGCTCGATGGACCTGCTGCTGGCCGCCGAGTTGCCCGCCCCGTGGATCGACACCGACGGCCAGCCCTACACCACCTGGGCGCGCTGGCTGGCGCCCGGCGGTGTGCTCGTCGTGGCCACCCGCAACCCGGCCGGGGCGGGCCGGTTCGCCGACCACGCCGGGGCGGTGGTGACCGCCGCGACCAACGCCGGGCTGAGCTACCTGCAGCACATCATCGCCGTGCTCGCCCACATCCAGGGCGACCGGCTTCTCATCTCGAGTCCACCGGCCTCGGTCACCCTGCCCGCCGACGCAGTGCACACCGAGGCGCACACGGACCTGCTGGTGTTCCACAGCTACTTCGGAGGTGCCGCCTGATGAGTACCCACCACATTCCGCAGCAGGCGCTGACCCGCGGCAGCGACGCGTTGGTCGAGCTACCGGTGACCGTGTGGCCGACCGCGCAGCAGGCGCCGCGCACTCAGCGCGGCACCCGCTACATCGCCGAGAGCACGGCGCACCCGGCGAAGATGCTGCCCGCGATTGTCCGCCACGCCATCGACACCTTCACCGCGCCCGGCGACCTCGTCCTCGACCCCATGTGCGGGGTCGGCACCACCCTGGTCGAAGCCGTCCACAAAGGCCGCGACGCCCTCGGCATCGAATACGAAAACCGGTGGGCGAACGTCACCGAAGCCAACCTCACGCTCGCCGCCCTGCAGGAGGCGACCGGGCAGGGTGAGGTGCACGTCGGCGACGCCCGCCAGGTCCTGCCCGACCTCGCCGACCGCCACGCCGGGCGCGTCGGGCTGCTGATGACCTCGCCGCCGTATGGGGCCAGCGTCCACGGCCAGGTCCACGCCCCCGGACACCGCCCGGTGCGCAAGCACGACAACCGCTACGGCCGCGACCGCGCGAACCTCGCGCACCGCAGCCTGCCCATGTTGTTGCGCGGGTTCACCGACATCCTGCGCCGCGCGCTCCCGCTGCTGCGCCCCGGCGGAGTCGTCGCGATCACCACCCGCCCGTTCCGCGTCGACGGCAGACTCATCGACTTCCCGTCACTCACGCTGGACGCCGCGATCAACGCCGGACTCGACCCCGTCCAACGCTGCGTTGGGTTGTTGGCGGGGCTGCGTGACGGCAAACTCGTCCCGCGCTCATCGTTCTTCCAACTGGACTACGTGCGCAAGCTCCGCGACCGCGGCGTGCCCGCCTGGGTCATAGCGCACGAGGATATTTTGGTTCTCAGGGTCGGACTAGGCTCCGGCACTCGTTCGGTCGTGGAGCGACCGACGGTCACATAGGTGCAGGACGATACCTGATTCTGGCGACGAGGACGTGGCCGCCGACCAACACGGCGCGCAGGTCACGTCGGTAGGTGCCCCTCTCGACCCGCGTTCCATTGAGTCCCCGCCGTGCCGAGACGACCGGCGCGCAGGGGACCGCGAGCCGCATCCACCGAGTCGTGGACGGGCTCAGCGATGCAGGACACCGCCGTTGCCGCCTACGAGCTTCCGCCGACCGTGATGCCAGGGCTGCCCAACCGTCCACGAGGGATTCATGATGCGCGCGAACGATGAGGAACCGCTGTCCATCGAGGACCACATTCTGTCCACTCTGTCGGCTGGCACGCCCCAGACACGTCAGCAAACCAAGAGTCTTCCCGTCGCGACGCTGCTCGAACCTGTGCAAAGCAGCACGCTCTACTTCGTCGTGACGACGATCGACAGTCGTGGGCGACTGGCAGATCAGTCGCCGTTGCGCATCCTCGGCTGGACGCCAGACTGCGCGATCACCATCACGACTGTGGGCCGTGCGGCCATTGTTGCCACACGGTCAGCCGGACCGGATGCCGTTACCAGTCAAGGACACCTTCGACTGCCCGCGCGAGTGCGCCATGTCTGCCGCCTCGACACCGGCGCCCGTCTGCTCGTTGCGGCATCACCGGACCGCGACCTCCTGGCCGTCTATCCGCACTCGTCCGTTGAAGCCAGCTTGCTGGCCTACCACAGGGCTCTGCGCCATCAGGATGCGCGATGAATGACGCGGAGATCAGTGCAGCCCGCCTTCTACTCGCTCGGCTCGGAGTAAAGCCCGAAGAACTTCTTGCCGCGCCCTCCGCCGCCCGTGAGGCACTGCCGCTGATTCGCGACTACGTCACTCGCGTATCCGACGCCGTTCCGGCCGGAACTCGTCGCGTCTACAGCACGTACTGGCGACGGGTAGTCCAGGTGTGGGGAGACAGACGCATCGACGAGCCCACGCCGCTGGAGATCAAGCAACTCGCCGAAGACGTCCGACACCGGGTCGTGGTCCGCAAGAACTCACGAGGCGGACGCACCGCGGCCGAGCACCTGATCGCCGCCCTGCGCTGCTTGTACCAGCACGCCATCGCCGACGAACTGCTGAGCGAGAACGACAATCCCGCCAAGCGGGTCGCCAAACCGAGAAGGCTGGCCAGCACCCGGCGAGCCATCCCGGACGCGCGACTGGCCGAGATCAACCACGCTGCGGGAACTACCGGCAACGATCCCGAACTCGACACCCTCATCCTGCGACTGCACACCGAGACCGCGTGCCGCCGCGGTGGTGCTCTCGCGCTCCGGCCGCAAGATCTCGATCCGGAGCAGTGCCTCGTCCGGCTGCGGGAGAAGGGCGAAACCGTGCGCTGGCAACCGGTCTCGCCCACGTTGATGCGCCACCTGATCAACCACCAGGAACAGCGAGGAGACGGAGACCCGTCAGCGCAACTTCTGCGCTACCGCAACGGGCAGCCGATCACCGCGAGGCGCTACGACCATCTGTGGCAACGCATCGGGAAACAGCTCCCGTGGGTCGCCACCCAGCAAGTCAGCACCCACTGGCTCCGGCACACCACCTTGACCTGGGTCGAACGGAACTTCGGCTACGCCGTTGCTCGCGCCTACGCCGGGCACGACGGCAAGAGCGACGCCGGGACGACGTCGACCTACGTCCGGGCGGACCTCGCTGAAGTCGCCGCCGCGCTGGCCGCACTGACCGGCGAACCACATCCTCTCGTTGGGCCAAGTAGTAACAACTGGTGACGCGCTGGATCGATCTCGATCGTGCTCATTGCTGCCGGAGTCAATGCTGCGCGGACCGACCGATGAAGTGACTGTTGAGACGGCGCCAAGTGCCCAGCGCAGGCTGGGCGCTGGTGCTGACGCACCCGCGTGTAGTTTCCAGCGGGTCGGGGAAGTTCGGGCGGTGCTGAGTGGTTAGGCGGACGACAAGCGTTGGGAACGAGCGGGATGCGTGACGACGTGGTCAGTGCACTGCTACGGATGAAGATCTCGCCCGACGTCCTGGAGAGCTTTCCCGAACTGCCTGCAGACGTCGAAGGACTGTTGGTTTACGGAAGCCAGGCTCGCGGGGACCCGGTGCCGGGTTCTGACCTGGACGTGCTGGCATTGGTGGCGGCTCCCAGGCCTAGCACCTACTCCGGTGATGTGAACGTCAGCTACTACACCCGCCAGCAACTCTCGACCGGCGTGGGCACGCTCTTCGGGGCTCACCTCAAGCGCGACGCCAAGGTGATCTGGGACCATTCCGGCCATCTGACCCGCGCAGTCGATGATATGGGTGAGGTCGACACCGACCGGCTCCTTGCGCGTGTGCGGTGTATGTCTGAACTTTTCACCAACCCGGAGCGGGACCTGCCAAAATATCTTCCCGGCCTCCTGCGTGAAGCCCGCTACCTGCTGCGTAGCTGCCTGTACGCGCAGGCTATAGCGGACGATGACTCCTGCTTCTCCGTGCGAGAGCTCGCCGTCCGGCACGATGACCCGGACTTGGCTCGACTCCTGGCATCGAGGCAACCAGGTGAACCGACGATCGCCGACTTCGATGAGTGCCTGTCTCGGCTGCGCGGGATCGTTGGCGAATTCCCGCCCAGTGAACACGGGTCCCTCGAAGCCACCATCGTCAACGAATGGGGAAGCGCAAGCGACCTCCTCTCGATGGCGTTCATGGCCCTGGGCGTCACCGGCAAGGGCTCCGGCTACGCCGAGATGGAGAAGATCCTCCTGTGAATACCGAAGTCGTATTCGTGGGCGACGTTCACGGAAACTTGAGCGCTCTCCGCGGGCTGTGGCACGCCCTGGACATGCGCGGTCGTTCACATGCGGTATTCCTGGGCGACTACATCAACAAGGGTGCGCACTCTGCCGAAGTGATTCAGGAACTCCTCGCGTACTCACAAGCCGGGCGTGCGACGCTTCTTGCAGGGAACCACGAGACGGCGCTGCTTGAGGCGCTGGACACTGGGGACCTCAGTGCATTCCTCAAGATGGGCGGGGCGATGACCATCAGATCGTACGTCGGCAGGCGAGTCGCGCCCGAGGTACTCGAGAGCTTTCGCGCCAGCTTTCCGACCGAACACCTGGAGGCGATCCGGCGCATGCCGGATACATACGAGTCGGACGACTTGATCGCTCAGCATGTTCTTCCGGCTGCATCGACACCCAAGTTTCGAATTGGCGCCCACGTGCCGGTCGGCAAGTTACCGCGGATCGAGCATCACTCGGCGCAGCTCGACACCGGGTGTGGCGGAAAGTCCGGACGGCTGACGGCTCTGTTTTGGCCGAGCCTCGACTACGTCCAAGTCGACGCCCGTGGCATCGTCGTTCTGCACTGAGTGGGGCTTATTGCTCGGTCACTCGGCTAGTTGGTCGAGGATCCACTGCGCGCGGCCAATGCCTACCTCGTCTCCCATCGACTTGTTCATTTCAAGACAGGCGCGCGCATGGTCCGCTGCGTCACCGTCCTTTCCTGCCGCACGGCAGCACTGGGCAAGGAGAAGCCGGGAGATGGCCTCTCCGTGCCTGCTCGCGATCTGCTGGTTAAGGGATAGCGCCCGCTCGGCGTGTGGCAGGCCCTCGACTGGTCGGCCCTGCCGGAGACGCACCTGCGCGACCAGCACTTCGGCATTGGCGTGAAGTGTCGTCGGGGGCGTTCCGCGTAGAGTCGTGACCACCTCATCCGCATAGGCGGCTGCGGTCTCCAAGTTGCCCGCACGAACCTCGAGCCTGGCCAGATTCACGAGCGATTGGCACACCTCCAAGCCGGGTCGAGACTCGCGTCTAGGTTTGAGAGCCGCTTCGAAGTCGCGTCGAGCGGACGCGAGGTGGCCGGTCTTCTGATGCGCGAGTCCCAGGTCGTCGAGAATTCGGCAGCGGACTTCTTGCGCGTCGACGTCCTCGCGTTCGCCGAGAAGAGTCAGCGCGTGTTCGAGCCGTCCGATGGCGTCAACGTCACGCCCTTGCCGACGCAGTATCCTTGCCTGAGCAGCGAAAGCCTCCGCCGCGAGCGGTGAGTACAGGTCCGAGGCTCCGCTGGCGAAGTGGTCGATGGCTCGCTGTGTGAAGGCATGAGCCTTGGTGAGCTCCCCATGGTGACCCAGAAATCTGGCGTAGGCCAAGTGCTCGCGCGGCCCGCCCAAGACAGCAGCCTCGCTGAGCGCCTCCCGTCCCGCGTCGGGCTGACCAAGCTCTACTAGCTTCTCACCACGTAGCCGGAGGCTTGCTGCTCGTAGGACCTCCTTCCCCGTCGATGACAGCAAGTTGACGTGCCTGTGGACCTTGGATCCTGCTAGCGCCTCCCAGCCTTCGAGACGTTCAGTCAGCTTCTGCTTGAGCTCACGGATGTCGGCGATTGCCTCGTACATCATTGCGTGATCTCGAGACAACTGCCGCCGGAGTCCTACAATCCGCTCAGCGGGCGAGGGGTGGTCGAGGAAGGCCACCCACACGTCCCGCATCGGCTGCTCAGCCATGCCGAGTTCAAGCAGGCCGGTGAAGAGCTCCTCCTCGGTGCCGGACGTGTATCCCCAGGGACTACCTGGCTCGCTTCCCCACGATCCCTTGAACAACGCGACCAGAAAGTGACTCTCACTGATGAGCTCGTTGATCGCCTCCTGCGGTCTCCGGGCAGTCCCTCGCACGCGCTCCCACCCCACGACGTCGTAGGTGACAACGCTTTCGGCGCTGCGCCTAGCGTTGTACTCGTCAACGCAAGCTTGAACAGCGGCACGCTCATCTACAAGGTCACCAGGCGAGGCCAGAAAGATGCGGAGTGGCAGAGCGTCGACCATGACACCGGACAATACCCCCGGTGCATCTACTGCACCGCCGGTAGCGCTCGGCAACCACCTACGGGAAATGCGGACCGACTGGCTGAACGTGGACGTCCGGTTTCGAAGAGGCCAACGTTCTTCGATTGCCGGGCGCATGCTCGGGGGCGTTGCAACCTGCGTCCGCCCCGACCCACGCGAAATGCCGACATCCCGATCGGAGCCGGTTTCGATCGTTCCGCCTGATGGCAGCCTTCCCGCTGATCGAGCGGTTACCCAGTGAGGCTCCGCCTCAGACCGCCGAGTTTCCTTTTTCGCTAGCGCGCCTCTCATCGTGGGTGCGTGGAGCAAGCGCCGGTGCGACTCACTCGACGCACCCACGCGCCGCCGATCTCTTAGGCAATGGGATGTGGTTCGCCCGTGAGAGCCCCTAGCGCAGCAGCAACTTCGTTGATGTTGGCGCGGACGTAGGTCGTGGTGGTTCCGGCATTGCTGCCGTGGTCGGCGTGCCCGGCATAGGCACGGGCCACGGCGTAGCCGAAGTTGCGCTCGACCCAGGTCAACGTAGTGTGCCGGAGCCAGTGCGTGGAGATTTGCTGGGTCGCCACCCAGGGCAAATGCTTGCCCAACCGAGTCCAGAGGTGGTCATAGCGGCGGGTGGTGATGGGACGCCCGTCGGCGTAACGAAGTAGCTGTCCATCGCGGGGAGCCCCTCGCTCGTCGGCATGGTGCTGCAGGTGCGCCATCAACGTCGGCGAGACCGGTTGCCAACGTACGGTTTCGCCTTTCTCCCTCAGCCGGACGAGACACTGCTCCGGATCGAGATCTTGCGGCCGGAGAGCGAGCGCACCACCGCGGCGGCACGCGGTCTCGGTGTGCAGCCGCAGGATGAGGGTGTCGAGGGCTGGGTCGTTGCCGGTGGTGGCCGCGGTGTGGTTGATCTCGGCCAGCCGGTCGCCCGCGACCGCGCGGCGCGTCGAGGGGAGTCGTGCGGGTTTGGCGACCTTGCGGGCGGGGTTGTCGCCGGGGTCGATGAGGCGGTCGTCTTCGGCGTGCTTGTACAGGCAGCGCAGGGCGGCGATCAGGTGTTCGCCGGCGCTGCGTCCGCCGCGGGCGTTCCGGCGGGGGACAACCGTAGCCCTGATGTGCTCGACGAGGTGTTTGATCTCTGAGGGTGTTGGTTCGTCCAGGCGGCGGTGCCCCCAGTGCTCGATGATGCGGTTCCAGTAGGAGGTGTAGACGCGGCGAGTGCCCTCGGAGACCGCATCGGACACGACGGGGATGTATTCGGCGAAGGTCTGCAGCGGTCGCGCGGTGGCCGGCTCGCGAAGCAGGTCTTCGGCGGTGACATCCATCCGAGCCAGCAACAGCCGGGCGGCGTCGAGATCGGCAGCCCGGTTTACCGACACACCATGCTGATGGCGGTGTGCGGTCATGGGCGATCACCGCCCAACAGGGCCGCGTGGCAGTCGGCGAGCAGCCGGTCCAGCACCGCCGGCGGGTGCACGAAAAGCACACTGCGCTCGGGGTAGGCGGCCAGCAGCACACGGTCGCCCGAGACCAGGCCGCAGCGGTGCCGTACATGTGCAGGAAGCCGGAGATGCCCCTGGCTGGTCATGCCGAACACGCCACCGGGGTCGGTGCCGATCACCAGCGTTCTGTCGGTGACGCTGATGGCCAGCGGTGTCCCGGCTACCCAGCCCAATGCAGCGAACACCGTGCGATCGGCGACCCGCCCGCGGCAGTCCACGGCTGCCAGCCCGTACACGGCGGTCTCGGTGCGCGGCGTGGGGACGGTGGGCAACGGCAGCGGCCGGTTCGACGCGGCCATCGGGGAACGCCCGTCCCGGACCCGTGTGGCCGGGACGGCGACCGAGGCAATCACAGCACCGGTCATGCCCACCACCGCCGCCGCCACAGACGTGACCGGGTCCGGCAGAACGCCGGTCCACGGTGTTGGAGTTCGTTCGAGCACCAGTACGTCAGATGTAGCAGGGATGCGACAAAACTGTGTCCGAGGGGGGACTTGAACCCCCACGCCCTTTACGGGCACTAGCACCTCAAGCTAGCGCGTCTGCCATTCCGCCACTCGGACTTGCGTGTGAACAGATTAGACCATGCACTACAGCCCTGAAACCGGGGGGCCTTGACTGTTGCGACGCACAGTTGCGATATAAGGATCAGTTGCTCACGCAACGTCACCGGAGTTGGGTGGCTAGGCGCGTGGCCGCTTCGACCACCTGGCCGCCCAGGTGATCCTCCTCCGAGGCCTTGAACAGGGACACGCCGATGCTGATCTGCGTGGCCCCCGCCGGCCGGGGGACGACCGCCGAGACTCCGACGATGCCGGGCGCGATCTCCCCGTAGGACACGGCGAAACCCCGCGCGCGGGCCCGTGCAACCTCGTCGCGCTCGCCATCGAGCGCCGGGGCGGCGGCCAGCATCGCGAGGCCCGCCGACCCGCGATCGATCGGGTCCACCTGCCCGGGGCGGAAACTCACGTGCATCGGCGCCTGCCTGGGCTCCACGATCATCAGCATCCGCACCCGCGTCGCCGTCTCGCGCACGACCAGGTGCGCCGTCGCCTGGGTGGCCTCGCCCAGTTCCTCCAGCACCGGCCTGGCCAGGGTGCGTAAATCCTGTTCAACCGGCTCCGCCAGGCGCACCAGGCCGGCGGCCAGCGAGATCCGCTTGAACTTGTCACGCCTGCACAACTGGTGCGCCTCCAGCGTGCGCACGAGGCGGTGCGCCACGGTCCGGTGCACACCCACGCCGTCCGCGATCTCGGTCAGCGTCAGGCCCTGTGGATGCGCGACCAGCAACTCCAGCACCCGCACCCCATGATGCAGCGTCTTCGACATCCCGGAGTCGATCTTCACCTCGGGCAGGGACATGCCACTCCTCTTGACGGGCGCACGACAGCGTGCTTAATGTGTCCGTACATCGCACGGTAGGTGCGATAATAGCACGCCTAGGACAGCGTGCAAGCCCCGAAGAAGAGGTAGTCGTGAATCCCGGTGTCGTCGCTGACGTCAGTGCCGAAACGCTGCTGCGCGTCCATCAGCTCTACGCCGCGCAGAGCCATTTCATCGACGGCGGCCGCGCCCGTGACTGGGCGGCGACCTTCACCTCCGACGGGGAGTTCCACTCGCCGAGCTACCCGGCCCCCGTCGCCGGGACCGACGAGCTGATCGCCTTCGCCGAACGGTTCGCCGCGGGCGACGGCGTCACGCGGCACGTGATCACCAATCTCTACATCGAGCAGGCCACCGAGCACGAGGCCACGGTGGTCGCTTACCTTCAGATCGTCCACACCGCTCCGGACGGACCGTCGCGCCTGGTCAGGCAGACGACGATCACCGACCGCCTCAGCTTCGACGGCACCTGGCGCATCCGGCGCCGGGAAGTCCGCCGCGACGACCAAAACCGCTGACAAGACAGGAGAACCACATGACTGGCCGTGTCCAGCACGAGCCGATGACCGCCGTCTACCCCGAGTTCGCGGGCAAGGCCGCGGTCGTCACCGGAGCGGCCCGGGGCATGGGTGCCCGCTTCACCGCCGCGCTCGCCACGCGCGGAGTGCACGTCATCGCCGCGGACATCAACCCCGAGCAGATGGAGACGACCGCGGCCGAGATCAACCAAAGCCTTGCCGCGCAGGAGAAACCCGGCCAGGTCGTGGCGGCCACGGTGGACGTGACCAAACCGGACGAGCACGAGGCCGTCGCCCAGCTGGCACTGGAGCGCTTCGGGCGCCTGGACTTCTGGGTCAACAACGCGGGCATTTTCCCGTTCGCGCTCGTCGACGAGATCACGCCGGAACAGATCAGCGCGACGCTCTCGGTCAACGTCGAGGGTGTCCTCTACGGCGCGCAGGCCGCGGCCCGGCACATGGAGCCCGGCAGCGCGATCGTGAACATGTCCTCGGTCTCCGCGTTGCGCGTGCGCAAGGGCCGCGGCGCCTACTGCACGTCGAAGGCGGCGGTGGCGCACCTCACCGAATCGCTCGCGGTGGAGCTGGGGGACAAGGGAATCCGCGTCAACGCGATCGCTCCCGGCTACATCGACACCGAGATGACCCGCTGGGTCAAGGAGGACCCGCAGGCGCTCCAGCACGCGCTCGACGTCGTGCCGCTGCACCGCCTCGGTTCCCCGGAGGAGGTCGTCGGGCCGCTGCTGTTCCTGCTCTCCGACAGCGCCCGCTACGTCACCGGCCACAGCATCGCGGTCGACGGCGGTTCCCGGCATGTCTGAGCGGTACCCGGGCGTCGTGCTGATCACGGGCGCGGCGGCGGGCATGGGCGCGAGCCACGCGAAAGCGCTGGCCGCGGAGGGCGCGCACGTGTGCCTGGCCGACGTCGCCGACGCGACCCCGGTGGTCGAGGAGATCGCCGCGAAGTGTGGTTCGGCCTCGGCGCACACGCTCGACGTGACCGACCCCGCCGCGTGGGCCCGGGTCGTCGCCGAGATCCGCGAAACCCGCGGCGAACTCGGCGGGCTGGTCAACAACGCGGGCATCTCGCGCCGGCTGGAGTTCCTGGACACCACCGACGAGATCTGGGAAAAAGTCCTTCGTATCAACCTGTTCGGCCCGTTCTACGGGATGAAGGCCGTCGCGGAGCTGATGCGGGACTCCGGCGGCGGTTCGATCGTCAACATCTCGTCGATCTCGGGACAGATCGGCTACTTCTCGCCCGCGTACTCCTCCAGCAAATGGGGTCTGACCGGACTGTCCAAATCGGCCGCGGGCAACTTCGCGAAGTGGGGTATCCGGGTCAACTCCGTGCACCCCGGGATGGTCGGCACGGCGCTGCTCGAGGGTTCCGACGGGTTCGTCGAATCGGCGGTGGCGAGCACACCGGCGGGCCGGATGGCGACGCCGGAGGAGATCACGAACGTCGTGCTGTTCCTGCTGTCGGACCGCTCGACCTACATGAACGGCAGTGAGGTCACTGTGGACGGTGGGCTGGTCTCGAACGGCCTGTACCACCGCATCATCGCCGAGTCGGGAGGGCAGCTGTGAACGACTACGACGTCATCGTGATCGGTGGCGGCGGCGCCGGTCTCGCGGCCGCGGTGTCCGCGGCCGAAGAGGGTGCGAAGGTTCTGCTGTTCGAGTCCGAAACGGAACTCGGCGGCTCGACGCAGCTCTCGGCGGGCATGTTCACCGCGGCGGGTACGAGCGTCCAAAAGGGACTCGGCATCGAGGACACGCCGGAGAAGTTCTTCCAGCACTACATGGACCTCAACCATTGGATGCTGAACCCGGGCCTGATCCGCACGTTCTGCGAGCACGCGGCGCCGACCGTGGAATGGCTGATCGGCCTCGGCGTTGAGATCCCGGCGAAGGTGTCGGCCAACGCCCACATGCCGGGCCTGTGCCAGGCCGGGGTGGAGGACGTGTGGCGCGGGCACGTGCCCAAGGACCAGGGGTTCGGCCTGGTGCAGGTGCTCGCTAAAGCGGCCCGCGCCAACGGCGTCGAGATCGTGCTCAACACGCGGGTACAACGACTCCTGCAGGACGACGGCCGGGTGAGCGGTGTCGTCGCCGACGACCTCGAAGTCCGCGCCGACGCGGTCGTGGTCGCCAGCGGGGGCTTCGCCCGGAACCCGGAACTGCTGGCGAAGTACTACCCGGCCGCGCTGCGCGCCGGGGACGATCTGTTCGTCGTCGCCGCCGAGGGCAGCAGGGGAGACCACATCGCCTGGGGCGAGCAGGTCGGGGCGACGCTGGCCGGTGACGGCTGGGGCCTGATGCTGCCGACCGCCTACTTCCAGCGTCTGCACCACTGGCAGTCCGGTTTCCCGCCCAAGTCCCGGATCTACGTCAACTCGCACGGCCGCCGGTTCATGGACGAGGACGCCTCCTACGCGGTGTCCAGCGGCATCATCGACGCGCAGGGCGGGACCGTGTGGGCGATCTTCGACGAGCGCGCCCGCCGCGAACTGCCACCGGGGTACGCGCACTGGGACGCCGAGGTCGTGCTGCGGGAAGCCGAGGCGGGACGCACCATTCGCGCGGCCACCGTCGAGGAACTCGCGGGCAAGATCGGCGTCCCCGCCGCGGCGCTGACCGCGACGATCGACCGCTGGAACGACCGACTGCCGAACGGAACAGACCCCGAATTCCTGCGGCACCGCACCCTGGCCAACAAGGGCTCCACCGAGCCTCCGGCCCCGATCGGCGAAGCACCCTTCTACGCCGCACGCATCCTTCCCGCGGAACTGGTGTGCACCCACGCCGGCATGCGGATCGACGGCGACGCCGCCGTCCTGGACGAGCGGGGCGAGGTGATCCCGGGGCTGTTCGCCGCAGGCGAGGCCGGTGCCGGGGTGCTCGGCCTGCGCTACGTGGGCGGCGGCAACGCCGTCGCCAACGCACTGACCTTCGGCCGGATCGCCGGCCACAACAGCGCTCGACGCATTTCAACGAGGAGATGACATGGAGACCGAGCTCGGCACACGCACGGTCCGGAAGGTGACAAGCCGGATCATGCCGCTGATCGGCCTGCTGTACGTGT
Source organism: Amycolatopsis acididurans (assembly GCF_012328925.1). Lineage (GTDB taxonomy): Bacteria > Actinomycetota > Actinomycetes > Mycobacteriales > Pseudonocardiaceae > Amycolatopsis_E > Amycolatopsis_E acididurans. The sequence continues at coordinate 114,957 of NZ_JAAXLS010000002.1, forward strand.
TCAACTACATGGACCGGTCGAACATCAGCTACGCGCAGCTGGGAATGCAGCACGAGCTGGCGATCACGGCGGCCATCTTCGGTACCGCGGCGGCGATCTTCTTCCTCGCCTACGTGGTGTTCGAAGTGCCCAGCAACATGATCATGAAGAAGGTCGGAGCCCGGTTGTGGCTGGCCCGCATCGCGATCACGTGGGGCATCGTCACCGGCGTCACCGGGTTCGTGCACAACATCCCGCAGCTCTACATCGCCCGGATCCTGCTCGGCGTCGCCGAAGCGGGGCTGTTCCCGGGCCTGCTGCTGTACCTGACCCTGTGGTACCGCGACAAGGACCGCGGCCGTGCGATCGCCGGGCTGGCGCTGGCGCAGCCGGTCGCGATGATCATCGGCAGCCTCACCGGCGGCCTGATCCTGGACCACGTGCACTGGTTCGGCCTGTCCAGCTGGCGCTGGGTGTTCCTGCTGCAGGGCATTCCCGCCGTGCTGATCGGCATCGTCGTGCTGGCCTACCTGCCGAACGTGCCGAGCAAGGCCCGCTTCCTCACGCGTGAGGAGAGCGCGTGGCTGGAAGGCGAGATCGCCAAGGAGTACCGGCCCGAGGAGAAGGAGACCTTCCTCGGTCAGCTGCGCATCATGAAGGACCGCAAGGTGCTCTACCTGGCGGTGGCCAACTTCTTCGCGGCGTGCGGGCTGTACGGCTTCACGTTCTTCCTGCCGCAGATCGTGAAGCAGATGGACTCGTCGTACTCGGCGACCAACATCGGTTTCCTCGGCGCGATCCCGTTCCTGGTCGGCGCGGTCGGGATGCTCGTGGTCGCGCGCAACTCCGACCGCACCGGTGAACGGCGCGGGCACGTCATCTTCCTGATGCTGCTGGCCGCCGTCGGACTGTTCGGCACCATCGAATTCCGGCACACCCCGGTGATCGCGCTGACCTGCCTGTCCATGGTCGCGGTGGGCGTGCTCGGCTACATGGCGCCGTACTGGGCGATGGCTTCGCGTGTGCTGTCGAAGGAGCACACCGCGGTCGGGCTGGCCGCGATCAACTCGATCGCCGCGCTCGGCGGGTTCTTCGGCCCGTACGTGATCGGCAAGAGCGCGACCGTGAACAACGTCTCGGCCGGGCTGTACTTCCCGATCGGCTGCCTCGTGGTGTGCGCGATCATGCTCGCGTTCCTCAAGGTGCCGCGGGAACGCCCGGCCGAGACGGAGCCGGAGGCCGCGCTAGACGTCCGCGGGTGACGTGCCCGCCTCGGTCAGCGGCAGGCCGAGCTGGGCGCGTTCGGTGACCCAGCGAGTGGGCCGGTAGCGCGGATCGCCGGTACTCGCGTGCAGCGCACGCTGCAACGCGAGGAGGCGGTCCGCGCCCACCCGCTCACCCCAGGCCAGCGGGCCGACCGGGTAGCCGAGACCGGTGGTGACACCGAGATCGATGTCGGCGGGCGAGGCGATGCCCTGCTCGGCGATCGCCGCGGCGACCGACACGATCGACGACAGCAGCCGCTGCGCCACGCTGCCCGCGGTGTCCCGCACGATCGACACCTTTTTCCCACCGGAGGCCAGAACCGCCGCGGCGTCGCGGGCCGCCACGGGATCGGCGGCGGGCGTGACGGCCAGTACGCGACGGCCGGTGTCCAGCGACAGCGGGTCCACGCCGAAGGTACGGTCCGCGGGCAGGCCCTGCTCCGCGACGGCGGCCGCGACCGTCGTGCCCCAGGTCGCCACCAGCACCAGCGACTCGGCGGACTCCTGCCAGTGCGCCTCGGGGAGCGCGTCGCGGACGGCCCGCTCGGCCCACACCGGGCGCGTGGCGTCGCCGGTGATCTCCGGTTCGGTGAGCGGCCCGGCGCCGGTGCCGTGGTCGAACCAGCCGCGGCCCGTCTTGCGCCCGTGCAGGCCCGCCGCGACGCGGTTCGGCGTCAGGTACGAGGCGCGCAGCCGGTCGGCGTAGCGGAATCCGGTCCAGATCGACTCGATCACCGTCGCGGTCACGTCGAGGCCGGTGAGGTCCATCAGCTCGAACGGGCCCATCTTCAGGCCCAGCACGTCGCGGGCGATGCGGTCGAGCACCGCGGGTTCGGCGACCTTCTCCTCCAGCAGCGCGAGCGCCTCGGTGACCAGCCCGCGCCCGGCGTGGTTGATCAGGAAGCCCGGCGTGTCGCTCACGACGACCGCGCGGTGCCCGGTGTCGCGGACGAGCGTGGTCAGCGTGTCCACGATCTCCGGCCGGGTCGCGGCGCCGGGGATCACCTCGACGATCTTCATCAGTGGCACCGGGTTGAAGAAGTGCAGGCCCGCCAGCCGCGACGGATCGCCGAGCGTGGCGCCGATCTGGGTGATCGGCAGGGACGAGGTGTTCGTCGCGAACACCGTCGTCGCGGGCAGGGCCTTCTCCAGTTCGCCGAACAGCGCCGCCTTCGTCTCGATGTCTTCGCGCACGGCCTCGACGACCAGGTCCACGTCGCCCGGCTCGGCGGGGGAGGACAGGGGGATGAGCCGGTCCACGATCGTGGCGGCGTCCTCGGCTGTTGTGCGGCCTTTCTCGACGGCGCGGTCGAGCATCGAGCGGACGAAGGCGACCGCCTCGCCGACCGATTCGGGGCGCGCGTCGGCCAGCTCGACCGTGTGCCCCGCGGTGGCGGCCCACTGTGCGATGCCCCGGCCCATCACGCCGGTGCCGACGATCCTGATACGCATTGACGCCCTCCTCATCGCGGCCATACCCAGTCTCTCACCCTGTCAGGCCGATTGTTTAGTGTCCAATTCAGAATTCGAGTCAGATCGAGACGAGTTGGATATCAATGGAGCTGCGGCACCTGACCTCGTTCCTCGCCGTCGCCGAGGAGCTGCATTTCGGCCGCGCGGCACGGCGGCTGCGGATGGCCCAGCCGCCGCTGAGCCAGCAGATCCGGCTGCTGGAAAAGGAGCTGGGTGTGCAGCTGTTCGAGCGCAACACCCGGTCGGTGCGGCTGACCAGCGCGGGGGAGGCGTTCGTGGCGCCGGTGCGGCGCGTGTTCGAGGAGCTGGACCAGGCCGAGCGCGTGGTGCGGGCGGCGGGCCGGGGCGAGTACGGACGCGTCACGATCGGATTCGCCGGCGCGTCGAGCCACGAGAGCCTGCCGACGCTGACCAGGGCCGTGCGGGCCGCGCATCCCGGGCTGGAGCTGGTGATGCGCGGCCAGACCTACGCCAACGTCGCACTGGCCAAGGTCGCCGACGGGTCGCTCGACCTCGGTTTCGTGCGGCTGCCGGTCACGACGCCGGGCATCCGGACGCGGGTCGTCGACGAGGAGGAGATGCTGTGCGCGCTGCCCTCCGATCACCCGCTGACCGGCCTCGATCGCGTGCCGATCGGGGACCTGGCCGGGCAGCCGTTCGTCTCGTTCCCCGCCAACGCCGGGTCGACGCTGCGCGACGCGACCGTGCGGGCCTGCGCCGACGCCGGGTTCGCGCCGAGGATCGTGCAGGAGGCGCCGGATTCGTACACGATCCTCGCGCTCGTCGCCGCCGGGGTCGGGGTGACGCTGACGCTCACGTCGTGCCAGCACATCCAGCAGACGGGCCTGGTCTACCGGCCGCTGGCGGGGCAACGGATCCGCCTGCAGGCGGCGCTGGCGTGGCGCGAGGACAATCCCTCGGCGGCGCTGCGGGCGGTGCTCGACATCGCGGAGCGGGCGCTGCCGACGCCGTGACCAGCGCCGGTCACGATCGCCGGGAAATCCCGGCCGCGACGACGTGATCTGCGTCGCGATGTCCACTCCTCGGGCCGCTTCGACATCGAGGATCGAGGGGTGAAGTGTGGTCGGTGAAACCATCCGGTGGGCGAGCGCGGAGGAGGCTTCCAACGATGAAGGTCACGGTGGTCGCGGGCAACCCGAAGCCCGGCTCGCGCACGCTCGATGCCGCCACCCGGCTCGCGGAAGCGGTGAGCGGCCGCGCCCCGGACAGCGTCATCGACGTCATCACGCTCGGGCCCGGCCTGCTCGGCTGGGGCGATCCGGACGTCGCCGCCGCGGTCAAGACCGTCGCCGGGTCCGATCTGGTCGTGTTCGCCAGCCCCACCTTCAAAGCCACCTACACCGGTGTCCTCAAGCTGTTCCTCGACCAGTTCGCCACCGGTGACGGGCTCAAGGACGTGGTCGCGGTGCCACTGATGCTCGGCGCCGGACCGGGGCACGCGCTCGCCCCCGACCTGCTGCTCAAACCCGTGCTCGTCGAACTCGGCGCGACCACCCCGGCCCCGGGCCTGTACCTGATCGACAGCACCTACACCGAGGACACCCGCATCGCCGACTACACCCGGCGCTGGGCGCCGGCGCTGAAGGCGGTGCTGGCGTGAAGACCGATCTGGACCAGACCACCCTGCGCGAGGCGTTCGGCCAGTTCCCGACCGGTGTGGTCGCGATCTGCGCCGAGGTGGACGGGGAGCGGCTGGGCATGGCCGCGAGCACCTTCGTGCCGGTGTCGCTGGACCCGCCGCTGGTGTCGTTCTGCGTGCAGAACACCTCCACCACGTGGCCGCGCCTCGCGCCGGCGCCCCATATCGGGATCACCGTGCTCGGCGAGGCGCACGACCGGGCGGTGCGCGTTCTGGCGGCCAAAACGGGAGACCGCTTCGCGGGCCTGACGACCGAAACCCACGGCGGCGGTGCGGTATTCATTCACGACGCGGGGTTGTGGCTCGACACCACGGTCACCGATCAGGTCCCGGCGGGCGACCACGCGATCGTCGTGCTGCGGATCAACGAGCTGACCACCCGGCCCGACGTGTCGCCGATCGTCTTCCACCGCAGCACGATCCGGCGCCTGCACGTGGCCTGAGCGCGAATGCGGAAAGGGTCAGCAGATATCGCACCGCGACCCATTCCGGAAATTGTCTCCCGCCGTGGTAAAAGGCGGCCAGAGGTGGAATTGGAAACCCCTTTGGGCCTCGCCACAAATCTCTGAGCGGCTTAAACTCGGCTCGCGTCGCACAGCCAGGTGGGAGATGAAGCGTGGCCGAACCCGTGTCCAGCCGCCCCGAGGGAAGTCCCATCCGGCTGTTGCTGGTGGAGGACCATTCGCTGGTCGCGATGGCGCTGGACTCCGCCTTCGAGACGGTCACCGATATCGAACTCGTCGGGCAGGCCCGCTCGATCGAGGAGGCCGTCGCCGCCACCGCCGAACTGCAGCCCGACGTGGTGCTGCTGGACCGGCGCCTGCCCGACGGCGATGGCATCGACGCGATCGGCACACTGCGCGAACAGTGCGGGCACACGCGTGTCCTCATCTTCACCGGGGGAGCGGACCGCTCCGTGGTGGCCCGGATCGCCGCCGCGGGCGGCGCGGGTCTGCTGCTGAAGGCGGGGCTGCTGGAGGACCTGCTCGCCACGATCCGCCGCGTCGCCGCGGGCCAGGACTTCTTCGACATCGATCTGCCGGGCCGTCCCGCAAGCCGGTGAGCCCGCCTGAGTGAAGGTGGTGCAAGCACATGACGCCACGTCCTGCCACGCCCGCGCGCCGCGAGAACGGCCGCGTCGACGACGAGCGGTTGCAGCAACTGCTCGACGGCCTGAAATCCGTGCGTGACGGCGATTTCAGCACGCGCCTGCCGCAGGTCGGCGATCCGCTGATGGACGAGATCTCGACCGTGTTCAACGGCATGGTCGACCAGCTCGCCCTGTTCACCACCGAGGTCACGCGCGTGGCGCGGGAGGTCGGCACCGACGGCAAGCTGGGCGGCCAGGCCTCGGTGCCCGCGGTGTCGGGCACCTGGAAGGACCTGACCGAATCGGTGAACGCGATGGCGGGCAACCTCACCGCGCAGGTCCGCGACATCGCCAGCGTCGCCACCGCCGTCGCGAAGGGTGACCTGACCCAGAAGATCACCGTGCACGTCAAAGGTGAGCTGCTGGAACTGAAGAACACGATCAACACGATGGTGGATCAGCTCTCCTCGTTCGCCGACGAGGTCACCCGCGTGGCGCGCGAGGTCGGCAGCGAGGGGCGGCTGGGCGGCCAGGCCGAGGTGCCCGGCGTCGCGGGGACGTGGCGGGACCTGACGACCTCGGTGAACTTCATGGCGGGCAACCTCACCGCACAGGTCCGTTCGATCGCCGAGGTGACCACGGCGGTGGCGAAGGGCGACCTGACCCAGAAGATCACCGTGGACGCGCGTGGCGAGATCCTGGAACTGAAGTCGACGATCAACACGATGGTCGACACGCTGTCCTCGTTCGCCGACGAGGTGACGCGCGTGGCCCGCGAGGTGGGCACGGAGGGCATGCTCGGTGGTCAGGCCCAGGTGCCGGGCGTGGCCGGGACGTGGCGGGACCTGACGACCTCGGTGAACTTCATGGCGGGCAACCTCACCGCACAGGTCCGTTCGATCGCGCAGGTCGCGACGGCGGTCGCCCGGGGTGACCTGTCGCAGAAGATCACGGTGGACGCGCGCGGCGAGATCCTGGAGCTGAAATCCACGATCAACACGATGGTCGACCAGCTCTCGTCCTTCGCCGACGAAGTCACCCGCGTCGCGCGCGAGGTCGGTACCGAGGGGCGGCTCGGCGGCCAGGCCGACGTGAAGGGCGTGTCGGGCACCTGGAAGGACCTCACCGAATCGGTGAACGTCATGGCGGGCAACCTGACCGACCAGGTGCGCTCGATCGCGCAGGTTACCACCGCGGTCGCCCGCGGCGACCTGTCCCAGAAGATCCGGGTCGACGCGCGCGGGGAGATCCTGGAGCTCAAGGACACGATCAACACGATGGTCGGCCAGCTGTCCGCCTTCGCCGACGAAGTCACGCGCGTCGCCCGGGAAGTCGGTACCGAGGGACGGCTGGGTGGCCAGGCCGACGTGAAGGGCGTGTCCGGCACCTGGAAGGGCCTGACCGAGTCGGTGAATGTCATGGCCGACAACCTCACCGCACAGGTCCGCTCGATCGCGCAGGTCGCGACGGCCGTCGCCCGCGGTGACCTGTCGCAGAAGATCACGGTCGAGGCCAAGGGCGAGGTCGCCGCGCTCGCCGAAACGATCAACACGATGGTCGACACGCTCTCCGCGTTCGCCGACGAGGTCACGCGCGTGGCGCGCGAGGTCGGCACGGAAGGCATCCTCGGCGGCCAGGCGCGGGTGCCGAACGTCGCGGGTACCTGGAAGAGCCTGACCGACAACGTGAACTCGATGGCGAACAACCTGACCAACCAGGTGCGCTCGATCGCGCAGGTCACCACCGCCGTCGCGCGCGGCGAGCTGAACCAGAAGATCGACGTCGACGCGCGCGGCGAGATCCTCGAACTCAAGACGACGATCAACACGATGGTCGACACGCTGTCCTCGTTCGCGGCCGAGGTCACGCGCGTGGCGCGCGAGGTCGGCAAGGAAGGCCGGCTCGGTGGCCAGGCCGAGGTCGAGGGCGTGTCCGGTACCTGGAAGCGGCTCACCGAGAACGTCAACGAGCTGGCCGAGAACCTGACCCGCCAGGTGCGGGCCATCGCCGAGGTCGCCAGTGCCGTGGCCACGGGCGATCTGACCCGCTCGATCTCGGTCGAGGCCAAGGGCGAGGTGGCCGAACTCAAGGACAACATCAACGCGATGGTGCAGTCGCTGCGCGAGACTACCCGGGCCAACGAGGACCAGGACTGGCTCAACACCAACCTGGCCCGTACTTCCGGGCTGCTGCAGGGACACCGCGATCTGCGTGCCGTCGCGCAGCTGATCATGAACGAGCTGACCCCGCTGGTCGGCGCGCAGCACGGCACGTTCTTCCTGATGGAGGTGGAACGCCCGCTGCTGCAGCTCATCGCGAGCTACGGGCACGGCGCCACCGACGTCACGCAGTTCAATCTCGGCGAATCGCTCATCGGGCAGGTGGCGCAGACGAAGAAGCCGATCGTGGTCGACCAGACCCCGCCCGGCTACGTGCAGATCACCTCCAGCCTCGGCGCGGCCCCGCCCGCCAACCTGATCGTGCTGCCGATCGTGTTCGAGGACCAGGTGCTGGGCGTGATCGAGCTGGCCTCGTTCGACCGGTTCACCCCGGTCCAGCGGGACTTCCTGGAACAGCTGATGGAATCCATCGGCGTCAACGTCAACACCATCATCGCCAACGCGCGCACCGACGCGCTGCTGGAGGAGTCGCAGCGGCTCGCCGGCGAGCTGCAGAACCGCTCCGGCGAGCTGCAGGCACAGCAGGTGAAACTGCAGCAGTCCAACGCGGAGCTGGAGGAGAAGGCCGAGCTGCTGGCACAGCAGAACCGCGACATCGAGATCAAGAACTTCGAGATCGAGCAGGCGCGGCAGGAGATCGAGGAACGCGCGCAGCAGCTCGCGCTGGCGTCGAAGTACAAGTCGGAGTTCCTCGCGAACATGTCGCACGAGCTGCGCACGCCGTTGACGAGCCTGCTGATCCTCGCCGGCGTGCTCGCGCAGAACTCGACGCAGAACCTGACCCCCAAGCAGGTCGAGTTCGCCAAGGTGATCCAGTCCGCGGGCACCGATCTGCTGCAGCTGATCAACGACATCCTCGACCTGTCCAAGGTCGAAGCCGGCAAGATGGACATCCATCTCGACCAGGTCGCGCTGCCGCAGCTGCTGGAGTACGTGCGGACCACGTTCCAGCCGCTGACCGCGCAGAAGGGCCTGGACTTCGACGTGATCGTGGAGTCCGAGATGCCCGAGCGGCTGGCCACCGACGAGCAGAGGCTGCGGCAGGTGCTGCGGAACCTGCTGTCCAACGCGGTCAAGTTCACCGAGTCCGGACGGGTCGAGCTCCGCGTCCGCCTCGTCGACGGCGCGGACGAACAGGTCGCGTTCTCGGTGCGCGACACCGGAATCGGTATCGCCGAGGAGAACCTGGAGACGATCTTCGGCGCGTTCCAGCAGGCCGACGGCACCACCAGCAGGCGCTACGGCGGCACCGGCCTCGGCCTGTCCATCAGCAGGCAGGTCGCGAACCTGCTCGGCGGCGAGATCCAGGCGGAGAGCAAGCTGGGACACGGCAGCACGTTCACGTTGTTCCTGCCGGTCACGCCGGTGCTCGAGGCCGGGGTGAGCGAACCGCGGCCCCGGCAGGACGCCGACGGCGATCGCCGGGTGCTCGTCGTGGAGGGCCCGGAGACCAAGCTGCTCACGTTGCTGGTGCGCGAGTTCGTCGCCGACCTCGGCGAGACCGACGACCCGGTGTACGTCGAGTCGGCCACCTCGCCCGACGAGGCGGTCGAGATGCTCGCCGCCCATCCGCACCACTGCGTGGTGCTGGACGCGAGCCTGCCCGGCGCGGCCGCGCTGACCTTCCTGCAACGCGTCGCCGATGACGAGGACCCGCTGCAGGTGCCGGTGCTGGCCCATCCGACCCGGCGGCTGAGCCCCGCGCAGGAACGGCTCATCGACGCGCACGCCAAACGGCATCTGGTGAACCTGCTGCCGTCGCTGGACGAGCTGCGCGAACAGTTCCTGCTGGTCCTCGGGGACGGGCTGGAGGTCGAAGCGGCGCCGCTGGATCCCGCGCAGCTGGAGCCGGTGCCCGCCGAGGTCGTGGTCCCGGCGGGCGGCGAGAGTGGTGGTGCTCCCGGGCTGTGTGGCCGCAAGGTGCTGCTCGTCGACGACGACGCGCGCAACGTGCTGGCGATCGCGGGAATGCTGGAGCTGCACGGCATGGCGGTCAGCCACGCGGCCAACGGGCGCAAGGGCATCGAGGCGCTGCTGGCCAGCCCGGACGTGGACCTGATCCTGATGGACGTGATGATGCCGGAGATGGACGGCTACGCGACGACCGCCGCGATCCGGGAGATGCCGCGTTTCGACACGCTGCCGATCATCATGGTCACCGCGAAGGCGATGGCGGGGGACCGGGAGAAGAGTCTCGCGTCCGGCGCCAGCGACTACGTGACCAAACCGGTCGACCCGGACGAGCTGCTCGCGTGCATTTCGCGGTGGCTGCCCGCCGCGTGAGCTCAGGCGGCGGGCAGCCCGGTCTCAGAGCAGTTCGAGGATGGTGGCGTTGGCCTGTCCGCCGCCCTCGCACATCGTCTGCAGGCCGTAGCGGATGCCGGACGCGCGCATCTGGTGCACTAGTGTGGTCATGATGCGCGCGCCGCTGCCGCCCAGTGGATGGCCCAGCGCGATCGCGCCGCCGTGCGGGTTCAGCGCCTTGGCGTCGGCACCGGTCTCGGCGAGCCAGGCCAGCGGCACCGGCGCGAACGCCTCGTTGACCTCGAACACGCCGATGTCCGAAGCGGACAGACCGCTGCGGCGCAAAGCCTTGTGGGTCGCCGGAATCGGCGCGGTCAGCATGATCACCGGATCGTCACCGGCCAGCACCGCGGTGTGGACCCGCGCGATCGGGCGCAGGCCCAGTTCGGCCGCCTTCTCGCTGGTCGTCATCAGCAGCGCGGCCGCGCCGTCACTGATCTGCGAGCTGTTGCCCGCGGTGATCACGCCGTCCTCGCGGAAGGCCGGTTTGAGGCCCGCCATCTTCTCCACCGTGCCCCCGCGCCGGACGCCCTCGTCGGCGGCGACCACGCCGTCCGGTGTGGTGATGGGCAGGATCTCGTCGTCGAAGGCCCCCGAGTCCTGGGCCGCGGCGGCCTTCTGGTGCGAGGCGAGGCTGAACTCGTCCAGCTGGGTGCGGCTGAAACCCCAGCGCTCGGCGATCATCTCGGCGCCGATGCCCTGGTTGGGCCGGACGCCGTCGTAGCGGGCGAGGTAGCGCTCACCGAGCGGGTTGGCGCCCTGCGACGAGAAGCCCATCGGCACCCGGCTCATCGATTCGACACCGCCCGCGACCACCACGTCGTACTGGCCCGCGATCAGTCCCGCCGCCGCGAAGTGCACGGACTGCTGCGACGAGCCGCACTGCCGGTCCACGGTGACGCCGGTGACCGACTCCGGCCAGCCCGCGGCCAGCAGCGCGGTGCGCGCGATGTCGCCGGTCTGCTCGCCCGCCTGGCTCACACAGCCCCAGATCACGTCGTCGACCTGTGCCGGGTCGATGCCGGCGCGCTCGCCGAGCCCGCGCAGGACCTCGGCGGACAGATCGGCGGGGTGGACTCCGGACAGGCCGCCGTTGCGCTTGCCGACCGGGGTGCGCAGGGCTGCCACGATGACCGCGTCTCGCACGGTTCCTCCTCGATGAGATGACGTTGTTCCGAGATTCCCAGGAAGCACCGGCGGCAGTCAACACCGACTGTTTTGCGGCCGGGGGCGTTACGCTGACGCGGTGACCCGGACCCAGGCCGCGCCGCGCAGGCGCGATGAGCGCACCGCCGACAGCCGTGCGCTCATCATCGACGCGGCCGTGGAATGCCTCGTCGAACTGGGTTACGCGGGCGCTTCCACGCTGGCGATCCAGGCCAAGGCCGGGGTCTCCCGGGGCAGGCTGCTGCACCACTTCCCGTCGCGGGACGAACTGCTGGTGGCGGCCGCGCAGCATCTGGCGACCACACGGATCAAGGAGACCGAGGAGCGCGTCGCGGAACTGCTCGCCGACGAGCCGGAGGGGCCCGCGCGTGTCGACCGCTGCATCGAACTGCTGTGGCTGACCTTCCAGGAGCCGCATTTCTGGGCGGCCATCGAACTGTGGACCGCGGCACGCACCAACCGCACCCTCGCGACGGCCCTGCGCCCCGCGGAGCGGGCATTGCGGGACGCGATCCGCGCCGTGGGCAGCAGGCTGTGGGGGCCGACGGTGTGCGCGCACCCCCGCTACGAGGAGATGCGGGAGCTGCTGTTCACCAGCATGCGCGGCGCGGCGATGCCCTATGCGTTCGAGGAGCGCAACCCGGCGACCGATCCGCACGTCACGATCTGGAAAGCGACCGCGCACCGGATGTTGTACGGCGACGACGGCATGTGACGATGAGGATCATGCAGCGCGGGGAGCCGGAACCGGGAACCGTGTGGACCGCGGGACAGGTCGCGCGGCACCTGAAGATCGCGGAGTCGACCCTGCGGGCGTGGCATCGCAGGTACGGCGTCGGGCCGGACAATCCGCAGCCCGGGCGGTACCGCCGCTACACCGCCGACGACGTCATCCGGCTGCGCCGGATGCGGGACCTGATCGACACCGGGATGCTGCCCTCGGAGGCGGCCAGATCCATCGACACCGAAGCCCGCCACGGCGGTTCACCGGGCGAGGACCTCGCCGAGACGCTCGCCGCGGCGCGGGCGCTGGACAGCGCCCGCTGCCTGCGCCTGGTCGAGCAGGCGCTGCGGCGGCAGGGTGTGGTCGAGACGTGGGAGCGGCTGTGCCGCCCGGCGCTGGTCACGATCGACGCCGACCAGCGCGACGATCCGGACTGCGTGGACACCGAGCACGCGTTGTCGTGGGCGATTTCCGCGGCACTGCACCGCGTTCCGCATCCCGTCGGTGCGCCCGTGGTGCTACTCGCGTGCACCAGCACCGAACAGCACTGCCTCGCCCTCGAAGCGCTGGCCGCGGCGCTCGCCGAACGCGGCAGGCCGGCCCGGATGCTCGGCGCCGCGACCCCGACACAGAGCCTGGCGCGGGCGGTCGAATCGTCCCGTCCCGCCGATGTCGTGCTGTGGTCGCAACGCCCGGACACGGCACACCTCGACGCGATCAGGTCGCTGCGCCACCATCCGGTGCGCCGGATCACCGCCGGCCCCGGCTGGCCCTCGCGACGGCCGTCGGGCACCGAGCACGTCGCGAGCCTGAACGAGGCGCTGACGGCGCTGACGCGCTGACCCGCGCGGAATTCGGACGCCGCGGCACACGTTGTGCGGGTGACAGGCACCAAGAAGAGGGAGACCCCATGGCGACGGTCGAGCTGACCAAGGACAACTTCAACGACACGGTGGACCAGCAGGGCATGGTGCTGGTCGACTTCTGGGCGTCCTGGTGCGGCCCCTGCCGGATGTTCGCCCCGGTGTTCGAGTCGGCCTCGGAACGGCACGACGACGTGGTGTTCGGCAAGGTCGACACCGAGGCCGAGCAGGAACTGGCCGGCGCGTTCGGCATCTCCTCGATCCCCACGCTGATGGTCGTCCGCGACGGCGTCGTGGTGTACGCGCAGCCGGGCGCGCTGCCCGAGCAGGCGCTGGAGGAGCTGATCGGCAAGGCCCGCGACCTCGACATGGACCAGGTGCGGCACCAGATCCAGGAGCAGCAGTCCTCAGCCCAGTGACCGCTTGAGGATCTTGCCGGTGGCGGTCATCGGCAGTGCGTCGCGGACCTCGATCCGGCGCGGGTACTTGTACTCCGCGAGACGTTCCCGGGCCCAGGCGGCCAGTCCGGCCGGGTCGATCTCGTGCCCGGTACGCGGCACGACATAGGCGACGACCTCCTGGCCGAGCCGTTCGTGCGGCTCGCCGACCACGGCGCAGAACGCGACCGACGGGTGGGCCAGCAGCACCTGCTCGACCTCGGCCGGATAGACGTTGTAGCCGCCCCGCAGGATCAGGTCCTTGACCCGGTCCACGACGTAGAGGTACCCGTCCTCGTCGAACCGGCCCAGGTCACCGGTGTGGAACCAGCCGTCCCGGATCGCCTCCGCGGTGGCCTCCGGCCGGTTGAAGTAGCCCTGCATCACGCAGTGGCCGCGGATCACGATCTCGCCGACGCTCCCGGCCGGCAGCGGTTTGTCGTTGCGGTCGAAGATCTCGATGTCCACGCCCCACACGGGTTTGCCGACCGACGCCGGGCGGATCGGCTCGTCCCAGGGACTGAAGGTGACCGTCGGGCTGGTTTCGGACAGGCCGTAGCCCTGGCGGACCTCCACGCCCGACAGCTCGGCGAACCGTTCGAACAGCGGCACCGGTAGCGGCGCGCCGCCCGAGGTCACCACGCGCAGCGTCTTGCCTGCCTCGCGCAACCGGGTGCCTTCCGGATCGACCTGCAGGAACGCCTGGAACATCGAGGGCACGCCGGAAAACAGCGACACGCGGTGCTCCAGCAACAGGTCCAGCGCGGTGTCCGGATCGAACCGGGGGAGCAGCACCAGGGTGCCGCCGCCGTAGATGTTGCCGTTCATCACCGAGGTCTGGCCGAAGACGTGGTACAGCGGCAGCGCCACGAGGACGACGTCGTGGTCGGCCTTGGGGACCAGTTGCTCCTTCGTGCGGGCGTTGAGCAGCAGGCTGACGTGCGTGAGCGCCGCGCCCTTGGGCAGTCCCGTCGTGCCGCTGGTGTAGATGATCACGGCGGTGTCCTCGGCGCCGGTCTGCTCGGTCTCCGCTTCGCCGGAGTACGGGGCGAGCAGCTCGTCCAGCTCGCCGATGCCGAGCACGCGCCGGACGCTGTCCACTTCGGCCGCGGCGGCGCGCGCGTTCTCCAGCACCGGCAACTGGTCGTTGCCTTCCCAGGCGAAGACCGCGACCGCACCACAGTCGCCGAAGATGAAGCTCAGCTCGCGCTGCTTGAGCAGCGGGTTGAGCGGCACGACCACCGCTCCCGCCTTGAGCAGTCCGAAGTAGATCACCGGGAACGCGGGAAGGTTCGGGCAGATCAGCGCCACGCGGTCACCGCGCCGCACGCCCCGTTCACGCATCGCCTGCGCGACCTTGCCGGAGCTCGCGTCGAGTTCGGCGTAGGTCGTGGTCTCTCCGCCGCAGACGAGGGCCGCGCGGTCCGGCAGCGTGCGGGCCGTGGACTCCAGCAGCACGGACAGATTGAGCATGCGGCTTCCCTTCGTCGGCATCGGCGTCGATCTTCATTTTAGAACGCGATTCGGTTTCGGTGTCCACATGGTTCGCCGGGTGACCCGGATCTTTCGGACATTGCCGAATTTGATTCTGTTTTGGTGCGAAGCCTGGGTGGGCACGGCCCGGTACGGCAGAATTCAGGGCATGACGGAGACGACCGGCAGCAGGCGGGCCCAGGTCACGCGTGCGGCGCTGCTGGAGGCGGCCCGCGAGGTGTTCGCCGTCGCCGGGTACGACGGCGCGAGCATGGTGGACATCGCACATCGCGCCGGTGCCAGCATCGGCAGCCTGTACCACCATTTCGCGGCCAAGTCCGATCTCTACACCACGCTCTACAACGAATACCACCTGCGCCAGCAGCACCGCGCCGCGCAGGCCTTCCGCACCGCGCTGGCGGCGGGGGAGCAGGACGCGCTGCGGCTGTTCGTGGTCGGCACCCGCGCGTATCTGGAGGGCTGCTGGCAGGAACGCAAGCTCGCGGCGGTGTTCCTGTCCGGCAGCGGCCCCGCCGGGTTCGGCATCATCACCCGCGAACGCTTCGGCGACTGGCTGCACGCCAACGCGACACTGGTGAACGGGCACGACCGGCCGCTGTCCGATGTTCTCGTGCTGTGCCTGACCGCGATGGCCACCGAGGCGGGCCGCGAGGTGGCCGCGGCGAGCACGAAGGCCGACGCCCGCACCGTCATCGACGAGGTGCTCGAACTCATGGGCCGGCTCTATCCGGCGTGAGGTCTGTGGTCCGAAGTCCTCGGGAGGTGGGGACTTTCAGCCGTATGCGTGCTGCGCCGGACCGCCCACACTGGACTGTGCGTGGCGGTGCTCGGGGTATCTGCCACGGCGGGGAGCGGGTGGTATCAATCGGGGACACCGCTCGCACCGGAGCGTCCGCTACGGCCGGTCGGGGCAAACTGTCCGCTCGGAGGCTCCAGGACGGGGCAGCCGGTTTCCGTCGGCTGCCCCGTCTCTTTTACGGTGCTGCTCATGGGTCCCGAAGACGCACGGCTGCAAGAAGTCGTCGATGGCGTGTACGCGTGGGTGCAACCGGACGGCACGTGGTGGGTCAACAACGCCGGTGTCGTGACCGGCGCGGGCGGCACACTGCTCGTCGACACATGCGCGACCGAAGACCGCACCCGCCGGTTCCTGGACGCTGTCGCCGGGATCAGCGACCGACCGCTCCGCTGGGCCGTCAACACCCACCAGCACGGCGACCACACCTACGGCAACTGCCTGCTGCCTGCCTCAACCGTGCTGATCGGGCACGAGGCGATGCGCGCGGGACTGGCCGCCGACCCGATCATCCACGGCTGCCCGCCGTTCTGGTCGCCCGTCCCGGACTGGGGCGCGGTGACGCCGCGGGTGCCGGATGTGGTGCTGCGCGACGAACTCACGATCTTCGCGGGCGAGCGGCGAATCGAGCTGCGGCATCCCGGCTACGCGGCGCACACCCCCGGTGATGTGGTGGCGTGGCTGCCGGAGGAGCGGGTGCTGTTCACCGGGGATCTGCTCTTCCACGGGCTGACTCCGCTGGTGTTCATGGGCTCGGTCGACGGGGCGCTGCGGTCGCTGGACTGGCTGGCCTCGTTCGAACCGGAGCACATCGTGCCCGGCCACGGTCCGCTGCTGGGCGGGGCGGCGCTGCCGGACGTCCTCGGGCAGCACGAGCGGTACTACCGCCTGGTGCTGGACGCGGTGCGCGACGGTCTCAGCCCGCTGGACGCGGCGACACGGACCGAGCTGGGCGAGTTCGCCGTCTGGGCGGACGCGGAACGCCTGGTGCTCAACCTGCACCGCGCCTACGCCGACCGCGACGGCGAGGACCTGGACCTGATCGCCGCCTTCACCGACGCCACCACCTGGAACGGCGGCCCGCTACCGACAAGCGTGTAGCTCGCGGCTCAGCTGCCGAGAAG
This sequence comes from Amycolatopsis acididurans, assembly GCF_012328925.1. Lineage (GTDB taxonomy): Bacteria > Actinomycetota > Actinomycetes > Mycobacteriales > Pseudonocardiaceae > Amycolatopsis_E > Amycolatopsis_E acididurans. The sequence continues at coordinate 131,513 of NZ_JAAXLS010000002.1, forward strand.
CCCGGCCACCTCGGCCCAGAGCGCGTCGTAAGCCCGCGCCGCGGAGCTGTGCGGGGCGTAGACCGCCAGCGGCGCCCGCTCCACGGCCATCTGCTCGATCACCGACAGCGCCGGGATCGCCGTCGCACTGATGTCGTCGCGTTCGCCGGGCAGGGTGGCGATCAGGTTGCGGTGCAACGACTTGCGCCGGTCGGCCATCGAGAAGAAGCCGTGCACCCGCGGGCGGTGGCCGTTGAAACCCGCGAGGAAGTCCACCAGCTGCTCGAAGGTGCGTTGCGCCAGCACCGTCGGGATGATCGGCACGACCAGGACGTCCGCGGCGTGCAGCACGTTCTCCGACACCAGCGACAGGCTCGGCGGTGTGTCCAGAAAGACCACGTCGTACTCGCCGGACAGCTCGCGCAGCAGCTTCGACAGGGTCCGCACGGCCTTCTTCGCCCCGCCGCGGGCCAGATCGATGTCCATGTTGCGGTAGGTGAAGTCCGCGGGCAGCAGGTCCAGGTTGTCGAAATCGGTGGCCTTGAGCGCGGCGTCGACGGGCCGCTTGCCGCCGATCAGCTTCTCGCTGCCGCCCTTCACCCGCGGCTTCACCCGGAACAGGTAGGTCGCGGCACCCTGCGGGTCGAGGTCCCACAGCAGGGTGCGCCGCCCCGCCAGCGCCGACGCGTAGGCCAGGTTGACGGCCGCGGTGGTCTTGCCGACCCCGCCCTTGATGTTGTACGACGCGACGGTTTTCACGCGAGCAGCTCCTCGATCCGCGCATGGGTCTTCGGCCCGAGGAACTGCTCCAGCGCGCCGGTCAGCTCGTGCCGGGACTCGTGCTGCTGCCTGACGAACCTGGCCAGCAGCTCACCCATCGCCAGCAACGTCGCGGCAGGGGGGCGGTGCTTGCTCTCGAGCATGTCCTTGGCGTACACGCGAAGCTTGTCCGACTGCACTTCGCCGTCCTGGAACGCGCCCAGCACGTCCTGCAGCCGCTTGAGGTCCTTGAGCACGGCCCGGAAGGTCTCCGGCGGGCACAGCGGCTTGAACACCTCCAGCACGTACCGCAGCTCCTTGCACCGCTTGCGCAGCTCGTGCACGTGCTCGGCCGGCGACTCGGGGGTGATGGCGCGCGCCTTGCGGTCCACCCGCTTGGCGACCTGCCCGATCCGTTCCGCGGCGAGCTGCCGTGCGGTGACCGGCGAGTCCCCGTTCTCGATCACCTCGCGCAGCGCGTCGCGCCAGCCGTCGAGCATGCGCGTGAAGCCCTTCGACCGAAGACCACGAACCAGAGCCCGGCGTTCACGGGCGAGTTCCTCGCGCAGATGCTCGCCGAACGGGTCCAGATCGCCGGGCTCGCCGACGGTGATGCTGCGGGCGAGGTCGTCCAGTTCCAGCAGGTACACGTCGAGGTCACGAGTGGGCGTGGTGAGGTCGCCGACCGACTTGAAGCGGGGCGCGTAGCGTTGCGCCAGTCGCGGGGGCAGCAGATCGCCACAGATCTTGAGCAGCGAACGGGTGCGGCGCACGGCGACGCGCAGGTCGTGCAGGAACTCCGTGTCGACGTCGTCGATCGTGCCCTGGAGGTTGTCCCGGATGGCGTCGGCGAAACCGAGCAGCGCGGTGGCCACGGCGACGTCGGCGGGCATCCCGGGCGTGATCACCGGTTTGGCCGCGCTCTCGCTCAGCCCGGTGGCGTGCAGCAGGTCCTCGTACAGGCTGCCGTCGGCGGGTGCGAAACCCTCGGTGCGGAGCAGGACACGGGCGACCCGTTCGGCGTCGCCTGCATAGCCACGCAGCGGGCGCACGGTGACGCGGGTCAGCGGTTCGGTCTTGGCCGGTTCGACGCCCGTGGCCTCGGTCCACTCGATGCGGGCGACGGTTTTGCCGTCCTCGTTGAGTACCGCGACCTCGCTGGTGACGGTGCGGGTGCGCACCTTCGGCGCCACTGCCCGGATCCACATCGCCTCGGCCACGCCGTCGCGCACCGGACCCGGTGCGAGGTGCTCGATCCTGGCGGGCCAGCTGGTCCGGGAGGCGGGCTTTTCGGTGCGGGGCGCGGCGTTGCCGTCGAGTATCAACGCGTCGCCCTCGTGGCTGAGCACGAGGCCACGGCGGCGCAGCCGCCAGTCCACTGTGTCCAGATAGGCCGAGGTGTGCACCCGGCGTGGCCCGGCGGACAGTTCGTAGCGGCGGGTGAGCGGTGCGAGGCACTTCAGCACCGGCCCCGGCTCGGCGCGCGTCGGCCGGCCTTGCCACAGCAGGTTCAGCGAGGTCGGCACGGGCGGCACTTCCAACGATCAAGGACAGGGGACGAGCCGCAGTATAGTTCACACAACGGCGCTCTCTCGTTCGCCTGGCGTTCACCTGTTCGTGTCGCCGACTATGTTCAGTCGGTTTTCCCTTGTGCCGCAACCACTTCGTCAGCGGAGAGGGTTTTCTCCCTGGCCCGTACGGCGAGGCCGAGCTGACGGCCGAGTTCGGTGTAGGCGGTGAACTTGCCGTCGTTGAAGAACTGGTCGCCGGTGCTGTCGTGCGGGAACTCCGGGTTGTGCGCGGCGTAGGACAGCAGTGGGTAGGGCAGATCCCGCCACAGCAGCGTCCTGGCCACGATCAGCAGCCCGGTGCGCCGCTGCTCCGGCAGCCCGCTTTCCGGCGGGTAGTGGATGTCGCCGACGATCACCGGGTCTCGTGCCAGCCGGGGATTGAGCACGCTCAGCTGTCGTTGCGGTTCCAGCGGGTCCGCGGTGCCGGGCTCGGCGGTCCACGGGTCGCGCAGCACGACGCGCACGCCCAGTTCCTGTTCGGCGAGCGCGAGCGTGTAGGCGAGACTGCTCGCGGTCGGCGGTGCGTCGGAGCTGACGTCGATGGCGTAGATGCGCTCGCAGCGGCGCCGCAGCAGCTCGACGAGTCCGAGGTTGTCGTAGTGCCCGCCGTCGGTGATGTGCAGCAGCCGGTCGTGATGCGCGTGCAACCCGAACACCTCGCGCCACAGATACGGCAGCCGCCGCGCGTGCGGCAGGCGTGGGTAGGCCCAGCCCTTGCCGGGCGTGGCGAGCACGAACGCCGGATTGGGCAGCCACGCACCCAGCCGGGCGCCGGAGACCGCGAGCAGCACCTGGAACCAGCGTGCCGCCCGGCCCATCGCCGACGCGAACGCCGCGCCGCTGACCGCGACCGCGCCCTGCACGGTCAGATCACGCTGGAACCGGCGAGGCACCGCGCGCTCCAGTTCCGCCGTGCGCATCCAGCCCACGTCCGGACCGCCGATCCAGTCCCCGCTCATGGTGAACGACACGGCGTTGAGCCCTGGTGGTGTGCGGCCCTCGCCGGTGAGGTTGGCCGCGGCGGCGAAGATCACCTGCGGGAAGCCGGGCACCCGTGAGGCATACCGGGACAGGCTCGTGCGCTCGTCCGGCGGGTACGGCGCCGCGTAGTTCGTGCCGTCGCGGGATATCCGCCGCACCGCGAAGGTGCGCGCCACCCGCTCGCGGTAGAACGGGTGCAGGCTCAGCGAGGTCTCGTCGAGCAGGCCGCCGACGATCACCAGCAGCACGCCTGCCCCGGCGGCGGTCCACAGCGCGGCCGCGTCCCCGCGCGCGCCGATCATCAGCACGAACAGCAGCAGCCATGCCAGTCCGAGGATCACGGTCGTGACGATGACGAGGATCCGCTGCAGCAGGCTGCTCGGCACGGCGGCGGTGATCCCACCGTCCTTTCCGGACTGACCGAGCAGCGTTCGCTTGCGCCACAGGATCGACGCCAGCGAGGAGAGATAGCTCAGTAGTACCGCGCCGACCGGGCTGCCGATGCGCACGCCGGAACCGGTCGTGGCCAGCAGCGCGTAGGCGAGCCAGACGAGCACGGGCAGCGCGATCGCCAGCACGGTGACGACCGCGGCGATCAGCGCGAGCCGATGACCGAGGCGTGCCGCGATGCCGCGCATCTGCCGCCATGACAGAGGCAACGTGCGGCTGGACAATGCGGCCGCGAGCGCCAGGGCCGCCGTGACACCCGCCGCGAGCAGCGCGCCGGCTCGCGGTTCGGGGAAGTCGCCCGCCGACTGCGGGAACGCGATGACCGGCACGCGCTGGTACAGCCACCCGGCCAGCACACCGGCGACGATCGCCGGTGAGAACAACGCGATCAGCGACAGCACCAGCCCCCGGGCGAGCACGCCGAACGCGGTGAGCGTCTCCGGGATCGAGTCGGCGAGGTAGCTGACATGCCTGCGGACGTGGTCCTCTTCGACGCTGCCGTGCTCGTAGGCGTCGGCCGGTGTGGCCGGCGAGCGGTCTCCCGCGGCGGTCGTGAGCACCTGCTGCAGCGCGCCGGCGGTGAAGCCGCCGCCGGAGACCGACACCAGGTAGCGGGCGCCGAGCAGCTGCTCGCGCAGCGTCTGCAATGCGCCCATCGCGACGCTGGCCGCCCGGATCCCGCCGCCGGACAAGCAGAATCCGACGCCGCCACCAGTGTTGCCGTCCGGCAGCGAGAAACCGCGGCTCCACCGGTCCTGAGACCTCGGCGTGCCGGCGGACTCGGGGAAGTCGCAGTCCTCCAGCGGCGCGGCGGGCACGCCCTCGACCCCGGCCCGCTCGCGGATCGTGCAGCGCCACAACGTGGTGGCCAGGCCGTAGGTGGCGGTCAGCCCGGCGGGCAGCAGGGCGCTGAACTTGACGATCGCCGCGGCGGCGGCGCAGTGCAGCAGCCACGGCGACGGTGCCGAGGTCGCGGCGAGCAGCAGCACGTTCTCCACGACCTCGGAGAGGATGACCACGACCGCGGCGATCCGCGCGAAGCGGGTCAGCTCCAGCGTTCGCGGCGTCCACGAAACCCACACCGCGGCCGTGGTGCCGAGCAGCAGCGCGAGTCCGTAACCCGCGACGAGCACGAAATCCCACCACAGCGCGGCCGCCGTACCCGGAGGCAACGGCGTCGGCTGCGCGGCGCCGCCGAGCTGGATGCCGATGATGCCGACGTGCGGCGCGAACAGCAGATACAGCGCCGGCCCCGCGGCGGCCGCGATGATCGCCACGGCCACCGTCGCCGCCGCACCCCGTCTGCCCGGCCGGTTTTCGGCAGGCCGGAGCAGTGCGGAGCGGTTTCCCATCAGGCCTCCCCAGTTCGTGAACCGTCCGGAAGTGTGGCGTCACACCTCGACGCTGTAAAGGGCCGGCCGCTAACAGGACTGCTTGGCGGGCAGCACTCTGGACAGCGCGTCGGTCACGCGGGACTGCGGCAGCTCGCCGTCGGCCAGCGCCTTCTCCAGCCGGTCCAGCACCGGCGTGACGTCGCCGCCCGAGGACCACAGGGCCTGATCCGCGCCCGCGAGCAGGGCGCGCAGCACGGCGTCGGGCAGGGGATAGGACGAGGTGATCGCGCGCATCGCGCCGAGATCGTCGGTGATCACCGGGCCGGTGAACCGGTAGTCCCCGCGGAGCAGCCGGTACGCCTCGGGCGCGATGGACGCGGGCGTCGCACCGGTGAGGCCGGGCACCGACAGGTGGCCGACCATCACCGACACCGGTCCGAACTCGCCGATCGATTCGTACGGCCGCAGATCCCGCGTGCGCAGCTGGTCCAGGGGGGCGGTGGTGACCCGGCCCTCGTGGGAGTCGCCCTGTGCCTCGCCGTGGCCGGGGAAGTGCTTGAGCACCGGTTCGATCCCGGCGTCGCGCAGGCCGGTGGCGAACGCGAGTCCGTAGGCGCGCGCCACCGCCGGGTCGGCGCTGAACGAGCGATCGCCGATCGGTCCGTGGTCGGGCTGCGCGCTGACGTCGAGGCTGGGGGCGAAGTCGACGGTGACGCCGCGGGCACGCAGTTGTTCCCCACGCTGCCGGGCGAGGTCGTGCACCTGGCCGGGGGTCATCGTCGCGGCCATCTTCCTGGCGCTGGGGATCGGCCCGTCGAGTTCGTCGATGCGCTGGACGCGCCCGCCTTCCTCGTCCACCGCGACCGAGACCTGCCAGTGCGCGGCCTGCCGCACCCGGTCGAGCGCGCCGTCACGCAGCAGCTCGGTGGCGTCGCCGCCGACGAAGATGCCGCCCACCTGCTGGTCGCGGACGAGCGCGGCGGCGCCGCCGGGATCGGCGGCATCCACGCCGACGACGAGCAGCTGCGCGAGCTTCTGCCGCGGGCTCATCTGCGACTCGACGGCGGCGCACGGCGAGACCGCGGGCGTGCCGGGGGCCGGAAGCGCGGTACCCGGCTGCGGGGCGCTGCCGCATCCGGCGACGGACACGACGGCCAGGGCGAGCGCGCAGGCGTGAAACTTCATCGGCTCCAACGGGTCGTACCGGGCGAACGGCACGTGGAGTCTAGTGGGTGCGGGCGAGGTCCCTGCCGGTGCGCATGACGTGCTGGATCAGGGTCATGAGGACCTGTTTGGTGGACTCCTTGTCCCGGGCGTCGCACAGCAGCACCGGCACCTGCGGGTCCACCTCCAGCGCGGAGCGCACCTCCTCGGTGCCGTAGCGGTAGGCGTGGTCGAAGCAGTTGACCCCGACGACGAAGGGCAGGCCGCGGCGTTCGAAGAAGTCCAGCGCCGGGAAACAGCTCTCCAGCCGCCGGGTGTCGGCGAGCACGACCGCGCCGAGCGCGCCGATCGCCAGTTCGTCCCACATGAACCAGAACCGGTCCTGACCCGGTGTGCCGAACAGGTACAGGATCAGCTCGGGGTTGATCGTGATGCGGCCGAAGTCGAGCGCGACCGTCGTGGTGGTCTTGTGTTCCACCCCGGTGAGGTCGTCGACCGAGGCCGACGCCGCGGTGAGTGCTTCCTCGGTGTGCAGCGGCGGGACCTCGCTGACCGAGCCGACCATGGTGGTCTTGCCCACGCCGAAACCGCCCGCGATCAGCAGTTTGAGCGTGGTCGCGGACAGGTTGCGCCGCGGTGGGCCGCCACGCTGGGCGGGGTGGTCAAAGTTTCCGGATGCCATCGAGAACCGCCTGGAGTATCCGTTCGTCTGGGGCCGCGGTCACGGGTTGCGAGCTGCGGAAGATGACGTGCTGCTGTTCGATCAGATCCGACAGCAGCACCTTGACCACCGGCAGTGGCAGCTCGAGGTACGCGGCGACCTCCGCGACCGACAGCGGCTGCTGGCACAGCCGGACGACCCGCGCGTACTCGGGCGAGAGCTGCGCCGCCTGCGCACTCGAGGTCATCGCGACAACGAGCGTGAGCAGGTCGAGCCCGAACGTGTCCGTCCTGGTCCGGCCGCCGGTGACCGTATAAGGGCGGATCAGCGGCCCGGCGGCGTCGTCGAACCACGACTCGTCCCGCGCGCTCATGGCGAAGTGTGCTCAACCCTCGGTGCGGCACTCAGCGCGGCGCCGACCCGTTTGACCATCATGTTCATCGCGTAGGCGACCAGACCCATGTCGGCCTCCTCGCTGGTGAGCAGCGCGAGGCAGGCGCCCTGGCCGGCCGCGGTGACGAACAGGAACGCGTGGTCCATCTCGACCACGGTCTGCCGCACGCGGCCGCCGCCGAAGTGCCGTCCGGTGCCCTTGGCCAGGCTCTGGAACGCCGACGCGACCGCGGAGAGGTGCTCGCCGTCTTCCTCGGTGAGGTTGGTGGACCGCCCGATGAGCAACCCGTCCGCGGACAGCACCACGGCGCGGTCGGCCCCCGACACCTGCTGCAGCAGGTCGTCGAGCAACCAGTCCAGTTCGTTGACGCCCGGATTGGTCATCATCTGCGCTCCCCAAAGAAGTCGGTGGCTGCGAGGTCCTGGGCACGGGCGCGGCGCGTTCCCTGCTGGAACGCCGAAAGCCGGCTGCGGGCCTGCTCCGGGTCGTCCTCGGCGGCCGTCTCGGCCGGGTCGTTCGCGAGCGGCTCGCTGGTCATCAGTTGTGGGGCCAGGTTCTGCTGCCGGCGGCGGCGGGGCAGCGGCGGCCGGTCACCCGACATCGGGCTCGGTCCCGCCGGAGGCTGGGGCGGGCGCATGTCCTGGGGCGGCCGGGTGTCGTGCGGCCGGGTGTCCTGAGGCGGGCGCGAGCCCTGCGGGGAACGCGGCTGCGGGTGCGCCGGGCGGAACAGGTCGATCCGGGTATCCGCCTCGGGCAGCGGCGCGATGTCCGGCAGCACGCCGTTGTCGTGCAGAACCCCGTTGTGCCGCCCGGTTTCCCCGGGGGCCGGCACCGGCTGCGGCCGCCGCACCGGCAGGCTCGGATGCCCGGTGCCCGGTCCCTGCGCCGGCACCGACGGTGCGGGCGCCTCCGGCGGCTCGGTCACCTCCTCGGGCAGCGGGGTCAGCAGTTCGGACCGCACCAGCACGATCGCGCGGGTGCCGCCGTAGGCCGAGGGCCGCAGCGTCACCTTGATCCCGTGACGGGAGGCCAGCCGCGCGACCACGAACAGGCCCAGCCGCGGTTCGCTGGACAGTGCCATCACGCTGAAGTCCGGCGGGTTGCGCAACATCTCGTTGAGCTCGTCGGCCTGCTCCGGTTCGATGCCCAGCCCCTGGTCCTCGATCTCCACGACGGCACCGCGGCCGACCAGATCGCCCCACACGTCGACCCTGGACTTGGGCGGGGAGAACGAGGTCGCGTTGTCGAGCAGCTCCGCGAGCAGGTGGATGAGGTCGCCGACGACCGGGCCTGCCACGGCGATCGAGGGCATCCTGCCGACCGTGACGCGGGTGTAGTCCTCGGTCTCGCCGGTGGCGCCGCGGATGAGGTCGGCCAGCGCGACCGGGTTGCGCCACTGCCTGCCGGGACGCTCGCCGCCGAGGATGATCAGGTTCTCGGCGTTGCGGCGGGCGCGGGTGGACAGGTGGTCCAGCTTGAACAGCAGATCCAGCTGGTCGGGGTCCTCCTGCTTGCGCTCGGCCTCGTCCAGTGCCTTGAGCTGCCGGTGCACGAGCACCTGGCTGCGGTGCGCGATGTTGAGGAACACCTTGCTCGTGCCCTCGCGGGTCTTGGCCTCGTCCACGGCGGCCGCGACGGCGGTCTGCTGCGCCTTGTTGAACGCCTCGGCGACCTGGCCGATCTCGTCCTCGCCGTGGTCGAGCAGCGCCATCTCGGTCTCGAGGTCGACCTCCTCGCCGCTGCGCACCCGGCGCACCAGCTCGGGCAGCTGGGTCTCGGCCTTGTCCAGGGTGTCCTCGCGCAGCGCCGTCAGCCGCCGGATCAGCTTGCTCGACATCCGCCAGGCGAAGACCGAGACGCCGATCCCGACCAGCAGCGCGGCCACCCCGGCGATGATCGCGGTGACCAGCCGCTGGTTACCCGCGTCGATCTCGGTGTTGGTCGCGTTGGTGCTCTGCTCGATGTAGAGGTTCATCAGCTGGCCCGCGACCTGCGTGGCCGCGTTACGCCATTGCTGCTGTGCGACCGGCACCGTGTTGTGCTCGCCGTTGAGGACGGCGTTTTCGACGGTGCTCAGCGTCGCCCACGCCGGGCTGGCCTTGAGTGCCTCGTACTTCTCGCGGACCGACGGGATCATTTCCCGGATCTGGCCGTCGAAGGCCGAGTGGTAGGCGCCGATCGCGGCGACGTAGGCGTTGAACTCGTCGTTGCGCAGGCCCCCGCCGGCGAACGCGGCGGCGGCGATCGCGTCACCGCGCGCCATCGCGTCGGCCCCGGAGAACAGCGGCATCGCGGTGACCCGCAGGTAGGCCGACTCCGCGTCGGGCGAGCCCTCGGCCACGCCGTTGAGTCCCTCGGTGTACTCGTCGATCAGGCCGTTGTAGACGTTGTAGGCGTCCATCGTGGTCGCCTGGCCCGCGTCGACCCTGGTGCGGAACGCAGGCAGCTGCGCCAGCGCGGCCGCGGTCCGGTCGATGCTCGCCTTGACCCGGTCCGGCGCCTGGTCGCGCAGGCCGGCGAGGTTCTGCGCCTGCGCCGCCGCCGTCGCGTCGGTCTTCGCCCTGGCCTGGACCAATTGGCTGTGCACCGTGCCGTGCGTGGCCAGATCGGTCAGCGTCAGCTGGCGTTCGGTGCGCACGGCGGCGAAGTACTGCGTGGCGATCGGCGCCGAGTCGTGCACCTTGGTGATGAACGATCGCGCCGCGACGGCCTGGTACACCAGGTATCCGGTGAGCGCGACGCCGGAGACCAGCAGCGCGATGCTGGGCACGAAGGCGATGGTCAGTACCCGCGTCCGGATCGAAGCACGCCCGCTACCCGGTCCGATTATGTTCTTCAAGGCTCCTGAGGGCCTTCCCGCACTCGTGGTCAGATCTGAGGGCCCCCGCACCCCACCGGTACCGCGCCGGAAAAAGCCGGGTGGCCCCGCCAGCGCTTCCGCAGATTATTCATGTGCCAACTGTGAGTCAACTTCATGTTCTGGTTCATCCGAATGTGGCACTTGACACCCACAGGTGACAAATTTCCAACCATCGAGAGATCGCCACCAGACGATGGATTCACCGTGCGATCTTGGCCCCAGGCAACGAAAAACGGGCGCTCGGCGTGGCGGGCACGCTCAGTAGCCGCGCACGCGCGCGATCGCGTCGAGACGGGGTCAGCGGGGCAGGGCACCGCCCAGGGTGAGCAGGCGGCCGCTGAGCAGCTCGACGCGGATGCGCAGGAACCGCGCACGCTCGCCAGGGGCCCACGGGCGATGAGCGGGGTCGGCCAGCTCGACGAGCTCGTTGATGCCGACGATCGGTTCTGCCTTGCCGACCGCGACGACGCTCCAGCCGGTGTGCGTGACGGGATCGATCTCGTCGGCCTCGAAGGCGACGACCTCGCTGGAGAGTTTCGCGATCGCGCCCTGGCTGCTGACCCGCACGACGATGTCCCCGCCGCTGTCGAGGACGAAGTTCACCGGCCGGATCGCGGGCATCGCGTCCTCGGTGAACACCAGCCTGCCCACCGGCTTCGAGGACAGCAGCGTGACGCATTCCTCGGAGGACAGTGGCCGCAACTCGTTCATGGCGACAGTGTGCGGACCGCTCCCGCGCACCGGAGAGAGTAAGAAGTCACCGAACAGGGGGACGCCTGGCCACAGCCGGGCGCGTTCGCACTCACCTACGTTCGATGACGGCAACCAGTGTCGAAAGGAAGATCAATGAGCGACGCGACAGACGCGATCGTCGTGGGTGTGGATGGTTCGGAGCAGGCGGCGCGCGCCGTCGGCTGGGCCGCCGCCGAGGCTTCGCGGCGCAACCTGCGGCTGCACCTGGTCAGCGGACTCGACCCGCTGTTCGCCGCCTACGGCGGTGGCCTGCCCGTGCCGCAGGAGATGTACGACGCGATGGACGACTACGCGCGCGACAAGCTGTCGGAGGCGGCGGCCGCCGCGCACGCGGTCGACGCCGGGCTGGTGATCACCCAGGACCGGCAGCGGATCCCCGCGATCCCGGCGCTGCTGGACGCGGCTCGCGTCGCCCGCATGGTCGTGATCGGCGCGTCCGGGCACGGCGGTTTCACCGGGATGCTGGCGGGCTCCACCGCGATCGCGGTCGCGACACACGCCGAATGCCCGGTGGTCGTGGTCCGCACCCGGCAGGACGGTTCGGTGCCGGCCGAGGGGCCCGTCATCGCCGGTGTGGACGGCAGCGCGACCAGTGAGCGCGCGCTGGGCTCGGCGTTCGACGAGGCCGCCTGGCGTGGGGTGCCGCTGGAGGCGGTGCACGCCTGGAGCGACGCGGACTACGTGACCACGCTGCCGGTCGAGTACGCGATGATCGACCGGGAACCGCCCGGGGACGAGCAGGAGCGGGTGCTGGCCGAAAGCCTGGCCGGCTGGCAGGAGAAGTACCCCGACGTGCACGTGGACCGGGTGGTGGTCAAGGACCGGCCGCGCTCCCAGCTCATCGAGCGGACCGCGCGGGCGCAGCTGATCGTCGTCGGCAGCCGCGGCCGTGGCGGGTTCAGCGGACTGCTGCTCGGTTCCACGAGCCAGGCGCTGATCCACCACGCCGAATGCCCGGTGATGATCGTGCGGCCGGAACGCGGCTGACGCCTCAGCCGACCGGTGAGTCGTGGCGGGGCCGCTCCCACTCCGGGGCGTAGTGGGACAACAGGTCCCGCCAGCTCACCATCCCGCACAGGTGGCCGTCCTCGATGACGGGAAGGCACCGCTGATGCGACTCCACCATCGCGTTCGCCAGATCGGCGAGGTCGGCTTCGGCCGCCACGGCGAGCGCGGGTGCGCGCATCACCTGGCGCACCAGGTGCGGCCCGGAATCGGGGGGCGAACCCCACCGGGCGGCGCCGAGATGCGCCTCGGTGATGAGGCCGAGCAGGATCCCGTCGGCCGTGACGACGGGCAGTGTGGTGAATCCGCGGTCGAGCATCACCTCGGCCGTTTCGTCGATGGTGGCCTCCGGTGCGATGCCGATGACCGGGGTGCTCATGATGTCGCGTACTCGCATGCGCCCGAGCATCGACGGCCCCGTGTCGCGGTGGAAGGGCCGAAGGACACCGGGTGAGCAGCGAACGAGAGCTGGGAGGTGCGGCGATGGCCGCCGCGGTTGTGGTCGGTATCGATGGGACGCCGGCGTCGGTACGCGCGGTGCGCTGGGGCGCGCGGGAAGCCGCGCTCCGGCACGCGCCGCTGACCATCATTCACGCGTTCGGCATTCCGGACGCGTTCTACGGCGAAGCGATGCCGCCGGGAACATGGCTGCGGTCCAGGCAGCAAGCCTCGCAAGCGCTGCTCGAGGAGGCCGCCGTCGCGGCGACGAGCGCGCACCTGGGCCTGGCCGTCCGCACGGAGTCCAGTGTGGACGCTCCGATCCCCATGCTGCTCCAGCGCTCGCGCGAGGCGCGGATGCTGGTCCTCGGCTCGGCGGAGCGTGGCGTGCTCGGGGATCTGCTGTCCGGGTCGGTCATCGGCGCGCTCAGCGGGCACGTCGAATGCCCCCTGCTGGTCGTGCGCGGCGATGACTCCCAGCCCGCGGACGCACCGGTCGTGGTCGGCGTCGACGGCAGCCCCGCGAACGCGCCCGCGGTCGCGCTGGCCTTCGAGGAGGCCTCGCTGCGCGGCGTGCCGCTGGTCGCGGTGCACTCGTGGAGCGACGCCGACAGCGAGCAGGTGTTCAGCGCGGCCCGCGCCGAATTCGACTTCGAGCCGTTGCGGGACACGGAGAACCGCGTGCTCGCCGAGGCGCTGGCGGGCTGGTGCGAGCGGTACCCGGACGTCGCGGTGTCCCGGGTGCTGGCCAAGGACCGGCCGCGGCACCAGTTGCTGGAGTGGTGCGACAAGGCGGGCCTCGTCGTGGTCGGTTCCCGCGGCCGCGGCGGTTTCCGCGGGCTGCTGCTCGGCTCGACCACCTACGCGCTGGTGCACCATTCGTCCTGTCCGGTGCTGGTCGTGCCGTCGCGCTGACCTCTGGCCGCGGCGAGGCTCGCGCGGCAGGTGCGCACGATCTGCCGTGTCGCGGGGGAGTCCGGCGCCCGGCCGCAGCCGGGGCAGTGCAGCCGCACCGTGCGGTTGAGCTCGTCCACGGCCACATCGACCGGGCATTCGCAGTCGCGGCACCATCGGTAGCCGGTCACGGCGACCACGTGCACCGGTGAGGACACGCACTGGTGCAGCCAGCGACGGTGGACCCGGCACGTGACGCGTTCGAACGGGTCGAGCCCGCGTGCCTCCGCTCTGTCCTCTTCGGACAGACGAGTGGCGAGGCGGCGCACGGCCCCGCTGCTGGAGCCCATGACCAACGCTAACGCCGGCGGGGCCCGCGGCGATCGTGGGCTACTTCCGCCGTGAACCGGTGACCAAGTGCCCTTCAACCGCGCGCCGCGGTGGCCTTGGCTGGGCACCGAGGCCACGGAAGGATTCCCATGATGACCAGCAAAGGCGCGATCGTCGTCGGCGTCGACGGATCGCCCGTGAGTGCCGCCGCCCTGCGATGGGCCGTCGCCGAGGCGAAGGCCACCGGACGCGCCGTCGAAGCCGTGACGGCATGGACCTACACGCCCGCGCTCGATCCGGGCGCGCCGGAGTCGACGGTGACGGAGATCGCCGCCGCCCACCGCCGGGCGCTCGACGAGCTGATCGACTCGGTTCCGCACGACGAGGTCACGATCCGCACGCAGGTTGTCGAGGGGGACGCGCGCGAGGTCGTGCTCGCCGCCGCCAACGACGCGAGCCTGCTGGTGCTCGGCAGCCACGGGCACGGCCTGCTCATGCACGCGCTCGTCGGCTCGGTGAGCGCGCACTGCCTGCGCCACGCCACGTGCCCGGTGGTGATCGTGCCGGCGCAGGTGATCAACGAGCACGCCTCGGCCACGGCGGGCTACACGCCCGGACCCATCCTGTGACCACCGCCGGGGGCGGGGATCTCGCGAGCGTGCGGACGGGTCCGGTGGCGGTGGGCGTCGACGGGTCCGGCGAAGCGCTCGACGCGGTGCGGTGGGCCGCGACCGAGGCGGCGCGCAGGAAGCTGCCGCTGCGGATCGTGCACGCCTGCGTGGCCCCGGCCATGGGCCGTGAATGGCTGCGCGAGGCGGCCACCGTCGCCGCGATGACCGAATCCGGGCAGACGGCCGAGACGGTGTTGCGCATCGGTGACCCGGTGGAGAACATGATCGCGGAATCGGTGCGCGCCGCGATCCTCATCGTCGCGGCGCGCGGGCTCGGCTCCGGCCACGAGGTTCTGCTCGGCACGGTCGCGCGGCGGCTGACCGGCGACGCCCGCTGCCCGCTCGTCGTCGTCCGGGGCCGGTTGAGCGGTGCCGGTCCGGTACTGGTCGGGGTCGACGGGGCGGCGGAGGCCGCGCTGTCGTTCGGTTTCGACGAGGCGGACCTGCGGGCGACGACGGTCACCGCGCTGCAGACCGCCGACGAGGAGGCGCCCGGACGCGCGCTCGCGCTGGCCGAGCGGCTGCGGCAGTGGGAGCGCCGGTTTCCCGGCGTCCCGTCGGATCCGCTGGTGATCACCGGTAATCCGGGGCCGAGCCTGATGGCCTACGGCACCGAGGCCCAGCTGATCGTGATCGGCCGTCAGGCGTGGGGCCTCGGCGCCACGAGTCAGGCGCTCGTGCGCGCCGCCCCCTGCCCGGTAGCGATAGTCCGCGACGCGGGATGATGATCCACATAGGACAAGTGACGGAAAATCCCCTGCTGTAACCGGATCGCGCGTGCGGAGGCCATGGCGCATAATCGGTGCGCTGTGCGGGTAGCCAGCGTCCAGCAGCCGACCGAGGGTAAGTGGTGCGCGTAGCGAGCGGGCGAACAGCCGAAGGGGTGGCCGGTCTCGATCCGGCACCGGTGGACGAGCCGCCGGCGGCGGTGCGCACGCGTTCCTGGCAGGCGGCGTGGGCCCGCGAACCCGAGTTCGCCGCGCTGCTGGTGGCCGGTGCGCTGGCCGCCGCGTTCGGCGGCTACACCGAGGCGTACCTCATCGCGGGTATTTTCGCGGTCACCACGCTGACCTGGTACCAGCAGCACACCCGCGCCGGCCGGATCGCGAACCTGGTGCGCGCGCGAGCGAGCGTCGTCCGCGACGACGGCACGCACCGGATCCCGGTGGAGGAACTGGCGCGCGGCGACGTGGTGCGGCTCGCGGCGGGGGACCGCGTTCCCGCCGACGTCCGGATCACCGAGGCGTATCTGCTCGAAGTCGACGAGAGCGCCGGAGGAGCCCGGCCCGCCGGTCGCGGGAACATCGTGCGCCGCGGCGCGACGGTCTCCCATGGGGTGGCGCAGGCGGCGGTCACCACGAGCCCGGACGCCCCGCGGCCGGCCGAATTCGGTCTGGACACCAGTCTGGGCCGGAAACTGAACGCGTTGTGTCACCGTGTCAGCGGCGCGGCACTGGCGATCGCCGTGCTCGTGCTGGTTCTCAGCACCGTGCGGGGTGAGCCGGTGACCGACGTGGTCATCGCGGCCGTCGCGCTGACGATCGGCGCCACTCCCCGCGGCCTGCCGGGCGCCGCCTCCGTCGTGCTCACCGGCGGCGCCGTCCGGATGGTGCGCGACCACGCGATACCCCGGAATCTGTCCGCGGTCGAAAGCCTCGGCGGCACCACGGTCGTGTGTGCCGACAAGACCGGCACGTTCACCGAGAACCGGATGACGGTCACCACGATCTCCGCGGGAGGACGCACGATCGACGTCCGTGCGCTGCCCGATCTCGCCGACCCGGCGTTACGCGAATGCGCGCTGGCAGGCCTGCTGTGCAACGAATCCGAACTGTCTGCTGTGGACGGAGAGTGGGCCGTGTCGGGCGATCCCACCGAGACGGCGCTGATCCCGGTCGCCGAACTGGCCGGTCTCGATCCGCACGCGACACGGGCCGGACTGGCCAGAGTGGACCTGCTGCCCTTCGAATCGGAACGGCGCCTGATGGTCTCGGTACACCACCTCGGCTACGCCAAGGGCGCCGTCGAAGAGATCCTCGCCCGGTGCGAGCACGAACTGACCAGCGACGGCGGTCTCCGCCCGGTCGACACCGACTCGGCGTTGCGCAGGCACCGTGTGTTCGCCGACGACGGGCTGCGCGTGCTCGCGTTCGCCCGGTTCGAGACCGGTGGCGAATCGCTGACCGGCGAGGTCGATCGCGGTGGGTGGACGCTGCTGGGGCTGCAGGCGATGCGGGATCCCGTGCGGCCGGAGGCCGCCGAGGCGGTGGCGGCGTGCCGTCGGAAGGGAATCGCGGTCAAGATGATCACCGGCGACCATCCCGACACCGCCGCGTCCGTCGCGAGGACCGTTGGGCTGGATGCGGATCCGGTGGTCCTCACCGGTGCCGAACTGGATCTGCTCGACGACGACCGCCTCGATGCCCTCGTGCTGGAGACCACCGTTTTCGCGCGGATCGCTCCCGGACAGAAGCTCCGCCTGGTCCGGGCTTTGCACCGGCTCGGCGAAACGGTCGCGATGACCGGGGACGGCCTCAGCGACGTGCCCGCGCTGCGCGGCGCCGACACCGGGATCGCGCTGGGGGAGCGCGCTACCGACGCCGCCCGAGACGCCGCCGATCTGGTGCTGTGCTACGACGCTTTCGCGTCGATCGTCGCGGCCATCGGAGACGGCCGGAGCGCGCTGCACAAGCTCCGCGGGTTCCTCCTCTGGTCGCTGCCGAGCTGTCTCGGCGCCGCCTCGTTCGTGCTCGCGACCATGGTGGCCGGGGTCGCGCTGAAGATCGCTCCGCTGGTGCTGCTGTCGGTCAACCTGATCGCCACGGTGGCACTCGGCCTGACGCTCAGGACGAGGTCGCCAGTTCCGTGGCCACGGCCTGGCGCAGGTCCGCGAGATCGGCTTCGGTGAGGCCGTCCTCGGCGGTCATGCGGTCGCTGAGGACTTCGATCGGATCGAACGACAGATCCTGCGAGCGGTAGCTGAACAACTCCAGCAACCGCGGCCCGGCGCCGTAACGGATCGCCTCGGTGGCCTCGTCGACCGTGTCGGCGACGGCGAGCACGTCCATGCCGTCGATGGAGTACGCCGGCATCCCGAAGAACGTGGCGGGCAGCATGAGATCCTGATGGAACGGCCCGCACAGGTTGTGTTCGCAACAGAACAGCACCGGCAGCTGCCAGTGCACCGCGTCGTTGAACGAGTCGTACAGGTCCTCGTTGTCGATCGCACCGTCGCCGTAGACGCACACCATGATCAGCGGGCGCTGCCTGCTCGCCGACCGTGCGCCGTACTCCTGATACGTCGACACCACCGAATCCTCGGCGCCCACGCCCTGCAGCACTCCCGCGACGATGGCCTCACCGCCGGGGTCTGGGGCGGCACTGAGTTCCTCGTAGCCGCGCAACCGGATCATCTGCCGCAGCAGTCCGAAACGCCGGTTGGCTCGCGTGGTCGGCTTCATGGCTGCCTTCCGAAGTGGAGTCCCGTGCGGTTACCACGATCCTCGCGCGGGTGCCGCCGCGGCGGCAGAGCTGGAGGTAACGGGGTGGAACGGCACAAGGGCCTCTGCGGCCGCGACGTGCTGCGCCGCGGCGACCGGGAGCGGATTGTCCGCGGCCGACTCGATGTCGGTGGCGACGGCTTCCAGTAGTTCCTCGGTCAGATCACTGAAGGCACGTGCCAGCGCCAGCTCCTGTGCGACCTCCGGCAGGTGCACTCCGCGTGGCCCACCCTGAACCAGGCCAATGCCCACGAAGCTCGTCCCGCCAGGTGCGGCGAGGCGCAGTCGTGCGCGAGTCTCTCCGTCTTCGGCATGCAACTCGACGTCCATCGTCCAGGTCGCCGCTCGTCGTCCCATGTGACACTCCTTGAAGGTCTGTCGCCAGCCTCCCTGTTCGCGGGCTGTGGGCGTAGGGCCGAACGTCCTCTACTGCGATCCCCGGTGGGCGATGTCGACCACGACGCGCCTGGTGCCCCGGTCTGGATCGAGCAGGCTGAGCACGCGGAAGGGCAGCCGCTCGCGCACGCCGACGGCGATCGTGCTCGCGTCCGCGCTGGATCCGGCGAACCGCGCCGCGCGCAGGGCGTCCCAGTTCGCCACATGTGCGGGATCGATCAAATCGCCGCCGGTCGCCGCGAGCGCCTTCCCGGAGACGTCCTGTGCCGGCGCGCGCACCACCACCTGCAGCACAGCGCCGCCGGGCACCGGCACGGGCGCGCCCGAGTCCACCGCCGCGACCTGCGGCACGTACCGCACCGAGAAACCGACCAGGCTCGCCCCGCCGATGTCGAACACGATGCGGTCGTAACAGTCGTGCCGCCCGGCGCGCACGCCGGCGAGCGGGTCGGTGCTCACGCCGGTCGCGTCGATCGCGCCGGTCTCCCAATCCGCCGTGGAGCACAATGCCGGGACGGATCCCAGCGGCACCGGCGAGAGCATCTGCGGTACCGGGGACGTGACCGCGGGCTCACCGCCGGTGCACGCGGTGAGCAGCATTCCCGCTGTGGCGACGATCGCCGCGATACGCATGCTGTCCTCCTTGCCGAGGCGAGCATGCGCCGTTCGGGTCGCGTCGACGAGAGCCGGGCGCGGACAAAGCGGCGGGCGGTGCGTGGCGTGCGCCGGGCGTCAGCCCGCCCGGCGCAGGTACAGATCGCGCAGCAGCGCGATCTCCGCGCCATGGTGGATCGCCTCGCGGTTGATGTGCAGCACGAGCGCGGCCATCGGCGCGTCGGCGTACGGCCCTTCGGCGGGGCCGCACGGTTTTGCCAAACCGTCCTCGCCGAGGTCGCGCACGCCCTCGATCCAGCTCGCGTAGGCCGTGTCGAGCTGGTGCAGCGCGGTCGCGGCGTCACCCGCGTACTCGAAGCTGCCGTAGTCGACCGCGGGGCCGCCGAAATGATTGGCCACCCGCATCCCGAACACGCCGACGACGATGTGCGCGATCCGCCACGCGATGGTCGTGACCGGCGGCGGAACCGGTTCGGGGAACCCGAAATCCACGACGAACTCGCCTGCGCCCGCCGCCATCGGCGCGGTGCTCTCCTCACGGGGCCGCACGTTCCAGCAGCCCGGCGCGGGCTCCCAGAAGTACTCGTCGTCGCCCAGTCCGCTCAGGCGCGGCCGCAGCTGGTTCGTCCAGTGCCAGTCGAGTTGATCGACAAGCTGGACCGTCCACTCGATGTCCATTCCGTGCTCTCCCCGACGCGACGCGGCGTGCGCTGCGGGCATCGTAGAGCCTCCGGTCGGGGTAGCGGGAGCCCGCGATGTGGTGACAACGGGTCGCCGGGCGGGCGGGCACTTCGCTGTGGAAAGGGTGACCATCGGCCCTTCGGGTGACACCGGGCCGCGACGACAGTAGGTAGTGGCGCGGAGGAGGTGCCTGATGAACACGACTTGGCTCGGCAGACGGCTGACTTGGCTCGGCGCCTGGCGCAACCCGCTGGCGCGATCCTCGGACCGCATCGAGCTCGCGGCGGTGGCCGTCGCGCTGCTGCTGGCTTTGCTCGCCATCCCGGTGGCGCTGTCCGTGGGCTCCACGGCGCGAGCGGACGCTCTGCGCGCTGCCGCGGCCCAGCAGGCCACCAGAACACAGACGACGGCCGTTCTGCTCGTGCGGGCACCCGACGCCGCGCCGAGCGAGGTTCAGCCGGCGACCCCGGTGACGGTGAACGCGGTCTGGAGGCTGCCCGATGGCAGTGACCGGACCGGAGTGATCACCGCGGACGCCGGTACCCCCCAGGGTGCGCACGTGCCGATCTGGACAGACCCCGCGGGCAACCCCGTGCAGCCGCCGCTGACCGCGTCCAACGCGACGGGTCTCGGCGTGGCGGCCGCGGTGTTCGCGTGGGTGGGTTTCGTGGCCGCACTGGCTCTGCTGTGCTGGCTCGCCCGGTTCGCGCTCGACCGCGCACGCGCCGCGGCGTGGACGCGGGAATGGGCCGGCCTCGGCCGCGACCTCAACCGGTCCTGACCGTCCGCAATGGACAGCGACCCGCGACGGCAGCCCGGCCCGATCGTGGTCGGCGTGGACGGATCACCCTCGGCCTTGATGGCGGTCCGCTGGGCCGCGCGAGAGGCCGCGTTCACCGGATCCGGGCTACGGCTCGTGCACGTGCTGACCACATCGGCGGGACGGGCCGAATCCCTCATGCGCGCGGCGGAATCCGTGGCGCGCAGGACACACCAAGGACTCGCGATCGAGTCGGCGACCATCGGCAGCCCTGCGCGCACCACCTTGCTGCGGGAATCCCGTACCGCGGCGCTGATCGTGTTCGGGGCGAGCGGGCACGGCCCGCTGCTGGGACCCGCCGCGATCACGTTGTCGCTGCGCGGCGGCTGCCCGGTCGTCGTCGTGCGCGACGCGATACCGGAAACCGGACCGGTGGTCGTCGGGGTCAACGACTGGGCCGACTGTGCCGCGGCCGCGCGGTTCGCGTTCCAACGGGCCGCGCTCTACGGCACCGGCGTGACCGCTGTGCGCGCCTGGGCCGCACCGGCTACCCCCGACACCATGGCGATACGGAGCAAGGAACACGCGGCGCTGGCCGCCGAACTGTCCACCTTGGCCGACGAGTTCGCCGATATCCCGGTGAAACACGTCCTGGTACGCGGTCGCGCGGGCGGCGTGCTGCTCGACTACGGCGAACGGGCCAGGCTGATCGTCGTCGGACCACACGGCCGTGCCGGATTCCCCGGTGTGGCGGCGGGTTCGGCGACAGGACAGTGGGGGAGCGGCCTCGCCTGTCCGATCGCGATCGTGCCTACCGAAGCGTCGCCCGGGCCGGCGGCGGGCGCGGCGCGGACCGGGCCGTGAGCCTCACGACTCCTGGTCGCGCTGCTGCCGGTTCGTGCGCATCTTCGTGGCGAGCACCGCGGCCTGGGTGCGGCGCTCGAGTCCGAGCTTGGTCAGCAGCCGGGACACGTAGTTCTTGACTGTCTTTTCGGCCAGGTACATCCGCTCGGAGATCTGGCGGTTGGTCAGCCCCTCGCCGATGAGGTCGAGCAGGGTCCGCTCGCGCTCGCTGAGCCCGGCCAGCGGGCCCGCGTCGTCGGCGTCGGAGCGGAGCTTGGCCATGAGCGTGGCGGCCGCGCGGTTGTCCAGCAGCGACCGGCCGGAGCCGACCTCGCGCACCGCCGAGACCAGCTGCAGTCCCTGGATGTCCTTGATGACGTAGCCGCCGGCGCCGGCGAGGATGGCGTTGAGCATGGCCTCCTCGTCGGTGTAGGAGGTCAGCATCAGGACGTTGAGCTCGGGCAGCTTCGAGCGCAGGTCGCGGCACAGCTCGATGCCGTTGCCGTCGGGCAGGCGCACGTCGAGCAGGGCGATGTCGGGGCGCAGCGCGGGGATGCGGGCCAGTGCCTGTGCGGCGGTGGGAGCCTCGCCGACCACGGTCAGCTCCGGGTCGGATTCCAGCAGGTCGGCCACCCCGCGACGCACCACCTCATGGTCGTCGACGAGAAACACTTTGATCAAGGTGCTCACCTTCCGCGATGACAATTGACCCCAGGTTACGACGCCGGAGGCGGCCAGGGAACTGCGTTGGTCACCGGCGCGGGGGCCTAAGGTCCTCGAATTCCGGGTTGCGGTGGAGGACAGTGGAGGTTCATGACGAGGGAAAAACTGCGACGCGCGGTCTACCGCGAGGAGCTGTTCCGGCTGCAGACCGAACTGGTCAAGCTCCAGGAGTGGGTGCGCGCCGAGCGCAAGCGGCTGATCGTGATCTTCGAGGGCCGCGACGCCGCGGGCAAGGGCAGCACCATCAAGCGTGTCACCGAGTATCTCAACCCTCGCGTGGCGCGCATCGTCGCGCTGCCCAAGCCCACCGACCGCGAACGGGGCCAGTGGTACTTCCAGCGTTACGTCGCCCAGCTGCCCGCGGCGGGGGAGATCGTGCTGATGGACCGCAGCTGGTACAACCGGGCGGGCGTGGAATGGGTGATGGGGTTCTGCTCGGAGGAGGAGCACCGCCGGTTCCTGCACCAGTGCCCGATCTTCGAGCGGCTGCTGACCGAGGACGGGATCATGCTGCGCAAGTACTGGTTCTCGGTCAGCGACGGCGAGCAGCAGAAGCGGATGCGGGCGCGGCTGGACGATCCGGTGCGCCGGTGGAAGCTGTCGGAAGTGGACCTGGAGTCGATCACCCGGTGGGACGACTACTCGCGGGCCAAGGACGAGATGATCCTCTACACCGACATCCCCGAGGCTCCGTGGTCCATTGTGGACAGCGACGACAAGCGCCGCGCGCGCCTGAACATGATCGCGCACCTGCTGGACAGCGTGCCCTACCGCGAGGTACCCCCGCCCGCGATGCGCCTGCCGCACCGGCCACCGGCCGATGGCTACCGGCGTCCGTCGAAGAATCCCGGCAGCTACGTACCCGACCACGCCGCATCACTGTGAAGCCCCTGGTCCACTATGGACTCAAAACCAGTGACGGGGGCGTTCGAGCGCGGGTGGCAGTGTCGTGGCCGCGTCGCCGGTGGCGGCGTTGACCTGGGGCTGGGTGAGGAACAGGCTCGTGCCCAGATCGGCGCCCGCGAGGTTCGCGCCGCGCAGGTCGGCTCCGATGAGGTCGGCCAGTGACAGGTCGGCGCCCCTCAGGTCCGCACCAATGAGATAGGCGCCGCGCAGGCTCGTCTTGTGGAGATCGGCCCCCTTGAGCCTGGCACCCATGAGGTTCGCGCCACGCCTGTCCTTCCTCCGCCCGGCACCGGCACGCACCAGGTCGCTGGCCCGCAGCAGCACGGCGTTGACATGCGCGCGATGCTCGCTGACGTCCAGTGCCAGCAGTTCCTCGGCGCCGCCCCCGGTCAGTGCCCGCGTCTGGTGCAGCAGCCGCCGGGCGTCCTCGTGCACCGGCCCGGCCGCCACCAGCGACAGTGTCTCGGTGAGGTACCACAACAGTTCGTGCAACTGGCGCATCACCGCGAAGACCGCGAACATCGGCTCCGCCACACCAGGATCGTCGCGCCAGTCGCGGCCCGCGAACGTCACCTGGGTGACCTGCTGACCTGCGCCGAAACAGTCGAACACCGTGCAACCGGGAAATCCGCGCTCCCGCAATCGCGAGTGGATCGCGCAGCGGAAATCGTCCCGCAGATTCACACACGGCGTGCCCGCGTCCTTGTCCACGGCGAAATCCGCCGACCGGCCGAAGGGCAGCGCCACGCAGCACAGGCCGGAGCAACTCGCACAGTCAGCTCGCAATCCGGACATGTCCTCATAATGCCGCACCGTGCCGCCGTGATCTTGCTCGGGGACTTTGTGCTCTTTCGCGACACGATCGGCTGGACCACGATGTGTTCGTGTACGCGCGTGTGACCGCCCGGAGCGGGCTATGAATCCCCGTCGATTCGAAGAGCTGACGCGGGAGGAGTCCCTACGCCGGCTGGGCAGCGTGAGCGTCGGACGGATCGTGTTCACGCATCAGGCGCTGCCCGCGGTGCGTCCGGTGAACCATCTGGTGGACAACGGAGCGATCGTGCTGCGCACGCATCCCGGTGCCGCGTTGCTGTCCGCTGTGGACTCCGTCGTCGCCTACGAGGCGGACGCGATCTCCGAAGACGACCACATCGGCTGGAGCGTGGTCATCACCGGTGTCGCGCGACGGCTGCGGGGCGCGAGCGAGATCGAGCGCTACGAACGCCTGCTGCGGCCCTGGGTGCCGGACGAGATGGAGTACGTCATCCGCATCCATCCCGAACTGGTCACCGGGTTCTCCCTGATCGAAGACAACGAGGCCTTACCGCACGGGGCGGCGCCCTAGCACCGGCGTCACGACACCGGCGCGCACCACACGAGCCGTGTGCCGCCGTCGTCCGGCCGGTCGGTGCTGAACGTCCCGCCCGTCCGCCGAGCCCGTTCGGCCAGGTTGTGCAGACCACTGCGCGCGACAGTCGGCGGCAGGCCGACCCCGTCGTCGGTGACGTCGATGATCAGGTCGTCGGCCACCGACACGGTCACGGTGACGCTCGTGGCGCGCGCGTGCCGGACCGTGTTGCTCAGCGCCTCACGCAGCACGGCCTCGGCGTCCTCGGCAAGATCGGGCGAGATCACGCCGACCGGACCGGACACCCGCACCGTGGTCTGCAGGCCGCTTTCGGCGGTGAGCTCGGCGATGATCTCGTGCATCCGCTTCCGCAGCTGTGTGGTGCCCTCCAGCCCGCCGTGCAGGTCGAAGATCGCGGTCCGGATCTCGGCGATGATGTTCTGCACATCGTCGATCATGTCGGCCAGCCGCCGCTGGATGTCGGGAGAACGGCTGCGCAACCTCGTGCTCTGCAGCGCGAGCCCGTGCGCGAACAACCGCTGGATGACGTGGTCGTGCAGATCCCGTGCGATGCGGTCGCGGTCGGCCAGCACTTCCAGCTCGTACAGCCTGCGCTGGTCGTCGGCCAGCTGCAGCGCCAGCGCGGCCTGCTCGGCGAACGCCGACGCGAGCGGCAGCTGGTAGGAGTCGAAGGGTTCCTTGCCCGCGGTGCGCACTGCGACCAGCACACCCGAAACCGCACCGGCGGACGTGCGCAGCGGCATCAGCAGCACCGGGCCGAAACTGGCGTCCATCCCCTCGGACAGGTCGTACTCCAGGCTCGCCGCCTGCCTGGGCACCCCGTCCAGGAACGCCTGGCCGCAGCTGGATCCGTCGACCGGGATCTCCCGCCCCGACAACACCTCGGCGTTGAGCCCGGCGCACACGGTGACCACGAGCTGCCGCACGTCCTCGGCGGGCGCCTCGGGATCATCGGGCTGCGCGAGGAACGCGTAGTCGGCGCCGGCGAGCGCGAGCGCGCGCGTGGCGATCATGTGCAGCACGTCCATCGGGTCGGCGGCGGCGAGCAGCTCCGCGCGGATCTCGCTGGTGGCCTCCTGCCAGCCCTGCCGCAGTCGCGTCTCCTCGTACAGGCGCGCGTTCTCCACCGCGATACCGGCGGCCGCGGCCAGCGCCTGCACCACGACCTCGTCGTCCTCGGTGAACGGCTGGCCACCCGACTTCTCGGTGAGGTAGAGGTTTCCGAACACCCGGTTGCGCACGAGCACCGGCACGCCGAGGAAGGACCGCATCGGCGGATGGTGCGCGGGGAACCCGGTGGAGGCCGGATGCTGGGACAGATCGGTGAGCCGCAACGGTTTCGGCTGTTCGATGAGCAGACCGAGCAGCCCGTGGCCCTCCGGCAGGTTCCCGATCTCGCGGCGCTGGTCCTCGCCGATGCCCTCGTAGACGAACTCGGCCAGCCCCTCGCCGTCGGCGTTGAGCACGCCGAGCGCGCCGTAGCGGCAGTCCACCAGTTCGATGGCGGCGTGCACGATCCGGCGCAGGGTCGCGTCCAGTTCCAGGCCGCCCGCGACGGCGAGCATCGCCTCCAGCAGACCGTCCATCTGGTCGCGCGAACTCACCAGTTGCTCGACGCGGTCCTGCACCTCCCCGAGCAGCTCACGCAGTCGCAGCTGCGACAACGTGCCGCGCAACGAGGGCTGGCTACCGCCTTCTTCGGACATGCAGTCAGCTTGGCACCGCGCGGCGCGGAACGCCAGGTAGCTGAATCGTCTTTCAGAGCACAAAGGCCCACTCGTTCGGGACGCCGTCCCCTGCCTCACGCGGCACCGGTTCGCGACGGTGGAACACATGGAGCAGACGCCCACCAGCCACCCGCGGCCTGGCGATCCGGTCGCGATCGCCCTCGACGCCGCGATCCGGGCGCCCTCGCCGCACAACACGCAGCCCTGGCGGTTCGAGGTCGACACCGACCGGATCGACATCCTGCTCGACACCGACCGGGTGCTGGCGGTCGCCGACAGGGACGGCCGGGAGGCGCGGCTGTCCTGCGGTGCGGCGCTGCTGAACATGCAGCTGGCGTTGCGGGCCGCGGGCCGGGCGTCGGTGGTGTGGCTGCTGCCCGACCGGGACCGCCCCGAACACATGGGCACCCTGCTGGTCAAGGGCCCGGCCCGGCCGACCCCCGAGGACAAGGCGCTGGCCAGGGCGATCATGGTCCGGCGCAGCAACCGGCGCCCGTTCACCGACCGTGCGGTGCCCGGCTGGCTCCGCACCACGCTCGTGCACGCGGCCAGGATCGAGGGTGCCGACCTGACGCCGCTCGAGCGGCCTGCCGAACTCGACATGGTCGCGGCCCTGCTGCGCCGCGCCGAGCACATGCAGAGCGAGGACCCGGAGTTCGTGGCGGAGCTGAAGAAGTGGACCGCCAACGGGCAACGGCGTGACGACGGCGTGCCTGCCTCGGCAGGCGGTCCGCGCCCGGTGCCCGGCAGCCTGCTGGCGCCGCGCCAGTACCCGTCGGGTACGCGCGAGGAACGGCCGTACGAACGGGTTCCGTTCGTGGCGGTGCTCAGTTCGTTCACCGACACCGCGCTCGCGCAGGTGCGCACCGGGCAGGCGATGCAGCGCGTGCTGCTCACCGGCACCGCCTCCGGCATCAGTGCCTCGTTCCTCTCGCAGCCGGTGGAGATCGACGCGACCCGCAGGGCCCTGACCCGGTTGCTCGGCGGCCGCGGTCACCCGCAGGCCGTACTCCGGTTCGGCTACGGCTTCACCGCGCCCGCCACGCCGCGCCGCGCCCCCGAAAAGATCACGCGCCCACGGGCCCGGACCGAGGAGTTTTCGTCATGACGTGGTCAGCGACCGAGGCCGGGGTGCTGGCATGCGCCGTCGACCGGTCTCCCTCAGTGCACAACACTCAGCCGTGGAGCCTGGAAACCGGCGAAGCCATGGCCGAACTCTACGAACGGCGTGACATCGTGTTGCCGCGGCACGATCCGCTCGGCCGCGACCGCACCCTGTCCTGCGGCGCCGCGCTCGCCAATCTGGAGCTGGCGCTGCGCGCGATGGGATGGGCGACCACCACGACGCTGTTCCCCGATCCCGCTCAACCCGAACTGCTCGCGCGCGTGCTCGCCGACGGCCCGCACGAGGCCGACGCCGAAGAGGTGGACCTGTACTCCGCGATCTTCCGGCGCCGCAGCTACCGTGCTCCGTTCAGCCTGCACCAGCTCTCCTCACAGGCTGTGCGCACCCTCGCCGACGCCGCGACCGCCGGGACCGAGGCCCGCCCCATCGACGGCGCCACCGAGGCGGCTGCGCTGGCCGAACTGCTGCTCTACTCGGCCGAGGTGCTGCGCGACGACCGGGCCTACCAGCGCGAGCTGATCGCGTGGACGGCCCAGTTCCCCGAACCGTTGCGGGCTCCCTCGACGTTGCCCTGGGCGGGGCTGGTGCGCGCCGACACCCGCCTGCCCGACGCGATCACCCTCACCGAGCGGCTGCTCGCCGAGCGGCTGCTGGTCGTGCTCACGCCGGACGACAGCAAGCGCGACCACGTGCTCGCCGGCGAGGCGATGCAGCGGATCTGGCTCACCGGGATCCGCGCGGGTCTCGTCGCGTCGGTGCTGACCCAGCCGCTGCACCTGCCGGAGACGCGTTCGGGCCTGATCGACAAGCTGTCGCTGCCCGGCTACCCGCAGGTGATCATCCGGTTCGGCTACCCGGTCACCGCGACCCCGATTCCCGTCGCATCGGCCATCGCGAGCGGGGGACGGCCATGATCGTCGCCGGCGTCGATGGTTCGGATTCGGCACTGGACGCGGTGCGCTGGGCCGCGCGGGAAGCGGCCCGCCGGGACGCGCCGCTGATGCTGCTGCACGCCTGCTACGTGCCGGTACCCGCGCCCTACACGCCGATCCGGCTGCCCCGCTCCTACGGTGACGCGCTGCTCGACCAGGGCCGGGATTGGCTCGATCAGGCGCGGACCGCCGCACGGGAGGTGGCGGACGTGCCGGTTCGCACCGCCCTGCGCGCGGGACAGGCCATCGACCAGCTCGTGCGCGCCTCGGCCGGCGCCGAACTGGTCGTCCTCGGTTCGCGCGGGCTCGGCGGTTTGACCGGTCTGCTGCTCGGTTCGGTCGCGGTCGGGCTCGCCGCGCACGGTCACTGCCCGGTGGTCGTGGTCCGCGGTGAGCCGCCGGAGGACGGGCCGGTCGTGGTCGGCGTCGACGGGTCCGCGCTGTCCGACGACGCGGTCGAGTTCGCCTTCGAGGCCGCGCTCAGCAGGCACGTGCCGCTGGTCGCGGTGCACGCGCACGGCGATGCCGGCGGCGACTCACGGTTGCTGGCCGAGCAGCTGGCCCCGTGGCAGGGGAAGTATCCCGATATCGAGGTCCGGCAGGAGGTCTCGGCGCAGTCGCCGCCGGAGGCGTTGCGCGACGCGGCCGAAGGCGCGCAGCTGCTGGTCGTCGGCTCACGTGGCCGCGGTGGCCTGGCGGGTGCCGGGCTCGGCTCGACCAGCCAGCGGCTGCTGCATCACGCCACCTGCCCTATCGCGGTGGTGCGGCCCAGGCCGTAGTGGTCACGCAGCGCGCACGGCGCGGGTTTCGGCATGGGGAGCAGGGGTAGCCCTCCGCCAGGAGGACGCGAATGCTGGAGACCGCCGGACTCGACATCCTGATCGCCTGGGCGATCTTCGCCGTCCTGCTCGGTCTGCTCGCGTTCTTCATCCTGCGCGGCGGCCGTCGCGACCCGCTCGACGAGGACGACGAATGAGGGCCGTGCGGCTCGCCGTCGCGGCGCTGCTACTGGCCTCGTGCGCGGGCCCGACCGTCTCGGCCGGCCAGTACCGGGCCAAGGTCACTCAGACGGCGAAAGCCATGAGCAGCATCATCGTCACCGCACAGCACGCGGCGCGCCTCGATCTCGACGGCAAACTGCTGCACACCGTCACCGACTCGGTGGTCAGCGACGCCGAACAGGACGCCGGCTCGGTACGGACCACTATCGAAAGCAGGCAGCCGCCCGACAACGCGTCCGACCGGCTACGGCACCAGGTCGAACAACCGCTGCAGCAGGCCACCGCGCTGCTCACCGATCTGCGCGTCGCGGTGCGCGACAACGACGACAACGCCCAGCGGGCGGCCGCCGACGCACTCGGCGGGCCGCTCGACGCCTTCCAGCAGCTGTCCGGGGTCTCCGGATGAAAGGCGTCCTCAACCTCACCCTCGGCGTGATGACCGCGATCGGCGGGTTCGTCGACATCGGCAACATCGTCACCGGCGGCGTCACGGGCGCGCGGTTCGGCATGACGCTGGCCTGGGCCGTCGTGCTCGCGACGGCGATCATGGTGCTCTACGGCGAAATGACGGGCCGCGTCGCCGCCGTGGCCCAGCGCGCGACCTTCGATCTGGTCCGTGAACGGCTCGGGGTGCGGTTCGCGATGGTCAACCTCGTGGCCAACCTGCTGCTCGCGCTGCTCACGCTGGCGGCCGAGATCGGCGGCGTGGCACTCGTGCTGCAACTGGTCACCGGGGTGCAGTACCTGATCTGGGTGCCGGTCGTGGGCGCGGTGGTGTGGCTGAGCATCTGGCGGCTACCGTTCAAGGTGATCGAAACGGCGTTCGGCCTGCTCGGACTGTGCCTGCTGGTGTTCGCCGTCGCCCTCGTCGCACTGCCCACCGACTGGGGCGAGCTCTGGCACGAGATGATCCATCCCGCGGTGCCCCAAGGCGAGGCGCTGCCGACGTGGCTGTTCTACGCCATTTCGCTCGTGGGCGCGTGCATCGTGCCGTACCAGGTGATCTTCTTCTCCTCCGGCGGGCGCGAGGAACGGTGGTCGATCCGCAACCTGCGGGAGGCGCGGGGCAACGCGTTCGTCGGTTTTCCTCTCGGCGGGCTGCTCAGTCTCAGCGTCATGGCCGTGATGGTGCCGGTGCTGCGGCCCGACTCCGTCGACGTCAAGCATCTCGGCCAGGTCGCGCTGCCGGTCGCGCAGGCGCTCGGCGTCATCGGCCTGATCCTGACGTTCATCTCGTTCTTCGCCTGTACCTTCGCCGCGGCCGCGGAATCGGCGTTGTCGTGCGGTTACAGCGTGGGCCAGTATTTGGGGTGGTCGTGGGGCAAATGGCATCGGCCGTCCTCCGCGCCGCGCTTCCACGTGGTGAGCCTGGCAGCGGTCATCATCGCGACCGGGTTCGTGCTGACCACCATCGACCCGATCACCGTCACGATCGTCAGCGTCGTGCTCGGCGCGGCGGCCGTACCACTGACGTACCTGCCGGTGCTGGTGGTCGCCAACGATCGCGAGTACATGGGCGAGTACGTGAACAAACACTGGCAGAACGGACTCGCCACGATCGCGCTGCTGGTGATGCTCGTCGTCTCCGTCGCGACGCTGCCACTGCTGTTCGCGACGAAGGCCGGACAGTAGGGAAAGCGTCATGGCCGATGACATCGTGACCGCCAACGAAATGCTCCTGGACCGCCAGATCTACGACCGCGACGGCGTGGAGGTGGGCAAGGTCGACGACATCGAGGTGACGATCCCCGGCGACGGCGGGACGCCGGTGCTGACGGCTCTGCTGTGCGGCCCGACCGCGCTCGGCCCGAGGCTCGGTGGCCGGCTGGGCATGTGGTGGACCGCGATCGGGCGGCGGCTGCGGCCCAACGACGAGCTGTACCCGGTCCGCATTCCCGCCGAGCTGGTCACCAGGTTCGACCGCCACGAGGTGCGGCTGCGGGCTCCGGCGGGCGAACTGCCGACCGAACGCCTGCGCGAATGGACACGGGAGCACATCGTCCGCCGTATTCCCGGGAGTCATTGATGCGGGGTGTGTGGTTCATCGGCCGCGGTGTCGTCGATCGCGACGGCCGCAACGTCGGCTACGTGCACGATCTCGTGTTCCGCATCGTGCCCGGCGACCCGCCGCGGTTCGAACTCGTCGGGCTGGAATGCGGCAAGGCCGGGGTCGGCGACCGGCTGGGCTACACGCGCGACACCATGGCGGGGCCGTGGCCGCTGACCGCGTTGTTCCGCTGGCTCAGCCGCCGCTCGCGCTTCGTCGAATGGTCGGCGGTGCGGCGGATCGGCCGCGAGCGGATCGAGATCAGCAAATCCCGCGACGAGCTGGAACGGTTCACCGAAATCAGCTCGTGACCGGGCCGCGCCTTTCGTGACGTGGAAGGGCTGTGGCCGTCCCCGCGCCCGCCGGCGCATCGTTGACCCGCGCCGCCTCCAGAACGGGGAACCAGATGACCATCACGCGTGCCGCGATCTGCCGGGAACCCCGGCGCCCTTGGGAAATCGCCGAAATCGAGCTCGACGAGCCGAAGGCGGGCGAGGTCCGGATCAAGTTCCATGCCGCGGGTCTGTGTCACTCCGACGACCACATCCAGAAGGGCGACGCGCACATGCGTTTCCCCGTCGTCGGCGGGCACGAAGGCGCGGGCGTCGTCGACGCGGTCGGTGCCGACGTGACGAGGGTGGCGGTGGGCGACCACGTCGTCTGCTCGTTCATCCCCGCCTGCGGCCGCTGCCGCTACTGCTCGACGGGACAGCAGAATCTGTGCGACGAAGGGAAAAACGCGTCCACCGGCATGTTCGCCGACGGCACGTTCCGGTTCCACCTCGACGGCGAGGATCTCGGCGGGCTCTGCGTCCTCGGCACTTTTTCCCAGTATGCCGTGGTTTCCGAGTACTCCTGCATCAAGATCGCCGACGACATCCCCTTCGACGTGGCCGCGCTCGTCAGCTGCGGGGTGCCCACCGGCTGGGGCACCGCCGTGTACGCGGCCGGTGTGCGTGCCGGGCAGACCGTGGTGATCTACGGTGCCGGCGGTGTCGGTAGCAACGCGGTGCAGGGTGCGCGCTATGCCGGTGCGAAGAACGTCGTGGTGGTCGATCCGGTGGTGTTCAAACGGGACATGGCCAAGGTTTTCGGTGCCACGCACACCTTCCCGGACGCGAAATCGGCGCACGAGTTCGTGGTGGAAACCACCTGGGGCCAACTGGCCGACCACGCGCTGATCACCGTCGGCGTGCTCTCCGACGAGGTGATCGACGCGGCGGTGCAGGTGGCCGGCAAGAGCGGCCAGGTGACGATCACGGCTGTCGGCGCCGGCATGATCGACGCGCCGCCGGGCATGCTGATCGGCTACCAGCGCCGCATCCAGGGCGCGATCTTCGGTGCCTGCAACCCGCTTTACGACGTGCCCCGGCTGCTGGGCCTGTACCAGTCCGGCGATCTCAAGCTCGACGAGCTGATCACCCGCCGGTACTCGCTCGACGAGGTCAACCAGGGGTATCAGGACATGCTGGACGGCAAGAACATCCGTGGCGTGCTCGTCCACGAACACTGATTGGGGTTGGCATGCCTGTCACGACTCGTGCCGCGATCACCCGCGCCGCCCACCGGCCATGGGAGATCGTGGAACTCCAACTGGACGAACCGAAAGCACACGAGGTGCGGGTGCGCTTCCACGTCGCCGGGCTGTGTCATTCCGACGACCACATCACGCGCGGCGACGCACCCGTGCGGCTGCCGGTCGTCGGCGGGCACGAGGGCGCCGGGATCGTGGAATCCGTCGGCCCCGGCGTGTCCCGCGTCAAACCCGGAGACCGGATCGTCTGCTCCTACATCCCGGCCTGCGGCGCCTGCCGCCCCTGCTCCACCGGGCACCAGAACATGTGCGAGAAAGGGCTCAATGCCTCCACCGGCATGTTCCTCGACGGCACGTTCCGCTTCCACCTCGACGGCGAGGATCTCGGCGGTTTCTGTACCCTGGGCACGTTCTCGCAGTACGCCGTCGTGTCCGAATGGGCGTGCATCCCGCTCGCCGACGACATTCCCTTCGAGATCGCCGCGCTCGTCGGCTGTGGGGTGCCGACCGGCTGGGGGTCGGCCGTGCACGCCGCCGGCGTGCGTGCCGGGCAGACCGTGGTGATCTACGGTGCCGGGGGAGTCGGTAGCAACGCGGTGCAGGGTGCGCGCTACGCCGGTGCGAAGAACGTCGTGGTGGTCGATCCGGTGGCGTTCAAACGGGACATGGCCAAGGTTTTCGGTGCCACCCACACCTTCCCGGACGCGAAATCGGCGCACGAGTTCGTGGTGGACACCACCTGGGGCCAACTGGCCGACCACGCGATCTGCACGCCCGGGGTGCTCACCGAGGAGATCGTCAACGCCGCCGTGCAGATCACCGGCAAGGGCGGCAAGGTCACGATCACCGCCGTCGGCAAACTCGGCGAGAACAGCGTGCACCTGCCCGGCGGGATGCTGATCGGCTACCAGCGCCAGATCCGCGGTGCGCTCTTCGGCGACTCCAACCCGCTCTACGACGTGCCGCGACTGCTCGACCTCTACCGCGCGGGCGATCTCAAACTCGACGAGCTGATCACCAACCGGTACTCGCTCGACGAGGTCAACCAGGGCTACGCCGACATGCTCGACGGCAAGAACATCCGCGGCATCATCCTGCACGACGTCTGAACGGCCACCGCCGAGACGAATGACGTAGGCGGGGCAAGTTCCCTTCCGCCCGGCGAAAGCGAACCGCACGCCGGACGGGCCATCGCACACCCTGATCCCGGCCGCGACGCGGCCCCGATGAGTTCCGCAACGGAGCGGGAGTTCACGTGAAAACCAGGACACAGCGTCTGTTCGCCCTGCTGGCGACGATGTTCCTCCTCGCCGCCTGCGGCGGCACCACCCAGGCCGGGACGTCGCCGTCCGGCCCGCCACAGCGCGGCGGCACGCTCACCGTGCTCGAAGCCGGCAGCTTCGCCGGCGCGTGGCCCAGCGGCCTCGACCCCGCCACCAACACCACCGGCGGCGCGAACATCAGCCAGATGACCGCGATCTTCGGCAGCCTGTTCCGGCTGGAGGCCAACGACGACGGGACCAACGCCCACGTCGTTCCCGATCTGGCCGGCGGATACGAGATCAGCCCCGACGGGAAGTCGGTGAAGATCACGATCCGGGACGGCGTCAAGTTCAGTGACGGCACGCCGTTCAACGCCGAGGCCGTCGCGTTCAACTTCAACCGGGACATCAAATCCACCTGCACGTGCGCCCCACGGTGGCCGCTGGTGTCCGGCGGCGGCATCACGACCGAGGGCAACGCGGTGGTCCTGAAGTTCACCCGGCCCTACGCCTCGGTGATCAACTCGATGCTGGTGTCCAATTCGAACTGGATCGCCTCGCCGACATCGTTGCAGCAGCAGGGTCCCGACCAGTTCAAGATCACCCCGGTCGGCGCCGGTCCGTTCAAGGTCGAAAGCAACACGCTCAGCTCGGAGCTGCGGTTGACCCGCAACGAGACCTACTACAAGCAGGGCCAGCCCTACCTGGACAAGCTGATCTTCAAATCGGTCGGCGGCGACCAGCCCGCCTACCAGGCCGTGCTCGCCGGGCAGGCCCAGGCCTACGAGGGCATGGTCACCACACCGCTGATCGAGCAGGCCAAGGCGAACAAGCAGCTCTCGGTCACCATCCAGCCGCCCACCTCGCCGTACGTGATCCAGCTCGACACCAAAGCCGCGCCGTTCAACAACGAAAAGGCGCGTGAGGCGATCTACTACGCGACCAATGTGGACGCGATCCGGAAAGGACTGTTCAAGGACTGGTACCCGGCGGCACAGACCTTCACCGGGCCCGGCGGGCTGTTCCATCACGCCACCATTCCCGGTTACCGCACCTATGACCTGAACAAGGCCAAGGCGCTGGTGGCCGAACTCGGCGGGCTCACGGTGGATCTGGGCACGCTCAAGAACTACGTGGCCGAACAGGTGATCACCGCGCTCAAGAGCCAGTGGGAGGCGGCGGGCATCACGGTCACGATGCATTCCGACGAGCTGAATGCCCTGATCGGGAACTTCAACTCGAACAAATGGCAGGCGATGCTGCAGACCGCGGGCGCGTGGGATCCCGCCGCCGGGGTCGGCGTCTCGTTCCGGTTCGACTCGACCTCGCCGTTCAGCGGAGTCGCCGACCCGGCACTGGACACCCTGCTCAACCAGGCGGCCGCCGCCACCGACCCGGCGCAACGCGAGTCCTCCTACACGCAGGCGGGCCAGCTCATCAGCGACAAGGCCTACGCGCCCTACATCCTGGCCTTCGCGCCGGCGAACATCGCTTCCACGAAGGTGCACGGGCAGGGCCTCACCACGCAGATCCCGCCACTGCTGGTCAACACGACCGTCAACTGGGACACGGTATGGATGACGCAGTGACCCTGACCGGCACCGGTCCGGGCGCGGCGGCCCGGATCCTGCGGTCACCGAGTCTGCGGCTCCTCGCCCGGCGGCTGCTCGCCGCGATCCCGATCGTGCTCGGCGTGAGCATCCTGACCTTCCTGGTGCTGAGCCTGATCCCCGGTGACGCGGCGCAGCTGCTGCTCGGGCCGGAGGCCACGCCCCAGCAGGTCGCCGCGATGCAGCACCAGATGGGCCTGGACCAGCCCGCCGTGCTGCGGTATCTGAACTGGCTCGGCGGCGCGCTCACCGGCGATCTCGGCAACTCGCTGGTGAGCGGCCAGCCGGTGACCGGCGAACTCGGCTCGCGGCTCGGCGTGAGCGCCGAACTCGTCGGGCTGGCGTTCGTGATCTCGCTCGGCCTCGCGATCCCGGTCGCGCTGCTGGCCGCCCACCGGCCGAACAAGCTGCTGGACCGGGTGAGCATGCTCGTGTCCATCACCGGCCTGTCGGTGGCCAACTACGTGTTCGCGCTGCTGCTGGTGCTGCTGTTCGCGGTGCAGCTGACCGTGTTCCCGGCGATCGGGTTCGTGCCGCTGAGCCAGGGGCTGGGCCAGAACCTGCATTCGATGTTCCTGCCCGCGGTCGCGATCGCGTTCCCGCTGTTCTGCTTCTACACCCGGTTCCTGCGCGGCGATCTGGTCGATCAGCTCCAGGGCGAGGACTACATCGTGACGGCGCGGGCGAAGGGCATCGGGCCGTGGCAGGTGTTGCTGCGCCACGCGTTCCGCAACTCCTCCTTCGGCCTGATCACGGTGGTGGGCCTCAATCTGGGCTCGCTCATCGGCGCGACCGTGATCATCGAGCAGATCTTCGCCCTGCCCGGGATCGGCCAGCTGCTGCTGCAGGCGATCAACACCCGTGACTTCACGGTCGTGCAGGCCTGCGTCGTGGTGTTCGCGATCGTCGCGGTGCTGGCCAACCTGCTGACCGATCTGCTCTACGCCGTTCTCGACCCGAGGATCCGCTATGGCGACAGTTGACGCGACCGCGTCGGTCCTGGTGGCCGAACCCGTCCGGCGCCGGGGCTGGCTGCGCCACCTCGAGCTGATCGTGCCGGTCGGGGTGCTGGTGCTGGTCGCGGGCGCGTGTTTCGTGTGGCCGCTGTTCGGGGCGGTGCCGCAGCCGGTCGGAGGCGACGTGCTGGAGTCC
This sequence comes from Amycolatopsis acididurans, assembly GCF_012328925.1. GTDB lineage: Bacteria > Actinomycetota > Actinomycetes > Mycobacteriales > Pseudonocardiaceae > Amycolatopsis_E > Amycolatopsis_E acididurans. The sequence goes on from NZ_JAAXLS010000002.1 coordinate 167,941, forward strand.
AGCCTGCCCTCGTTCTCGCCGGGCCACCTGCTGGGCACCGACCCCAACGGCAACGACGTGTGGGCGCGCCTGCTCTACGGCGGCCGGACCTCGCTCATCGTCGGCGTCTCGGTCAACGTGCTGGGCCTGGTCATCGGCGGCACCCTCGGCGCGGTCAGCGCGTACGCCGGCGGCGTCGCCGACGCGGTGATCATGCGCGTGCTGGACGTGCTGATCGCGTTCCCCTCGCTCGTGCTGACGCTCGCGGTGGCGCAGAGCCTCGGGCCGAGCCTGCTCAACACGATCTTCGCGCTCGCGTTCTTCTCGGTCCCGGCCTTCGCGCGGCTGTCCCGATCGGCGACGCTGCGGCTACGGGAACAACCGTTCATGACGGCCGCGAGCCTGTGCGGCACCAGCGTGTTCCGCATCCTGTTCCGGCACATCGCACCGAACATCGCGCCGCAGCTGGTCACGTTCTCGATGCTCGGGATGGGCATCGTGATCGTGATCGAGGGCGCGCTGAGCTTCCTCGGGCTCGGCATCCCGCCGCCCGCGCCGAGCTGGGGCAACATGATCTCGCAGGGCCAGCAGAGCCTGTCGGCGACGCCGATGCTGGTGGTCTGGCCGTGCCTGGCGCTGTTCGTGACCGTACTGGCCTTCAACCTGCTCGGCGAAACGCTGCGCGCACGCTGGAGTGGCCGATGAGCATCGACGAGGTAGCAGAAGCCGCGGCGACGCCGGCGGCCCGGGATTCCCAGCCGCTGCTGGAGGTCGAGGACCTCCGGGTGCGTTTCGACGCTCGCGGCCGGCGTGTGAACGCCGTCAACGGGCTGTCCTACCGGCTGGCGGCAGGCCGGATCCTGGCCATCATCGGGGAATCCGGCTCGGGCAAGAGCGTCAGCTCACGGGCGCTGATGGGGCTGCTGCCGCCCACCGCGAGCATCACGGGCTCGGCGCGGTTCCGCGGCACCGAACTGCTCGAACTGTCCGAAAAGGAATGGCGGAAACGGCGTGGGGCGGATATCGCCATGGTGTTCCAGGACCCGGCGCGCTCGCTCAACCCGACCATGCGCATCGGCACCCAGATCACCGAGGCCGTCCGCGCGCATTCCAGCGGGGACAAGAAAGCCGCGCGCGAGCGCGCGAGGGAACTGCTGCGGCTGGTCCGGTTGCCCGCGCCGGAGCGGCGTTTCCACGAGTACCCGCACCAGCTCTCCGGCGGGATGCGGCAGCGGGTGATGATCGCGATCGCGCTCGCCGCCGATCCGAAACTGCTCATCGCCGACGAGGCGACCACCGCGCTCGACGTGACCACCCAGGCCCAGATCATGGACCTGCTGCTGGAACTGCAGCAGCGGCTCGGGACCGCGATCATCCTGATCAGTCACGACCTCGGGCTGGCCGCGAGCTACGCGCACGAGGTGATCGTGATGTACGCGGGCCGGGCCGTGGAGTACGCCCCGGCGCGCACCCTGTTCGACCGGGTGCGCATGCCCTACACGCAGGCGCTGCTGGGCGCGATCCCGCGGCTGGAGCGGCCGCCGCACGCGAAGCTTCCGGTCACCCCGGGCCAGCCTCCCGACCTGACCGCGTTGCCGCCCGGCTGCCCGTTCGCGCCGCGCTGCTCCCGCGCCGGCGACGACTGCCACACGAAGGCGCCGCCGTTCGCCGAAGGGGAACCGGGGCATTGGTGGGCTTGCTGGCATCCGTGCGAAGGAGCGTCATGAACACCACTCTGCTGTTCGCGCGCAACGTCGTGCAGGAATTCACCGCCCGGGGCCGCGGCGGCACCAAGGGCGGCGTGGTCCACGCCGTGTCCGACGTGTCGTTCGACATCCGCGCCGGCGAAACCCTCGGCGTGGTGGGGGAGACCGGCTCCGGAAAGTCCACTTTGGCCAGATCGGTGTTGCAGGCGCCGCGGCCGAAATCCGGTCAGGTGTTCTTCCGCGGCGAGGACCTGATGAAACGCAGGCGCCGCGGGCTCGCCGAGGCGCGGCGGCACATGCAGATGGTGTTCCAGGACCCGTTCGGCTCGCTCAATCCGCGCTGGCGCGTGAGCGAGATCGTGGAAGAGCCACTCGTCGGCTACGGCGCGCCGAACCGGCAGCAGCGCGTGCGCGATCTGCTCGACCTGGTGGGGCTCAACCCGGACACCTTCGGCCGCAGGCGCCCGCACGAGCTCTCCGGCGGGCAGTGCCAGCGGGTCGCCATCGCCAGGGCGATCGCACTCGACCCGGCGCTGATCGTATGCGACGAAGCGGTGTCCTCTTTGGACGTGCTCATCCAGGCGCAGGTGCTGAACCTGTTCGAGCGGCTGCGCGCCGAACTCGGCCTGTCCTACCTGTTCATCTCCCACGATCTCGCGCTGGTCAAACAGGTCAGCGACCGGGTCGCGGTGATGCACCTGGGCCAGCTGTGCGAGGTCGGGCCCGCCGAGTCGCTCTACCGCGCGCCGCTGCACCCCTACACGGTCGCGCTGCTGTCCTCGATCCCGAAGCTCGATCCGCGCGCCACCCGTGAGCGGGTCACGATCAAGGGTGAGCCGCCGTCGCCGGTGTCCCCGCCGAGCGGATGCCGGTTCCGCACCCGCTGTCCGCGCGCGGCCGACAAATGTGCGGCCGAGGCGCCGCCGATGCGCGAGCTGGCGCCGGAGCACACCGTCGCGTGCCACTTCCCGGTGACGGGCGAGTGACGAGGGAACCGCCGGCGCGGCGTGTGCTGCGGCTGATCGAGGCGTTCGGCGCGGCGACCGGCGCGCTGAAGCTGACCGAGCTGAGCCACCGCGCGGGGCTGCCGCTGTCCACGACTCATCGCATGGCGGGCGAGTTCGTCCGGTGCGGTGCGCTGGAGAAAAGCGCGGCGGGATACCGGATCGGGGCGCGGCTGCGGCGCGCGGTCATCGACGCGCCGCACGGCCTCGGCGTGCGGGAGCTGGCCCGGCCGTTCGTCGAGGACCTCGGCGCCGCGACCGGAAAGCCCGTCGTGCTCGCGATGCGGCAGGGACGTGAGCTGGTGTGCGACGAGTATCGCCCCGACGGCGAAGCCGGGTGCGGGCGGCGCCGGGCGCTGAACGGGACGAGCGCGGGCCTGGTGTTGCTCGCGCACGCCCCGCCGGAGATCAGCGACGGGCAGCGCGACCTGGCGCGGGTGCGCCGCTGCGGGTTCGCCGCGACGCCGGACGGCGTGGCCGCCCCGGTCCACGACGGGACCGGCGCCGTGGTCGCGGCGATCGGCGTGGCGGGCACCGCGCGGTACGTCTCCGCCGTCGTCGCGGTGGCCCGCGGCATTTCCCGTGCACTGGGAGCGAAGGAGGCAGGAGGTGGCGATGCTGACCCGTGAGGACACGATCGGTGTGCTGCTCGTCGACGACCACGCCGTCGTGCGACGGGGCTTGACCGCGTATCTGGACGTGCTGGAGGACATCCGCGTCCTCGGCGAGGCGGGTGACGGGCGTGACGCGCTGCGCTGGCTGGGCGGCGCGACCGAACTGCCCGACGTGGTGCTGATGGATCTGATGATGCCCGGGCTCGGCGGGGTCGAGGCCACGGGCGAGGTCACGCGCGGCTATCCGGGTGTGCGGGTCGTGGTGCTCACCAGTTTCGGCGAGATGGAGCGCGTGCACGCGGCGATGGCCGCCGGTGCGGCCGGTTACCTGCTCAAGGACGCCGAACCGGACGAGATCGCCGCCGCGGTGCGTGCCGCCGTGCGCGGGGAGGTGCGCCTGTCCGGCCGGGTCGCGCGTTCGCTCACCCGTGAGCTGACCGCGCCGAAGACGGGCTTGGCCGCGCTGACCGCGCGGGAACGGGAGATCCTGCGGCTCGTCGCGTCCGGCAGTTCCAATCAGCAGATCGCCGACCGGCTGGTGATCAGCGAGCGCACCGCGCGCACCCACGTCAGCAACGTGCTGGGCAAGCTCGACCTGACCTCGCGCACCCAGGCCGCCCTGCTGGCGATCCGGGAAGGCCTCGTGTCGCCGCCCGGCACCGTCTGTTGAACCAACGAAAACCGAGGTGGGACATGGAGATTTCACTCGCGGGCAAGGTCGCCGTCGTCACCGGTGCCGGTCCGAACATCGGCAGCGGCATCGCGCTGGCGCTCGCCCGCTACGGCGCGACGGTGGCGTGCAACGATCTCGACGCGAACGCGGCGAAGGCGTGTGTGGAACGGATCGAGCGCAACGGCGGCAGCGCGATCGCGATTCCCGGCGACGTCACCGACGAGGACGAGGTACTGGCGTACCTGAAGGCGGTCACCGATACCTTCGGCCGCCTGGACATCCTGGTCAACAACGCGGCACTGCTCGGCGGCCGCGGGGTGCTCGACGAGAGCGCCGAGTTCTTCTCCCAGGCCGTGCAGGTGGCCGCGATGGGCAACTTCCTCAACACCAAGCACGCCGGGCGGTACATGGCCGAGCACGGCATCCGTGGCTCGATCGTGTCCATCTCCTCGTCCAACGGCTGGTCCGGGACGGCGGGGGTGATCGCCTACGCGTTCCACAAGGGCGGCGTGAACAACTTCGTGCGCGCGGCCGCGATGGACCTCGCGCCTTATGGCATCCGCGTCAACAGCTTCACCCCGACCGCGCCGACGCCGGACAATCCGGACCTCATCGCCGAGCAGGGCCCCGGCGGCGTGCTCGACCGGCCGCGTACGGGCGGACTGGGCGGCCCCACCGGCGGGGAATCGTGGCGGCGGCCGTCGCGCTGGGCGGGTGAGCGGATGCCGCTGGTGCCGATGGGCACCACCGGAACGCCCACCGACATCGGCCACGCGGTCGCCTGGCTGTGCTCGGACTACGCGCGGCTGATCACGGGCTGCGATCTGGTGGTGGACGGCGGCGCGCGGGCGAAGAACTTCGCCTATGCCCCGGCGGCGCCGGACCAGCTGGCCGGTCCGCTGCCCGTGATCCCGCTGGACCTGGCAGGGGAGGGGTAGCCGAGCGCAGGGTCTTGCCCACCGTACGAAAGCGGCGCGGCACCCACTCGCCGGTGGGCGCCGCGCCAGGCGGCCGCGGGATTACTCGCCGCTGGTGATCTCGATGCGCCGGGGCTTGGCGGCCTCGGCCTTCGGGATGCGTACGGTCAGCACACCCTCGTCGAGGGTCGCGGCGATGTTGCCACCGTCCACGTCACGCGGCAGCGAGACCCGGTAGGCGAACTTGCCGACGCGACGGGCCTTGCGGTGGAACCGGCCCTCGCGCTCCTTGTCCTTGAGCTCGCCGGTCACCCGGATGTCGGTGCCGTCGGCCTCGACGGTGATGTCGTCGCGACGGACGCCGGGCAGTTCGATGTCGAGCACGTACTCCTGCTCGGTCTCGGACACGTCGGCCCTCGGCGTGAATAGCTCCGGCTGCGGCTGCTCGTCCCGGCGCGGGACGAGGCTGTCGAAAAGCCGGTCGAAGTCGCGGAACGGGTCCAGACGGCGCACGGAGCCGCCGGTACGCATGGCAGGCAGCGCCATGTCGCTCACCTCCTGAAACTTTCTCGGCCCGCCCGTCGGGCCGTCACCTCGTACTACGAAATTGAGTCGAGGCTTGTTCCCAAAGTTGAGCGTATTGAACTCAGCTTTCGTCCAGAGCGAACACCGCGGACAAGCCGGTCAGATCGAGGATCCGCCGCGCGTACTTGTTGACGTTGGCGAGCGTGATGGTGCCGCCGCGCTCCTCGGCCATCGTCCGGGCGCGCACGAGTGCGCTGATGCACGCCGAGTCGAAGAACGACAGGTCCGCGAAGTCCACGACGAGCCGCTGCACGCCCTGGTCAAGCAGATCCGACACCGCCCGGTCGAGCTGTTGCACCGCGGTGTGGTCGATCTCGCCGAGCAGGCGGATCCGCCCGGTCTCGCCACCGGCCTCGACCTTCACCGCGTTCGCACTGGGATGAATGGCTTCGTCCTCTCTCATCTGGCCGCTCCTGATCATCTCCGGGCCCCCGTGTTGTCGCGAGGCACCGCGTGACTTAGCTTTGCCCTCAAGTCGGGAAACCCTTGGCGGACCGTACCGCGTCCGCCACATCTAGGCTCGGGAGCGATGACAGCGTCGGCGGACCACGAGATCAGTTCCATTGTCAGCGAGTTCCTTGACAGGCGCAGGGAACCGATCGTCGCCGAGTGGTCGGCGTCGCAGTTCTTCGCCGGCGGAGGCGGCGACCGTGAGCAGGCGGCCATCGACTGCGCCGAGGTGCTCACCGGCGTGCGGCGCGCGGTGGTCGCGGGAGACGCCGACAACCCCGCGGCCGACGGTTTCGCCGGCATCCGCACGCTGCTGGAGGTCCTGACGGCCCAGCAGAGTGACGATTCGCGGCTCGTCGTCGACACGGCGGCCAGCATCCGCTCGCTGCGCGACCCGCTGCTGCGCCTGTGGCACGAGGAGAACCTCGCCGACGGCGCGGTCGTCCCCGGCGCGATCCTGCTGGGCGCGGCCGTCGACACGCTCGGCCTGGTGCTGCTCGACGTCGCGCTCAGCGCGGGCCGCGACACCATCGCCAGCCAGCGCGAGCAGCTCGCGGAGCTGTCCACGCCGGTCATCAAGCTGTGGGACGGCGTGCTGGCCATCCCGCTGATCGGCACCCTGGACAGCATGCGCAGCCAGGTCGCCACCGAGAGCCTGCTGCAGGCGATCCTCGACCAGCAGGCACGGGTGGCCATCCTCGACATCACCGGCGTGCCGACCGTCGACACGATGGTCGCCCAGCACCTGCTCAAGACCGCGCAGGCGGCCCGTCTGATGGGCGCCGAATGCGTGATCAGCGGCATCCGGCCGCAGATCGCGCACACCATGGTCCAGCTGGGCATCGACCTGGAAGAGGTCGTGACGCGGGCCAAGCTGGCCGACGCCTTCACCTACGCCCTGGGCAAACTCGGGCTCTCCGTCGTCGGCACGGGACCCGGCGACCTCTGATGGTCCAGGTCCCGATCATCAACATCCACGGCGTCCTGCTGGTCACCATCCAGGACGAGCTGCTCGATGACTCGGTGTCCGAACTTCAGCAGCACATCGGCGAGCAGGTCGTCGAACAGCACGCGCGCGGAGTGCTCATCGACATCTCCGTGCTCGACGTCGTGGACTCCTTTCTCGCCCGCACCCTCCACGACATCGCGGCGACCACGAGCCTGCTGGCCGCGCAGACCGTCGTGGTCGGCATGCGGCCCGCCGTCGCCATCACGCTCGTCGAACTGGGGCTGGTACTGCCGGGCCTGCGCACCGCGCTGTCGGTCGAGGACGGTCTCGAACTGCTCGGCCGCGGCAACGGCACGGTGCGGACGGGGCCTCGGTGACCCAGACTCCTTCCACCGAAACCGTGGCCATCACGACCGAGCCGGACATCGTCGGTGTCCGCAAGGCCGCACGTGACGCCGCGATCAAGGCCGGGTTCAGCCTCGTGCAGCAGACGAAACTGGTCACCGCCGCCAGCGAGCTGGCCCGTAACGCCCTGGTCTACGGCGGGGGCGGGCAGGCCGAGATCGCCGTCGAGGAGACCGCCGGCACCGCCACCGTGCACCTCACGTTCACCGATAACGGTCCCGGCATCCCCGACGTCGAGGTCGCGCTCACCGACGGCTACACCACGGGTTCCGGTCTCGGACTCGGCCTCGGCGGCGCGCGGCGGCTGTCGGACCAGTTCGAGATCGACTCCGCCCCCGGAAAGGGCACGACCATCCGGATGTCCATCTCCGCGCGCAGATCGCCATGACCCGCACCGACCTGGTCGTGTCGGAGGACAGCCACGTCGGCCGTGCCCGCCGCCTCGCCGCGGCCGCGGCACAGTCGGCCGGGCTGCCGACCGCCCAGGTCCACAAGGTCGCGCTCGCGGCCACCGAACTGGCCAGCAACCTGGTCAAGCACGCCAGGCGCGGTGTCTTCACCGTCGTGGCGCTGCCCTGGCAGCTCGACCTGCTCGCGGCCGACACCGGCCCGGGCATCCGCAGGCTGGAGCAGAGCATGCGCGACGGGTACTCGACCACCGGCACGCTGGGCGGCGGGCTCGGCGCCATCCGCCGCGCCGCGCACTTCTACGACGCGTACTCGCTGTCCGGGCGCGGCACCGCGGTGCTCGCGCGCTGGCACACCTCCGGCGAACCTCCGCGCGGCGTGCGGATCGGCGCGGCGCGGCTGACCGCACCCGGCGAGACCGAATGCGGTGACATGTGGGGGTTCGGCACCGCCGGCGGCACCGTGACGATCGGGCTCAGCGACGGCCTCGGGCACGGTCCGGGTGCGGCGACGGCCAGCGAGGCGGCGGTGGAAACGGTTGCCACTCATGCGGGACGACGGCCAGCCCTTATCCTTGAAGCGATGCACGCCTCACTAGCCCGGACCCGCGGTGCGACCGTCGCGATCACGCAGATAACGCCCGCCGACGACCGAATGCGCTTCTGCGGCATAGGAAACATCGCCGTACGTGGCTACTCCGCCCCCGACGCGCCCGTGCAACGGTTGTTGTCACGGCCAGGCATCGTCGGCGCGGGAACGGCACGCCCGGCGCCGGATTCCACCGGCGCGTGGTCGCCGTCGAGCTGGCTGGTGCTGCACACTGACGGAGTGTCCGAGCGGTGGAATGCCGGGGACTGGCCGGGCCTGCTGCGGCACGACCCGGCCGTAGTGGCGGCCTGGGTGCTGGCGCAGCAGAGCCGTGGTCGCGACGACGCCTGTGTCGTGGCGGTCGCCGGAGGTGGCTGATGACGGACCTGCAACACGATGAGCTGGTCCGCGAGCTGCGCGAGACCATCCAACGCCAGCAGCGCGAGCTGCGCATGCACCAGCAGGAGCTGGCCCAGACCAACGCGGGCCTGCTCGCCCTGCACAGCGAAGTCGAGCGGCAACGGCAGCGCTCGGCGTTCCTCGACGAAGTGAGCCGCACCGTCTCCGCCTCGTTGCGCGGCCAGGAGGTGGCAGACGCGCTCGTGCAGCTCGTCGAACGCGAAGGCGTGGCCTCCTCGGCCTGTGTCTGGATGCTCAACGACCACGACCAGGTGCACTGCGAACCGCGCACGGCGGGCACGCCGGACGCCGCCGTCAACCGCGTGCTCGCGACCCGCCAGCCGGTGATGGAACAGGACCGGATACTGGCACCGCTCACGGTCGGCCCGAACCTGATGGGCGTGCTGGACCTGCGGCGTGACGAGCCCGGATTCGGCGATGACGATCTCGCCTTCGTCACCGCCGTGGCCACCCGCTCCGCGGTCGGCCTGCGCAACGCCAACGAGTACGAACGCGAACGGGACCTCGCCGAACGCCTGCAGCGCACGATGCTGCCGACCCTGGAGGTGCCGCCGGAACTGCGGATGTGCGCGCGGTATCTGCCCGCGGCCCGCGGGGTCAACGTCGGCGGCGACTGGTTCGACGCCTTCACCCGCCCCGACGGCACCGTCGTGCTGACCGTCGGCGACGTCACCGGGCACGGCCTGGAAGCCGCCGTGATCATGGGCAAGCTGCAGAACGCGCTGCGTGCGTACGCGCTCGAGGGCCACGGCCCGGCAGGCACGCTGCGGCTCACGCACAACCTGCTGCGCGGCTGGGGCAGTCCGCTGCTGGCCACCGCGGTCGTGATGGACCTGCAGCTGTCCACCGGCCGCATCCGCTGGGCCAACGCCGGGCACCTGCCGGTGTTCGTGTCCGGCCAGGAAGGCGAGGTGCGCGCGCTCGACCGGCCCAACGCCCCGCTGATGGGGGTGCCGTTCACGTTCCGCCTCACCGAGTACGAGGCCAAGATCGACCCGGGGGAGACGGTCCTGCTCTACACCGACGGGCTCATCGAGCGGCGTTCGCAGTCCATCGACGACGGGATGGACCGGCTCGCCGGGGTTTTCGCACGTACGAAGGGCATGGACATCGACGCCGCCGGTGACCACATCCTGCGCGAGCTGCTCGGCGAGGACGAGCACGACGACGACGTGTGCCTGCTGCTGTGCGAATGGGGCCGCGACTGAGTCACCTGCGCAGGTCGAACTCCGCCCACACCCATTTGCCGCCGTCGGTGACCTCGTGCCCCCAGGCGCTCGCGATGGCGTGGATGAGCGCCAGCCCCCGGCCTCGTGCCGACAGCGGGTCCATTCCGCGCAGCACCGGCGGGCTGGTGGCCTCGTCGGCGACGCGCAGCCGCATCCGAGCGTCGTCGACGAGAAGCTCGACGACGACGCCCCCGTCGCCGTGTTCGACCGCGTTCGTGACCAGCTCCGAGGCCGCCAGCACCACGTCGGCGATCAGCCCGTCGGAGACGGGGCACGATCCCAGCGCCCGCCGCACGAAGGTCCTCGCCTCTGTCGCGGCGCGGTTCGTCGGCGCCAGCCGCAGTCGCTGCGCACGTCGCGGTCCGCCGTGCACGTCACCGCCCATTTCACTCCCGGATACCCAGAGGTGGCGCTTCTATCCCCGTGTGCGGGCACGGGTTACGATCCGGCTTCGTGGGCCAGCGCACCGTCTGGAGGCCGGGGAATGTCGCAGGAGCTGTCGTTCGAGCCGTTGACGCCGGTGTCCTACCTGGACCGGGCGGCGGGCGCGCACGGTGACCGGGTCGCGGTCGTCGACGGGGAGCGGCGCTGGACCTACGCCGAACTGCACGACCGCTGCCGGCGGCTGGCCGGGGCCCTGGCCCCGATCGCGCACGGCCGTCCGGTCGCGGTGCTGGCGCCGAACTCGCACGTGCTGCTGGAGGCGCATTTCGGGGTGCCTTGGGCCGGCGTGCCGCTGGTCGCGGTGAACACCCGGCTTTCCTCGGCCGAGGTGGCCCACATCCTGCGGCACAGCGAAGCCTCGGTGCTGATCTACGACGCGGCTTTCGCCGAGGTCGTGACCGACGTGCTGCCCCGACTGCCGGCTTCGCCGGTGCTGGTCAAGGCGGGGGAGCAGTACGAGAACCTGCTCGCCTCGGCCACCCCGAAGGCCGAGGCGGTGACCGACGAGCGTTCCCTGCTGTCGATCAACTACACCTCGGGCACCACCGGCAAGCCCAAGGGCGTGATGTACCACCACCGGGGCGCCTACCTGCAGGCGCTGGCCATGGTGGGGCACACCGGGCTGTCGCCCTCGGCGGTGCACCTGTGGACGTTGCCGATGTTCCACTGCAACGGCTGGTGTTTCCCGTGGGCGGTCACGGCCGCCGCCGGGACGCACGTGTGCCTGCCGAAGGTCGACGCGGCCGAGGTGTGGCGACTGATCCGCGACGAGGGCGTCACGCACCTCAACGGCGCGCCGACCGTGCTGTCGATGCTGGCCTACGCGCCCGAGGCGAGCCCGGTGTCGACGGTGCGCGTCGCGACGGGCGGCGCCCCGCCGTCCCCGGCGATCCTGCGGCGCATGGGGGAGCTGGGTTTCCAGGTCACGCACCTGTACGGGCTGACCGAGACGTTCGGCCCGGCGATGATCTGCGACTGGCGGCCGGAATGGAACGAACTCGACCCGGCGACGCAGGCCCGGCTCAAGGCGCGGCAGGGCGTCGGGAACATGATCTCCTGCCAGGCGCGGGTGATCGGCGACGACGGCGCGGACGTGCCGTCCGACGGCCGGTCGATCGGCGAGATCTCGTTGCGGGGCAACAACGTCATGCTCGGCTACTTCAAGGACCCCGAGGCGACGAGGCAGGCCGCGCCGGACGGCTGGTTCCGCACCGGCGACCTCGGCGTCGTGCATCCCGACGGATACGTCGAGCTGCGCGACCGCAGCAAGGACGTGATCATCTCGGGCGGGGAGAACATCGCCTCCGTCGAGGTCGAGCAGGTGCTGGCCGAGCATCCGGCGGTGCTGGAGGCCGCGGTGGTCGCCGTGCCGCACGAGCGGTGGGGCGAGGTGCCCGCCGCGTACGTGACCCTGCACGAGGGCGCCGCGGTGACCGAGGCCGAGCTGATCGAGTTCGTCCGCGAGCGGATCGCGCGCTTCAAGGCACCCAAGTCCGTGGTGTTCGGCCCGCTGCCCAAAACCTCGACGGGCAAGATCCAGAAGTTCCTGCTCCGCGAATGGGCCCGCGACCTAGGCGATTAAGGCGTGTTTGTAAGCGGCGGAGCCGCTTGTTGTGCGGGACTCAGCTTGCACCGCCGCGGGTTCTGAGGTGGTTCCTCGCGAGGACAGCGCCGACGTGGTGAATTGGCATTCATGAGGAGGCGATCCCACAGCGAGGGGCCGCCTCAGGTTCCGCCACTGGCGCCGCTACGCAGACCACTTTCAGACACTCTCCAGCTCCACGCGGTAGTGGAGGGTGCGGTAGCCCTTGAGCTTGTGGGCCAGGGGTACGAGCACGCCGTGCAGGAGCGGGTGTTTGCGTGTCAGCAGGCGCGCGGCGTGCCGGGCCTCGTCGCCGCTCAGCAGCGTCGCCCGGGCGCGGACCGGCTCGCCGGTCGGTGTGCCGCCGAAGGTCGACGGGGTGATCGTGACCTCGGGGTTGTTGCGCAGCCGCCGGGCTTTCCACGCCTTGTCGTAGGTGCGGAAGTACCCGTGGTCGTCCTCGACGGCGAGGTTGACCGGGGTGCCGACGGGCGTGCCGTCACGCTTGAAGGTGGTCAGCAGAATCGTGTGCTGCCGGGCGAGATCCTGGACTGTCGTGGTCATGGCCGGTGTCCCTTCGGGTGTTGTGTCAGGGACGTGGCGGCACGGCGATTCGTGACAGCGGCGGGCACCGGCGTCTGCTCGTGGCGGCGCGCCCGGCCTGGCCCGCTCAGGGCCGAGGAGGCTGGTGATTCCTCTTCGCCAGGTACACCGCGGCCTCGGTGCGGCGCTCGAACCCCAGCTTGTGCAGCAGCGAGGACACGTAGTTCTTCACGGTCTTCTCCGCCAGGAACAGCCGTTCGGCGATCTGCCGGTTGGTCAGCCCGCCCGCGATCAGCTCCAGCACGCGCCGCTCCTGCGGGCTGAGCTGCTCGTACTGCGGATCGGGCTCGCTGCTCTCGCCGCGCAGCCGTGCCAGCACCGACGCGGTCAGGTTCGCGTCGAGCAGCGAGCCGCCCGCGGCGACGGTGCGCACGGCCTCGACCAGGTTGCTGCCGGACACCTGCTTGAGCATGTACCCCGCGGCACCGGCCATGATCGCCCCGAACAGCGCCTCGTCGTCGGAGTACGACGTCAGCATCAGGCACGCCGGCGGCGGCTCGACGAGCGCGCGGATGTCGCGGCACACCGATACGCCCTCGCCGTCGGGCAGCCGCACGTCCAGGATCGCGACATCGGGCCGCACCGCGGGAATGCGCGCCATCGCCTCGGCCGCGGTGCCCGCCTCCCCGCTGACCTTGAGGTCCCCGTCCGCCTCCAGTAGCGTTCGCAGCCCCGTCCGCACCACCTCGTGGTCGTCGAGCAGGAACACCGAGATCGTCATGGCTGCCCCTCGAGCGCCGCCGTCCATTGCAGTTTCGTGCCGCCGACCGTGCGCGGTCGCACGGAAAGTGTGCCGTGCCATCGTTCCGCGCGGCGCCGCAGGTTCACCAGTCCCGCACCACCGGGCAGTTCGTCCGGCAGCCCGACCCCGTCGTCGATCACGGACAGCGTCAGCTGCCGCCCGCTCCGGTCCACCGTCACCTCGATCGCCGCCGACGACGCGTCCGCGTGCCGGGCCACGTTCGACAGTGCCTCCCGCACGCTCGCGATCAGATCGGACCGCACCGGCCCGCGCACCGCGGCGTCCAGCGGCCCGTCGAAGCTCACCCGTGGCTCGAAGCCCAGCAGCGGCGCGCTGTCCTGCGCCAGACGCAGCAGGTCCGACCGCACGCCGTGCGCCTCCGCCGGCTCCTGCAAGGAGAAGATGCTGTTGCGGACGTCCCGGATGGTGCGATCCAGATCCCGCACGAAGCCGGTGACCTTGTCCGACAGCACCGGGTCGTCGCTGGTCCGGCTCAGCCCCTCCAGTCCCAGCCCGATCGCGAACAACCGCTGGATCACCAGGTCGTGCAGGTCACGGGCGATCCGGTCGCGGTCCTCGAACACCGCCAGCCGCCGCCGGTCGCCCTCGGCGCGCGCGAACTCCACCGCCAGCGCGGCGTGCATGGCGAAGTCACGGACGAGCTCCACCTCGGCGTCTGTGAACGGGACCTTGTCGTGGAACCTCGCCACGAGCAGCACGCCGAGCGTCTCCGAACCCACGATCAGCGGCGCCGCGATGGCGGAGTCGAGATCCTTGATCGTCGTGGGCAGCGTGCGGTTCGTCCCGGCCTGCTGAGCCACCACGTGCCCGCCGTACTCCCGCACCACGACCGGTTGACCGCTGGTGTAGGCGACTCCGGTGGCCGTGCCCTCGGCGGGCACCGTCGCGCCCGCCAGCCACTGGTACTCCGCGTCGGGGGAGGCGAGCACATCGAACACGAGCGTGCCGGGCTCGGACTCGCTGGGCAGCGCGACCGCCCCCGCGGACGCGCGCGCGACGTCACGGGCCCGCTCGGCGATCAGGCGCAACGTGGTGCCGCTGTCCTCGCCCACCAGCAGCGCGGCGGTCACCTGATGGGACGCGTCGCGCCAGCGTTCCCGCTGCAGCGCGTGGTCGTAGGTCCGCGCGTTGCGGACAGCGACCGCGGCCGTGTGCGCGAGCTCGGCGAAGACCTGCTCGTCGGTGCCGGTGAACCCGCCGGGCTTCGCGCTCGCGCACAGACGCGCGAACGGCTCGCCGTCCACCACGATGGGCAGGCTCAGCGTGCCCGGGCCGGCTGGCAGGTCCGCGGTGGTGCGGTATTCGGCCGGTTTACCGGACTGGACGACCTCGATGAGCCGCTCGCCGGGATCGTGCACCGCCGCAACCGCGTGGTCGGCACCGGTCAGCGCCCGCACATGCTCCACGACGCGCTGCAGCACGGTGGGCTGCCGCAGGTCGGCCGCGATGTCGATCACCGCGTCCAGCAGCGCCCGCGCGCTGGGTTCCATCACCGGCAACTCCCTGCCGAAGCCTGACGTACGCCGACCGCGCCCCGTGCCGTGTCACGCGACCCGGCGCCCGGACACGACCTCGATCGGGATCCGGATACATCGTACGTCCGTGGCGAGCGGTGGCTGCCAGGATAACTCCGGGCGGCGCTGCGGCAGATCGCATTCCACGGCGGCGCTGGCCCGGCCGAGGACCGTCACCCACCAGCCGGTGCGCAGGCCGGGGTCGAACGCGTCGACCTCGAAGGCCACCACACCGTCGTCGGCCGAGCCGAACAGGTCGGTGCGGGCCTGCACGGGGAACCAGACCGAATCCTGCTGCACCAGGTACTTGACGGGCTGCACGGCGGGAAGGCCACGTTTGGTGAACACCACCCTGCCCACCTCGACGCTGGCCAGCAGTGCGACGCACTCGTCGCGGTCGAGCACCTCCAGACCGAACGCATCGAGCATCGCGCCGTCCACCCTCACTCCTCCGGAAGCGTCCCCGGATCACCATCCCGCCCCGGCGAACCGGCCGGTAGGGCCATTCGACCCGGTGCTTTCCGGCCCGTTTGGCCTGGCCCGGACCGGGAAGGTTACGACCGCACCCGAAACGAAGAAGGAGGGAAACGACCATGGCTCCAACGGTCAAGGAGATCATGACCCGCGACCCGGTGACGCTGGCGCCGACCGCCACGGTCCGGGAGGCCGCGCGGCAGATGCGCGAACGCGACATCGGCAACGTCCTGGTCGCCGACGGCAACGATCTGCGCGGCATCGTGACCGACCGCGACATCGTGGTCCGGGGCCTGGCAGAACGCGACGACCTGTCCGACTGCCACCTTTCCGACGTGTGCAGCGACCGCGTCGTCACGGCCGACCCGAACGAGGA
Organism: Amycolatopsis acididurans; assembly: GCF_012328925.1. Lineage (GTDB taxonomy): Bacteria > Actinomycetota > Actinomycetes > Mycobacteriales > Pseudonocardiaceae > Amycolatopsis_E > Amycolatopsis_E acididurans. Next base: position 183,624 of record NZ_JAAXLS010000002.1, read on the forward strand.
CGCCGAGGAGACGATCCGGCGGATGCGGCAGAACTCGATCCGGCGGATCGCGGTCGTGGAGCAGGGCAAGCCCGTCGGCGTGCTGTCGCTGGGCGATGCCGCGATGGAGAAGGACCCTAACTCCGCACTCGGTGAGATCAGCTCGGCACGCGGCAATCAGTGAGCCTGCCGGAAAATCTCCGGATGGCCCGGCATCGGAAAAACACCTGACATACATCGGCAGGCGCATCATGGTTTCAAAGCCCTAACCGGGTGAAGGAGCCGTGCGCCATGCCCATGCAGTTTTTCGAGCCACTGCTTTGGCCGTTCATCGTGCTGTTGTGGCTGATCGTCTCGATGTACTCGCGGGCGGCGCTGTACCGGCGATGGCGGACCCAGCCCCAGCCGGCACGGCGCCGCCCGGTCCAGGTTTCCCAGCCCCCACACGTCAAGCCCACGCGGGTGCGGTGGCAGGAAGCGCGGGCGAAGTACGCGAAGGTCGCCACGGAATACGGTGAATACGAATCGGATCCGCTGCGGGTGCTGAGGCTGCCCGCGCTGGCCGATCCCGAGGTGCCTTCCACGGGCCGGTTCATCGATGCCTTCCACGAGGCGATGGCCCTGCACACCGACGAGTACCCCGGCGACCCGATGGCACGGAAGTTCGCCGAGGCGACCGAAACCGCCACGAAAGCGTGGGCCGCGGCTTGCGAGGCGGCCGAGAAACTCCGGGCGTCGCGGTTCACGGCGGAGGAACGCGCGCTTATCGCGCAGGGCATCAAGCTACTGGAGCTGGCGCAGGGCGGGGCGACGCCGGCCGAGGCGGAGGCCGCCTACGCGGCGGCGCGGCAGGTGCTGGCGAAACTCGAGCGCAGCGCGGGCACGCGGCTGGACTGGCGGGTGCCCAGGGCCGCGCGTCAGGTCATCGAACGCGACGGGAAACCCCACCTGCCTCCGGCATGAGGCCTGTCCCGCCGTCGCGCCGTGAGGGCCCCACATGAGGGCCCCACATGAGGTTGGTCCCTCACGGCGTTGTCGCTACTTGCCGCGAGCCTGCGCGGTCTTGCGGTTGTTGGCGCGCTCGATCGCCTTGACCAGTTCCGGCTTGTTCATCGACGAGCGGCCCTTGATGTCCAGTTTCTGCGCCACCTCGTACAGGTGGTGCTTGCTGGCCGACGCGTCCACGCCGCCCGCCGTCTTCGTGGCCTTGCGGTTGGCGCCCCGGCTGGCCTGCTTGTCGGAAGGACCCTTGTGGCCCTTCTCCTCCCAGTGGTCGCCGACCTTCTCGTAGCTGTGCTTGAGCGCCGCGTAGGCGGTCTGGTGGGCGCGGCGGCCGTCGCCGTAGGTCTCGGCGGCGGAGTCGTGCGCCTTGATCCAGGTCTCCTGCGCATGCTTCGGCGAGCGTTTCAGCGTGCTCGGCAGTACCTCTCGTCCTGGCATTGGGACTACCTCCACTCCGTCTTGCGCTTGCCGAAGGAGTTCCCGGCCCGGATCTTCATCAAACCTGGTCACGTACGTGCAAGGCCTGCTCCTCGGCGCCGCCGGCGGGCCGTTCGGGAGTGTGACCGTCGGCGATCTCCGCGCCCTCGTCGTCGGTCATCTCGTTGGACCGGTCGGGCGCGGCGAACTGCCCACCCGGCGTCTCGGAATCCGGTTCGCGTGCGTAGTCCGGATCCTCGACACGCCAGGTCACCGGGTCCTCGAGCGGGGCGGTTTCCGGCTCCAGTTCGAGGTTTTCCTGCTGTTCGGATCGGTTCTCGGCCATCTCTCCTCCTCAGCCGGGCATGGTCTCGCCGCCGAGCGCGGCGATGACCTCTCCGGTGTAGTAGGACGACATCTGGTTCGCGGCGAGGAACACGTACGAGGGCGCCAGTTCGTCCGGATGCGCGGGGCGCTTGAGCGGCACCTGCTCGCCGAACTTCTCGACATGCCCCTCGGACAGCGTCGCCGGGATCAGCGGAGTCCACACCGGACCGGGTGCGACGGCGTTGATCCGGATGCCGCGTTCGGCGAGCGCCTGCGCCATCGAGTACGTCCACGCGATGATCGCGCCCTTGGTCGCCGAGTAGTCGATGAGCTTCTTGTTGCCGCGCAAACCGTTCACCGACGCGCTGTTCACGATCGCACTGCCTTCGCCCAGGTGCGGCAGCGCCGCCTGGGTCACCCGGAAGAAGCTGTGCATGTTCACGTCGAACGTGTGCAGCCACTGGTCTTCGGTGAGTTCGTCCGGCGAATCCAGCTCCTGCTGCGTCGCGATGTTGTTCACCAGCAGGTCCAGCCCACCGAGCGCGGACACGGTGCGTTCGACCACCTCGCGGCAGTGCTCGCCGCGCGCGAGGTCCCCGGGCAACAGCACGCATTGCCTGCCGGCCTTGCGCACCAGCTCGGCGGTCTCCTCGGCGTCCTCGTGCTCGGACAGGTACGCGATCGCCACGTCGGCGCCCTCCTTGGCGAAGGCGACCGCCACGGCGCGGCCGGTCCCGGAATCGCCGCCGGTGATCAGCGCACGCCGGTCCCGGAGCAGGTCACGCCCGGTGTAGTCGCTCATCGCGTCCCGCGGCTTCGGCCGCATCTCTTCGGTCGAGCCGGGCGGTTCCTGCTGCTGCGGAGGTGTGCTCATACCGGTCGTGATGCCCACGTCCGATTGGCCCAAACGTCGCCGGGTACCCGGCCGGAATGAGTAACGGGTTGCGCGTCGTGGTCACCGGCGCGAGCGGCAACGTGGGCACGAGCGTCATCGAAGCACTGGCCGCCGATCCCGGGGTCGGCTCGATCCTCGGTATCGTTCGCCGCCAGCCGGGCTGGACGCCGCCGAAGACGGAATGGGCGCTGGCCGATGTCGGGGAGGACGATCTCGGGTACCTGGTGCGTGGTGCGGACGTGGTGATCCATCTCGCGTGGCTGTTCCAGCCCACGCACGACCCGACGGTCACCTGGCGCGTCAACGTCCTGGGCAGCATCCGGCTGTTCGAGGCGGTCGCCAGGGAACGCGTACCGGCACTGGTGCACGCGTCCTCCGTCGGCGCCTATTCGCCAGGGGACGGGGAAGGGCCGGTGGACGAGTCCTGGCCGACGCACGGCTGGCCCGAAGCCGCCTATCCACGCGAAAAGGCCTATCTTGAACGGTTTCTGGACGCCTTCGAACTTGCGCACGCCGAGACGAGGGTCGTGCGGATGCGCCCGGCGTTCATCTTCAAACGGGAATCGGCCTCCCAGCAACGGCGTCTGTTCGCGGGCCCGTTCGTGCCGGGGCTGCTCCCGTCGCTGCTGCCCGTCGTGCCGGACGTGCCGGGGCTGCGGATGCAGGGCGTGCACACCGCCGACATCGCCGAGGCGTACCGGCTCGCCGCGACGCGCGACGTGCGCGGAGCGTTCAACGTCGCCGCCGAGCCGGTGCTTGACGCGCCTGTGCTCGCCGGGCTGATCGGCGCGCGCACCGTGCGCCTGCCGAAATGGGCACTACGCGGACCGCTGGCCGCGGCCTGGCGGCTGCACGTCGTCCCGGCGACTCCCGGGCTCTTCGAGACCGTGCTCCGACTGCCCACAATGGACACTTCGCGGGCGCGTACCGAACTCGGCTGGACGCCTCGCTACACCGCGACGGACGCGATCGCGGAGTTCCTCACCGGCCTTCGCCACGGCGCGGGCATGGACACCCCGCCGCTGGCGCCGGACAGCGCGCGCGGACGGCTCGCCGAGTTGCGCACGGGGGTCGGAAGCCAAGCCTGACCCGGCACGGTACCCGGCGAGGATGATAGGAAGAGCCGGTGACCGAACCGAGCATGATCGACAGCGCGGCCGACGAGGCCGTCACGCTCACCAGCGAGCTGATCCGCATCGACACCACCAACACCGGTGATCCGGACACGCTGGTGGGGGAGCGGGCGGCGGCGGAGTACGTGGCCGATAAGCTCACCGAGGCCGGTTACGAGATCACCTACGTCGAGTCCGGCGGCAAGAACCGGCACAACGTCATCGCGCGGCTGCCCGGCGCCGACCCCGGCCGTGGCGCGCTGCTGGTGCACGGCCACCTCGACGTGGTGCCCGCCGATGCGTCGGAGTGGTCGGTGCACCCGTTCTCCGGCGCGATCCAGGACGGTTACGTCTGGGGCCGGGGCGCGGTCGACATGAAGGACATGGTCGGCATGACGCTGGCGCTGGCCAGGCACTACAAGCGGCACGGCATCGTGCCGCCGCGCGACATGATCTTCGCGTTCCTCGCCGACGAAGAGGCCGGGGGCAAGTTCGGCGCGCAGTGGCTGGTGGAGCACCGGCCCGAGCTGTTCGAGGGCGCGACGGAGGCGATCAGCGAGGTCGGCGGGTTCTCCATCACGCTCAAGGACGACGTCCGCACCTACCTGATCGAGACGGCGGAGAAAGGCATCCGCTGGATGAAGCTGCGGGTGCGCGGCACCGCAGGGCACGGCTCGATGATCCATCGCGACAACGCCGTCACCAAGCTGTCGGAGGCGGTCGCGCGCCTGGGCAACCACCGTTTCCCGCTCGTGCTCACCGATTCGGTGCGGGAGTTCCTCGCGGGCGTCACCGAGATCACCGGCTGGGACTTTCCGGAGGACGATCTCGACGGCGCCGTGGCGAAGCTGGGCAACATCTCGCGCATGATCGGCGCGACCCTGCGCGACACCGCCAACCCGACGATGCTCACCGCCGGGTACAAGTCGAACGTGATCCCGTCGGTGGCCGAGGCGGCGGTCGACTGCCGCATCCTGCCCGGCAGGCTGGAGGCGTTCGACCGCGAACTGGACGAGATCCTCGGGCCGGACATCGAGAAGGAGTGGATGGAACTCCCGCCGGTGGAGACCACGTTCGACGGGGCGCTGGTGGACGCGATGACCGCGTCGGTGCTGGCCGAGGACCCGGGCGCGAGGACGCTGCCGTACATGCTCTCGGGCGGCACGGACGCGAAGTCGTTCCAGTCGCTGGGGATTCGCAACTTCGGTTTCGCCCCGCTCAAGCTGCCCGCGGATCTGGACTTCTCGGGCCTGTTCCACGGCGTGGACGAGCGGGTACCCGTCGACGCGCTGCGGTTCGGGACTCGTGTGCTGGACCGGTTCTTCCGCAGCGCCTAGGAAGGCCGGTCGTTCTCCCGGCTGATCAGGGTGGTCAGCAGACCGGTGATCTGGTCGAGCCCCGCGGCCGTCACGTCGAACTTGCCCCGCATCTCGGTGAAACCGTCGTCGACCTTGCGCTCGAGCGCGTCGATACGCCGGTCCACCGCGTCGAACCGCCGGTCCACTGCGCCGAATTGCTCCCGCGTCTGCACCGCCAATACGTTGATCGCCTGGCGGTTGGCGTCGACCTTGACCGCCAGATCGGCGATGTGTCGCGCCGCGGCTGCGTCCTGCCGCGCCGCGCGTGCCTCGACGGTCAACTCACCGACGCGCATCTCCAGCGCGCCGACACGGGCTTCGAGTTCAGGCGATGCCGGGCCTGCTAGGAGGCCAGGTAGCCGACCTCGGCGGGACGGCGTTTGCGGCGGAGCCAGACGCGCCGCGTGCCGTCGGAGTAGAGCCGGACCGTGGACAGTTCCCAGCCCGCGAACTCGGCGTGGATGGAGAGCTGGGTCGCGGCCGCACGCCGGGACAGGCCTGGCGGGAGCTGCAGCCGGCGGTACTCCCAATCCTCGTCGACCACCGCCTCCTGCTGTTTCATGGCTGGATCACCTGGATCCCTTCTCCTGTTGCCGAGCCGACGAACACCCGCGAGGTCTGCTCGTCGACGGTGATCGAATTCGGCTGTCGCACCGTCGGGAACCGGTACTTCTCGACCGGTTCGCCGCCGCGCACGTCGAACCCCACGACCTCGTTGCGTCCGGTGAGGGTGACCCACGCGAGCGACCGCTTGGCGTCATAGGCGATGCCGTAGACGCCGCCGGGGACCGGGTACATCTGCCGCAGCAGCAACGGGTCCGCGGAGAACGCGAGCAGCGCGCCGGCACGCGTGTCGGTCACCAGCACCCGCCCGTAGGAGTCGGTGACCGCGTTCGTGGCGCCGTCACCGGCCCGCAGGCCCTCGCCGACCGTGCCGCCAGCGACGTCGACGGAGAACACGGCCGTGCGCAGCCGGTCGAGCACGACGGTGTGGTCGCCGGGCCGCAGGACCTGATCGGCGCTGTAGAGCCCGCCGGTGATCGTCTTGACCAGCGCGTCGCCCTGGAAGACGTCGATGGCCTTGCGGTCGCGCACGGCGACGAGCGTCTGGCCACCTGCCATGACGGCGCTCGCGGGCTGTCCCGCGACCTTGAGCACCGATACCTGCCCGGCGGGCAGCGCGATGCGGGCCACCTCGCCCTTCGCCGGAATCGTCGCCAGCAGCTGCCCGCCGGAGACGTCGAGCTGTTCGACCGGCCCGTCCACGGCGACGCGCACCGGGGCGGCGGCCGTGTCGTCGGACCGGTAGAGCAGCACGTCCTGGCCGGACGCGACGGCGAGAGTGCGGCTGGCGGGATCGGTGACGATCGCGGTCACCGCCGCCGAGGGGAGTACCGTGCCCGCGGGGGGAACCGACGGCGCCGGCGAAACGGGTGCCGTCGCCGCGACGGGATTGGTCACGATCTGCAGCTCGTCGTCACCCTGGCCGTTACCGGACGAGCAGCCCGAAGCGAGTAGCGCACCTGCTATCGCCACCGCCACGGCCGACCTCCGCACGCGCCCTCCGGACTTCTGCTCACTTGGGCCTAGCATGCTCCAGATTGCCCGCCACGTCACGCGTGTGTCACCTGCTTGTCACTTGGGCCACCGCTCGGGGTAACCGAACTGGATCGCGCTGACGTCGTCGAGCGCGGCTTTGATGGCGTGCGGCAGAGCGATCTCCTCCGCCGCGAGAGAGCCGGTGAGCTGGCCGGTGTCGCGGGCGCCGACGACGGGGGCGACCACGCCGGGCCGGTCGCGCACCCAGGCGAGTGCGACCACCAGGGGAGAGGTGCCCAGGCCATCGGCGGCCGTGGACACCGCCTCCACGATGCGGGCCGCCCGGTCCGTGCGGTGCTGTTCGACGTAGCCCGCGTAGGCGGGGGAGGCGCCGCGCGAGTCGGCGGGCGTGCCGGTGCGGTACTTGCCGGTCAGCACCCCGCGGCCGAGCGGGGCCCACGGCAGCAGCCCGATCCCGTGGTGCACCGCGGCCGGCACCACCTCACGCTCGACGCCGCGCTCCACCAGCGAGTACTCGACCTGCGTGGAGACCAGCGACGTCCGCGACGCGGCGGTCGCGAGCTGCCAGCCCGCGTAGTTCGACACACCGGTGTAGCGGACCTTGCCGGAGCTGACCGCGTAGTCGAGCGCGGACAGCGTCTCCTCGAGCGGCACGCTGGCGTCCCACGCGTGCAGCTGCCACAGGTCGATGTGATCGGTGCCCAGCCGGCGCAGCGACCCGTCGAGTGCGGTGAGCAGCGCGCCGCGCGAGGCGCCGCCGCCGAACGGCCCGTCGGTGCGGCGGGCGACGGCCTTCGTCGCGATCACCAGGTCGTCGCGCGGAACCAGGTCGGCGATCAGGGAGCCGAGGATTCGTTCGCACTCGCCCTCGGCGTAGATGTCGGCGGTGTCCACCAGCGTTCCCCCGGCGTCCACGAACACGACCAGCTGGCTCGCCGCCTCCTCGGCGTCGGTATCGCTGCCCCAGCTCATGGTGCCCAGCGCCATCCTGGAGACGCGCAGTCCCGACCGTCCCAGCTGTCGCTTCTCCATAACTCCAGAGAGTAACTGGGTGGCGAAGCGACGCCCGTGTGGGCCACGATCCCGCGATCGCTACCCTGCGCTCCGTGCATAACAGACTTTTCGCCAGGGCCCGGTGATCATGGGCTGGTTCGAAGCCATCGTCCTCGGCCTGGTCCAGGGCCTCACCGAGTTCCTCCCCATCTCCTCCAGTGCGCACCTGCGGATCACCGCCGCGCTCGCCGGCTGGGACGACCCCGGCGCCGCGTTCACCGCCGTGATCCAGATCGGCACCGAACTCGCCGTGGTGCTCTACTTCGGCCGCAAGATCGGCCAGATCGTCCGGGGCTGGTTCTTCTCCCTGTACAAGAAGGAATACCGGCAGGACCCGGACGCGCGGATGGGCTGGCTGGTGATCGTCGGCTCGATCCCGATCGTGGTGCTGGGGCTGCTGTTCCAGGACGACATCCATCACACCTTCCGGGATCTGCGGATCACCGCGACGGTGCTGATCGTGTTCGGCATCATCCTCGCCATCGCCGACCGCATCGGCTCGCAGCAGCGCACCCTGGATCAGCTGACCGTGCCGCACGGGCTCGGTTACGGCTTCGCGCAGGCACTGGCGCTCGTGCCGGGTGTGTCGCGCTCGGGCGGCACGGTCACCGGCGGTCTGCTGCTCGGCTACACCCGCGCGGAGGCCACCGAGTACGCGTTCCTGCTCGCGGTGCCCGCCGTGTTCGGCTCCGGCCTGTACGAGGTCAGCAAGATCGGCGGCGCGAACAGCCCGCAGTGGGGGCCGACGATCCTGGCCACGCTCGTCTCCTTCGGCGTCGGCTACCTGGTGATCTCGTGGCTGATGAACTTCATCAAGACCAAGAGCTACCTGCCGTTCGTGATCTACCGGGTCGCGCTGGGCGCCGCGTTGTTCGTGCTGATCTTCACCGGGGTTCTCGATCCCAGCGCGGGACCCGACTTCTGAGCTGCACGTAGGGGCCAGCCCCTCGCCCACCACCACCCTCAACGGAGGCATTGCGTGCCGCGGCTACTCTCGGGGCGTGGCTACCGTCATTCTGCTCCGGCACGGCCGGTCGAGCGCCAACGGTTCGGGTGTGCTCGCCGGCCGGATGCCGAAGGTCGGGCTCGACGAGACCGGGCGCACCCAGGCCAAGGCCCTGCTCGACCGGCTGGCCAAGGTGCCGCTCGCCGAGGCCGTGGTGTCGCCGCTGCTGCGCTGCAAGCAGACCCTGGCCCCGCTACTGGACGACCGCGGCATCGAGCGCACCGTCGAGCCCCGCCTGTCCGAAGTGGACTATGGCGACTGGACCGGCAGGGAGCTCAAGACGCTGGTGAAGGAACCGCTGTGGCGGGTCGTGCAGGCGCATCCGTCGGCGGCGGTGTTCCCCGGCGGGGAGGGGCTCGCGGGCATGCAGGCGCGGGCCGTCGCCGCGATCCGCGAGCACGACGCGCGGATCACCGCCGCGCACGGGGACCACGCGGTCTGGGTGGTGTGCAGTCACGGCGACGTACTGAAGGCGATCGTCGCCGACGCGCTCGGCCAGCATCTCGACTCGTTCCAGCGGATCGTGGTCGACCCGGCCTCGGTCTCCGTCGTGCGCTACACCGAGACTCGCCCATTCGTGTTGCGCGTGAATGATCACGGCTCGGATTTCGCGGCAATAGTGCCCGAGAAGCCCAAGCGCGGTAGGAAGAAGGCATCCTCCGACGCCACGGTCGGAGGTTCTACGGGACAAAGGGGCCGCGCGTGAGTGAGCTTGCGAACGAACGATGCACCACAGCAGTACGGGCTCACGGGAGTGCCGAGGGAAGCGAGGCGCGCCTGTGAGTACCGCGTTGCCGCCGGACAATCCGTTCGCCAAGCCGAGCGAGCTGCCCTACGGCATGCCGCCGTTCGACCGGATCACCGAGGAGCACTACGCCCCGGCGTTCGAGGCCGGGCTCGCCGAGCACGCCGCGGAGATCGAGGCGATCGCGGGCAGCGCCGAGCCGCCCACGTTCGACAACACGATCGTCGCGCTCGAACGTTCGGGCCGGCTGCTCGGCAGGGTGTCCTCGGTGTTCTTCAACCTCACCTCCTCGGACACGAACCCGGTGCTGCAGGACCTGCAGGCCGAGGTCGCGCCGAAGCTGGCGGCACACCACGACGCGATCCGCCTGGACCCGAAGCTCTACGGCCGGGTGCGTGAGCTGTACGAGCGCCGCGAGGAACTCGGGCTGGACGCCGAGTCGGCGTGGCTGCTGGAGCGCGTGCACACCGATTTCGAACGGGCGGGCGCGGGCCTGCCGGAGGCCGACCAGCGGCGGCTGCGCAAGCTCAACGAAGAGCTGTCGATGCTGAGCACGAGCTTCCAGGAGAACCTGCTGCGCGACACCAACGACCTCGCGGTGCTCGTCGACGATCCGGCGGAGCTGGCCGGGCTGTCCGCGGACGCGATCGCGTCCGCGGGCGAGGCGGCCGCGGCGCGCGGCGAGCAGGGCCGGTACCTGCTGAACCTGAGCCTGCCCACGTCCCAGCCGCTGCTGGCGTCGCTGCAGAACCGTGAGCTGCGCAGGCGCCTGTTCGAAGCGTCGGTCTCGCGCGGCAATCGCGGCAACGACAACGACAACACGGCCGTGCTGCGGCGCATCGCGGCGCTGCGGGCCGAGCGCGCCGCACTGCTGGGCTACCCGCACCACGCCGGGTATGTGATCTCCGACGAGACCGCCCGCACCTCCGACGCCGCGGTCGGGCTGCTGGAGCGGCTGGCGCCGGCGGCGGTGGCCAACGCCAAGCGCGACGCCGACGAGTTGCAGCGCTACCTGGCCGAGGACGTGCCCGGCGCGAAGCTGGAGCCGTGGGACTGGGCGTTCTACGGCGAACGGGTCCGCAAGGCGCGCTACGACGTGGACGACGCGACACTGCGGCCCTACTTCGAGCTCGACCGGGTGCTCGTCGACGGTGTGTTCTTCGCCGCGGGCAAGCTGTACGGGCTGAGCTTCACCGAGCGGCACGACCTGCCCAAGTACCACCCCGAGGTGCGGGTGTTCGAGGTCTTCGACGCCGACGGCTCGCCGCTGGGACTGTTCCTCGGCGACTACTACACGCGCGATTCCAAGCGCGGCGGCGCGTGGATGAACACGTTCGTGGACCAGTCGGACCTGCTCGGCGACCGGCCGGTGGTGGTGAACAACCTCAACATCACCCGCCCGCCGGAGGGCGAGCCGACGCTGCTGTCCTTCGACGAGGTGGTGACGGCGTTCCACGAGTTCGGGCACGCGCTGCACGCCCTGCTGTCGGCGGTGAAGTACCCGACGTTCTCGGGCACCAACGTGCCGCGTGACTTCGTCGAGTACCCGTCGCAGGTCAACGAGATGTGGATGTTGTGGCCGGAGGTGCTGGCCAACTACGCCAAGCACCACCAGACCGGCGAGCCGCTGCCGCAGCGGCTGGTCGAGCGGCTGGAGGAGTCCGCCCAGTACGGCCAGGGCTTCGCGACGACCGAGTACCTGGCCGCCGCCCTGCTGGACCAGGCATGGCACGGCATCAGCACCGACGACGACATCTCCGACGTCACCCGGTTCGAGGCACAGGCACTGGAGAAGGCAGGCGTCGCCCTGCACACCGTGCCGCCGCGCTACCGCAGCACGTACTTCGCGCACGTGTTCAGCGGCGGATACTCGGCCGGCTACTACTCCTACATCTGGAGCGAGGTGCTCGACGCCGACACGGTGGAGTGGTTCAAGGAGAACGGCGGGCTGAGCAGGGCCAACGGCGACCACTTCCGCCGCGAGCTGCTCAGCCGCGGCGGCAGCCTGGACTCGATGGCCGCGTTCCGCACGTTCCGCGGCCGCGATCCGGAGATCACGCCGCTGCTCAAGCGCCGCGGCCTCACCGGGGCCTGAGCCGTGGCCCCCTCATGGTGCTCCGCGCCATGAGGGGGACCGCACGGCCGGCTACCAGGGAACCTCGCCGTCGTCTTCGAAGAACCCGCCGGTCGGGCCGTCGTCGGGCAGGGTCGCCAGCGTGATCGCGATCGCCGCGCCCTGTTGCGGCGTGCGGACGCCGCGGAAGCCGTTGAGGTCGGTCGCGGTGAAGCCGGGGCAGCCCGCGTTGATCAGGATCCCGGTGCCGGCCAGTTCCTTGACGTACTGGATCGTGACTGCGTTGAGGAACGACTTCGACGGCGCGTAGGCCGCCGAGATCGGGCCGGTCTCCGCGCCGGGCGTCGACTGCCGGGTGAGCGAGCCGACGCTGCTGGACATGTTCACGATCCGCGGCGATGCCGACCGGCGCAGCATCGGCAGCATCGCGTTGGTGACCCGGATGACGCCGATGACGTTGGTCTCCACGACCCTCCGGATCGTCGCGGGGTCGACCCTGGTCGGCTCCTGCGGCACGCCACCGGTGATCCCGGCGTTGTTGACGAGCACGTCGAGGCCGCCCGCGTGCTGGTCGATGAGGTGCGCGGCGGCGGTCACGCTCGCGTCGTCGGTCACGTCGAGTGGTACGCCGAACGCCTCGACGCCTGCCGCACGCAGTTTCTCCACGGCGGTCTCGCGGCGCTGGTCGTCGCGAGCGCCGATGCCGACGTTCCAGCCCAGCGCGCCGAGCCCCGCCGCGATCTCGTATCCGATCCCCTTGTTCGCGCCGGTGACCAGCGCGATCTTCTGTTGGCTCATGGCTCCATCGTGTGCCCGCCCCCCGCGCCCGCTCCAACACCGATCGGGTCGGCAGCGATACCGCACGGGTATCGTTGCGTGCGTGGAAACCCGCGAGCTGCGGTACTTCGTGGCGGTCGCCGAGGAAGCGCACTTCGGCCGCGCCGCGCACCGACTCGGCATGGCACAACCCCCGCTGTCGCGGGCGATCCAGCAGCTGGAACGCCGGCTCGGCGCGGTGCTGTTCGAACGCAACAGCCGGGGCGTCACCCTGACCGAGGCCGGCGCCGTGCTGCTCCGGGAAGGCAGGACCGCGCTCGACGCCATCGAGGCCGCCGAGCGCCGCACCCGGCGGGCCGCGACGGACGGGCCGGGCCTGGTCCTGGTCACCAAGGCCGGTGCCGCCACCGAACTGCTGGCGAAACTGCTGGACGCCTACGCCGCCGAACCCGGCGCGGTCACCGTCGACGTGCAGCTGTGTGCGATCGCCCAGCAGGGGCAGCTGCTGCGCGACGGCCGGGCGGATGTCGCGCTGCTGCACCTGCCCTTCGATTCGATCGCCGGATTCGACACCGAGGAACTGCGCACGGAGGGCCAGGTCGCGGTCCTGCCCGCCGGGCATCCGCTCACCACCCGCGGCCACGTGCGCATGGCCGAGCTCACCGCCCTGACCGAGCCGCCGGCGCCGCGCTGGCCCAGGTCCGACGGGACTTACCCGGACGGGCCCGGCCCACAGCTCCGGGACAACGCGCAGTTGCTGCAACTGATCGCGCTCGGCCGTGCCTGGGCGGTGCTACCGGAGTCCGTCCGCGGCCACCTCGCGGCCGAGCACGCGACCGTGCCCGTGCTCGACGCGCCACCGGTCACCACGGTGATCGCGTGGCCGCCGCAGAGCCGCTCCCGCGCCATCGCCGATCTGGTCCGCACCGCGACCCGGCTCTGAACAAGAAAAAGACGCGGCGTCCACAGTGGACACCGCGCCCTTTTCGCGGGAAACTCAGATGAGGCCGAGCTTGCGCACCGCGTCGCGCTCCTCACCGAGCTCGGCGACGGAGGCGTCGATGCGGGTGCGGGAGAACTCGCTGATCTCCAGGCCCTGCACGATCTCGTACTTGCCGTTCTTGGTGGTGACCGGGAACGACGAGATCAGGCCCTCGGGCACGCCGTAGGAGCCGTCCGACGGGATGGCCATCGAGGTCCAGTCGCCCTCGGCGGTGCCGTTGACCCAGGTGTGGACGTGGTCGATGGCGGCGGAGGCGGCCGACGCCGCGGAGGATGCGCCGCGCGCCTCGATGATCGCCGCGCCGCGCTTGGCGACGGTCGGGATGAACTCCTCGGCCAGCCACTTCTCGTCGTTGACGGCCTCGGCGGCGTTCTTGCCGGCGACCTCGGCGTGGAAGATGTCCGGGTACTGGCTGGCGGAGTGGTTACCCCAGATCGTCAGCTTCTTGATGTCGGCGACCGAGACGCCGAGCTTCTTGGCCAGCTGCGCGAGCGCGCGGTTGTGGTCGAGGCGGGTCATCGCGGTGAACCGCTCGGCGGGCACGTCGGGTGCGTTCGACTGGGCGATCAGGGCGTTGGTGTTGGCCGGGTTGCCGACCACGAGCACCTTGATGTCGTCGGCGGCGCCGGCGTTGATCGCCTCGCCCTGGGGCTTGAAGATGCCGCCGTTGGCCTCCAGCAGGTCCGCGCGCTCCATGCCCTTGGTGCGCGGGCGGGCGCCGACCAGCAGCGCGACGTTCGCGCCCGCGAAGGCCTGCTTCGGGTCGTCGAAGATGTCGGTGCCGGCCAGCAGCGGGAAGGCCCCGTCCTCGAGTTCCATCGCGGTGCCCTCGGCCGCCTTGACCGCCTGCGGGATCTCCAGCAGCCGCAGCTTCACCGGGGTGTCCGGGCCGAGCAGCTGACCGGACGCGATGCGGAACAGCAGCGCGTAGCCGATCTGGCCGGCGGCGCCGGTTACGGTGACGTTGACGGGGGCTTGGGTCATTGCGTACTCCTGCGGACGTTCTCTTCGCTTATGTGCCGAACTCTATCGGCCTCCGGCTTTTCCGATACGGTGCGTCGCCTCACGTTCACCTGAACCGATTCGGCGGCGGGCACCTCGAACGCCTTGCCGAGGGCGATGATCCCCTCGTCGAGCCGCCCGAAACTGATCAGCATCGACCGCACTCCCGGGTCGTCGGACTTCCTGGTGAGACGTGTCTCAGTGTCGAGGTCGAGGTCCCTCTGCGTACCGGGGCCGAGCGCGGCGCGCAGGATGTCGATGTTCGCGGTGAGCCGGTCCACGATCGTGGTGAGGCGGTCGTCACCGGCGAGCATTCCGGGTTCGGCGCGGGCGGCGATGAGGCGGGAGCGGAAGGAGATGCGGTCGAGCGTGGTGAGCACGTAGGAGCCGTAGTCGCGGCGGCTGGCCAGGCTGATCGGGTGGGTGAGCGGTTCGACGGTGGTGCGCACCTGGTCGATCGAGCGGTCCAGCTCACGGGAGTACTCGATGACGTTGACGTTCTCCCGTCCGGACAGCAGCTGCTCGCTCTGGTCGAGGAAGTCGTGCAGGTTCGCCAGCACCTTCTCCATGTCCGACCGCAGTACGGTCCTGGTGCGCACCGGCAGCACCGCGACCGCGGCGAGGATCCCGGCCACGGCTCCGATCGCGGTCTCGGCCACCCGCAGCCACAGCACGTCGAAGCTGAACGTGCCGAGCAGGCTGTAGAGCAGGCCCAGCATGCAGGTGATGAACACCGAACCGATCAGCTGGGAGATCCGTACCGTGTAGACGATCCCGAACACGCACGCCAACAGCAGCACGACGGTGACCGTCCGGTCCCCGGTGACCAGGAACGCGAGCACCATGCCGCCGAAGATCCCGACGAGGGTGCCGGTGACGCGGCGCAGCCCCTTCACGAACGTCGCGCCCGCGGTGGAGGTGTTGAGGAACACGACGAAAACGGTCAGCACCGCCCAGTACCATCGCTGGTGCGACACCAGCTCGCCGCCGAGCACGGCGAGCCCGCCCGCGATCGTCGCCTGCACCGCGCTGCGGGTGCGGTTGTCGTAGGCGAAGACCTTTTTCCGTTGCGGCGGTTCGGGTTCGGGCAGCTCGACCTCGGCGGAGTAGTCGTGCTCCGCGATGCGCTGCGCGTTGACGTCGGCGAGTGCCAGTTCGGCGATCGCGCGGCGCAGCTCGTCGCCGGGGGCACCGCGGTCGAGCCGGCTGCCCGCGACGAGCACCTTGCTGAACTCGTCGGTGTCGCTGATGACCGGCAGCTCGCGGGGATCGTGCTCGATGAGCGATTCGAACCGCACGAGGTTGCCGGCCAGCTCGTCGCGGACCTCGTCGGGCAGGTCCTCGGTGCTGGTGCGGCGGGTGGTGATGGACAGCCACTGCGCGGCGAGCTCGACCTCGATCGCGCGGCGGCGCAGCAGTTCCGAGGCCGGGGGCTCGAGCACGTCGCCGATGGTGTCCTCGATCATCATCACGGCCTCGTGCAGCCGCGAGTCCGCGCGGCGCAGCTGGGCCCGGCGGCGGTCGGTGCCGCCACCGGCGAGGTACGCGGCCGCGGCGCGGGCGACCGCGCCCAGCCGGGCACGGAACGCCTTGCGCACCCGCACCAGCTCCCGTTCCGGGCTACGGCGCAGCAACACGAACCGGGCGAACGCGTTGGCCGCGACGCCGGTGACGATCGCGGTCAGGTACGGGCCCAGTTGCGCGGGATGGATCTGCAGGAACATCGAGAAGAAGAACATGAAGAACGCGAGCGCGCCGATCGCGTTGCCCCTGGGGGCGAACCGCTGGGCATAGACCGCGAAGAAGATCAGCAGGATGAACAGCACGCTGTCCAGCGGCGGTGCGGTCGCGCCGAAGGCGGCGACGGTCATCGACAGCGCGCCGGAGGCGCACGCGAGCACGAGCGTGACGGCCTGCGCGCGGGGCGTGCGGTCGTTGACGGTGAACGCGCACTGCATGGACGCGATCCCGGCGACCAGCATCGTCGGCAGCGGTCTGCCCAGCGCGGCCAGCACGACGACCGAGCACACGATGCCGGACACGGCGAGGCCGGCCAGCCGCAGCCGGACCAGACCGGGATCGGAGGCGACCAGCCGGTCGCGGTTGCGATCCCACATCGTCGTGAGTCGTTCGATCATGAGGCCAAGAGCTCCCATTGGGCCAGCGACGGTCTTCTGCCGCTGGATGCTCTCATGCGGAGCCGGTAATGCCGGAACGACGCGGGCCGGGCGAGTGCGAACGGGCGGGTTTGCCGGTGCCAGAGGAACACCTCGTCGTCACGTTCGTCCAGTACCGTCCATGTGCGACCGTCCGATGAGCCCTCCAGGGTCCACGCGCTCGGCGTGTCGCGCGTTCCGGAGGTCAGGGTGTAGATCCGCACCGGCCGCCGCCGACCCTCCACTGTGTACTCGATGGTGGGCGTGCGGGTGCGGAACACGACCTGGGTGCGGCTGGTGTCGTCGAACAGCCTGCCCGGCGCGCCGGCCGTGAGGTCGGTGAGCGGGCCGGGCAGGGCGTCTCCTTCGGTCAGCGACGGTGGGGGCGCGCCCCAGCCCGTGGGCTCGGCGCCGAGTTCGAACTCCAGCCGGGCACCGTCGAGCAGATCCTCGTGGGTGAGCCACGCCCGGTCGTGGGGCGCGCCGTTGAGCCGCAGGCCGCGCACGTACGGGCCGGTGCCGGTGGTCGTGATCGTCACGTCGGTGCCGTTCTCCAGGTGGATCGTCGCGGCGGGGAACAGGGGAGCGATCAGGACGTAGACCGGGCTGCCCACGGCCAGCGGGTACAGCCCGAGCGCGGCGAAGACATACCACGCGGACATTTCGCCGTTGTCCTCGTCCCCGGGGTAGCCCTGGCCGATCTCGCTGCCGGAGTAACAGCGGCTGAGCACCTCCCGCACGACGGCTTGTGTCTTCGCGGGCGCGCCCGCGTGGTGGTACATCCACGGAATGTGGTGCGAGGGCTGGTTCGAATGCCCGTACTGGCCCATCCGCATGTCCCGCGCCTCGGTCATCTCGTGGATGATGCCGCCGTAGGAGCCGGGATTGCGGCCGGTCTCCGGCGTCGCGAAGAACGCGTCCAGTTTGGACTCCAGCGCCGCGCGCCCGCCCAGCAGGTTCGCCAGGCCGTTGCCGTCGTGCGGAACCGTGAAGGCCATGTTCCAGCCATCGGTCTCGGTGTAGTCGTAGCCCCAGCGCGCCGGGTCGTACTCCTCGGGGGTCGACCGCCAGCCGCCGTCGCGGTGGCGGCCCTGGAAGAACCCGATGCGCTCGTCGAAGTGACGCGTGTACTGCAACGCCCGCTGGCGGAAGTACCGCGCGTCGTCGGCACGGCCGAGCGCCCGCGCCAGGTTCGCGATGCCGAAGTCGTTGACGCACGCCTCCAGTGCCCAGGACATGCCCTCGTGTGTGCTCGCCGGGGTGTAGCCGAGGAAGATCGACTCCCGCAGGCCCTTGCGCCCGGCGCCGCGGCGGCGCGAGGGCACCGTCGCGTTGCGCAGCGCGGCGCGGTAGGCCGCTTCGACGTCGAACCCGCGCACGCCCTTGAGGTAGGCGTCGGCGAAGGCGACGTCGGAGCTGGTGCCGGTCATGAGGTCGGCGTAGCCGGGGGAGGACCAGCGGGCGATCCAGCCGCCCTCGCGGAACTGCTGGACGAAGCCTTCGATCAGTTCGCAGCACCGGTGGGGTGTGAGCAGGGCGTACGCGGGCCACGCGGTGCGGTAGGTGTCCCAGAAGCCGTTGTTGACCGACATCGGGCCGTCGAACACGCGCCGGCGGCGCGTCATCGGGCTGACGTGCCTGCCACCCTCGTGGCCGGAGTTGGGGTAGAGGAACAGGCGGTAGAGGCAGGAGTAGAACGTGGTGCGCTGGTCCTCGTTCGCGCCGTCCAGTTCGATCCGGCCGAGCAGGTCCTGCCACTGGGTGCGCGCCCGCTCCCTGACCTCCTCGAATGTGGTTCCGGCCGGGATCTCGGCGTCGAGGTTGCGGCGTGCCTGCTCGACGCTGATCAGGGACGTCGCGATCCGGAGCCGCACCTCGGAGGTGCCGAACCGCAACGCCTTGCCGTGTTTGTGGCCTTCCCGGTCGAAGGTGCCGTAGAGGTACATGCGGCGCGCGCCGACCGACAGCCGGGAGCGCACGCTGGTGTGCCCGCTGACCACACCGCGCATGGCGTCGAGCCGCACGCGCCCCCGGTTGCAGCGGAAGCCGACCTCGGCCGGGCCCGGGAAGGCGAAGCGGACGATGGCGGCGTGATCGGTGGGCGCGAGGTCGACGGTGAGCCCGCTGTCGAACCGCACGCCGTAGTGGTGCGGCCGGTCGGTCTCGTTCTCGTGCCCGAAGGCCAGGTCTCCGGCGGGGACGAGGTGGAAGGTGTGGCGGTCGCCCATCCACGGGCTGGGCTGGTGGCTGAGCGCGAAACCCGCGAGCACCGGGCGGTTCGCGGCGTTGTTGCGGCGGTGATACTCGTACAGCCAGGTGGTGGACGAGGCGTCGGTGACCGGGGTCCAGAAGTTGAACCCGTGCGGCACGGCGGTGGCCGGGAAGGTGTTGCCGCGCGAGAACTCGGCGCTGGAGTGGGTGCCGCGGGTGGTGCGCACCCAGTCCACGGGATCGCGCTGCCGAGGCGGCCGGTCCGCGATCCGCACGTCGTCGACCCAGCCAGCACCGCCGTCGTTGCGGAGCAGGATCGCCCGGACGGTCCGTCCGACGGGCAGCGCGCGGCGCACGAGGTTCCACTGGTCGGGGTAGAGGGCGTCCGGATCGAGCGGCTCGGTCAGCGTGGTCCCGTCGGCGAACTCCACGTCGAGGACCACGCACGTGGCGGCGTACACGTCGCCGGGCGCGGACTCCGGGAACACCAGGTAGGACAGCTCGGTGTGCTCGCCGGTCGTGGTGTCGAGGTCGAACAGCCTGCTCCGGACCGGCCCGTCGAAGCGCAACGCCCGCAGCCCGGTGAACCCCACGCCCGGCTTCGCGGTAGGCGACCACCGTGGCCCGGTGCCGACGACGCCCGCCAGCGGCTGAGGATCCCCCTCCTCGAACGACGTGAAGAACACGCGGCTACCGTAACCGGCCGCACGGCGGGGGTCCTGTTATGCCGCGGGGGTCACCACGAACCGGCAGCCTTCGTCGGGACCGGCGCCGGGGGAACCGCACCACGAGAAAGGGATGGCTCGCCGGCGGGCAGGCGACGGGATGACCACACCTGGCGGCTTCGTTCGTCCTGTTGTTTGTTCTGTGTGTCAGCAGTTCGTCAGCAGGTGGCGTAGCACGCGTGTGCCGAAGCGCAGGCCCTCGACCGGTACCCGCTCATCCACGCCGTGGGCCATGGCGCGGTAGGGGAAGCCCTCCGGCAGCCACAGCGGCGCGAAACCATAGCAGTCGATGCCCAGCGGGGTGAACGCCTTCGCGTCGGTGCCGCCGCCCATGCAGTACGGCACGACGACCGCCTGCGGGTCCTCCGAGCGCAGCGCCTCGGCCATCGCCGCGAACCACGGCGAGTCGACCGGCGCCTGCACCGGCTGCTGGTGCGCCACGAACTCACGCTCCACACCGGGCCCCAGCAATGCGTCGATCTCGGCGAGCAGCTCGTCCTCCGTGCCCGGCAGCACGCGGGTGTCCACCTGCGCCCGCGCGATGCTCGGGATCACGTTCACCTTGTAGCCCGCGTCGAGCATGGTGGGCGTCGTGCTGTTGCGGACGGTGTTCTCGGCCAGTGACGCCGCGGGCCCGAGCCTCGCCAGCGTCGCGTCCACATCGGACAAGTCGACCTCGACCCCGAGCGCTTCGCCGGTGCGCAGCAGGAAGGCCTCGACGGTGGGCGTCAGCCGGACCGGCCAGCGGTGCGCGGCGATCCGGTGCAGCGCGTCCACGAGGCGCACCACGGCGTTCTCGTCGTTGCGCCGCGAACCGTGCCCCGCGCGGCCACGTGCGGTCAGCCGCAGATGCGCGGTCCCGCGTTCGGCCGTGCCGACCGGATACAGCCGCACGGTCCGGCCGTCGGCCGCCGGCACGTGGTAGGTGTAGGCGCCGGACTCGCTGATCGCGACGGCGCAGCCGTCGAACTCCTCACGATGCTCGGTCGCCAGCCAGTGCGCACCCCATTCCCCGCGGTCCTCCTCATCGGCGACGAACGCCAGCACGAGATCCCGCCGTGGCCGCAGCCCCTCCGACACCAGCGACAGGACCATCGCGACGAAGTCCTTCATGTCCACCGTGCCGCGGCCCCACAGGTAGCCGTCGCGGATCTCCCCGGCGAACGGCGGCACCGTCCAGTCCGCCGCGTCCGCGGCCACGACGTCGAGGTGCCCCTGCACGAGCATCGCGGGCAGCGACGGGTCGCCGCCGGGGATCCTGGCGAGCACGTTGGCCCGGCGCGGCGCGGATTCGAGGATCTTCGCCTCGACCCCGGCGTCGGCCAGCACGCCCGCGACGAACTCCGCCGCCTCGCGCTCACCCTCCGCGTCACCGTGCCCCCGGTTGGTGGTGTCGAAGCGCACCAGAGAGGCACACAGGTCCACTACGTCAGCCATATTTCCCCTGTACCGCGCCATCGGCGATCGCGGTGACCACCTTGAACGCCTTCATCGCCTCGGTCATGTCCGGCGCGTCGAAACCCACGCGCCGCACGCCGGTCTGCTCGACCGTGGGCACGACCGCGGTCGCCTGCGCGAGGTGACTCGCGTCGAACTCGACCTCGATCCGGTGCGCCCGCGTCTCCGGCTTCCCGCGCCCCGCGGTTTTCATGCCACGCTCCGCCGCCTCGGTCAGCGCGGCGGCGGTGCGCTGCGGCGGCGTGCAGATCGCGGCGTACCGGCTCACCGCCTCCTTGACCGCCACCAGCGCCGCACCGGGTGCGTAGTCGCGCGCGTCCTCGCACGTCTTGTCGTCGCCGCTGACCAGCAGCACCGGGACGCCGTACTCGGCCGCGAGTGCGGCGTTGAGCCTGCCCTCGCTCGCGGGCACGCCGTCCAGCCACACCCCGGTGATCTGGTTGGGCAGGTAGGTGTGTGACAGCACGCCGTCGCAGCCGGCGCCCGCGTGATAGCCGAGGAACACCACACCGTCCACACCCGAGTCGATGCCCTCCATCATCGACAGCGGTTTGTGGCGCCCGGTGAGCATCCGCGCCCGTACGTCGAGGTCCTCCAGCAGCAGGTTGCGCTGCGCCGAATGCGCCTCGTTGACAAGCACGTCGGACGCCCCGCCCGCGTGCAGCCCCTCGATCGTCGCGTTCACGTCTTTGGTGAACAGCCTGCGGAAACGCTGCCACTGCTCGGTGCCGGGCACCACGTCGTCGGTCCACGTGACGCCGGTGGCGCCTTCCATGTCCGCCGAGATCAAGATGCGCATGGTCCAGACCTTACGTTACGGCTGGGCAACTACCTGTGGTAATCGTTGACGCACACCGGCCTGAGGTGGTTACTTTTCCGCCTCGGATGCTTGCAGAGAGGTGGGGACAGTGGGGGCGAGTTTCTCTAGACGGGTGGGCGTGGTCGCGTTGGCCGCCGGATTGACGGCGGGCCCGTTCGTGTCCGGCGCCCAGGCACAGACCAGCGGCACCACGCTGCGTGTCGCGCTCGTACAGGAGATCGACCACCTCAACCCGTTCCTCGCCTCGTTCGCCTCCAGCACCATGGTCGGCCGGATGACGTGGGAATTCCTCACCCTGCCCTCCGCCCAGGACAACACGCCGACGCCGGGCCTGGCCGCCTCGTGGGACACCTCGCCGGACAAGCTCACCTGGACCTTCCACATCCGTGACGGCGTGAAGTGGTCCGACGGGCAAGCGGTCACCGCGAAGGACGCCGCCTACACGTTCCACCGCATCATGACCGACAAGAAGGCGCAGGAGGCCAACGGCACCTACGTCGAGAACTTCCGGTCCGTCGCCGCACCCGACGACAGGACGCTGGTGATCAGGACCAAGACGCCGCAGGCGAGCATGACCGCACTCGACGTGCCGATCGTGCCCGAGCACGTATGGGCGAACCAGCCCGACATGGACGACCCGAAGACCGACGACGTGTCCGTGATCGGCGTCGGCGACGGCCCGTTCCTGATCACCGAGTACCGCCCGAACGAACTGGTGCGGCTCAAGGCCAACCCGGACTACTGGCGCGGCAAGGCCAAGATCGACGAGCTGCAGTTCATCAGCTACAAGAACGCCGACGCCGCGGTCAACGCGTTGCGCAACAACGAGGTCGACTTCGTCAACCGGCTCACGCCGACACAGTTCGAAGCACTACAGCGTCAGCCGGACATCACCACGAACAAGGCCGACGGCCGCCGCTACCGGGAACTGATGATCAACCCCGGCGCGCAGAACGCGGACCGCCAGCCCCTCGGCGACGGCAACCCGGCACTCAAGGACGTGCGGGTGCGGCAGTCGATCGCGAAGGCCATCGACCCGCAGACCCTCATCGACAAGGTCCTCGGCGGGTACGGGCAGCTCGGCTCCAGCGTCATCCCCGCCTCGTTCCCGACCTACCACTGGCAACCCACGGCCGACGAGCGCTACAGGTTCGACGCCGTGGCCGCCAACGCCCAGCTCGAGGCGGCGGGTTACCTGCGCGGCCCGGACGGCATCCGCAACGGCCCCGACGGCAAACCGCTGGACCTGCGCCTCGTCGGCCGTGCCGGCGAGGACTTCTCCCAGCGCGCCTCCGACTACATCGTCAGCTGGCTCGGCGCGATCGGCATCAAGGTGACCAAACAGCTCGTCTCCGACAACGAGGTCGACGAGCGCACCAACGCCGGCACCTACGACCTCGCGCTCTCCGGCTGGGGCACCAGCCCCGACCCGGACTACATCCTGGCCAAGCAGACCTGCTCGGCCCTGCCCGCCGTCGCGGGCAGCGGCAGCAGCACCGCCTTCTTCTGCGATCCGCAGTTCGACGCGCTGTATCAGCAGGAAAGCACCGAACTGGACCAGGCGCGGCGCGCGAGCCTGGTCAGACAGGCACAGGCGCGCTACTACACACAGGCGCCCAGCGTCGTGCTGGACTACGACAACGTGCTGGAGGCCTACCGCTCCGACCGGTTCTCCGATCTGCCCAAGCAGCCCTCGGGCACCGGCCAGATCATGGAGCAGAGCGGCTACTGGGGCTTCTACGGCGCCACCCCGGCGGGCAGCGCGGACGCCGGCGGTGGCGGCCTGCCCGCGGGTGCGTGGATCGGCATCGGCGCGGGCGTGGTGATCGTCGTCGCGATCGGCGGCACCGTCACCGCGCGGCGCAAGAAGTCGATCGACGACCGGGAGTAGAACCCCAGTGACGCAGACACTGAATGCCGCGGACCTCGGCCGGGAGCGGCGGGGCGGGTCGGGCAGGGCACGTTTCCTGCTCGGCAAGCTCGGCGGGGCCGCGGTCAGCCTGTTGCTCGTCGTCGCACTCGGATTCCTGCTGTTCCGGATGATCCCCGGCGATCCGGTCGCGACGCTGACCAAGGACCGGCCGACCAGTCCCGACCAGCAGGCCCTGTTGCGGGAACGGCTCGGCGTGGACAAACCGCTGATCCAGCAGTTCCTGAACTACCTGGGGGACCTGCTGCGCGGCGATCTCGGCACGTCCTACGGCTACAACCGGCCGGTGGCGGACCTGATCGCGGAACGGTTCTGGCCCACGCTGCTGCTCGTCGGCACGGCCACCGTGCTCGCCGTCGCGCTCGGCGTCTGGCTCGGCGCCCGCGCGGCGTGGCGGCGCGGCAGCACATTCGACCGCGCGCAGACGGGCATCGCGCTGACGCTGTGGTCGGTGCCGCAGTTCTGGCTGGGCCTGCTGCTGCTCGTCGCCACGCACGGGCTCTTCCCCAGCGGCGGGATGCGCTCGCCGGACACGGCGCCGGGGTTCTTCCCGCAGGCGCTGGACGTCGCCTACCACCTGGTGCTGCCGTGCGTCACGCTGCTCGCCGTGCTCTACGCGCAGTACATGCTGGTGATGCGGTCGTCGCTGCTGACCGAAATGGACGCCGAGTACCTCGTCACGGCCCGCGCCAAGGGGCTGCGCGATGATCTGGTGCGCCGCCGCCACGCCGTGCCCAACGCGCTGCTGCCGACCGTGACGCTGGTGTTCCTCCAGTTCGGGATGGTCGTCTCGGGCGCGGTGACGGTGGAGACGGTGTTCTCGTGGCCGGGGCTCGGTCTGCTGACCTACCAGGCGCTGCGCGTGCCGGATCTGCCGTTGCTGCAGGGAATCTTCGTCGTGCTGGCGGGATCGGTGATCGTGATGAACCTGCTCGCCGAAGTGCTGTACCGGTTGCTCGACCCGAGGGTGCGTACGACATGACCGCGTCGATCGTGTGGCAGCGGCGGCGCGCGGCCGCCGCCGGAGTGTGGCGCCAGTTCAGCGCGAACCGCGGCGGCCTGGCCGGTCTCGGGCTGCTGGCGCTGATCGTGGCGCTGGCCGTGCTGGCGCCCGTGCTCACCGACGAGGCCGCCCTCGACGTGACGAACGCGCCCGGGCGCCCGCTGCAGCCGCCGAGTGTGGAGTTCCCGCTCGGGACCGATGTGGACGGTCGGTCGGTGCTGCTGCTGACGTTGTGGGGCGCGCGGGTATCGCTGCTGGTCGGGTTCGCCGCGACGGCGTTGTCGGTGTTGATCGGCACCGTGGTGGGTCTCGCGGCGGGCCACTTCGGACGGTGGGTGGCCGCGATCCTGCTGCGGTTCACCGACTTCTTCCTGGTGCTGCCCTCGCTCGTGCTCGCGATCGCGCTGTCCGCGGTCCTGCCGCAAGGCGTCGCGACGATCATACTCGCCATCGGCGTCACCGCGTGGCCCACGACGGCGCGGCTGGTGCGGGCGCAGACCCTGACGATCGAGAGCAGGCCCTACATCGAACGCGCGCGGGCGCTGGGCGCCGGGCACGCACATGTCGTCGGCAAGCACGTGCTGCCCGGTGTGCTGCCGCTCGTGCTGGCCAACACCACGCTCGTGGTCGGCAACTCGATCATCACCGAGTCGGTGCTGGCCTTCCTCGGCCTCGGCGATCCGAACACGGTGTCGTGGGGATCGATGCTGCAACGGGCCCTGGGGTCGGGCGCGGTCACCGGGGGAGCGTGGTGGTACCTGCTGCCGCCGGGGCTGGCGATCGTGGTGATCGTGCTGTGCTTCACCCTCGTCGGCCGCGCACTGGAAGCCGTGGTGAACCCGAGACTGGCCGGTGGCGCCGCACCCCGTGGGCGCGACACGAAGGACCGATCGGGTGCGGGTGCCCCGCGAAAGACCGGGGAGCGGTCGTGAAACCGTTGCTGGAACTGCGGAACCTCGGCGTCACCTACCGCACCGGCGGCGGCGAACTGCAGGCCGTGCGGGGCGTGGACCTGGCCCTGGCGCCCGGCGAGACGCTGGGGCTGGCGGGAGAGTCGGGTTCGGGCAAATCCACGGTCGCGATGAGCGTCCTGCGGCTGCTGCCGAAATCGGCACGGGTTTCGGGCGAGGTCCTGCTCGACGGCGAGGACGTGGGCGCGATGCGGTGGGGCAGGCTGCGCGCGGTGCGCTGGGCCGAGGCGTCGGTCGTGTTCCAGGGCGCGATGCACGCGCTCAACCCGGTGCGCCGTATCGGCGCGCAGATCGCCGAACCGATCCGGCTGCACGCTGCCGAAGCGCTCAGCGAGGCCGACGTTCGCGAGCGCGTCGCCGAACTGCTGTCCCAGGTCGGCCTGCCGCCCTCGCGTGCCGGGGCCTATCCGCATGAGCTCTCCGGCGGGCAGAAGCAGCGCGTCATGATCGCGATGGCGCTCGCATGCCGCCCGCGGCTGATCATCGCCGACGAGCCGACCACCGCGCTCGACGTGATCGTGCAGGCACAGGTGCTGGATCTGCTGCGCAGGCTGGTGGCCGAGCGGGAACTGGGCCTGGTGATGATCAGCCACGACCTGTCGGTTCTCGCCGCGACCTGCTCCCGCATCGCGATCATGTACCAAGGCGAGGTCGTCGAACAGGGCCCGGGCGCCGAGCTGATGGCCTCGCCGGAACACTTCCACACACGCGCACTGGCCGCCGCCTTCCCGACGGTCGGCGACCCGGTCTCCCGGTTCGCCCCGGCCACGAGCACGCCGCTGCCACCGGACCCCGGCCGCACCGGCTCCCGCGAAGGTGAGGTGCTGCTGTCGGCACGCGATCTGCGCGTCCGGTTCGGCGAGATCGAGGCCGTCGCCGGGGTCGATCTCGATGTGCGCCGGGACGAGATCGTCGCGCTGGTCGGCCAGTCCGGGTCGGGCAAGACGACACTGGCCCGCACGCTGCTGGGTCTGCAGAGGCCGACGTCGGGTGAGGTCCGGTTCAAGGGTGCGCCGCTGGGTGATCTCAAGGCCTACCGGCGCCAGGTGCAGCTGGTGCTGCAGGACCCGGCCGGCGCGCTCAACCCGCGGCACACGGTGTACGAGGCGGTCGCCGAGGGCCCGCGCATCCACCGGCTGCCCGGCGACGAACGCGAGATCGTCACGGCCGCGCTCGAAGCCGCCGAACTACGCCCCGCGGGGCACTTCTTCCCACGCCGGCCGCACGAACTCTCCGGTGGGCAGCGGCAGCGGGTCGTGATCGCCGGGGCGCTCGCGCTCCAGCCGAGCGTGCTGGTGGCCGATGAACCCGTCGCGTCCCTGGACGCCTCGGTGCGCGGCGAGATCCTCGGGCTGCTGCTGCGGCTACGCCGCGAACTCGGGCTCGCCGGGCTGGTGATCACCCACGATCTCGGCCTCGCCTGGAACATCGCCGACCGCGTCGCCGTGATGTACGGCGGCGAACTGGTCGAGGTGGGCGCGGTCGAGCAGGTCCTGCTCAACCCGCGCCACGACTACACCAAGGCCCTGCTCGACGCCCTGCCCGGCGGAATTCACTACAGCGCGGGCTGACGGGATGTCAAGAAAATGAACCGCCGCCGCGAAACGGCTCAGGCGCGGTGTGTAATCTCGCAAAGCGAAATGGCGACCACTACTGACCCCGCGCCCGAGGCCGTCACCGGACTCGGCGATGCCTCCGTGCCGCGCACGCGCGAGCCGTCC
Source organism: Amycolatopsis acididurans (assembly GCF_012328925.1). Lineage (GTDB taxonomy): Bacteria > Actinomycetota > Actinomycetes > Mycobacteriales > Pseudonocardiaceae > Amycolatopsis_E > Amycolatopsis_E acididurans. The sequence continues at coordinate 210,929 of NZ_JAAXLS010000002.1, forward strand.
CGTTTTCCCTACCGCACCATTTCGATGGGAACGATCGGCAGCGTCCTGCTGCTGCTCGGCGCGCTCGGCGCCGGCGGCATCCTGATCCGTGACCCGGTGATCGGCACCGGCCCGCTGTCGTGGGTGCGCTACGGGCACGGGCAGATCCTGGCCAACGTGATCCTCTACACGGGGTTCGCGCTGGTCGTGTGGGCCTGGGTGCGGCTGGGCCGGTACATGCTGGCCGGGCGCGTCGGCACCCGGCCGATCCTGATCGCGGCGGCCTGCTGGATGGGCCCGCTGCTGGTCGCGCCGCCGCTGTTCACCCGCGACGTCTTCTCCTATCTCGGTCAGGGCGCCCAGTTGCTGCACGGGCTCAACCCGTACGCGCACGGCCCCGCCGAACTGGAGATCCTGCCCAACATCGTGCAGAACGTGCACCCGGTGTGGCAGACCACGCCCGCTCCGTACGGTCCGCTGTTCCTTCTGGTCGCCAAGGGCGTCGTCGCGCTGACCGGGGACAACGTGATCGCCGGTGTCATCGTGATGCGGCTGGTGCTGCTGCTCGGCCTCGGCGCGATGGTGTGGGCTTTGCCCAAGCTCGTGCGCAGGCTCGGCGGCAAGCTGCCGATCACCATGTGGCTCGCGGTGGCCAGCCCGATGACGGTGATCCACCTGATCGGCGGGCCGCACAACGACGTCCTGATGCTGGGCTTCCTGACCTTGGGCGTGCTGGCGGTGCTGGAACGCAAGCACGCGGTGGGCATCGCGCTGGTCACCATCGGCATGCTGATCAAGCCCACCGCCGCGGTCGCGCTGCCGTTCCTGGTGTGGGTGTGGGCCAACCACCTGCCGGGGGAGAACCGCGTCCGGAACTTCCTGCGCGCCGGCGCGCTGTCGGTGGGCATCTTCGCCGTCGTGTTCGTGCTGGGCACGTGGGTCTCGCTCGGGTCGTTCAACCTCGGCTGGGTCACCGGCCTGCAGGCACCGACCCTGGTCACGAACTGGCTGAACTTCCCGACCGGCATCGGTCAGGCCGTGCACACGCTGGTGAACCTGGTGATCACCGTGCCGGAGTCGCCGTTCGTCACGGTCGCCCGGCTGCTCGCGTGGGGTGCGCTGGCGGTGTTCCTCGCGCGGCAGTGGTGGAAGTCCCGGTTCGGCGGGAACGAGGCGGTCTTCCGGATGGCGATGGCGCTGCTGGCCACCGCGATCCTCGCGCCGCCGACCCTGCCGTGGTACCTGACCTGGGGCTTCGTGGTCGCCTCGGCGTTCCCGTGGCGCAGGCGGCATCTCGCCGTGGTGGTCGGGGTCGCGGTGTTCCTGGTGATGGCGTACTACCCGACGGGCGAGCAGGCGCTCTACGACTGGTGGTTCGTCGTGATCAGCATCGCCATCGGCGTGTACGCGGCGGCCTCGCTGCTGCGGCCGGACCCGCTCGGCCTGATCGGCGCGTGGCGGCGGCAGCGTCCTCCCGCCCCGGTGGAAGAGGGCGGTCAGATCCCGGCGGCGTGAGCGTCCGCTGACGCGTCGGTCAGACCGACGCGGTGATGCCGGTCAGGACGAAGTCGAGCCCGGCGAGGAACTGTTCGCGGTCGTCGTGTTCGCGCAGCTGGCCTGCGATGGCGTGCAGGAACGGGTAGTCGTCGGGGCCGAGCTTCTCCCACGCCTTCGACGCGTTGTCGAGGAACTCCGCCCGGTCCACGCCGGCTCCGGCGCCACGGGCGTTGGCGGCGTTCTGGCCCGCGGCGCCGAGGATGTAGTGCACCAGCGCCGAGGTCGCGGTGAACCAGGCGGCCTCGGGGACCCCGAGCGCGCGCACCCGCCGGCCGATGCTTTCGAAGATCCGCGGCGTGACCGTGCCCCACGGGTTGCGGGAGAACTGCAGGGCGAGCTGGGTGCCGAGCCAGGGATGCTCGTCGATCGCGTCGAACAGGCCGAACGCGACGGCGCGGATCTCCTCTCGTGGCGACTGCCCGCCGGGTTCGGTGGCCAGTGCGGCCGCGACGGCGCCGTCGGTGGCGGCGTCGAGCAGCTCGTCCTTGTTCGCCACATGCCAGTAAATCGCCCCGGCGCCGGTGGCGAGGCGCTCGGTGAGTGCCTTGAAGGTCAGCCCGCCCTCGCCGGCCGTGTCGAGAAGTTCGACGGCGGCCCCGACGATGCGTTCCCGGGTGAGCGCGTCCGTGCGCCGCGTCCGCGTTGCCATGCCTCCATCTTGACACAACTGGAATTCCATTCCAAACTAGCTATGGAACGACATTCCAGAGTGTTTTGGAGGGGGCATCATGCACGTCACGATCATCGGCGCCGGACTCGGCGGCCTCACGCTCGCCCGTGTCCTGCACGTGCACGGGATCCCGGCCACGGTCTATGAGGCGGAGGACTCGCCGGCGGCGCGCACACAGGGCGGGCTGCTCGACATCCACGACCACAACGGCAGGATCGCGCTGGACGTGGCGGGCCTGACGGAGGAGTTCCGCGGCTTGATCCTGGAAGGCCGTGAGGCGACACGTGTCCTCGACCGGGACGGGACCGTCCTGTTCGATCAAGCCGACGACGGCACGGGCAACCGCCCCGAGGTCCAGCGCGGCGAGTTGCGCCGGATCCTGCTCGAATCGCTCCCGACTGGGACCGTCTGCTGGGGACGCAAGGTCCGCGGCGTCCGCGTACTCGGCGAGGGGCGTCACGAGGTGACCTTCGCCGACGGCAGCACCGTCGTGACGAGCCTGCTGGTCGGCGCGGACGGTGCCTGGTCACGCGTCCGGCCGCTCGTTTCCAGCGCGGTGCCCGAGTACATCGGCACCTCGTTCGTCGAGACCTACCTGTTCGATGCCCGGACGCGGCACCCTGCGGCCGCGAAAGTGGTCGGCGACGGGGCCATGCTCGCGCTCGCACCGGGCAAGGGCATCCAGGCGCACCGGGAGAGCGGCGGGAACCTGCACACCTACGTCACGCTGTCCAAGCCACAGGAGTGGTTCGCGGAGATCGATTTCACCGATTCCGCCGCGGCAGCAGCCAGGATCGCCGAGGAGTTCGACGGCTGGGCTCCGGAGTTGACGGCATTGATCACCGACGGCGAAACCGCGCCGGTCCTGCGTCCGCTCAATACGCTGCCGATCGGGCACCGCTGGGCCCGCGTGCCGGGCGTGACCCTGCTCGGCGACGCGGCGCACCTCTCGCCGCCGAACGGGGAAGGCGCGAACCTGGCCATGTTCGACGGCGCGGAACTCGGCAAGGCGCTCGCCGCGCGGCCCGGGGACGTCGAGGCCGCGCTCGCCGCGTACGAGCGGGAACTGTTCGTACGAAACGCCGATGAGGCCGCCGAAGCCGCCCGGGACTTCGACATCTGCTTCGGGGCGGACGTTCCGCACAGCCTGGTCCGGCTGTTCACGGGACAGCCTCAGTAAGGCTTGCGCGCCAGGAACACGAACTCCTTGCCCGGCCGGTCGGAGGCATCTCGGACGTCTTCGAGGGAGTAGCCGTGTTCGGTGATGGCGGCTTCGATCTCCTCGCGGTCCCGGAATCGCAAGGTCGAGTCGGAGGTCAGCACCTCGCCGTCTTCGAACACGTGGGTCCAGCGGAAGCTCACCAAAGGCAGACGCACATCGAGCAGCTCGACCCAGACCTCGACCCCATGGACGACACGGTAGGAAGCGTTGCGATTCCACTCTTCCCAGGCGCGGCGCCTCGGGTCGCGGGTCTCGAACGCCAGCAGCCCGCCGGGCCGCAGGGCGCCGTGAATGCCGCGAAGCGTCGCGTGCCACTCATCGGGTTCGACGATCGCCTGCGCGACGTTGGCGGTCATCGTGGCCAGGTCCGCCCGCATCGGCGGCAGCGCGGTGGCGTCGCCGTGAATCCAGCGCACGCGCTCCGCGCCGCGTTTGCCGCGCGCGACCTCCAGCGACGCGAGCGCCGGTTCGGCACCCGTCACGGCGAACCCGCGTGCGGCGAGCCGTAGCGCGAACGCGCCCGTCCCGCAGCCGATGTCCAGTACGTGCCGAGCCCCGATCTCCGTCGCGAGCGTGAGGTAGGCGTCCAGGTCCTCGCGGTCACCTTCGAGCAGGTCGTATAGCGCGGCGAGCCGGGGATGCCCGAAGGCGTCGTCGGCCACGGCTCAGCTCGCCGACCAGTGCCGCCACGTGTGAACGCGCGTCCGCACGACCGGGCCCTCCGGTGGCCGCTGCCGGTACTGCGCGTACTTCTCGCACAGGCTCGCCACCGCGTCGTCGGAGCTGCTGTGGATCGCGGCGTGGCCGTCCGCGCGGACCCACCACAGCCGGGTCCAGTCCTCGTCGTAGGCGTCGACGAGGAACGTGACCGCCGGGTTGGCGGCGATGTTGCGCAGCCGCTTCAGGTCGGTGCTGCGCTTGGGTTTGTGATCCACCGCGAACACGATCTCGTCGCCGGTGACCGCGAACGTGACCGGCACCAGATGCGGCACACCGCCGGCATCCGCCGTCGCGAGCCGGGCTATCCGTGCTGCCGCGAACCGGTCTCGTGCCTGGGGATCCCGCATACCCGCACGTTAAGGCTTGCCGCGTCGATTGTCGCCCCGACACCGAGCGGAATCGTCGCCGCGCCGGGCCGATGCCCGAACTGCACGCCCCACAGCACCGGCACCCCCAGCGGCGCGAGCCGCTCGACCAGCACCGGCCGTACGTCGCCACAGTCGGTCCAGGATCCGAGCACAACACCGGTCACACCGTCGAACCAGCCGGAGCGCAACAACTGGGTGAGCATCCGGTCGATGCGGTAAGGCGCCTCGCCGATGTCTTCGAGCAGCGCGATGCCGCCGTCCGGACGCCGGTGCTCGGCCGCTCCGACGCCGGCCGTGAGCAGGCTCAGGTTCCCGCCGACCGTCGTCCCGCTCGCCGTCCCCGGGACCAGTGCCTCAGTCGCCGTCAGTGTCACGTCCGCGCCGAAGAGCACCTGCCGCATCCGCACCGCCGCGTCGTCGTCCCAGAAGGTGCCTGCGGGCATGGGGGAGAACAACGTCGGCAGCCCGAGATGCGTGGCGATGGCCTCGTGCAACGCGGTCACGTCGCTGGAGCCGGTGAAGATCTTCGGCCCGGCCTGCCGCAGCGCGGACCAGTCCACGAGGTCGAGCATCCGCTGCGTGCCATACCCGCCCCGGGCGGAGATGACCGCCGAGATCGCGGGATCGAGCCACGCCGCCGCGAAGTCCTCGGCACGCCGGGCGTCGGTGTCCGCCAGATACGGTATGTCCGGGTGACGTGTTCCGGTGAACCGCTTCACCGTCAGTCCCCAGGCTTCGAGCGCGGCGACGGCCCCGTCGATCCGCTCCGCCGCGACCGGCCCGGCCGGCGTGATGAGTGCGACGGTGTCTCCCGGACCCGTCACGACTTGAGGTCCAGCGTGGGCACACCGGGGGTGGCGAACCCGAAAACCTGGCCGTAGAAGGACAGTTCGGCTTCCAGTGCCGCGATCATCGTCTCCGCCTTGCGGAATCCGTGCTGCTCGCCTTCGAAGGTCAGGTAGGCGTACGGGATCCCCTTGCCCCGCAATGCCTCCACGAACCGGTCGGCCTGCTCGGGCGGGCAGATCTGGTCGTCCAGCCCCTGCAGGAACAGCACCGGTCCGGCCAGTTCGCTCGCGTGCGAGAGCGGAGAGCGGTCCGCGTAGCGCTGCCGCGTCTCCGGTAGGGGCCCGACGAGTCCGTCGAGATAGCGGGATTCGAAGTCGTGGGTCTCGCCGCCGTCGCCGGTCCAGCCGGCGAGGTCGAGGATCGGGTACTTGACGGTGCCGGCGCGGAAGACGCGTTGACCGGTCATCGCGGCCGCGGAGGTGAACCCGCCCGCGCTGCCGCCCCGGATCGCCAGCCGGTCCGGGTCCGCGGTCCCTTCCGCCACGAGTGCCCGCGCCACCGTCACGCAGTCGGCCACATCCACGACGCCCCAGTTCTCGCGCAGCCGCTCGCGGTACCGGCGGCCGTAGCCGGTCGAGCCGCCGTAGTCGACCGCGACGACCCCGATGCCGCGGCTGGTGAAGTACGCGAAGCTCAAGTCCAGGACGGGGTAGTTGCGCCCGGTGGGCCCGCCGTGGACGTGCACGAGGTACGGCGGCGGTGCGCCCTGCTCGCCACGGAAGCCGGGATTCGCAGGCGGGTAGACGTAGGCCGGGATCCGCTCGCCGTCCGGCCCGGTGAAGACACGTTCGACCGGGACCGGCAGGTAGCCCGCAGGCGGCACCGCCGGCATCTCGCCCAGCGTGGTCACCGAACCGGTGTGCGGGTCGACACGCAAGACAGCGCTTTCTTGTTCCGGTCCCGCCCCGATGCCGAACACCGCCCCGTCGTGCACGCAGAAGGTGGTGTGCCATTGCGTGACCCGAGGTGCGAGACGGCTGAGTGTGCCGTCGTTCTCGTCGAGGACGGCGAGCCGCCCGGAGGCGATGACGGCGTGCCTGCCCTCGCCGAGCGGCGCGAACCAGCGGGTGCCGATCTTCCACAGCGCCCCGCCCAGCTCCTGGTCGACCGGGGCGAGGTTGACGGCCTGGCCGTCGAGCGTGACGCGGTAGAGGTTCCACCAGCCGTCCGGGTCCATCGCCACGAGCAGCGTGCCGGGCGAGTCCCATTCGAGCTGACACACCGACACTCCCGGTCCGCCGGCGAGCACCCGGTGCGGGCCGAACGCGCCGTCGGCCGTGACCTCCGCGACGCACAGCTCCGTCTCGTCCCAGGGCATCGACGGATGGTTCCAGCCCAGCCACGCCGCGTGCCTGCCGTCGGGGGACAGCTGTGGTGCGGTCAGGAAGTGGTGACTCGCGGCGAGCGAACGGATTTCGCCCTCCGCGAACGCGACGAGATCGCGGCGGATGTCGGTGCGCCGCGGTCCCGTGCTCGTCTCCCGGACCGCCCACACCTCACCGCGCGGGCCGGGACGGAGGTCGCCGTAGCGCACTCCCTGTGGCTTGTCCGGTTCCGGCGTGATCGGCGAAATCGTTCCACTGTCCAGGTCCCGCAGGTAAACCCGCTGGTCGTCCCAGTGCGTGAAGTACAGCGAACGTCCGATGACGAGCCACGGCCTGCCGCCGTACTCGTGCACGCGGTTGCGCGCGTTCCACGGCGCGGGAAGCATTTCCCGCCCGTCGGCGCGCACCAGCGCGAGCCGTCCGCCCTCGGCCGGCCGGGCCTGCGCCCACCACGCCTGCCCGTCCACGACGTCGAGCCACTGTGCGCCCCCGCCGGCGGCCGCGACGTCGGCGGCGCCGATCGGCGAGATCCAGCTGCCATACGGTGCTTTTTCGGCCACCGGGGCACTGTAGTCCAGCAAAAGGCGCTGCTGTGGCGCACTCCACTAGACTCAAACGGAGGGGCGGCGGGTGCCGATCATGGAACGGTGGCTTAGGGTCGGGGGTGCCATGGCTCGTGTAATCCACGTCTTCCGCCAGCCCGACCGGTTCGTCGCAGGGACGGTCGGGGAACCTGGCGACCGCACGTTTTATCTGCAGGCGTCCGAGGATGTCCGCACCATCAGCGTGACCATCGAGAAGCAACAGGTCGCGGTGCTCGCCGAGCGCCTCGGCTCGTTGCTGGAAGAGGTCGCGAACCGCTTCGGCGCGGACGTGCCCGAGACGGTGCCCGACGAACTGGTCGACGTCGACCCGCTCACGGTGCCCGTCGAGGAGGAGTTCCGCGTCGGCACGATGGGTCTCGGCTGGGACGCCGAGAGCAAGGCGGTCGTCGTCGAACTGCTCGCCATCACCGAGGGCGAGGTCGACGAGACGGTCGTGCTCGACGACACCGAGGAGGGCCCGGACGCGGTCCGCGTCTTCCTCAGCCCGGCCGCCGCCCGTGCCTTCGCCGAGCGCGCCGACCGGGTGGTCAACGCCGGGCGCAAGCCGTGCCCGCTGTGCGGTGAGCCGCTCGACCCGGCGGGCCACATCTGCCCCCGGCAGAACGGGTACCGCCGCGAGTCCGACCTCACCGAGGATTAGGCGCACGTGGCCGAACTCCTCACCCCAGCCGATCCCGAAGCGAAGCACCTCATCGCGCACGGACGGCTCGAGGTCGAAGGCCGTCTGGTCGACGCCTCCAACGTGACCTTGTTCTGCTCGGTCGAAATGGACGGGCTGAGCGCGAACGCGGTGTACAAGCCGGTTTCGGGTGAGCGCCCGCTGTGGGACTTCCCCGACGGGACGCTCGCCGGGCGCGAGGTCGCCACATACTTGTTGGCGGCGGGCTCGGGTATCGGGAGCATCCCGCCCACGGTGCTGCGCGACGGCCCGTTCGGCTCGGGCATGGTGCAGCTGTGGGTCGAGACCTCCGAGGAGGAACTCGTCGACGTGCGCGCGCCGGAGGAGGTCCCGCCGGGCTGGCGGGTGGTGCTGCACGCGCACGACCGGCTCGGCGAGCCCGCGGTGCTCACCCATGCCGACACGCCCGGTATCCGCGATCTGGCGGTCCTGGACATCATCGCGAACAACACCGACCGCAAGGGCGGGCACGTGCTCGCCGGCGCCGACGGTGGGGTGTACGGCGTCGATCACGGCATCTGCCTGCACGCCGAACCCAAACTGCGCACCGTGCTGTGGGGCTGGATCGGCGAGCGGCTGCCGGAGGAAGCGCTCGAGAAGCTGCGCGCCCTGCCGGAGAAGATCTACGGCCCGCTCGGCGACGAGCTGTCCGAGCACCTGACCGGCCTGGAGGTCAGCGCGATCGCCGAACGCGCCGAGGCACTCGCGGCCTCGGGCGTGTTCCCCGAGCCCGGCGACGACTGGCGCGCCATCCCCTGGCCGCTGTTCTGATGACCGTCGACGCCGCAGCGCGAATGGCGGCGTGGCGCAGAAGCCGCTGAAGGCCTGCTGCACGGTGAGCTCCATCCCGGCAACGTCCAGCTCGGCGCTTGTCGGCCCGGTCGCGCTCGCCGATCTTCTCCCGGAGTGCCTACGACCAATCCGGTGACGTCGTTCACTCGAATTACCTGTGTCCGGCCCGTGACGTTGCGGCATCCGCTGTGTCTGTCATACGGAAAGCCTGGCAGTGAAGCTGATGAGCGGGGGTGCGGTGACTGCGGCGACCACGACAGAGGCGACACAGCCGTCGCTCGACGATGCGACCCTGGTCGCGAGGGCGCGCGACGGCGACGTACACGCCTACGAGGAGTTGGTGCGCCGGTATCAGGGCCCGATGTTCCGCCTGGCGCTGCGGATGCTCGGCAGCACCGGCGACGCCGAGGACATCGTGCAGGACGTGTTCCTCACGGTGTGGCGGCGGCTCGGGCAGTTGCAGCAGGACGCGGCGTTCGTCGGCTGGCTGTACCGGACCACGACCAACCGGTGTCTCAACGCGATCCGGGCCCGCCGCCCCATGGCGGACGTGGACCCGGACACGACCGAAACCCGGCGCGGCGACGCGCGCCCCGAACGGGCGGCCGAGGTGAGCGCCCAGATGCGGGCGCTGCTCGACGCGCTCGAACAGCTCACCCCGCAGCAGCGCGCGTGCTGGCTGCTGCGGGAGGTACACGGCCGGTCCTATGAGGAGATCGCGGCGGCGGTGGACAGTTCGACCACGGCGGTCCGTGGCCGCATCGCCCGCGCCCGCGCGCAACTGGCGGAGGTGATGCAGCCATGGCGGTAGAGACGACGTACGACCTGCCGTGTGGCCGGTCGCTGGAACAACTGTGGGCGCAGCTCGACGCTGCGGACGCACACGGGCTGTCCTGCCCGCACTGCGCGACGGCCCGTGAAAGCCTGCGTGCGCTGCGGGAGGCCACCGACGAACTGGCCGCCGACCGCGTGCAGCCCAGGATCGACCTGACGGACCGGATCATGTCCGCGGTCCGTGCCGAGCTTCGTGGAAGGGGTGAAATGCTGCCGCTGGACGCCGACGAGCCGGGCACGCTGGAGGTCAGCGAGCAGGCGGTCGCCGTGGTGCTGCGCTTCGCCGCCGACGAGATCGATGGGGTCCGGGCACGCCGCTGCCGGGTGCGCGCCCTCGGGGTCGAGGCCGGGGAGACCGTGCTCCACGCCGAGCTGACCGTGGCCGCGACTTATCGCGACGACCTGGCCGAACTCCTGGCAACCGTGCGGGAACGAGTGATGGCCGCGTGCGCCGTGAGCGTCGGCGTCCGGCTCGCACGGCTGGACCTGGAGCTGGCCGACTTCTATGACCGGTGAGGGGATGAGCATGGCCATCGAGTGGGCGATCGAGGAACCGGTCGTGGCCGGCATCGCCGCGCACGCGGCCCGCGGCATACCGGGGGTGGCCCGGCTGGAGACCGGAGTCGGCGGTCTGCTGCGCGCGTGGGGACGGTCGAAATGGCAGCAGGCCAAGGGAATCACGCCGGTCGCCACCGACGGGGTCGCGGTGCGGGTGGACGGTGAGTCGGTACGGGTACGCGTCGGCATCGCGACGAGCGGGCACGCGCAGGCGGCCGTCGTCGCGCGACGGGTGCAGCGGGAGGTGCGGCAGGCCATCACCCGCGACACCGGGCTGACCGTGGACGAGGTGTCGGTCGCGGTGCTGGACATCGAACCCGCGAGCACCTCATGACCGCGCGCACCGAGCTGGTCTCGGCCCTGCTCGCCGCGTTGTCCACTGTGGAGGGCGTGCGGCCCGCGCCGCCGATGGTCCGGTCCACCGCCGCGTTCAACCTCGACTCGCTGGCCATCGACGCGGCCGAGGACCTGGTGCGGATCCGGCTCGTGGCGACCGCGCTGCCACTGCCCCCGGTGTTGTCCGCGGCCGGGGAGGTCGTCGCGAAAACTCTTGTGGGCACGCCGTTCGAGCGCGCCGCAGTGCTGCTGGTGGTGACCGATGTGGACGCCACGGCGGTCCAGGACCGGCAAATCGGTGCGTGACGTTTCGCGATCAGCGTTGTCTTTCCTGATGTAGGCACGAAAAACACCACGAAGGAGTTGTCGAGCATGACCAGCAGCACCGAGGAGAAGACCGCGACCTCGTCCCGCAAGGGCGGCGAGCTGGCCCGGTCGGAGACCAGCACGCCGCTGGTGACCAGTCAGGGCACCACCACGATCGCGAGCACCGTGGTGCAGAAGATCGCCGGTCTCGCCGCCCGCGAGATCCCCGGGGTGCACGACCTCGGCGGCGGCGTGAGCCGCGCGTTCAGCGCGATCCGCGACCGCATCCCCGGCGCCAACGCCAGCGCGGGCCAGGGCGTCTCGGTCGAGGTGGGGGAGAAGCAGGCGGCCGTGGACCTGCAGCTCGTGGTCGAGTACGGGGTGTCGATCGCCGACCTGGCGCGCGCGGTGCGCAGCAACGCCATCAACGCGATCGAGCAGATGACCGGGCTCGAGGTCGTCGAGGTCAACATCATGGTCAACGACGTGCACCTGCCCGACGAGGACATGGAAGAAGACGGCGCCACCGGACGGGTGCAGTAGGCCATGTCTGCTTCCGTCCTTGGCCTGTTGACCGGGCTCGTACTGGGAATCGCCGGCGCGTTCGGCGGGTTCGGGGCCTTTCTGATCGTCGCCGTGCTGGGGGCGCTGGGCTGGCTCGCGGGGCGCGCGCTGGAGGGCAAGCTCGACCTGTCCCAGCTGACCGGACGGGACCGGCGATGACGCGATGACCGTGACCGAGGAGATCGAGACGCGCGGCACCACCACGGTCGCCGACCGTGCGGTGCAGCGCATCGCCACCCGGCTGGTCACCGAGATGGAGGGCGTCGGCGGCTCGTCGCGCCGGATGCTCGGGCTGACCGTCGGCGGCAGTGAGCCGAAGATCGACGCCCGGGTGCGCGGCGAGCAGGTCACGCTCGACGTGGAGTTGTCCGTCGCCTATCCGGCGTCGGTGCCGAAGACCACCGAGGCCGCGCGCGAGCAGCTCACCCGCGAGGTCGCCGAGCTGACCGGGCTCATCGTGGATCGGGTCGACATCACCGTGACCTCGTTGCGCGGTGCGGATTCCGGGGAGAGGAGGGTGCGGTGATCCGCCGTTCCCGGCGCAGCCTGCCCGCGACGATCGTGGCGCTCGCAGGTCTCGCGGTGTGCGCACTGGTCGCCACGAGCGCGATCCAGCTGCTGATCAACGAACGGCCGGTGCTGGATTACCGGCGCATCGCCGAGTACGTGCACGGGCTCGACTGGACCGCGCTGCCGGTGGTGATCGCCGGGTCGGCGCTGGCGTTCTTCGGCCTCGTCCTGTTCCTCGCCGCGGTGCTGCCGGGCCGGGCTCTCGTCCTGCCACTGCAGGAGGGTGGCGGGGCCAGCATCGCGGGCGCGTCGCGGCGCGGGATCAGGGCAGCGCTGCAGGCCTCCGCCGTCGCGGTCGACGGCGTGGCGGCCGTGCGGCTGAAGTACCGGCGCCGGAAGGTGAAGGCGAAGATCACGCCGACGCGCACCGCGCCCGACGATCTGGGCGCACGGGTTGACGAGGCCGTGATCGCGCAGCTCGACCGGATCGGGCCGCAGCGTCGCCCGCGGGTGCACACGAAGATCGGAAGGGTCTGATGGCGAGTCTCAACCGCCCGGCGCGGCTCAATCGCACACTGCTGGCCCTGTTCGGGCTCGTCCTGCTCGCCGCGGGCGCGTTCGCGATCACCACGTCGTACGGCTGGCTGCGGGTGCTCGACCGGAACCGCCCGCTGGTACCCGGCACGCACCTGCCACCGACCTGGGTCTGGTACGTCGTGACCGCGATCGCGGTCCTGGTGGGGCTGTTGTTCCTGCGCTGGCTGGGCGCGCAGGCGCTGCGGCGGCCGAGGACGGTGACCTGGCGCTGGCGCGGCACCGCCGCCACCGGGTCGACGCGGCTGGAGGCGAACGTCGCGACGGAACCGTTCACCGGAGAGGTCGAAGGCTATTCCGGTGTGCGCGAGGCCTCGGCGACGTTGTCCGGTCCGCAGGACGATCCGACGCTGCTGGTCACCGTCACCGCCGGGCCCGACGCCGATCTGTCGGTGATCCGCGAGCGGATCACCGAGCAGGGCGTGCCGAGGTTGTGCCAGGCATTGGATCTGGAAGCCCTGCCCACCGTCGTGGAGTTCCGGTTCGCCACCGAGACGGCACCGCGCGTGCGCTGACGTCCGCCGCGGCCGTCGCCGGGCATGTTGCCCGAGCCTGGCTGACGGCCGGCGGGCGTCGCCTCGAACACGACGCGATGTTCAGGCGGCGTTCCCGGAATCGTAGGCGATCCGGGACGCGGCGATCGAGCCACGATGCTTCTGCGCCCGGTCCAGCAGCCCGCGCAGTGATTCATACAGTTCGCGCGCCATGTCGGTGAGTTCGTACTCGACTCTCGGCGGCACGGTCGGGTAGACGGTGCGCACCAGCAGCCCGTCGCGTTCCAGCTTGCGCAGGTTCAGCGTCAGCATGCGCCGGCTGATGCCCTCGACCGCGCGCTCCAGTTCGGTGAAGCGGACGGGTCCGTTCGCCGCGGCGACGATGATCCCGATGCTCCATTTACCCGCCACGTGGTCGAGCACCTCGACGATCGGGCAGGCCTCGGCCAGCTGTGCGGACACCTCGTCGGACATGTGTTCCACGTTACCAGCGATTCCCTCTGTTACAGATCGTTCCCCATTGAGCTGGACGGTCACATCGATGTTCCCCTGGCACAGCAAAGTGCCTTCTTCCCAGGTCAGAAGCTGGAACAGAAGATGGGAACTGTTACAAATCGTGCCCTGAGGGAGGCGCTCGATGTCCCAGACCTTGTCCAGCCGCGGCACCGCACGCGGGCTCGCGCTGGCCGTGCTGTGCGCGCAGACGCTGATGATCATCCTCGATGTAACAATTCGTCTATACACCTTCAGTCGCGTCCGCGCGGGCGGTGAGTAGTGCTACTCAAGTTTGCCCTAACCGGTTGAGCCTGCTTGGGCTGCTCCCGTAGTGTCACGACCCGAACACAGGGCGCATGGACATGGTCCGGGCGAGGGGGAGCGGGCGCGCATGGCCGGGTACGAGGTCATCATCGACAAGATCGCGGCCGCCGGGAAGGCGGCGCAACGGGTCGCGGACGTGATCGGGCCTCTCGACTTCGCGGGAGCGATCCCGGACGGGGACGCTGGGATGCCCGGAGCCCGGGCGATCGGGAAGCTGGCGTCGGTGAAGCAGAGCTGGGCGGGCAAGGTGAAGCCGATCGCAACCGGGTTCACCGACTACGCGAACGATATGACGAGCGCGGCCGAGTTCTATCGCACTTACGAGGACGCCGCCCAGCATGATCTACGGCAGTTCCAGCTGCCGAAAGGGATGAGCTGAGCGTGAGTTTCTGGGGGATGTCCTGGGGCGATGTGACACGGTGGAGTCCGGAGCCGCTGGCCGACCTGGTCGGGGTGCTCAACAACCGCTATAACCAGCTGCTCGGGGGCGCGGACGAGTTGCGGGCGACCGCGATGCCGGAGGGGCTGGTCCGGGCCCAGTGCTGAGGCGGCGGCGACCCGCGCCACCAAGCTCGCCGACGCGGCCGAGGAACTGGCCGCCGAAGGCGCGAGCCTGCGGCGCGCGGCCGGGGACGTATCGGACGCCATCACCGGGGTGTTGCACGGGGTGAAGGAAGTCCAGAGCATGGCCGCCGCACACGAGTTCTCCATCGGGGAGGACGGCAGCATCACCAGCCACGCGCCGCCCCCGGTGAGCACCGAGCAAGATCCCGATGGCGCGCAGGCGGCACGCGACCGGCAGCGGATCGCGGTCGAGCTGCAGGACCGCATCCAGGAGGTGCTGCGCTCCGCCGAGGATGTGGACAACGACTTCTGCGCCGTGCTCGATCGCATCCTGTCCAACCACGAGATCGACTCCGGCAACGGTCGCACGGACCTCTCCGCTGCGGGCAACTCCGGTGCCGCGCTCGGCGCGCTGAGCATCCCCGCCCCACCCCCGGCGGGCGCGACCCCGGCAGACAATGCCGCCTGGTGGGCCACCCTGTCCCAGAACCAGAAGAACGTGCTCATCCACGACCACCCAGAACTCGTCGGCAACCGCGACGGCGTGGAAGCCTCCGCACGCAGCCAGGCCAACCTGGCGATGGTCCCCAAGCTGCGGGCCCAGTTGCAGCAGCGGTACGACACCCTCGCCGCCCAGGCCAGCGGGAAGGGCGCGGAAGCGCTTCCGGCGATCCTGGAACTGGAGAACATCAAGCACAAGCTCGACTCGCTCGACGCCGTGGACAAGATCATGCACCTATCGACTGGTGAGGTGAACCCCGACAAGCAACTGCTGACGTTGGATGTCAGCGGTCACGCCGCGAAGGCCGCCATCGCTAACGGGGACGTCGATACCGCCCAGCACGTCGCCGTCTTCACCCCCGGCATGAACTCCGCCGTCAACGAAAATATGTCTGGCTACGTGGACGATATGGACGGGATCCGGACAGCCGCAGAGAACGATCTCCGTCTGAAGGGTGGCGGTTCGGTCGCCACCGTGACGTGGTTGGGTTACGAGCCGCCAGCTGTCCCGGTTGACGGCAAGATCTTCGAGGCGGGTAAGAGCATCAACGACCTGGTGGGTGGCGACGCGGCCGTTGACGGTGCGAACAAGCTGGCCCAGTTCGATCAGGGGATCAACGCCTCGCGGACGAACGAGCCCCATATGACCGCGCTCGGGCATTCCTATGGCTCGCTGACCACCGGCATCGCCTTGCAGCAGAACACCGGGGTGCACGACGCGGTGTTCTTCGGATCACCCGGCATTACCGACACCCCGAGCTGGTTGCCGGGGAGCGGCAACCCGGTGCAGCACCTCCAGGTCCCCACCGGTCACACCTACGACCTTGCCGCCAACGGCGACCCCATCGCCAACGACGTACCCATACTGGGACGCTACGGCGACGCCCCGCAAACCCTTGCCGGTGTCACCCAACTCTCTACCGATGCTGCCATCAGTCCTGACGGACCACTCGCCGCATCGCAGGGACACAGCCAGTACACCACGTCGATCAACGGCATCGACACGACGAGCAAGTACAACATCGCGGCCGTCGTTGCAGGACAGCCGGACCTCACGATTCCGGCTCGCTAGGAAGGGAGTTACGGTCATTCAGCTTCGCACCAGCGCGGTCCTCGCCGTGCTCGTCGTTATCGCTCTTGCCGTTACCGGATGTAGCGGACGTATTGGGACGGACACCCCCACAACAACCATGAACAGCCAACAGCAACAGCTCAACGAGCTAATGAGCCGACCGGACATCAACCAGGTCGTCGCTAGTTACACGGACATGCGAGAAAAGTTGGCCCAGCAACTGACGACCGAATTCGGGATAGGTAGCTGGCAAAATCTTCATGACGGTCGAGAGTCGGGGTGTGCAAATGAGTTCCCGAATGTCGACCGTTACGATGTCGTCCGTCGTAACCTGGATCGGCTGTCCAGTCGCCAGACTCTTAGCTCGGAACAGTGGGCTAAGGCCGTGGAAGTGATTTCAAACCTCGCTAACAGCTATGGCTTTACCCGTACAGGTCCGCGCGTGGATAAACCCCCATCACACTACCTAACGGTTCTTGATCAATACGGCGCTGAGTTGTTTGTGGGAACGGAACAGCAGACAGTCATTTCAGTGACCACGGGCTGCCACCTGACTCCGGACGCGAAGACACGCGGTACCACACGGACCTCGACCCCCAGGCAGTGATGGCCTCCTGTGTCCACCCACGGCAAGGGATAGCGACTTGTCGTACAGGCGTTGCAACACGAACGAGCACCCCGGCACGCTCGATGGAAAGGCCAAAATCCCGAGCGTGCACGGGGTGCCCGCGTGCCGCGCGCCGGAAGGAACGGCCAGCGCGGCAACCGTCACCGCGACGGGTAACCACTGAAACCCCGCCAGGCGACGAAACCTCGACCTACAGACCGGTCACGACTACTACCGCGCTCGGTCGTGTCACACAGAAGATCAACCGCTCCTCGCACCTCACCCGCGTCACGTTTTTGATAAACGCGTCGCCGCCGCGATCAACGTCGATTCGCATGGTGTTGACCGAATACACCAGGGTGCCTTGCATAAAATTGGCCACGACCGCTGTGCCGGCAGGGATCTGCGACGTTTGCACGACCCGGATGCCCCACAATGTATTCGCCGAACCGTCCAGCGGATTGACGGCCAAATAACGGTTTTGCGCGTCCTTCGCGCGGCGAATAGCGGACCAGTCTGTCGGGTTCAAAACAACCGCGTCCGGGCTGGCGAACGCCGGACCGACCCGCAAATCGTTGACGGCCATTTCCAGCGTGTCGAGCGGCGTTTCCGTACCCCGCACCCGCCCCAGGGTGCCGCTGACGTGGAGCAGCCCGTCCCAGCCGTGTTCACCGCCAGCGGACGCGGCGAGCAGTTCCCGATTCTCAGCGTCAACGAGCCCGCCCTGCAAATCGCTCGTCACCAAATTGAGGAAATTCGGGAAGTCCAGAATGGACTCGTCCGACGTTTCGACGTAATGCGCGATCTTGGTGGCGTGCGCGTCGATTTTGTCGTAGGAAATCATCGACTGCGGCTTCGGCTCGGCTTCCGCCGTGGCTGCGGCCGACGTGCTGCCATTCGTGCGGTAATACTGAATATAGGCCGGGCCGGTCATGATCGGGATCAGGTCCAGAATCCGCACCGGTTCCCGCGCGAACGGGACGGGCGGCAAGATCCGTTGAGCCCACGTGGCCGGTGGCGTTCCGGCGATGACGTCCGGTGTGGGGTCCGTTTTGGTGCCGCGCGGCTGGGTCTTCGCCTCGACGGCGATGGACCGTTTGCTCGTCGCGTGTTCGTGGAGCTGCCGCAGGTCTGCCTCCGCCAGGGACGTGATCGACGGCGGTGATCGGCCGTCGCCGTGTGTTCCTCGCCGGGATCGTCGTGTTCACCGCCGCGTCCGTGCTGTGCGGCGCGGCCTGGAGCCCGCAGGTGCTGGTCGCCGCTCGCTTCCGGCAGGGCATCGGCGGCGCGGCCTCGTCCGCGGTCGTGCTCGGCATGATCGTGGCCCTGTTCCCCGAACCGGCGGCGCGCGCCAAGGCGATCGGCGCGTTCAGCTTCGTGCAGGCCGCGGGCGGATCCATCGGCAGCCTCACCGGCGGCGTTCTGACCGCGGCCGCGAGCTGGCACTGGATCTTCCTGATCAACGTGCCGATCGGCCTCGTCGTGGCCGTGCTCGCGACGCGCGTGCTGGACCGCGACCAGGGCATCGGCCTGCGCGCGGGTGCCGACGTGCCCGGTGCGGCGCTGGTCACGGCCGCACTGATGCTCGGCGTGTACACGATCGTCGAGGTGGACGGACACGGCTGGGGCTCGCCGCACACGCTGGGCCTCGGCGCCGTGGCGGTCGCTCTGCTGGTGGCGTTCCTGCTCCGGCAGGCCAGGGCCGCGACACCCTTGCTGCCACTGCGTGTTTTCACCTCTCGTTCGCTGTCGGCGGGAAACGCGGTGCAGGCGTTGCTGATCGCGGCGATGTTCGGGTTCCAGTTCCTGATCGTGCTGTACCTGCGGCAGGTGCTCGGATTCTCGGTCGAGCAGACCGGCTTCGCGATGGTCCCGGTGGCTGTCCTGATCGCGGCGATCTCGCTCGGTGCGTCGGCTCGGGTGACCGGCCGATTCGGCGAACGCGCCGTGCTGCTCGCCGGGCTCGGCCTGATCACCGTCGGCCTCATGCTGCTGGCCCGCGCCCCGTCCGACGGCCGGTACGTGGCGGATGTGCTGCCCGCGTTGGCCCTGATGGGGATCGGGTTCGGCCTGGCGATGCCCGCGCTCATGTCGCTGGGCATGCGCGACGCACGACCCGAGGACACCGGACTCGCCTCGGGGTTGTTCAACACCACACAGCAGGTCGCGGGCGCACTCGGCCTGTCCGTGCTGGGCGTGCTGGCCGCTACCCGCTCCGAGGGCCTCGCCGCGCGGGGTGTCGCGCAGGCGGAGGCGCTCACGGCGGGTTACCACCTGGCGTTCTGGATCGGCGCGGGACTCGTCGCGGCGAGCGCCGTGCTGGCCGCGGCCACGCTGCGGCCTGCCCGCCGCTGACCGTCCTCCCGCGGTTCCGGCTGGAAGCGCTTTCCGGCCGGCACCCGGCGTGGCGGCGCGACGCGGCACCGCGTCCGGCGCTACCTTCCCCGATCGTGCGATCCCATTCCTATGACGACGTTCTCGCCGGGCCGCGCAAGCGGAAGATCCCGGAGGTCGCGGCCGAAGCCGGACTGGTGGTCGAGGAGCCGGGCAGCGGGTTCTGCGGCGCGGTGGTCCGGCTGGAGTGCGGCAACGTCGTACTCGAGGACCGCCACGGCAAGCACCGCGTGTTCCCGTTGAGCCCGGCGGGTTTCCTGCTGGACGGCAAACCCGTCACGCTCGTCGCACCCAAAGCCGCGCCGAAGCAGGCTCGCACGATCTCGGCGTCCGGCTCGGTGAAGGTCCAGGGCCTGCGGGCGCGCACCGCACGCGACTCGCGCATCTGGGTGGAAGGCAAGCACGACGCCGAACTGGTGGAACGCGTGTGGGGCCATGACCTGCGCGTGGAAGGCGTGGTGGTGGAACCGCTGGACGGGGTCGACGTGCTCGCCGAGCGCATCGAGGAGTTCGGCACCGGACCCGAGCGCAGACTCGGCGTCCTGGTCGACCACCTCGTCACGGGGAGCAAGGAGTCCCGGCTCGTGGACGCCATCCGTGACGACCACGTCCTGGTGACGGGCCATCCGTACGTGGACATCTGGCAGGCGGTCAAGCCCGCCGCCGTCGGCATCCGGCAGTGGCCGGCCGTGCCGCGCGGAACGCCGTGGAAGGAAGGCATCTGCGCGGCGCTGGGCTGGGGCGAGACCTATGAGGGCTGGCAGCGCGTGCTCGGCGCGGTGAGCAGTTTCCGCGATCTGGAAACACCGCTGATCGGGGCCGTCGAGCAGCTGATCGACTTCGTCACCGTCCCGGCCGGGTGAGCGTAGGTCACGCGAAGGTCACGTCGCGTGGTTCGCTGGCTGTGCACGGTCACGATCTGCCACGATAGCCGCATGACACCGGCGCTGATCTGGCTGATCGCGGGCATCGTGCTGATAATGGCCGAAGTGGTCTCCGGCGACTTCGTCCTGGTGATGCTCGGGATCGGCGCGCTGTTCGGCGCGGGGTCGGCGGCGATCAGCGGTAACGCGATCATCGACGTGATCGTGTTCGCGGTGGCCTCGGCCGGCCTGATCTGGCTGGCGCGGCCGGCGCTGAAAAAGCGCTTTCTGCACGGCCCCAACATCAAGACCGGTATCGAGTCCCTGATCGGCGCCCGCGGCGTCACGGTGTCTACTGTGGACGGCGACGGGGGCCGGATCAAGCTCGCCGGTGACATCTGGTCCGCGCGCAGCCACGTCGACGGTGAGCGGATCGAACCCGGCACGAAGGTGACCGTGGTAGAGATATCCGGCGCCACGGCCGTGGTATCGCCGGAGCCATAACACAACAATCTGCACAACGGGAGAGATCTTGGGAACCGCAGCGATCATTGTTGTCGCGGTCATCGCCCTGTTCGTGATCATCACGATCGCGAAGGCGATCATGGTGGTCCCGCAGGCACAATCGGCGGTGATCGAGCGGCTCGGTAGATTCCGTACGGTGGCCTCGCCGGGCCTGAACTTCCTGGTGCCCTTCCTCGACAAGGTGCGCGCCCGTATCGACCTGCGCGAGCAGGTCGTGTCGTTCCCGCCGCAGCCGGTGATCACCGAGGACAACCTGACGGTCTCGATCGACACCGTCGTCTACTTCCAGGTCACCGACTCGCGTGCCGCGGTGTACGAGATCTCGAACTACATCGTCGGTGTGGAGCAGCTGACCACCACCACGCTGCGGAACGTGGTCGGTGGCATGACGCTGGAACAGGCGCTGACCTCGCGCGACCAGATCAACAGCCAGCTGCGCGGCGTGCTCGACGAGGCGACCGGGCGCTGGGGCATCCGGGTCGCGCGAGTGGAACTGAAGGCGATCGACCCGCCGCCCTCCATCCAGGACTCGATGGAGAAGCAGATGCGCGCCGACCGGGAGAAGCGCGCGATGATCCTCAACGCCGAAGGTCAGCGGGAGTCCGCGATCAAGTCGGCGGAGGGCCAGAAGCAGTCGCAGATCCTGGCCGCCGAGGGCCAGAAGCAGGCCACGATCATGGCCGCGGAGGCGGACCGGCAGTCCCGCATCCTGCGCGCACAGGGTGAACGCGCGGCCCGCTACCTGCAGGCACAGGGCCAGGCGAAGGCCATCGAGAAGGTGTTCGCCGCGGTCAAGGCGGGCAGGCCGACTCCGGAGGTGCTGGCCTACCAGTACCTGCAGACGCTGCCGCAGATGGCGCAGGGCGACGCGAACAAGGTGTGGCTTGTGCCCAGCGACTACGGCAACGCGCTGCAGCAGTTCGCGCGGGCGTTCGCCAAGCAGGACGAAGAGGGCGTGTTCCGTTACGAACCGTCCAGTGCGGACGGTGCCGAGCCGCCCACCTTCGATGACGACGACGTGGCCAGCTGGTTCGACACCTCCACCGACCCGCGTATCGCGGAAGCGGTGCGCGAGGCGGAGAAGGTCGCCCGCCAGGAGGTTCCGGGCCCGCTGAACGCCACGGCACCGGCCCCGTCCATTCCGCCGGCACCGCCGGCCCCGCCCGCACCGCAGGCGGCGCCCCGGGCCCCGGAGCCGGACGAGGCGCAGGAGCCTCCGGCCGCGCCGCAGGCCTCCGTCGCGCCGTCGGAGCCGTCGACGGAGAAGACGCCGCCGCCCGCCGCGCCGCCGCAGGCCGGGCTGCCGACCCGGCAGCCGGGCCAGCACTACGGCACGCCGCCCACCGGCGGGCAGCAGCGGCCCGGACAGCAGCCGCCGTCGGGACCGCAGCCGCCGCAGCCGCCGCCGGGTGGCCCGTTCTACCCGCCGCAGCAGTAGGAATCCAGCGATGGGGGCCGGTTCACCCGCGTGAACCGGCCCCCATCGTCATGTCAGGCGCGGCGCACGTAGATGCTGTCGTCGCTGATGTCCGAGCGTGACCGATCGGCGATGAGCGCGACACACACCACGGTGACGACGGCGGCGAGCACGATGTAGATCGAGATCGAGTACGGCGTGCCGGTCACGTGCAGCAGCCACGTCGCCAGCAGCGGCGCCGGACCACCCGCGAACACCGACGCCAGCTGGTAGCCAAGACCCGCGCCGCCGTAACGGAGGTGCGTCGGGAAACTCTCGCCGATCAGCGCGGCCTGCGGCCCGTACTGCATCGCGTGCACGACCAGCGAGAGGATC
Source organism: Amycolatopsis acididurans (assembly GCF_012328925.1). Classification (GTDB taxonomy): domain Bacteria; phylum Actinomycetota; class Actinomycetes; order Mycobacteriales; family Pseudonocardiaceae; genus Amycolatopsis_E; species Amycolatopsis_E acididurans. Next base: position 233,028 of record NZ_JAAXLS010000002.1, read on the forward strand.
ACCACCACGAAGATCGGGACGTACCCGCCGTTCTTGAGCACGGCGAAATACGGGAACGCCAGCACGCCGGTCAGCACGGCGCCGGTCAGGTAGACCCGTTTCCGGCCGACGCGGTCGGACAGGTGCGAGAAGTAGGGGATCAGCCCGAGCTCCAGCGTCGCCGCGACCAGCACCGCGACGAGCACGAACGTCTTGGAGTAGTGGTGCTGGGCGACCACGTACACCAGGACGTAGCTGGTGAACAGGTAGAACGGCATCTGCTCGCTGAACCGCAGGCCCGCCGACAGCAGGATCTCGCGCCAGTGATGCTTGATGGCGTCGCTCACCGGCTTCTGCGAGGTGCGCTGCCTGGCCACGATCTTGGCGAACATGGGGGTTTCCATGATCCGCAGCCGGATCAGCAACCCGACGCCGACCAGGATGAGGCTGGCCAGGAACGGGATCCGCCAGCCCCAGGACGAGAACGCCTGGTCGGGCAGCAGCGCCGACAACAGCGTCATGCCGCCCGTGCCGAGCACGAGCCCGACCGGCACCCCGATCTGCGCGAAACTGCCGAGCAGTCCGCGTTTGCGCTGATCGCCCCATTCCATGGCGAGCAGCACCGAACCGCTCCACTCACCACCGATCGCGATGCCCTGGATGAGCCGCAGCCCGACGAGGATCAGCGGTGCCGCGACGCCGATCGTCGCCGCGCCGGGCAACAGGCCGACCGCGCCGGACGCGATGCCCATGAGCAGCAGGGTGATGACGAGCGTGACCTTGCGGCCGAGGCGGTCGCCCCAGTAGCCGAAGATCGCGGCGCCCACGGGCCGGGCCGCGAACCCGACGGCGTAGGTCGCGAAGGACTGCAGTGCTCCGGCATAGGCACTCGAGGACGGGAAGAACAGATGAGGAAAGATCAGTGCCGCTGCCGTGTTGTAGAGGAAGAAGTCGTACCACTCGATCGTGGTGCCGATAGAGCTCGCGAACGCGGCTCTGCGGACTTGGGTGCGTTTCTCGGTGTGCTGGGAGTCGATGACCTTGTTCGCTTCGTTGCGACCCAGAACCATGACCACATGCCTCCTGTGACGGGGCCCACTCAATCTTCAACTTTCGTTCACGTATCGAGTGATGTCCAGCCGGGGAGGCAATTACTTTCCGTACAAGAGCGGCGTCAGCGCTGGACTGGTGCCAGTTCGGGACGTTTCGCGCTGATGGCGTCACCGGAGGACTCGCCACGCAGACGACGGCCGATCCAGGGAAGGGCGTGCTCACGGGCCCAGCGCAGGTCCTCGGCGCGCCGCTGTCTCGGCGGTGTTGCCGGGCGTGGCCCCAGTTCGGCCGGCGAGAGTTCGTGCCCCACCCCCAGCGCGTCGAGCACCGCGACCGCGACCTCGGTGTGGCCGCGCGGATTGAGGTGCAGCCGGTCGGCCGACCACAGCCGCCGGTCACGCAACTGCCGCATGGCCCACATGTCCACCAGGCGCGCGCCGTGCCGGGCGGCGATGAGCCGGATGTGCTCGTTGTAGATCGCGGTCCGTCCCCGCATCGTGCGGAACACCGGGTCCTCGACGCCGTCGACACCGGTGAACAGCACGATCGTCGCGCCGGTTCCGGCCAGCCGGGCCACGGCTGCGTCGTAGGCGGCGACGAGGGAGTCGATGTCCACCTTCGGGCGCATCAGGTCGTTGCCGCCCGCGTAGATCGTGACCAGGTCGGGATCCATGGCCAGTGCGGGTTCCAGCTGCTCGGCGAGCACCGGTCCGAGCAACCTGCCCCGGATCGCGAGGTTGGCGTACCGCAGTTCCGGCTCGCGCACGGCGAGCTGCTCGGCGACGCGGTCGGCCCAGCCGCGGACCCCGTTCGGGCGTGCCGGATCGTCGTCGCCCACGCCCTCGGTGAAGGAATCGCCCAGGGCCACAAACCGCTTGCTCATGCTAACTACTTTAGGCGTGCCCGGTGATCGGCCACGTGCACCCTCGTGGCGCACCGGGTGGAGCAGAACCTGCGCCTGCCGTTGCGCGAGGTGTCGACGTAGACGACGTCGCATCCGTCGCGCCCGCACACGCCCATCCTGGCCGGGTCCTCGCACAGCAGATGGGCGAGGCCACCGGCGGTGTAGGCACGCAGCCGTGCGGCGGTGTCCGCGCGCTCCTCCGCGTAGTGCAGATGCGGCGCCTTGCCGTCGTGCCGGGAAATATGTGGCTGGCACGCGGAATCGGCCAGCAGCTCGTTGACCAGATCCACCCGTATGTCCACATCGGACGCCGCGAACACCGCGCGCAGCCTCCGTGTCCAGTCGGCGACGCCGGTGGCGTCGCGCTCGGACAGGTCATCGATGAGCATGCCGGCCGCGCGCGCCCTCGCGGTCACCGCCGCGGCCGGAGCGGTGCCGAGGTTGACCAGCCCGACGGCCACCTGCGCGGCCAGACCACCGTAAGGGTTGAAATGCACTGAGTCATTACAGCACGCTGCTCACATGCCTGACCACGAATGCCCCTCCTGCGGCTGCCCGCTCGCGGAATTGCTCGCCGAATCCAGCCATGTAGTGTCCGACGGGCGCGTCGCCTACCGGCGGTGCGTGTGCGGGAAATGGCTCGTGGAGATCAACGGCTCGCTGGTCGGCACGGCCGGATTGAGGAGCGCATGACTCGACGCGGACTCGTGCTGGGCGGCGGCGGTGTCGCCGGAATCGCGTGGGAGACCGGGATCATCGCCGGTCTCGCCCAGGCGGGGGTGGACCTGCTGAGGGCTGATCTGATCGTGGGTACCTCCGCCGGGTCGACCGTCGCCGCGCAGATCACCAGCGGGCTGCCGCTCGACGAGCTGTTCCGACGCCAGGTCGATCCGGCCGCGCAGGCGCCCGAACTGGCCGCGGTCCTGGATGGGGACGCCCTGTTGGAGTTGTTCGGCAACGCCGGTGAGCAGGCGAGCGACGCAGGGGAGCTGCGCCGCCGGATCGGGGCGCTCGCACTCGAGGCGCCGACCGTCACCGAGGCGGAACGGCGCGCGGTGATCGCCGCCCGGCTGCCGTCGCACACGTGGCCCGGCCGCGACCTGAGGGTCGTCGCCGTGGACGCGTACAGCGGCCAGGAGCGGGTCTTCGACAAGGACTCCGGCATCGCCCTGGTGGATGCGGTCGCGGCGAGCTGTGCGGTACCGGGCACCTGGCCGCCGCTGACGATCGGGGAGTCCCGCTACATCGACGGCGGCATCCGGTCCGCCGAGAACGCCGACCTCGCCGCCGGCTGCACTCATGTGCTGGTGCTGCAGGTCATGGAGATTCCGGGCAACACCGATCTCGACGACCAGGTGAGCGCGCTCCGCGCGGAGGGCGCCGAGGTCGAGATCGTGCGTCCCGATGAGGCGTCGCTGGAGGCGATGGGACCGAACCTGCTCGATCCCGCGGTCCGCGAGCCCGCCGCGAAGGCCGGACACGAGCAGGGGGTGCGCGCGGCAGCCGCACTCGCCGCGTTGTGGGGCTGACCCCGGCTACAGGTAGGCCAGCTTGCCGACGCGCACGGTCAGTACGCCCCGGTCCAGTTTCGCCTCGATCCGGCTGTAGTCGAACCCGAACGGCAAGGTGCTGCGGTAGGCGAACCGGTTCCGCGGGCGTAGTTTGCCGCTGATGCACAGGTCCTGATCGCGGATGACGACGAGCACGTCATCCCGCCGGGCGCCGGGCAGCGTCGCGGCGAACACGTAGTCCCGGTCGGTTTCCTCGACCTCGACGCGTGGTTTCCGGGCGCCTTCCATACCCCAGCCGTGGTCGAATATGGGGCGCATCCGGTCGGTGATGGCCTTGAGCGCGGCGAGCCGCTCGGGCGCGGTGGCGTGGTCGTCGTGCCGGGGCGGTTCCACCAGCAGCACTGGTACGGGTTCGCTCATCCTTCCTCCTCGCTCAGGTCGAGGTGTTCGGTGAGCCCGGTCAGCGTCAACGGCCTCGTGACGAACCGGTTGCGCCCGGTATGAATGCGCAGCGCGATCCCCCGGCTGCGGGCCAGCAGGTTCGCCCGCACGAGCACGGAGATCCCGGCGGCCGCGAGGAATTCCACAGTGGACAGATCAACGACCACGGTGCGCAGGTTGCCGCGGAGCCTGCTCATCAGCAGCTCCGACAGCCGTGGCGCGGTGGTGGCGTCGAGCTCGCCGTGCGCGGAGATCACGGCCGTGTCGAGGGTCGGTCTCGTCACGCGGAGCCGCAGATGCGGTACCGGCGCGGGTTCGGGCGGCGGCAATGACATGCCGAGGGCCGGGCCCGCCCAGGAGAACGGTTCTGTCGCGGTCATACAGCCTCCCTCGCACCGACGAGGCGGTGGGGCGAGGGGGATTCCCGCTTTTTGCGGACGCCGCTGTGGCCTCGTGGTGGGGCGATTGGTTGCCACGGCTACCGGCTGAACCGCTGAGAGCAGTGTAAACGAAATCACACCCGTAGCGGTAGCAATAGCAACCCGGTCATTTCCGGCAAGGCCCCGATCTGAAGCGGCCGTTTCGTTGAGCCACAACGGTTTTGTTCCATGAGCGGGCAGGATGGGGCTGTTTTTCACCGGCCCTCGTCCGGCTCGTTCTCGGCCAGCGCGGCCGCGATGAGGTCGACGGCGCTGCGGCCGGGATCGCGGGCGGCGCTGTTGTAGACGCCCTCGGTGGTGTCGATGCTGGTGTGCCCGACGTCGGCCTGGACGTGCACGAGCTGGGCGCCGGCTTCGACGGCGGTGGTGACGTAGAAGTGGCGGAGGGCGTGGGGGTGCAGGGCGTCGGCCACGTCGCGCAACGGCTCGCCGGCCGAGACGGCCAGCCGGCGCAGGAGCTGCCAGATCGCCTGCCGCTGGAAGCGGTGGCCGGCCCGGGTGACCAGCAGTGGCGTCGGCGCTGCGGTGGTTCCTCGGCGCGCGACGGCTGTGTCCTGGGTGAGGCGGAGGTAGTCGGCGAGGGCCCGGTCGGCGAGTTCGTGCAGGTAGACGATGCGGGTCTTGCCGCCCTTGCCGTGCACGCGCAGCGCGCGGCGGCCGCGGGTGACGTGCAGGTCGGCGCGGTCGAGGCCGCAGAGTTCGCTGACGCGCAGCCCGAGGGTGAGCAGCGTGACGACGGCGCGGGCGCGGGCGACGTCGGTCGGGCTGGCGCCGCGACGGGGCGTGCCTGCGGCCTCGCAGAGCCGCGCGACCTGGGCGGTGGTCAGGGTGATGGTGGTGCTGGTGCTGGCGGCGGATACCACGAGACCGAGCCGGCGGCGGTTGAGGGCGGCCGGGTTGGCGTCGATGAGGCCGGTGTCGGCGAGGTGGGTGTAGCAGGCTTTGACGGTGGCCAGCAGCCGGTCGCGGGTGGCGGTGGCCGCGCCGGCGTCGGCGAGGGCGTCGAGCCAGGTTTTGACGTGGTGGGAGCGTGCGGTCAGGGGGTTCTGGCCGTGGCTGGCGCACCACCGGAGCCAGTGCAGCTCGCGTAGCCGCCCCCGCGCGGCGGGCGGTGGCCGGTGTGTGGAGGGGGTGACGTGGGAGATCCCGAGAGCCGCGATGTACCGCGCGAGGGCGTCCACCCAGCCCGCCGGTGGATCTTCGAGTTTGAGCCACGCGCCGAGGTCGTTGGCGGTGACCGGGAGCCCCAGCCCTTCGGCGTACGTTCGCCGCGTCCCGCGGTTGCCGTAGCCGGACAGCCAGTCGGCGAGCGCCGTGAGCAGCACCGCGGGGTCCGGGACACCGGGCCACAGGTCGGGCTGCCCGACGGCATCGCCGGGCGGCTCACGGTGGCCGGCGGCGGGCTCACTTCGTCCCCCGATTCGGAGCCGGGGGACGGGAGTGGCGGGGCTGCGGCTGCCTCCGGAGGCGGTGGATGCGGCGGCAGCGGGCTCAGCCTGCCCGGTCGTGGCGAGCTCGGCGGATTCGATCGTGCGGCTGGCAGCGGCCGTCGGCTCAGCTGCCCCGATCGCGGCGGCAGCGGGCTCAGCCTGTCCAGTCGTGGCGGGCTCGATGGACTCGAGGGGCTCGGTGGATTTGGTCGCGTGCCCGGCGGATTTGGCGGCCCCGACCGCGGCGGGCTCGGCTACGCCGGCGGCCGTCGCCTCGGCTCCGTCGACGGGGACGGACTCGGCCACCGGGTCGGCGGCGGACTCAGAACTTCGATCGCCAGCCGAGCTACTTCCGTCGCCGGCGCAGCTACTCCCGGCACCGGCCCAACCACTTCCAGCGCCATCCCCACCACCGGAGTCGACCTCCCCAGTTTTCCGACCCCCCTCATACGAGCCAGCACTACCACGCTGAGTCACTACAGCCTCACCCTAAGTTGACCGGCTAATTCTCCTCCTATCTTAGCTACAAAAGATTATTTCTGTAGCTAACTTGCGATGCGTTGCGATATCTATAACCACTGGTTGGAGTTACACAACTTCTAACCTATGATCAACGACATGAAAAACGACGGCGGGCAGCGGGCGGAGACGGCGGGGCTGTGTGGGTTCCGGGGATGCCAGGCGCCATTGCCGCCGCCGGGGCCGCGTGGGGGGCGGCCGTTCGAGTTCTGCCCGGATCGGGAGTGGCCGGGCGGCCGGAGCTGTAAGCAGCTCGCGGCAGCCGATCAGGCGCTGCGAGACGCGATGGGGGAGTCGATCTCCACCGCCGAACTGCGCGCGACCGTGGACGAATTCCTCCGCGCGGCCGCCTCGTTGGGGCAGCCCCTCGACGCGGTGCGCGGAGCGCTCAAGACCGTGACGTCGCGCGTGGGCGACGAGGTCACCGACATCGCCGCACGCGCCGAAGAAGCCGAGGCGCGCGCCGCCGAGGCCGAGGGGCTCCGTCAGCGCGCCGAGGCCCGCGCCGAGGAGGCCGAGCACCAAGTCCGCGAGGCCCGCGAACACGCCGACGGCCAAATCCGCCAGGCGCATGAGGAGGCCGAACAGCAGATCCGCCAGGCAGCGGAGCAAGCAGAACACCAGATCGGCCTCGCCCGGGAGCAGGCCGAGCAGGACGTGCGGCAGGCCCGCGCCGAGGCCGCCGACCGGATACGCCAGGCCCACGACACCCGCGACCAGGAGATACGCCGCGCCCGCGAGGAAACCCTGGCCCGCGAGCTGGCGGAGGAACGGGCCGACCAGGCCGTGGCCGCGCAGAAGGAGGCCGAACTCGACCAGGCCCGCGCCGAAGCCGCCCGCGCCGCCGCCGAGGAACGAGCCGCGGACGCCGCGCAGGAAGCCCGCCACGAGCGACGCCGTGCGGACAGCCTGCAGGCCACGCTGTCCGAACGCGCCGAGCAGCTATCCGTCCGCACAGCCGAGCGCGACGCCGCCCGCGAAGCATTCGCCGCCGCCCGTACGCAAGCTGCCGAGGCCGAACAGCGTCTCGAAGCCCAGCTCGAGCGCGCCAAAGCCGATCACACCGCCCGCGTCCGCGACCTCGCCGACAAGCTCGCCCGATCCGAGCGGCGCGCCGAACAACGTGATCACCTGCGGCAGAAGCTCACCAACGTGCAGGCCATCGTCCTGGATCAGCGCGACGGCGACGATCTCCGGGCCGGGCTGCTGGCCGAACTGATGAGCCTGCCCGCGGCGACCGACGACGCGGGCTACCGGTAAGGACGCTGCCACCCCCGCGGACGGCACCCAGAGCATCCACAGCCAGGCCCTCGCATTGGTGGCCGCGCAGCCCGGCGACCGCAGCCTAAGCTCCGGTCACGGTCCCGATTCAGCAGACCTTCCCCGGCCACGAGGCGCGGCGCTCTGGCGAAACTGCAGCTGCACCTGAGCGAGCATCACGGGGACGCCACTCCGGGCTCCGCGGTCCGGATTCAGACCTCCGCCGGGGCGCGCGGTCGACACCGGATCAGCTCGGGGCGGGGAACATCCGCCGCGCGCGGTCGATCAGCACCCGCGCGGCGGGAGAGACCGGGCCTTCGGCGCGCCACGCGAACGCCAACCCGCCCCGCAGCGCCGGCCGCGTGATCTCCAGCGGGTGCAGGTCCGCCCGCGAGCGCGCCACCGAATCGGGCAGGATCGCCACCCCGAGCCCACGCGCGGCCAGTTGCGCCAGCATCGTCGGATCACTGGCCTCGAACGCGATCCGCGGCTCGAACCCTGCCTCCGCGCATGCCGCGTCGAGATGCGAGCGGATTCCCGTGCCACGCGGAAGGCAGATCAGCGCCCGCTCCCGCAGCGTGGCGAGCGTGACCGCGTCCCGCCCGGCCAGGCGATCGTCCCTGCTCACAGCGGCCGTGATCAGCTGCGAGGTGACCACGTGCAACCGCAGACCGTCCGGCGCCGTGGCCGACAGCGCGATGATCGCCGCGTCCAGGCGCCCGTCCCGCAGGGCGTCCACGAGCCGCGCGGTGTCCGCCTCGATCAGGGTGATCTCGACCTCGGGATGGTCGGCGTGGAAATCGGCCAGCAGGCCGGGCAGATCGACGTTGTGCGAGGTCACCATGCCCACCGCGACGCGCCCGCGCACGAGTCCGGTCAGCTCGTCCACCGCGAGGCGCACGCCGTCGACGGCGGCCAGGGCGGCGCGGGCATAGGGGAGCACCGCCGCGCCGACCGCGGTCAGGCGCACCGACCGGCCCGAGCGGTCCAGCAGATCCTGCCCGACCTCCCGCTCCAGCCGCCGGATCTGCGCGCTGACCCCGGGCTGCGCCACGTGCAGCTTCTCGGCAGCCCTGGTGAAATTGCCTTCCCCGGCCACGGTCACGAAGTACTCGAGCTGCCGCAGTTCCATAACCAATCATTCTAGCTGCGAGCAGAACCAGCTCTTGGACTTCTAGCTGAACATGGCACAGGCTGGAGACATGACAAAGGCAACCGAACCCGAAGACCTGGCCCGACTGTTCGTGGAACTCGCCAACGCCGGCGATGCGAAAGGGCTTTCCGAACTGTACGAACCCGACGCGGTGCTGGCCTTCCCACCGGGATCGCAGACCGTCGGCCGTGCCGCGATCCTCGCCGTGTTCGAGCAGATGCTCGCGCAGGCGCCACGATTCCAGGTCGAGGAGCCGATGCCGACCATCCGCCATGGCGACCTCGCGCTCACCTCGACCGTCCCGTCCGACAACACCGGCGGCCGCGTCCAGGTCGCGCGGCGTCAACCCGACGGCACCTGGCTGCGCATCATCGACCGCCCCGAGATCCGGAGCTGAGCACGGCTGCTAAGGTGGCGACGCCACGATCGAAGTATGGCGGCATGTCTAGAAAACCGGGCAATCTCGTCCTCTTCCTCACCTGTGCCGGCCAGTTCATGGTCATCCTCGACGTCTCGGTCGTGAACGTCGCACTTCCGTCGATCCGGGCGAGTCTCGGCTTCAGCGCGCCGGGGCTGCAGTGGGTGGTCAACGCCTACGCCCTCGCGTTCGGCGGGTTCCTGCTGCTCGGCGGCCGCATCGCCGACCTCTACGGCCGCAAGCGGATCTTCCTGCTGGGGCTCGGGGTGTTCTCCGCCGCGAGCCTCGCCGGGGGACTGGCCGGCACCGCCGGACTGCTCATCGCGGCCCGCGCGGTGCAAGGACTGGGTGCGGCGGTGCTGGCCCCGGCGACCCTCACCATCGTCAGCACCACCTTTACCGATCCCGACGACCGTGCCCGGGCACTGAGCATCTGGACGGCCGTCGGCGCGGCGGGCGGGGCGGCGGGAGCACTTGTCGGCGGCGTGCTCACCCAGTACCTGTCGTGGCGCTCGATCCTGCTCGTCAACGTCCCGATCGGCGCGGTCGCGATCGCGCTCGCCGCACCGGTGCTCACCGAGAGCCGCCCGATCGCGGAACGACGGCGGCTCGACGTGCCGGGCGCGGTCCTGGTCACCGTCGGCGGAACGGCACTGGTCTATGGGATCGAGCATCCGTGGCCGTGGCTGGTGATCGGGCTCGCCCTGCTGGCCCTGTTCCTGGTCGTCGAAGCGCGGTCGCCGGCACCGCTGATGCCGCTGCGGTTGTTCCGGGTGCGCGGCATCTCCGCCGGAACGTTCGCGATGCTGCTGATGGGTGCCGCATTCATCACCATGTGGTACTTCCTGTCGCTGTACATGCAGAACACGCTGCACTACAACGCGCTGGAAACCGGGGCTGGCTTCCTCCCGCACACGCTCGCGATCATCGTGGGCTCGCGGTCGGCACCGTGGCTGCGCCGCCGACTCGGCACTCGCACGCTCGTCGTGGCGGGTGCGGTCATCGGTGCCGCGGGCTTCGTGTGGCAGGGACTCACCCCTCCCGGTGGCTACCTGGCCACCGTCTTCGGTCCGGCGATCCTGATGTGCGGCGGACTCGGGCTGCTCATGACTCCGGTTACCGCGACGGTCACGTCCTCAGCGGCCAGCGACGACGCCGGCCTGGCGTCGGGACTGCTCAACGCGGCGCGCCAGGTCGGTGGCGCCGTCGGGCTCGCCGCGCTGGCGGCCGCCGCCCCGCAGTCGGCTTTCCTTGCCAGCGCCGCGGTTCTGGGCGCGCTCGTCGTCGTGGCGTTCGCGCTGTGAGGCCGGCTTTTCCGTAGGCTGCCGCGATATGAGGCGAAAACTGCGCAAGGCCGACCATCGGATCCTCCGCAAGGCCGCCACGCACGAATCGCCGCTGGTCACGCGGGTGCTGCCCGCCCTGGGGCACAGCGCGAACTACGCGGGACTGTGGTGGGGCATCGCGGGCCTGCTCGCCGCGTCGGGCGAACGCCGGGCGCGGCGCGCGGCGCTGCGGGGCATGATCGCAGTCGGCGTCGCCAGCTTCGGCGCCAACGTCGTCAGCAAGAAGGCGGTGCGCCGCCCGCGCCCGCCGGCGCACCTGATGCCGGTCGTGCCGCGTCATCGCCGCATGCCGGTCACGACGTCCTTCCCGTCCGGGCACTCCGCCTCGGCGGCGGCCTTCGCGACGGGGGTGGGGCTCGAATGGCCCGCACTGGCGGCGCCGATCGGGCTGCTCGCCGCCGGGGTGGCCGCCTCACGTGTCGCGGCCGGCGTGCACTATCCCTCCGACGTGGTCGCCGGTGCCGCGCTCGGGCTGGGCGCCGGCGTGCTGACCACGTGGTGGTGGCCGACCACGTTGCCCGGGCCCGCCGCCGCAGGAGCCGCCGACGCCGTCGCCTCGCCTACCGGGGAGGGCGTGGTGATCGTGGTCAACTCGGGTGCCGGAAGCGCGGGGGAGGACGTGCGGCAGGTGCTGGCCGAGCGGCTGCCCGACGCCGAGATCGTCCGCCCGCCCGACGAAACGGATCTCGCGAAGGTCCTGGCCGAAGCCGCGCGCCGGGCGCGGGTGCTCGGCGCGGCCGGGGGAGACGGCACGATCAACGTCGCGGCCAAGACCGCGATCGAGTACGGGCTGCCGTTGCTGGCGATTCCGGCGGGCACGCTCAACCACTTCGCCCGGGACCTGGGAGTCGAAACCGCCGAAGAGGCCGTGGACGCGCTGCGGGCGGGGACCGCGGTCGCCGTGGACGTGGGCTGCGCGGGCGAGCAGGTGTTCGTGAACACGTGCAGCACCGGTCTGTACACCGACCTCGTGCGCTACCGGGAGAAGTGGGAGCGGCGGGTGGGGAAGTGGCCCGCCATGGTCATCGGTCTCGTGCACCTGCTGCGGCGCGCGCAGCCGCAGCACCTCGTCATCGACGGCCGCCACCGTCGCGTGTGGATGGTGTTCGCGGGCAACGGCGGTTATCTGCCAACGGGTTTCGCCCCGGCGAACCGGCCCCGGCTGGACGACGGTCGGCTGGACGTGCGGATCATCGACGCCGAGCGGCCGTTCTGCCGCACCCGGGTGGTGCTGGCGATGGTCACCGGGACACTGCGCTGGTGCAGCCCGTACGAGAACACGTTCGCCTCGACAGTGGAGATCAGTGCACCGGAAGGCGACCTCCGGCTGACCGTGGACGGCGAGTTCGCGCGCGTGGCACCGGAGGTGACGGTGTGCAAACTGCCGCGCGCGCTGACGGTGTACCGGCCGGGCTGACCGAGCGTCGTGCTCTACCCGACGACCGCATCACCTCGGCGATCTCGCAGGCTGCCGCATCGGGGATCGCAGTGGCGGCTTCCTCGAGGACGAGCAGCCGTGCCCCAGGGATCTCGCGCGCGATGGCCTCGCCGTTGCCGACCGGGAAGAACGGGTCCCGGCGGCCGCGGATGACGAGTGTCGGGGCCTTGATCTCGGGCAGCCGTTTCGTCCGCAACAACTTGCGTGTGGAGAAGCTGACCAACCTTCCGTATCCCTCCGCACTGGTACCGCTCTGCGTCTTCTTCGCGCATAAGAACGGAAAAACCAGAAACGTAACGGATGCGCAGCGCAACGTTCTGATGAGGTGGCTGTGGCGCTCATTCTTTTCGCGTCGGTTCAGTGCAGGCGTCCTCCGAAATCTGAAACGGGACATCGAGGAAGCGCTTAAGCTGCGCGAAGGCAAACCCTCCGCGCTTGCGGACGTTTCTGTCAACCTGGAGGGCGACTTCTTCCTTGAGAAGAAATTCTCCGTGTCCGCTGTCGACACCAAGACTTTCGTGCTCCTGCTAGTGAACGCGGCGCCTTTGAGCTTTGTGTCAGGGGAGCAAGTCTCGCTGTCGGACGTGCTCTCGGCCTTCAACCGGTCCGAGTTCCACCATCTGATGCCGCAAGCATTCTTGGCGAAACGCGAGATCGACGGCGGGGCCGCGAGCGTCCTCGCAAATTTCGCCATGATCTCCGCCGGAGACAACAAGATCTTGGGCGGCGTGGCTCCGAGTATCTACCGGGCCAAGATGCCCGAGTCAGAGGTTGACCGCATCCTCGAGCACGCGATATGCCCGTCCAGTCTGTTTCATGATGACTTCTCATCGTTCATCCGGAGCAGGGCCGAGCTGCTGGTGGCGTCCGCCAACAGGTTGATGACGGATTGACGTTACTTAACATAATGTACATTATCGGCACTCGGGGGAGGCTGTCAGCAGGAGAGGGGCGGGCCTCGATCGCACGCGCGCGGCAGCCGGTGGTCATCCGATCAGCGTGCGCCGGACACGTCGGATTCGGATGCGGCCAGCGCTGTGACGGACAACGACTCCCGGCTGTTCAGGCGCTCGACCTCTGATCCGGTGACGAGCTTGTAGTCGTCGGCGATTGCTTCGAGCTCCTGGCGCGTCATGACGTCGAGAATGTCCTTGAATCCCTCGGGTGCGCGCGCCTCCACGAGGTCCTGACAGCGGTGCGGGCCCGCCTTCCGGTTCGACCGGACGACCGCGGCCGTTGCCGGCCGGCGTTGGCTGTCGTAGGCGGAGACACCGGCTTCAATCGTCTGCCGCAGCGCGAGTTCGCGGGCGAGAACGCGCGCGTCGAGGATCGCTTGGGATGCGCCGTTGCCGCCGACCGGATGCATCGGATGGGCGGCATCGCCCAGCAGGGTCACGCGTCCGAAGTCCCAGGATGGAAGTGGGTCCTTGTCCACCATGGGATACTGGTAGATCGCCTCGGCATCACGAATGAGTCGGACGACGTCCAGAAAGTCGAACGTGAAGTCAGCGAAGGTCTTGAGGACTTCTTCTCGCTGCGCGACATATGTCCAGTCCTGCGGCGGCATCTCCGATGCCGACACCTTGCAGGTCGCGACCCAGTTGATCACTGACGAGCTTCGCTCATCCTGGGACCGAGAGATCGGATAGACCACAGTGCGCCGTTTGCTCGAACCGATGTTCACCATCGAGCGCCCGGAAAGAAACGGCCTCCCCTGGCTCACGCCTCTCCACATGATCACGCCGCTCCAGCGAAGAGGATCGCCCTCCGGGTAGAGCGCGTTTCGAACGCTGGAGTGAATACCGTCGCAGCCCACCAGAAGGTCGGACTCGGCGCGCGCGACGACTCGCTCGGCATCCCGCCCGACGAATTCGGCCCAGACACCGCCGTCCTCCCGGTAGCCGAAACGGGAGAAATGGTGGTTCGTGTGGATTCGGTCCGGGCCAAGGCGCTTGAGTACAGCTCGGTGCAGAACGCCAAGCAGTTCGCCTCGATGAATCGAAAGCTGTGGCCAGCGATAACCGGCCGCGATCCCCAGTGGCTCGTGCCAAATCCGCTGCCCGAGCCTCGAATAGTAGGTGAAGTCCGCGGTCGCCACGCCGATCTGGGAGAGTTCGTCCTGAAGTCCGAGCTCCGTGAGTTCCCTGACCGCGTGGGGCAGGACGTTGATTCCCACACCCAGTTCGCGAACAACCGGCGCCGACTCGTAGATGTCGATGTCCTCGAGGCCGGCCGCGCACAGCGACAGGCCCAGGCTCAGGCCACCAATGCCGCCCCCGACGATCACGACCTTCATGGTGCGTCCCTTCGTGCGGCGAGCAGACACCTCGCATCGAGGTCGCCCCGATCAAGGAACGCGTTACTTCTCCCGCGCTGCTGTTCCCGAGCGTCGGGCGCGTTCAGCGGAGCCGTTCCAGGTCCTGCGCCGTGGCGGCCAGCTCCTGTGCCATCCTCCGCAACTCCGCCGTCTCCGCGCCGTCGTCGGCGGCTGTCACGACGTCCTCGGCGGCACAGCGAAGCTGGAACAACCTGTCCTGCAGCGCGGTGAGCTCGGCGTCGGACAGCACCACGGCGTCCTCGGGCAGGCCGCTGCGCTGCACGGCGGCACGGCGCTCGTAGGCACGCTGACGGCACGACTGCCCGCAGTACCGTCGCCTCCTCCCCTTGGCGACGGCCTGTTCAAGACGTCGCCCGCACCAGCCGCAGTGCTGCGGCGCGACGTTCCGCGGTATCCCCTCCAAAACGTCACGTGACGCTTTCAGTGTCTCGACCGCTTCGCTCACGGGCACGACCCTAACCGGCAACCGCGCGCTCATGACGTGGCCACGCCGATACCGCACACTGGTCGGGTGCAGACCGCGCAAAGCAACCACCCGTACCTCGCCGGCGCCTTCCCCCGGGCGTTCGTCCACCGCGGGTGGCATCTGGACGCCCTCGAGGGCATGGAGAACTCCCTGTCAGCCTTCCGCCGCGCCGTCGCCGAGGGGTTCCAGTACCTCGAAACCGACGTGCACGCCACCTCCGACGGCGTCGTCGTCGTGCACCACGACGCCGCTCTCGATCGCACCACCGATGCGCACGGTCCAATCGCGACACAGACGTGGTCGGCGGTGCGGCGGGCGAAGGTCAGCGGGCGTGAACCCGTCGCACGGCTGGAGGACCTGCTCGAGGAACTGCCCGAGGCGCGGTTCAACATCGACGTCAAGTCCGATCGGGCCGTCGCACCCTTTCTGCGCACGATCGAACGCATGGGCGCCTACGAGCGCGTCGCGGCGGCCGCGTTCTCCGACGCGCGCCTGGCCAGGATCCGCAAGCTCGCCGGACCCAAGCTGATCACCTCGATGGGACCTCGATCGGCCGCCGTGCTGTGGGCCAACGGCTGGGCACCCTGGCTGCGGCTGGGCTTCCTGTGCCGCGGCGCCATGGCGCAGGTACCGGTCAAACAGGGCGGGCTGACCGTGGTCGATCGCTCGTTCCTGCGCACCGCCGCGCGCGCCGGCGTCGAGGTGCACACCTGGACCATCGACGATCAGGACCAGATGCGCACCCTGCTCGACCTCGGCGTGCACGGCGTCGTCACCGACCGCCCGGACCTGCTTCGCGAAGTGCTCATCGAGCGCGGCGCCTGGGCCGCCTAGCGCGGAGCGGTCCCCTGCCACGCGGCCTTCCACGTCTTGGGGCCGAGCCGTCCGGAGTCGTTGATCCCGTTGGCGCGCTGCAGATCGAGCACCGCCTGCTGGGTCTTGCCGTAGTAGCAGCCGGTTCCCTCGAAGCCGTAGCCGTAGGCGTTCATCCGCAGCTGCCAGGTCCGCAGCGCGGGCGCGCAATCGCCGTAGGCGTAGACGACGCCGGGCCACGGTGCCATGACCGGTGGTGGTGCGGGTGCCGGAGCGGGTGCGGGCGCGGAGCCACCGCCGATGTAGGCCGATTCGGCGTAGCTGGGGGCGCGCTTGCTGCGCGCGTCCCCGTCGTCGCGCAGGCCGAGCATGCCGCCGCACTCCCAGGGCTGCCAGCCACGCATGCGGTAGAGGTAGAGGGCGCGGAAGTCCTGTTCCGCCGGGCTGGCCTGGTCCGGCCTGCCCTGGCCGCCGACGCTGCGCCACGTGGGCAGGTCGAACTGGTATGCGCCGTAGTAACCGGTGCCGGTGTTGACGGTGTAGCGGTTGCTGGATTCACACATCCGCAGCTTGAGCCAGGTCGTCGCACTGGGGTCCGCCGAGGCGGTCGTGCTCGTGATCACCTGGGCTCCCAACGCGACGGCCGCGACCAGCACGAGTCTGACGGCGGCTCTGGCCACGGGTCTTAGCCGGTTGTGGATCATGCGAGCACAGTAAGGATGTGACCCATCAACCACAAGAGTCACATCAAACTCAACAGAATCACATGGATCATGCTTCACTCCTGGAAACGACACGCCGATTGCCCGAAAAACTGCCGGTAGGCCCACCGGCCCGCTCCCCCGGCGGCACTCCCCAGTCATCGGCACGTCCGAAGTCGATCTCCTGCCAATTCACCCGATCAAGGGAGAGCTAGGCTCGGGCGTCGTGACCTCGCTTTCCGCCGACAGTCCCGATCCGGGCGATGCCCTGTCCTCCGTTCCCGCCGCACGCCGCGCCCCGGTCCGCGGGATGCTCCGTTTCCGCTACGGCCCGATGGACTGCGGGAAGTCGACGCTGGCTCTGCAGATCAACCACAACCACGCCAGACAGGGCCGCCGCGGCCTGCTGCTGGTCCGGCACGACCGTTCCGGCGCGCCGCGGATCACGAGCCGGATCGGCATCGCGCGCCAGGCGGTGGAGGTCGGCGCCGAGGCCGATCTCCGGCAGCTGATCCGTGAGTACTGGGTGGCCGGCGAGCAGGTGGACTACCTGATCGTCGACGAGGCACAGTTCCTGTCCCCGCAGCAGGCCGAGCAACTCGCGGAACTGGCCGACGAGGTCGGGATCGACGTGTACTGCTTCGGCATCGCCACCGACTTCCGCGGCGAGCTGTTTCCCGGGGCGCGGCGGCTGTTCGAACTCGCCGACGAGCTGCAGCCGGTTCAGGTCGAGGTGCTGTGCTGGTGCGGGGCCCCGGGCCGGTTCAACGCCCGCGTGCTCGACGGCGAGGTCCTCCGCGAGGGGGATACGGTCGTTGTGGCGGACACCTCTCCCAGCGTTGTTGAAGATGCAACCTCGTTACAGCCGGATCCCGAAATCACTACTTTGCGTTATCAAGTATTGTGCCGCCGCCATTTCCGGCTCGGCGATCTTGGGCCGGTGGCCGTACCCCACGGCCAACTACGTCTCGGTTGAACGTCGTTAGCGGGGCGAAATACCGTCATCCGATAGCCCGACTGGGGGATTATCCCAAGAAGAAGGGCAAAACGGCGTCACTAAGAGACGTTTGCCGTGTCCCTGTGGTGGAAGCTGTTGCCCGAGGGGTGAGTGCGCTCATCGTGAGCGACGACATGTTCGTCCGGGAATCACCGGGCACCGACCGTCGTTGCATAGGGTGAGCATCACCCTGGCTCTCAACCCCAGAGCCGACTGAAAGGACGTCATCATGGCCGACCGTGTACTCCGTGGAAGCCGGCTGGGAGCGGTCAGCTACGAGACCGACCGAAACCACGACCTCGCGCCGCGCCGTACGGTGCGATACGCGTGCCCCAAGAACCACGAGTTCGAGGTGCCGTTCTCCGACGACGCCGAGATCCCCGCGGTGTGGGAGTGCCGGCTGCACGGCAGCGAGTCCGAGATCGTGGATGGCGCCCAGCCCGAGCAGAAGAAGGTCAAGCCACCGCGCACGCACTGGGACATGCTGCTGGAGCGGCGTTCCATCCCAGAGCTGGAAGACCTGCTGAACGAGCGTCTCGCCGAGCTGAAGGGCCGGCGAACGACCCGGTCGGCGTAGCTGACGCTTTCCCGCCACGAAACAGTAGGCCCCCGCGTCCTCCCGCCGCGGGGGCCTTCTGCTGTCTGCGGTTACCTGCCGCGCCGCAGCACCAGGTTCCGCACCTGCTGGAGCCGGTGCTTGGTGCCCCAGATGCCGACGCGCAGCATCGCCTCGCGGATGACCGCGCCGCTCATCTTCGACTCACCCAGCTCGCGTTCGGTAAAGGTGATCGGCACCTGGACGACCTCGAACCCGGACTGCAGCGTGCGCCAGGCGAGGTCGATCTGGAAGCAGTAACCGCGCGAGGCGATCTCGTCCAGCGGCAGCTTCTCCAGCACCTCACGGCGGTAGGCGCGGAACCCGGCGGTGTACTCGTTGATCTTCCAGCCCAGCGCCAGCCGCGAGTAGATGTTGGCCACGCGCGAGAGGATCTCGCGGCGCAGCGGCCAGTTCACGACGCTGCCGCCCGGTACGTAGCGGGAGCCGAGCACCAGGTCGGCGTCGGTGAGCGCCTCGAGCATGCGTGGCAGGTCCTCCGGCGCGTGCGAGCCGTCCGCGTCCATCTCGACGATCGTCGCGTAGTCACGCTCCAGGCCCCACCGGAAACCCGCGACGTAGGCCGCGCCGAGGCCGGCCTTCTCGGTGCGGTGCATGACCTGGATCCGCTTGTCGTCGGCCGCGAGCTTGTCCGCGAGCTCTCCGGTGCCGTCGGGGCTGCCGTCGTCGACCACGAGCGCGTGGACGTTCGGCAGCGCCTCGTGCAGTCTGCGCAGGATGGGCGCGAGGTTCTCGCGTTCGTTGTAGGTCGGGATCACCACCAGGACCGGCTCAATCGGTCGTGCTGCCCGCGGCGCCTGCGCCATCCGTTCCTCCCTCGGCGGGAGTCCTCATCCCGCCACGGTCTCTGCCTCGTATTTGGCGCTCGTGCGCCGGGTGCGCCCTATCCGCACGTACCCGATCAGCACCGCGACGAGCGCCGCCCCGACCAGGCCGTACTCGGTCCACGCACCGAGTCGATCCGACAGCGTAGTCGTCTGCCGTAACGGCACGCGCCCGACCAGGGATGCGGCGGTGTATTGGCTGGTCGACTGCATGATCGTGCCGTCGGGCGCCACGAGCGCGCTCACCCCGCTGGTGGCCGACACGACCACGGCGCGGCTGTGCTCGACCGCGCGGAACCGGGCCATGGCCAGCTGCTGGTAGGTCATCTCGCCGTGGCCGAACCAGGCGTTGTTGGTCGGCAGCACGATCAGCTGGGCGCCGTCGTCGATGCCTTCGCGGCTGACGTAGTCGTAGGCGATCTCGTAGCAGATCGGCGTGGTCACCCGGGTGCCGGCGACGTCGAGCACGGCGGGTGAGTTGCCGGGCCGCATGTCGTAGGTGTCGCTGACGAACGGGGTGAACCAGGTGGCGATCGCGCGGGCCGGGATGAACTCGCCGAAGGGCACCAGCTGCTGTTTCGCGTACCGCTGCCCCGGGCCGGTCTTCGGGTCCCACACCGTCTCGGTGTTCTGCGGGTGGCTGTCCGCGCCACTCCACCTCAGCGCGCCGATGAGGGCGGGCACGCCGATCTGGGCGACCGCCTGGCCGATCCTGGGGTCGCCGCCGTCGGTCAGCTCCATGGCGCTTTCCGGCCAGACCACCAGATCGGGTTTCGGCACGGCGCCGGTGCGGATCTGCTCGGCGAGGCGGGCATTCTGGGCGAGGTGATTGGCCGCGATCTCCGCCGACTGCTGCATCAGCCTGATCCCGATGTCGGGCGCGTTGCCCTGGACGGTGCCGACGGTCAGGCTGCCGGTCTGGGCGGAGGTGCCGATCGTCGGCCACAGCGCCAGCCCCGCGACGACCGGCACGACGATCGCGGCGGCGGGGGCGATCAGCGGCCGCCAGGCCCGCTGCCGCAGCCGGACCAGCAGCGCGGTGAGCGAGAACCCGGTGAGCACGACCACGAAGCCCACCAGCGGGGCGCCGCCGATGGAGGCCAGCGGCACGAACGCGCCGTCGGGCTGGCTGAACGCGACGCGGCCCCACGGAAAGCCGCCGAGCGGGAACCAGGAGCGCGGCGTCTCGGTCGCCATGATCACCAGCGCCATCCAGACCGGCGCGCCGCGCAGCCGCGCCACGACGGTGCACAGCGCCCCGCCGATGCCGAGGTACAGGGCGAGCGCCGCGGACAACGCGAGCCAGGGCGCCGGGCCGAAATCCCGGCCGAGAAAGTCCTGGACCCAGAACAGCAACGGCACGTACATGCCGAGTCCGAAGACGAACCCGTAACCGAGACCGCCCCAGAAGCGGCGTCCCCGCAACACGAAACCGAAGCCGGCGAACCCGAGCGGCGCGAGCCACCACAGTGGACGCGGCGCGAAGCTCAGGTAGAACACGCCGCCCGACGCGGCGGCCGCCACCAGGCGCAGCAGCCACGGCCGCCACGCTCGCACGCGCTTCGGGGTTTTCCTCGCCTGGGTCTCCGGGGCGGTTATGGCCACCGCTCAACTCTAGGCGGCCGGTGTGAGCACGTCGTAGAGAACCCGTCCCGCGCGGGCGGTGCGCAGGCACGTGGGAAGCGGTGCGCCGGGATCGAGCGGAGGCAGCGCGGGCACCCGGGAACGCGGGTCGGTGGACCAGCGCTGCACCCGTGAGTCCGGGGTGGCGATGACGAGATCGGCGGCCTCCCAGATCGCGTAGTGGGCGGGCGCGCCGGGCACGAGGCTGCCGGTGAGGCCGTCGTTGACGCCCGCGGCGCGATGGCCTCCCCTGGTGTGCGCGTTGAACGCGGCGCGTGCGGACAGGCCGAAGCCGGCTGTCCGGTGGTGCACGGCGGCGCGGACGGCCGCCCACGGTTCGAGCGTGGTGACCGGGCTGTCCGAGCCGAAGGCCAGCACGACACCCTTCGCGGCGAGCGTCGAGAAGGGGTTGAGCCCGGCCGCGCGAACGCCGAGCCTGGCCGCGTACATGCCGTCCGTACCGCCCCAGAGCGCGTCGAACTGCGGCTGCATGGAGGCCGCGACGCCCCAGCCGGCGAGCAGCGCGGCCTGGTCGGCGTCCACCATCTCCAGGTGTTCCAGTCGGTGCCCACGGGCGGCGAGGGCCCGCTGGCCGACGGCCTTCTCGGCGAGCTGGAAACCGCGCACGACCTCGGTCACGCCGGCGTCGCCGATGACATGGAAGCCGGCTTGCAGTCCGGCTTCGGTGCAGGTGACGAGGTGCTCGGCGATGGCCTCGGCGTCGAGGTAGCGGCTGCCGGTGGTGCCGGGCTGGTCGGTGTAGGGCTCGTGCAGCGCGGCGGTGCGCGAGCCGAGGGCGCCGTCGACGAAGAAGTCACCGGCCAGGCCGCGCAGGCCGTGGCGCTCGGCGAGGGTGAGCGCGTCGCGTTCGCCCCAGTAGGCCACCACCTCCGGCCGTCCGGGTTCGGCGGCGAGCGCCAGGAGAGCGGCGAGGTCGTCCTCGCCCGAGATGTCAGGCCCGGCGCATTCGTGGACGCTGACGATCCCGCGTTCAGCGGCGCGGGTGAGGAAGGCGTCCTGGGCGCGGCGGCGCTGTTCGGCGGAAATCCCGGCACGGACGGCCGCACGGATGTGATGGTGGGCCTCGCGGGTGAGCGGGCCGTCCTGCGACCAGCCCTCGGCGCCGGAGGCGGCGTCCGCGAGCGCGCTGGAGGCGAGCGCGGAGTGCACGTCGACCCGGCTCAGGTAGACGGCGGCGCCACCCGCGGCCTCGTTCAGTTCGGCGCGGCTGGGCAGGCGGGGGCTGGTCCAGGTCGTCTCGTCCCAGCCATGCGCGATCAGCACCTCGCCGGGGCGGACGGCCGACCGTACGGCGGCGAGGAGGCCGCCGGCGTCGCGGACGCCGGTCAGGTCGAGTCCGGACAGGTGCAGGCCGGTGGCGGTCGCGTGCACGTGGGCGTCGACGAAGGCGGGGGCGACGAAGGCACCGTCGAGATCCACGACCTCCGCTTCGGGATGCAGGGCCCGGCCGGGGCCGTCCTGTCCGACCCAGACCACGGTGTCGCCGGTGACCGCCATCGCGGTGGCGTCGGGCGAGCTCGGCGAGTGGATCCGCCCGCCGAGCAGCAGCGTCGTGTCGTTCACGGTGTCGAGTCTGCACGATCGCTATGCGACAGGAATATTTACATCGTATTGTCGCATAGACGGGAGATTCTTACGCAGATCGGCCGCCAAGGAGTCAAGATGACTGCGATCCAGGAAGCTGGCTCATCCACCGACACCCTCGACCAGCCCTACGTGTACACCCGGAAGGAGCTGGTCGAACCGGACTGGCGGCGCTTCCCGGGCTGGCGGGCGGTGACCGAGGCCCAGTGGCGCGACGCGCAGTGGCAGCGCGTCCACTGCCTGCGCGACATCCGGCAGCTGCGGGCCGTGCTCGGGGACCTCGTCGATGAGCGGTTCTTCCAGGATCTGGCCGATGACCAGCGCGAACGCGCCACGATGTCGATGTTGCTGCCGCCGCAGATGCTCAACACGATGGATGCCGGCTCCACGGAGGCGTTCTACGCCGATCCCGTCCGCCGCTACATGCTGCCCGTGCGCGGCGACCGCGACCCGGAGTGGCCGAGTCATCCGCATTCGGAGCGCGACTCGCTGCACGAGGCCGAGATGTGGGTCGTGGAAGGCCTGACCCACCGCTATCCCACCAAGGTGCTCGCCGAACTGCTGTCCACCTGTCCGCAGTACTGCGGGCACTGCACACGGATGGATCTCGTCGGCAATTCCACCGAGCAGGTCGAGAAGCACCGGCTCACGCTCAAACCGGCAGACCGGCAGGACGCCATGATCGGCTATCTGCGCGCCACGCCGGGGGTGCGGGACGTGGTGGTCTCCGGCGGCGATGTGGCGAACGTGCCGTGGCATCAGCTCGAGGCGTTCCTGATGCGGCTGCTGGCCATCGAGACCGTGCGCGACATCCGGCTCGCGACCAAGGCACTGGCGGGGATGCCGCAGCACTGGCTGCAGCCCAAGGTGGTCGAGGGCCTGGAACGCGTCGCCCGCACCGCCCAGCGGCGAGGCGTGAACCTGGCGATCCACACGCACGTCAACCACGCCCGCTCGGTCACCCCGCTGGTCGCCGAGGCCGCGCGGACCGCGGTCGACGTCGGCGTGCGCGACGTGCGCAACCAGGGCGTGCTGATGCGGGGCGTGAACGCGACCCCGAACGCGCTGCTGGACCTGTGCTTCGCGCTGCAGGGCGAGGCGGGGATCCTGCCGTACTACTTCTACCTGTGCGACATGATCCCCAACGCCGAGCACTGGCGGGTGGCCGTCTGGGAGGCGCAGGAGCTGCAGCACGCGATCATGGGTTACCTGCCCGGCTACGCGACGCCGCGCATCGTGTGCGACGTGCCCTACGTCGGCAAACGGTGGGTGCACCAGCTGGCCGAGTACGACCGGGTGCGCGGGATCTCCTACTGGACGAAGAACTACCGCACGGGCATCGAGCACGAGGACCCTGACGCGCTGCGGCGCCACTACCCCTACTACGACCCGATCTCCACGCTGCCCGCGGAAGGCAGGCTGTGGTGGAAAGGCGAGGCCGGCTGAGCCGGATGCGTTAGGGTCGGGGCTCGTGATCCTGATCGCTGGGGGCGGTATCGCGGGCCCCGCCGTCGCACTCGCGCTGCACAAGGCGGGTTTCCAGGCCACCGTGTTCGAGGGCCACGCCGACACCGGCGAGGACGCCGGCGCGTTCCTGACGCTGGCGCGCAACGGCATCACCGCACTCGCGCAGTTCGACGCGGACGACCTCGTCGCCGGCGCGGGTTTTCCGCTGACGAGCATGCAGGTGCTCACCAGCGACGGCGAGACCGCCGCGACCGCGCCCCTGCCGGGCTACCGGTGCCTGCGCCGGGCCGAGCTGTGCGGCTTGCTGCAGGCCGAGACGGTCCGCCGGGGAATCCCGCTGCACCACGGCAAACGCGTCGAAGCCGTCGTGGAGTCCGATGTGGACGTGACGGTGCGCTTCGGCGACGGCAGCACGGCGAGCGGCGAGCTGCTGATCGGCGCGGACGGGCTCAACTCCGCCGTACGGTCCTTTGTGGCCCCGGCTGCCGCGCCGCGGTACGCCGGTCAGCGCGTGTTCTACGGCTACACCGAAGCCGGGACGCCACCGCACGAGCAGGAGCGGATCGTGATGGTGCGCGGCAGCGCCGTGGCCTTCGGGTATGCCGTCTCCCCCGGCGGTGAGACGTCGTGGTTCGGCCGGGTGCACGCCGAGGAGAACAGCGCCGTCGACCGGCACCGGCTGCTCGACCTGCTGCGCCCGGACGCCACACCCGCAGCGGACATCGTCGCCGCCACCAGCGGTCCGGTGCTCGCGACGGACGCACGCGACGTGCCCTCCGTCGCGCGCTGGTCCACCCGCCGGACGCTGCTGGTCGGCGACGCCGCGCACGCCGCCTCCCCCGCGACCGGCCAGGGCGCGTCGATGGCGCTCGAGGACGCGGTCGTACTGGCGAAGGCACTGCGGGATTCGGCGTCACCGTTCGAGACCTACGAGCGGGCGCGGCGGCCGCGCGTCGAGCACAACATCGCGAACAGTGCCCGCATGACGGCAGGTGCGACAAGCACGGTGCCGCGCCGGCGGGAGCCGGTCAGCGAGGACGAACTCGCCGCACAGCTGGACTGGGACACCCCGCTGGCGGGCGAAGTCAGGCGCGGCCCTTGCGGAGGAACTTCTTCAGCCGGGACAACGGCCAGGTGTTGATCACGTCGTCCTTGGTGAGCCAGCCCCGCTGGGCGGTGCCCACACCGTAGCGGATCGCCGCCAGGTGCGTCGTCGAATGCGAATCGCTGTTGATCGCGAACTTCACGCCGTGCTGCTTGGCCCACAGGATGTGCTCGTCGCGCAGGTCGAGGCGGTCGGGAAACGAGTTGATCTCCAGGGCGGTGCCGGTGCGGGCGCACGCGCGGAACAGCTCGTCCAGATCGGCGTCGACCGGCGGGCGGCGGCCGATCAGGCGCGCGGTGGGGTGGCCGATGATGTTGACGTAGGGGTTCTCGCACGCCCGCACCAGCCGCCGCGTCATCTGCTCGCGCGGCTGCGTGAACGACGAATGCACCGACGCCACGCACAGGTCGAACCCGGCGAGGAAGTCCGGGCCCCAGTCGACCTCGCCGTCGGCGTCGATATTGAGCTCGGTGCCGTGCAGCAGGGTCAGTTTCGGATACCGCGCGGCCAGTTCGCGCACCTGCTCGCGCTGCGCCAGCATCTTGTCGTCGGACATGCGCTGCATGACCAGGTTCGGCGCGTGGTCGGTGACCGCGTAGTAGGCGTAGCCGCGGGCCGCGGCGGTTGCGACCATGTCCTCCAGCGACGACACGCCGTCGGTGAGATCGGTGTGGGTGTGCAGATCGCCGCGGATGTCCCGCTCGGTCACCAGTTCCGGCAGCTCGTCGCGCTGCGCGGCCTCGATCTCGCCGCGGTCCTCGCGCAGCGTCGGCGGGATCCAGGGCAGGCCGAGTCGCCGGTAGACCTCCTCCTCGGTCTCCGACACGATGAGGTCGCCGGTTTCGACGTCGAAGATGCCGTACTCGGAGAGCTTGAGGCCTGCGTGCACGGCCATCTCGCGGGTGCGGATGTTGTGGCCTTTGGAGCCGGTGAAGTACTGCAGCGCCGCGCCCCACGCCTGCGGCGGCACGACGCGCAGATCGACCTGCAGGCCCTTGGTGGTGCGGATCGAGGTCTTCTTCTCGCCGCCCGCGATCACCTCGCCGACCAGGTCCAGGTCGCGGAACGCCTTCATCACCGGACCGGGATTCTCGGCTGCGGCCAGGATGTCGATATCGCCGATGGTTTCGCGGAAACGCCGCAGCGAGCCGGCGTAGGTGCAGCGGCTGCAGCCGGTGACCGCGGCCAGCCCGGTCACGATCTCCTCCGCCAGGTCCATCGCCACGTTGATGAGCACGCGATCCCCGGCCTGCTGCATCAGCTCGACGCCGTGCAGGATGTTCTGCTCGGTTTTGGGCCCGAATCCCTTCACGTCACGCAGCCGCTCGTGGTGGATCGCGTCGACCAGTTCCTCGATGGAGGAGATCCCGAGATCGTGGTGCAGCTGCGCGGCTTTCTTCGGGCCGAGGGTCGGGATCGCCATCAGCTGCCGCACCCCGGCCGGGATCCGGGCACGGACCTCCTCGATGGCCTGCACGCTGCCGTGCTCGAAGTACTCCCCGATCTTGTCGGCGATGGACTTGCCGACGCCGGGGATCGCACGCAGCTGCTTGATGTCGAGCCCGGCGATGTCGCCGTGATACCCCGCGACGGCGCGGACGGCCTTCTCATAGGCGCGCGCCTTGAACCGGTCGCCGCCGGTGATCGCGAGCAGGTCGGCGTACTCCTGGAGCAACGCCGCGACCTCGTCGTTCGAGCGGGCCATGGCCCTCAGCTTAGGACGCGCCGGCGAGCTGGGTCAGCTGACGAGGGCGGCCAGCTTCTTGTCCCGGCCCGCGCGCACGAGCGCCGCGGACAGGCGCGCGTAGTCGTTCTCGCCGACCAGGGTGGGCAGGTCCTGCGCGCTGAGGCCGAGTTTCTCGGCGCCCTTGCGTGCCTTGCCGTCGAAGTAGGGCCGCAGCTCGGGCCACACCTGCTGGGCCTCGCGGCAGAAGATGTCCACCCCGACCGGGCCCAGCCGCGGCACTTCCCGCAGCTTTTCCTTGAGCGCCTTGACGTCCGCGGCCTGCTCGCGCAGCTTGCGCAGGTCGCCGGAGTACTTGTCCAGCAGCAATCGCGCGCCGTCGCCGAGTGCGGTGGCGGTGCTTTCGTCGTAACGCACGTAATGTCCCCGGCCCAGCGCGTCGACCCGGTCCTGCCAGCTCGCCTCGGCCATGCGTTTCGGCGTGCCCATGCCCGCGTTGTTCAGCTCACGCGCGGCCGCGACGGCGACCTTCGCCTGGATCGGCGCGGACAGCAGCACCGACAGCACCAGCAGCCGGTACAGCTGCGACGGCGTGTCGGCCAGTTTGATGCCCGCCTCGGCCGCGTAGGTCTGGCCGGCCTCCTTGAGCAGCCGTTTCACGTCAGCCATGGGCCGGGACTACCCCGATTCGCCCCCGGCGACACCGGGTAGCCGATAGTCATGTCTAGCGTTTACACCGGTCTCGACCGCATGCCCATCGGCCGCGACTGGCGGCCGGGGCGCGCGGGGAAGACCGCCACCGACACCGACCCCTACACCGGCGGCACGCTGACCGAGATCCCGCTCGCGTCCGCGGGCGACGTCGAGGACGCTTACGCCGCCGCGAAGGCCGCGCAACCGGCGTGGGCGGCACTGCCCGCTTTCGAACGGGCCGAGGTGTTCCACCGCGCCGCCCGGGTCATGGAGGACCGGCGTGAGGAGATCATCGACTGGCTGATCGCCGAGGCCGGGGCGATCCGGCCGCGCGCCGAATGGGAGTGGCTGGCGGTGCGGGCCGTCATGCTCGATGCGGCGTCCTACCCGGCCCGGATGAGCGGCAGCATCCTGCCCTCGGCCCTGATCGGCGGCAAGGAGAACCGGGTGTACCGGCAGCCGGTGGGCACGGTCGCGGTCATCAGCCCGTGGAACTTCCCGATGCAGCTGTCCAACCGGTCGGTCGCGCCCGCGCTCGCGGTCGGTAACGCCGTGGTGCTCAAACCGGCGGGCGACACGCCGGTCACCGGTGGGCTGCTGCTGGCGAAGATCTACGAGGAGGCCGGGCTGCCGCCCGGGCTGCTCAACGTCGTCGTCGGCAGCAGCGGCACGGTCGGCGATCCGCTGGTGTCGCATCCGGACGCGCGGGTCGTGTCGTTCACCGGATCGACCGCGGTCGGCGAGCACATCGCGCGGACGGCGGCATTGAAGAAGCTGTCGCTGGAACTGGGCGGCAACGGGCCGCTGGTCGTGCTCGAGGACGCCGACCTCGACCGCGCGGCCGATGCGGCCATGTTCGGTTCGTTCTTCCATCAGGGCCAGGTGTGCATGGCCACCAACCGGATCATCGCCGACGAGCAGGTGCACGACGACCTGGTCGAGCGGATCGTCAAGCGTGCGCGCGATCTCCAGGCCGGTGACCCGCGGGACGCCGACACCGGGATCGGGCCGATCATCAACCCGAAACAGCTGGACGGCGTGCGCGACAAGATCACGCGCTCGGTCGAGGCCGGGGCGAACCTGCTGGTGTCCGGTGAACCGTCGGGGCAGGTGCTGCCCGCGCACGTGCTGACCGCCGAAGCCGACGTGCCCGTGGCCGCCGAAGAGGTGTTCGGGCCCGTCGCGACCGTGCTGCGCGCCCGCGACGAGCGGCATGCGCTGGAACTGGCCAACGCGACCGAGTACGGCCTGTCCAGCGCGGTGTTCACGGCGGATGCCGAACGGGGTGTGCGGTTCGCGCTCGAGGTGGTCGCCGGCATGACCCACGTCAACGACACGACCATCAACGACGAGCCCAACACCGCGTTCGGCGGGCAGAAGGCCTCGGGCATCGGCCGGTTCGGCGGGGACTGGGCGATCGAGGAGTTCACCACCGACCGCTGGGTCAGCGTGCAGCACTCCGCTCGCGAGCTGCCGATATGAGCGCCAGCAGCCCGTCGGTCAGCTCCCCGGTCGCCTCGCAGTGCCGGGTCGCGGCCTCCGCCATCTCCTTCCACCGGCTCGGCTGCGCGATCAGCGCCCGCACCGCCGAGGCGAGTTCGCCGTCCCGTTCGCACACCATGGCCAGACCCGCGTCCTGCATGAGCGCGGCGTTGGCGCGGCCGTGCGCCGCGATCGGACGGTGCATCAGCACGGGGCGGCCGCAGGCGAGTGCTTCCAGCCCGGTCGCGCCGCCGGCGTTGGTGACCACCACGTCCGCCGCCACCGTGTAGGCGGGCATCTCGTCGGTCCACCCCAGCGGGCGCAGCCGCGGATCCCGCTCGGCCAGCGGCCGCAGCCGCTCCAGCAGTCGCGTGTTGCGACCGCACACCACGACGGGCACGACGTCCGGATGCGCGTCGAGCAGTTCGCGCGCGGCGTCCTCCACATCGCCGAAGCCGAGCGAACCGCAGGACACCAGCGCGATGAACGCGTCCGGCGGCAGCCCCAGTTTCTGCCGCGCGGTGTCGCGGTCGCCGGGCCGGAACGTCTCGCGCACCGGCGGCGCGGACACCGCGACGTTCGCGCCGGGCACGCATTTCAGCGCGGGCGGCACGGCGCACTCGTGCATCACGAGGTTGAGGTCGATGGCGCCGTAGACCCAGAACGGGTGCGGCGCGAAGTCCGAGATCCATGCGCCGACGGGCATGTCGAGCCTGCCGTGGCGGCGCAGCCAGTCCAGCCCCGCCGTGCCGAGCGGATAGGTGGACAGCACCAGGTCCGGCTGGAAAGCGCGGATCTTGCGATTCAGCCGGATCCCGCACCACACGCCGACGAACCGTTTCGACGCTTCGGCGAACCAGCGCATCCGCCACAGCGACCGGTAGAAGAACTCGTAGAGCCACGGCGTGCGCCGCACGTTGGAGACGTAGATCCAGCGGAACAGCGGGCCCACCCCCGCGCCCATCACGTCGAGCGCATCCAGCCACCCGACCGTCGCCTCCGGCCAGAGGCGGCGCACCGCGTCCTGCAGTGCCCTCCCGGTCGCGTTGTGGCCTTCACCCATCGCCGCCGAGACGATCAGCACCCTTTTCATACCGCCCTTTCCGAAGCATTCCCGTCGAGCAGCTCGTCCGATGTGGACTGGGCGCGGGCCAGATGCGACGCCCGGCTGGACAGCAGCACGATGCCCACGATGATCAGTGCGCCCGCCATGCCCTCACCGGCGAGCGCGAGTGGCGCGGTGTTGGCGGTCTCCCCCATCCACCAGACGCCGATCGCGACCCCGACGAGCGGATCGAGCGCGGTGATCACGGCGAGCGCCGGGGTCAGGAACCGGCCCTGCTGGAACGTGTTCTGCGACAACAGGAAACCCATCGGCCCGACGACGCACACCACGTACAGTGTCCAGCTCTGGAAGGGTTCACCCAGGCCGCTTCTGGCCTGCCCGGCGACGATCTTCATCAGGCCCGCCGTGACGCCGTAGAGCACCCCGGTGGCCACGGCCAGGCCCAGCACCCGTGCCGAACCGTGGCTGAGCGTGGACACCACCAGCGCGATCAGCGCGAGCAGGCCGAGCACGATCACCAGCGGCAGCGGTTTGGTGCCCTCGGCGAAGTCGTCCGCGTTGCCGCTCGGGCGCGCGAGCATCAGGAACACGCTCAGGCCCGCGATGCAGATCAGCGAGCCCACGACCATGACCCCGTCGAGGCTGCGGCGTTCCAGCCGCGCGGAGAACGCGCCGGCGAAGATCAGCGAGGTGATCAGCAGCGGCTGCACCACCAGCAGCGGCGCGTAGGCCAGCGCCACCAGCTGCAGCGCGAGCCCGGCGCCGGTGGCGACCATGCCGATCAGCCACAGCGGCCGGTGTGCCAGGCCGCGCAGCAGCCCCGGGTCGAGGATGCGGCTGACCTCGACCTCCTTGGTGGCACGCGCCTGGGCGGCGCTGGCGAGCCCCATGCTCGCCGCGCCCGCGACAGCCGCCGGTACCGCCAGCAACAACGAGGTGCCGGCCGACGCCATGTGCCCTCCACCTTCTCCTCACGCGGCGTGTCCGGCCGAGACCTTACTCGCGTCGGAATACCTGCGGGTGAACACTCAGTGTGCGCGTTGCCGCAGGAACTTGTTGATCAGCTCGCCGCCCCGGTTGAGGCAGTCGGCGCAGATCACGGCCTGCGCCTGCGGGCAGCTCATCCTGGCCAGCCTGCGGTGGAAACCGAGGAAGGAACGGCGTTCGCGGCGACCACAGAACTCGCATGCGTCGTCGCTGACGGCGGTCAGCCTGGCCAGCCCGGTTCCGCCGAGGCTGCGCCGTTCCCGGCCGTCGCGCACCAGGACCAGGCCCGCCTCCAGACAGTCGGTGCAGATGGGTCCCTGTGGGCCCGGCGCCCGGTGTTGACCTGGCCGCGGTGGGCGTCCGCAGAACCGGCAAAGCGCGCCTTTTCCGTTGATCTGTTCACTCATCATCCGCGCGTCCCTTCCCCGCTCCACGATCGCACTCCCGGTCCCCGGATTCCACCCCGCCGGCTGGTCGAAACCAGCGCGAATCCCGACGCTGCGCAACAATTCGGCACGTTCCGCCTGTATCGCACACGATCGGGGTAACGTCCGGCTCGTGACCGGCGGGCTGCGCCATTCCGGGCGGCGTGCACTGCGGCGCGAGCGGCTGGGCCTGGTGTTCCAGAACCCGTCGGAGAACCTGCTGGACGACCTCACCGTCGCGGACAACCTGCGTGCCGCCGCGCAGTCCGCGCGCCGCACCTGCGTGCCTGGGGAACTCTCGACCGCCTCGGCCGATCTCGTGCTGGAGACACTGCGCCGGCTCGCGGAGCGGGAGTTCGCCGTGCTCGTCGCGTCCCACGACGACCGGCTGATCGAACTCAGCACCCGCGTCGCGTGGCTGCGCGACGGGCGAGTGGAGGGGATCGGATGATTACCGCCGCGTTGTCCGCGCACCAGCTGCGGCGTCGTTTCGCGCATCCCAGCGGTGACGTGCAGGTGTTGCGCGGGCTGGAGCTCTGCTCGACGACGCGCCGCCGTGGGAGGCGTGCGCGGTGCTCCCCCAGGCGCTGGGCCTCGCCCCGGACCTGACCGTCGCGGAGAACGTCGCGCTGCCGCTGCGGCTCGGCGGTTCCCGCGACGATATCGGCGAGCGCGTCGCGGAACTGCTGGAAATCTTTGGCGTGGGCGGGCTTTCCGGCCGGTATCCGGGCGAGGTGTCCTTCGGGCCGCAACAACTCGGCGGCGTGATCTTGGTTGCCGCGCCGAATCCGTAAACTCTGTGGGGATGCGAAGATATCGGTGGTGGATCGGCGGCGGTGCGCTGCTGCTCGTGATGGGGCTGGTGGCCGTCTTCGTCTTCTCCGGGCCCGGAAACCCACCCGCGCCGCCGCGGCGGCCAGGTCCGCCGGGCACCGGCCCGCTCACGATCGTCACCGTCGGGGACAGCACCCTTTCCGGCGAGGGCGCGGGCGACTACACCGCCGACACCAACGGCACCAACGGCGACTGGTGCCACCGCTCACCCAACGCCGCGGTGTTCGAAACCGACGTGCCCGGTATCGCGGCGAAGGTGAATCTGGCGTGTTCGGGAGCCAACGCCGAACAGGTCGCGCTCGGCGACGTCAAGCAGTACGGCGAACCGTCCCAGGCGGGGCAACTCGCCGCGCTCGTCCGCAATCACCGGGTGGCCGCGGTGGTGATCGCGGTGGGCGCCAACGACGATCCGCATTTCTCCGAACTCGTCTCGGACTGTTTCCAGTCGTGGTTCGTCTCCGGGAACGTGCCGTGCAACACGGCGATCAAAACCACGTGGCAGTCGCGTGTCGACGCGATGGTGCCGAAGGTGGTCGCGGCCGTCACCGATGTGAAGAAGGTGCTGGCGCAGGCCGGTTACCTGCCCGAGGACTACCAGCTGGTGCTGCAGTCCTACGCCTCCCCGATCAGCCCGGACATCCCGGCGAACCTGCAGAACCTCAACGGGTGTCCTTTTCGGACAGAGGACCTGCGGTGGATGCGCGACCAGGGAGTGCCCGCGCTGTCCGCCGGCATGGCACGGGCCGCCGCCCAGACCGGGGCACGCTTCCTGGATCTCTCGCGCGCCGGGCTCGGGCACGAGGCGTGCACCGGCGGCGCCGACCCGGGCAAGGAATGGTTCAGCAGGCTGACGCTCCAGCTCAACGACCTCGCCGACGCCCAGCGCGCCTCGCACGCACTACAGGAATCGTTCCACCCCAACGCGAACGGGCAAGCCGAGATCGGCCGGTGTCTTACCGAGTTCCTCGCGAGCGCCACCGTGTCCGCGGCGTGCCTGTCCGGTTCCGACGGGAAGCTGCATCCCGCGGCGTCGCTGGCCGCGCCCCGGTAAGCGGGCCTGCGAGGAGGACTTCGCCCTTATCCGATGGTGCCGTAGGCCGGTTCACCGGCGGTGTCGTAGGCCAGGTGGAGCGTGCCGTTGGAGTAGCCGGTCGATTCGATCAGGCGTAGCGCGGTGGGCGGCATCCCGTCCCCGAACACCTTCTTCCCGGTGCCGAGCACGACCGGGTCGACCCACAGGTCCAGCCGGTCGACAAGGCCGAAGCGCAGCAGCGACTGCACCAGGTTGAGGCTGCCGATGACGTGCACCTCCCGGTGGCGATCCTTCAGCGCGGCGACACTCTCCTCGATGGGCTGAGCCAGCAGTGCCGAGCCCTGCCAGGACGGCGGCGCGGTCAGGGCCAGAAGCCGGCGAACACGTCGTAGGTCCGGCGGCCGAGCAGCAGGGCGTCCATCGACCTGGCCGCCTCGAACCCGGCTTTGCCCGCCTCGGGGTCCAGGAACGGCGCGTGCCAGCCGCCGTGGCTGAAGCCGCCGTCGCGGTCCTCGTCGGGCTGTCCGGGCGACTGCCCCACCCCGTCCAGGGTCATGAACTCGGTGACGATCAGCGTGCCCATCGGTGGTTCCTCTCCTCGGTGCGTCTGTCGATCAGTGCAGACTCCGAGGTGGGCCGGAACTCATCGCGAAGCGGCGGCGGGCGACCGGCTAAAGGTCCAGCGCCGCGCGCAGGGCCACGTCCACCTGTTCCAGGGTCTCCTGGTCGACCTCCGCTACGCGTTCGACCAGCCAGGCGCGGTAGAGCCGGGTCAGGTAGAGCGTCGAGATCCAGTACCGGGAATCCAGCGGCACGCCGAGAATGTCGCGGGGATCGTCGTCCAGCAGTTCGGTTCCCAGCAGCCACGGACGTTCCGACTCGTTCACACCGTCCGAGGACAGCAACAGCACCGTGCGCTCGCGGGCGGGCTGTACCGGGGGCCGGTAGGCCCAGACCTCACCCCTCCGCACGCAGCTCCTTCTCCGCGGCGGCGAGTTCGGCCTCGTCCGCGGTGGCGTCCGCGACCGGCACCGGGCGCGCGTGGTACCCGGTGCGCACCGCCTCGCGGCGGGCGGCCTTCGACAACCACGACGACAGCGACACCCCGTGCGCCTTCGCGGCGCGTTCGGCGTACTCGATGGCCGCCGTGTCCAGGGACAGCGTGACCTTACGTGTTGCCATACCTTTTATCGTACCCCAGCTACAGCTCAGGAGAACGGCCTTCGAACGGCGTGGACAGCACGACCGTGGTACGGGTCGAGACCTTCGCCGATTCCCGGATCCGCCGCAGCAGATCCTCCAGCGCCCGCGGCGAGGCGACCCGCACCAGCAGGATGTAGGACTCGTCCCCGGCAACCGAATAGCACGACTCGATCTCCCGGATGTGCTCCAGCCGCTGCGGGTAATCGTCCGGCGCCGCGGGATCGTTCGGCGTCAGCGAGATCAGTGCGGTCAGCGGCAGCCCGATCAGCTCACCATCCAGCTGCGCGGCGTACCCGCGGATCACGCCCCGCTGCTCCAGCCGCCGCACCCGCTGGTGCACGGCCGACACCGACAGCCCGACCCGTTCGGCCAGGTCGGTGAAACTGCACCGCCCATCGGACGCCAGCTCGCGCGCGATGGCCTGGTCCAGTGCTTCCAATGCGCCCGCGTCCGTCATGAGCCGAGCACGACCAGCTCGTGCGGCCGGTTGTTGAGCGCCTCGGCGCCGTCCGCGGTGACCACCACGATGTCCTCGATTCGCGCGCCCCACCGGCCCGGCTGGTAGATGCCCGGCTCGACGCTGAACGCCATCCCCGCCTCCAGCACGAGATCGTTCCCGTCGACGATGTAGGGCTCCTCGTGCACGTCGAGCCCGATGCCGTGCCCGGTGCGGTGGATGAAGTACTCGCCGTACCCGGCGTCGGCGATGATCGCGCGCGCCGCCTCGTCGATCTCCTGCGCGGTCGCACCCGGCCGCACCGCCTCGACCGCCGCGCGCTGCGCCCGCTGGAGCACCGCGTAGGTCCCGGCGACGTCGGCGTCGCGTGGCTCGCCGACCGCGTAGGTGCGGGTGGAGTCGGAGTTGTAGCCCTCGGGGATCGGGCCGCCGATGTCGATCACCACCACGTCACCGGACTCGATGACCCGGTCGGACACGTCGTGGTGCGGGCTCGCGCCGTTGGGGCCGGACCCGACGATCACGAAGTCCGCGTGCGCATGCCCCTCCTCGACGATCGCCGCGGTGATGTCGGCGCCTACCTCGGCCTCGGTGCGCCCCGGCCGCAGCCACTCGCCCATCCTCGCGTGGACGCGGTCGATCGCCGCGCCCGCCCGCCGCAGCGCGTCGATCTCCGCGGCGTCCTTGCGCATCCGCAGTTCACGCACCACCGGGCCGGCCAGGGTCTGCTCGGCCTCACCCAGCGCGGCGCGGAACGCCAGCACGTGCAGGGCGGCGGTGTTGTCGCTGACCGCGACCCGGCCCGGTTTGCCGAGCCGGTCGGCCACCAGCCGGTACGGGTCATCGCCGTCGACCCACGTCACGACGTCGATGCCGAGCTCGTCGGCGGGCACGTGCGTGTAGCCGGGCGCCTCCAGTTTGGGGACCACGAGCGCCGGCACCCCGTCGGCCGCGGGCAGGACCAGCGCGGTGAGCCGCTCGAAGGAGCCGCCGGCCTCGCCGATCAGGTACCGCAGATCCGAGCCCGGCGCGATGAGCAGGGCGTCGGTCTCGGCGTCCGCGGCGGCCGCGCGGGCGCGGTCCAGCCGGGCGCGCAGGGTGGCGGGTTCCAGCGCGGGGGTTCGTGGTGAACGGCTCGACATGGCCAAAGCCTATCTGGCGTGCTCTTCCCACGCCGTGTGCTCCCACGGCTCTAGGCTGTCGTCGTGACGCTAGCCTTGCTGGACTCCGCGAGCCTGTATTTCCGGTCGTTCTACGCGCTGCCCGAGTCGATGACCGCGCCCGACGGGACGCCGGTCAACGCCGTGCGCGGCTTCGCCGACACGATCGCGCGGATCATCACCGACCGGCGGCCGACGCGGCTCGTGGCGTGCCTGGACGCCGACTGGCGGCCGCGGTTTCGCGTGGATCTGCTGCCCAGCTACAAGGCGCATCGGGTGGCGGACCCGCGGGAGAACGTCGAGGAAGTGCCCGACACGCTCACCCCGCAGGTGCCGATCATCCTCGAGCTGCTGGAGGCGTTCGGCCTGGCCACCGCCGAAGCCGAGGGCTACGAGGCCGACGACGTCATCGGCGCGCTCACCGCGCGCGAGAAGGCCGATCCGGTCGAGGTGATCACCGGGGACCGCGACCTGTTCCAGCTGGTGCGCACCGAACCCGCACCGGCGTCGGTGATCTACGTCGGCAAGGGCTGGGCCAAGGCGGAGGTGCTCGGTCCCGCCGAGGTGGCCGAGCGCTACGGCGTGCCCAAGGACAGCGCGGGCCCGGCCTACGCCGACATGGCCGCACTGCGCGGCGATCCCTCCGACGGCCTTCCCGGGGTGGCGGGCATCGGCGAGAAGACGGCCGCGAAGCTGATCACCCAGTTCGGGTCGCTGGAGGCACTGGTCGAGGCGGCCAGGACCAGCAGCCGCGACCTTCCGCTGAAGATGCGGCTCAAACTGACCGGCGCCGAGGACTACCTGTCGGTCGCGCCGACGGTGGTCCGGGTCGCCACCGACGCTCCGGTGGTGATGTCGGGCTCCGACGCGGTACCCGCCGAACCCGCGGACCCGGACCGGATCGCCGAACTGTCCGAACGCTGGAACCTCGGCGGCTCGGTCAAGCGGCTGCTCGCCGCACTGGACCGCTAGCCTCCGGCCGCGGCCGCGGCGCGCTGCGAGGAGATGGCCCGGTGCAGCGCACGGGCGATGGGTTCGATCCGCTCCCCCAGCTTCCCGATCCGGTCGCCGTAGCGCCGCCGGTCGCGTCCACTGAGCGCGACCCGCAGCTGACCGGCGGACGCGAGCGCCGCCAGCGCCGCGACGTCCGGTTCGACCCGGTACGCCGGTTCCGAACCACGCACCGCCCTGCCGACCCGTTCGTGGATCCGCCGCGCGCTCGCGGTCTCGCGAAGGGCGATGCGCGTGTACGGGATCAGCCCGAGCGCGCGTTTGCGCTCCAGCTTGACCACGTGGGCCTCGGCGAGCTGATTCCGCACGGCGAGGTAGGTCTGCCGCCGGCCCTTGCAGATCCAGCGGCGCCACGACTTCGGCCCGCTCTGCGAGACCAGCTCCCACACGTCCATCAGCACGGGATCCAGCTGCCCGGGATAACCACCGGCGATGGGCTTGCCGCGCTCGTCGCCGAGATGTCCATTGAGGACAAGGTCGGCGAGCGTGGCGGCGCGCAGCAGATAGCCGAGCTCGCCGCGGGCGGTGAGCTTTCCGCACTGCGGGTCGAACGCGAGCAGGAACATCTGTGCGGGCAGGGTTTCAGGCGCTTTCATCGACGTCTCCGTCCGTTGTGGACTTGCGCGGGCGACCCGGCCCGCGTATCCGTCCTACGTCCCGGGGCAGCCGCCCCGCGTCGGCCAGTGCCTTGCGCAGCAGAAACTCGATCTGCGCGTTGGTGCTGCGCAGCTCGTCGGCCGCCCAGCGCGCCAGCGCGTCGTGTACGGCCGGGTCGAGCCGCAGCAGGATCTTCTTGCGCTCGGCCACGGGCTAGGCGTACAGCGTCCCGGTGTTGACCACCGGCTGGGTGTCGCGGTCACCGACGAGCACGACCATCAGGTTGCTCACCATCGCCGCCTTCCGTTCCTCGTCCAGATCGACCACGTCGTGCTCGGCGAGCCGCTCCAGCGCCATCTCCACCATGCCCACGGCGCCCTCGACGATGCGCTGGCGCGCCGCCACGACCGCGCCCGCCTGCTGACGGCGCAGCATCGCCTGTGCGATCTCCGGCGCGTAGGCCAGGTGCGTGATACGTGATTCGATGACCTTCACGCCCGCCGACGCGACCCGCGCGGCGATCTCCTCGCTCAGCTTCTCGGTGATCTCGTCGGCGTTGTCCCGCAGGGAAAGCTTGCCGTTGTCGTGCGTGTCGTAGGGGTAGGCGTTGGCGATGTGGCGTACGGCCGTCTCGGTCTGGATCGCGACGAACTCCACGAAATCGTCCACTTCGAACAGTGCCTGCGCGGTGTCCGAGACCTGCCACACCACCACGGCGGCCATTTCGATCGGGTTGCCGTCCGCGTCGTTGACCTTGGCCACGTCGGTCTCGTGGTTGCGGATCCTGGTCGACACCCGCGTGCGCACCGTGAGCGGATTGACCCACTGCAACCCGTCCTTGCGCAGGGTGCCCACGTACCGGCCCAGCAGCTGCACGACGCGCGCCTCCCCCGGCGCGACCGGCGTCAGCCCCAGCAGCGAGAACGCCGAGGCCAGCGCGAGCAACCCGCCGACCACGAGGAGCACGACGCTGGCCTGCACCGCCCCCACGACGACCAGCGCGATCCCGGCCGCGACCGCGAGTACCAGCACCCCGAGCATCAGGAAGCCCGGCACGGCCCGCACGACGCGTTCACGTGTGCGCGGAGTGGGCATTTCCACTGCTGTCTCTGTCATTTTCCGTTCCCCTCAGATCTACCGGTGGCTTGCGCCCCCACATCGACGGTAGCATAGTGATATCACATTTTTCGGCACTGAGGGGAGCACGAGATGAGCGAACGCCTGCTCGAGATAGACGATCTCAGCAAGCGCTACGGCACCACGATCGCTTTGCAGAACCTGACCTTCGACGTCCGCGCGGGCGAGCTGTTCGGCTTCGTGGGCAGCAACGGCGCCGGCAAGACCACGGCCATGCGCATCGTGCTGGGAGTGCTCGCCGCCGATGGGGGCACCGTGCGCTGGGCCGGGAAGCCGGTCACCCTCGACACCCGCAGGCTCATCGGCTACATGCCGGAGGAACGTGGCCTCTACCCGCGCATGAAGGTCGGCGAACAGCTGACCTACCTGGCGCGGCTGCACGGGATGTCGATACCGGCGGCGCGCCGGTCGGTGGACGAATGGACCGAACGGCTCGGGGTGGCCTCGCGCCGCGACGACGAGGTGCAGAAACTCAGCCTCGGCAACCAGCAGCGTGTGCAGCTCGCCGCCGCGCTCGTGCACGACCCGCAGATACTGGTACTGGACGAGCCGTTCTCCGGGCTCGACCCGGTGGCCGTCGACGTGATGAGCGACGTCCTGCGGGAGAAGGCCGCCGCCGGGGTGCCCGTCGTCTTCTCCAGCCACCAGCTCGATCTGGTGGAGCGGCTGTGCGACCGCGTCGGCATCATCCGAAATGGACGGATGGTCGCCTGCGGCACCGGCGACGAGCTGCGTGCGGGTGGCGCCGTCCGGGTCGTCGTGGAGGCGCCGCAAGCGCCCGCCGGCTGGGCGGACGCGCTGCCCGGTGTGAAGGTGCTCGCCCGGCGGGGCGCCCGCACCGAACTGGAACTCGGCGACGGCGCCGACGACCAGAAGGTGCTCACCACCGCACTGGCCACCGGGCCGGTGCACGAGTTCGCCCGGCGGCGGCCGTCGCTGACCGAGCTGTTCCGCAACGTCGTCACTCAGGAGGTGGCCCGATGAACTCGTGGTCCGCGATCCGGCTCGTCGCGGGCCGGGAGATCTCGACCAAACTCCGGTCCAAGGCCTACATCATCAGCACCGTGGTGATGATCGTGGCGTTCGTGGCGCTCGCGCTGATCCTCAAACTCGTGAGCGGCACGTCCGCCACCACCGTCGGCTACACGCCGGCCAACGCCGCGCTCGCCGCACCACTGCAGGCGAGCGCGAAGGCGGTCGGCAAGATCGTCGACGTCAAGGAAGTCCCCGACGATCAGGCGGGCCGCGCGCAGGTCGCCGACGGATCGCTCGACGCCGTGCTCGTCGGTGACGGCACCGCGGTGCGAGTGGTGGTCAAGCAGAAACTGGACCAGCAGGGGCAGGCGGCGCTGAACGTGCTCGCCGGGCGGCTCGCGCTCAACCAGCAGATCACCGGCCTCGGTGGCGATCCGGCGAAGGTCGGCGCGGCCGTGGCGAACGCGCACGTCGACGTGCAGGCGCTGCAGAAACCCAAGGAGTACAACAGTCAGCAGCTCGCGCTCGGCATCATCGCCGG
The DNA here is from genome assembly GCF_012328925.1 of Amycolatopsis acididurans. GTDB lineage: Bacteria > Actinomycetota > Actinomycetes > Mycobacteriales > Pseudonocardiaceae > Amycolatopsis_E > Amycolatopsis_E acididurans. Next base: position 272,760 of record NZ_JAAXLS010000002.1, read on the forward strand.
GGTGCTCATCTACCTGTCCCTGATGATCAACGGCCAGACCGTCGCACAGGGCGTGGTCGAGGAGAAGACCAGCCGCGTCGTGGAACTCCTGCTGGCCACGATCAGGCCATGGCAGCTGATGGCGGGCAAGGTGCTGGGCATCGGCACGGTGGGTCTGCTGCAGATCGCGATACTCGGCGCGGCCGGGCTCACCGTGGGGCTCGGCAGCGGGGTGCTCACGATCTCCGCGTCGGCCGCCGCCGGAACCGTCATCTGGCTGATCGTGTGGTACCTGCTCGGGTTCGTCATGTACTCGATCGTGTTCGCCGGGCTCGGCGCGCTCGTGTCGCGGCAGGAGGAAGTGGGCGGCGCGGTCGCCCCCGCGCTGATGTTCGTGATCGCCGGATACATCGTCGGAATCTCGGTGCTGCCGTCCAATCCGGGCAGTCCGCTGGTCGAACTGCTGTCGGTGATCCCGGTCTTCGCTCCCACGCTGATGCCGATGCGGCTGGCGATGGGCGGCGTGCCGGTGTGGGAGGCGGGCCTGTCCGTGCTGCTGGTCGTGGTGCTCATCCCGGCGCTGATCTGGCTGTCCGCGCGGATCTACCGCAACGCGGTGCTGCGCAGCGGTGCTCGGGTGCGGCTGCGTGAGGCGCTGGCGGCCTAGAAACTCGTGCCGCACCACGGCGGAACGGCCGTGGACAGCAACCTGTCCGCGGCCGGCAACGCCGCCGGGTCGGTGACCTCGATCCGGCCGAGCGCGGCGAGCGTGCTGGGCCGCGCGTCGCCGAGGTAGAGCATGGCCAGCACGTCGGGGGTCAGGCGCAGGGCTGCGGGCAGTGCGGTGCGCTGCGCGCCCTCCGGCGAAATCCGGTACCGGCCGGAATTGCCGGGCAGGATCGTGTCGGTGATCTCGACGACCACCGGATCACCGTCGCCGTAGGTGCGGGCGGACAGCGCCTCGGCCACGTCGATCAGCCGCAGCCAGATCTCGTCGCTCATGCCCGACACCTGCGCCGCGCGGGGATCGACGAGCATCGCGCCGACCGGCTCGTCGACGGGACGGTGCCGGGTCCAGACCTCCGCGACGAGGTCGATGCCCAGCACGAAACGCCACAGTCCGGCGAGCGCGCGGACGTCGGCGGCATGCAGATCGCGCACGGCGAGCACCGCGCCCTCGTGCGGCGGCCGTCCGGGCGCCGGTTCCAGTGGCCGGTACACGACGAAACCGTCGTCGTCATGCACGGCGACCGTGTGGCCGGTGAACGAGTGCCGTCCGCTGCCGGTGATCCACCAGTGTTCGGGGCGCGTCATCATCCCGGGCCGGTGCGGGCCGATGCGCGCGTACAACGCCGGAAGCTCCGCGCGGGCTTCGCCGGGATCGAGTATCCGCACCCGGCCCCCTTCCGGCGCGTCGGGCCGGAACGCCGACTGTCCGATCCGGAGGGTCAGCCCGCGGGTGGCGGCGCCGTACCCGAAGTGGCCGTAGATCATCGCCTCGCTCGCGTGCAGGTGCGCCAGCATCTCCCCACGCCGGGCGCAGTCGCGCAACTGCTCGCACATCAACGCGGTCGCCACGCCACGCCGGGTGTGGTCGGCACGCACCCCCACCCCGTCCACCGCGGCCGCGGGAACCATTTTCCCGCCCGGCACACAGAGTTCGGTGCCGAACGAGCCGGCCGTCCCGATCACCCGCTCGCCGTCGAAGGCGCCGAACCGCCGGTCGGCGGTGACCGAGTTCGCGAACTGCTCGCGCGCCTCGTCCGCGCCCGTGAAATGCAGCGCCCGCCCCAGCACGTCGAACGCGGGCCGCTGCTCGGCATCGGTCAGTGGCCGGATGGTGAACTCGCCCATGACCGGTCATCATGCCGAGCGCGGCTGATCGCGCCCACCGATTTTCCGGCCGCGTACCCGGTGTCGGCACGCGGCCGGGCGTCAGCTCCTCAAGTACTTCAGCGTGTTGGCCAGCGAGTCCGACCACGGCGAAGCGAGGTCGAGGCGGCGCAGTTCGTCGGCGTGCTGCACCGCCGCCAGCTCCGCCATCAGCCGGTTGCGCATCCGGTCGTCGTGCGCGACGTTGGCGTTGCGCAGCGCGCGGGCGAGCCGGATCTTGCGGAACGGGGTGAACCACGGCGCGCGGGCGAGCCGGGCGGCGCGGCGGGCCGATCGGTCGCGGGTGCGGGCCAGCGCGTCGCGCTCGTCGTCGCCGAGACCGAGCCGCGACAGGAAGCGCTCTTTGAGCTCACGGCTCACGCGCCCCCACGTGCCGACGCGGGTCCGCGAAGCACGTAGTTCCAGCCCGAGCGCCAGGTGCAGCATGACCACGCCGAGCACCGGGCCCAGCGCGACACGCGCGAGACCGGACACCGGGCCCGCGAGATCGAAGGCCATGTAACCGGACGCGGCGCACAGCGCCCACAGGATCAGGCGCGCCGGGCCGGGTTTGCCGTGCGCGCTGCGGATACCGGCGCGCATCGCGAAACCGCACGCGATCAGCGCGACCTCGACCACGGCGAACATCGCGGCCCGCTCGTAGATGTTGCTGATCCCGAGCTTGTCACCGAAGAACCGCCACGAAGTGTCCACCGACACCAGCAGCGACATGAACGCCACGAGGTAGAAGCCGCGCGAGCCCTCCGGCGAGGTGCGCTTGGCGGGCGCGGGAGCCTCCTCGGTCGTCGTCACCGGCGGCTCGGTGGTCGTGTCGTCCGCCGCCTCGGCTTCCGGCGTGTCGGTCTTCTCGGCTTCCTCGCTGTTCTTGCGGGAGTCCAGTTCGGTCAGCATCTCCAGGGACATGCGCGGCAGATCGCCGGTGTCGCCGAGGCCGCGCTCCTTGCGCCATTTCTCGACCTGAGTGGACACGTAGGCCCGCTCGCGCTTGGGGCTGGTCACGACGCCGTAGGTCACCAGGAACGCCAGGACGTCCGATGTCGACGGCTGAACCAGTGCCTCGCACGCGTAGCGGATCTTCTCGTCCATGGTGTCCAGCATGACCAGCCGCGCGGCATGCGCCGCACTGCTGAGGACATCCGTTGAAGCAGCCTGCTGGTCGCGCTCGGTTTCCATGTCGTTATCCTTGTGAAGTTCTCGTCGGTGGGGGTCGCGAGCATAGCGGGTGTTCATCCATTCGTGGTGGCCGCCCTGTGCTATGGCTCGCCAGACGGGTCGCCGGGCTCGCCTGACCATCCACTGTGGCCGCCACCGTTCGCCCCCGGGTACGCCCGACCGGCTCCCGGCAGGCACCATCGTCTCCGTGACCGACACCTTCACCACCGCGGACCTCGTCGACGAACACGGCGACGCGCTCCGTGTCTGCGACACCCAGTTCCAGTCCTACGGCGGGCACACCACGTTCAGCGGCCCCATCCGCACCGTGTCCTGCCACGAGGACAACGGCCTGCTCCGCGACCTGCTGCGCACGCCGGGCAACGGCGCGGTGCTCGTCATCGACGGCGGCGGTTCGCTGCACTCCGCGCTCACCGGCGACCTCATCGCCCGCGCCGCCGCCGACAACGGCTGGGCGGGACTGATCATCAACGGCGCGGTCCGCGACAGCGTGGAGCTGGCCAAGATCCCGCTCGGGGTCAAGGCGCTCGGCACGAATCCCCGTAAGAGCGCGAAGACCGGCGCGGGCGCACTCGACGTCCCGGTCGGCTTCGGCGGCGTCACGTTCGTTCCCGGCGACACCGTCTACGCCGACCCCGACGGCGTGGCGGTACTGCCGGCCTGACTCGCGAACGCGGCCCGCACCGCGCGCTTGTCGATCTTCCCGGCCCCGGTCATCGGCAGCGCGTCGGCGAAGTCCACACGCGCCGGGACGTAATGCTCGCGGCCGAACGACGCGCGAGCATGCGCCCGGACCTCGTCGGCGCTGAGCGGGCCGTCGGCGACGACGACGGCGTGCAGCGACCCGCCGTCGCCGAACACGACCGCCCCGCGCACCGCCGGGTGCGCGATCAGCGCGTGCTCGACGGTGGCCGGAGCGATCTTGGTGCCGTGTTCGCCGACGATCACCATCTCGTCGGCGCGGTCGAGCAGGTAGAGGTAGCCCTCGTCGTCGAAGCGGCCGAGGTCGCCGGTGGGCAGCCAGCCGTCGCCCACCGGCGGGGCGCCGAGGTAACCGTCCATCATGGCCAGTCCACGCACCTCGACCTCGCCGTCGACGATCCGCGCCGCCATGCCCGGCACGATCCGGCCGACCGAGCCGAGCCGGTCCGGCCGGCCGATCAGCTCGCCGGCGGAGATGCTGGCGATCATCGGTGCTTCGGTGAGGCCGTAGCCCTGTCCGACGACGGGCCCGAACACGTCGAGGGCCTGTGCGAGCCGGTGCGGCGGCAGCGGCGCGGCGCCCAGCGACAGGGACCGGACGCTGTCCAGGCGGGTGCCCGGTCGGCCCGGATGGTCGAGCACGGCCGCCAGCCGCGGCGGCGTCAGCGACAGCGAGGTGATCCGGTGCCGTTCGATGTCGGCGAGCACCGCTCCGGCATCAAAACCGTTGCGTATCACCACGCTGTCGCCGCGCAGCAGGGCACCGACCACGCTCGCGTGCCCGGTCATGTGCGTCATCGGGGCGACGACGAGCGTGCGCTCGGGCTCCGGCGATTTGGTGAAGATGTGCGCCATGCCGTCGTAGATGCCGCTGTGGCGGATCAGTTTCGGCACACCGGTGGTGCCGCCGGTCGGGAACAGCACGTCCACCGCGGCGGGCGGATCGAGCGGGACCGGCTCGCCGTCGAGATCGGCCACGCCGCGCACGTCCCCGTGCGGCCACGCCGCCGGCCGGTCGGTGACGACGGTGGTCACGCCGGCGGCAGCGGCGGCGGCGTGCTGGTCCGCGGCGGGCGCGGACGCCGGCACGAGCAGCACGCGCGCACCCCGCAGCATCGCCGCGAGCTGGACGAGCACGGTCTCCGGCCGGTTCGCCAGGTCGACGGCCACCACATCGGCCGCGCCGAGCCCGCCGTGCAGGCGGAGCAGGACCTCGCGCGCCTCGCGGTAGGTCATCGGGACGTCGTGGTGGAACAGCACGTCGTCCCCGCCGTCGTCGAGCGCGGCGAGGGCGGCGGTGAGGAAAACACTGCGCGGGCGCACGGGTGTCCACATTAGAAGATCGAGTAACCGCCGTCGACGACGAAGCTGTCGCCGGTGTGGAAGCCCCCTCCCGCGCGCGAGGCCAGGTACACCGCCAGCGGCCCGAAGTCGTCGGGCCCGCCCCAGCGCCGCACCGGCATCCGGGGCATCACGTTGCCCTCGAACTTGTCGTTGTGCAGGATCGGCGAAGCCAGCGGCGTCTCGGTCCAGCCCGCGACGATCGAATGCGCGGTGATGTCGTACCGGGCCAGTTCGACGGCCAGCCCGCGCATCAGAGCGGCGAGCCCGGCCTTGCTCGCCGAGTAGGCCTCGTTGCGCGGCGCGCCGTGGATCGCCGACACGCTGGAGGTGCCGACGAGCACGCCGCCGCCCTGGCGGTCGATCATGTGCGCCGCCGCGGCACGCAGCGTGAGGAACGCGCCGTCGAGGTTCACCCGTGTCACCCGGCGGAACTCCTCGAGCGAGGTCTGCACGAACGGCGTCATCCGGCCGCTGACGCCCGCGTTGGCGAAGCACGAGTCGACCCGGCCGAAGGTCGCGAGTGTCTCCCCGAACGCGGCCTCGACCTCGGCCTCCGCGCCGACGTCGCAGCGCACGGCGTGCGCCTTCGTGCCGTGCTTTTCCAGTTCGCGCACCGCCTGGGCGTTGCGCTCGGCGTTCGTGCCCCACACGCACACGTCCGCGCCCGCCCGCGCGAGACCGTGTGCCATGCCGAGCCCGATCCCGGAGTTGCCGCCGGTGATCAGCGCGACATGTCCGTGCAGGTCGAACGTCGGGTCAGTCATTCATGTCCTCCAACTCGTTTCGTGCGGCCTCGGCGAGCCGCACGGTTTCCTCCGCCCGCGCCTGAGCCTGGTACCCGTCATCGGCCATGTGCCCGCCCAGATAGCGGGCGCGCACGCCGACCCCGATGCACGCCGCTCGCCAGCGCGCGAACGCGATCCAGTACGGCAGATCCGCCACGTCCCGCCCGGAGCGGGCGGCGTAGCGCGCCACCATTTCGGCGCGCGACGGGAAACCCGGAACCGTGCTCGGGGTCGGTGTCACGGCCGGGATCTCCTCGCCCGGCTCCCGCCAGCTCGCCGCGAGCCAGCCCAGGTCCGCCAGTGGATCGCCGGAGGTCGCCAGCTCCCAGTCGAACACCGCGCGCACACCTCCGTCCGGGCCGAACGCGACATTGCCCGGCCGGTAGTCGCCGTGCACGATCCCGTTGCTCTGCTGAGGAACGTGCCGGGCGAGCAGGTCGTGCACGTCGTCGAGCAGCGCGAGCTCCGGCGCGCCCGTCGCGTGCACCTGGGCGCGCCACCGGCGCAGCTGGCGTTGCGCGTAGCCGGTGCGGCGCACCAGATCCCCGAGCCCGAGTTCGACCGGATCGAGTGCGTGCAGTGCCACCAGCACGTCCACAAGCTGTTCACCTGCTTCGGCACGGGCGCCGGGCGGGAACGCGCGCCCCTCGCTCTCGTCCGCAAGCACCCGGCCGTCCACGAACCCCATGACGTAGAACTCCGCACCGGTGACCTCGGGGTCGGCGCAGTACGCCAGGGGCCGCGCGACCGGGACCGCGGTGCCGGACAGCGCGGAGACGAAACGCCACTCGCGGCTCATGTCGTGCGCGGTCGTGAGCACGCCACCGGTCGGTGGCCTGCGCAGTGCGTAGAGCGCACCCGCGGCGTCGGTGAGCCGGAACGTGAGGTTCGAACGGCCACCGGCGATCAGCTCGAACTCGACCGGCTCGGCCAGGCCGTGCTCCGCGAGCCAGCGGCTGACCCGTTTCTCGTCGAGCGCCTCAGCGGCCGGCATACCGCGCCTCCCGCCGTTGCAGGAAGGAGCGCACGCCCGCACGATGGTCCTCGGTCGCGAACAACTCCGCCAGCGCGGCGGGCATGATCCGGTCGTCGTCCACGACCCGGCCCACCAGGCCGATTCGCTCGGCTCGGTCGGCGTCGATCACCTCACCGGTGAACGGCAGTTCCCCCGCGCGCTCCCGGCCCACCAGCTGCGCCAGCCATGCGATGCCCGCGACGTCGCCCGAGCAGAACGACCGGCCCGCGACGTCGCCGTGCTCGGTGTAGGTGGTGTCCCGCAACGTCGTCATGCCCGCACCTCCGCCTCGACCACCGGCCGCAGATCGCGTTTGAGCACCTTCCCGCTCGGGGTGCGCGGCAGTGGGCGGGACCGGAACACGACGTGCGCGGGCACCTTGAACGAGGCGAGGTGCCCGGCCACGTGCCGCCGGATCTCTGCCGCCGTGACGGTCGTTTCCGCACGCGGCACCACGACCGCGACCACTTCCTCGCCGAGTATCGGATGCGGCACGCCGACGACGGCGGCGTCCTCGACCGCCGGATGCCGGAAGAGCACGGCCTCGACCTCGGTGCAGTAGATGTTCTCCCCGCCCCGGATCACGACGTCCTTCATCCGGTCGACGACGTAGACCCAGCCGCCGGAGACCCGGCCCAGGTCGCCGGTGTGGAACCAGCCGTCGGTGAACGCCGCGGCGGTCGCCTCCGGGTTGTTCCAGTACCCGCGCACGATGTTCGGTCCGCGGAACCACAGCTCGCCGACCTGGCCCTCGGGCACGTCCTCGCCGGTGGCCGGATCCACCACCCGGACGTCGGTGCCGGGCTGGCACCGGCCGACGCTGTCCGGCCGCTCGACGTACTCGGCGCCGGTGTTGCTCACGACCGCCGAGGTGGTCTCGGTCAGCCCGTATCCGTTGCCGGGGGCCACGAGCGCGTCGAAGGTCCGGTCCACCCCGCCCACCAGATCCGGCGGGATCGGCGCGCCGCCCATGCCGATCCCGGCGAGGCTCGCGAAGTCCTCCTCGTGCCCGGCCGCGTCGGCCAGCAGGCCGCGGATCACGGTCGGCACACCCGACACCGCGGTCAGCCGCTCCCGCCTGATCAGCGCGCGGGCCTCGCCGGGATCCCACCGGTACTGGGTGACGAGCTTCGCCCCGGTCATCGCGGTGTAGGCGAGGCCGGTGATACCGGCGATGTGGAACAGCGGGAAGGTGCACAGCGTGCCGGGCTGCGGCGCCGCCGGATCGGGCGGCGGCGGTTCGCCACCGTTGGCCATCGCGGCGCTGACGAACGTGCCCAGTGCCGTGTTGAGCAGGTTCGTGCAGTGGTTGCGGTGCGTGCCGACGGCACCCTTGGGTTTGCCCGTGGTGCCCGAGGTGTACAGGATGGTCGCGTCGTCGTCCGGCTCGATCGCGACGTCCGGCGGTTTCGCCTCCGGATCCAGCGACGCGAGCAGTTCGTCCCAGGGCCGGCCCGCCGCTCCGTCGCCGCGCACTTCGATCAGCGGCGTGCTCAGGTGCGGCGCGAGGAGCGCGGCGCGCTCGACGTCGGCCACCACGAGTTTCGCGGCCGCGTCCTCGACGGCGTAGCACAGTTCGGCCGCGGTCCACCACGCGTTGAGCGGCACCAGGACGATCCCGAGAAGCTGGGCGGCCCAGAACACGGGTGTCCATTCCGGATAGTTGCGCATCGACACCGCGAGCCGGTCTCCCTTGCCCAGCCCGTATTCCTCGCTCAGGCACCGCGCCAGCCCCGCGATGGTGCGCGCCTGCTCGGCAAAGGTCCAGCGCTCGTCGCGGTAGACGAGGAACGGGCGCTCACCGAACGCCGCGCACGACACCGCGATCTCACGCAGGGTGTGCGGCCCGGTGGTGAACACCCGCATCGGGATGCCGCGGACGAGTCGTTCGCCGATCTCGAAGGGTTGCCCGGGAGCGGTGAACCGCGCGATCAGCTCCGGCCGGCCGGTCATCGCCGCACCCCTACGACGCGCCCACCATGTCCAGCGCCAGGCGCTGGTACCGCCGCACGATCTGCTTGCGACTGATTCCGCCGCGCGGCGAGAACCAGCTCGCGACGCCGGTGCACATCACGACGATGGCGCGGGAGGCCTCCAGCGGCAGGCCCGTGGTGAACACGCCCTGCTCGACGCCGCGCCGCACCACCTGGTCGAACAGCCGTTGCTGCTGCCGCCGCTTCGCCAGATGCCTGCCGCGCAGGGGTTCCTGCAGCGCCCGCAGCTCGCTCGTCCCGAGCAGGGTGCCGCGCTGGTCGGACAGGTGGAACAGGATCTGCACCGACACCAGCGCCCGCAGCTGCTCCGCGGGCTGCTCGCCCGCCTCGGCCAGCGCCGTGCGGGTACACGACAGCAGATGCTTGATCCCCCGCTCCATGATCGTGGCGAGTACGTCCTGTTTGGACTGGAAGTGGTGGTACAGCGCCGCGGCACTCAGTCCCGCGCGCTCGGCGATGTCCCGTACCGAGGTGCCGTGATAGCCGTGTTCGGCCATCACCTCGATCGCGGCCCGCAGGATCGTCTCCTCCCCGGAGGAGCCCTCCTCGGCGCGCCGTCCGGCGCCTGGTGCGGAACTCACTGGGCCACCTCTCCTGCTGTCCACTATGGACGAACCAGCGTCCACCCCGCATCCGGTCCCTCCCTCACTTCATCGCCAGCGGATTGACCGGCGAGCCGAGCCCCCGCCGGAACTTGATCGGCGGCGCCGCGAAGAAGAACTCGTAACGCCCGTCGGCGGCGCAGTCGCCGGCCAGTTCCTCGAAGTCGAGAATCTCGCCCAGCGTCATGCCGAGGTCGCGGATCAGCACCATGTGCACCGGCATGACCTCGCCCTCGACCTCGCCGGGCAGAACCTCGATCGCCCAGTTGTCCGAGCACACCGCCGCGACATCGTGCTCGCGCAGCCATTCGCAGCACGCGAGCCCGAGCCCCGGCTCACCGGCCATGAACGATCGCGCGTCCTGCTCGACGAGGAACTTCCTGCGCCAGCCCGTGCGCACCGCGACGATGTCACCGGCGCGGACCTCGACGTGCTGGGCCGCCGCCACCGCGTCGAGTTCATCCGGCCCGATCGCCTCGCCCGCCTGGAGCCAGTCCACGTCACGATGCCGTGCGACATCGAGAAGCACGCCGCGTCCGGCGATCCCTTTCGCCTGGTGCTCGATCGACAGATGCCGCGCACCGTGCGGGCCGACGTCGGCGGCCGGGAAACCGTTGTACAGCAGCTCGTCGTAGTAGACGTGGGCCAGCCCGTCCCATTGCGATGCGCTCTGCAGCGGCATGAACACGTAGTCGTCGGCGAAGTGGAAGGCACCGGGGAAGTTCTGGTCGTCGCCGGTTTCCGCGCGCAGCAGCACCGGATTGATCCGGCCGCCCCCCGGTTGCGGGCCGCCCGGACCGAACGGGATGCCGAGGTCGAAGATCTTCCCGTCGCGCACCAGGCCCGCGGCGGCGACGAGCCGTTCGGGCGTCAGCAGGTTCGTGGTGCCCCGCTCGTCGCGGCGGCCGTCGCTGTCCCAGCGTCCCCAGTTCGAGAGCCGTTTGCCCAGAGCACGGAAGTCCTCGGTCATGAACGCTTGCGGGGGCCGGCGAAGCCGAACAGGTACCCGGCGACCTTGCGCATCTGCACCTCTTCCGCACCCTCGGTGATGCGATAGCGGCGGTGGTGCCGGTAGATGTGCTCGAACGGCATGTGGCGCGTGTATCCGATGCCGCCGTGCACCTGGATCGCGCGGTCGGCGGCGTCGCACACCAGCCGGTTGGCCCGGTAGTTGCACATCGAGACCTTATCGCTGATTTCCATGTGCGGCACGCGGTCCAGCTCCCACGCGGTCTTGCGGACCAGCCCGCGCACCATCTCCGCTTCGGTCTGCAGCTCCACCAGCGGCCACTGGATGGCCTGCCGCGTGGCCAATGCCTGCCCGAAAGTCTTGCGGCGCCTGGCGAACTCGACGCTCTGATCGATGCAGTACTGCGCCGCACCCACACCGGAGGCCGCCTGCCGGATCCGGTTCTCGTGCACGAACGTCTGCGCCACGGCCAGTCCCGCGCCCACTTCGCCGAACACCGTCGAGCCGGGCACCCGAACGTCGCGCAGCGTCACCTCGGCGTGGTCGGTCGGCATGTTGAAGGTCCACCAATGGAAATCGACCGAGAACCCGGGCGTGCCGGTCGGCGTGATGAACGCCGTGATCCCCTTGGCGTCGCCGGGTTCGCCGGAAGTACGCGCGAACACGACGTCGTGCGTGGCCGAATGCAGGCCGGAGTTGAACCGCTTGGCGCCGTTGATGACCCAATCGCCGCCGTCGCGGACCGCGGTGGTCTCCATCCACGTCGCGTCGCTGCCGTGCTCCGGTTCGGTCAGCCCGAAGCCGATCCGCTTGGCGCCGGTCAGCATCGGTTCGAGGAACTCCTCGCGCTGCTCCGGCGTGCCGTATTCGAGCATCATGTGCACGAACGGGAAGTTCCCGACGACGGAGGACTCGTTCTGCAGATCGTTGTGCAGACCAAGGCCCTTGGCTGCCAGGTGTTCGCGGATCACCGCCATGTCGAAGTTGCTGCCGTCGGACCCGCCGACCGCTTTCGGCAGGCCGTAACGCAACCAGCCCGCCGCGTCCGCGCGGCGGAACATCTCGTGCAGCAGTTCCTCCCATTCCGGCCGCGGTACACCGCCGTTCTCGAAGTCGGTACGGGCGTACTCGCGCCGGTGATCGAAGAACCGCTCGTTGTCGTCCTGCTGCTGCAGCGGCTTGATCTCCCGCTCGATGAAATCGTCCAGATCGGCGAGTCGCTGGACCAGTTCACCGGGAAGTTCGAAGTCCACGAGTCCTCCTTAACGATCGTTCAGCTAGGATGGCATCGCGAGCAGCGCCAAGGGAAGGGGCAGTTCCGCCGATGGGTGAGCAGCGAGTGCGCGTCACGATCGAGGACGCCGTGGCCGATGTCCGCCTGGCCCGGCCGGACAAACGCAACGCCCTGGATCAGGCCATGTTCGCCGGCCTGGTCGAGACGGGCGAACGGCTCAAACACGAACCGTCCGTCCGTGCCGTCGTGCTCTCCGGCGAAGGCCCGGATTTCTGCGCCGGCCTGGACTTCACCGAGTTCCGCGCGATGGCGGGCCGCGGCCCGGCACCGGAACTGGGCGCACCCTCCGGCGGCGGCCCGGCGCGCACCCGGGGGCAGCGCGCGGCCTACGTGTGGGCGGAACTTCCGGTTCCGGTCATCGCCGCGGTGCGGGGCAACGCGCTCGGCGGCGGTCTGCAGGTGGCTCTCGGTGCGGACATCCGCATCGTCGCCCCGGACGCGCGGTTGTCGGTCCTGGAGGTCAAATGGGGCCTGATTCCCGATATGACGGGCACGCAGCTGCTTCCCGAACTGGTCGGCAGGGACGTCGCGAAGGAGCTGACCTTCACCGGCCGCATCGTCCGCGGCGAGGAGGCCGTCGAGCTCGGCCTCGCCACCCGCACCGACCCCGATCCGCTGGCCGCCGCGCTCGCGCTGGCCAAGGAGATCGCGGCCCGCAGCCCGCACAGCATTCGTGCCGCCAAGAGGCTGCTCGACCAGGCGGGCCGCGTCGACCTCGCGACCGGGTTCGCCGCCGAACAGGCCGAGATCCGCACGCTGATCGGCAGCCCGAACCAGGTCGAAGCGGTCACGGCCGCGTTCGAGAAACGGGCTCCGGTCTTCCGCGACTGATCCTTTGTGGACTAGCTCACCATCGCGCCGAGCCGTCCACTGCGGACAGTGCGCCCCCTCCCACTCTCAACGTATAGCGCACCCCGGGGCTTGCGGCAAGACCCCCTTCGTACCGGAAAATCTCCCGCCGACGCCGAAATCCGCGCGAATGGGAGTAGCGAGTGAACGACGCCGACGTGATCGTCGTGGGTGCCGGGCCGGTCGGCCTGATGCTGGCCGGTGAACTGTGCCTGGCCGGGCTGCACCCGCTGGTACTGGAGCGGCGCCCCCAGCGACGCGACATCCCGAAAGCCGGCGGCGTGGGTGGCCGGATCCTCGACGTGCTGCGCTACCGGGGCATGCTGGAGCGCTTCGAAGCGGCATCCGCCAGACCCGCTCCCGCTCCGCGGTTCCCCTTCGGTGGCCTACATCTGGACTTCAGCCACCTCACGGACTCGCCGATGGCCGCGCTGCCGCTTGCGCAACCGCGCCTGGAGCACCTGCTGGAGGATTACGCCACCCAACGCGGCGCCGAGATCCGCCGCGGTCACGAGGTGACCGGACTGCGCCAGGACGACGACGCGATCACGGCGGAGGTCCACGGCCAGGGCGGCCGCTACCGACTGACGGCGCCGTACCTCGTGGGCTGCGACGGACCGCGAAGCCGTGTCCGCGACCTGGCCGGGATTCCGTTTCCCGGCACCACGTATCCGGAGGTCAACCGGGTCGGCCAGGTCACGATCCCCGAACCGGTCACCGTCCTCGACAACGGTGATCTCGACGTTCGCGGCGGCGGACGGATCCAGGCCGGTTTCACCCGGACCGAGCGCGGGGTCTTCGGGCTCGGGGCGCGCGCGTCCGAGACGTTGTTCCTCTACACCAGCGAGGACGAATCCACCGCATACGACGACGACGCGCCGATGCCGTTGGCCGAGCTCCAGGACAGCATCACGCGCGTGCTCGGCGTGCACCTGCCGCTGGGCGAACCGAGGCGCCTGTCCCGCTTCACCTTCCAGGCGCGCCACGCCGCGCGGTACCGCGAAGGGCGGGTCTTGCTGGCCGGGGACGCCGCACACCTGTTTCCCGCCACCGGTGTCGCACTCAACGCGGGCATGCTCGACGCGGTCAATCTCGCGTGGAAGCTGGGCGCCACGGTCCACGGCTGGGCGCCGCCCGGGCTGCTGGACACCTACCACCGCGAACGCCACCAGGCCGGCGCGCGCACGCTCCTGCACACCCAGGCGCAGGTGGCGCTGCGGCGCGGACTGGACCCGGCCGCCGACGCGCTGCGGGAACTGTTCGAAGAAGTGGTCGCCGACGAGCAGCCGTTGCGCCGGATGGGCGCCCTGCTCGCGGGCAGTGACATCCGCTACGGCGGCACCGGCGAGCACCCGCTGACCGGGACCTTCGCGCCGGACCTCACGCTCCACACCGGTCAGGGCACCACGAGCGTCGCGCGGCTCATGCGCCCCGCGCGGCCGGTCCTGCTCGACCTCGCCGGCCGCCGGGATCTCCGCGAAGCCGCACGGGACTGGCGACCGCGCGTCGAGATCTACACCGCGAAAACCGGGCAGCCACCCGCCGACGCGATACTGATCCGGCCGGACGCCCACATCGCGTGGAGCGCCACCGGCGAGGACACCGACGCGAGTACCCTGCCCGAGGCCCTGTCCGGCTGGTTCGGCGCACCGTCCTGATCGGCATGTGGCCGGCCCGTCACCGGAGCCGGCCACATCCCCCGCTCACCGCGCCGCGAGTCCATTCAGGACGTCCGGCAGCGGATCGCGGTGCACGACGCCGAGACGCTGCGTCGCGCGGGTCAGTGCGACGTAGAGTTCGGCCGCACCACGCGTGCCCTCGGCGAGGATCCGGTCCGGGTCCACCACGAGTACGGCGTCGAACTCGAGTCCCTTCGTCTCCGACGCGGGCACCGTTCCGGGCACCTCCGGCGGCCCGATCACGACACTCGTGCCTTCACGGTTCGCCTCCTCGCGGACGAACTCTTCGACGGCGGCAGGCAGTTGGTCGTCCGTGACGCGCTTGGACCACGGCAGAACACCACACGCGCGAACCGAGTCGGGCGGCGCGACCTCCGGAGCGAACTGCGCCAGCAGCGCCGCGGCGACCGACATGATCTCCGCCGGCGTGCGGTAGTTCACCGACAGCGACCGGTACACCCACCTGCCCGGCACGTATCGCTCCAGCATCGCCTCCCACGAGCGCGCGCCCGCCGCCGAACGGCGCTGTGCGAGATCGCCCACCACCGTGAACGACCGGCCCGGGCAGCGCCGCATCAGCACCCGCCAGTCCATTTCGGACAGCTCCTGCGCCTCGTCGACCACGACGTGCCGGTAGGTCCAGTCCCGGTCCGCCGCCGCGCGCTCCGCGAGATCACGGGTGTCCCGCTCGACGAAGCGCTCGGCGAGGTCCTCGGCGTAGAGCAGATCCGTCGCGAACAGATGGTCCTCGTCGTCCATCGAGTCCTGCCGCTCCACGAGGTTGTCCAGCACCCGCGCGGCGTACTCGGCCTCGGCCCGGCGTTCCGCCGCGGCCGCCTGCCCGCCCGGCTGCCCGGCAGGCCTGTCGTGGCCGAGCAGGTCGGCCAGTTCGTCGAGCAGCGGCACGTCCGAAACGGTCCAGGCCTCACCTTCGGCCCGCGCCAGCTCGGGGCCGGCGCCGGCGACCCGCAGCCGCTCCTCCGATGTGTACAGCGAGGCCAGCAGCCCTTCCGGCGTCAGAACGGGCCAGAGCTGGTCGAGCGCCCCGGTGAACGCCTCGTCGTCCTCGAGTTGCTTGAGCAGGCCCGACCGCAGTTCCTCCCATTCGGTCCGGTCGTCGCGGCTGAGCCAGCCGCGCCCGATCCGCCCGATCGCCCGTTCGGTCAGCACGTACGTGACGATGTCGGTGAACACCGCGCGGGCCTCGTTGTGCGGCAGTCCGCTCGCACGCGCCTCCTCCCTCGCCCACTCCGCGGTCTCCGCGTCGATCCGCACCGTGACGTCGTGCAGCCGGATCGGCAGCGGCGTCTCGGGCAGCCGCTGCCGGTCGGCGATCGCGGCGGCGAGCACGTCGAGCATCGTCAGCGACCCCTTGAGCCGCGCGGCTTTCGGGGTGTCCTCCGCGGTGACGTGCAGACCGGGCACGAGATCGCCGGGCGTCATGAACACCACGTCGGACTCGCCCAGCGACGGCAGCACCCGGGCGATGTGATGGAGGAAGGCCGGATTGGGCCCGACCACCAGCACTCCGTGCCGTTCCATCCGTTCCCGCTGGGTGTAGAGCAGGTAGGCGACGCGATGCAGGGCGACCACGGTCTTGCCCGTGCCCGGACCGCCCTCGATTACCAGCACGCCGGGATGATCGAGCCGGATGATCTCGTCCTGCTCCGCCTGGATCGTCGCGACGATGTCCCGCATTCCCTCGCCGCGCGGCGCGTTGACCGCGGCGAGCAGGGCCGCGTCCCCGCGCTCCTCGCCGCCGGGCCTGCCGAGCACCTCGTCGGTGAACTCGACCACCTGACGGCCGCGGGTGTGGAACTGGCGGCGCCGCCGCATGTTCTCCGGCGCCGCGGCGGTCGCGACGTAGAACGCCCGCGACGCCGGAGCCCGCCAGTCCAGCAACACCGGCCGGTAGTCGTCGGCCTCGTCGAACAAGCCGATCCGGCCGATGTAGGACCGTTCGCCGGCAACGGTGTCGAGCCTGCCGAAACACAGCCCGTTGTCCGCGACGTCCAGCCGCTGCGCCTCCTTCGCCAGCGTGCGCACCGCGACATCGCGCTCCATCGGCGTCACGCCCTCGCCGCGCAGTGCCGACCGGTACTCCCCCTTCACCCGCGCCCGCTCGGCGTCGAGCCGCCGGTAGAGGCCGGCCACGTAGCCACGTTCGGACCGCAGTTCCTCTTCGTACCCCTGAGTTGACACAGACCCCTCACAGTGCTTAAACTGACACTAGGTTCGGCGGGTTTTCCTTTGTTTTCCGGAAGACACGCCGATTTTTCATTGTCCGCCTCGTGTCAAGTCCCCCGGTGGGTCGGGCGTGAAAGAATTCTCCCGGTGCTGTCGATCCGGGCGGCCGCGGTTCGTGTAACCAGTGCCAGCCCGATACGACACCAGGAGGTCGCGATGAAGCAGTATCTGCTCGGCATCTACCAGCCCGACGGCCCGACCCCGCCGCCCGAGGTCCTCGATCCCGTCATGAAGCGCCTCGAGGCGTTTCGCCAGGAGCTGCGAGACGCCGGTCGCTGGGTGTTCTCCGCCGGTCTGCACGCGCCGGACACCGCCACCGTGTTGCGCGCCAAGGGCGACGACGTGGTGATCACCGACGGGCCGTTCACCGAAGGCAAGGAACATCTCGGCGGGTTCACCGTCATCCGGGCGGCCGATCTCGACGAGGCACTCGACTGGGGCCGCAAACTCACCCGGGCCATCGGGTTGCTGCCCATCGAGGTCCGCCCCATGCAGGGCATGGAAGAACCGGCCCGGGATTGATGCCCGGCGAGATCGAGAGCGTGTTCCGCGCGGAGTACGGCCGCGCGGTCTCGGTCCTGGTCCGCGTCTTCGGCGACATCGATCTCGCCGAAGAGGCGGTCCAGGACGCCTTCACCGAGGCCGTCCGGCGCTGGCCGGACACGGGCACGCCCCCGAGCCCGGCGGGCTGGATCATCACGACGGCGCGTAACCGGACCATCGATCGCCTGCGCCGGGAGGCCACCCGTGACGAGCGGCATGCGCAGGCCGCACTGATCCAGGCCACCGGCGAGCAAGCGGCGGAGGAGGACGGTCCCGTGCGCGACGACCGGCTGCGGCTCATTTTCACCTGCTGCCACCCGGCACTGGCCGAACAGGCACAGGTCGCGCTCACCCTGCGGCTGCTCGGCGGGCTCACCACGACCGAGATCGCGCACGCGTTCCTGGTTCCCGAACCGACGATGGCGCAGCGCCTGGTGCGGGCCAAGGCCAAGATCCGCGACGCCCGCATCCCCTTCCGTGTGCCGGGCGACGCGGATCTCCCGGGGCGGCTGCGCACCGTGCTCGCCGTGGTGTATCTGATCTTCAACGAGGGCTACACCGCGACCGCCGGGGACGCACTCGTGCGGGCCGAGCTGTGCGCCGAGGCGATCCGGCTGGGCAGACTGCTCGCCGGCCTCATGCCGGACGAACCCGAGGTGCTCGGGCTGCTGGCGCTGATGCTGCTGATCGAGTCCCGGCGCGGCGCGCGTACCGGCGCGGGCGGCGAGCTCGTCCGCCTCGCCGAGCAGGACCGCGGCCGCTGGGACGCCGGACTCATCGCCGAGGGGCAGTCGCTGGTCCGGCGCTGCCTGCGCCGCGGCAGGCCGGGCCCGTACCAGATCCAGGCCGCGATCAACGCGGTGCACAGCGACGCGGCGACGGCGGCCGGCACCGACTGGATACAGATCGTGCGGCTGTACGACCAATTGCTCGCGCTCACGCCGAGCCCGGTGGTGGCGCTGCACCGGGCGGTCGCGGTAGCCGAGGTCGACGGGCCGGCTGCGGCGCTGACCCTGGTCGGCGAACTCGCCCTCGACCGGTACCACCTCTTCCACGCGGTGCGCGCGGATCTGCTGCGCAGGCTCGGCCGGGACACCGAGGCCGCCGAGGCTTACGAGGCCGCGATCGCGCGGACGCAGAACGCGGCCGAACGCGAGTTTCTCCGCCGCCGTGCGGCGGGGCCACAGTGAGTTCTCGGCTCATTCCCTGTGCCACACCGGTTGCAGCACGAATTCGGTCAGATGTGCATCGGGGGGCGCCGACAGCACGGAAAAAACCGCCGAGGCCACCGACTCCGGTGCCAGATACCTGTCCGGCTGGAACGGACCGCCCTCGGTACGGCGTACCGCGCGCTGCATTCCGGTCGCGACCCGTCCGGGGTAGATACTCGTGACGCGCACACCGTTGCCGAGTTCCTCGGTGTGCAGTGCCTCGGCGAACACGCGCAGCGCCTGCTTGCTCGCGGCGTAGGCGGCGCGTCCCGCCGGTGCACCCGTGACCACCGTGGAGTTCACGACGATCACCCGGCCCTGGGCGGCACGCAGCCCCGGCAACAGGTTCCGCGTCACCTCGACCACACCGAAGAGGTTCACGGCGAACACCTCGCGCCACTTTCTTTCCGGCATGTCGTGGATGGTGTCGCGTTCGAACACGCCCGCGCAGTGCACGAGCAGGTCGACGCTGGTCAGTTCGCCGGGGACCACGACCCCGGTGTCTTCGGGCGCGGCCAGGTCGATCGTCCAGTGGCACGCGTCGGGCATGGCGGCCGCCATCGTTTTGAGTGCCGCTTCATCGCGTCCGGCCAGCCACAGTGTGTAGCGGTCCGCGAGGCCGTCTGCCACCGCGCGTCCGATGCCTCCGGTCGCGCCAATGATCACTGCGACCGGTCTGTGTCCCGCCACTCGTTTTCCTCTCGTACAGGGGAAAAACCCGTACGTACCGAGGTGTAATCGAGAAGATCGGGCGTGGCGCTACACATTCTCCCCCGGCGAAGTCCGCGCGGTTCCGGGAACCAGCCGAAAAAGGACAAATTCCCGTACGCCGTCACCGCGTGACGTCACTTCGCCTTCGACGGTGGGGCCGTGGCGCGAGTGTGGACTGTCGTGTTAGTCTCTCGCCGTGCAGCGCCTCATGATGTCCCAGCGACTCGTAATTCGGCGCGCCGGCTGAACCCAGGTCGCCGGCGCGCAGTTCGGCGATCGCTTCTCCCGGGACCTGGCCCGTTTCCAAGCCAGCTTTCATCCCGTGGAGAACTGCCATGTCCCTGTCTGTCGAATCCCCCGCCACACGCCCTGCCATGCTGTTGCGGCGCCGTATCGCCGCCTACTTCGTCGGTGGTGTCGACGCGGTCCCGACGCTCGTCGGGGCACTGGCGCAGCGCGGTCACCTCGTGCACGAACTGTCGGTCGACATTCGCGACGGCGTCCGGGAAAGCAGCATGGTGTGCACCATCCTGTTGCCCTCCGACGAGACCGAACACCTGCTGGCGCACTTGCGCGAACTGCCGGCGGTCGTGTCCGCCGAACTCGTCTGAGCAACCGTCCACAGTAGACTCCGGCGCACTCGCCCTCATGCCGCTGCCGCCCGCGCCGGCGCTTGTGGACACTCAGGCGCGAAATCCCGCGGCTACCAGGTCCATGAGCCGCCCCGCCTGCTCCCGATGTTCCGTCTCGGGGCAGGCGAGGTGGACGCCGAGCAACGCCGCGACGAGATCGTCGCCGCGGGAACCGGCGCGGAACACGCCCTCGGCGATGCCCGCGTCCAGCAGGCGCTGGGCTGCCTCGGCGAGCCTGGCCCGCGAGTCGTGCGCGGTGACGATGTCGGAGGCGACCAGCGCGCGCATCGCGTCGCCCATGGCGCGCTTGTCTTCCAGCCGCCTGGCGAAGCGGTCCATCCAGCCGCGCAGCGCCTCCGCCGGGGGACTGCCGGCCAGCAGTTCGTCGGCGGCGTTGGCCACGAGGGTGAGCTCGTCGTCGTACACCGCGGCCGCGAGCGCCTCCCGGTTCGGGAAGTGCCGGTAGAGCGTGCCGACACCGACGCCGGCCTCCCTGGCAACGCGCTCGGGCCCGGCGTCCTCGCCCGCCGCGTAGAGCCGTTTCGCCGCGGCCAGGATCTGCTGCCGGTTGCGCAAGGCGTCGGCGCGGCGCCTGGGTGTCGTGGACAAACGGAATACCTTCCGGTTAGAGTGGAAGCGGAAGAACTTCCACTTACTTCCAGTGACATCTTCGCACGTTCCGGAGGATTCCGTGCCACTCCCCCGTCAGCTTCCGCTCGCCGGCCGCACCGTGCAGCGCGTGGGCTACGGCGCGATGCAATTGGCCGACCACGGTGGTGGCCTCGCTGTCACACCCGACCAGGCCATCACCGTGCTCCATGCGCTGCTGGAATACGGCCGCACCGTCATCGACACCGCCGAGTTCTACGGCGACGGCGCCCTCAACGACCTGCTGGGCGTGGCGCTCGCGGGCCGCCACGACGACGTCGTGCTGGCCACCAAGGTCGGCGCCGTCATCGACCCAGCGACCCGCCTCCGGCCGGCCCAGCAGCCGAAGGAACTGCGCGCCCAGGTCGAGGCCAACCTCGCGTCGCTGCGCGTGGACCGGCTCGACCTGGTCTTCATCCGCCGCGCCGACTTCCAGCCCGGCATCATCGCCACCGGCGACCAGGTCGTACCCCTGGACGACCAGCTCGCCGAACTCGGCGAGCTGCGCGACGAGGGCAAGATCGCGACGATCGGACTGAGCAACATCATCGCCGCGCAACTCGAATCCGCACTCGGCGCCGACGTCGCCGCGGTCCAGAACATCCACAACGTGATCGACCGCGACGGCGAGGACGTGCTCGCGCTCTGCCGGCGGCACGGCATCGCGTGGATGCCCTATTGCCCGCTCGGCGGCAACTTCCCGGGACGGGAAAAGGTCACCGAGGTGCCCGAAGTGCTCGCCGCGGCCGCGGAACTGGACATCACCCCCACTCAGCTCGGTCTCGCGTGGCTGCTGCACGCCTACGAGCGGAACCGTGCTCATCCCCGGCACACGCAGCCTCGGCCACCTCGCGGAAAACATGGCAAGCGTGGACATCGCCCTGCCGCCGGAGATCCTGACGCGGCTCGCGGCTATCCGGCCTTCGTCACGGCAGTCGCCAACGTGGTGAACGGCATGGTGAACCCGCCGCCGAGCTTGTCCACGGCCGCACCGATCGCGTCGAGAATCTCGGCCAGCTTGTCGCCGGGAACGCGCGTGAGCCCACCGGTGGTCGGCATCAGCTCCAGCCATTCGTCACGGGTGTAGTACCGCTCCCAGTCGAACCGCCACTGTTCCGGCTCCGCGAAGGCCTCCGCTTGCCGGAACCCGTCGGCGAATTTGGCGAACATCGCGCCGTAGATCGCGGTGGAGTCGCGCGCCGGCATCGCGCCGAGCGGCGATCCGGGCAGCACGCGTCGTACGACCTCGGTCATGGCCTCCCCGACCGGGCCCGGAGGCATGTACACGTGCGCGAAGACGGCAAGGATTCCCTTGGGGCGCAACACCTCCGCGGCTTTGGCCGCACCGGCGACCGGGTCCACCCAGTGCCAGGCCTGCGCGGCGACGACGGCGTCGAACGTCCGCCCGGCCGGTGTCCAGTCCTCGAACTTCGCCACCTCGACCTCGACCCCGCTGCGCCGGGCGAACTCGGCCATCCGCGCGTCGGGATCGACACCGAGCACGTGGCAGCCCGCGGCCTGGAACTGCCGAGCGTCGATGCCGGTGCCGCATCCGACGGACAGCACGTCGTGCCCGGGACCGGCGTCGATGACGCGGGCGATGAGTTCGTCGGGATAGCCCGGCCGGGCCCGGTCGTAGCGTACGGCGTCCTCCCCGAACGATTCGGCCATGCGTCTCGCACGGTGCGGGTCGGAGGACTCAGGTTGCGGTAAAGTGGTCATGCGCCCACTTTAGTGGGCACGTGCCCACTTGAGAACAGCGTACAGCTTCGCCGTGAGCGAAAAGGAGAATGTGTGTATGCCGACCGGTGTACACCTCCACGATGCGCGCCAGCAACTGTTCGACGCCGCCGAACGGGTGCTGCTCCGCGGCGGGCCGAGCGCGCTGACCAGCCGTGCGGTCACCGCGGAGGCGGAGGTCTCCAAAGGCGTGCTGCACCGGCATTTCGCCGACTTCGACGACTTCCTCGCCGAACTGGTACGGGAGCGCCTCGGCCGGCTCGAAGACCAGCGCACGACACTGCGCGGCTCCGCGGGAACCGGCACCCTCGCGAGCAACCTCACCTCGGCGCTGATCGAGATCTTCGACCCGGTCGCAGTGGCGATCGTCAGCCTCATCCTGTTCCGCGACGAACTGCGCGCGCGGCTGCGCCACTCCGGACGGCCGCACGGTATCCCGCTGCTGACCGAGGCGACTGCGATGATCGCCGCCTACCTGACCGACGAGTGCGAACTGGGCCGCGTCGCCGCCGACACCGACGCGGGCACGCTCGCGCTTTCCCTTGTCGGAACCGGCCATTTGCTCTTCGCCGATCAGGAGCACGCGCCCAGTGCCGAATTCGTCGAGTCGGCCGTGCGCACCGTCATCGCCGACGTGGTGCAGCGGCGACTGCTCTGACCCGTTCCCGGAACCGTCCTTGCTAAACGGAACGTTGCTCCGTAATACTAGGTGGAGCACTGTTCCGTTTTTCCGGCAGCGTCGGCGGACGAAGCCGCTCTGGCCGCCCGGGCAGCAAGGAGGCACTGATGGCACCCCGATTCGGCATCGCGACCGCCCCGATGCAGGTGAGCTACCCCGACATCCTGCGAGTGTGGGAAGAAGCGGACGCGATCCCCGAGATCGAGCATGCGTGGCTGTTCGACCACCTCATGCCGATCGGCGGCGATCCCGGCGGCCCCACGTTCGAAGGCTGGAGCCTGCTTTCGGCGCTGGCCGCCAGAACCGGGCGCCTGCGGCTGGGCCTGCTGGTGACCAGCAACCGGTTCCGCCCACCGGCGATGCTGGCCAAGATCGCCGCGACCGTCGACATCGTCTCGGGCGGACGGCTCGAGTTCGGCATCGGTGCCGGCTCGCGGCCGGACCATCCGCTCGCGCGCCGCGAGTACGAGGCACACGGCCTTCCCTTCCACGACGCCGCGCACGCCGTCGGCAGTCTCGCCGAGGCGTGCACGCTGATCCGTCGCTTGTGGACCGACACCGAGCCGTTCGACTTCGAGGGCGAGTACCACCGGCTCAAGGGCGCGTTCTGCAACCCCAAGCCGGTGCAGCGGCCCGCCCCGCCGATCGTCATTGGTGGCCGGTCCACCGCGACGCTGCGCGTGGTCGCCGAGCACGCCGACGTGTGGAACTTCCCGGGCGACGACCTCTCGGCCGCGATTCGCCGCGGCGCCGTGCTGGACCGGTTCTGCGCCGAGATCGGCCGCGATCCCGGCGCCATCGCGCGGTCCCTGGTCCTGCCCGTGTCCTACGACGACCCGTCACGTACGCGGGACGCGATCGCGGGAGCTGTCGACGCCGGCTTCTCCCACCTCGTGCTGTCCCTGTCGGCGCCGTATCCGGACAAGGTGGCGCACTGGGTCGCGGAGGAGCTGATCAGCTGAAATCCACCTCGGCGGTCGCGACGGTGCCCGCGGTCCGGCCCGGCGCGCGGTGATATTTCCAGTACAGGTTCGTGTGCGCGATGACCTGCTCCGGGTGCGGTGCGCCCCAGGCCGAGTGGTCCTCGGTGGTGTGCGCGTCCCCGACGAGGATGGCGTCGTAGCCCTTGACGATCGCGGTGTGCAGGGTCGCGCGGATGCACTCGTCGGTCTGCGCGCCGGTCACGAACAACCGCCCCGCGCCGAGCCCGGACAGCACGTCTTCGAGGTCGGTCGCCTCGAAGGAGTCCGGGTAGGTCTTGTCCACGCGGGGCTCGCCATCGCCGGGCGAGAGCTCCGGCACGAGCTGCCACCCGGAGCTGCCGTAGGCGATGTGCTCGTCGGAGTGCCGCACCCACACGACCGGCACGCGTGCGCCGCGCGCCTTGTCCACCAGCGCCGCCACGTTCGCGACGAACTCGTCGCGGGCGTGGGTCCCGGCCACGACCCCGTTCTGCACGTCGATGACCAGCAGTGCGGTATTCGGGCGATTGTCCAATGTGGTCATATGGCTCAGGCCTCCTGGGTCTCGGCCGGGGCGCGGTTCGGGAGCCGGACCGCGACCACGATCGTCACCAGTGCCAGCGCCGTCGCGACGACGAAGGCCAGCTTCATACCGCCGATCTGCGCGGGCACCGCGGCGACGCCCTGGGCCGCGAGGTGGGTGGCGCGCGAGGACATCACGGTCACCACGAGTGCGGTGCCGAACGCCGCCGCGACCTGCTGCAGGGTGCCCAGCATCGAGCTGCCGTGCGAGTACAGATGCGGCGGCAGCGCGCCCATGCCGAGCGTGAACACCGGGGTGAACGTCGTGGCCAGGCTCAGCATCAGCAGCACGTGCAGCCCGAGCACCTCCCAGTACGGCATGGTCGCCGACACCTGGGTGAACCCGGCCAGCGCGAGCACGGTGCCGATCGAACCGGGCAGCACGAGCGGCCTGCTGCCGAAGCGGTCGAACACCTTGCCCACCGTCGGCCCGAGCAGACCCATCGCCAGGCCGCCCGGCATCACCAGCAGACCGGTCTGCAGCGGGCTGAGCCCGCGCAGGTTCTGCAGGTACAGCGGCAGCAGGATCATCGAACCGAGCATCGCGAGGAACCCGACGGCCATCAGCACGAGCGAGAGCGTGTACGTCCGGTGCAGGAAGGTGCGCAGGTCCAGCAGCGGCGCCCCGCCGCGCTGCAGCTTGAGCTGGCGGAGCACGAACACCGCGATCGCCAGCGCGCCGGCGACGACGATGCCGATGCCGACCGCGACCGATCCGCCGGTCTCGCCGAACAGGCTCAGCCCGTACACCAGCCCGCCGAAACCGAGCGTCGCGACGACCACGCTGGGCCAGTCGATCGAACTGACCGCGGGTTCACCGACGTTGTCCACCCGGCGCAGCCCGAACACGGTCACCACGGCCGCGATCGGCAGCACGACCAGGAACAACAGCCGCCACGAACCGAACTGCAGGATCAGGCCGGACACCGTCGGCCCGAGCGCGGGCGCCACCGACATCGCGAGCGTGACGTTGCCCATCACGCGTCCCCGGTCCTGTTCCGGCACCACCGTCATCAGGGTGGTCATGAGCAGCGGCATCATCACCGCGGTACCGACGGCCTGCACGATCCGGCCGAGCAACAGCACCTCGAACACCGGCGCCGCGGCCGCGACGACGGTGCCCGTCAGGAACACGCCCATCGCGATGCCGAAGGCCCGCCGGGTGCTGACCCGCTGCAGGAACCAGCCGGTCACCGGGATCACCGCTGCCATCGTGAGCATGAACGCCGTGGACACCCACTGCGCGGACTGCTCGGTGATGCGCAGCGACTCCATCAGCCGCGGAATCGCGTTGATCATGATGGTCTCGTTGAGGATGACCACGAAGGTGGCCAGGACGAGCAAGCGCACCACCATCGGGGTGCGGCCGGCTCGCGCGGCCGGTCGTACTCGCATCGCTGTGGACATCGTGGCACCTCATCGCTGTGGGGACGGCCGGGACATCGAACACCCAAACAGACCCGGGCAACCGGCGGAACTCATCGGCCTGCCCGAGTATTCCTGATCGCTCCCGCGCTCTCATCCGATTTTCGGAGTTCAATGAGGGTATGGCGGCCACCCACCGGCGGGCCGTCGATCTGCGCCGCGACGGCCAGATCGAGTCCGCCACCTGGAATCCGACCACGGGCTGCGACCGGGTCAGCCCGGGCTGCGACCACTGCTACGCGCTGACCTTCGCGCGGCGGCTTCAGGCCATGGGCAACCCCGGCTACCGGCGCGACGGCGACCCGCGCACCAGCGGCCCCGGCTTCGGGCTGACGCTGCATCCGCAGCGTCTGGACACGCCGCTGCGCTGGCGGCGACCGCGCCTGGTGTTCGTCGACTCGATGAGCGACCTGTTCCATCCCCGGATCCCCGACTCCTTCCTGGCCGAGGTGCTCGACGTGCTGCGGCGCGCCGAGCGGCACACGTTCTTCGTGCTCACGAAACGGCCGCAACGCATGGCCTCCGCGCTCGCCCGGCTTCAGCCCCGGCCGCTTTCCAACGTGTGGTGGGGCACGACGATCGAAAGCAACGACTACGTCCACCGCGCGGACCGGTTGCGCGCCACTCCCGCCGCGATCCGGTTCCTCTCGCTCCAGCCCCTGCTCGGGCCGCTGCCCGACCTCGATCTCGCCGGGCTCGACTGGGTCTACGTCGGCGGCGAGTCCGGTCCAGGGCACCGGCCCATGGAGCCCGGCTGGGTCCGCGACATCCGGGACCGCTGCGTCGCCGCCGGCGTTCCGTTCCTGTTCAAACAGTGGGGCGGGCGCACCCGGAACGCGGGCGGCCGCGTTCTCGACGGCCGTACCTGGGACGAGATGCCACCCGCGGGCGCTCCGGGTCGCGGCGGCTGGTGAAGCTGTTCATCGCCGGGCTGCGCCGCTGGCACCGGCGGCGTCGGCCACCAGCGCGGCCAGATCCGCGATCCGGTCGCCCTCGTCGGGCAGCTGGCCCGTCGCGATCCGCACGTGGTGCTTCCGCGGTGGGGTGGCGAAACAGCCGCTGCCCGGCCCGGCGGACACTCCGCGGCCCGCGAGCGTCACCAGTGTCCGCGTTTCGTCCGGCACCGGTACCCACAACAGCAGCCCGTCGCGGGCACGGACCGCGAACCCCTCCGCGCGCAGCGCGTCCACGAGCACGCTGCGCCGCCACGCGTAGCGATCCCGCGCCCGCCGCACCACCGACTCGGTCTGCGGGTCCGCGATGAGGAAAGCCTGCGCGTCCTGCAGCACCCGGCTGGTCCACGCCGCTTCGAGACCGTGCAGATACCGCACGCGCTCCACGAGCCGCGCCGCACCCGCCACGACGCAACTGCGGAGTTCGGGACCGTAGGCGGTGCAGTACGACCGGATCAGCAGCGCCCGTCCCGGCAGGTGCACGCCGACGCTGGCCGGTGGGCGCGCCGCGAGCGGCCCGAGCGCGTCGATTTCCAGCACCGCCGTGTCCGGATAGGACGCGAGCACCTCGGCGAGCCGGGCGACCCGCCCTGCTGACCCGGAGTGTCCACACGGGACTGCCGCGAATGGCTGGTACACGAATGCCACCGGCTGCCGGCCGAGCGCCGCGGCGAGGGCTTCCGGCCGTGGGCCTTCGTCGTCGCAAGGCACCGGCACGACCCGGACGCGCGCGTTCCGCAAAGTGTCCAGAAGAACCGGCGACGTGGGTTCCTCGATCGCCACCACGTCGCCGGGTCGCGCCACCGCCTGACAGCCCAGCACCGCGCCCTGGCGCCCGCCCGCGACGACCGTCCACGCCTCGGGCTCGAACGGCCAGGTCGGCCGCACCGCGGCGCGCAGTCGCGGCGTGATGGAGCCCCTGCCGCTTCCGCCTTGTGCCGCGGCCATCGCCTCGGCCAGGGGTGGGAGCAACACCGGATCCGGCAGGCCCTGTTCCAGGTCGATGTCCGACCACGCGGGGAAACCCCTGCGCGGCCCGGTGTCCGGTGGTGGCGCGAGCACGATCGTGCCGCGGCGGCCTTGCGTCCCGACCAGCGCTTCGGCGCGTAGGGCCGACCACGCCTCGGCCACCGTGGTGGCGCTGACCGACAGGCCCGCGGCCAGTTCACGCACCGAGGGCAGCCTGCTGCCCGGCCGCACCTCCCCGTCCCGGATGAGGTCGGCGAGCGTCAGCGCGATGCCGCGTGCGCTGCGCTCGCCGATCCGGCCCGCGAGCCACAGTGTGGTGACCCGCGCGACGGGCTCGTGCGTCATGGTCATGACAAGCACACTATTGGCGCCGGGCCTTGCGACAAGATCGTCTCAGATGCTGGTCGTGCCGGGCTTTGCTACACCGGCACGGGCTCACCCACGGGGGACGTGGCCTCATTTTCTTCGCGCGGGCCGGGCTCGGGTTCGTCCTGGGGCTCCTCCGCCGCGGCGGCCAGGGCCTGCAGGTAGTGATGACACATCAGCGCAGCCCTGCCCGGGAGGTGGCTTCCCAGGCGAACCCGTCGGGGTCGGTGAACGACCCGGCAGCCCCGCCGACGGCGATCCGGTGGGATCCGCTGCCCTCGGGTGGCACGCCGGCGTCCTTGGCGAGGGCGCGGCGACGGTACAGGCCCAGCTTGACCGGGCCGGAGCCTGCCTCGAACTCGGCGTACATGCGGCCGAAGCTCTTCGCGACCGTGAGGCCGTGGTCGACGTAGAACCGCTTGCTGGCGCTCACATCGGCCACGCCCAGCAGGAGCACGATCGCGTCGAAGTCGCGCGTGGCAGGGCCGGTGTTCTTCTTGGACGAGGTCGCGACCTTCCAGATCGTCCCGTCCGGCGCCTGGACGACTCCGCCGTAGCCCCACAGGGATTTCGTGGCGGGCTTGAGCGTGCTCGCCCCGGCGTCGAGGGCGGCACCGATCAGCGCGTCGGCGTTGGCGGGCTGGGAGACGATCAGGGACAGGGTGAAGTCGCGGAACCCGGTGCTCGGTTCCTGCGCGGCGCGCAGCCGCAGCCGGGTGTCCAGCCCGAAGGCGGTGGCGTAGAAGCGTTCGGCGGCCGCGGGATCGGCCACTTCCAGGGTGATGGTGTCGATTGAAGTCATACCGGAAACGCTAGGCGCGACCCGGTGACCAGCGCTTCTCGATTCCTGACCGGTCCGGCTCAGCCCAGGTACGCCGCCGCCGGGCCGAACAGCTGGGCCGTGCCGTGGGCGCGCTTGAAGTACAGGTGCGCGTCGTGTTCCCAGGTGATCGCGATGCCGCCGTGGAGCTGGATCATCTCGGCGGCGGCGTGCTCCAGCGCCTCGGTGCACACGACCCGGGCGGTGGCGGCGTCGTCGGGGAGGCTGGGCGCGTCGCCCAGTGCCGCGACGATCGCCGCGTACAGCGCGGACCGGGCGGACTCGACGTGCACGAACACGTCGGCCATCCGGTGTTTGAGGGCCTGGAAACTGCCGATCGGCCGCCCGAACTGGTGCCGCTGCTTGGTGTAGTCGACGGTCAGCTCCAGCGCACGCGACGCCGCGCCGTACTGTTCGGCCGCCAGCGCGATCACCGCCACATCCCGGACACGCGCGAGTGGGAACCCGCCTTTGTCGAGCCGGGTCGCCGGCGCGCCGGCGCATTCGACGACGCCGAAGCGGCGGGTGGGATCCATGGCGGGTGCGAGCGAGCGGTGGGCGCCGGTCACCTCGTACAGCCCGATGCCGTCGGACGTTCCGGCCAGTGCCAGCACCACGTCGGCGTTGCCGGCGTCGAGCACATAGTGCGCGATACCGTCCACTGTGGAATTCGAGGCGGTGAAGGCCACGTGCGCGGGCGACCAGCGGCCGTCCGCACCCGTCCACGCCAGGGTGGCGATGCTGGTACCGGCCGCGATGCCGGGCAGCAGCCGCGCGCAGGCCTCGTCGTTTCCGGTGGCCAGCAACGCCTGCGCGGCCAGCACCGCCGAACCGAGCATCGGGGCCGGGGTCAGCGTGCGGCCCAGTTCCTCCTGCACCACGCAGAGTTCCGCGAGGCTCGCCCCCACTCCCCCGTACTCGTCGGGGACGGCGAGCGCGGCGACGCCGATCTGCTCGCACAGCGTGGACCAGAGTTTGTCGTCGTAGCCCAGCGGTGACTCCATCGCCGCTCGGACATCGGAGCGTTTGGCCAGCAGCGCGCGCACGGACTCGCGCAGCGCGCGCGCTTCCTCGGTCTCGGTCGGGTCGACGTTCACCGTGCCTCCACAAGACAACCGAGCACGCGATCGCGGTGGAACGCCGCGGTGCCCCACGCGCCGAGCAATGCCCGGACCTTGGTCAGCCGCAGCCCGAGGTCGTGTTCGGCGGTGTAGCCGATCGCGCCGTGCACCTGCAACGCGGTGCGGGCCGCCAGGTACGCGGCGTCGCCCGCCTTGACCTTCGCCGCCGAGGCGTCCCGTGCGAGAGTGGGACTACCGTCCTGCGCGGCGACCGCGGCGCCGTGCACGAGGGGCCGCGCGAGTTCGAGGTGGGTGACCACATCGGCGAGCAGATGCTTGATCGCCTGGTACTGCCCGATCGGTTTGCCGTACTGCTGCCGTTGCGTCGCATACGTGGTCGCCGTGTCCAGCAGCCACTGGCCGGCGCCGAGCAGTTGCGCCGCCACGGCCAGCACGCCCAGGTCGAAGGCTTTCGCCCCGTCGCCGGGAACCTGGGCGTGGCTACCGTCCACATGGAACAGCCGTCGCGCCGGATCGATCGAGGACACCCGCTTCAGCTTCGGGTTGCGCACCTCGTGAACGCCGCCGTCTCGCAGCGCCAGGCACAGGTACGCGACATCGGCGTCCAGCGCCAGCGGGGTGAGCACGGTCGCGAGGATCTCCCCGCTCGCCAGCCGCGCGGGCCATTCGCCGGACACGGCCGTGGGTGCCACGACCGCGGTCTCCACGATCGGGCCGGGCACCGCGTGGTAGCCGAGCGTCTCGAACGCCACGACCATGTCCACACAGGACGCTTCGAGTCCACCGTCGGCCTCGGACACCAGCAGGGCCGGTACCCCGAGATCGGCCAGGCCTCGCCACAGTTTCAGGCCGGCCTCGTGTCGTCCCTGCGCCCACGCCCTGGCGACACCGGCCGTGTCGGCGCCGCCGAGCAGATCGTGCAGGCTCTCGGAGAACTGCTGTTGTTCCCGCGATACCGCGAATTTCACCGGCGTGCCTCCCTGGGGAGTCCGAGCAGACGTTCCGCGATCGTGTTGCGCTGGATCTGGTCGGTGCCGCCGTAGATCGGCCCGGCCAGTGAGAACAGGTAACCGTCCACCCACGACTGTTCGGTCTCCCCGTCCGGCCCGAGCAGGTCCAGTGCGGTCTCGTGCAAGGCCACGTCCAGTTGCGACCAGAACAGCTTGTTCACACTCGATTCCGGCCCCAGCTCCCCGCCGTCCTCGATGCGGCTCAGCGTGCCGAAGGTGTAGAGCTGGTAGGCCCGGGCACCGATCCAGGCGTCGGCGACGCGCTCGCCGACCGACGCGGGACCGCCCCGATCGCGCCACAGCCGCACCAGACGTTGCGCGGCGGCCAGGAACCGGCCCGGGCTGCGCAGCGACAGGCCGCGCTCGTTGTTCGCGGTCGTCATCGCGACCCGCCAGCCCTGCCCCGGCTCGCCGATCACGTCGGCGTCGGGAACGAAGACGTCGTCGAGGAAGATCTCCGCGAAGCCCGGTTCCCCGTCCAGCTGCGGGATCGGACGGACCGTGACGCCCTCCGCGCGCAGGTCGAACATGAAGTAGGTCAGGCCGCGGTGCCGCTCCTGGCCGGGATCGCTGCGGAACAGCCCGAACGCCCGGTCGGCGAACGCCGCCCGCGACGACCACGTCTTCTGCCCCGACAGCAGCCAGCCGCCGTCGGTGCGCACCGCCCGGGACCGCAGCGCCGCGATGTCGCTGCCCGCCTCCGGTTCGGACCAGGCCTGCGCCCACACCTGCTCGCCGGTCGCCATCGGCGGCAGGATGCGGTCCCGCTGCTCCTGTGTGCCGTGCGCGAACAGGGTCGGCGCGAGCATGAAGATCCCGTTCTGGCCGACCCGCCCCGGCGCCCCGGCGGCGTAGTACTCCTCCTCGAACAGCACCCATTGCAACAGCGACGCCTCGCGCCCGTGGTAGGCGCGGGGCCACGACACCACCGACAGCCGCTGTGCGGCGAGCGTGGCCTCCCATTCGCGGTGCGCCGCGAATCCCTCGGCGGTGTCCATGGACGGCAAGCGCGGCGTGTTCGCCGCGAGCCAGTCCCGGACCTCGTCGCGGAACGCCGCCGATTCGGCGTCGATGTCGAGATCCATCAGCGGGCACCGTCCCGCATCGACCGCGCGGACTGGCCACCGAGCGAATCGGTCGAGGTCTCGGCGTTGTGGGCGTGCGCGAAATGATGCAGCCCGAACACGGAGTCCATCCCGGACCGCATGCCCATCAGGTCCTCGGCCTGGTTGACCGCCTTTTTGGCCAGCGCGAGCCCGAACTGCGGCATCGCGGCGATCCGCTCCGCGAGCTCCATTGTGGAGTTCTCCAGTTCCGCGCGCGGCACGATCCGCGAGATCATGCCCCATTCCTTCGCCTGCTGGACGCTGAACCGGTCCCCGGTGAACAGCACCTCCTTGGCCGCACGCGGTCCGAGCACCCACGGATGCGCGAAGTACTCCACACCGGGGATTCCCATGCGCACCACGGGATCGGCGAAGAACGCGTCGTCGGAGGCGACGATCAGATCGCAGATCCAGGCCAGCATCAGCCCGCCCGCGATGCACGCGCCCTGCACACTGGCGATCATCGGTTTGGGAATCTCACGCCACCGGCGGCACATCCCCAAGTACACCTCGGACTCGCGGGCGAAGCGCTGATCGCCGCCTTCGCGGGTGGTGTGATCCCACCACATCACCGCGCGCCGGTCGAAGGTCTTGTCCACATCCCGTCCGGGCGTGCCGATGTCGTGCCCCGCCGAGAAATGCTTGCCCTCTCCGGCGAGCACGATCACCTTGACCTCGGCGTCGTCGACCGCGCGCGAGAAGGCGTCGTCGAGTGCGTAGGTCATCGCCGAGTTCTGCGCGTTGCGGTAGTCGGGCCGGTTCATGGTCACCACCGCGACCGGACCCCGCCGCTCGTAACGCACAACAGTCATGCCTTCTCCTCACTCAGCAGGCGCTTGAGAACCTTCCCGGACGCGTTGCGGGGCAGCTCGGCGAGGAACTCGACCGAGCGTGGCCGCTTGTAGTTCGCGAGGCGGGAACGGCAGAACTCCAGCACGGTCTCCTCGTTCAGCGGGCCGTCCACGACGACGAACGCCTTGCCGACCTCGCCCAAACGCGCGTCGGGTACGCCCACCACCGCGACGTCGCGCACCCCGGTCAGCGCGCCGAGCGCCTGCTCGACCTCCGCCGGGTAGACGTTGAATCCGCCGCAGATGTACATGTCCTTGAGCCGGTCGGTGATCGTGAGGTTGCCCTCGGCGTCGAGCACGCCGACGTCCCCGGTGTGCAGCCAGCCCTCGCCGTCGACGGCTTTCGCGGTGGCCTCGGGATCGTCGAGGTAGCCGAGCATGACGTTCGGCCCCCGCACCGTGATCTCCCCGGTCCCACCGTCGATCGCGACCTCGAAACCGGCCGTGGCGCGCCCGGAGGTCCGGGAGATCACCTCCGCGTCATCGCCGGGGCGGCACATCGTCACCACGACGGCCTCGGTCAGCCCGTAGGCCGTCAGCACGGTGTCGAACCCGAGTTCTTCGCGCATCCGGTGGACCAGCGACACGGGCACGGGTGCGGCGCCGGTCACGGCGAGCCGTAGCGAGGACAGGTCGCGGCCGGATCGGCTCGGCTCGTGCAGCAGCGACTGGAAGATCGTCGGCGCGCCGGGCAGCACGGAGATCCGCTCACGCTCGATCACATCAAGCGCGGACCGGACGTCGAAGACCGCCTGCGGCACCAGGGTCGCCCCGGTCAGCAGGCCCACGACGATGCCGGCCTTGTAGCCGAAACTGTGGAAGAACGGGTTGATCACGAGGTAGCGGTCGGCCGCACTCACCTGCCCGCAGTCGGCCCACGCCGCGGCCACCTCGATCACCTGGCGGTGCGCCGAGAGCACCCCTTTGCTGCGCCCGGTCGTGCCCGAGGTGAACAGGATGTCGCTGATGTCGTCGGGCTTCACCGCGTCCGCGGTGGCCTCCACCTCGGCGAGCGGAACCCGGTCGGCGAGCGCCTCGAAGGCGTCCCAGTCCAGCGTTCCCTCGACCGGCGGCAACGGCCCGTCGAGCGGGACGCGCACGACCGTTGCCAGGTCCGGCAGTCCGTCCACGGCGGCGTCCCGGATGCCGGCGTAGCGGTCCACACCGAGGAAGTCGCCCGCGACGACGAGCGCGCGGGCGCGACTGCGGCGCAGCAGGTCGACGGTCTCCACCCCGGTGAACCGTGTGTTGACCGGCACCACCGTCGCCCCCGCGTAGTGCGCGCCGAGCGCGGCCAGCACCCAGTGCCACGTGTTCGGCAGGTTCAGTGCGACCCGGTCACCGGGCCGCACGCCGCCGGCGACCAACGCCCGTGCGACAGACTGAACACGTTTCAGCAAAGCGATGAAGTCCAGCCGCACCGGACCGTCGACGAGCGCCTCGACATCGCCGAACCGCTCGGCCGCCGCACGTAGGGCGCCCGGGATGGTGGGTTGCCCCATCGCACCTCCCACTGGACCAGCAAACTAGAACGTGTTCTCATAAGCGTAGCGGTTACCGCCGCGAAAGACGAACATCAGGGAGGCGGTGTGGACGACCTGACGCGGTTCCGCCGCGAGGTCGCGGACTGGCTCGCGGACAACCTCGCCGGGGAGTACGCCGAATTACGCGGGCTCGGCGGCCCCGGGCGCGAGCACGAGGCCTTCGAGCCGCGGCTGGCGTGGGAGCGGCACATGGCCGCCGCGGGCTGGACCTGTGTCGGCTGGCCGCGCGAGTTCGGCGGCCGCGGGCTGTCGCTGGACGAGCAGGTCGCCTTCCATGAGGAGTACGCGGCATCCGGTGCGCCCGCGCGCGTCAACCATCTCGGTGAGCAGTTGCTCGGACCGACCTTGATCGCGTTCGGCACTCCCGCTCAGCAAGAACGGTTCCTGCCCAGGATCGTCGCGGTCGAGGAACTGTGGTGTCAGGGCTACTCCGAGCCCGGCGCGGGTTCGGATCTCGCGGGCGTGTCCACCTCCGCCAGGCTTGACGACGGCCACTGGGTGGTCACCGGGCAGAAGATCTGGACGTCGCTGGCACACGTGGCGGACTGGTGTTTCGTGCTGGCCCGCACCGAGCAGGGTTCGCGACGGCACCGCGGCCTGTCCTACCTGCTGGTGCCGCTGCGCCAGGACGGCGTGACGGTACGCCCGATCGACCAGCTGACCGGCACGTCGGAGTTCAACGAGGTGTTCTTCGACGGCGCGCGGACCCCGGCCGAAATGGTGGTCGGCGAACCCGGCGACGGGTGGAAGGTCGCGATGGCCACCCTCGGTTTCGAACGCGGGGTGTCCACGCTGGGCCAGCAGATCGGGTTCCGCCGCGAACTCGACGGCATCGTCGCCGAGGCCGAACGCACCGGTGCCTACGACGATCCGCTGGTGCGCGCCGACCTCGTCCGCGCGCGGATGGGGTTGCGCGTGCTGCGTGCTCACGCCCTGCGCACGCTCGGGCAGGAACCCGGGCCGGAGGTCGCGGTCGGCAAACTGCTGTGGGCGCAGTGGCATCGTGGTCTCGGCGAACTCGCCATGCGCGCCCGCGGCGCCCGGTCCCTTGTCCACGACGGCGAACTGGACCAGTGGCAGCGGCTGTTCCTGTTCACCCGAGCGGACACCATCTACGGCGGCTCGGACGAGATCGAGCGCAACATCATCGCCGAGCGTGTGCTCGGCCTGCCACGGGAGGCGCGCCCATGACGATTCCGCAGTACCCGCCCGGTCACGACCTGCTCGCCGGGAAGACCGTCGTGGTCACCGCCGCGGCGGGCACCGGCATCGGGTCGGCGGTCGCGAAACGGTGCCTGGAGGAAGGCGCGTCGGTCGTCATCAGCGACTGGCACGAGCGGCGGCTCGGCGAGAAGGCCGCGGAACTCGCCGAACTCGGCAAGGTGCACGCGATCCCCTGTGACGTCACCTCCGAGGAGCAGGTGCAGCGCCTGATCGACGACGCGGCCGGTCACTTCGGACGGATCGACGTGATGATCAACAACGCCGGGCTCGGCGGCACCGCGTCCGTACTGGAGATGACCGACGAGCAGTGGTCGCGCGTCCTGGACATCACCCTCACCGGCACGTTCCGGTGCACCCGCGCGGCGCTGCGCCAGTTCGTCGCACAGGGCGGGGGCGGCGCCATCGTCAACAACGCATCGGTGATCGGCTGGCGCGCCCAGGCCGGACAGGCCCACTACGCGGCGGCCAAGGCGGGGGTGATGGCGCTGACGCGCTGCTCCGCGCTGGACGCCGCCGAGCACGGCACCCGCATCAACGCCGTCGCGCCGAGCATCGCCATGCACCCGTTCCTGGCCAAGGTCACCAGCGACGAGCTGCTGCACGAACTCGAAGGCCGCGAAGCGTTCGGCCGCGCCGCCCAGCCGTGGGAGGTCGCCAACGTCATGGTGTTCCTCGCCAGCGACTACGCGAGCTACCTGACCGGCGAAGTCGTCTCCGTCTCCAGCCAGCATCCCTAGGAGTTCCCGTGCCCGAAGCTTTTCTCCTCGACGCCGTCCGCACACCTATCGGCCGCCGCGGCGGTGCCCTGTCCGGCATGCACTCGGCCGATCTCGCCGCGCACGTGCTCGCCGCCGCCCTCTCCCGCACCGGAGTCGATCCCGGCCTGGTGGACGACGTGATTCTCGGGTGCACCGACACGCTCGGCTCGCAGGCGGGCAACATCGCGCGCACCGCGTGGCTCGCCGCCGGTTTCCCCGACCACGTGCCGGGTGTGACCGTCGACCGGCAGTGCGGATCGAGCCAGCAGGCCGTGCATTTCGCCGCGCAGGCCGTCATGTCCGGCACGCAGGACCTCGTGCTCGCCGGCGGCGTGCAGAACATGACTCAGATCCCGATCAGTGCCGCGATGCTCGCCGGGCGCGAGTTCGGCTTCGACGACCCGTTCTCCGGTTCGAAGGGCTGGCAGAACCGCTACGGCAGCACCGAGATCTCCCAGTTCCGCAGCGCCGACATGATCGCCGAGCACTGGGACCTTTCTCGCGAGGCCATGGAAACCTACGCGCTGCGCAGCCACCAGCGTGCCCTGGCCGCGATCGACGCGGGCCGGTTCGACGCCGAAACCGTGGCGGTGGACGACTTCCGGCACGACGAGGGCCCGCGCCGCGACACCAGCCTCGAACGGATGCGGTCCCTCAAGCCGCTCAGCGACGGCTCCCGGCTGACCGCGGCGGTGGCCAGCCAGATCTCCGACGGGGCCAGCGCCGCGCTGCTCGCGTCGGAGGATTTCGTGCGCCGCACCGGAATCACGCCGCGCGCCCGCATCCACCACATCTCCGTCCGCGCCGCCGACCCCGTGTGGATGCTCACCGGGCCCATCCCCGCCACCGCGCACGCGCTGCGCAAAACCGGCCTCACCGTGGACGACATCGACCTGTTCGAAGTCAACGAAGCGTTCGCCAGCGTCGTGCTCGCCTGGCTCGAGGAAACCGGCGCCGACCCCGAACACGTCAACGTCAACGGCGGCGGCATCGCGCTCGGCCATCCCATCGGCGCCACCGGCACGAAGCTGCTCGCGACGTTGCTGCACGAACTCGACCGCCGCGGTGGCCGCTACGGCCTGCAGACCATGTGCGAGGGCGGCGGCACCGCGAACGTCACGATCATCGAACGGCTGTGAACGGAACGGGTTCACCGCGTACCAATTAGCATGGCGGGCGGTTGTTAACCACCGGTTTTCCCGGCTCCACCCGGCCGGTCGGCAGACTGACCGCATGCCCACGGAAACCGGTTACGTGCTCGGCCACGACGATCCCGAGGTCGAGCGGCTCCTGCTGCAGGGACGGCTCTACCGCGCCCACACCGAACAGGCGCTGCGCCTGGCCGGGCTCGAACCCGGGATGCGCGTGCTCGACGTGGGCTGCGGGCCCGGGGACGTGTCGATCACCGCGGCACACCTGGTCGGCCCGACCGGCGCGGTCACCGCCGTCGACGCGCAGGCCGCCATCCTCGACGTCGCCGCGCTGCGGGCCGCCGAGCGGCGACTGTCCACGATCACGTTCCGGCACGCCCGGATCGAGGACCTCGGGGCCGCCGAACCGTACGACGCGGTGATCGGGCGGCTGCTGCTCATGCACCTGCCCGATCCCGTCGCGGCCCTGCGCCATCTGACGGGCCTCGTCCGGCCCGGCGGGGTGGTGACCTTCCAGGACTTCCAGGTCAGCGCCGCCACGAGCGTTCCGGAACTGCCGCTGTTCACGCGGGTGCGCGACCTCATCGTGCGCAGCTTCCGCGGCGCCGGAGCGAACACCGAGATGGGCACCACGATGCACGAGCTCTTCCGCCGCGCCGGCCTGCCGGCCCCGCGGTTGATCATGGGCGGCTACCTCGGCCCGCTGTCCGATCCGGACGTCATGGCCTTCGTCATGGGTGTGTGGCGTGTGCTGCTGCCCGTGGCCGCCCAGCTCGGCCTCGACCTGGACGACACGGTCACCGATCTGGCCGCGCTGCCCGGACGCCTGCGCGCCGAACCCGGCGCCGAGAACGCGATCGCGATCCTGCCGCCGCTGGTCACCGCGTGGGCCAGGCGGCCGGGCTGACTTCAGCCCAGTGCGCGCAGCCTCGGCAGCACGTCCTCGGCGAACTGGCTCAGGAAGCGCTCCTGGTCGTGGCCGGGGCCGTGGAAGACCAGGTGGTCGAGGCCCGCGTCCAGGTACGGCTTGATCTGCGCGACCGCCTCGTCCGGATCGGAGGCGACGATCCAGCGCTTGGCGATCTGCTCGATCGGCAGCTCGTCGGCCAGTCGCTCCATCTCCTCCGCGGAGGACACGGTGTGCTTCTGCTCCGCCGACAGCGACAGCGGCGCCCAGAACCGGGTGTTGTCCAGGGCCTTGCCCGGGTCCCGGTCATAGGACATCTTGATCTCGATCATCCGGTCTATGCCCGCCGCGTCGCGTTCCGCGGCCGCCGCGCCCTCGTGCATCGCGGGCATCAGCTTCTCGGTGTAGAGATCCATCCCCTTACCCGAGGTGCAGATGAACCCGTCCCCCGCGCGCCCCGCGTACTTGGCCACCACCGGCCCGCCGGCCGCGATGTAGACCGGGACCGGCCGCTCCGGCCGGTCGTAGATCTTGGCGTCGACCAGCGTGTAGTAGTCGCCCTCGAACGACACGTTGTCCTTGGTCCACAGCTCACGCATGAGCCGGACCGACTCGCGCAGGCGCGCGAACCGCTCCTTGAACTCCGGCCACTCCCGGCCCGACACGGCGATCTCGTTGAGCGCCTCGCCGGTACCCGCGCCCAGTATCACGCGCCCACCCGACAGCAACGACATCGTCGCGAAAGCCTGCGCGATCACGGCCGGGTTGTAACGGAACGTCGGGGTGAGCACGCTCGTGCCGATCAGCACGCGCTTCGTGCGCTCGGCCACCGCCGGCATCCACGCGAGCGCCCACGGCGCGTGCCCGCCCTCATGCCGCCACGGCAGAAAGTGGTCGGACACCCACACCGAGTCGAGACCGACCTCCTCGGCCCGCACCGCGTACTCGACCAGATCCCGCGGCCCGAACTGCTCGGCCGACGCCTTGTAACCAACCCTCAAAGCCATGATCCCGATCCTAGTCCTCAGCCGAGGCGGTGCAGGATCTCCTCGGCCTGGGTCACCGCGCCCTCGATGATCTCCGCCACCGTCGGCAGGTCCCGGATCATGCCCACCACCTGGCCCGAGGCCAGCACACCGGCGTCGGTGCGCCCCTCGACCAGGCCCGCACGCAGCAGCATCGGCGTGTTGGCGGCCATGATCAGCTGACCCCAGCTCAGGTCGTTGCCGTGTTTCATGGCCAGCCCCTCGCGCACCATGGCCGGCAGCGAGAGCCCGGTGATCTTGCGGAACCGCAGGGCGTTGCGCACCGCCCGGGCGGTGCCGCGCACCCGGCCGGCGCTTTCGAGTTGGTCGACCAGTGCCGTGCGCAGCACCCGGTGCGGCAGCCCGTCGACGCGGCGGGTCACCACGGTGCCGGTGAGGTTCTGCTCCAGGTACAGGCTTTTGACCTCGTCGGGGACGGTGCTCTCCTTACTCAGCAGGAACCGCGTGCCCATCGCGACACCCGCCGCCCCGTAGGCGAGCGCGGCGGCCAGCCCACGCCCGTCGAAGAAGCCGCCCGCGGCGATGACCGGAATGTCCACCGCGTCCAGTACCGAGGGCAGCAGCAGCGTGGTGGCCACTCCCCCGGTGTGCCCGCCGCCCTCGCCGCCCTGCACGATCACGGCGTGCGCGCCCCATGAGGCGACCTTTTCGGCATGCCGCGCCGCGCCGATCGAGGGCACGACGACGATGCCGTGGTCGGAGAGCTTGGCGATCATCTCCTTGCGCGGCGCGAGCGCGAACGAGGCGACCTTGACCCCCTCACGGATGAGCAGGTCGACCCGCTGCCCGGCGTCCGCCGCGTCGGCGCGCAGGTTGACCCCGAACGGTTTGTCCGTGCGCTTCTTCACCTCCGCGACGGCCGACTCCAGCTGCGGGTAGGTCATCGTGGCCGAGGCGAGGATGCCCAGCCCGCCGGCTTCGGCGGTGGCGGAGACGAGCCGGGGCCCCGCGACCCAGCCCATGCCCGTCTGCACCACGGGATGCTCGATTCCGACCAGCCCGGTCAGCGCCGTGCGGATGCTCACGATGGAACTTCCTTGTCCCGCAGGCTTTTCGGGTCCAGTATCTCGCGGATCAGCAGCAGCTCCTCATCGGTGGGCTCGCGGCTCACATCGGCCCCGTCGCAGTCGACGTCGAACGAGGTCACGGCCGTCACCTCCTCGGCCGTCACGCCGGGATGCAGCGAGACGGCGCGCATGGCGTGCTCGGGCCCGTCGAACGCGAACACGCCGAGGTTGGTGACCACGCGGTGCACGTCGTGGTAACGCAGCCCGGCCTTGGCGGCGTTGTCGTAACCGACGCCGGACACGACGTCGACCGCGTCGACGAACACCCGCTTGCTGTGGCGGGGCACCCAGTAGCTGGTGCGGTGATTGGCGGTGTTGCCCGGCGCGCCGCGCACGCCGAGCAGTTGCTTGGCGGGGCGGGCGTGGTCGCCGATGGCGGAGATGTTCTGGTTGCCGAACCGGTCGATCTGGTTGGCGCCCATCACGACGTGCCGCTTGCCGTGCGGGACGATCGTGTCGAGCATCTTGCGAAACGGCTGCCACCCCTCCACGACGCCCTCGTCGGTCATCAGGTAGGCCTCGCCGTCGGAGAGCAGCAGATCCGGTTCGAACGTGCGCCGCGCGAGTTTGGCGCCCAGCGACGGGATCAGCCCCATCGGGCTGGCCACGATCTCCCCGTCGCCACGGAACAGCTCGGCCACCGCCACGACGGCGATCTCGGCCCTGGTCGCGCTCATGCCACCTCCGCCTCGAACTTGTCCACTTCGGACAGATAGGTCTTCTCGTCCCCGGACAGGAACCGGTCGGCGAAACCCGGCCACGCGTCGAGGTCCTTGGCGCAGGCGGCGTAGTGACGCTGGAACCGTTCGTCCCGCCCGTAGTCGGGCACCGCCGTGGTGAAGTGCGCACCCCTCGGCGCCTCCACCACACCATCCACAGTGGACCGATTGAGCAGCAGCGACTGCACCGGGCCTTCTTTGGTCAGCTCGCCGGTGTCCACGACCTTCTCCACCGACACGAACCTTCGCTTCGCCGCGAGGCAGAACAGGTCGTCGAAATAGGGATCCGGGCCGAGATACTGCGCGTTACCCCGCGCGTCACCGCGATTGAGGTGCACCAGCGCCACATCGAGTTCCCGCGCGGGCACCGCGACCAATTCCTCGCCGTCGGCATAGGGCGAGCGCACCGTGCGCAGGCCGGGGTTCACGCGCATCACGTCCGAACCCAGCCCGGCCCGCAACGGCAGGAACGGCAACCGCTGCGCGGCGGCGGACAGCGCGGCGCCGAACATGCCCTCGTCGTACTCGGTGACCTCGATCGCACCGGTCTCGCGGGCCCGGCCGAACCACGGGTCGAACGGCACCGAGTCGAGCGTGACGAACCCGAACACCACCCGCTTGACCTTGCCCGCCGCGCACAGCAGCCCCACATCCGGACCGCCGTAGGACACCACGGTCAGGT
Source organism: Amycolatopsis acididurans (assembly GCF_012328925.1). Lineage (GTDB taxonomy): Bacteria > Actinomycetota > Actinomycetes > Mycobacteriales > Pseudonocardiaceae > Amycolatopsis_E > Amycolatopsis_E acididurans. Next base: position 314,674 of record NZ_JAAXLS010000002.1, read on the forward strand.
CCTTCACCGGGGTCCGCAGCAACGCCCGCACCAGGGCCATCGGCTTGCGGCGGGAACCCCACCCGCCGATGCCGACGGTCATCCCGTCGCGGATCTCGGCGGCCACCTCGTCGGCGGTCATGCGTTTATCGGCCATTCAGGAACTCCTCACGGGCCTCGTCCGACGCGCCGAGCAGGTTCAGCTCGAAGGTGAAGCCCTGCTCGAACCGGTAACTGCGGTGCACCTGGATCGGGTCGATCCCGTTGAGCGCCTCCTTCGCGGCGCGGATGACCCGGGTGTCCTTCTTCGCGATGTCCCGCGCCACCGCCAGCGCCGCCTCGTCCAGCCCCTCGCGCGGCACCACCTGGTACACCGAGCCGTGCGCGTGCAGTTCGGCGGCGGTGATCGTGCGCGCGGTGAAGTACAGGGTGCGCATCAGATGCTGCGGCACCAGCCGCGCCAGATGCGTCGCCGCCCCGAGCGCGCCACGTTCGACCTCGGGCACCCCGAACGTCGCGTCCTCGGACGCGATCACCACGTCCGCGTTGCCCACCAGGCCGATGCCGCCACCGAGGCAGAACCCGTGCACCGCCGCCACCACCGGCACCGCACAGTCGTAGACCGCACCGAACGCGGCGTAGCAGCCGCGGTTCGCGCCGACGAGCGCGTCGTATCCGGCGCTGCGCTGGATCTCCTTGATGTCCACACCGGCGTTGAAACCACGGCCTTCGGCCCGCAGCACGACGACGTGCACCTCGGGATCCTCGCCCGCGCGCCTGATCGCGGTCGCGAGGTCGAACCAGCCCTGCACCGGCAACGCGTTGACCGGCGGGAAGTCCACCGTCAGGACCTCGATGTGTTCCTCGGCCCGTTCTGTCCTGATCGGCATCAGCTCGCTCCGTACACGGGTTCGGGCTCGGGCGCGCGCTCGAGCAGATCGGTCACCACCGGGCCGAGTTCGGCGGGCGCCCAGCGGCTGCCCTTGTCGGTCTCCGGGCCGTGGCGCCAGGCCTGGGCGAGCGAGACCTTGCCACCCTCGACCTCGAACACGCGGCCGGTCACCGCCGCCGATTCGGTGCTGCCCAGCCACACCACCAGCGGCGAGATGTTCTCCGGCGCCATCGCGTCGAAGCCGTCGTCGGGGCGGGCCATCATCTCCGCGAACACGTCCTCGGTCATCCTGGTGCGCGCCGAGGGCGCGATCGCGTTCACCGTCACCCCGTACCGGCCCAGCTCCGCGGCCGCGACCACGGTCAGCCCGGCGATCCCGGCCTTCGCCGCGGAGTAGTTGACCTGCCCGACGCTGCCCAGCAGGCCCGCGCCCGAACTGGTGTTGATCACCCGGGCGGCGGGGGTGCGCCCGGCTTTCGCCTCACCGCGCCAGTACTCGGCCGCGTGCCGCAACGGCGCGAAATGGCCCTTCAGATGTACGCGGATCACCGCGTCCCACTCGTCCTCGCCGAGGTTGACCAGCATCCGGTCCCGCACGAAACCCGCGTTGTTCACCAGCACGTCCAGGCCGCCGAAATGCTCCGCGGCCGTGCGCACCAGATTCCGGGCGCCCGCGAAGTCCGCGACATCGTCGGTGCTGGCCACCGCCTTACCGCCCAGCGCCTCGATCTCCGCCACGACCTGCGCCGCCGGGCCGTCCGCCGTCGCCGAACCGTCGAGGGCCACCCCGACGTCGTTGACGACGACCCGCGCCCCTTCCGCCGCGAACGCCAGCGCGTGCGCCCGTCCGATGCCGCGTCCCGCGCCGGTCACGATGACCACGCGGTCCTGGCACAACCCGTTCACTGATCCTCCCGATAACTACAGTGTCTTTGTTAATAGTCCGACCACAGTCACGGCTATCCGGCTTGCGTAGCAACGGTCACGTATCGCTCGAGGTTCGCCTGCTTTTGGTCGGACTATTGACGTCGGTCGCGGTGTGGAAGGCCGGCATCTCCCCGCCGCCGTGCACCCGCAGCGTGGCGCCCGAGACGTAGGAAGCCAGCCCGGAAGCCAGAAACGCCGCGCAGGAGCCGATCTCCTCCGGGTCGGCGAGCCTGCCCAGCGGCACGGTCTTGCCCACCGCTTCCACGGCCGCCTCGCTGCCGTAGTGCAGATGTGCCTGCTCGGTGCGCACCATGCCCACGTCCAGCGCGTTGACCCGCACCTTCGGCGCCCACTCGACCGCGAGGCTCGTGGTCAGGCTGTCCAGCCCGGCCTTCGCCGCGCCGTAGGCGGCTGTGCCCGGCGACGGGCGGGTCCCGCTCACGCTGGAGATCATGACGATCGCGCCGCCGGTGTCCTGGGTCTGCATCACGGCGTTGGCGTGCTGCGCCACCAGCAGCGGAGCCAGCAGGTTCAGCGCGACGATCTTGTCGTGGAACCTCGGCGAGGCCTCGGCCGCAGGCGCGAACGGGCTGCCTCCGGCGTTGTTGACCACCACATCCAGCCGCCCGTGCCGGTCGGCGATCCCGCGCACCATCGCCGCTACCTGGTTCTCGTCACGCACGTCGCACGCCACGAATTCGGTGTCCGGCGACAGGGACTCCGGCTCGTGCCGCGCGCACGCCACGACCGTGGCGCCGTGTGCGCGGAACACCCGGCTGATGCCGAGGCCCACGCCGCGAACGCCACCGGTCACCAGCACCACGGCGCCGGCCAGTCCGAGATCAGTCCTCACCGGCACACCACCTTCCGCCCACAAAACTAGAACATGTTCTCACTGTGGACAACCCTGCCACACTGGCGTGGCGCACGACAATGACCCCGGAAACAGGAACTCGTTTCCGGGGCTGGCCGGTGGGACTACCTGGGTTGCGCGACCTCGTAGGTGCCGTCGACGCCGCGGACGGTCAGCGTCACGCTCTTGGTGACACCGCCGAGCACCACCGTGCAGTCGAACGAGATCCCGGCCTGCACGGCCTGGCCGGACGGGCAGCGGACGGCGCCGACATCGGTCAGCTGGTAGGACGCGACGAGCACGCGCCGCACGCCGTCTTCCAGCGCGGCTTCGTCGAAGATGCGCGGCGCCGGACTCAGGCTGCTGGTGGAACCGGCCGATACGACCCCGCCGGAGCTGGGCGGCGGCGGTGCGTCACCGCCGCCAGCGCACCCCGCGAGCAGGATCAGCGCCGAGCCCGCGGCCCCGGCCCACGCTGCGGAACGCCACGCCACCCGCTGCCCCCGAAACGTTCGCTACCTGTGTGATCAGAAGTGTGTACCACACCAGGCCGCGACCGTGGTGGCGAACAGCCGGTCGGCCCGGGCGAGCGCCTTCGGCTCGGCCGGCTGGATCCGTCCGGCCGTCGCGAGCGCCGAGGCACGCCACGCCCCCAGGTACAGCATCGCGAGCGCGTCCACGGTCAGCCGCAGTTCACCCGGCACGTCGGTGCGGCTCACCCCGTCAGGGCAGACCCGGTAGCAGCCGGAGTTGGCGGGCAGGAACGGATCGGTCACCTCCAGCACCACCGGCTCGCCGTCGTACTCGCGGGCGGCCAGCGCGGCGGGCACATCCACCAGGCGCAGCCACAGGCCGTCGTCCACGCTGACCGTGTCGCACGCACGCGGGTTGGTCAGCAGCAGCTCGACCGGCTCGTCCAGCGGGCGGCCGGGCACCTTGATCCGGTCGACGAGATCGACTCCGAGCAGGTAGCGCCACAGCCCGGCATAGGCGTCATCGTTCGCCGCCTCCAGGTGCCACACGTCCATTTCGGACGGTTGTGACCAGTGGTGTCGGTCCACTGTGTACTGAGCGAACCCGTCGGCCCCGCCCGGTCCATGATGGACGACCGTGGTCACGGGCGCCTCCGCCCTGCGCAGCGCCCGCTCGAAACCCGGCCACCAGTGCGGAGATCGCGTCATCCGGCCCGGCCGGTCACCGAGCAGGTTCGCGTACAACTCCGGCAACCGCTCCACCGCCTTGTCCGCGGACAGCAGCGACACCTCACCTCCGGCGGGCACCTCCGGCCGGAGCGCCGCCCGCCGCCGGTCGATCTCGAAGTCCCTGGTCACGGTCGCGGCGCCGTAACCGAACCGGCCGTAGATCACCGCTTCGCTGGCGTAAAGCCCGGCCAGCGGCACGCCGCGCGTGGTGAAATCGTCCAGCTGGGCGCGCATCATCGCGCGCAGGACCCCGCGCCGGGTGCGGTCCGGTCGCACGCCGACGCCGGTCACGGCGGCGAAGGGCAGGCGTGTTCCGCCGGGCACTGTCAGTTCCGTGTCGAAGGAGCGGACCGTGCCGATCAGTTCGCCGTCGAACGCGCCGATCCCGCGCTGCGGCTGATGCATGCGCTCGGCGTAGGGCCACTCGTCGTCCTTGACCGGCCCGAGGTGCAGGGTGGATCGGAACAGGTCACCGGCCGCGCGGGTCTCGTCCGGCCGGATCGTGCGTACCGTGTAGTCGTTCACCGCACGATCGTCGCGGACGACCCGCGCGCACGGCTACCGGTTTTCACGCACCATAAGCGGCGGAGCCGCTTGCTGTGAGGGCTCAGCTTGCGCCGCCACCCGCACCGCTACGCACGCCGATTCCGGAACAATCCCTACCCCGGCTGGCCGATTTGGTAGCTGCCTTGATCGTCCTGAACCTTGATCTCGACGTTCTGCTGCTTGCCCTTGACGGTGACCTGGCAGGTGAAGGTGGTACCCGCCTTGACCGGCTGGTCGGACGGACAGGTCACGCTGTCCGCGCCCACCCGTTCCTTCACCGCGTTCTGGACAGCCGTGTTGTCGAAGACCTTGTTGGTGTAGAACCAGCCCGGCGCCCACAAGCCGGTGACGAGCACCGCCGCGGCGATCACGACCACCACGGCACCGATGATCGCCCACAACTTGCCGCGCTTCTTGCCCGTCTGCGGAGCTCCCGCCTGCGGCGCGCCGAAACCGCTGGGCTGGCCGTAGTCGTACTGGCCGGGCTGCTGGCCCTGCTGCCCGTAGTAGGGCTGCTGTTGCTGCGGATACTGCCCGTACTGGGGCTGTTGCCCGTACTGCGGCGGCTGCTGCTGGGGGTAACCGGGTTGCTGGCCGTATTGCGGCTGCTGCCCGTACTGGGGCTGGCCGTACGGCGGCTGCTGCCCGTAACCCGGTTGCTGCTGCGGATATCCCTGCGCGGGGAAGCCACCGGACTGCGGACCCGGCGGAGGCTGCTGGCCCCACGGCTGCTGCGGGTCGTTGCCGCCGTATGGCGTGCTCATCCAAACTCCAATCCCGGGCCGGGGTCGCTCTGCGTGATCCAACCACACACGTCCGCGCCCTGAAAGGCTACTCCGCCCCGGCCGCCACGACACCACGCCGCAACGCCTTGACCGCCTTCGCGGCGGCCGCACCGACCTGGTGTTCCTTGCCCAGCACGGCGCGGATCTGGTCCAGCAGATCGATCACCTGGCGGGCCCAGCGCACGAAATCGCCCGCGGACAGCTCCTGTCCGTTGGCCTCGGCCGTGGTCAGCACCTGTTCCAGCGACTCGCCCCGCGCCCAGCGGTAGACCGGCCACGCGAACCCGGCGTCGGGCTCCCGGGTGCGGTCGAGCCGGAACCGGCGCTCGTCCTCGGCCAGCTCGGCCCACAGGCGCGCGGTGTCCTGCCAGGCGCGCGGCACCGCGCCCGAGGGCAGCCGCGGCTCGCCCGCCGAATCACGCCGCGCCTCGAACACCAGCGTGGACACGACCGCGGCCAGTTCCGCCGGATTCAGGCCCTCCCACACCCGGTGCCGGATGCATTCGGCGGCCAGCAGATCCGACTCGCTGTAGAGCCGGGCCAGGATCGCGCCGTGCTCGGTCACCCGGTTCTCGCCCTTGCCGAGGTAGCCGCGCTCGTCGAGCAGGTCCCGGATCCGGTCGAACGCCCGCGCCAGCGAATGGGTGGTGGCCGCGACTTTCCGTTCCAGTTTCTGGGTTTCCTCGGCCAGCCGCTGGTAACGCTCCACCCAGCGCAGGTTCGCCTCGCGCTCGGCGAGCCCGTGGCAGGGATGCGCGCGCAGCTGCTTGCGCAACGCCAGCAGTTCGGCGTCGTCCGCGGCCCCCGAGCGCCGTTTCTGCCGCGAAGGCAGCGAGATCCCCGAATTGCGCAGACTGGAGGCGATGTCCCGGCGCGTTTTGGGCGAGCGCAGCTCCACATGCTTGGGCAGCCGGATCTGGCCGAGCGCTTCGACCGGCGCGGGAAAGTCCGACAGCGACAGTGGTCCGGACCACCGGTCCTCGGTCACCACCATGGGCCTCGGCTCGCGGATCGGGTCGAGGCCGGGGTCGATCACGACGGCCAGGCCCGCACGGCGCCCGGAGGGCACCGCGATCACGTCGCCCTTGCGCAGTTTCTCCAGCGACTCCGCGGTCTGCGCGCGGCGCGCCGAGCTGTTCTGCCGGGACAGCGCTTTCTCCCGGTCGGAGATCTGCTTGCGCAGCTCGACGTAGGACAGCATGTCGTCGAAGTCCCCGGTGATCGCCTCGGCGTATCCGGCGAGCGCGTCCTTGTTCTTCTCGATCCGCCGGGACACGCTCACCACCGAACGGTCCGCCTGGAACTGCGCGAAGGACTGCTCCAGCAGCTCGCGCGCCTTCTCCGGGCCGAGCTGCGCGACCAGGTTGATCGCCATGTTGTAGCCGGGCCGGAACGACGAGCGCAGCGGGTAGGTCCGCGTGGAGGCCAGGCCCGCGACCTGCTTGGGATCCACCCCGGGCTGCCAGACGACGACCGCGTGCCCCTCGATGTCGATGCCGCGGCGGCCCGCACGGCCGGTCAGCTGGGTGTACTCGCCCGGCGTGAGGTCCACATGGGCCTCGCCGTTGTACTTGACCAGCCGCTCGAGCACCACCGTGCGCGCGGGCATGTTGATGCCCAGCGCGAGGGTTTCGGTCGCGAACACGACCTTCACCAGGCCGCGGACGAACAGTTCCTCGACCGTTTCCTTGAACGCGGGCAGCAGCCCCGCGTGGTGGGCCGCGACGCCGCTTTCCAGCGCCTCACGCCATTCCCAGTAGCCCAGCACGGCAAGATCGCCTTCGGGCAGGTCGGTGGTGTGCTCGTGGATGATGCGGCGTACCTCGGCCGCTTCGTCGGGCGTGTTGAGGTGCAAACCGGCGCGCGTGCACTGCGCGACCGCCGCGTCACAGCCTGCCCGGGAGAAGATGAACACGATCGCGGGCAGCAGGCCCGCCGCGTCGAGCCGGGTGGTGATGTCCACACGCGACGGTGGCCGGAACCGGGGGCCGCGAAACTGCTGCCTGCCCCGGTTCCGCTGCCCGCGCAGTGCGGCGGGCGCGTGCATCCTGCCGACCTCCTCGACCCGCCGCAGCAGGCCGGGATTCATCCGGGTGGAGCCGTCCTCGTCGGCGAAGAGGTCCAGCATCCGGTTGCCGACCAGCATGTGCTGCCACAACGGGACGGGGCGGTGCTCGTCGACCACGACGGTGGTGTCGCCCCGCACCTCGACGAGCCATTCGCCGAACTCCTCGGCGTTGCTGACCGTCGCGGACAGGCCGACGACGCGGACGTACTCGGGCAGGTGCAGGATCACCTCCTCCCACACGGCGCCGCGGAACCGGTCGGCCAGGTAGTGGATCTCGTCCATCACCACGTAGCCGAGGTCGGTCAGCGCGGAGGAACCCGCGTACAGCATGTTCCGCAGCACCTCGGTGGTCATCACGACCACCTGCGCGTTGCCGTTGATCGCGGTGTCGCCGGTGAGCAGGCCGACCGCGCCGGTGCCGTAGCGGTCGACGAGGTCGTTGTACTTCTGGTTCGACAGGGCCTTGATCGGGGTCGTGTAGAAGCACTTGCGGCCCTCGGCCAGCGCGAGGTGCACGGCGAACTCGCCGACGACGGTCTTGCCGGCGCCGGTCGGGGCGCACACGAGGACGCCGTGCCCGCCCTCCAGCGCCTCGCAGCCGCGCACCTGGAAGTCGTCGAACTCGAACGCGGCCTCGGCCGCGAAACGGGTCAGCTGGGGATACTTCCCCCGGCGCCGAGCAGCCTGAAAGGCCTCGGCCGGGGAACGAGAAGGGCTAGCGGCCACTCAATCAGGGTGTCATATCGGCCGGCCGGCTCGCACACCGTGGTCCCCGGATCACCCTGGGACGACAGCAGGCCGGGCACGGTCACACGCCGGGCTCGCCGAAGATCGTCTTCGGGTGCCTTCCGGCGCAGCCGAGCGCTTCGCCCGGCGCTACGCCGAACGGGTGATACGCACCATGAGGTGGGTTGAGACGCACAAGGGTCGCGCCTCCCCCACCGACAGGACGATTCCGCCCTCAGGAATGGGACCGCGCCTGCTGGACGTGCTCAACACCCTCCGGCAGGTCATGGACCACGGCACCGCAACCGCATAGGGGCCGACCCCGGAACACGACCCGGCTCGTCAACCGGCGCGGCACCACTCCGTTGAACGGTGAGGTCTGGGCCGGGGATTCTTTCGCCGAAACGGAACCACGCCGCTTGTCGCGGTCAGATAGCGCCGCGGCGTGAAGCTGTCTTCGACAGCTATAGGTGGCGCCGGTCACACCGCTTAGCTTCGCCGGAGCCGGGTGATCACGGGCTCGACGCCAGGTCGGCTCCATCCGGTGAGGAGGCAACATGACGACGTCAGAGGACAGGGCCGAGATCACCGCACCGCCTGCCGAGGAAGAACTCAGGGTACCGCGCTTCGGTCGGGGCACACCGGTCGTCGCCACCGTCGGCATTTTCGCGGTGTCGGTACTGACGTGGTGGCTGATCGGCGATCCGAAGTGGAGTGTGCTCGGTGCGCGTGCCGGCACCGCGGACGACCAGGCCCGCAAGAGCGCCATTGTCAGCTGTCTGCTGTTCTGGACGATCTTCGGGCACATCTTCACCGGCTTCACCTTCGGGAACTGGCCGTTCAGCAAGCTCCGGCAGCCGATCGCCGGAATCTGCCAGGTCGTGGCCAACCTCGTCATCGGCGTCGCGGGAACCGCGCTGTTCACGAGTGGGGTCGGCCATTGGGACCCGACTTTCTCGGCGGCCGCACCCGGCGGTGCGGGCTATCTCGCGGCGGCGTTCATCGTGCTCATCGGGTTCTACGCCTACGCGTTCGCGTCCGCCAGCCTTGGCGGCTACCCGTTCGAGTCGCTCACCGCCCCGCTGGCCAGTGTCGCCCAGTGGTTCGCGGCAGCCTTCGTCACGGTGGTGGGGGTCGTCGCTCTGGTCTACCCCAACTTCAACGCACACCTGGCCGCGAGCGCGCCGGTGGGGCTGCCGACCACCGCCGGCTGGGTCTATTCCAGCATCGTCATCGTCATCGTCGCGGCGATGCAGTGGGGCAACTGGCCGTGGGGTGCGGTGGCCAGCAAGCATCTTCGTGCGCTCACCGCGCTCGTGGTCACCCTCGGCGGCGGCTACCTGCTCATGCTCGTGTTGCGGGCGCTGCTGCAGGTCATCGTGCCGGGCACCGTCAAGGGTGGTGCGACGTTCGCGCTGGATCTGGAGACCGCCGAACTGGGCGTCTGTTTCAGCCTGTGGTCCTTGATCGTCGGGCTGGTCTTCGGCCCGTCGAGGCTTACGTCGACTGTCGTCGCACGAATCGTCCGGACTGTGGTCGTGGCGGTAGCGGCCATCGCGAGCTATCTCGTGTTCATGCGCTTCTTCGCGACCACCGCGCTGCATTTTCCGGCGACGGAGGGCAGTTACGGCGGTAACCCGCTGCTGTGGATGGACTGGACCATCTTGATCGTACTGTGGCACTCCGTCGCCTTCGGCGGCTACCTGACCACCCGTCGGGCCGCCGGCAGCCACCGGTAACCGAGCGTCGATGAAGGGCGCGGCGGGCGGTGCGGCACTGACCGTGCTACCCGCCGCGTCGGGTAACCGCGACAACGATTCGGATAAACGCCACCGCAGGTGTTGTCCCGCGATGACAACGCCGCTCGCGCGGGTCGTCCCTAAGGTCGGTATCGACAAGATTCTTCCGGCTGTCCCAAGGAGTGGTTATGGCAGGCACTGCGCGGTCAGGTGCGTTGGGTTTCGTCGAGACCAAGGGTCTGGTGGGCGCGATCGAAGCGGCCGACGCGATGGTCAAGGCGGCGAACGTCGAACTCGAGGGGTACCGGACGTTGCGGAACGGGCAGGTTTCGGTCCTGGTGCGCGGCGACGTGGGCGCGGTCAAGGCCGCCGTGGACGCGGGCACCGCGGCCGCGTCGCGGGTTGGCGAACTGTATGCCTCCCACGTCATCCCGCGGCCGCACAACGAAACCGAGGACGTCGTCGGGCAGGCCGTCACACCGCCGAACGGTTAGCGGCCGGCGACGCCGGCATCCTCCTCATCGGGCCGGGTCACCTGGAGCAGCCGCAACGCGAAGTCGGCACGCATGCGGTCTTCGTGGCGCGCCAGGTCGAGCCCGGTGAGCTGCTTGATCTGCTCGAGCCGGTAGCGCAGCGTCTTGTAGTGAATGAACAGCCGCTCGGCGGCGATCCGTTGCGAGCAGTCGGCGGCGAAGAACGCGCGCAACGTTCGCACCAGGGCGCCGCCGTTCTCCCGGTCGTAGGCCACCAAGGGGCCGGTCACCTCGTCGACGAAGGTCTGCAGATCCGGGTCGTCGCCGGAGCCGAGCAACAGCCGGACTATGCCCAGCTCCTCGTAGAGAAACACGTTTTCACCGCCGAGGCGGCGCGCGGCTGAGAGCGCGGTCTTGGCCTCGTTGAGCGCACTGGGCAGATCCACCACGTCGGCGTGGGCGCGGCTCACGCCCCAGCTGACCTGCAGCTGCGGCCACTGCCTGCGCATCGCGGCGGACAGCTCGCTGACCAGGTCCTTGATCGCCGCGCGGTCGCCGCTGACGACGACCGCGGTCACGAGGTCGCCCCGCAGGGCGGACAACGACACGCCGCGGTAAGCGTCCAGTCCACGCAGCTCCCGGAGCACCTCGCGCCGCAGCCGGTCCGTCTGCGAGGTGTCCCAGCCGTTTTCGGCCGCGATCTCCTCGAGATTGTCCAGGCGTCCGTAGACCACCCGGAGATCGCCCCGCAGCGTGACGTTGAGTTGTTTGGCGCGGGCGCGGGCGGCGATGCGGTGCTCGACCGGTCCCTGGAGCAGATCCCACAGGACCTGTTCCAGCTCCTCGGCCCGGGCGCGGCTCGCGGCGTGCTCGCGCAGCAGCGTGAGCGAGCAGGCCATGGCGACCTCGCCGGCGACGACGTCCATCATCTCCGCGGAGTGTTCCTCCGGAAGCAATGCGACAGATCCCACCTGGTCCCCGTCGGCGTAGATCGGCTGAAGCCACGCGGTGGCCGAGTCGCCGTCAGTCAGTGAGACCGTATGCCGGCCGGGCCGGGTCCTCGTCGGCATGGCAGCCGGGAGCTTCCCGGCCATCGTTCGCCCACCACACGAAGCGATCAGGCTCCCCTCCGGACCATAAATCCCGATGCGGCACCCGAGTTCGGTGGCGACAGTGCGCGCGATCGCGGGCAGTCCGACGCCGGCCAGCACGGTCTCCAGCAGCTTCTGCTGCAGGTTCGACGACTGCGCGAGCAACGCGACCTGCTGTTCCAGCGCATCACGGGTTCGTTTCATTTGCGCGACCGCCGCGGCCTGCTGATCGTGCAGCCGCGCGTTGTCGATCGCAATGGTCGCGAAATCGGCGAGCGTCACCATGCGGCGCACGTGCTGCTCGGTGAACACCGAGGGGCGGCGGCGCCACACTTCGAGCACGCCGATCAGCTCGCCGTGCAGGCGCAGCGGGACGGCGAGCGCGGAGAGGGTCTCCTCCTTCTCGGCGAGGAACATGAAGTCGTCGCTGATCGTCTCGTCTTCGAGGTAGTTGTCCACTTTGGCCGGTTCGCCGGTGAGGAACACCAGCCCGGCGACGCCTTGTCCTCGGCGCATGCGCAGGCGCGCGGTCTCGACCGCCCGGTTGCCGACGCACGAACGCATCGCGACCTGGTCGCCTTCGACCAGCAGCACCCCGCAGAGGTCGGAGTCGAGCAGGTGCAGCGTGCGGTCGGCGATGGACAAAAGCACCTGGTCCAGGTCACGCACGGTCAGCAGTTTGGCTACGACGTCACGCAGAACCTCGGTTTCCTTCGCTGCCCGCTCCGCCCTCTCGCGTGCGTCGTCGCGGTCCAGGGCGATGGCCACCCACGAGCAGCCCTGCTGGAGCTGACGCCATACGGCCGCCGGCGGGTCGATCCGGTCCGGCCACCGCACCTCGATGGGGCCGACACAGACACTGTTCGCGGCCGTGCTCGCGGCGATCGGGGGGCCGGCCAGCACGGTCGCGGATCCGGTGTCGCGGGACAGCACTGTGGCGTCGGCGCCCAGCGCCCGGGTCGCCGCTGCGGCCAGGCTTCTGGCCGCGCACGTGGCGGTGTCCGGAATGCGCGACGGCAGCGCTTCGAGCTCGCCGCCTGCGGCGGGCTCGAAGCGCTTCCGATCGACCGCGTGGGTTTGTGACGGCGTCATTGCCGCTCCTCCGGGCGCTACAGCCTGATCAACGACTTCAGCGTACGGCGTTCGGCCATCCGCCGGTATGCTTCCGGAGCCTCATCGAGCGCCACGGTTTCGGAGGCCACCACCGCCGGATCCACCGCTCCGGAGCGGACCAGCCCGACGAGTTCGTCGCCGTGCCGCATGAGGTCGCCGATGGCGAAACGCAGGCTCAGCTCGTCCGCGAACGCGCGGTCGGCGGGTAGTGACCAGGCGCCGGTGTGCACCCCGGCCGAGACCACCGTGCCGCGCCGCCGGACCAAACCGAACGCGGTGTCCAGGCCGGTCCCTCCGCCGATCGCATCGATCGCGGCATCGGCGCCGCGCCCGTCCGTGACCTGGTCGACCACGTCCCGCGCGCCCTCGGGCGCCGCGGTGAGGGCCCCTTCCCTCGCGGCCGCCTGCCGCCGCGATTCGACCGGCTCGACGAGGATCACGACGCCGGCGCCGCAGGCCTGGGCGACCAGACTCGTCAGCTGGCCCACCGGTCCCCCACCGATGATCGCCACGCTGTCGCCGGGCCGTAGCTCCGCGCGCTGGATCGCCACATGCGCGGTGGCCAGCGTGTCGCCGAAGAAGACGGCCGCGTCGAGGCTCACGTCGGCGGGTACCGGCCGCAGGACGGTGTCGGCGAAGGGCACCAGGACCAGTTCGGCCTGGGCGCCAGGCAGGGGCGGACCGAACGCCGACCCGGTGCCGAAAAACCGGCGTTCCGCACATTCCCAGTGGTCACCGTGCCGGCACCACCAGCACATGCCGCAGGCGGTGAAGTCGGCGCCCACCACCCGATCGCCCCGGCGGTGGCCTCGCACGGCGTCCCCGAGCTCGACGATCCGCCCGGCGAACTCGTGTCCCAGGACGAAACCCCGCGGCAGATTCGCCGGATGGGCAACGGAATGCAGGTCGGTCCCGCAGATGGCGGCGCGCTCGACACGCACGATCGCGTCGGTGGGTGCCCGCAATCCGGGTTCGGGCACGTCCGTGAGCCGGACCTTGCCTTCCCCCGCGAACACGACGGCCTTCATCACGACACCGCGGCCAGCTGGGACAGGCGCTCCTTGATCCGGTCCGCGGCCTGTCGCAGGGCCCGCAGTTCGTCCGGCCGCAGGTCCAGCTCGACGATTTCCCGCACACCGCCGCGGCCGAGCCGCGCGGGCAGCCCGATGTACACGTCGCGGATACCGTAGCTGCCGTCGGCCAGCACGGCGGCGGGCATGATCTGGCCACGGTCGCGTGCCATGGCCAGCACCATGCCGGCCGCGGACGTGCCCGGCGCCATGAACGCACTTCCGCTCTTGAGCAGCCCGACCACCTCCGCGCCCGATCCCCGAGCCCGGTCGACGACGGCCTCCAGCGTGGTCTTGTCGATCAGTTCGGTCAGCGGCCGCCCGCTGCTGGTCGCCTGGGACAGCGGAATGACCATCTCCTCGCCGTGGCTGCCCAGCGCGACCGCGTCGATGCGGTCCGCACGGCCGCCTCCGGCGAGCGAGGCCAGTGCCTGGAAGCGGGCGGTGTCGAGCACCCCCGCCATCCCCACCACCCGTTCTGGCGGAAAGCCCGAGGCCTGCCACGCGTGGTGGGTCATCTCGTCCAGTGGATTGGTCACGACCACGATCACCGCGTGCGGTGAGACGGCGGCGACGCGCCCGGCCAGATCGCCGACGATCGCCGCATTGGTGCTGACCAGGTCGGAACGGCTCATCCCGGGCTGGCGGGCACGGCCCGCCGTGATCACCACGTAGTCCGCGGGGCCCGCGTCCTCGACCGAACCTGTGCCCCGGACCCGGGTGGCGAACCCGCCGAGGGCGGCGGTGTGGGTGAGGTCGAGCGCGACACCGGCGGCGCGGCCCTCGTCGATGTCGACCAGTACCACCTCGTCGAAGAGGTCGGCATCGGCCAGCCGCAGCGCCGTGATCATGCCGACGTGGCCGGCCCCGATGACGACCACCCGCCCCGCGCCGCCCCGCCCGCTGGAAGTGATCGCGCTGGGCAGCGGGGCACCGCGCCGGTAAAGCGCCCCCGAGGGCGGCCGCATACTGCGCACCGGTCCACCGGCTGCTTCCCGCGGGACCGGCTTCGGCGTGCCGGGTACCGCCACCGGTGATGCGGTGGTCACCGCCGCGCGGGTGGGGGTCGTCACCGCCGGAGGGGTCGGGGTCGCTCCGGCGGTGACGATGTCGATGCCCAGTTCCCGGGCGCGTTCCCTGGCCAGTGGGGTGACCAGGTCTTTCGGGTCGACCAGCAGCGTCTTCGTGTCGCCGGCGGCGTCGATGTCGCCGGCTGCCCAGACCTTCATCGCTTGTCCTCCCGTCCATGCATGTCCTCCAGCGCGGCGACCGCGGCGTCGCGGGCGGTCTGGACCTCGCTCTCGGAACCGGCGAGGAACATGCGCCCGAACCGGCCGACCGCACGGAGTTCGATGACGGTGATGTCGGCGGCCTTCTCGGCCTCGTTGGCCGCGATGGAGATGTAGGCGGCCGGGGCGACCTCCATGACGAACAGGCTCTGCCCCGGCAACAGCATGCTGCCCTTGCGCCACTTGTTGAGCAGCTGCGCCTGATAGGGATGCACGTTGGTGATGAACTGGGTCGAGGCGATGGCGGGCTTGATCCGGTCGGCTTCGGTCATGCCCAGCTCTTCGAGAATCGCCTGTCCCGAGGCCAGCACCTCGGCCTGCTGTTCGGAGTGGATCTCCAGCAGCCCGAACTCGCGTTCGATGATCTGCAGGGCGGGTCGCACGCCCGCCGCCTTC
Organism: Amycolatopsis acididurans; assembly: GCF_012328925.1. GTDB lineage: Bacteria > Actinomycetota > Actinomycetes > Mycobacteriales > Pseudonocardiaceae > Amycolatopsis_E > Amycolatopsis_E acididurans. The sequence goes on from NZ_JAAXLS010000002.1 coordinate 329,823, forward strand.
AGGGCGATGTCGGCTGCGCGGAAAACCTCGTTGCCCGGCGCCATCTCGATGTAGAGCTCCGCCATGCCGGCCAGCGGCACGTCGCCAGGGCTGGTCGCCGCGATGTGGGCCGCGCACTGCGGCTGCATCCGGTCGACGAAGGCGTAGGTACGCAGCGTGGGTCCGCTCATGCCGCCGACCTCGCGATCCCCAGCGGTGTGATCAGCAGGGCGTGCGGATACGTCATCACGGGCCTTTCCAGGTACTTGGCCAGCACGCCACCCGCACCGGCGATCATCAGGGCGCCCCCGGCGAGGTGCAGCGGCAGGTCGTCGGCGCCCACGGTCATGCGCCGCACCGACTCGGCGATGCGCTGCAGGCCGGGGACCAGGATCGGCAACGCCTCCGCCTGCCGTTCGCGCTTGTACACCTCGGCCTGCTCGGCGCTGATCCCGAGCGCGCCCGCCAGCATCAGGTCGAGGTGATGCCCGCCGCCGGCGCGGTCGTCCAGGGCTTCCAGCCGCCCGCCCCGGAACACGCCTACCCCGGTGGAGCCGCCACCGACGTCGACCACGACGCCGTCGACGACTTCGAGAGTCCGCTGCGCGGCACTGACCTCGTCCACCAGTACCGCGTCGTCGAATCCCGCCGCCTCACATACGTAGGTGCAGGCGCGCGCGTCCTTGACCGGGATGCACGGCGGGTAGGCCGTCGCCGTGGTGGTCAGCGAGATACCCAGGGTCTCCTCGGCGCGCTGCTTGAGCATGCGCACGGTGTTCGTAGCGCGGGCGAAGTCGACCACCACGCCGTCCCGCAGCGCGCCGGAGGGATAGCTGTCGATCCAGACCGGCCGATCCTGGCCGTCCAGCACGACCAGCACGCAACTGGCCGTCCCGAGATCGACCCCGACGCGCAGCGACGCGGTGTCGATCTCCGCCGGTGGCTCCCCGACGCGCCGCGCCGCCAGCTCCAGCAGCTCGGCCGATTTCCCGGTCAGCACAGGCATCACAGCTCCACCGGGTCGTATACGGTGCGCCATGGCCGCACCTCGTGCGCGATGCGCTTGATGTTGATCAGGTGCAGCGGGGTCACATTGTCCGAGCAGATGGAACCGCTCCACGTGCCCGTGCCCAGCTGGAAGGACGGGTCCACGTCCGTGGAATAGCCCATCCCGCCGAACAGCGCAGGCGTGTTGATCACAATCCGGCCTGCCCGGAGCGTGCCGAACAGCGCGATCTCCTCGGGGTCCTGCGCGTGCACCGCGCAGGTGTGGCCCTCCCCGCCCAGCGCCAGAATCTCCCGGCATCGCTCCCGTCCCGCCACGGCGTCACGAGTGCGGTAGACCGACAGCACCGGGCCGAGGATTTCCCGTGACAGCAGCACGTCCGGACCGACGGCGTCCAGCTCGGCGGCCAGCACCCTGGTCCCCGACGGGACGGCGAAGCCGGACAGCTCGGCCAGCCGCGTCGCGGACTGCCCGACAGCCGCGGGCCGCAGCCCGCCACGCTCGTCGAACAGCACCCGGGCGAGGGCGGCCTGCTGGTCCTTGCCCATCCGGTACGCGCCACGGGCCTCGAATTCCCGTAGGAACGTCGGTGCCACGGCGTCGGCCACGACGACCGACTGCTCGGCGACGCAGGCCGTGCCGTTGTCGAACGATTTCGACGTGATGATCATCTCTGCGGCCTCACCCGGGTCGGCCACACTCGCCCCGACGTAGGCCGGGACGTTGCCGGCACCGACCGCGATCGTGGGCTTGCCGCTGGAGTACGCGGCGCGCACCATGCCCGGCCCGCCGGTCGCGAGGACGACGGCGATCTCGTCACGGCTCATCAGCTCCTGTGTCGCCGGCAGGGTGGGCGCCTCCAAACAGGACACCAGACCCTCCGGAGCGCCGGCGGACACGGCGGCTTCGGCCATGATCTCGGCGGCCCGCAGTGTGCAACGCGCCGCACGTGGATGGGGCGCGTGCACGACGGCGTTGCCGGACTTCACCGCGGCCAGGCTTTTGAACAGGGTCGTCGAGGTGGGGTTGGTGACCGGGATGATGCCGGCGATCACGCCCATCGGCGCGCCGACCGCGGTCACCCGCGACTGCTCGTCGACCCACAGCACCCCCACCGCGCGCCGCTCGAGCATCCAGCGCGCGACGAACCCCGTGTTGTACCGGTTCTTCTGGATCTTGTGCTCGTACACGCCGTATCCGGTCTCGTCGACGGCGAGGCGGGCGAGTTCCTCGGCCGCCTTCGTGCCGGCCAGCGCCATCGCACGGACATACCGGTCCAGGGTCTCCTGGTCCGTTCCTTCCAGCCGATCAAAGGCCTGCCGGGCGGCGCGGGCCTTCGCCCGGACGTCCGCCAGCCCCGCCAGGTCGGCGTCAAGCGTCGCGGTCATGACCTACCTCAAGCCTTGGGACGTGTCAGGACCGCCAGGATCCCCTCGGTCTCCTCGTGCGGCCGCGGAATCACATGCACCGACACGACCTCGCCGGCCTTGTCGGCCGCCACCGCACCCGCGTCGGTCGCGGCCTTCACCGCGCCGACGTCACCACGCACCATGACCGTGACGAGTCCGCCGCCGATCTCGCGGTGGCCCAGAATCTGGACGTTGGCCGCCTTCACCATCGCGTCGGCCGCCTCGATCGCGCCGACGAGCCCCTTGGTCTCGATCAGGCCGAGCGCTCCGCGCAGCGCGGGCGCCCCATTGGCACCACCGGTCGTCGTAGCCATGCTGTTCCTCCTGGTTTCGGTGTTGATTGCCGTCACGCCTTCTGGTACGTGACGTGTCCTTTGTGGATGACCGAATCGACGATGCCCACAACGGCCCGGTCGGTCGGCACCTCGGTGCCCGCCGCGACGCGCGCCGCGCTCCCTCGCGCGACGAGCACGACCTCGCCGGTGCCCGCACCGATGAGGTCCATCGCGACGTAGACCGCACCTTGCGGGTGCTCGCAATCAGCGTCGACGGCATCCCGCACCAGCAGCAGCGTGTGGCGTTCGAGCCCGGGCGCTTTCACGGTCGAGACGACCTGACCGAGCACCGTGGCGAGCTGCATGCCCGGTCACCTCCGTTGGTCGGGTGACGGCGCGATCCGAGCGCGCCGCCGATGAGGTGGACGGTAGGAGACCACGGCGGCCACGGCGCTATCCCCGGGGGACAACGTGCCCCATGCTCGCTGTCCCGGCGTTCCCTGGCAGCGCGCCCGGGCATCGGCGACGCTGCTCGTGATACTGGACAACAGTGTCCCCAAGCAGATCAGGCCAGGAGGGTTCACCGGTGATCCGTCCCGAAGACGCGCAATTCCACCCCCCGACCAGCGACGACCCCCTGTGGGCGGAGACGAACTACTTCGGTCTCTACGCCGGACAGGACACCGACGCGCCGGTGAACATCGGCGTATACGGCCTGTTCCGGGAACCGCTCGGCGTCGCCGGGTCGACCGTCTCCATCAACAGCAAACGAGTCACCATGCCGTGGGCCGCCGACTACTGGGACGCCTGGGAACACCTCGCGCTGCCCCGGCCGGGCGACCTACTGCACTACGACCTGGCCAACGGTCTCCGCGTCGACTGCACGAAGCCGAACCAGATCTGGGACGTCGACTATGTGGACGAAGCAGCGGAGCTGGAACTCAGCTTCCGGTTCACCGCGTTGATGGAGCCCTACGACATCAATGACCCGGACCAGGATCCGCTGGCCGCCCGTCGCGACATGGATCTCACCTGGGGCCATGCCTACGCCGGGCATTTCGACCTGACCGGCCAGGTCGAGGGTGAACTGTCGCTGCGCGGCAAGCGGCTTGCCATCGACTGTGTATCCACTATGGACCACAGCTGGGGCATCCGCGCCGAGCGGCAGACCTCACGCCTGTGCTGGCTCCACGCGCACTTCTCCCCCGACTTGGCCATTCACGGGCTGTTCGACTTCACCACGGAGAACGGACCGGACGCGCCGAGCCCGCTCAGTCTCACACACGGTTACGTGCTCGAGCGCGGCACGGTCCGCGGACTCAAAGCGGGCGGCGGCACCGCGTGGCGGTCCGGGTTCTACCCCGAACGAGTCGAGTTGCGCGTCACCGATACCCACGACGTCACATGGGACCTCAACGGGGCCGCCCTGACCACCTTCCCCTGGCAGGCCTGGCCCGGTACCGTCGGCCACAACTGCTTGCATCGCTGGTCCTGTAACGGGCAGACCGGGTACGGCGAGATCATGGACTTCATCGGACTCGGCGAACTCGGCGCCGCCTACAACCGGTTCTGAGCATGAGCGACCGGAAACCCCCGGCCCGCGCGGTCATCTTCGACCTGGACGGCACCCTCGTCCAGACGCGCGTCGCGTCGTGGGAGATCTTCTCCCGGATCAACGACCGGTTCGGACTGGGTGTCGACAGCCCGGACAAGTACTTCGACCTCTTCCGCGGCAATGTGTTCGCCTCGATCCGGGAACTGTGCCAGGACGAGCGGCAAGCGAGCGAGGTGTCCGACGCGTTTCTGGCGTCGCTGCGCGAGGACTACACTCCCGCGCTCGTTCCCGGAGTGGCCGACGTCGTACGAACCCTGGCCGGGCACTGCACGCTGGCCGTGATGTCGTCCAACGCCATGCAGGTACTGCGGCGCGTCCTCGTGGACAACGGTCTGGCCTACTGTTTCGCGCACGTCTTCGGCGGCGACGTGACGCCCGACAAACGCACCGCGATCGCGGCCTTCCTCGCCGACAGCGGCAACGGCTTCGGGCGCCGTTGCGCGGCGGACTACGACGAAACCGGGCATACCCGCACGCCGGATCGCGAAAGCACGGTGCTGGTCACCGATACCGCGGGCGACGTACGAGACGCGCTCGACGCCGGAATCCGAGTCGTGGGCGTGGCCTGGGGCATGCACGGCGTCGACGAGCTCACTGCCGCCGGTGCCGAGTTCGTCGCGCTGTGGCCCCAGGAACTGCCCGCCTATCTTCTCGGTGACGCGGCCGCGGCCGGCCCTGTCGGGACCTGCGCCGTTGCTCCGGCGCTGGGTCCTGCCGGGTCCTGTGGCGGTGCTCCGGCCGCGCCGGGCTCGTGCGGTTGCGGCTGCGACGGCACGAGCACCAAGCCCGCCGTCGCGCCGCGAAGGGAGCGGCGCCGGGCCGCCGTACGCGCGCAATCCGCTGGCAGGCACCACCACCGCGATCCGTCGGCAGAGCTCGTGGAGGCCATTCGCCGCGTGTGCGGGTGACGCGCCCGCGTAGGGGCTCGGCGCCGCTTCGGCGTCGAGCCCCTTTTTCGCGCCCGGCGTCCGGTCCAGGGGTTACAGCAGCCAGGATTTGGCAGGCGGCTCATCACAGGCCCGCCGTCTGCACTCCGGGCAACGAAGACGCTCGCGCGTGGGCCGATCCGGCCGAGCGGTTTCGCGAGCAGAACGAAGGGCCCACCGGTTGGTGTGCACCGGTGGGCCCTCGGATTTCCCGCTACGCGAGACCGGCCTTGGCGAGCGCCAGCACGAGCGGCCGGGTTTCGTCCGCGTCGACGGCGAAACGACGGAATCCCTTGCCGTGCAAGCCCGCCACCAGTTCCTCGGACACCGCGCCGGACAGGCGGATGCCGATCGGGGAATCGCCCGCCTGTGTCATACAGCGGCCGAGCGCATCCTCGAGCGAGGGGTCCACAGTGGACCGTGGATCGGTGGTGAGCAGGCCCCGCTTGACGTAGCTGTCCAGCGGTTCCGCGGTCAGCAGCTGCCGGGCGGGAATGCCGAACATGGCGGCTTGCAGGACCCGCATTTCCAGCCAGATCCGGTTGCTGGCGTCCGCGATGCCGCGGAAGTTCGCCAGCGCACGCGGGCTGGTCAGGTAGGCGCCGACGGTCAGCCCCGACCCTGCCGGCGGGCGCAGCCCATGCAAGGCCGCGGCCTCGGCCGGATCCGAGATATGGCGTACCGCGAGGTGCACGCTCGCCGTGCCACCGGCGTCTTTCATCGCTCGGCGTAATCCGGCGATCTGCGCCTCGATCAATTCGGGTATCCCGAGCGGAACGGCCAGTGACGGATACCGGGTGGTGAGCGCGGTCTGTTGCATGAGCTCGCGGGACTCGTCCGAGATGAAGTCGATAGCCCGGACCCCGAACTCGACCTCCCCGGCTTCGCGCAGCAGCGGTGCGACCTCGGCCGCGATCGCGTCGGCGACCGGCTCCAGGTGTGGTGCGCCGGCGTCGCGGCTGTCCATCAGCGCCTGCACGAGACGATCCAGGTGCCCGGATGCGGCGAGCACGTCGTCCAGCGCCGTGACCAGGCCCGTCGCCCCGGCCGACAAGGCCCGGGGCACATCGGCGGGCAGCGTGACCTTGCCGAAGATCGCACAGTCCGCGGTCAGGTCGCTCGCCGCCGACATCAGCGACTCCAGGGCGCTTCCGGTCTCGGTCGGGGCCGAGGTCGCGAACGAGCCGGTGAACACCTCACCGGAGGAGCCGTCGACCGAAACGTGGTCGCCTTCCCGGAGCGTCTGCCCACCGGCCACCACGGTGCGCGCGGCGAGATCGACCTTCAGTGCCGAGGCACCGACCACGCAGACCTTGCCCAGTGCCCGCGCCACGACCGCGGCGTGGCTGGTGGAACCTCCGGTGGCGGTGACGATGCCCTGCGCGGCGATCATCCCGTGCAGGTCCGCCGGGCTGGTCACCGGGCGCGCGAGTACGACGTCGTGCCCGGCCTCCGCCAGTTGCTTGGCCCGGTCGGAGTCCAGCACCAGCTCGCCGCTGACCTGACCGGGGCAGGCGCCGATGCCGGTGGTCAGCAGACGGCCGCCGGCCCGTGCCTGTTCGACCTCTGCCTCGTCGAAACCGGGGCGCTGGACCTGGCGCACGTGTTCGACGGCCACGTGCGCGAGGACCTTTCGTGGCGGTACGACTCCCTCGGTGAGAAAGTCCGACGCGATCCGCACCGCGGCGTCCGGGGTGCGTTTCGCGCCGCGGACCTGCAGCAGGTAGAGCGTCGAATGCTCGACGGTGAACTCGATGTCGAGCACGTCCCCGATGTTCGCCTCCAGGGCGGTGGCGGTCTGTTCGAGTTCGGCCAGCACAGGTGCGGGCAGGGCCTCGCGCACCGGATCCGGGGTGCGCGTGCCGGCGACCACGTCCTCACCCTGGCTGTGGGCGAGGTACTCGCCGAAAAGGCCGGGCTCGCCAGTGGCGGGATCCCGGGTGAACACCACGCCCGAACCGGAGTCGTCGCTGATGTTGCCGAAGACCATCGACTGCACGACCACGGCGGTACCGAGATCGTGCGGGATCTTGTGGAACTCCCGGTAGGTTCGCGCGCGGCTGGTGTTCCATGACCCGAAAACCGCCCGCACCGCGCCCGCCAGTTGCTCACGTGGATCCTCGGGCACCTCTTCGCCGGTGTCGGCGAGCAGGCGGTGTGCACACGCCGACCACACGCGGTCGAAAGCCGCACCGGGATCGTCGTCCTGGCGGACCGAGAGGACCTCGTCCGGCGGTTGTTCGTCGCCGAGTGCGCCGAGCACGATCTCGCCGTACATGGAGTGGAACCGGGCCACCAGGTCGGCCATGAACCGGGTGTCGCCGGCGGCGGTCGCCAGCGCCACCGCGGACTCCCGGCTGAGCCCGAGGTTCAGCACCGTGTCCATCATGCCCGGCATGGAGATCGGCGCACCCGAGCGCACCGAGAGCAACAGCGGACGAGGTCCCCGGCCGAAGGTCTTGGCGGTCCGGGTCTCGAGCCCGGCCAGCCTGTCCGAGATCTCCTCGAGCAGGCCGGCGGGCATCGTCTCCGACTTCAGGTACTGGCGGCAGGCTTCCGTGGACACGATGAACCCAGGCGGAACGCGCAGTCCCTGCCTTGTCATCCGCGCCAGTCCCGCGCCCTTCCCGCCGAGCTGGTCGACCGCTTCCGGGTCGGCCTCGTCGAAGGTGAGCGTGAACAGACTGCCCGCCACGCTGTCGTTCCCGCCGTTCATTCGGTGCGTTCCCGGCCCAGCGTGCGCAGCAGGTCTTCGTGGAATTCGAACCAGATGTTGTGGATCGAGTCCGCGGTCGGTGAGGATACGAGGTCGTGCTGCCCGCCGTCGATCGCGCGCGAGGTGGCCAGGAACCGGTGCTGGTAGGTGACGAACCGGCGGTCGTGCTCGGCCAGCGCGTTCAGCAGCGGCTGCAGCTGCTGGACAAGCCGGCCCAGCCGGAAGATCACCTTGTCGTCGTAGGCGGAGTCGGAGTGATTGTTGGTGATCTTGCGCCCGCCGACCTCGATCACCTGCCACGACGACATCGCCTTGAGGAACTGGGCGTTGACGTTTTCGAACCGGTCGATCAACGAGGCGACGAGCGGATCCTGCCGCACGCCGGAGTAGAACCGGCTCGCCGCTTCGGCGAGGGCGGGTTCCGCTTCGTCTGTGGGCAGGGCCGCCCCATCGGCCACGAATACGAGACCGGCTTCGGCGAGCCGGGCGAGCGCCGCGTCGGCGTCCGCGGTGTCGCACCCGCACACGCGCGCGATCACCGGCGGGGACGCCATTTTTTTCAGCGCGACGACATTGAGGACGTCGTACTCGGGTTTGGCGAGAGTGGCCACGGTCATAACTGTCCTTCTCCTGGGTCCGGGCGGCAGCACGCGTGCCGCCCGGACCGGTGTTCGTCGGGGCGGGAACGGCTACAGCCAGCGGTACTTCGAACGGCGCCGGTCGGCACCATCGGGGAAGGGCAGGTACCCGGCACCCGAGAAGATCTTGCTGGGCACCGTTTCCTGCGCGAAACCGCGTTTGGTGATGTCGTAGTAGTAGTTCGCCACCCGCTGATCGATTTCCCACAGGTCGTAGTCACGGCATGCCTTCTCGTATGTGCCGGCGAGCCGCAGGTGGGGCAGGATCATGTCGATGTAGTAGACGTACTGGCCGTTCCAGATCAGGTCCCGGCGGCACATCTTCGACGTTTTCGAGTAGAGCTTCAGCGTGGCGTTCTGCACCCGCGTCATGTGATCGCCGAGATCCGCGATCTTGATCGGGTAGACCTCACCCATGGGGGTGTTCCACTTCTCCCGGGCGAACACCGCGCCGCCCACGATCGCCTCGATGTAGTTCTTCGGGCGGGTGAAGGTGGTGGAGATGTCGTTGACCCGGATCTCCTGCAGGCCCATCTTCTCCGGATCGATCGTCAGGGCGAGCGTGTAGCAGTGGGGCAGCTTCTCGTCCTCGCAGACGTCGCTCCAGTGGAAGATCTCCTCGTTGACGAACAGGTCCCGCAGGATGAGAAGGCGCCCGTCGGGGAGCTCGTAGGGCCCGGTGTCGCCGAGGCCCAGCCGGCAGTCGTAGTGGTCGAGGAACGACAGCAACTCGGCCGCCGCATTGAACTGGGTGAAGGCTCCGTGCGCGGGGCTGCCAGCTTCCAACGGCTCGATCTGTGCGGTGATCTGCTCGAGGAAGTCCGCCTCGTGAATGCGGCAGCGGTAACGGTCCTGTGAGTTGAGGATGTAGCCGTCCTGCCGCTTGCCCCACAGGATGCGCTGCATGAACTTGAGGATCTCGTTGGATTCCTCGATGTACTCGTCCGGCTTGATGGCCTCCAGGGCCAGCAGGCCACAACGCCCCATGCCGAAGCCCACCGCGCCGATGCACCAATCGTGTACCGCGTTGACCTTCGTCCCGATCTCACGCCGTGCGGTCGCGCCGATGTCCATGATCCCCTGTGCGCCGACCTCGTCGGTGGTCATGCGCAGGATCTCCGGCCACCGGTAGAACTCGTGCATGAACGCCAGGATTTCGTATTCCTGGCGCGGAATCATGCCCGAGACGCCCTCGGTGGCGCGCATGACCAGCACGTCCCAGATGTTCCACGCGAGGTAGTTGTTGAGATCGTTGAGCTCGTCGATGGTGAACTGCTCGCGCAGCACATCCTCTTTGGACACTCGCTCGAGGACTTTGCTCTTCGCCCTGGCGCGCATCATCTTGTCGCCGAGGATCCCGTCGGTCACGGGTTCCATTCCCACGAAGTTGCCCGTATAGGTCAGTTCCTGGAATCGAAGTCCGTCATCGAGGTCCTCGTAACGCTGTTTGTAGGTGGCCTTGCTGTCACCGGTGATCGTCATTGATGCTCCTGTCGATGAAGAGGCGAAACTGGCTCGATGAGGGAATCAGTCCGCGACCACGCGGCCAATCTCGTGGTCGGTGCAGTCCAGCCGCACCCGCCGGCCGTCCAGCTCCTTCGCGATCTCCTCGAAATGCGACTCGTCGGTGTCGCCCACGACGTACCGGGACTCGCTCGCGGTGAGGTGCGCGGTCATCACGCACGGCGTCTGGAACTCGCGGGAGAGGATGCCCAGATGGGACTCGGGGGCGCCGGACATGGTGATCACGCCGATCGCGCCCATGCTCAGTGCCGGCGCGAGAAACGTCGTGGTGCCGCCACGAACGAGCAGGATGTGCTCCTTGAGCTTGCCGGACTGGATCAGCTGGATGACGTCGGCCGGCGACGACAGATATTTGACCGTGCCGCTCGGTGACTTCGCTGTGTCGAAGACGTTATAGCCCTCGGCCAGGACCTCGCCCATTCGTTCCTCCTTGAACTGATGGTGGTGGTGTCGCCCCCGTCACAGTGCCGCCCGGCGCGGTCGTCGCCGATGGCATACGTGGACAAAAGTCGCCCTGGCGGATGTCCGCACGGGACAAACAGCAGTACACGGCCTCGACGGTAGGCGCGCGACAGCGTTCGCGCCCCGCCCATTCGGGTGTGCCGCAACCGGGCGCGATGCGCTCTTCTTGGCCCACTTCGATGAGGAGGTCACAGTGAGAGGTCCGGGAGACATTCTTCGCGTCGCAGCCACCCGTTTCGGGGATAAGAGCGCGCTCGTCACCGCGACACGGACGTTGACGTTCTCCGAGCTGGACGAGCTCAGTCAACGCTTCGCCGCGGGGCTCGCAGGACGAGGCGTGCGGCCCGGCCAGCCGGTGTCGTTGTACGCGCAGAACCGGTGGGAGTGGATCGTGGCCTACCACGGCGCATTGCGTGCCGGCGCCGTCGTCAATCCGGTCAACGTCATGCTCACCGCCGAGGAGCTGGCGTTCGTCCTCCAGGACTGCGGCGCGGCGGCGGTGTGCACGAGCGCCGAACAGGCCGGGCGCGTGGTCGAACTGACCCGGCACCTGCCCGCGCTGCACACCGTCGTGTCCTTCGGGGGCCCTGTCGAGGGCGCACTGGCGTTCGACGAACTCCTGGCGAGCACGGGCCCGGCTCCCGAGATCACGCCGGTTCCCGAGGAGCCCTGCACGATCGGCTATACCTCGGGCACCACCGGGCATCCGAAGGGGGCCGTGCAGAGCCACCGTGCGGTCCTGCTCAACTGCGCGCTGACCGCCACCATGCATGGCCGGACCGAGCACGACATCGTGGTGACCGCGCTGCCGGCGCCGCACGTTTACGGCAACGTCGCCATCAACGGCACGTTCCTGGCCGGCGGCACCGTCGTCCTCATGGAACGCTTCGCCCCCGCCGACGCGCTGCGGCTGATCGGCGAGCACGGGGCCACCCTGTTCGAGGGTGTGCCCGCCATGTACTCCATGCTGCTGGCCGCGCCCGAACTCGACACCGCCGATCTGTGCTCGCTCACCCGCTGCACGGTCGGTGGCCAGACCATTCCCACCTCGACGATCGAACGCTGGCAGGAGCGCTCCGGTGCCCCGCTGATCGAGCTGTGGGGCATGACCGAGATCTCCGGGCTCGGCACGACTCACGCGTTGCACGCACCGCCGCTGCCCGGCTCGATCGGAGTGTCCCTGCCCGGCGTCGAGATCCGGATCGCCGACCTCGACGATGTCCGCCGAGACGCTCCGCATGGTGAGCCCGGGGAGCTGATGGTGCGCGGACCGATCGTCATGCTCGGCTACCACAACAACCCCGAAGCCACCGCCAGGACAATCGAACCCGATGGCTGGCTGCACACCGGCGACATCGCCACGATGGACGAGACCGGGCACGTTTTCGTCGTCGATCGGCGCAAGGACATGATCATCACCGGTGGTTACAATGTCTATCCGGCCGAAATCGAGCGCGTGGTCGCGGCTCACCCCGCGGTCGCACTGGTCGCGGTCGGCCCGGTGCCCGATGACGTCAAGGGCGAACTCGCCTGCGCCTACGTCGTACTCGCCCAGGGCGCCTCAGTGACCGAGGAGGAGCTCATCGCCTACACGGCACCGCGGCTCGCCGCCTACAAGCGCCCCCGGCTCGTCAGATTCGTGGATGCTCTCCCCACGACCTCGACCGGGAAGCTGATGCGCAGGGAGCTGATCAAACAGTTCACCCCCTGACCACCGCGCGAGGGAATGATGGACGACCTGCACCGGCTGGCCGCGCAACACCGCGACCTTCTCACGCTGCTGGACCGCGACGCGGCCCTGCGCGACGCGTTGGAGCTGGTCACCAGCGATGGCCAGATCGCGTGGATCGGCGAACCCGACGGAGCCGGCACGGTCATGTTGCGGCACACGCGCGGCGACCTCACCGGCCAGCTCCGTAATCTTCGTGTGCCATCGGGCCTCGGCCTCACCGGAAAGGTCCACCAGTCGGCGCTGCCCAGCTGGGTCGACGACTACTTCCGCGCGTCCACCATCACCCACACCTTCGACGAGCAAATCCAGGCCGAGCGCGTCACCCGGCTGCTGGCCGTGCCCGTCGTGTGGGACGACCAGGTTCTCGGGGTACTGGCGGTCGGCGCACGCGACGACGGCGTCTTCGGCGACCGCGCCGTGGCGCGCGCGAACGACGTGGCCGACCGGGTCGCCCTCGCCGTCGCCGTGGCCGAACGCGCCCGCCTCGCCAGGGAGGTCGCGGTGTACGAGGAACGCAGCCGGCTGGCCGCCCAGCTCCACGACACCGTCGGAGCGTTACTGTTCGCGATCGGCTCCAGCGTCACCGGTCTCACCGAGACGGCCGAGGGAGATCCTGAACTGGCGGCAGGACTCGAACGGCTGCGGCAGCAGACCGCGCAGGCCTCCATGGCGCTCCGCGACTCGCTGCGTGCCCTGCATGCTTCACCATCGGCGCTGGCCCTGTCCGTCACCTTGCAGGGCGACTGTGCCGCGTTCAGTGACCGCACCGGCGTCCCGGCCGAGCTGATCATCCTCGATGATCCGCCCGACCTCCCCCCTTCCCGCACCGAGGTCCTGGTCGCCGCGGTCCGCGAAGCGCTGCTCAACATCGAGAAGCACGCGCAGGCCTCCGCGGTCGTCGTCACGATCAGCAGGCACCAGGCGGGCGGGATCACCGTCGCGGTCACCGACGACGGAACCGGTCTGCCCACCGCGCACGCTCCCGGACTCGGCCTCACCACGACCGGCGACGCCGTCGCCCGGGTCGGCGGAGCGCTGCACCTGTCGTCCGATCCCCAGGGCGGCACCATGGTCCGGATCGAGCTGCCATGCTGACCCGGCAGCGCATCGGGGTGTTCGTCGTCGACGACCATCCCGTTGTGCGCGACGGAGTGGCCCTTCAGCTCGCCCGGCACCGCGACATAGCCGTTCTCGGGCACGCCGCGACCGCCGCCGACGCGCTCACCGGCTGTGCCCGCGAGCAACCCGACATCGTCCTGCTCGACCTCCGCCTGCCCGACGCACTGGCCGCCGACGTCGTACCCGGCATCCGCGCCGCGAGCCCGCACAGCCGGATCCTGCTCTTCACCGCGTTCCCCGACCACGCCTCGGTCGCCCCCACCCTCGCCGCCGGCGCCTGCGGCCTGCTCGTCAAAGACGCCTCCGGCACCACCATCCACGACGCCCTGCTCCAAGTCGCGCGCACGGGCAGTTACCCGGCCGCCAACCCCGCCAGACAGGCACCGGTCACACGGCGCGAATACGACGTGCTGCGCCTGGTCGCCGCCGGCCACACCAACCCCGAAATCGGCGAACGGCTCGGCCTGTCCCTCAACACCGTCAAGACCTACCTGCACAACGTGATGCACAAACTCGGCGCACGCAACCGCGCCCAGCTCATCACCAACGCCCGCACCCACGGCCTGCTCTGAGCGACTCGGGTCGGCGGGCGGCGCGTGAGGATCATCGCTGCTCGCGTGGTTGATCGGCGTCGCGTGCCGGGTTGATCCCGGCTGCGCTGAGTGCGCCGGCCGCCAGCGACACGACCCCCGCGACGAGGAACGCGATCCGGTAGCCGTGAGCGCCGCCGGACCCGACGAGCGCGCCGGTGACCGCCGGGGCGATGATTCCCGCCAAGGTCGACAGCGCGGCGAACAAGCTCACCGACAGCGCGCGGAACGACGCCGGCGCGACCTCCGCGGCGAGCACGAAGCCGATCGGAAAGATGGGCTGTGCGAGCGCGGCTCCGATGGCGACCAGCACAACGACGGCCACCGGCCCGTTCACTGTCGCCCCGATGACGACGAGCGCGCCGCCGGCGACCGACGTCGCACCCACCAGGAATCCCCGGCTCCACCTGGTCCCGACACCGCGGCGGATCAGCAACGCGCTCAGCGCACTCCACGCCAGCATGACGACGATGGAGATCCCCGGTGACACAGCCAGAAGCCAGCCGGTCGTCGCGGTGGAAAAACCGAGCGCCTTCGTGAAGAACGCGGCCATCCAGGTCGTGGACAACGTGGCAGTCCAGTAGGCGGCGAAGCAGACTGCCGTACACAACAACCAGGACCGGTTGATCACCAGCTTGCCGAAACCGCTCGCCACACGACGCCAGGAAAGCGACTCACCGGAACCGCTACGGCCGGAGTACGGGCCCTCGCCGCCGGCGAACGCCCACAGGACGCACCAGGCGACCCCGATAACGGCCAACGCCAGGAAGACGGATTGCCAGCCGAACCGCACCATGAGGAACGTCAGCCCTGGCCCGGCGAGCAGCACTCCCAACGGGGAACCGATCATCACCAGTGTGGCCGGGACGGTCCTGCGCTCATCGGGAAACCACGACTGCACCGCGAAGTTCCCGAGCGGCGTCGCGGGAGCCTCGGCGAAACCGAGCCCGATGCGGCTGAACAAGACCACCGAGAACGCCGGGGCGAGCGCGACGGGCAGCATGCAGATCGCCCACATCAGAGCGACCACCAGCAGGATCCTGTTCACCCGGACTCGTGTCGCGATCCAGCCGAAGAGGATCGCCGAGGCCGAATAGGTGAAGAAGTAGCCGCTGCCCAGGAGCCCGAAGCCCTCGGGGCTGATGCCGAACTCGCTCATCAACGGCACGGAGACCAGTCCGAGCGCCGACTTGTCCGCCCAGTTGATCATCATCAAGGCGACGGTCAGCACCACGACGATCGCCGCGCGCGTCCGATCCTTCGATTTGTTTCGCAGGGACGACGACGCCGGCGTCACCTGAGCACTCATTCGAATCCCCTTACCCGAGAGTGAAAGCCGGAATCAACGCTGCCGCTCGCGCACGGCGGTCAGCGCCGTGGGGGGCGTGGGGCCACGACCCGCGCCGCGGGTGGGGCAGACGGTCGCACCTGTCGCGGACACCGAGGCGGTGAGGAGGTCGAGCCCGGTCACCCGCATTTCGATCCGGTCGCCGTCGTGGACTTCGCCGACACCCTCCGGCGTACCGGTGCTCACGATGTCGCCCGGATTCAGTGTCATCACCGTGGACACGTACGAGACGAGCTTGGCCACGCCCCAGATGAGGTCTTTGAGGTCGGCCCGCTGGCGGAGTTTTCCGTTGACCCACAGGTGAAGCTCGAGTTCGTCGATCGGTGGCACGTCCTGCCGCGAGACGATCGCCGGTCCCAGCGGCGTGAAGGTGTCGAACGACTTGCGCACGGAGCGGTCTTCGCCGCCCCGCATCGTCATGTCGAGCAAGCAGGTGTAGCCGAACACGCACTCGAGCGCCTTCTCCTCGGGGACGTCGCGTGCGCGACGGCCGATCACCGCGGCCAACTCGCCTTCCTGGTCGAACCGCCGGTCGGTATAGGGCAGCCGCACCACACCCCCGTCGGCGAGCACCGACGACGGCGCTTTGAGGAAGACACCGAGCGAGTCGATGTGGCTCGCCTCGTTCATTTCCGCTTGGTGGTTCCGGTAGTTGACGGGGGCCGCCACGATCTTGGAGGGGTCGGGCACCGCGGGGAGCAGCACGACGGACGAGACGTCCACTTCGGGCGCGCGTCGTACGAGCTGGTCGAGATCGGCACCCGAGCCGGCCGCCTCGATCAGTCGCCGCATCGGGCTGCCGTGGCCGGCCGGCAGCAAGCCGGTGACGTCGCGGATCTTGTGGTCGGGCCCGCGACGCACGCCCGCGCGGACACGGCCGGCGGCGTCACGGAAACTGAGATAACGCACGAGAACTCCTTAACGGGCCGATTCAGAAAACGGTGGCCGAATCCGACGGTGCGGCCAGCCCCGGAGCCGCTGTGCCCGGCGCGGCCGCCGCGTACAGCCAGTCGATGTCGCTGTAATCGTCAGGCTCCCGGCGGGCGAAGAACCTGTTCCGCAGGCCGATGACGAGTGGGTCGTCGGTGTGCCACAGTTCGCCCCACGGCCTGGCCCTGGTCTGGCACAGCGACGTGCGGGGCAGACGAGCGTCCTGGAATTCGCGATACGCCCGGTCGACGTCGCCGGGGTGGCGCCCGAGCCGGTAGCCGAGCTCGACGGCGTCCTCGAGCGCCTGGCACGCACCCTGGCCGAGGTACTGCAACATAGGATGGGCCGCGTCGCCGGTGAGCAGCAGCCGGCCGGCGATCCACGTGTCGGCCGGGCTCCGGTCGTACATCGGCCAATACCGTTCGCGGTCGAGCCTGCTTACGGCAGTGCGAACCGGATCGCAGGCGTTCGCGAACGCTTCGTCGAGTTCGTCGACGGTTCCCCAGTCGCCCGGACCAGTGTGTCCTTTGTGGAATCGATCGCTGCGGAACACCGCCACCTGGTTGCACAGCTCGCCGCCCCGCAGCGGGTACTGGATGACATGAATGCCGGGGCCGACCCACAGCCCGACCTCGTCCGGCGCGAGGGAACCTCCCGCCTCCGCCATCGGCACCGCGCAGCGGTACGCGGCGTACCCACTGCACACCGCGGTGTCCCTGATGACCTTCTCACGCAGCGTCGAGTGCAGACCATCCGCCGCTATCAACGCTTCCGCCTCGTAGACCGAGCCGTCGCCGCAGACGACGGCGGCCCCATCGGCGCGAACCTCGGCTCCGACTACCGTCCGCCGGTTCTCCAGGCTGACGAGTTCGTGCTCCCGGCACCTGGCCGCCAGCGCGTCGAGCAGGTCGCTTCGGTGCAGGACCAGGTAGGGGTAGCCGAAGCGACGTTCGAAGCCCGGACCGAGGTCGAGCGTCGTCAGCACCTCGCCGCTCACGGCGTCACGCATCACCGCCCGGCGTGGAGCGACCGCGAGCGCACGGATGTCCTCGAACACATCGAGGGCGGCCAGCGCCCGGCTGGCGTTCGGGCCGAACTGAAGGCCGGCGCCGATCTCCGCGAACTCCTCGGCTCGTTCGAGGACGTGGACACGCCGGCCATGCCGCGCGACGGACAACGCCGCGGACAAGCCGCCGATCCCCCCACCGACCACGAGAACCGGGTACCTCGTCGTGCTCATGCGGACTCCTTCAGAGCGGTTTCAACACGCAGCAGGCCCAGCGCTTCGAGCACTGGCGCATCGCTGGTGGTGAACAAGTCGAGCTGGGTACCGGCGGTAATCGCCCGAGGCGTCCACGAGGGGATCGCGACAATGTCGCCCGGCTCCACGTCGAAGACCTGAACCGCATCGCCGGCGCCGAGCTTGATCTGCGCGGTTCCGTGCAGCACACACGCCACCTGCCCGCCGGTCTGGCGAGTCGTCGGCGTAGTCGTGCCGGGCCGGACCCGCTCGACCTCGCAGCGCATCGTGGGCATCACATCGCCGCCACGAACCGGGTCGGTGTAGCGGAGCCGTGCGTACCCGCTTTCCCGGGCGCTCATCTGCCGCTCCAGGGCGAGCTCGGTGTCGGCCCACCGGTAGGCCAGCAGAGGTGACCGGTGGGAGGGGAGGCCGGGCCCGCCAACGGGAACGAGCCCGGCTCCGCCCGCGTACCACGCCTCGGACGACGAGAGCGGAGCCGTCGTCCGCGCTGCCTGCTCCGACGGGCCTTCTTCGAAGAAAACCGCGTCGAGGGCCGCGACGACCGGCAGGTCCAGGACGTCCATCCAGATCATCGGATCGGGACCCGGATTGTGGTGTTCGTGGAACGTCCAGCTCGGAGTGAGCACGAGGTCGCCCGTGCCCATGTGAAGGGGGTCGCCGTCGACGAGCGTCCATACGCCCTCACCTTCGACGATGAACCGCAACGCCGCAGGTGTGTGGCGGTGCGCCGGGGCGACCTCGTGCCCCCGCAGGTACTGGACCGCCGCCCAGAGGGTCGACACCGCGTAGGGCGCGCCGTCGAGCCCGGGGTTGGCGCAGGCGAGCACGCGCCGGTCTCCGCCCCGGTCCACGGGGATCAGCTCACCCGCCTTGGCGCCCAGCTCCCGGAGCTCTTTACCCGCCCATCGGTGCGGGACGCTCCGCACGACGGGCTCAGGCGTCAGGAGCCCGCGGAGTTCCCACAGTGGCTGCAGCGACGTCTCGGACAGGCGCTCGTAGAGAGCCGCCAGGTCCGGGTCGGCGGCGCCGAACTTCGGTGTTGCCATGTCACTCCGATCGAGATCGACTGGATGGTCAGGGGGTCGCCGGTGCTCGCCGAAGCAGGCTCTGCCGCCACCGTTCGGTTCCGCCGAGGTCGTTGAAGGTGAAGACGTGGAATCCCGCGATGTTCGGTGACCTCCCGATGTCGGCGGCGACAGAGCGGACGATCTTGCCCGGGTTGTAGCCGCCAGGCAGGAAAAATCTCCACAACAGTTGCTGCTGCTTCCGGAGGAACCGCGCGGAATCCCCGAGGCCGATGGCTCCCGCGATGCGCATCAGCTTCTGCCGGCTCACCGCGCCGGGAATTCCGATGCGCACCGGCAAGTGCACCCCGCGCTCCGGTAGTGCGGCCGCCCACGACCGGATGCGCTTGATGTCGAAGCACATCTGAGTCGTGATGTGGTGTGCCAAGGGTGCCTTGTCCGACAGTGCCCGGGTGAGATCCGGTTCGCCGATGAGGGGGTGGCCTTCCGGGTACCCGGCGATTCCGATGTCGCCGAACACGAAACCGGACTCATGGATGTCGACGAGGAGTTCGTGTGCCGTCTTGTAGGCACCGCAGTCGTCGCCGTCGCCGCCGACGACGAAGAGGCTCGAGATGCCCGCGGCACTGAGAATTCCCAGGAAATCCTGCAGCTCGGCCTTGTCACGTGTCAGCCGGGCGGAAAGGTGCGGCGCCACCCGGTAGCCGGCCCCGGCCAGCTCGGCGGCAAGCTTCACGGTGGCCGACAGTCCTTTCTGCGGCGATGCCGTCACCGTCAGCGGTACGGTCCGCGGAACGTGCCGCAGCACGTTCTCACGCGTGCCCTTGAACGGCATCACCTCGTAGCCCATGTCCTCGGCGGCCGCGGCCACCGCACGTCTCCGGTCGTCGCCTGGTTCGTCCACCGGGCCTCACCGCCCTTCCGCGGTCGAATCGGGGTACTGCATCTCCGCGGCCGTGACGGTGTTCGCGAGCAGCATGGCGATCGTCATCGGCCCGACACCGCCTGGCACAGGAGTGAGCCGGCTCGCGCGTCCCGCCACTTCCGTGGTTCGCACATCGCCCACCAGCCCCGCCGCGGTGCGGTGGATGCCGACGTCGACGACCGTCGCGCCCTCCTTGACATGCTGCGGCCCGATCAACCCCGGTACTCCGGCCGCCGCGATCAGCACGTCCGCACGTCGTGTGACATCCGCGAGGTTCCGGGTGCGTGAATGCGCCATCGTGACCGTGGCGTCCTCGTGCAGGAGCAGTTGCGCCATCGGTCGGCCGACGAGCTCGGACCTGCCGACGACGACGGCCTCCGCACCGGTGAGGGGAATTCCCGGCTCCTGGAGGAGCCGGACGACCCCGGACGGCGTGCACGGCCGCAGCCCGGGTTGGTTCCGGGCGAGCAGCCCTTGGCTCGCGGTGGTGAGGCCGTCGACGTCTTTCGTCGCCGGGATGAGCTCGATCAGGTCACCCGGATCCGCACCACCGGGCAACGGAAGCTGGAGCAGGATGCCCGACACGGCGGGATCGGCGGCCAAGGTTTCGAGTACCTCGGCGATCTCCTCCTCGCCCGAGGTTTCCGGAAGTTGCCGGTGGAAGTCCGCGATTCCCGCCGCCGTGGCGCTTTTGCGTTTGTTCGCCACGTAGACCTTGCTCGCCGGGTCCTCCCCCACCAGCACGGTCGCGAGCCCGGGCGCGGTTCCGGTCCTTTCGCGAAACGCCGTGGCCCGCCGTGCGGTCTCGGCGCGCACGGACTTCGCGACGACTCGCCCGTCCATCAGCTCGGCGGTCACCTGGAGAACACCACCGTCTGGTTACCGTGCCGGATCACCCGGTCTTCACAGTGCCACTTCACCGCGCGCGCCAGCACGAGCCGCTCGACATCGGCACCGTGCTGCGCGAGCTCGGCCGCGGTTTCGGCATGGGTCACACGGACGACGTCCTGCTCGATGATCGGGCCCTCGTCCAGGTCCTTCGTGACGTAATGCGCCGTCGCGCCCACCAGCTTCACGCCGCGTTCCTTGGCCTTCTTGTACGGAGCGGCGCCGATGAAGGCGGGGAGGAAGGAATGATGGATGTTGATGACCGGCACACCGACCTCGTCGAGGAACTCCTCGGACAGGATCTGCATGTACCGGGCGAGGACAACCAGGTCCACGTTGCCGCGAAGGAGCTTGAGGTGCTCCTGCTCGGCACTGCGTTTGTCGGAGCCCACCGGTACGTGCAGGTAGGGAACAGAGAACTGCCGCACGTCGTCCGCCAGATCCGGGTGATTCGAGATCACGCACACGACGTCGATGTCCAGTTCACCGCGACGGTGCCGCCACAGGAGATCGAGGACGCAATGGTCGGCCCTCGACGCGAAAATCGCAACGCGCTTCGGCTTGCATACCTGATGCACGCGGAACGCCAGTCCGAGCTCGTCACCGATCTGTGCCGCCAGCGCCGATTCGAGCGCGGGACGACGGGCGGCGAAGTCCGGGAGGTCGAAGACCGTGCGCTGGAAGAAAAATCCAGCGGAAGCTCCGGACGAATACTGATCCAAGGACAGGATGTTGGCACCCTGACCGGTCAGCACAGCCGACACCGCCGAGACGATTCCCGGCCGGTCCTGCCCTTCGACCACCAGCCGCCCCACGTTCGCGTTGCCTCGCGTCCCGCTGTCCGGGCGGGGACGGTCCACTTGGGCTGTCGCGCTCATCAATCCTCCCGGGTTCAGCGCTGCGGTAACGGCTTGGTGTGCACGGTGGCCCGCACTTCGGTCTGCACGTGACGTTCGACGCTGCCCTTCGCGGTTCCGCCGTTTTCCTCGCCCCAGACCAGCGTCACCTCTGCTCCGTCCACGGCCGCGTCTTCATCGAGAAACGCGACCGACAGCCAGCACCCGACGTTCACGGTGTAGGCGCGCAGGGTCGACACACCGATCTGCCGCTCGCCGCTCAGCACCACGTCGAGTTCGACGCGCGCGTACCGGGCCAGGGGGGTCTCGAGGTGCTTGGCGCGCTTCTCGCCGTCGAAGAGGCTGCTGCCGTAGATCCATTTCACGTCCTCGTCGTTCCACCGCAGCCAGACCTTCTTGCGACGCGGCCGCGCGGCCAGTTCCTCGAGCGCGTCCCGGCCGACGAAATCGTGGTCGAACTTCACCAGGTGGCCGTAGCCGAACTCGTACGGGGACACGTAGTAGTCCTCGATGTCGGTGGAGCAGAAGCTGCCACCGATTGAGAGCTTGCCTTCGTAGCCGTTGCCGGGAAGCCATTCGCGGTAGGACTTCAGCGCCGGCGAAGAGTAGATCGCCGGGGTGGGCTGAGCGGCGTACCCCGACTCGATCCCACCGGTGTAGTACGCCAGTGCACCCCCCAGGACCAAGCCGAACTCTTCGCCTGCTTCGAGCAGGGCCTGCCAGCAAGCTTTCCCGTCCTCGACCGGGCCCCAGATCTCGTAGCCCATCGACTCCGACCCGGGCACGCCGGCCATGGTGTGGGCCAGTGCGCGGACCGGGCGGCCACCGATCGAAAACCTGGTCATCCCGAAGAACCGGACCTGCTCCAGCGGACCACCGTTGACCTTCTCGAGGATCTTCGGTGTGTGCGGCCCCTCGATCTCGAACCGGAACGTCCTGCGGCGACCACCCGGCGGCTGGTCTGCCGTGCGCTCGTCGCGCAGAACTTCGATGTCGTAGCCCGCCTTTTCAGCGCGGTACTGCAACCAGTTGGCCGTGGCGGTCGGGCCCACGACGTTCACCCGGTTGGGTTCAAGTCCGAAAAGGACGGCTGTGCCGATCATCTTGCCTTCTTCGGTGCAGGCCACGAAGTGCTTGGCCTTGTCCGGAGCCCATGTCTTGAAGCTGTTGGTGCCCGTCTCCTCGAGCAGCCGGTCGACGTCCGGCCCTTCGAAGTAGACGTCGGTCATGTGGTGCGACTGGTCGAACAGAGTCGCGGTCCTCGTCCATCCGCGCTGTTCGTCCTGCCAGTTGGTGTACATGTCGGGATAGTCGAACCGGAACCGCTTGGTCGGCGAGTCGCGCAGCATGCGCACGGCGTCGCCGATCCTGGTCAGCTTGACTTGAAGGCTTTCGGGTGGCGTCACTGTGTCTCTGTTCCTGTATCGATGGGATGGACTTGGCTTTCAGCACACACCGGCGTCGTGGCGCGGCCACGCAAGCATCGGCCGGGTGCGGCAGCTGCATCGCCTCAGTGGATTTAGACCGTATACGTACTAACCGGCCGGGGCAAGCTAGTACGTGTACCGACTTTCTCCACCCTGGCCGCGTTGACACCGTCCGCGGACGCTCCTACATTCGATCCCTACGAACACGTACTACTTGGCCCGGCCAGAAAGCAGTGACGACGTGACGGGATTCGAGGCGTTCGCGACCGCGGAGGAACTCCGTGCGGTCACCGAAGCGAACTGGGCACTCGCCGCGGCAGGACAATCGGATCTCGTCTGGGGGCACGTCGCCCTCGGGGTCGCCGGCGGCTGCGCACTCATGAAGGCGTCCGGGCTCGGCTTCGAAGAGGTAGATGCCGAGGATCTGGTCGTGGTCGACCGCGCGGGCTCGGTGCGCGCGGGAACAGGTCGACGACACCTCGAGTACTGCATCCACACCGAAATTCTGGCCGCGCGGGCAGATGTCGGCGCCGTCGTGCACACTCATGCGATCGCCGCCGCCGCGTTCGCCTCACTGGACGAGCCTTTGCGCCCGCTGACCCACGACGCCATTCCGTTCCTGGACCCGGACATACCCCGGTTCACCAAGACCGGGAACTTGATCTCCACGCCCGCACTCGGTGAAGAGCTCGCGTCATGCCTTGGCGGCAACAACGGTTGCCTCATCCCGGGACACGGACTCGTGACCGTCGGCCCGTCCTTGGCCTCTGCCGTGATGCACGCGGCACTGCTCGACCGAGCCTGCCGGGTGCAGCTCCACGCGATGGCGGCGGGCGGCCCGCGCCGCTGGTCCGGTGACGCTGAAGTCGCGGCAAAACGTGCGGGCCTATGGGTGGAGTCCCAGCTCCAGGCCGGCTACGAATACCTCGTACGGCGCGCGAAAGCCGCCCCGATGGCAACATGAGTCCCGCCCGATCGTATGTGTACGGAACATTTTTGGTAAGCTGCCGGTTGTCGCCCGAGAGGAGTGCTTGTTGACCGTCGGCCGTCTTGACCGCTCAACGGCGGACACCGAGTCCTTGGTCCCGCCATTGGTGTCGATTCCGGGCTACCTCATCCGGCGAAGCCAGACGGTACACAACGCACTGTGGAGCACACTGGTGCCAGGCGACTTGACCGGGCCCCAGTACGCGGTGCTTTCCACACTCGCGGCTTTCCCGGACGCCGATCAACAGCGCGTCGCGAGACTCGCGTCCCTGGACAAGTCATCTGCCGCCGATGTCGTGGCTCGCCTCGTCCGCAAAGCGTGGATCCAACGCGAACGGAGTCAGGAGGACGCGCGCCGCTACACGCTGTCGTTGACGCCTGCGGCGTCGATCGCACTGTCGTCCATCACGCCCCAGGTCAGCGCAGTACAGGACGCTCTGCTGGCTCCATTGCCGAAAACGCGGCGAAAGGCCTTCGTCCAAGAACTCGTCGCGGTCGCGCGGCGCACGACCAGCGAACTCGCCGGCAGCCGGCAGAGCGTGTACCCGGTGGTGGAACTCGCCGCGCCGGGCCACCTGATCCGCTGTGCCCAGCAGGTCCACACCACCTACTGGGCCGAGATCATGGAGGGCCGCCTCACGGGTCCTCAGTACGCAGTGCTGCACGTCGCGGCGCGGTGGCCGCGCATCAACCAGACACGACTCGGCGAACTGGCGGCCCTCGACAAGAACAGCACGACCGACATCGCCAACCGTCTCGTCCGCCGGGGCTGGCTGGATCGGGATAAAGATCCCGCGGACGGACGGGGCCGGATCCTCTCCCTGTCGAAGGCCGCGGCCCAGTGGCTGGATGACGTTCACCCCCGGATCGAGCTCGTCCAGCAGCGACTGCTCGAGCCCCTCAGCCCGGCAGCCCGGACCGGATTCCTCCGCGATCTGTCCCGGATGGCTTTCGAGGGCAATCCGCCGGAAGCCGCGACCTGATCCCCCAGGGCATACCGCTGTGGGCGGAACAGCCTGAGATTCCGGCTCTTCAGCCCGTGTCGTTCTGCGAATCGGCCGTCAGGACATAGATCGAAAGGGCCAGGGCTCCGGCGTCACTCGCTCGGAGGTCGTCGATGCCCGCAGACAACTCCGCAAGCCGCTCGGGCGAAGCCAGGTCGTCCCGGACCCGGCCGCTTCCCTGAGAACCATCCTTCCACAGGCTTGACCGTCGGACTGCACGTACGTACAGTCGCTCTATTCCGCGACCGCAGGAGACAGCCCCGGGCTGAATGCGCGACAGTCGGACATCAGCAATCAGATCTCGATGCTTCGAACAGTTCATTCACAATAAGCAGAGGTAGTGCCAATGAATTCAGCGGAGAATCGTCTGCAGCTGGGCCTGTTCGGCCTGAACCTGCATTACGGTGCCACCATGGCCGACCTTCCCGGCGGCCTGAAGCTTTCCTGGGACAATGTGCTGCGCCTGGGCCGGAAAGCCGATCGAATGGGGCTCGAGGCCTTGGTTCCCGTCGCCCGCTGGAAGGGCTACGGAGGCTTTACCGACTACGGTGGAGTCTGCTACGACACGCTCTGCTGGGCCGCCGGCCTCGGTGCGGCCACCGAGCAGATCAGAGTGATGTCAACCATTCACATGCCGACAATACATCCGGCCGTAGCTGCGAAGCAGCTCATGACGATCGACCATATTTCCGGCGGCCGGGCCGGTGTCAACGTGGTCGGCGGATGGTACCGGCCCGAACTGGAGATGTTCGGACACGACATGCTCGAGCACGACCGGCGCTACGAACTCGGCGAGGAATGGGTCAAAATCCTGCGGCGACTCTGGACCGAAGACGAGGAGTTCGATTTCGACGGCGAATTCTTCACAATGCGGAAAGCACTGTGCAAACCAAAGCCACTGCAGAACCCGCGCCCGCCGATCATGAACGCCGGAACCTCGGGCCGGGGCCAGCGGTTCGCGGCCGAGTACGCCGACATGGTCTTCATAATCGTCGACGGCGAGGATCATGAAGCAGACCGTCGCAAAGTCGCCGCGTACAAGGATATGGCGCGGGATGATTTCGGCAGCGAGGTAGCCGTATGGACCTCCGTGACCGTCATCCCCGCGGCGACGAACGCGGAAGCGAAGGCGCTCGAGCGGACCATCCTCGAGATCGGCGACTACGAGGCGGTCGAGAACATGTTGCGGACGATGGGCATCGAAACCGCAGTCTTGGACGGCGTCGGCACCAAGGACCTCCAGGCTTCCTGGATCCTCGGCGGAAGCGCGGCGATCACGGGCGACCCGGAGACCGTCGCCGCATCGCTGGCGAGGCTGTCCGAATCCGGCATCGACGGCACCCTGCTGATCTTCCCCGAGTGGGATGCCGGGCTGGACATGCTCGAGACGCGGATCCTGCCCCTTCTGGAGCAGGAAGGCCTGAGACTCCCGGCGAAAAAGACGGCGGCAGCCCACCTATGAGCAGCGCAGGCCGTCGAGCATGGTCTGGAACATCGGGTCGAGGTACTCCGCGTCCCCGTGGATCTTGGCGATGGCCGCCATCATGTCGAAGATCTGCTCGATGGTGAGATCGGCACGAATCTCGTGAGCCTCTTGCGCCGCCGTCAGCAACGGCCGGCCGGCGGCGAGTGCCCGGGCCCGGCCGCCCTGCACGAAAGGGCGGTCCGGGTCGGTGAATTCGAGTAGTTCCGAGACGATCAGGCGCTTGCCCGGGAGGAAGTCGAACAGCCGGCGTAACCAGGTGGTGAGTGCGACGGCCGGTTCGTGGCCCGGCCGCGCCGCCGCGCAGAGCACGTCGACCTCATCCGCGTAGAGCGCTTCGAGGAGTTCGCGGCGACCGGGGAAATTGCGGTAGAGGGTCGCCATGCCGACGCCGGCGCGCCGCGCGATCTCGGCCATGGAGACTTCGGCGGCGGGATCGGCGAAAGCGCCTCGGGCGGCGTCGAGGATCTTGTCGCGGTTGCGCGCCGCGGCTGCGCGCCTGGTGGGAAATGAGGCCTTGCCGGAAGCCATCACGAGTCTCCTGTCCGTCGTCGCCACGTTGGTGGACAGTCTATCCGGTATTCGCTAACCTGATGATGGATAGCCTGTCCGGCAACGTGTGGACGATCTTCGCCACCGTGCACGCCATTGTCCAGAAAGGACGCGCAATGGTTGCTGCCTCACCTGGCCGCCATCGAACGCCTATGTCCACAAAGTCCGGCCGTGCTGCGGAAATACCGGCCGTGAGGAGTCAGTCATGTCCATCGTGATCAACGGAGTCGCGACCGAGCTCCCGCTCGATCCGCGCGTGTCACTGCTCGACCTCCTGCGCGAGCGGGTCGCACTGACGGGGACGAAGAAGGGCTGTAACCAGGGTGCCTGCGGCGCCTGCACGGTGCTCGCCGACGGTGAGCGCATCGCTTCCTGCCTGGCGCTCGCGGTGCAGTACGACCGGCGCCGGATCACCACGGTCGAGGGCCTGTCCGAGGGGGACGAACTCCACCCGCTCCAGCGGGCGTTCATCGAGCACGACGGCTTCCAGTGCGGCTACTGCACACCCGGCCAGCTCTGCTCGGCGATCGGCATGGCGGCGGAGGCGAAACGGGGCGTTCCCAGCCACGTCTCCGGAAATGTCGAGGATGAACAGGTCGTGCTCACTCGTGAGGAGATCCGCGAAAGGATGAGCGGCAACCTCTGCCGCTGCGGCGCGCACAACGGCATCATCGGCGCCATCGCGGCGACCTATGGCGAGGGCCCGAAATGAGGCCCTTCACCTACACACGGGCCGCCGACGCCGCCGATGCGGTCCGGCTCGCCGGCGACGCAGGCGCCATATACCTCGGCGGCGGGACGAACCTCGTGGACCTGATGCGGGAGACGGTCGAGCGACCGACGGCCCTGGTCGACGTCACCGGCCTGTCCGGCAGCATCGAGGAGACCGGCGGCGGCCTGCTGATCGGGGCGGCGACGCGCAACGTCACCGTGGCCGAGCACCGCCTGGTCCGGACGCGATATCCGGCGCTGAGTAGGGCGATCGTGGCCGGCGCCTCCGCGCAGATCCGCAACATGGCCACGGTGGGCGGCAACATCCTGCAACGCACCCGCTGCGCCTACTTCTACGACGAGGACGGCTCGCGGTGCAACAAACGTGAACCGGGCCAAGGCTGCGACGCCATCGAAGGCTTCAACCGCATGCACGCGATCCTCGGCGCCTCTTCGGTCTGCGCCGCCGTGCATCCCTCGGACATGTGCGTGGCGCTGGCCGCCTTCGACGCGACTGTCCACCTTCGCGGCACCGACGGTGAGCGGACGGTGCCGATCACCGAACTCCACCGGTTGCCCGGGGACCGGCCCGATGTGGAGACCGTGCTCAGGCCGGGCGAACTGATCACCGCGGTCGAGCTGCCCGACCTCCCGGTCGCGACGTCCTCGACCTACCGCAAGGTCCGGGACCGCGCCAGCTACGCCTTCGCCCTGTTCTCGGTCGCCGCGGCGCTGACGGTGGAGGACGGAATCGTGAACGAGGTACGGCTCGCGCTCGGCGGGGTCGCCCCCAAGCCCTGGCGCGCCCGCACCGCCGAAGCTGCGCTCCGAGGCGGCCCGGCCACCCCGGAGCGCTTCCGCCGTGCCGCCGAGGAGGAGCTGGCGGACGCGATGCCCCTGTCCGATAACGCCTTCAAGATCGAACTCGCCAAGCGGACCATCACGGCGGTCCTGACGGACCTCGCGGGAGATCAGCCATCATGAGCGTGCAGCACGACGAAGCAACCCAGCCTGCGCCGAGGACGCCGGTCGGACTGGCCCCGGACTCCTGGGGCCCGGACGGGATTCCGGATCCGTTGGGTGACCGCACGAAGAATCGCCTGCTCGGCACCTCGGTCTCGCGGATCGACGGCTCCCGGAAGGTACGGGGCGCGGCACGATTCGCGGCCGAGTTCCGATTCGACGGCATGGTGTATGCCGCTGCGGTCTTCAGCACCATCGCCCACGGTCGAATCATCGAGCTCCACACCGCCGAGGCCGAGCGAGCGGACGGTGTCGTTCTGGTGATGACCCACCGGAACGCGCCGAAAATGCAGGCGCTGCCGAACTGGTTCTCCGATGGGAAGTCGGTGGCCGGCGACAACCTCCCGGTCATGCAGGACGACCAGGTGCACTGGAACGGCCAGATCATCGCCGTGGTGCTCGCGGAAACCCTGGAGCAGGCCGAGCACGCCGCATCGCTGATTCACGCCGACTACGCGGCCGAACCGGCCGTCACCTCGTTCGAGGAAGCCAAAGCCCGCGGCTGCGAGCCCGCGTTTCACTACGGCAGGTTGCTCAAGATCCACATCGATGACGCGGAAGCGGCGTTGGCGGCCGCACCGGTCACGGTCGATGAGATCTATCGGACGCCGCGCCAGAACCACAGCGCGATAGAGCCGCACGCGGTCACCCTGGCCTGGGTGGACGACGAGCTGATCATTCACGACGCGAACCAGGGCGTCGTCCATACCGCGTCGTCGATGGCCGTCGCGCTCGGCGTGACCCCGGAGCAGATTCACATCAGCTCGCCCTATGTCGGGGGCGGGTTCGGCGGTAAGTGTCTCGGGTCATACCACCTTCTGGCCGCGGCGGCGGCCAAGATGTCCGGACGGCCGGTGCGCCTGGCCCTCACCCGCGAGGGTGTGCACCGTGTGGTGGGGGGCGGGCGAACACCGAGCAGCGGGTGGCGATCGGCGCCCAGTCCGACGGCCGGTTCGACGCCATCATCCACACCGGCGCCTGTGGCATGAGCCGTCATCACAACATGGCCGAGACCTTCATCTCCTCCTCCGGGTCCCTCTACGCCGCCGGTAGTTTCACACTCGAGGTCCAGGCGGCTTACCTGAACATGATGGCCAACACGTTCATGCGCGCGCCGGGCGAGGCCGTCGGTTCGTTCGGGCTGGAGTCCGCGGTCGACGAACTGGCCGAGCGCCTGGGCATGGACCCGATCGAGCTGAGGATCCGCAACGAGCCGGACACCGAACCGACAACGGGCAGGCCGTTTTCGTCCCGACACCTGGTGGAGGCTTTCCGTGCCGGCGCTGAGCGGTTCGGCTGGTCCGAGCGCAGCGCCACGCCGGGAACACGACGTGAGGGCGAATGGCTGATCGGCATGGGAGTGGCCACCGCGTCGCACGGCTACGTCCGCCTGCCGGGCGGCGCCGTGCGGGTCACGCTGTCCGCGGAGGGCAGCCTGGCCGTCGACGTGGCGGCCCACGAAATGGGCATGGGCACCGAGACCACCACCGCGATGGTCGCCGCCGAACGGTTCGGCCTGGACCTGGACCAAGTGACCGTCCGGTACGGCGATTCGACGCTACCCGGCGAAATCATTGCCGGCGGCGCCCAGCAGACCGCCGCGGTCGGCGCGGCGATCGGCGCGGCCCAGCGCAACGTCGTCGAAGAACTGCTCAAGCTCGCGGGCCAGGACTCCCCGCTCGCGGGGCTGACGATCGAGGACGTCGGCTGTGCCGATGGCGGGCTGTGCAGCCTCGACGAGCCCGACCGATTCGACAGCTACACCTCCATCCTGGCGCGCGCCGACCGGGACGAGCTGTCGGTGGAGGCGGCCGGGCCACCATCGGAGGAGATGGCGGCCTGGTGCATGCGCTCCTACGGCGCCATGTTCTGCGAAGCGCGCGTCAACGCCATCACGGGAGAAGTGCGAGTCAGCCGTTTCCTGGGTTCCTTCGACTGCGGCCGGATCCTCAACGCCAAAACCGCCGCGAGCCAGTTGAGGGGCGGAATCATCATGGGCCTGGGGCTCGCTCTCACCGAGGAGACCCTGTTCGACGAACGCAACGGCAGGATCATGAACCCGAACCTGTCCGAATACCACGTACCCGTGCATCTGGACGTGCCGGACGTCGACGTGATCTGGACCGACATCCCCGACCCGCACGCCCCCATGGGCGCACACGGCGTCGGCGAGGTCGCCATCACCGGGGTCGGCGCGGCCGTGGCCAACGCCCTCTACAACGCCACCGGCAAACGCGTCCGTGACCTGCCCATCACCTTGGACAAACTCCTGTAACCGAAGCCGGATGGCGTACGCCGACGTACGCCATCCGGCTTTCTGTCCAATTGCGACAGTTCGACATCGTCTGTCAGACGTCAGCCTCGATGAGTTCCGGTTCGCGTTGCCCGAGCCGCACCGCGCCGCTGTGGCCGACGACCACCGTGTCCCCCCAGTAGATGTACTTCTGCCGATCGCGGGTTCGGACCACGGGCTTGACGATGAAGGTGGAGTTCTCCTCGATCGGCCAGTCCCGCATCAGCTCGTTCCGGACGTGACCGAGGACCGCCATGGGCGAATCGTCGCCGAGCCCGCGGGCATGCATGATCAGGGCACACTCGTGGTCGTCGTTGGAGAAGCGAGCCGCGGTCTCGACCAGGTCGCCCACGACGCGCCCAGGGCGGAGATTCTCGTAGCATGCCGCGAGAGCTTCTTGCTGAAGCGAGAACATGCGACGGTATTCGTCCGGCGCCTTCCCGACGAACATCGGCTGCGAGTACTGGGCGATGTAGCCACCCCAGCGTGCTTCCGTCTCGGTGCAGATCATGTCGCCGGCACGGAGTGCGCGGCGTGAAGGCATGTTCTGGTTGGACGGAGGCTGCGGCGAGCCCGCGGACCAGAGGATCATGGTGGGCAGCTCGCCGCCGCCCTCCACCATGCTCGCGAGCATGCGGGCGTACACCACGTTCTCCGGCATGCCAGGCCTGGCCTCGCGGCGCATGACCTCCAGCGCCTGTTCCACCAACGCGTCCGCCGCACGCATGAAGGCGAGCTCCTCTTCGCTCTTCACGAAGCGCACGCGGTCCATCACGAGGTTGGCGTTGACCAACTCGGCCTTCGGGAAGGCCTCGCGCAGGGAGTTGACGATGCCGTAGGACGTCACACCTTCTGGGAACCGGGTGTTGCCGGCGAGCCCGGTGACCCCGATCCGGGCCCCGTCGAGATTCAACTCCCGCAGCCGCTCGATCGCCGTTCCCCCGTAGCCCCAGCCGACGGTGACCGGACGGATGTCGTCGACCCAGTCCTGCCGCTCCCGCCAGTAGCGCACATCCATGTTGGGACTGGTGATCGCCGTGACCTCGCCGTCGAGTGGAAACACCGCCGCCGCCTGGAAGCAGTTGCCGCCGATGCCGGTGAGGTAGCGGACGTTGGCTTGGAACTGGTCGTACAGGCCGGTATTCGGGGGAACGAAGATGGCGTCCAATCGCTCCTCGCGCATGGACGCCCGTACGCGCCGCCACCGGTGATCGCGCTCCGCCAAGGAGAAGCGCGGTACGTCCGAGGTCAGTTTCTCTTGCATCGCTTGGTGTTCTCCTCGTTGCCGTGCGGCGCGAGCCGGCTGAGGACGTCCGCGGTGCTCGCGACCTCCCCGACGGCGAAGGTGGCCAAGGTCAGGGTGACGGCGTGCAGGGTTTCCGCGCTGAACGCCCCATAGCCCACATCGGGCATCCCACGGCAAGCGGTGGCATCGCCGAGGAACACGACCTGGTAACCCCGGTACATGGCGTCCGTCGCGGTCGCCCACGCGCAGCCGTTGCTGGCGATGCCGGCGATCAGAACGGTCTCCGTGGCAAGGCCGCGCAGGACGGTGTCGAGGTTCGTCTCGAAGAACCCGCTCTGGCGATGCTTCTCGATCCGGATGTCGGAGTCGGCATGCGCTAAGAGTGGATACACCTCGACCCCGCTCGTACCGGCGCGAAGCGTCCTCGGCCGTCCGTGCTCGTCGAGCAGGGGCGCGCCGTTGTCGGCCATCCGCCCCACGTCCGCACCGCTCGGGTCGAACACCTGCTGCACGAACAGCACCGGTATCCCCAGCACGTGGCAACGTTCGATGAGCGCGTTGACGTTCTCGATGATGTCCCGTCCCGCGGGGAGTTCGAGCGGAGCTCCCTCGGCCAGGAAATCGTTCTGCATGTCAACGACGAGGAGGGCGGTGTTCCCCGCCGACAGGTCGTATTCGACCGGCATGACTGGCTCCCGTCAGATTGTTTGAAGCCCGAACCCGAGTTCGGCGGCGAATTTCTCCGAGGTCGAAATCGTCAGGTCGAGGTGACGGGCAAGGGCGGCGGTCCGCTCGACCAACGGGATGTTTCCGTCCGCGAGAACGCCTCGGCGCAGGTGAAGTGTGTCTTCCAGGCCGGCGCGGGCATTGCCCCCGAGCGCGAGCCCGATCGCGGTCAGCTCGAGATTACTGCGACCGATGGCGATCACCTGCCAGATCGCCCCCTCGGGCAGCCGGCGCACCATGGTCAGCAGGTTCTCGGCAGTCGCGGCCATCCCACCGCGCACTCCCAGGACGATCGAGAACTGAAGCCGCTCGGGCAGCAGACCTTCGTCGCGCAGACGCAGGCACACCTCCAGGTGGCCCGTGTCGTAGATCTCCAACTCGGGCAGGATGCCGAGATCGCGCATGCTGGCAGCGAGCCGCCGCACGCCGTCGGGCGGGTTCAGGAACTGGCCGGTGCCGAACGACATCGAGCACGGGTTGAGTGTGGCCATCTGCGGCCGGAGTTCGACAAGCCTGGCCCGTTGCTCGAACGGCACGTCCATGCCGACTCCGGTCGAGAGCTGAACGAGGATCGGGCACCGCTCGGCGATGCGGTCCATGACCTCACGACCGGTGCGCAGGTCGGCGGTCGGTCGCTGCTGGTCGTCACGCAGATGGATGTGCGCCACGGCCGCTCCGGCCTGGTAGGCCTCGGCGACGGCGTCGGCGATCTCCGCCGGCGTGGTCGGAAGGGACGGGTTGTCGGCCTTGGTGGCGATGGGCCCGGTAGGCGCGACGGTGATGGCGACAGGCATGACAGCCTCCGTGAACGAGGGAATCCCCAGAGACTGTACGTACGTACAGGTGGAATTTCAAGCGGTGATCTCGGCCGCCCAACCCGCGCGGATGAAAGCCCGCAGGTAGGCCGCCTTGACGGGATTGCTGGTCTTCTCTCCCGCGTCGGGACCGTCTGTGGCGAGATCGCGGAGTCGCACGTCGAACGAGCTTTGCGTCAAAGCGCCCACGGCGAACAGGTAGGCCCAGCGGTAGAAATCCTCCGAACGGCCCGTTGCGGCGCGCCGGATGGCGGCGATGAACTCCCGGGCCATCGGGTCGAACAACTCGCGGACGATGCCGCGATCCTGACTGGACGGATCCGCCGCCTCGCGAAGCACCAGCCTGGCGTACCAGATGTCGTCCGGGCTGTCGTGGAGTTCGACCACAGGGTCCACGAACGCGGCAGCGATCCGGTCGAGAGCATCAACGGCATCCGGGTCGACGTCTGCCAGGAGCGCCCTGCGGCGTTCGTTGACGTATTGGCGACGAAGGAAGATCTCGCGATACAACCGCAACTTCGCCTTGAAGTGGTAGACGATCAGCGACAGCTTCACGCCGGCTTCCTCTGCGATCATTCGCATGGTCGTGCCGTGGTACCCGTGCTCGGCGAACAAGCGCTCAGCCGCAACCAGGATCTGTTCGCGCCGGTCGACAGAGGAGTCGGCGGTGGCGGCGGGACACATGAGAGCGCTCCTTCGGCAATCGGGAGGCCTGCGAAGGCCTCACCTCGGCGAACGGTTCGAACCACTGTAGCGATGCACCCGAAGCGGAGTCGGGCACGACACTTGACCAGCAGACTGCACGTACGTACAGTCTGCTTCGTCGTCCCGTCCTCCCTGCCGGAGATTTCATGCCCCAAGTGATCGACATCTCGGTCGACCTGCGTGTCGGCATCGCGTCGGATCCCCCCGCCCTCCTGCCCGAAATCGATTACTACTCCCACCAGGACACCGTCGAGGAGATCCTGTCCTACTTCCCCGGCGCGACCGCCGACGATCTCCCCGACGGCGAAGGCTGGGCAATCGAGCGTGTGCGGATCACCACCCACAGCGGCACGCATCTCGATGCCCCGTACCACTACGCATCGACGATGAACCACGGCGCTCGCGCGATCACGATCGACGAGGTCCCGCTCGAGTGGTGCTTCCAGCCCGCCGTGAAGCTCGACTTCCGGCACCTGCCTGACGGATATGTCGTTACGCCACAGGACATCGACGACGAACTCGATCGCATCGGCCACGAGCTTCAGGCGCTGGAAATCGTGGTCGTCAACACCAGCGCCGGGGACCGCTACGGCCAGGACGACTACGTCTCCTCTGGCTGCGGGATCGGGCGCGACGCCACCCTGCACCTGCTGGATCAGGGCGTCCGGGTCACCGGAACCGACGCCTGGAGCTGGGATGCGCCTTTCGTCTTCACCGCCACCAGGTTCGAGCGCGAGCAGGACGGCTCCATCATCTGGGAAGGCCACAAAGCGGGTCGCGAGATCGGGTACTGCCACATCGAAAAGCTGCACAACCTCGAGTCGTTGCCCGCCACCGGCTTCAAGATCGCCTGTTTCCCGGTCAAGATTCACGCCGCCTCAGCGGGATGGACCCGGGCTGTCGCCATCTTCGACGAAGAGTAAGGAAAATCCAGTGAGACTGACCAAGCTCGGTCACGCCTGCGTCCGCATCGAGCACGACAACGGCGTCCTCGTCCTCGACCCCGGCGTCTTCACCGACCCCGCGGCGATGGACGGCGCGACCGCAGTGCTGCTCACCCACGAGCACCCCGACCACTACCTGCCCGATCATCTCAAGCTGACCGACGCACCGGTCTACACCATCTCCGCAGTCGCGGACCTGATTCGCAAGGACGCGCCCGCCGTCGCCGAACGCACCACCGTCGTGGCCCCGGGCGAGGGGTTCCGGGTGGACGGACTGCCCGTCACCACGGTGGGTGAGCAACACGCGGTTCTGCACCCTCACTGGCCGGTGTCTCACAACTCCGGCTACGTCATCGAGGTCGATGACTCGGTGCTCTATCACCCGGGTGACGCGTTCACCCCGCCTGGGCGGGACATCGACATCCTCCTCGCGCCGACCTCGGCGCCGTGGGCCCGCGCATACGAGCTGATCGACTTCATGCAGGAGGTCAAGGCACCGGTCAACATCGCGATCCACGACCGGATCTACAGCGAGGCCGGTGCCGGGATCATCGACATGCAGGCCGGTGCGTTCCTCACGCCGGAGGGCCAGGAATTCAAGCGGCTCAAGGATGGCGAGGACCTCTGAGGCACATTGCGGTGCCGGCGCGCGGGTATGCCACTGCCGGAGGGAGTCGCTGTGCACGATCCGCGGTTCAGGGAGAGAGTTCGGGCGCTGACAGCCGCCTTGCGGCAGCTGGGACTCATCGGGGAAGGCGACATGCTGATCGTGACGTGTGGTGAACACGAAATCGACGGCGCTGTCGCGATGTCGGCCGCGGCGTGCGCCGGCCTTCGAGTGAAGCGACTGGCGCCGATGTCGGAGCAACTCGTCGCTGCGCTCGAAGCTCGTCCCACCGTGGTGCTGGCGTGCCGGGAAGGCAGCGCCGCGGTAGCCGCCACGCGGGTGCCGTGCCGCGTATTCGGAGACCACCCCGGCATGGCGTGGCGGCGCATGCTCGAATTGACGCATGCGGGCGGTGCGGCATGACGGCCTTGACGGACATGCGGCCGATCGAGCACGTCGGTGGCAGGGAGCTGCGGTCGGCGTTCGCGTGCTTTCCGACGGGCGTCACCGCGTTGTGCGCACACGGCGAGCACGGGCCTGACGGGATGGCGGCGAGCGCGTTCACGGCCGCGTCACTGGAGCCGGCGTTGGTGACGGTCTGCGTGCAACGGGCCTCCGCGACGTGGCCACGACTGCGCGCACTGCCGCGCATCGGGGTGAGCGTCCTGGCGGCCGGTCAGGAGGACACGTGCCGCTCGCTGTCGGCCACGACCGGCGACCGGTTCACCGGCGTCGCCTGGGAGGCATCGGACTCCGGCGCCGTGTTCGTCACGGGCGCGGTGTCCTGGCTCGAGTGCGTTGTGCACGACGAACTGGAGGCTGGCGACCACATCATCGTCGTGCTCCGGATCCAGCGTCTGCTGGCGACACAGGACACCCCTCCGCTGGTGTTCCACGCGAGCCGGTTCCGCTGCCTGACGGGATAACACGCGCCCTGAGCCCGAGCTCAGGGCGAGGCGCCCGTCGGCGCGCCCAGGGCACACGCCACAGCACGCCTGCCGGTCACCGGAATCACGTCGAGTATCGCGCCCTCCTCCCCCACATGGCCGCACAGGGCTGGGGCAGGATCGTCAACATCTCCGGTCTCAATGCCCGCCGCACTGGCTCCATCCCCAGCACGATCCGCACTGTCGCGGTCTCGTGGAGACCGAGCGCACTGCCCTGCTCGTATGTCGTCGTCTTCGTGTGCTCACTCCGAGCGGTCGCCGTGACCGGCGCGAACCGTGGCGTAGTGCACTATCAGCGCGCCTTTCCGGCACCTCGCCGGTGAGGATCCGGCGGTGATCGTCGGTCGAACACCGCCTCGGTGGTGTCCACGCCCTTGTACCCCATCTTGTCGATCTTGCCCGGGATCGTCAGCCCCGGCAGCACCTCGCCATAACCCTCGGGCTTTTCCACCAGGAACGTCGTCAGATACTGATGCCGCAGTAACGTGCATCCAGATCACGGATCTCCATGCGGGCGACCCGTGCTTCCGGTTCGCTTACACCCGAGCTGCCTCCGGCTGATCGAACGTGACCGCGACCCGGCCGGAGGCCC
Organism: Amycolatopsis acididurans; assembly: GCF_012328925.1. Classification (GTDB taxonomy): domain Bacteria; phylum Actinomycetota; class Actinomycetes; order Mycobacteriales; family Pseudonocardiaceae; genus Amycolatopsis_E; species Amycolatopsis_E acididurans. The sequence goes on from NZ_JAAXLS010000002.1 coordinate 367,113, forward strand.
GGACCTCGTCGCCCGGCCGCAAGGTGCCCGCGCACGTCACCTCGACCACGGTCACGCAACCGTCCACTGTGGCCGCGTACGCGCCGGGCGGCGGCAGTGCGGTGTCCGGCGCGACCACGATCTGGCGGCCGCGGCGGTGACCGTCCACACGGTACGGACGGCCCAGCAGGCGCGCCGCCGCTTTCAGGTCGCCGGTGCGCACGCAGCGCCGGATGTAGGTCGACGAACACGGAGCAGCACCCGTCGGCCGCAACAACGGCACGGCATGCGCCGTGAATCCGAGCCCCTCACCGAGTTCTCGAAGGGTTGTGACATCGCCCGCGGCGCGGGCGCCGAAAGTGAAGTTGGCCCCGACCACAACGGCGTGCGCGTGCAGCACCCCGGCCACGACACGGCGCGCGAACTCGCCCGGACTCAGGCTCGCCAGCTGACGGGTGAACCGCAGGACGCACACCGCGTCCGCGCCGGCCAGGCCGGCGAGCTCGGCGCGGTGCTCGACCGTGCTCAACGCGCAGATGTCCTTGGCCAGCCCGAGGACGCGGGCCGGATGCGGATCGAAGGTGACCAGCACCAGAGGCAGCCCCCGCTGATCGGCGAGGCGGCGGGCGTGATCGACCAGCTTGCGATGCCCGCGGTGCAGACCGTCGAACACGCCGATGGTCACGGCCGTCGGACCCAGGTCGGCGGGAACCTGCTCCAGGCCGTACCAGAGCGTTTCCGACCGCCGCGCCGACCGCTGCAGGTCCAGCGCGTGCGCCTCGTCCTCGGTGGCGAACAACATCGGTCACTTCCTCCGGAACGCGCGGATCTGGGCGGGATCGAGCTCGACCCCGAGGCCGGGTCCCTCGGGGAGGTGCAGTCCGTCGTTGTCGTAAACCAGCGGGTCGGCAAGCATCTCCTCGGCCAGCAACAGTGGGCCGAACAACTCGCTCCCCCATCCGGTGGCCGGACTGGCACAGGCGGCGTGCAACGCCGCGGCCGTCCCTACCGGGGACTCGATCGACGTCGCGGCATAACACGGAATTCCGGCCGAGGCAGCGACCTCGGCGATCGCCCGGGTGGCCCGCAGCCCGCCGGACTTGGTGGTCTTGACCGCGAAGAGCGCGGCGGCGCGCGTGATGACCAGCCGCAGCGCGTCGGCCGGGGTGCGCAGGCTCTCGTCGGCCATGACCGGAATCGGGATGGCCGCGCTGATGGCGGCCAGGGCCTCTACGTCGTGCGCGGGCACCGGCTGCTCGACCATTTCGATTCCGGCCGCCGCGACCGCCGGCAGATGCGTGAGCGAGGTCAGACGGTCCCATCGGGCGTTGAGATCGACCCGCACCCCGGCCGTGCCGGCAAGCTTCTCGGCGATCCGCACGACACGGTCGACATCCTGGGCCGGTTCGAGGGCGCCCATCTTGAGTTTGAAGGACGTATGCATCCCGGAGTCGAGTTTGGCCAGTGCTTCCTCGACCACGGCGCCGGCGGGTTCGGTGCCCAGGGCCCAGGTGACCGGCACGCTGGTGCGGATGGCCCCGCCCAGCAGGGTGTGCACCGGCACCCCGAGGTGACGCGCCCACGCGTCGTGCAAGGCGACCTCGACCGCGGTCTTCGCGAACAGGTTGGCCGCCACGACCTCGGAAGCGTCGTGCAGGATGGCGGCGAGCTCGTCCACCCGCCTGCCGTGGAGTACCGGCGCGAGGTACCGCTCGACGATCAGCTGCATCGTCTCGACGGACTCCCCGCCCCACCATGGTCCGCCCGGAACCACGCCTTCACCGACTCCGGTGACCCCACCGGCGGTGCGGACGAAAACGTAGAGCACGGGCTGGGCGTCCATCGTCGCCCGGGCGAACCGATGGGGGCGGCGCAGCGGGATGTCGACGATCACGGTCTCGACGCGGTCGATGCGCAGCTCGCTCATCGAAGTCCTCCGTTCGGTGGTGAGCATCGGGAAAGAAGCGCCCGGTCCCGTGCGCGGGGGCAAGGGCGCCGGCGCCGGGGGATGCCCGGCGCCGGCGCTGATCACGCGGGTTCGAGCGTGAAGTCGTACCGGACCACGGACGTGCCGTCGCCCTGATCGACCGGTTCGAGGATGAGCTCCGGCTTGGTCGCCGACGCGACGTCACTGTCCAGCCATTCGCCGCCGGCGAAGTAGAGCTGTGTGGTGATCGTCCGATGCCCGTCCGCACGAACCAGCAGGTGCAGGTGCGCCGGGCGCCAGGGGTGCCACCCCGCGGCCTCGATCAGGGCACCGGTCGGACCGTCGGTCGGGATCTGGTACGGCGAGGGCAGGATGGTCGAAATCTCGAACCTGCCGCGCTCGTCGGCGACGACGACGCCACGCAGGTTGCCCTCCGGCAGGTGCGGCGCGAAGCCGGAGTAGTAGCCCTCGTCATCGGCGTGCCAGATGTCCAACTCGGCTCCGGGCAGCGGAGTTCCGTCGGTCGCGCGGACCTCGCCGGAGAACACCAGCCGGGTTCCCTTCTCGTCCGGACGCTGCGGCAGCGTGGCGGGGCTCTCCAGCCTTACCTGACCGGGCAGGTAGTAGGGCCCGAGGATGGAGCCCTTCGTTCCTTCCTGGGCGCGAGCGGCCACGTCCTCGACGACGTGCTCGACAAACACATCGAGAAGCAAGGGCCACTCCCCGCCCTCGCCGACCTCGATCAGGAACTGCTTCGCCGCCTGGAACTCGTCGTAGGTCACCGACTCGGACCTGATCGTCTGGTGAATCCCGGACAGCAGAGACGAAACAACCGCGGATACCCGTTCGGGCGCGACCGCCGGTCCACCGGTGGCGGACCGTCCCGCGCGGAACGCCTCGGTGGCCGAGCTGCCCGAGCCTGCGGCGGTGGGCGAAGGATGTGGGGTGGTCATAGCGGGTCCTCTCCGTGGGTCAGCGGCGTCCGATGACCGAGACGTCGCCGGGGTTGAACAGGTCGGGAACGGTCCAGCCGTTCAGGTCGTACTCGGCAAGGCACTGTTCGGCGAAGCCCTTCATCGCGTCGGCGGCACCGGACTGCTCCGCGGCAAACAGCTGTTCGGCACGCACGCCCTCGTGGTTGCCGGCGTAGTTGCGCTCGTAGAGCTCGTGCCTGCCGCCGAACTCCGACCCGATCGAGTCCCAGATCAGCTTCATCAGCTTGACCCGGTCCACGGCGTCATAGCCGTTCGAGCCGCGCACGTACTTGTCCAGATACGGCCGCACCTTGGCGGAGGCGAAGTCGGCGGCATGGGAGGGCAAATAAATCAGGGACGATCCCAGGTCCTGCATGATGATCTCCCGGACCCGCGGGTAGCCGACCGTCATGAACCACCGGTAGGCCATGCCGTACTCGAGCTTGGGCAGCAGGGTGCCACCGACCCATTCCTCGGGATTGGCGCACATGGCGTCCGAAAGGCCCCAGAACAGGTTCCGCCAGGCGATCACCTCACCGACCCGGGTCTGCACACCGCGGAAGTCCTTGGTCCCGGTCACCTCGAGGCCCTTCATCAGCAGCCCGGCGATGAAGTCCAGTTTGACCGCGAGCCGCGTCACGCCCTGGAAAGTGAACCGGTGCAGGAAGCCCGATCCGGGAACGAAGTTCGATGCCTTGTCCGGGTCCCCGTAGATGAAGACGTTCTCCCAGGGAATCAGGGTCTTGTCGAGAACGAAGATCGTGTCGTTCTCGTCCAGCCGGCTCGACAGCGGATAGTCGAACGGCGTGCCCATCGTCGCGGCTTGCTGCGAATAGGACGGCCGGCAGATCAGCTTCATACCGGGAGCACCCATCGGGATGGTGCAGACCAGCGCGTACTCGCGCTTCTTGATCGGAAGGCCGTAGTGGGCGAGGAAGTTGAAGTGGGTGATCGCCGAGCCGGTCGCCACCACCTTCGCCCCCGACACCACGAGGCCCTTGTCGTTCTCTTCCTCGACGTGCATGAACACGTCGGAGACGTCATCCGGTGCGCGGTGCCGGTCGACCGGGGGGTTGATGATCGCGTGGTTCCAGTAGAGGACCTTCTCCTGAGACTCCTCGTACCAGCGCCGGGCGTTGTCGGCATGGGGCGACCAGAAGTCGGGATTGGCGCCGAGGGTGCCGAGAAACGCAGCCTTGTAGTCGGGGCTGCGGCCCATGAATCCATAGGTCATCCGTGCCCACGCGGCGATCGCGTCGCGGTCTTTTTTCATGTCCTCGGCCGAACGCGGGGCCCGGAAGAAGGGGTGGGTGAAGCCACCGCTGCCGGTGTCGGTGGGCACGGTCAGCGTGTCCTGCTTGTCGGGGTCGTGCAGCGCGTCGTAGAGGCGCGCGGTCATCCGTACCGCGTTACGGAATGCGGGGTGGGTGGTGACGTCGTCGACCTGCTCCCCGTAGAGGTAGATCTCGCGGCCGTCGCGCAGGCTCTCGATGTACTCGTCACCGGTCATCGGCCGGCTGACCTTGCCGTTCGCGCCGGTCGGCGCGCTTGCCTGTTCCTGCTGAAGCGTCATCGTCGACTCCTTCGTGTGTGGACTGTGCTGAGTGCGGCCGGAAAGCCGGGACGTGCTCAAACTCGACCAGCCGTGACGGCGGAAAAGAACGAGACACCGCCGTCGGGCCCGTCCGCCGAGCGGTCCCACAGCAGCGGCCGGTGCTCCTCACCGAGCTGGTGGAACTGCCCTTCGTGGAACAGCAGCGGCCGGCCCGGGTGAACGCGGAACTGCTGAACCTCACCCAGGAACAGGACGTGGTCACCGCCGTCGTAGGACCGCCACGGAGTACACGAGATGTGCGCGAGGGTGCCGGCCAGCCGCGGCACCCCCCACTCGTTGCCCCGCGCCCAGCGGACCTCCTGGTTCGGTCGGCCCGCGAAGTGCAGGGCCAGCTCCTTCTGGCCGGCTTCGAGCACGTTGACCGTGAACGGGCGTGATCCGGCGAGTGCGCAGAGCCGGGAGCGCCGGTCCAGCGACACGAGCACCAGCGGCGGTTCGAGCGACACCGCCGTGAAGGCGTTGACCGTCGCGCCGTGCGGCGCACCGTCCTCACCACGGCAAGTGATCACCGTGACGCCCGTGGCGAAATGCCCCAGACAGCGGCGCAGCTCCTTCGGATCGATCGCCATTGATTCCACCTCCCGTGCACGCTCTCCGTGCATTCTGCACGTTCTCCGTGCACGCCGATTAGCATGACGGGACGCTCCCCTGCCGTCAACCCCGGACCGGCTTGGGCGGACCGAGAATCGGTCTCGCCAGGGGTGCGCCAAAATGGCGAGGTGGCGAAAGTGGACGAACCCGACTGGGCCAAAGACCGGATCCAGAGCATCGAACGTGGTTTCGCGGTGCTGCTGGCCTTCGACGCCGAGCGCGTCAACCCGAGCCTGATCGAAATCGCGCAGACGACCGGGCTTTCCCGGCCGGCCGTGCGGAGGATCCTGCTCACCCTGCAGTACCTCGGCTACGTCGAACCGACCGGCGGCAGCCATTGGCGGCTCACACCCCGGGTGCTGACGATCGGGCAGCACTACGCCGCTTCGAGCATGGTCGTCGCAGTGGCTGAGCCGTACATGAGCCGATTGGTCGAACAGACCCAGGAATCGGCCTCACTGTCCGCTTTGGACGGCAACGAAGTGGTCTATCTGGCCCGCGTGCCCGCCAAGCGAGTGCTCAACGTGACCGCGACGGCCGGCACCCGCGTTCCGGCCCACGCGACGTCCATGGGCCGGGTACTGCTCGCGGCCGCGCCGCCCGAGTTCGTCGACCGCTATCTGGTCGACCCCGGGCTGCAACGCCTGACCCCGCACACCATCACCGACCCCGACCAGTTCCGCGAGACCCTCGAGCGTGTCCGCGAGCAGGGCTGGTCACTGGTCTCCGAAGAGCGCGAGCGCGGCCTGATCGCCGTGTCCGCCCCCATTCGGGACCACACACACCAGGTGATCGCGGCGATCTCCTCCTCGAGCTCCACCGGGCGCACCAGCCCCGGGCACATCGAACGCCATGTCGTCCCGGTACTGACGCGAATCGCGCAAGAGATCAGTCACGAACTCGGCGCCTGAACGGCCGGTCACCATCGGTTTCGGTGTGGTTCACGTCACCACCCCACTCTGGGCGGACCGACCCCCGGGACCGTTTCCGCACTTCAGCGCGGGACCGGCCGGGGCAACGCCACCAGCGAAGGAGCCGCAGATGACTGCGATCGCCGACCGGCCGGAAGTGTCGCGCAACCTCGCGCCGCCGCCCCGGGCAGCCGAGCCGCCGACCGGGGCGGAGTACCTCGAGAGCCTGCGTGACGGGCGGGTGTTCTACCTCGACGGCAAGCGGGTCGACGACGTGACGACCCACCCGGCGTTCACCAACGCCGCCCACTCGGTCGCCCGGATGTACGACTCGCTCCACGATCCGGCGAAACGGGACGTGCTGACGTTCCAGACCGAGCGCGGCACCCGGTCCCACAAGTTCTACAAGATCCCCACCTCGTCCCAGGACCTGTTCGAGGCGCGGGACGCGATCGCCGAATGGGCCCGCATGAGCTACGGCAGCCTGTCCCGCGGACCCGACTACAAGGCGGCCCTGGTCGCCGGGCTCGCGGCCGACGCCGAGTTCTACGGCGAATTCGCCGGCAACGTCCGCCGGTGGTACGAGAAGGTCACCGACGACGTCATGTTCGTCAACCTGAGTCTGCTCAACCCCGCCGGCGACCGGATGAAACCGATCGCGCAGCAGCGCGACACCTACATGCACGTGGTCAAGGAACGCGACGACGGCATCGTGGTGCGCGGTGCACGGATGATCTCCACGGGCGCCGCCTTCAGCCATGTGACCTACGTCAGCCAGTACCTCCCGGCCGCCGGCCTCGGAGCTGACGACAAGGACTTCGCGCTCGGGTTCTTCGTGCCCTTCGACGCCCCCGGCGTGAAGCTGATCGGCCGGTACTCCTACGAGTACCTGGCCAAGAAGATCGGCACCCCCTTCGACTACCCGCTGTCCAGCCGGTTCGACGAGACCGACTACTCGATCATCCTCGACGACGTGCTGATCCCGTGGGAGAACGTCACCGCCTACCGCAACCCCGAGGTCGTCAACGGGTTACTCCCCCGGGACTTCGCCGCCCGGTTCTGCTTCCACGCCTGCACCCGCACGGCGGTCAAACTCGACTTCCTGTGCGGGCTGCTGCTGAAGGTCACCGACATGAACCAGATCTCCGGCTTCCGGGGAGTGCAGGCCTCGATCGGCGAGGTTCTGGGATTGCGCCACCAGTTGTGGGCGCTCGTGGGCGCGATGGCCGCGGAACCGGACCCTGTGCCCAGTGGCGAGCCGTACGTGCACCCGAACATCCGGTACGCGCTGCAGTGGCGCAACTGCTACGGCGACATCTTCACCAAGGTCCGCACGGTGTTCCACAACCTGATGGCCGGCGGGTTCATCCAGATCCCCTCCTCCGCGGAGGACTTCAAGAACCCGGCGATCCGCCATTGGCTGGACCGCTATTGGAAGTCGGCCACCCTCTCGGCCGAGGAGCGGGTCAAGCTGGTCCGGCTGGTCTGGGACGAGTTCGCGACCGAGTTCGCCGGCCGAGCCGAGGTGCACGAGCGCAACTTCTCGGGCAGCTACGAGGGCAACCGGGTGGAGACCTACTTCACCGGAGAAGCGCTGGGCGACAACGACCGGCTGCGGGCCATGGTCGACCAGTGCATGAGCGAGTACGACCTCAACGGCTGGACGGGCTCCGCCTGGCCGCGATGGCAGCCCATCGAGGGCGCCGCGGCGCGCGCGTGATCGTCATGCGTTTTTCCCTACCACGGCTTCGGAAGAAAGGTACGACCATGAAGGTAGGCATCATCGGGACCGGCAACATGGGCCGGGCCATCGCCCAGCGCCTGATCCGCGGCGGGCACCAGGTCTTCGTCGCCGGCTCCGGCCACGAGAAGGGCCAGACCCTCGCCTTGGAGCTGGGTGGTCAAGGCCCGGGCACGATCGAGGCTGCCGCGACGAAGGACGCGGTCGCGGCGGGTTGCGACATCGTCGTTCTCGCCACCTGGTACTCCGATTCGACCCGCATCGCTGTCGAGCTCAGCGAGACGCTGCGCGGCAAGGTGGTGGTGGACATCGCCAACCCGTTCAACGAGACGTTCGACGGGCTGATCACCGACTACGACACCAGCGCCGCCGAGGAGATCCAGCGCCGGATTCCCGGGGCCCACGTGGTCAAGGCGTTCAACACCACGTTCGCCCCGGCGCTCGCCGACAGCGCTTTCGACGACACGGTCGTCGATGTCTTCCTCGCATCGGACTCCGACGACGCCAAGGCGGCGGTGGCCGAGCTCGTGGAATCGAGCGGACTGCGCCCGATCGACGCGGGCGCACTCCGCAACTCCCGGGTGCTCGAGCAGAACGCGCTGTTCATGGTGGAACTGCAGGGCCGCTACGCGCTGAACTTCCAGGCCGGGCTGAAGGTTCTGCCCGCCGAGCCGCTGCCGTTCCCCGCGAGGGTGGCAGCGCACGCATGACCATCGTCGGCTGGGCGTTTCGCACGATCCGGAACGCCCAGCCGAGACGATCACGGACTTCACAGACCCGGTTCCGCCGCGTTGGATGGTGACTATGGCGGCTCGAGATCTTTCCGATTCCCCCTCAACGGAAACGGACGACGCGCCATCGCCGGTGACCTCACGGATCATCCGGCGCAAAGTCACGCCCCCGCCGATCTCTGGCTCGACCGTGGCCCGCCCCCGGCTGGAGACCCGGCTCGCCCAGCTGATCCAGCGCAATCGGATCGTCTGCGTGTACGCGACGGCCGGTGCCGGGAAGACGACCGCCGTCACCCAGACAAGCCGGCGGCTCGGGCTGCCCGTGTGCTGGTTGTCGCTGGACGATACCGAGGCCGCGACCGGACGGCTGCTCACTTACCTGGAGGCCGCACTCGCGATTCAGGCGCCAGGCGTCGAAGGCCTGGTCAAGACAGCCCTCACCGCCGGCCTCGCGCACACCGAGGTCGCCGGCATGCTCGCGGACTCACTCGGCGACAGGGCACTGCTACTGGTACTGGACAACATGGAATGTCTCGCCGCCGCACCCGAGTCCCTGGCAGTCGTCGGGGCGTTTCTCGAATACGCGCCGTCGAACACTCGGATAATCCTCGTCAGCCGCCAGGAACTCACCTTCGCCAGAGGTGGTATCGCCAGGGTCGCCTGGCTTCCGGTACTGGGCGAGGCGGATCTCGCCTTCACCACCGAGGAAGCCGCGGTCGCACTGTCGCGTTCGGACTCCCCCGATCTCGATCCCGAGAAGGCCGTCGCGGTCACCGGCGGCTGGGTCACCGGCGTGCTCTTCGAAGCGTGGCGATCCGCCGGCCACGCGACCGGTCTGGGCGGCGAGGCCGATCCGTTGCACGGCTACCTCGCCACGCACATCCTCGCCCAGCTCACACAGGACGAGCAGGACTTCCTCATCTCGACGGCGTTGCTCGACGAGGTCACACCACCGCGGGCGGAGGCACTCGGCATCGCTGACGCGGCCGCCCTGCTGCACGACCTGCGCCACAAGCGCCTGCCCGCCGCATGGGACGGTCCCGCGTTGCGCTGCCACCCGCGCTTCCGCGAGTACCTCCTCGCCCGCGCGAACCGGCTGGACGGCGGCACCCAGCGTGCCCTGCACGCCGCGCACGCACGGTTGCTGGCCGGCGAGAAACACCTGGAGGAAGCAGTCGAGGAGTTCCTGCGCGCAGGCGACCTCGACGAGGCGGTAACGGTCGCCGAGCAGGCCGTGGACACGGTGCTGGAACGTGCGGACTTCTCCGTCGCCAAACGCTGGCTCGAACAGCTGGCGCCGGTACGCCGCGATGACCACATCAGACTGACCGGTGCGGAGCTGATGCTGGCCATCTCCGAGGAGAACTATCGGCTCGGTGTCCGGATCGCGGACCGGCTGGCCGCGGCGAAACGGCGGCACGAGGTGGCGGCGTCCTCGAGCAGGCTGGCCGCGATGATGGCGTGGTGCTACCTGCACGCCGGCCGACTCGACGACATCAAAGCCGTCCTTGCCGTGGGCCGCTTCGGCGCGGAACTCGACGCGATGCAGTACTGCATGACCCTGCTCGACGATGTGCCGGAGCGGCCGGCGGCCGGTGCCCTCAGCGGCAGCCCGCTCGACGCGCTGACCATGCGGGTGCACTACTACCACGGAAATCTCACCCGCCTACTCGATCCGCCGACGTCGCCGTGGGCGATCAAGGCCGCCGAGTCGTGGCGACTCGGCGCGCTGCTCGCGATGGGTCACGTCGACGAGGCGTCCGCGTCGTACCAGGCGATCTGTGCCGGCCAGGACCCGGGAGTATGGCTGTACTCCCTGTTCAGCGTCGAACTGTTGCGTCGGCTCGGGGAACCGGACCAGGCGTGGCGCGCTCTGCTCAAGGGAAGAGAACGCCTGCGGGCGAGTGGATCGGTGATGCTCGAGCTGCTCAGCTATGTCGAAGAGGCCGCACTCGAGCTGCGTTTCAACGGCGACACCGCCAGCGCCCGGGCGGCGCTGGAACAGGTACGGTGCCACCAGGTCGGGCGCGAATACGCCTTCGTCGCGGAATCGGCCGCGACCTGGCTCGGATTCGCCCTACTGCTGGACGGTGACGACCAGGCGGCGATGCGCTGCCTGCGTCAGGCTGTCTCCAGCATGCAGCGCGGACAACGCATCCTCTCGCTGCCCGCGGCCGCCGTTTACCTGGCCGAAGCCGAGTGGCGGAGCGGGAACGAAGAGCGATCCGACCGTGCGGCCGACCTCGCGCTCGCCGCCGCCGCACAGCAGGGATCGAACCACCTGCTGCTCGACGCCCTCGCGGATTTTCCCCTCGTGTTGTCGCGGCGGCTCGACGCGGCACCGGAGGCCGACTCGCCCTGGCATGAACTCGGTCGCGCCCTGAGGTCACGAGGTGTCGCCGTCACGGCCCCGTTCGCAGCGACGATCCAGCTCACCGAGTTCGGCCGGGTGGCGATCCAGGTCGATGGCCGGGAAGTCCGCCCGAGGATCAAGAAAAGCTACGAACTGCTCGCCTACCTCGCCGCCCGGCGGCAGCGGGAAGCCACCAAAGAAGAGCTGCTCGACGCCCTCTTCGACGGCCGGCACGACGAGTCCACCGCGGCCTATCTGCGGCAAGCCCTGCGCAAGCTGCGCGAGGTACTACCCGAGGACTGCGTGCGTGCCGAGGGCAACCGCATCCGACTGGACGAGCACCTCGTGGTCGGCACCGACTCCGGGCGCTTCCAATGCCTGGTTTCCGAGGCGGCCGGACTCCGCGGCCCGGACAGGCTGACCACACTGTCCTGCGCGCTCTCGATCGCGACCGGAGAATACCTGCCCGAGTTCGAATCGTCCTGGATCGAGCACCGCCGGGAGCAGCTGGCGGTGCTCTGCGTGGACATCCGGTGCGAAGCGGCGGAGCTGGCGTTCACAACAGGCGATTTTCCTCGCGCGAACGCACTCGTCGAAGAGGTGCTGACCGAGGACCCCTTCCGCGAATCGATGTGGCGGCTGAAAATGCGGGTCGCCGACGTCTTCGGCGACGCGGACCGGATCATCGCGGCCTACCGGGGCTGCGAGCGGGCATTAGGCCAGCTGGGCACGACGCCCGCGTCCAGTACGCGGAAGTTGCTGGACAACCTGCGTCGGTGAATCGGGGCTCACGACAGATAGAAAGAACCGAGGCGGAACGCCGCCGGGACAACGCCGGCTCCCACCAGGTCCTCCTCGTGTTCAGGTGGCAGGTAGGCCGCAGGCGGTGCGACGTTCGTCTCCCCCGCCAGCCGTCCGAAACCGCCGCGGTAGTACACCAACGGCTCCAGTTCCGTCGCCGCTCGCGCGGACACCACATCACTGAGAAAGACCGTGTGCGTTCCCGCCGGCACAGTGTGCGCGACGCGGCAGACGAAATGTGCGAGCGTACGCGCGATGACGAGCGGGCCGGCCTCGCTTCGAGTGCACTCGACTCCGGCGAACTTGTCGGCGGACGGCCGCGCGAACTGCCCCGCGAGACGCCGCTGGTGACGACCGAGCACATGCGCGACGAACACCCCGCTGCCCTTGATCGCCTCATGCGAAGGCGCCGCCCGGTTCACGCAGATCAGCATCATTGGCGGGTCCACGCTCAGCGAGGACATCGCGCTGAGCGTGATGCCGTAGTCGGCGCCCTCGTGCCGTGCCGTCACCACCGTCACGCCGGTGGCGAAGTGCCCTGCCACTCGGCGGAACTCGTTGCTGTCCATCATGCCGGCCGCCCTCGATTCCCGTCCTGCGTGGTCACGACCAGACTGGGCGATCAGTGTGAACCAGGCCGAAAAGCGGGGGACGTCACGCGGCATGCCCGACCAGTTTCGCCCGTCTTGCGCCGCGGCGACCGAGATCTCCGGCTTCGGTCCTGGAACCCGTCCGCTGCTCCCGTCGCCCCGCTCGCGTCCTGACGACCGTTGCCGTTCTAACGCCCGAGCCACGCCAGCGCCGCGACGGTGAGCGCGGTGACCCCGGTGTCGAGTGTGGGTTGCGGGACCGGCGCGAAGTGAGGGCTGTGGTTGACCGGGATGTCTTGAGCGATCGTTCCGTTCCGCTGTGCCTCGGCGTAACGGCCGGGATCGATACCTCCGATGCCCCAGTAGGTGAACGGAACGCCGAAGGCCCGCGGGATGCTGCTCATGTCCTCGCTGGCGGTCTGCAGGTCGATGGTGTGCGCGTCGTCGCCGAAGTGCGTGGCAAAGGCTCGCGCGACCCGCTCGGTCGTGGCGTCGTCGTTGATGGTCGGCGGGAACCGGGCCAGCCGTTCGAACTCGGGTGCGCGGGGCGCCCCCGCGGCCTGGGCCTCAGCACGGACGATGCGTTCGATGGACGCCAGCACGTGCTCTCGCGTCGTCTCGTCGTAGGTGCGCACGTTCAGCTCCAGCACCGCCTCATCAGGAATCACGTTCGGCCCGCTCCCCGAGCGGATACTGCCCACCGTGACCACCGCCGGAGTCGTGGCCGCCAGCTCGCGGGACACGATGGTCTGCAGTCGCACCACCGTCATCGCCGCCATGACGACCGGATCGATCGCGGCCTGGGGGGCAGAACCGTGTGCGCCACGTCCGAACAGCGTCACCCGCAGGCTGTCCGCGGCCGACAGGAACGAGCCCGCGCGAATACCGACGTACCCCGCGGGATAGGGCAGGACGTGCTGGGCCATCACCACGTCCGGCTTGGGAACGATCGTGGTGAGCCCACCGGCGACCATCGCATCAGCACCGTCCCCGTTCTCCTCCGACGGCTGAAACAGTGTCACCACGGTTCCGCTCCAGGCGCCCCTGGCACCCGCCATCAACTCCGCGAAACCCGTCAGGCAAGCCACGTGCACGTCGTGCCCGCACGCATGCATGACCGGTTGTCCGCCGTCGACCACCTCTGACGCGTACGGCAGCCCGGTTCGTTCGCGTACCGGCAACGCGTCCATGTCCGCGCGCAGCATCACCACGGGCCCCGGCCCGTTCGCCAGCACACCGAGCACCCCCGTTCCGCCAACGCCTTCGGTCACCTCGTACCCGAGCTCGCGCAGCCGCCGCGCGATGACCCCAGCCGTGTGGAATTCACGCAAACCGAGCTCGGGATGCGCATGCAGGTCCCGGTACAGCTCCTCAACTCCGTGACGAATCTCGGCCAGCGGCGCGAGGACGCCCTCAACACTTGAGCCGATCCTTCAATCTCCCTTCTCCTCGCCCAGGTTGCGCCGCTGCCGCCGGTCACGCCAGGCGGAGGCAAGCCGGGAGTGTGGCTGCCGCCGACGTGTCCGATCCGGACTTCGTCGCCCCTGTCTCGGCCACGTCACCGCCACCTGTAGCCGGGTCGAACTGCTTCAGCCGCGGCGGCTCGACCCGAAGGCGCCGATCCCCCACCTCAGATCTGACGAGGGCCGCGCTAGCTGACCGGGGCACACCTCCGCGACGCCAACCTCCACGACGTCATCGCCGACCACACCACGGCCTGTCGCACTGTCGCACTGTCGCATAAGGACAATTCAGGTGTTCCGCGATCGAGGAAATCCCTGTGTGGAGACCTTTCCGTGGAGGTAGCAGCAGGCACTGTTTCCCGCCCTCGGCAAAGGTTTTCGGCGATTCCGTAGGCAAGCTGGGCGGCAACCGTCGGTGGAGTCGCGCCCGCTGTTGCCTCACCAAGCCCGCCCACGAACGGTGGGAACGGTGCGGGCCACAGCGGTCAATGCACCGGACCGGCGGCCGACCGTCCCACGTCGTGCCAGAGCCCAGGCGGAGTCAGCGGCCGCTGAGAGGCCGCTGCTACGAAGCGCATTCCGGCCACATCTGCGAGATGCTGCCGTAACGGGTCAGGGGCGCCAGTCCACGAAGCGGCCGACGGCGGCGAAGGCGGCCAGCAGCAGCAGGAGCACGTTGGCCGGCAACGGTCGACGTTCGTCGCGGACCAGGTGCACCCGTAGCGCGCCGATCTGCACGACGACCAAGCCTGCTGCGGCGATCGGCGTGAGAATCGGCGCGATCCCGGTCAGCCAGGGCAGGATCACGCCGAGCGCGCCGAGGATCTCCACCAGGCCGACCGCTTTGACCCCGGCATCGGACGAGTCCTTCATCCAGTCCAGATTGCCCGTCGCGACCAGTTCCTCGCGCCGCCGCACCACCTTGAGCCCGCCCGCGGCGAGGTAGACCAGGGCGAGCAGGCCCTGGACGAGCCGACCTCGCTGGGCCGGACATTGGTGCCGCTGGTGATGGCACTCGCCGACTGGGCTATGGCCAACCACGAACAGATCAACGCCAACCGCGCCTGGTCAGGTCGGCCCTGACCGAAGCGGAATGGCGCCGAAGACTGCGCCCGGTTCATCGTCAAGACCTCGCAGTCACCCCATGCGTCGTTGTGTTTTTCAAATGGAGCGGGCTGAGATCGGAACCAAGCATGTGAATATCTGTTCGCATAAAACCCAAGCTGTATATATCGTTATACGCCGGTCCTACGCGACCAGGAGGATGTTAAGTCACAAGGACGAATCACGACGCGAGGAGTGCTGGTCGGCCTCCCGGCCGGATCGGATCAGCGGAGTGACCGGCGTCGCGCGAACACCTGTCCGTACCGCGCTGTTGGCACTCGGTTTCCCTTAATTCCTCGCCGTTGTCCTCAGCGTCACGGGGTGAGCAACCCAGCGCAATGATTCTTTCTCATCGGCTACGCCGACCTGTGCACCGACGAGAAAGGCGTCACCGCCATCGAGGTCCAACGCCAGGAGCGGGTCGCCGATCGGTTGTTCATCCTCACTCACTCGACCGGCCGAGGAAGTACTACCTCGAGGCCGCACTTGTTGCCACGGAATCGGCAGGGAGTGATAGACCGGCCCCCACGGCGCGACCTCCCGGCGTAGCGTGAACTGGTCTTGCACTGTTGGGAACCGCGATCGCGGGAGCGGGTATGGACACATCCAGCACTGCACGTGTGGACAAGCTCGATCGTGAGGTCATCGTGACCGGGCTCGTCGTGGTGAGCGGCCTGATCATGGTGGTGCTCGACACAACCATCGTCAACGTCGCGCTCGAAACGGTGGCCCGCCAGCTCGACGCGCCGCTGTCGACGGCGCAGTGGGTGGTGACCGGCTACCTGCTGGCGGTGGGCCTGGTCGTCCCGCTCACCGGGTGGGCCATGGACCGCTTCGGCACCAAACCGGTCTGGATCGTGTCCGTGGTGCTCTTCGCCGCGGGCTCGGCTCTGTGCGCGGCCGCGTGGTCCATGCAGAGCCTGATCGCCTTCCGCATCATCCAAGGGCTCGGTGGCGGCATGCTGCTACCGGGCGGACAGACGATCATCACCAGGGCCGCCGGACCACAACGGCTCGGACGCGCGATGGCCATCCTCGGCGTCCCGATGCTGCTCGGCCCGGTCTTCGGCCCGGTGCTGGGCGGACTGCTCGTCGAGTACACCAGCTGGCACTGGATCTTCCTCGTGAACGTGCCGGTCGCCGCCGTCGCCATCGGGCTTGCCGTGTGGAAGCTACCCAGCGGGGCCGCCGCCGCGGACTCCGGCCGGATCGACGCGCGCGGTCTCATCCTGCTCTCCGGCAGCCTTGTCGTGCTGCTCTACGGCCTCTCCCAGGCCAGCTCGCAGGGCGGATTCGGCTCCTGGAGCGTGCTCGCCTGGCTCGTGGCCGGCGTGGCCGGCCTCGCCCTCTACACCTGGCACAGCCTGCGCCGAGGCCCGTCCTCCCTCATCGACGTGCGGCTGTTCACCAACCGCTACTTCGCCAGCGGCTCCGTGATGATCTTCCTCGTGGCCATCGCGCTGTTCGGCAGCCTGCTGCTCCTGCCGCTCTACTACCAGGTCGTGCGCGGTCAAGGAGCTCTCCAAGCCGGCCTGCTGCTCGCCCCGCAAGGCCTCGGCGCCGTGGTGGCGATACCGCTCGCCGGCAGACTGACCGACCGGGTCGGCGCAGGCTACGTCGTGCCAGTCGGCGTCCTGCTCGCGCTACTGGGCACCGCGCCGCTGACACACGTCGGCCCCGCCACCTCCTACGCCTGGCTGGGCGGCGCACTGTTCGTGCGCGGCATGGGTCTCGGGGCCGTCATGATGCCGACCTTCGCCGCGGCCTACGCCCGCCTCGACCAGCGCGCCGTATCCCGCGCCGCCCCCACACTCACGGCCATCCAGCAGATCGGCGCGTCACTCGGCAGCGCGCTGCTCGTGACAGCCCTGACCCAGCGACTCACCCACCTGCTCACCGGCCGCGGCATCCCGGCCACCGGCACCGGCGCCAACCAGATAGTGTCCCTGCCGCCCCGAGCCAGAGCCACCGTCGGCCCGATCCTCGCCGAGGCGTTCGGTTTCGCGTTCTGGGTCGCGTTCGCCATGACAGCGGCTTTGATCATCCCCGCGCTCCTGCTCCCCCGGCACCCGACGCGCGCCCCAACCCCGGACACGGCAGCGCACCGGACCTGACAGACCGCGCCCATGTCCTTTACCGACATGCACGTCCAACCCCCGATGACGATCCGGACCACGCCGCACCCGCACACGAGGGGGCTTTCTGCCCTACTTCGAGACCGTTGTCCGTGCGAGCGTGCGGTCATCACCGGCTTCGAAGGGGTGGGGTATGCCAGCCTACGACGAATTTGCGGGGGCCCTACCGTACGCCAGCGAGATGTTCGGGGTGTACCAACCACTTCTCGGCTGGAAGTCCCGTCTGAAAGTCGAGCGGTTCCAAGCCGCGGTCGTGGCCGACTACGTCGCGCTTCTGGCCCGGGATTGGCAGTCGCCGGGGCTTCGTGGTCAGTTCGCTCCCGGGCCGCCGGTGACGCGACCGTGGCCCCAGTTCGCTGTCCCACCGGCGAACTGGCTCGATACAGAGATGGCGGTCGCGCTGCGGGCGAAGGCTGCGGAGGCGGTAGGAGACGGCAACGGAGCTCTCAGCGCCGAGACGTGGCGGAATCTCCTCGCGCCGGAGCAGGTCGAGAACGTCTTCGCGTCGGTACGGGCCGAGGGCCGGCTCGACGAGCTCGCGCAGGTGCGCGAGGCTGAAGCCTGCCGGAAGCTCGTCTGGATCGGGAAACACCATCCCGGGCTGGCGGAGGATCTCCTCGCGGGCCGGCGGCGTGCACCGGACACACTGGAGAAGTTCATCGATCCGGTGCCCGATCTCGCCGACCTGAGCCTGGCGGTACTCTCGCCGCTCGGGCTTGTGCATCTCTACCGTGAGTACTTCTTCGAATTCGCGACGTTCCTCGGCCCTCCCGTGGGGCACGTGTGGATCAGCCCCGGCGGCACCGTGGAGTTGGTCGAGGCCAACACGCGGCGGCGGCTCGTCGAACGCACAATAGAGACTCTGGCGGAGACCGTCACCAAGAGCGAGGTCGCGACGACGGAGCAGGACGAGATCGCCGACGCGGTCCGGGAGGAGAACTCGCAGGACCTCCGGTTCGGAGTGACGGTGAGCGGCGGCTGGAACATCGGCGTCGCGCACGCCGAGGGGAACGTCAGTTTCGGCTTGGACACCAGCCACAAGGCCGCCGAAGAGAGCACGCACAAACACCTGCGGGAGCAGAGCGAGAAGCTTTCCACGGAGATCCGCCGCAATTTCAAGACCAGTTTCCACCTGGCCGAGGAAACCACCGACACGTCCAGCCGGAAGTACGTCGTCGAGAACAAGAGCGACAAGCTCGTCAACTATGAGCTGCGGCGCAAGATGCGCAAGGTGGGCGTGCAGGTGCAACACGTTTCGAGCCAATTGTGCTGGGAGGTGTATGTCGACGAGCCCGGCGCCGACCTCGGCCTCGCCGAGCTCGTGCATGTCGCCAAGCGCGGCGACGCGGGTGGCGAGGTGCAGCCACCGGCGACACCGGTCGACCCTCCGCCGAAATCGTCCCCCCTCGCCGTTCGCTTCGATTTCGAGGGCTTTCCGCCCCGCGACCCGGATGACGCGACCTACGCCGACGGGGTGGCCAACAAGGGAAATCCGCTGCTCGAACGGCGGATCCGGTGGGAGCGGACCTTCACGGCCAAAGCGCCGGAGGCGGGTTACCAGCTCGCCGCCGTCGCCGTCACCTCCGTCGAGCGCGTGGACCCCGACCACGATCCCGCCTCGATCGTCGTACCCGAATTCGTCGTGGAGACTTCCAGCACCAACGTGTTCACCCTCAGACTCCGTCAAGTGAACTTCCAGGAGCAGCCCGCGCTGATGTTCGCGCTGGACCTGCTGTGGGAGGCCCCTGCCCTGACCAAGGCGGCGCAGGCCCGCTACGACGCGCAGGAGGCGCAGTTCCTCGCCAAACTGCAGCGGCAGGAAAAAGACGAGTACGTGACCGCCGTCCGGGAGCGCGTCAAGCTCGCCAGCGGCATCCGAGCCCGGCCGAGCGACGACCTCCGAGAGGAGGAACGCATCGTCGTCTTCCGCCGCCTGGTCTCCCAGTTGCTGGCCGTGGGCGGAACCGGAGCGTCCTACCAGGTCAGGGTCGAATGGCTGCGCCGCCTCTTCGATCTCGACAAGATGCTGTACTTCGTCGCGCCGGAGTGGTGGCGCGCGCGCCGCCGCTACCAGCCGCAGATGCAGTTCACCCGCAAGGTGCACGACCCGGTCGAGAACGTCGACCTCCCGGCTCCGACGGTGCTGGGCGAGGACGAGGTCGTCGGCTGGGGTGGCGCGGGGGACAAGAACCGCGCCAACTACCTGATCACCGAGGAATCCGAGCCCGCCCGTCTGGGCAGCTCTCTCGGCTGGCTGCTCCAGCTCGACGGCGATACCCGCCGCAACGCCTTCCTCAACTCCCCCTGGGTGAAGGCAGTCCTGCCCATCCGGCCCCACCGCGAACGGGAAGCCTTGCGGTGGTTGCAGCTCGCACAGGTGGAGGGAGTCACCGGGCTCGACGCGCCGTACGTCGGCGACGAGCCGGAGCTGCAGGGCCTGACAATCCGCCAGGCGCTGGAAGCGCTCGCCGACGACGTCGCGGAGCGCAACACGCTGGAGGCCACCCTAGGCACCGAGAAGGTCTTCGAAAAGGGATTCGACCCACTGGAAGGAGGGTTCCGTGCCACCGAGCAGCCCTACGAAGTCTTCGACCAGTGGATCGAGGTCCTGCCGACCGAACAGGTCGCGGCGCTGGAGTACGACCCGGCCGCGCACTTGTAGCCGACGCCGCGTCGCCGGAATCAGCCGCCGGTGGCCGGCATGCTGAGCCTTGTCGCCCACGAGTTCAGCGGCTCGTCCGCGCAGTTCGTGATCGTGGTCGCCGGCATCCACGCCAGCGAGCAAAGCGGCGTGGAGGTCGCGCGCTGGATCGGCGCCAAGCTCGACGGCCGGGAGAAGCCGACCAGGTTCGGCGCCATCATCGTGCCCGAGTTGTTCCCGAGACGCGGCGAGCAAGCCCGCACCGCCGAGTGGAAGACAGGCAGCGCCGCCGCGTTCCGCGAGATCGTCCAGGGCCGCAAGACGATCTACCCGAACAGGCAGTTCCCGCCGCCAGGACGGTCGCTGGAGTTCCTCCGCGACGGGTACTTGAAGGACCTCCAAGGCCGCGACATCAAGATCGGCCGCGAGCGTGTCCCGCTGCTGGCCGAGGCCCGGTACCTCATCCGGCTCATCGAGGCCGTCAAACCCATCCGCATCGTGAGCATCCACGGCATGCGGCCGAGAACGAAGAATGATCTCAAGAACGCGGCCGCCCACAAGATCATCGATATGACCGACGCGCAGATCAGCAAATGGGAAGGCACGGCCGTCAAGGGCGTCAACTTCCCCGGCATCTTCGTCGACCCCCGCTACCGATTGGATCCCAAACACCGTGGATTCGATGTCGAGGACTCCAAGTTCGATCTCGCGCTCGACCCGGCCTTTCCCAAGATCGGCGGCAAGAAGCGGTGCGACTCGGCCCGGTCCGACGACGGCCGCGAAGACGACATGCTCGCCATCGGCGCGGCCGGCGCCGTCTCGGACATCTCGCTGGTCCCCGGAAATCACGTCAAAGAGTCGGTCCCGGTCGTGCACTATGCAAAGGAAGGCGCCACGCCGAACGCGTTCTCGCTGGGTGACTGGGCACCGGTGGACGTAAGCCCTGGAAAAGGCATGCCAGGATCCCGGCGAGGTGCCCCGGTGTTCACCGTGGAAGTGAAGGGAAACCAGGAAAGCTGGGCATTTCTCGACGGCGTTCAGGTGATGTCCGAGCAGGGCGAGCCACTGACGCGACGACCCACGCCTGCGCAACGAGCAACCGGGCATAAGGGCGCCAAATTCGAAAGGCCCCCGAAGTTCGACGCGAAACGGTCCCGTGATCTGCAGGCCTACGCGCAGGCGATCATCGACACCATTCTCGATCTGCCGTGACGTGCAGAGGGTTTCCGCGCACATCAGGCGCAGTCGATGTGACCCTCCCTCAGCGGACGAACACCACGAACACCACGACCGCCCCCACCACGGTCGCCACCACACCGACCACCGCGGGCAGCCAGTCCATCGGCAGCGGGCGACCGCGCCGCATCGCCCGCTGGACCTGCGCCCACCGGCGGTAGGACAGCGCCGCCAGCACCGTGCCCGTCACCGCGAGCAGCACCGCGAGCCCCGTGCGCAACCCCGCGACGGCGAACGGCGGCACCAGCTGGGTCAGCACCACCGCACCGGCCACGAGCGCCAGCGCCGTGCGCAGCCAGGCCAGGAAGGTTCGCTCGTTGGCGAGGGTGAACCGGTAATCCGGCTCCTCGCCCTCCTCATACCACCGTGGCCGCATTCAGACTCCAGTGAGCCGGCGCAGCCGCGGGCTGTCACCGAAGCAGTTCGTGTGTTTCGCCTGGATATCCTACAGCTCCTCCTCCGGAGGGCAGGACCGTCGGACCCCGGGGGCATCGGCGTGCTACAGGCAGGCTCGCAGGATCCGGGCGAGGGCTTCGCGTGTGACGGGGCGGGGAACCACGCCGAGCTGCCGTGTCTGCCGCAGGGTGCCGTCGATCAGCGCCTCGACGTCGTCCTCGCCATAGCCGAACGCACGCAGGCGCGTCGGCATCTCGATGTCGGTCATCAGTTCACGCAGCACCGAAGGCAACACCTGTGCGCCGTCCGCGCG
This sequence comes from Amycolatopsis acididurans, assembly GCF_012328925.1. Classification (GTDB taxonomy): domain Bacteria; phylum Actinomycetota; class Actinomycetes; order Mycobacteriales; family Pseudonocardiaceae; genus Amycolatopsis_E; species Amycolatopsis_E acididurans. The sequence goes on from NZ_JAAXLS010000002.1 coordinate 388,614, forward strand.
GCTGAAGGTTTCTCCGGTTAGCAGTTCGGCGGCCCGTAGATGCCGGTCGGGGCCGGCCGGGTAGGTCCACTCGAAGACGGCGGGCGCGGTGATGGCGACCGCTTGCCCGTGCGGCACCATCGGCATGGCCGGATATCCGGCGGGCTGATAGGCATCGACCATGCCTGCGATCGGGTAGGCGGCCGCATGCGGCAGGTGGGTGCCCGCATTGCCGAACCCCGTGCCGGCGCAGGTCGACGCGAGCGCCATGTGGTAGCGCGCCTCGAGGTCACGGCCATTGAACACCGCCGCGCGAAGATAGCGCCCGACGAGCCGCAACGCCTGCTCGCACCACCCGTCGCTGATCGGGTTCGCACCGGAGAACGCAGGCCGCTTCCCGGCTTCGGCCGGGGCGGCACGGGTGTCGAATCGTATCGCGGTATAGGACTCCAGTGCGTGGCTGAGCACATCCATGCCGCTCGCCGCGGTGACTTCCGGCGGCAGCGACACCGTCACCTGCGGGTCGACGACCGCGAGCGCGGGGCGCAGCCAGGGGTGGCTGACGCCGGCCTTGATCCGCGCGCTGAGGAGATCGACGACGGCGATCGCGGTGGACTCCGAGCCGGTGCCGGCGGTGGTGGGCACGGCGATCAACGGCTTCAGCGGGGCTGGTGGCGCCTTGCCCGCCCCGACCGGCGGCGTCACGTAGTCCAGTAGGTCGCCACCGTGTGTGGCCAGCAGGTTGACCGCCTTCGCGGTGTCGATGGCCGATCCCCCGCCGACCGCGATGAGCCCGTCCCACGGTCGCTCGCGGGCACGGGAGACCGCGTCGGCGATGCTGACATCCGTGGGCTCGACCGCCACTCCGTCGAACACCTCGCACTTGACACCGCACGCCTGCACCGTGTCCCGCACCCGGTCGGGCACCCCGGTTTCGCGCACTCCTGCGTCGGTGACGAGCAGTACGTCGCGTAGTCCCAACGTGCGCGCGTCGAGCCCGATCTCGTCGAGCGCTGCGACACCGAACTTCAACGGCGGAGCCGCCCAGGTGAACACCCCATCGTTTCCGGCAACCATAATCCGCGCCTCCGTTCCCCACGTGGCCTGCTATCACAATGTGGCATACCATTTCAAAGTGCGCCAGGACAATGCTACCGATCGCGATCCCGCGTCACTGTCCGGCAGAACGGCTGTGGTGACCGGCGGATCCAGCGGAATCGGCGAGGCCATCGTTCGTCACGCCCGGCAGCGTGGCGCGCGGGTCGCGGCCCTCGATCTGGAACCGACGTCAGGGGCAGATTTGTTCGTCGCGTGCGATGTGAGCGTCGAAGATGAAGTGCGAGCGGCATTCGAGAAGGTCGATGACGCACTCGGCCCGGCCGACATTCTCGTCAACAACGCCGGAATCGCGCCGCCAGGCCGGTTCACAGACCTCACAACGCGGTCCTGGGAACGCACCCTCGCCGTCGACCTGACCGGTGTCTTTCTCTGTATCCGCGAGGCGCTGCCACAGTTGCGGGCAAGCGGCGACGGAAGCATCACCAACATGGGCTCGATCGCCGGCCGCCACCGCAGCCTGACCGCGAACGCGGCCTATGCGGCCGCCAAGGGCGGTGTCATCGCACTGACCCGGCAGCTCGCGCACGAGCTGGCACCCGAGCGCGTGCGGGTCAATTGCGTGTGCCCCGGCCTGGTCGGCACCGAGATAATCCGGCGCAACGTGCCGGAGAACGAGCAGGCCGACCTGGCCCGGTCGATCCCCATGGGACGGTTCGCCGCTCCGGAGGAGATCGCCACGGTCACCTGCTTTCTGGCCTCGGCGGCGGCGAGCTACCTCACCGGTGCCGTCGTCGACGTCAACGGCGGCCTGCTCTAGCCCGGCCCGTGTTGACAGCGGAGAGGCGTCGCGCGACGATATTCCACAATATGACTTGATATTCCACACGTGCTTGAAACGCCCGCGCCGGGCAGGAGGTGGCGCCATGAGTCATCCAGTCGCTCGCAAGGTCAGCGCCGAGGTCTCGGTGCCGAAAGTCGCGCTCGCCAGCTCCATCGGCGCCACCATCGAGTGGTACGACTTCTTCCTGTACGGCACCGCCTCCGGTTTGGTCTTCAGCAAGCTCTTCTTCCCCAAGTTCGACCCGGCGGTCGGTGTCCTGGCCTCCTTCGCCACGTTCGCCGTCGGATACCTCGCGCGCCCGGTCGGGAGTCTGATCTTCGGCCATTTCGGCGACCGCGTCGGCCGCAAGACCATGTTGATCCTGACCTTGTTGATCATGGGTCTGGGCACGTTCGTGATCGGCGTGCTGCCCACCTACAGCGCGATCGGCATCTGGGCACCGGTGCTGCTGGTGCTGATGCGGGTGTTGCAGGGCATCGGCATCGGCGGCGAGTACGGCGGCGCCGTGCTGATGGCCGTGGAGTACGCGCCGGCCGGCAGGCGCGGATTCTTCGGCAGCTGGCCACAGGTCGGTGTGCCCGCAGGCCTGCTGCTGTCCTCCGGCGTGTTCGCCGCGCTGTCCGCGTGGCTGCCTCCCGGCGGCTTCATCGCGTATGGCTGGCGGATCTGCTTCCTGGTCAGCGTGGTGCTGGTGGCCGTCGGGCTCTACATCCGGCTGCAGGTGCTGGAGACCCCGGCCTTCGCCGAGGTGCGGGCACGCCAGGAACAGGCGAAGGTCCCGTTCGCGGAGCTGGTCCGGCGCTCCCCCAAGGAACTCGGGTTGAGCCTGCTGACCCGGTGGATCGAAGGCCTGACCTACAACGCCTATTCCGTGCTGATGGTGGCGTTCGTGGTGAACCGGTTGCATGTCCAGCAGGGCAAAGCCCTGCTGGGGGTGATCATCGCCGCCGCGATCGGCATGGTCGTGACCCCGCTCTACGGCATCCTCAGCGACCGCATCGGGCGGAAGCGCGTCTACGGCGCCGGCGTCGTGGCGGTGGCCGTGTTGGCGTTTCCGTCCTTCTGGGCGATCCAGACCGGCAAGGTGGGGTGGGTCTGGCTCGGCATCATCATCCCGTTCGGCTTCGGGTACTTCGCGATCTACGCGCCGCTGGCCGCGTTCTGGGCCGAACTGTTCGACACCCGCTACCGCTACACCGGGGTCGGTTCGGTCTACCAGTTCTCCGGCATTTACGCGAGCGGCCTGACGCCACTGATCGGCTCGGTGCTCATCGCGGTGGGCGGCGGTAGTCCGTGGCTGTTCGGGGCGTACCTCGTCGTGGTCGCGGTGATCAGTCTGGTCGCCACCGTGTTCCTGCCCGAGACCTACCGGCGTGACATCATGCCGACGGCCAGTGCACCCGTGGTGGCCGAACAGGAGGCCCTCGGCCGCAGCGGACGGCGCCGCGGCTAGGCACGGCCTCGCGCCGCCACGAGGAGCCGCCGGGTGCCCTCGGCGCGAGCCCGCCAGTGCACTCCGACGGGACCCAGCCGCGGCTCGGTGGCGCGATGCCGGGCACGCCACCGGCCGGCATGGCCGGCCAGCCAGCCCAGGGTTTCGCGCGGCGCCTGCTCCAGCATCGACCGCAGCATGAACGCGCGTTCCCCGGCCCGCGGCGCGAGACCGCAGGAACCGGACGCTTCGGCAAGGTCCCGGCGGCTGAGCAGGATCCCACTGCGGACCGGGGTGAGCAGCGCACGCACCAACCGGTCGAGCCCCTCGTCGGTGGTGACCGGATCGGGCGCGGCACGCAGGCAGGCCGGTGCGGTCTTCGGCGGTCGCAGCTCGTCGGCCTCCGTGAGCAGCGCATCCGCGACGATCCGTGCCCACGCGCGGTAGAACCCGTCGCCGGCGTCCTCGAGCGCGGTCGTGTAGGCGATCGCCCACGTGAGCAGGTGCTCCCACAACAGGGCACGGCGTGCCTCGCGGCGGATGGCCCTGCGTGCCGGCTGAGGCTCCGCGCGCTCGGCGTCGGCCAGCGCGGCGTACAACCCGAGCAGCACCCCGAGATGATCGGGTTCCGAGGGCGGGGTGAGGTGCAGGGCGCGCCAGAACCCGGCGACCCGGTCCGCGGCCTCACCGCCGAGCATGCCCTCGGCGCCGAGATAGACCGCGGCATAGGGCACGAGCTGGACGACGAACGTTTCCGTGTAGGACGCCGGGTCGGTGAGAGGGGGCAGCCCGAGTGCGGCGGCGATCCGCGCGTGCGCCAGATGGGGTGCCTCGCACAGCGCGCCCAGCGCGCGGAACAGTTCGGGATCGATGGCCGTCGGCCGCGACGCCACCTGGGGCTCGCTGCTCATGGCGTCAGGCGGAACGCGTCGAGCCCCGGCTTGAGCGGGCGCATCATCCAGCTCGGGCGCCGGGTGCCGTCGGGTGAGTGCTCGTCGGCACCGCGAGTGCGTTCCAGCCACCGCCGGTACACCTCGTGTGCCCTGGCCGTGTCGACCGCGATGTCGCCGTAGCTGTCGCCGGGCTCGGCCCGCCGCACCCGCACCGCCTGGTGCCAGCAATGCTGGCCGGAAATCGGGTCCGGCTGCACACCGAAGGTGAGGTTCTGGTGGACGCCGAGCTGACTCCACCAGATCCTCGAGGTGTCGGGGTCGGTCGAGGAGTACGAGCCGGCGCCCGCCCGCCGCGACAACGACCAGCGCCCGTCCGCACGGTTCAGGTCGACGGCCGCGGCCATCTGGTTGACCCCGCTGCCGGTGCCCGCCGGCTTCCAGCGCCCCATGTGGTGGCTGCACGCCACGACTCCGGGCCGGATACCTTCGGTGATCCACACGTTCACCACGAAGTGCCCGATCTCGGTTTCCACGCGCACCAGGTCCCGCGCGCCGATCCCGAGCCTGGTGGCATCCTCGGGATGTATCCACAGTGGATTCGTATGGGCGAGCTCGTTGAGCCACTTGGCATTCGCGCTGCGAGTGTGGACCTGCGTCGGCAGCCGGAAGGTCGAGATCAGCACCAGCTGGCCGGATTCGAGCCGGTCGGGATGAATGTGGCTGGCGATGTAGGTCGGCACCGCGTACTCCGGCCACCCCCAGGAGTCGACGGTGGTCGAGAAGAACTCGAGCTTTCCGCTGGGCGTGGGGAATCCCCGGCGGACGGCTCCGTCCACCCGCACCCCGATGGGCCTGCGACCCTCGGCGTCGGCGGGCGGCGCGGCCATCGGGACGAGGTTGTCCTGGGGTCCCTTCGCCACGGCGTAGACGCGTCCGGACCGTTCGATCGCGTCGGTCAGTTCCTCGGCCGGGACCTCCTGCGCGAAGACCTGACCGATGCCCCTGCGCACCTCGAACGCGCCGTACCGGCGCATGTAGTCGAGCGGGTCGAGGCCCTCCGCCGCAGCCGCCTCCGGCAGGCCGGGCACGGAGTTCTCGAAAATGTAGCGGTAGTACTCCTCGACGGTGAGCTTCTCCCCCGGCCGCTCGGCCGACTCGTAGTAGCGGCGGATGCCCAGTGTGCCGTCCGGGTCGATCCGCCAGGACAGCTCGATCCAGAACTCGTTTTCCTCCCACACCTCGCCGGGGTTGACCTGCCGGGTGTCGGTGATCCGCTCGCCCAGCCGTTCCCGGGCGGTGCGCAGGACGGGCTGCCGGAACGCGATCCACTGGCCGTCGTACTGCTCGTAGGAATGCAGGTCGTGGCGCTCCGAGGAGTGCCCCATGGGCAGCACGTAGTCGGCGAAGTACGCCGTCTCACTCCAGGTCGGCGTGAGCGCCACGTGCAAGCCGATCGCGCCAGGGTCGGTGAACATCTCCATCCAGCTCATGCCGTCGGGATTGGTCCAGACCGGGTTGTAGACGCGGGTGAAGTACACCTCGATCCGCCCTCGGCCGTCCTTGAGGAAATGCGGCAGCAGGAACGACAGCTCGTTGAGCGCGAGCGGGTACTCGCGCGGCCAGGTCAGCTCGTTCCAGGTGTGCGGATGGCCGGGGAGGTGGATCGGGCGAGGCACGAACTTGTGCCAGGCGTTCGGGTAGGTGCCGCCCTGTGTGGCCACGGCGCCGAGCAACGCGTTGAGCAGGAACAGACACCGGGAGACCTGCCAGCCGCCGAGGTTCCCGGCGGCGGCGGAGCGCCAGTTGTGGGTGGAGAGCCGGGTGCCCGCGCCCGCGACGATGTCGGCGACCTGCTGCAGCTTCCGGGCAGGCACGCCGGACTCACGTGCCGCGAACTCGAAGGTGAACTCGTCGTAGAGCCGGGCGAGTTCGGTTTCGAACGTCTCGAACGTGCCGGGCAGGCCGGTGTGCCGTTGCGCGAGGTACTCCTCCCAGTTCCACCAGCGCCGCACGAACTCCCGGTCGTAGCGGCCGGTGGTGATGAGGTGCCCCGCGATGGCCAGCAGGATCGCGGCCTCGGATCCCGGATAGGGCGAGATCCAGTGATCGGCGTGGGTGGCGGTGTTGGACAGCCGCGTGTCGAACACGATCAGCTTCGCGCCGCGCTGCTTGGCGTCGGTGATGCGCTGCGCGTGCGGGTTGAAGTAGTGCCCGGTCTCCAGGTGCGAACTGATCAGGAGGATCACGTCGGCGTTGGCGTGATCCGGGCTCGGCCGGTCGATCCCGCTCCAGAAGTGGTAGCCGGCCCGCGCGCCGCTGGAGCACACGTTGGTGTGCGAGTTGTGTCCGTCCACGCCCCAGCTGGCGAGCACCCGCTCGGTGAAGCCGTCCTCGCCGGGGCGGCCCACGTGGTACATGATCTCGTTGTGCCGTCCCTCGGTGATCGCGGCACGGATGCGGGCGGCGATGTCGTCGAGCGCCTCGTCCCAGCCGACCTGCACCCAGCGGCCCTCGCCCCGCGCGCCGGCCCGCTTGAGCGGATACAGGATGCGGTCCGGGTCGGTGACCTGGTTCAGCGTCGCCGGGCCCTTCGCGCAGTTGCGTCCGCGCGAGCCGGGATGCGCGGGGTTGCCCTCGAACTTGTGCACCCGCAACGTGTCCCGCTCCACATACGCCAGCAGACCGCAGGCGGACTCGCAGTTGAAACACGTCGTGGGCACCAGCATCGAATGCCGTTCCACCCGGCGCGGCCAGGAGCGCGAGTCGAACTCCACCCAGTCGTCCCAGCGTTCCTTGGGCGGAAACGACGCGAGGTGGATCCGGCTCGCTCCGGGGTAGAAGGTTTCGCCGCGCGCCAGTGTGGCCTCCCGCGCCGCGCTGACCCGCGCGCCCAGTTCTGCCGGGTCGGGCCTGCCCTCTGCGACCGCCATCGCAGCCTCCCGAATTCTCTAGGCCAGGGGGACCGACTGGCCGGCCTGGACGTAGGCGTGTTCGTGCGCGAGCAGACCGAGCAGCGCGGGTATCGCGACCCAGGCGCCCGCCAGGGGTGCCGCGACCCCGACGGCGACCAACGGGAGTCCGGCCCAGAAGTAGGCCCGCCACCTGCCGGTGAGCATTTCGTGCATCGCCAGCCGCGCGTGTGCGCTCGGGTGAGCCAGCGTGATCTCCCCGAACACCAGCAGGACGTGCACCGCCGCGGCGACCGCCAGCACCCAGGCCAGCGCCACCACCGGCCCACCGGTCCACCACGCCGCGATCGGCAGCAGCGCGGCCGCCCCGGCGACCATCGCCTGCACCAGCAGATGTGGCGGTAGCAACGGGTTCTGCCACATGTCCCGCGCCGTGGCCTGGGCGAAGAGATAGGCCGTGTAGACGGCCGTCGCGACCGCGACCGGTCCTCCGGCCACCGCGACCGCCTGCCTCAGCCCGGCCGAACCGAGCAGGCTCCCGAGCAGGTGCACGGCGAGCACGGCGGCGTACAGCGTGATGATCACACCGCCACGCACCAGCCAGCTGCGCCACTGCGGTTTGGTGAGCACGTAGTAGAACCGCTCCGGATGCTCCAGATCCCAGATCAGGATCACCACCGTGGCCGCCAACGCTACCGCCGCGAGCACCGGCACGACCCAGCCGAACACCACGCCCGTCCACGACAACCGGCCCAGCAGGGCCAGCAACAGCGCCGTCAGGTACGCGCCCGCGGCGATGCTCTTGGTCCACGTGTACAGCGCCACCCGCCAGTCCCACGGCACGCCGTGCGCCACGTCGTAGGACAGCAACGCGGCGGCACTGCTGTTCGAAGCGCCGGGATGGCCGCTCGCGTACTCGCCCGGCTGCCGTGGAATCTCGCTCCACGCATAGGTGTCACCGGCGGGCCGGTCCGCGCCCAGCGGGTCCAACGTGGACTGTGTGGCGCCGCGGTAGAAGACCTGGGGCCGGGTGCCTTTCTCGGGTCTTCGCACCGAGACGGGTTGCCGTGCGACGATCCGGGCCGCCTCGGATTCCGGATCCTCGGCGTCGCCGACGATGATCGCCTGCGTGGGGCACACCGTGACACACGCCGGTTCCAGGCCGATGTCCAGCCTGTGCGCGCACATGTTGCACTTCTCCGCGGCGTGATCGTCGGGATTGATGAAGATCGCGTCGTAGGGACAGGCCGCCATGCAGGCCTTGCATCCGATGCACAGGTCCTTGTCGAAGTCGACGATGCCGTCCGGACGGGTGTGCATCGCCGCGGTCGGGCACGCGGCGACACACGGTGCGTCGGCGCACTGGTTGCACCGTGTGACCTGGAAGGCACGCCGGGCCTCCGGGAAGCGGCCCACGTCGACGCTCTTGACGAAGGTCCGGGTGACCGACAGCGGCACGTCGTTCTCCGACTTGCACGCGGTCGTGCAAGCGTGACAACCGATGCATTTCGTCTGGTCGAGTACCTTGAGCCAGCGCCGGGGACCGTCCGGACCATCCATAGTGGACAGAAGGTCGGCGTCGCCGCCACGCTCGGGATCGCTCATCACGCGTACACCCCCCTACGGACCGCCGCCGCTGATGCGGAAACCGGTGGCCTCTGGGTACCCGGTGCGATCGCCTCGTAGGCGGCCGCTGCGAAGCAGAGCAACGCATCCTGCCCTGCCGGAGCCACTAATTGTAGCCCGGCCGGCAGGCCCACGTCACCATAACCGCACGGCAGAGACACGGCGGGCATGCCGGTGAGGTTGAACGGCGCGGTGAAACGCACCAGCGCCGTGCCCACGGGCTCCCGGCCGCCGCCCAGGTCCACCTCGGTGTCACCGAGCGCGGGTGCGGTGCACGGCAGCGACGGCGTGGCGAGGACGTCCACGCCCGCCGACACCGCGGTGAACGTTTCGACCGCGGCGGCGCGAAGCCGTTGCGCCGTCAGATAATCACCGGCGAGCACGTACCGTCCGGCTTCCAGCCTCGGCCGCACGGCCGCCCCGTAGGGGGCCTCGCCGCACAGGAACCGTTCGTGCTGGGCGGAACCCTCGGCGTACGCGATCACCCGGTTGATCGCGACCAGCAGGTCCGGATCGGGCAGTTCGACCTCCACGAGCCGCGCCCCGGCGCCCTCCAGGGTGGTCAGCGCGGTCTCGAAACAGCGCGCGACCGCGGGCTCGATTCCGGCCAGCCACGCACGCGGTACCCCGATCCGCAGCGTGCCAGGACCGCGGACCGCGCCCGAGCGGGCGGCGAGCTCGCATCTCGGCACGCCGGCCGTCGCCAGGGTCAGCGCCGCGTCGCGCACGGTGCGCGCAAGAACCCCGACGTGATCGAGGCTCCATGACAGCGGGTAGACGCCCGTCATCGGCAGCAGGCCGAAGGTCGGTTTGATCCCGACGACGCCGCAGCACGCGGCCGGTACCCGCACCGAGCCCCCGGTGTCGGTCCCCACTCCCACCGCCACCAGGGCCGTCGCGACCGCCGCGGCCGAGCCGCCGCTGGATCCGCCTGCGATCCGAGAGGTGTCCCACGGGTTGCGCACCGGGCCGAACGTGTCGTTGTCGGAAGTGACTCCCGCGGCGAACTCCTGGGTGTTCAGCTTTCCGCCGAGGATCGCGCCGGCTCGTCGCAGCCGCTGCCACACCCGCGCGTCGCGACTGGGCACGCGACCGGTGAACAGCCGAGAGCCACAGGTCGTCGGCACGCCGGCGGTGTCGATCATGTCCTTGAGTCCCACCGGCACTCCGGCCAGCCGCCCGCACGCGGGAAGGCGGCCGGGCGAGCTGAGGGTGACCGTCAGGAACGCGTTGAGGATCGGCTGCAGGCGTTCGATCCGGTCCGCGTACGCGGCTACGACCTCGGCCGGGTCCAGCCGCCGCGTCCGCACCAGCGCCGCCACGTCGGCCGCGGGCAGCCACGGCACGTCGTCGCGGCTCGACGGGGTGGCCGGTACCGGCGCCGGCGGGAGCGGATGGACCGACGGCAGGGCGTGGCGCGCAGCCGCCGGGCGGAACGCCACCGCCGGGTCGTGCGTGTCGAGGGCGGCGAGATCCACCTTCGCCAGCGCCGCCCGCAACGGGGCCGCAAGCTGGTCCGTGGCGTCCAGCAGGGCGGGATCGGCGTCCGGGGCCATCTGCGCCATCACCCGCCGGTTCACCCGCAACCGTCCACTCACGACAGTGCCCCGACTGTGCTGACGTGGAGCAGGCGGCGGGTCTCGGCGGGCGACGCGGGGTGGCGGCCGTACTCGGCACACAGCCCGGCGGCGCGGGCCACGAGCTCGGCATTGGATGCGGCCAGGCGGCCCTTGTCGTAGTAGAGGTTGTCCTCGAGGCCGGTGCGGACGTGCCCGCCACGGGCGAGCGCCCACCGGTTCGCCGCGAGCTGGAAGCGGCCGGTCGCCATGCAACCCCACGTCGCGCCGGGGATGAGCTCGGCCACCTCGGCGGCGAAGAACTCGACGAGCGACTCCCGCGGTGGCAGGGCGTTCTTGATTCCCATCACCAGCTGTACGTGCGGCGCGGGTGCGAGCTGTTCGCGGTGCACCAGGTCCGCGGCCTTGTACAGCATCGCCAGGTCGAACACCTCGATCTCGGGACGGATGCCGAGCGCCACGAACCGGGGGGCGATGTCCTCGACCACGGCGGGCGGATTCTCGTAGATCTGGTTGGGGAAGTTCACCGAGCCGGTCGCGAACGAGGCCATCTCCGGCCGCAACTCCAGGCAGGCGAAACGCTCCTCGATCGACCGGCCGCGCGCGCCGGTGGAGAACTGCACCACCATCTCCGGGCACTCACGCTGAATGCCCGCCCGGACCGCTTCGTAACGTTGCGGGTCCGAGCTGGGCCGTTCGTGCTCGTCACGCACGTGCACATGGCATACGGTCGCCCCGGCGCGGAACGCCTCGACCGCGGAGGCGACCTGCTGCTCGGGCGTCACGGGCACGGCCGCGTTGTCCTTCGTGGTCGGGACGGCGCCGGTGATGGCGACGGTGATGATCGCGGGCTCGCTCATGTTCGCTCCGTCAGATAACTCGTGGTGTAGGTCCCGTCGGCCACCTCGGACTGCTCGAGCAGCCAGCGGTGCAACCCGACCGTGCTGGCCACACCGGCGACGTGGAACTCGTCCAGTGCACGCCGCGAACGGCGCAGCGCCTCGTCCCGGTCGGCGCCGTGCACGATCAGCTTCGCCAGGAGCGAGTCGTAGTGCGGCGGCACCGTTGCCCCCGCGAAGCTGTGGGTGTCCACGCGGACGCCCGGCCCGGCAGGGGGCTGGAAGGCCGACAGCGTGCCGGGGCTGGGCCGGAAGCCCTGCGTCCAGTCCTCGGCGTTGATGCGGAACTCGATCGCGTGCCCGCGCGCGGGCACGCGATCCAGCGTCAGTGGCTCGCCGGCGGCGATGCGTAGCTGCCAGGCGACCAGGTCCACCCCGGTCAGCATCTCGGTGACCGGGTGCTCCACCTGGATGCGGGTGTTCATCTCGATGAAGAAGAACCGGGCGGAGTCGAGGTCGAGCAGGAATTCCACGGTGCCCGCGCTGGCGTAGCCGACGGCGCGGGCGGCCCGGACCGCGGCCGCGCACAACTCCTCGCGCTGCCGGTCGTCGAGGGCGGGCGAGGGCGCCTCCTCGAGCAGCTTCTGGTGCCGTCGTTGCAGCGAGCAGTCGCGTTCGCCGAGCTGCCCGACCCGGCCGTGGTGATCGGCGAGCACCTGGACCTCCACGTGCCGCACGCGGGGCAGGTAGCGCTCGACGTAGACCCCGTCGTCGCCGAACGTGGCGCCGGCCTCCTGCCGCGACAGCGGGAAACTGCGCTCGAGTTCGGCGGCATCCTTGGCCACCCGCATGCCGCGGCCACCGCCGCCCGAGCGCGCCTTGAGCAGCACCGGGTATCCGGCGTCGGCGGCGAACCGCAGCGCCTCACCGACGTCGGCGACCACGCCGTCCGATCCGGGCACCACCGGCACGTCGGCGCCCGCGACGACCTTGCGGGCGATCGCCTTGTCGCCCATCTGCTCGATCGCGCGTGCGGGCGGCCCGACGAACGTGAGACCGTGGTCGGCGACGCCGGCCGCGAACGAGGCGTCCTCCGACAGGAATCCGTAGCCGGGGTGGACCGCGTCGCAGCCGGTGGCCTCGGCCACCTGCAGCAGCAGATCGTGGCGCAGATAGCTGGCGGGCGCCGGGGGCGGCCCGATGCAGACCGCACGGTCGGCCAGCGTGGTGTGCCGGGCACCGCGATCGGCGGCCGAGTAAACGGCCACGGTCTCGATGCCGAGATCCCGTGCCGCGCGGATGATCCGCACCGCGATCTCGCCCCGGTTGGCGACCAGCAACCGCCGGATCACGGTCGCGCCCTGCGCGTGACGTGCAGCCGGAAGCCCGGCCTTTCGATGCCGATCCGGCTGAGGTCCTGGCGTTGGCCCAGCGCCCGCAGCAGCTCCTTGACCGGGCTCGTGGCAGAGGGCGGCAGCTCCGCCGGGAGCCGCCGGGAACGAGCCGCGCGCAACGGAGCAAGCTCGGTATCGCTGTAGAACGCGGCGAGCAGCAGATCGTCGTCGGAATCGAACGGACCCCGTTGCTCGCGCAGCGCCGGCAACGCCGGAGGGATGATCTCCCCGGCACGTCCGCCATAGAGCTGTGTGCCGGGCGGCGCCTCGTCGAGCACCCGGTCGACGATCTTGGGCAGGACCGTGCCCGCGATGCGCCCGTAGTGTCCGAGCACGTACTTGCGGATCTCGTCCGGGATCGTCCGGTACCGCTCGCCCTGGGTGACGTTGAGCATTGCCTGGGTCACGACGAACTGGGCGAACGGGCTCACCATGATCGGGTATCCGAGATCGACGCGGACCTGTTCGGCCTCCTCGAGGATCGCGTCCTCGGCTTGGCTCATGTTCATCCGTGCCAGATCGGAGCGCAGGTTGGAGATCATGCCGCCGGGCACCTGATGCCGGTAGAGCGCCGGGTCGTACCGGCGTGGCGCGCCGAGGGGAAAGCCGTGCCGGTACGCCACGCCGCGGAAGTAGTCGGCCATCTCGGCCAGGTCGTCGAGGCGCAGGTCGGTGCGGAACCCCTCCCGCGTGAGGTGTTGCACGCAGTACTCGGTGGGTGGCAGCGACGCGCCGCTGGCCAGCGGTCCCGACGCGGTATGGATGACGTCGACCCCGAGCGGGACCGCCTCGAGGTAGCACTGCTCGGCGAGCCCGGACAGGGAGTGCGAGTGCAGCTCCAGCGGCACGTCGCCCAGCACCGACTTCACCGCCGGGATGAGGGTGCGCACCCGGTCGGGTGTGAGCAGCCCGGAGGGATCCTTGAGGAACACCGAGTCGACGCCCTGTGCCACCAGTTCGCGCGCGATGCCTGTGTAGTACTCGTCGGTGTGCACCGGTGAGACCGTGTAGACGAGGCCTGCGCAGACATACAGCCCCTCGCGCCGGGCGGTCCGCACCGACAGTTCGAGGTTGCGGATGTCGTTGAGCGCGTCGTAGATGGTGACGCGCCGCATCCCGTTGGCCCGGATGCGTTGCAGCGCCAGCGCGACCACGTCGTCGGCGAAGAAGCGGAAGGTGAACAGGCTCTGCCCGCGCGTCATGATGTCGACCGGGGTGCGCCGGACGCGCTCGGCCACGAGCCGCATCCGTTCCCACGGATCCTCGTGCAGGTAGCGGACGCACACGTCGAACACCGCGCCGCCCTCGAGGTTGATCCAGTCGAAACCCATCTCGTCCATGCGTGACGCGAACGGCAGGATCATCGCGTTGGTCATCCGTGTCGCCCACAGTGACTGGTGACCGTCGCGGGTGGTGACGTCGACGAATCCGATGCGGCGGCCCGTCATTGCCCGGCCTCCGCACCGGCCCCGGGGTCGAGCCACACCAGGGCCTGGCCGTACTCGACCAGAGTCGCGTCGTCGGCGTCGACGCGCACGACCGTGCCCGCCGAATCGGCGGTCAGCTCGGTGAACAGTTTCATCACCTCGATCAGGCCGACCGCCTGCCCCGCCTCGACCCGATCGCCGATTTCGGCCAGCGGTGGCTCCTCCGGTGACCGCCGCCGGTAGAAGGTGCCGACCATGGGTGCGGTGACCGCGACCCACGAGCCGGAGGTGTCGTCCGCCGCCGGTGCCTCCGTGACGGCGCTCTCCGGAGCCGGGGGCGGCGCCTCGGCGACCGGTGGCGGTGGCGATACCGCGGGTTCGGCGCCATCGCGGCGCAAAGAGATCTTCAGGTCGCCGTGCTCGAGCTCGAACGTGTCGCAGTCGAGCCGCCCGATCAGGCCCACGATCTCACCGACCTCGCTGAAGGACAGCTCATTCATGCCGCGCTTCCTCCCTGGTGACCGTCTCGTGCTCCGGTCCCGGTCCGGCACGCCCGGCGAGCGGGGTGCCGAGCACCTCCATGTTCTGGCCTCGGGTCTCGTGCCCGAAGAACACGATCGGAATGAGCAGCAGCACCATCGCGATCGCGCAGGCGGTGAACACCGACGGCGGGCCCCACCGGGCGAACAGGCCGGGCAGGAAGTAGATGAGCACGCCACCGGTGAGCGCGCGGGTGATCATCTCGGCGGTCGAGGTCCCGAGTCCGCGCAACCGGGTCGGGTACTGCTCCGCCGTGTAGATCTTGCACAGGGCGAAGCTGCCGAGCCCGAACCACGCGATCACGATTCCGGCGGCGATCACGCCGCTGGTCCCGATGAGGCTGCGGAAGGACAGGCCGACCATGCCGAGTGCGCCGAGCACGATGTAGGTCGCGAACACCGGCCGCCGGCCCCAGCGGTCGCCGCCGATGCCCTGGGCCAGCGTGCCGACACCGGAGATCAGCATCATGATGGCGGTGTAGAGCAGGGCCTGGCTGCCTTTCACCCCGATCCCGCCCAGAATGGTGGGCGAGTAGGTGAGGAAGGTGTACCAGAGCACGAACGACGAGCACATGGTGCACCAGGCGACGACGCTGCGCCCGAGGTAGGGCGGTTTGAGGATGGTCCGGATCCGGACGTCACGTTTGCGGGTGGAGCGCAGCACCTCATACGCCTCGGCGTCGATGATGGTCTCGTCGTGCGGAAGGCCGGCCTCGCGTTCGAGTGTGCGCACCCAGGAGCGCACACGGTCGCGGTCGGCCTGACCGCCACCGGCCTCCGCACGCTTGAGCAGATACCGCGGCGTCTCCGGCAGCCATTTGATCAGGAATGGCACCAGGATGATGAATCCGCCGCCGATGAGCAGCGGCACGCGCCAGGCGAGGTTCCAGCCGAACGCCGACGTGGTCCAGAAGCCGGCGAGCGCGGGCAGCGTGTAGCCGGCGTTGAGCACGCCGTTCGTCCAGCCCATCAGGTGGCCCCGGCCGCGCTTGTTCACCATCTCGGACAGGATCGTGTACGGCAGGGGGAACACCGCTCCCTCACCGAAGCCCGCGATGACCCGCAGCACGAACAGCGGCCAGAGGCTGGTCACGAGCGCCGAGGCCAGGGTGAACACCGAGAACACGGTCACCCCGGCGATCAGCACCCGCTTGCGGCCGAAGCGGTCGGCGAGTCGTCCGGCGGGAAAGATGCCGAGCACGAGCCCGATCGTGGCGGAGGCGCCGAGCAGGCCGGTGTCCGACGACGCCAGATGCCAGTGCGGTTTGAGCACCAGCACGAGCGTGCTCACGATCCCGATGTCGAAGGATTCCACCAGCCACACCAGGGCCAGCAGCACGATCGCGATCACGACCGACCGCGTGACCGGGAGGCGATCGAATCTGGTCAGCAGGTTGGCGTCGGTACGAACCTGGTCGTACGAGTCTTCGTAAGCATGGGGCTGACTGTTCATGGTGGCCTCCGACACTGGATGCCGTGATTCCATTTTATGGAACTATGTGTTAAGTTTGCTCGGCCAGCGGAGCACCGTCAAGCCGACGGTCCGTTGTCCTTTGTGGACTCAGTGACGATCTGGTTCGACGCCGTGCGAGCGCAGCGCCTCGCCGATCTGGCTCGGCAACTCGACCACGGTCGCACCGGCCGCGGTCAGCGAATCCACTTTGGACCGACCACTGCCTCGTCCACCGCTGACGATCGCGCCGGCGTGGCCCATGCGCCGCTCCGGCGGCGCACTGCGACCGGCGATGAACGCGACCACCGGCTTGTCCATCGTGGCGATGTGGGCGGCCGCCTCCTCCTCCATCGAACCGCCGATCTCGCCGACGAGGACGACGGCATCGGTGCCCTCATGCCGGTCGAGTTCGCGCACCGCGTCGACAGCGGTGGTTCCCAGGATCGGGTCGCCGCCGATCCCGATGAACGCCGACTGGCCGTACCCGTCACGCACCAGGTTGAGCGACACGAGCGTGCCGAGACTGCCGCTGCGCGAGATGACCCCGATCGAACCCGGCCGGAAGATGTGGCCGGCGAAGCCCGGCATGATGCCCACCGAGGCGACACCGGGCACGACGAGCCCCGCCGTGTTGGGTCCGAGTACCTGTGCGCCGGCGTCGCGGGCGTCGGCGAGCACTCGCATGACGTCCTGGTAGGGCACGTGCTCGGTGAGGAGCACGACCTTGCCGACGCCGGCCGCGAGCGCGTCGGCGGCGGCCGAGCGGACGCCCAGTGGCGGCACGAACATGACGCTGACGTCCACCGGATGGTGCCGCGTGGCTTCGCACACGGTGTCGTACACGGGTATCCCGTTGACGTCGGCCCCGCCCTTACCGGGGCTGGCGCCCGCGACGATGCGGGTGCCGCATTCGGCCATCTTGGCGGCCCAGAACGAACCCTGCCTGCCGGTCAGGCCCTGGACGACGACGTTGTCCTTCGCGGAGATCAGCATCAGCGCCGCACCGCCCTCGTGCCGTCCACCGCGGCGGCCGTCACCGCCGCGCGGACCGCGTCGTCCATCACGTCGAACGGCGCGACGCCGAGGCGTTCGTGTACCAGGCGGATGGCCTTGTCCTCGCCGGTGCCGTGGATCGAGAAGAAGATCGGGACCGAGGGTGCCAGCTCCTCGATCGCGGCCAGCACGCCTTCGGTCATCACGTCCGTGCGCGCGAAGGCACCGCAGAAGTTCACCACGACGCTGCGCACGCGCGGGTTGTCGAGTACCAGGCGCAGCGCGGGCGTGGCCTTGGTGTAGGCGTCCCCGCCGATCTCCAGGAAGTTCGCCGGCCGACCACCGTAGTGCGTCACCGCGTCCAGCGTGGTCATCGTCAGACCGGCCCCGTTGGCGAGGACGCCCACCTCACCGTCCAGTTCCAGGTAGGCCAGGCCGAGAGCGCGTCCCCGGCGCTCCAGCTCGGTCCCCGTTTCGATACCGCCGCGCAGGATCTCCGCGAGCAGTTCGTGGTGCCTGCCCAGTCCGCCGGGGTCGAGCGAGATCTTGCTGTCCAGTGCGAGCACGTCGGACCCAGCGGTGACGGCGAGCGGATTGATCTCGACGAGCTCCGCGTCGAGGCCCCGGTACAGCCGGTACATCGCCAGCAGGGTGGCGACCACCTGCTTGCCGGCCCGCTCGGGCAGGCCGAGGCGATCCACCGCAGCGTGGGCTTGTGGCTCGGTCAGGCCGGCGCGGATGTCCACCGCGATCCGCGCGATCGAGTCCGGATCGCGAGCGCCGATCTCTTCGATGTCCATACCGCCGGAGGCCGACAGCAGCACGAGCGGTCCCTTCGTGGCGGGGTCGTTGAGCACGGCGGCGTAGAGCTCGGACCGGATGGCCACCCCCGTTTCCACCAGCAGACTGGTCACGGTCGCACCGCCGACCGTTCCGCCCAGCAGATCGTTCGCCTCCTGCCACGCGCCCCGAGGGTCGTCCGCGAACCGGATCCCGCCAGACTTCCCACGCTTGCCGGAGGGCACCTGGCTTTTCAGTGCGACCGGGCCGACGAGCGCGGCGGCGGCGTCACGCGCGCCGTCCGGAGTCGTGACCACCCGGCCGCGTGGAACCGGCACGCCCACCTCCGCGAGCAGCCGCTTTCCCTGGTATTCCAACAGTTTCACAGCTGTCACCGCCCGTAGGTGTCGAGGTAGCGGCCGAACAGCTCGCGCTCGGCCGGTATCCGCGGCGGGATGGGCCGTGCGAGCCGGGTGATGTTGAGGAAGTGGCGGTAGGAGAGGTTGTCGCTGATGCTGTTGCCCGCCCACGTGCCGGCACCCATGGTGAGTGTGAAGCCGAGTCCGTTGTCGAACGCTCCCCCGGTGCCGAAGCAGTGCGCCTGGTTGACCAGCACCCTGGCCACCCGCAGGCGGTCGGCGGCCAGCCGCGCGTGGGCCTCGGTACGGGTGTGGATCCCGCAGGAGTGCCCCGCGCCCTGGTAGTCGAGCAGACGCTGGATCCGCTCGAGAGCCTGTTCGAGATCGTGGAACCGGTACACGGTGAGCACGACGGACAGCTTCTCTCCGCTGAACGGGTGGTCCGGCCCGACCTCGTCGTCCTCGACCAGGAAGAACTCCGCGGCGCGCGCCTCGCGCGAGTCGAGCCCGGCCAGCGCCGCGATCCGGTCCGGGGCTTGCGCGACCACGGCCTGGTTCAGCTTGCCGTGCTGCCACATGACATCGCGCAGCCGCGCCTTCTCCTGCGCGGTGAGCAGGTAGCCACCCTGCTTCTGCAGCGCGCGCATCATGTCGTCGTAGACGCTCGCGTGGACGTGTAGGGAGTTCTCCGAGGAGCAGCTCGTCGCGTAGTCGAAGGTCTTGCTCAGCTTGATCTTGGCCGCCGCGTCGTCGAGGTCGGCGTCGGCGTCGACGATGACCGGCGCGTTCCCCGCGCCCACCCCGATGGCCGGGGTGCCGCTGGAGTAGGCCTGCCGCACGTTGCGCTGGGAGCCGGTCACGACAACGAGGTCGGCCTGGCGCATCAGCTCGCTGGTGAGCTCCTTCGTGGGCCGCGGCAGGTACTGCACGAGGTCGCGGGGCGCGCCTACCGCGTCGAGCTCGGCATGGATGTAGTCGACGAGCAGTCCACAGGTCGACGCACCCTTGGGCGACGGTGAGATGATCACCGCGTTGGCGCCCTTGAGCGCCATCATCGTGTTGTTCGCCGGAGTGGCGGCGGGATTGGTGGACGGGCAGACCGCGGCGACCACGCCCACCGGCTTCGCGTACTCGGTGATGCCGGTCTCCGGGTCGTCGCGGAGTATCCCGACCGACTTCGCGCCCGCGAGGTCGGACAGCGTGCCAAGGGTTTTGCGCTGGTTCTTGCCGACCTTGTCCGCGACGTTGCCCAAGCCGGTGTCCCGGACCGAGATCTCGGCCAGAGCCTGGGCCCGGTCGTGGTTGTAGATCGCCCACGCGGCAGCTGTCACCACGTCATCGACTCGTTGCTGGGGGTAGTGGGAGAACTCCTCCTGCGCGGCCCGTGCCCGCTCCACCAGCTCGGTGATGGTGTCGGTGGTGCCCGCGGTGAGAGTGGTGGTCATGGCGTCCCTTTCCTGCCGGACGTCAGCGCTTCTTCCCCCAGGACTCCAGAACGGCGCCTTCCATATATTGGCAACTTATCTCACGAAGGTACGGCGTGCCGTTCGGCGAAGTCAACGTCTCAGGCTTGCCGGACACCCCGCGGGCGCCTGACGGACCTGTGATTGTTGACACAGCAGAAGCGGCCTCCTAGCGTTCGTGGAATCAGCTCCCACAAATTGGAATATCCCCGCTGGCCCTCGATCGCACGGGCGACCAGCGGCAAAGGTGGTGTAGTCCCACGATGTCTTCGTCAGACCGAGCCCCGATCACCAGATCCAGCCCCTCCTCGCCCGCCAGCGCGGCCGAGCCGGCCAGGCAAGGCACGTCCGCGCGCGCCGCCCCGAACACCGGGCTCTGGCGCGCCTACCGTGGCCGCGTGCGCGGCTGGATCCTGCTCCTGCTGTGCCTGATGTACTTCATGACTTACGTGGACCGGGTGAACATCTCCACCGCGGCCCCGTTCATCCGCTCCGAGTTGCACCTGTCGAATACGCAACTGGGTCTGGTGCTCTCGGCGTTCGCGATCCCGTACGCCTTCTTCCAGATATTCGGGGGCTGGCTCGCCGATCGCTTCGGACCCCGCAAGCTGCTGACCATCGTCGGCGTGGTCTGGGCGCTGGCCACGGTGGGCACCGGCTTCGCGACCGGCCTGGTGACCCTGTTCGCCGCGCGCCTGGCGCTCGGCTTCGGCGAGGGTGCCGCGTTCCCGGGCGCGACCCACGCGATGTCGCGCTGGCTACCCGCCGACCAGCGCGGGTTCGGCCAGGGTGTGGTGCACTCCTTCTCCCGGATCGGCAACGCCATCGCGCCGGTCGCGGTCGCGGCGATCATCGCCGCGTCGAACTGGCGCGTGTCGTTCTGGTTCCTCGGCGCCGTCAGCCTGCTGTGGGGCCTGGTGTGGCTGCGGAGCTACCGGGACCGGCCGGCGGACCACCCGCGCATGACCGACGCCGAATTGAGCGAGCTGACCGTGCGGCAACGGGCGGACAAGCGGCCGCCGGTGCCGTGGCTGCCGCTGCTGCGCCGCATCCTGCCCGTGACGTTCGTCGACTTCACCTACGGCTGGATGCTCTGGGTGTATCTGACCTGGATCCCGTCGTTCTTCGCCGGCGCCTACCACCTGCGGCTGAGCAAATTCGCGCTGTTCACCACACTGGTGCTGCTGGCAGGGGTGGTCGGCGACTCGGCCGGCGGCCTGTTGTCGGACTGGCTGCTGCGACGGACGGGCAACCTGCGGTTCGCCCGGCGCACGGTGCTGGTGGTCGGCCTGTTCGGGTCGTTCGCGTTCGTCATGCCCACGCTGTTCGTGCACCGGCTGACGCTCGTGACCATTTGCCTGGCGGTGGCGTTCTTCTTCCTGGAGCTGACCAACGCCGTGCTGTGGGCCATCCCGATGGATGTCGCCCCCGAACACGCCGGCACCGCGGGCGGATTGATGAACACCGGATTCGGTATCGCGGGGATCGTCTCCCCAGTGACATTCGGGCTGCTGCTCGACCAGACGCACAACTGGGTCGTGCCCTTCATGGTCTCGGCCGGCCTGCTGGCCGTCGGCGGCTTCACGTCACTGGCGCTCAAGCCGGAGCGGACGCTTCCGGTGCGGGACGTGCCGGCGAACGCCGAGAAGGCCTGACCTGACGGGTGGCTGGGCCACCCGTCAGAAGCTGTGCCCGGGTGGCAGCAGGGCGGAGATCTCCTTCGCCGCGCTCGCCACCTCGGGGCCCAGCTCGTCGAAGCGGTGAGCCGGGACGCGGATGGCCGGGGCCTGCACCGCGATGGCGGCCCTGGCCACTCCGGCGCTGTCCCAGATCGGAGCGCCGACGCAGCGCACCGCGGCGTGCGATTCCTCGTCGTCGATGCTCCAGCCGCGGGCGCGCGTGCGCTCCAGATCCGAACGCAGCGCCTTCGGCGACACGTGGGTGTTCGGGGTGATGCGCTCCAGGCGCTTGACTCCCTTGAGCAGCCGCCGCTCGGTGTCGGCGTTGAACGCCAGCAGCGCCTTGCCCATCGCGGAGGCGTGCAGCGGCACCCTGGTGCCCGGTGGCTGGGTGAACCGCAGCGGGTTCTGCGACTCGATGCGCTCCACGACCACCGCTCCCCCGCTCCCGTTGGCGAGCACGCCCAGATTCACCGATTCGCCGGTCCGCTCCGCCAACCGCCGCAGTGCCGGCGTCACGACGTCGAGGGCGAAGTTCCGATACGCGGCCTGCCCCAGCAGAAGGCTCGCGGTGCCCAGGTAGTAGCGCTCGTTGTTGGTGTTCTGCGCGAGATATCCCTCGGCGACGAGCGCGCGCACGATGCGATGCGTCGTGCTGAGATTGAGCCCCAGCTCCTTCGATACCGCTCCCACACCGAGATCCCCGCGGTGGTCGCGGAAGACCTGCAACACCGCGAACGCGCGCGAAATGGTCTGCGCACCCGTTATGCCCGCCTGTGGCGGTTCCTGTTCGCCGACTGCCATGACACCTCACCTTCATATGTTGGAAGACCAGTTTAGCGCGTTGATTGACAGCGGTCCGCCACCTGGCTTAGCTTCGGTTATGGAATGTAGTGCCACATATTGAAATTACTTGGAGGGCACGATGCCGACTGATGGTGGCCGCACCAAGATGACGGCAAGCGAAGCGTTCGTCGAGCAGCTCGTGGCCGAGGGCGTCACCATGATCCCCGGCATCGTGGGATCGGCTTTCATGGACGCGCTCGACCTGTTCCCCGACGCGGGTATCCGGTTCGTCCCGGTTGCGCACGAGCAGAACGCCGCGCACATGGCCGACGGCTATGCCCGGGTCACCGGACGGCCGACAGCGGTCGTCGCGCAGAACGGACCTGGCATCACCAACTTCGTCACCGCGGTCGCCGCCGCGAACGGCGCGCACACCCCGATGGTCGTGGTGACCCCGTCGGCCGGATCGACGGGCGTCGGACTGGAAGGCTTCCAGGAGACCGAGCAACTGGCCATCTTCTCGAAGATCACCAAGTGGCAGGTTCAGGTGAACCGCCCGGACCGGATGTCCGAGCTCGTGCGGCGCGCGTTCTACCTTGCCAAGGCGGAGCAAGGTCCGGTCCAGATCGACATTCCGCGTGACTACTTCTACGGCGAGGGCGACTACGACATCTACCCGTCGAGCGACCTCCGTCGCGGTCCCGGCGACGGCGAGCAACTCCGCGAAGCCGCCCGGCTGCTGGCCACTGCGCGCCGGCCGGTGATCGTGGCGGGCGGCGGCGTGGTGGCCGCGGAGGGCGTGGACGAGACGGCCAGGCTCGCCACCTACCTCACCGCACCAGTGGCGAACTCCTACCTGCACAACGACTCGTTCCCCAGCCACCACCGGCTGGCGGTCGGGCCGCTGGGCTACCAGGGCTCGAAGGCGGCGATGCGCCTGATCGCCCAAGCGGATGTGGTGCTGGCGCTCGGGTGCAGGCTCAATCCTTTCGGCACGCTGCCCCAGCACGGCCTCGACTACTGGCCCGGAGACGCGGAGATCATCCAGATCGACGCCGACCACCGGCGGCTGGGCCTGACCAAGCGGGTGCGGCTGGGCATCGCCGGCGACGCCAGGGCCGCCGCCGCCGAACTGGTCCGGCTGCTGGAAGGCGAGCACGGTGAACGCGCGCCGGACGAGGCGCGGCTGGCCGAGATCAATCAGGAGAAGGCGGCCTGGGCGGCCGAACTGGACGAATGGAGCGTGCAGCGCGGCGACGCACTGCGCCCACGTCGCGCGCTCGCACTGCTGCGCGACGTGCTGCCCGATGACGCGATCGTCTCGACCGACATCGGCAACATCTGCTCGGTCTCGAACTCGTACCTGCACTTCGACCGGCCACGCAGCTTCCTCGGCGCGATGACGTTCGGAAACTGTGGCTACGCCTACCCCACGGCGCTGGGCGCCAAGCTCGCCGCACCCGGACGCCCGGTGTTCGCCTACGTCGGCGACGGGGCCTGGGGCATGAGCCTGGCCGAGGTGATGACCGCCGTGCGCGAGGACATCCCGGTGATCGCCATCGTCTGGAACAACAAGCAGTGGGGCGCGGAGAAGAAGAACCAGGTGATCTGGTTCGGCGACCGTTATGTCGGGTCCAATTTGGACAACCCTGACTTCGCCGAGGTCGCGCGGGCGATGGGCGCCCACGCGAGCACCGTCACCGGACAGGACGAGCTGCAGCCCGCGATCAAGGACGCACTCGCCTCCGGAGGGCCGAGCGTGGTGCAGATCAACACCTCGCGGGAGCTGGGCGACCCGTTCCGCCGCGACGCGATGCGCTACGCGCGGCGCCACCTGCCGAAGTACGCCCACCTCAACACCAAGCCGGAATGACACACCCGATCCTGCGCGACGCACCCACCGGGACAGCAGGCCTGCTCGAGAGGTGGCGGGCCCGGCTCGCCGGCGCCTGCCCGCACGTCCTGCTCGCCGACGGTGAGGACCCGCGTGCGGTCGAAGCGGCGCTTCGACTGCACGCGGAAGGCGTACTGGCGGTGCGCCTGCTCGGCCGGCCGGAGGAGGTCGGCCGAGCAGGCAGCGGGAAAGCGGTACCGGCGTCGATCGTGGTCGATCCGGACAGCCTCCGCAGGGACCCGCGAGTACGGAAAGCACTGGCGTCCCCGGTACGTGGCGAGGGCACGCCGTCCGACCCGCTTCATCTCGCCGCGGCCGCACTGCGTGCCGGGTTGGTGCACGCGTGCGTCGGCGGCGCCGCGCGGCCTACCGCCGACGTCCTCCGCGCCGGGATCCGGGTGGTGGGGCCGGCGCCGGGGGTGCGCCACGTGAGCAGCATGTTCCTGATCATCGGGCCCGACCGGGTACTGGGGTTCGCCGACTGTGCCGTGTTGCCCGACCCCGACGCCGAACAGCTGGCCGACATCGCCGTGGCCACGGCGGGCACCTACCGGGCACTCACGTCCCGGCAGCCCGTCGTCGCGATGCTGTCCTTCAGCACCCACGCCAGCGCCCGGCACCGGCACGTCGACAAGGTGCGCGCCGCGACCGCGCTCGCGCGCGCCCGCCTGCCGGACGTCCCGGTCGACGGGGAACTCCAGCTCGACGCCGCGCTGGTGGGCTCCGTCGCGGAGCGGAAGGCACCCGGCTCACCGGTGGCCGGGCGCGCGAACGTCCTCGTCTTCCCCAACCTCGACGCCGGCAACATCGGTTACAAGATCGCCGAACGGCTCGGCGGCGCGACCGCGCTGGGCCCCATCCTGCAAGGCCTGGCCGCGCCGGTGAACGACCTCTCGCGCGGCTGCGACAGCCGCGACATCGAGCTGATGGCCTTGATCAGCGGGGTGCAGTCGCTGGGAAGAGCGTGACTTGTCCACGTCGCGATCACCGGATTGAACCTGATCTGGCCGCCCGCGCCGAGGATCGTCCACTGTGGATCTCGACACGTGGCTGATTCCGGCGGCCGTCCGCGCCCCAAGGACGTCCAGAGCGGTCGTCGAACCGCGACGCGATCGTATCGTTTCCGTTGCCACGAAGCCTTTTCCCCGCGAGATCACCCCATGGTGGCTTACCATCGGAGCAGGCTGATCGTTGGGTGCCATATCCGATTCGGGCAGGAGGCCGGGTATGGGTGCGTTGGGGATCGATCTCGGCAACTCCAACACCGTGGTCTGCACAGGGCGCAGCGAGCTGGTCCTGGAAGAGCCATCGGTCATGCTGTTGCGCGCTTCCCGGGGGCGGCGGGTGAAAGTCGCCGCGATCGGGCACGATGCGCGCGACCTCGTCGGACGGACCTCGGCCGAGGTCACCGCGATGCGCCCCCTGCACGACGGCGTCATCACCGACCTGGACACGGCGCAGGCGTTCATCCGCGCGGTCCTGCGCAAACTCGCACCGCACCGGTGGCAGCGGATCAGAACGACCGCGGTGATCGGCGTGCCGCTCGGCGCGACCCCGCTCGAACGCCGGGCTCTGCTGGAAGCCGCCGAGGAAGCGGGCCTGCACCGGCCCGTTCTGCTGGCCGAGCCGATCGCGGGGGCGATCGGCTGCGGGGTGGACCCGCTCGACCGTCGCACGCATCTCGTCGTCGACGTCGGCGGCGGTACGGCCGAGGTGACGGCGTTCTGTTTCGGCGAGGTGCTGGCGCACCGGTCCTCCCGGATCGCGGGCGACGAAATGACCTTGGCGGTGTACCACCACCTCCGCGAGCGGCACGGCATCCTGGTCGGTGAGATCGACGCGGAGGACATCAAGATCCGGTGCGGCACGGCGGAAGGCCCGACCATCGCCGTCGCGGGCCGGGACGCCGCCACCGGACGGCCGAAGCTGGTCACGGCGTCGATCGAGGAAATTCAGGAAGCGGTGCGCCCGGTGACCGACGCGATCGTGCAGACCCTGGCCTCGTGCATGGACGATCTGCCGCCGCAGAGCGTCGGTGACGTACTCGCCGAGGGCCTGCTGGCTTTCGGCGGCGGTTCCCTGCTCCGCGGGTTCCACGAACGGCTGGACGAGGCCCTGGGTTTCTCGGTGAAACCGGCCGAACGTCCGCTCACCTGCGTCGCCGAGGGGGCTGCGAGCGCATTGCGCAACCAGTCGCTGCTCGAGTCCTTCCGCGGCTGGTGAGCGACCTTCTCACCGTCCCGGCTGGATCGGCGGCGTCGCGAGGATGTCCCGCTCGTGTGCGAAGTAGTAGGCCAGCACCTGCTGCACGACCGGCCCGGCGCTGGTGGCGCCCTCCCCCGGCCCCTGCACCATCGCGGTCGCGACGATCGAGGGCGCGGTCATCGGCGCGGCGGCGGTCATCCAGTCGTCAAGGCCGCCGTTCGCGCTCGACGAGTCCTCCGCCGTCCCCGTCTTCGCCCCGACGGGAACGGGCAGGGCGTTCAGCCGGGCTGCCGTACCGGAGGTGACGGCCGCGCGCATCCCGGCCCGGACCGGATCCAGTGCGCCGGCGAAGGGCAACGGCACCGGAGCCTGCACGGGCAACGCCGTGTAAGTACCCGTGCCGGTCGCGAGTCCGAGCTGCGGCGTTACCAGCTTCCCCGTCGCGACGGCGGCCGTCCAGCGCGCGTCCTGCAGCGGCGTGACGGTCAGATAGCCCTGGCCGATACCGAGGATCACCGTCGAGCCGGCGTACCAGGTCTGCCCGACCTGCTGGACGGTCTGCGGAGTGCCCAGGTATCCGCCGCTCTCGCCGGGAAGATCGATTCCGGTCGGCGCGCCGACCCCGAACTGGGCAGCGGTACCGGTCAGCGCCTCGGCGCCGAGGGAGTTCGCGAGTTTGTAGAAGTAGACGTCGTTGGACCAGGCGATGGCCTGCACGAGATTCTGCGGCGGCAGGTTGCTCCAGTTGTTGAACGTGTGCCCGCCCAGCGTGAACGACGCACCGGTCGGGACCACCGTCGCGGGACCGAGCACGGGGTGCGCCATGTCGGCCGAGGCCACCACGAGTTTGAAGGTGGAGCCGGGCGGTGCCGCGGTCTGCGTCGCGTGTTCGAGCATGGGCCGGCCGGGCAGTTGCTCGGCAGTGCGCAGCGCGGTCGAGTCCACCGGCGGCCCGTAGAGATTGTCGTCATAGGAGGGCAGGCTCGCCATCGCCAAGACCGCACCCGTCCTGGGATCCATCATCACCGCACCGCCGATACCGCCGGCCGGTTCCGCGGCCAGTGCGGTACCGAGTGCACCGGTGAGCTGGCGCTGAAGCCCGAGGTCGAGTGACAGTGCCAGGTTCGCACCCGGGATGGCCGGCCGCGCCGGACGTTGCGCGACCGGTACGCCTGCGGGATTCACGTCGAAACACTGCTGCCCGTCGACACCGCGCAGTACGGCGTCATAGGCCTGCTCGATCCCGGACCGGCCGACGATCTCGTCAGCCCGCAAACCGGGCCATCGTTTCAGATCCTCCGGTGTCGCTATCCCGGCGAAACCGAGCAGCGGGGCGAGTGAGGCGCCCTCGGGATAGCGGCGAGTGGGCTTCGGTGTGACGAGGACGCCGGGCAGGTTCACGCTTGCGATCTGGTCACCGACGGCGCGAGCGACGTCGGCGACCGGAACGGACAGGGTGGTGGCCGGCACCGCGTCCAGTGCCGCACGCAGCGTGTCCGGGGCGACGCCGGTCAGGTGAGACACGCGCTGAACGTCGTCGGAGTGCGCACGGAGCAACGCGGGAACGGCGAGGACCGTGTCGGCGTCGACGCCGGTGCCCAGCGGGGCGCCGTGCCGGTCGGTGATGGTGCCGCGCGCGGCAGGCAGCGTCAGGCAGCGGGTCATTTGCACCTGGCCGGCCAGCCGCAGCGAGTCCCCCTGCTTCTCCTGCAGATTCCAGGCGTAGACCGTGAACAGCAGCAGGACCCCGGTCAGTCCGAGCGCGGCGAAGCGGGCGAGCCGGGGACGCGCGTATCGCCAGGCCGGTGCCGACCACAACCTCCGTCGCGCGCCGTCCCTGCGCACACTCAGCACCACCCCGAGCGCGACCAGATGCACGGCGACCGCGGTGCCGCCGTAGCTGGTCATCGGGAAGGGCACACCGGCGACGGGAAGCAGGCCGAGATTGCCCCCCAGCGACACGACGGCCTCCACGCCCAGCAGCATCGCGAATCCGGCGGCGACGAGACCGCCGGCGCGGCTGCGCGGCACCCGCGCGGCCAGCGCCAGCCGCCACACCAGGACAAGCGCCGCCAGTACCGCCAGGGCACCGGCGGCGAGCCCCCACTGCTCGGTCAGGCTGGACAAGGCCAGGTCGGTCTCCCGGTCCGGGAGGTACTGGGCGAGCAGTTGCCGCTGCGGATTGCCCAGCTGCCCCAGCCAGCCGCCCGAGGCGAGCGCGATGTGCGCCTGCAGCACCGCCCATCCCGGTCCGGCGTTCTGCGGGTTCGCCGAGACGAATGTCGTGAGCCGTTCCAGCTGGTACGGGCGGAGCAGGCCGATGGCCAGCGGCGCCACTACCGCGGCCCCGCCGAACAAGGGCACCAGGAAACGGGCCGGGACCCGGCCGAGGATCAGCATCGCGACGGTGATCGCGACGAGGAGTGTGGCGGTGGAAAGGTCCGGTTCGAGCACCGTCAGCCCGATCGGCACCACGGCGAGCACGATCGCGAACGTGAACCGCTGCCACGCCGGCCTGCTCGACCCGACGACGGAGGCCAGCACGATGAGCAGCCCGAGTTTGACCAGTTCGGAAGGCTGGAACGTGAACGCCCCCACAGCCAGCCATCGCTGCGCCCCGTTCGCCTCGGTCCCGATCACCAGCACCGCGCACAGGAACAGCACCGCGACGCCGTAACACGCCCAGCCCAGATAGACCAGAACCGAAGCCCGCAGACGCCACACCAGCAGCAGCGCTAGCAGTCCCGCCGCCGCGATCGCCAGCTGGTGCGCCGCCAGTGAGCGCCCGCCGATGGCGTAGAGGTTCAGCACGCCGAGGCCGATCAGCACCAGCATCGCCAGCACGGCCAGCAGATCGAAGGCGCCGGGTGCCAGGCGGAAGGAACGCCACCGCGGCAGGCCCCTGCGCCGGCCCGAGGAGAGCGCACGGCGGCGACGGCGGCTGAGCCTGTCCGGCCGCCACGAACCGCCCGGCCCGCCGTGATACAGCGTCAGCACGTCGGCCCTCCCACCTGCAGCGCCGACGCGGAAGCGCGCGCCGGTTCACCGGTCACCCCGAACATCGCGACCGATTTGGCCGCGGGAACCTGCACCTGGTCGACCACGCTCAGATCGGTGTCACCGGCCCCGGCGGTCACGGTGCTTCCGGGCGCCGTGACACGCGCCCCCGTGCACCGATCCTCGAGCTGGAACTCCCAGCTCACCGTGACCGGTCGCGGAGAGGCTGACAACTGCACCAGAACGCGCACCGGACACGGCGCGCCGGTGGTGCAGGGCTGCAGGGCGCGGAGTTCGACGCGGCTGACCTGGCCTGCCGCGGCCGGCGCCGGCGGCACCGCGGGCAATCCCGTTGGCGCGGTGGGTGCCGAGGTGGACGCGGGCGGGTTGCGGTCGCCGAACACCAGCTTCAGGTCTCCGGCGAGACGATCGTGCAACAACAGGACTTCGAGCAGCACAGCGGCGCCCAGCACGATCAGCGCGGCAAGGCCCCGCCATAGCGGGCGAAGCACGGCGCGGGCGGCCGGTCGCGGGGCTGGTGCCCGCAGCCTTCGCGTCGGACGACCGCGCCGCCCCGCCGGCTGAAGCCTCCGCCCACCGGAGGCCTCGACGAGCGCCGCGATTTCCTTCAACACCCTTTCCGGCTCCGGATCTTTGTCCACTATGGACAAAATGGTCCCGCGATCCGCTCCTGCCGCGGCGGCGTCGGCGGCAGCGCGCACCGAGCCGTCGTCCCGTTCGTCGCGCTCCGCTTCCGTGGCCAGCGCACCGAGGACCGCGGCGAGCGCGGCTCGGTCTTCACGGCCGCTGATCACGACGTCGCCGTACCGGTCCACCCACACCGAATCGAGGTCGACCGTGCGCGAGCCGTCAGTGGCCGCGGCCCCGGCGACCTGCCAGGCGAGAATGCGTGCCTGGGCGGCGGTCAGGTTCGTGATCCGGAGCAGGTCGCTCAGCCGAATACGTGCGACCGCGTTCGCGATCCCTGCCAGTTCAACCATCGCCGCAACTTCCGCCCGCGTCCCGCCCTCAGCGCTCTTCCAGGTTTCGTCGCGAACGGAGCCAAGACAAGCCCCGTACGTGCGATCGTTATGGAGTTCCGGCGATTGGCAACGGCGACAATCCCTTGATGACACCAGCAGTAGCCCGCGTAGCTCCTGCTACGCGGGCAATGCGCGTGGTTCGGCCGTCGTCTCCGGCTGTTCCGCGCCGCGGTCAGGTGCCGGCGTCAGCCTCGGCGAGCTCGATCGCGAAGCCCAGAGCCTCGACGATGTTCCGCGCGGCCGAGAATGTGTGCGGCGTGCCCACGATCGGCGCCACGGCGACGAGCACGTCCTGGACCTGCTCGAGCGTCACGCCGCTCTCGGTAGCGGGTCCGACGTGCGCCAGGTAGGACGCAGGCGGCGCGTCCACGGCGATCAGCGCGGCCAGCCGGACGAGGACGAGCGACGCCGGGTCCAGTCCCGTGCGCGCCACGGAAACCGCGTTGAGATCCGTGAGCGCTTCCAGTACGGGCGCGTCTCCTTTGGCCATCATGACCTCCTTGAGTGTGTATCCGCGGGCGTGGGCGCCGTGAACTGTCCGACGTGGCGACCGAGCAGGCATCGCCCGGCGAAGATGAATCCGTGCCCGGGTTGATGACCGATCCCGAGCCCGGTGGGCCGAGCGGGATCGTCGTTCAGCCCCGCCGGGTCTTGCCGGTACGCCACCGGAGGAGGACGCCCACCACCACGCCGACAGCGGTCATGATCGTCAGGAGCAGCCATAACGGGGCGGTCAAGGTCGCGGTGAACAAGTTGACCTTGACCTCGGTCCGGTTCTGCACGATGAAGATGATCGCCAGAACGACCACAACGAGTCCGACGATTTGGCCCGGCCCAAGCCGGAACCGCCTGCGAGTGACCGTGGCGCCTCGCGGATCGGAAGCACTCATGACAACCCCTCTCGTCGCCGTCCACGCGTTCCGGTTCCAGGATCTGCCGACTTGTCCGCCGTGACTTCGCCCTGCGGAGGTGAGCGCTCAGACCGGCGACTCACCGGCCCTGTTTGATCGTGGCTCGCCGCCCCGACCGGAGGCCCCTGCGGGGAGAGGCCGGGGCGCGCAACAACGCGTCCGCCCATCTCGCCTTCGGGTCGATATCCACAAGTAGTGCCTTGCCGAGAACGGTCACCGGGATCGCGAGAATCGCACCGAGGGGGCCGAGCAGCCAGGCCCAGAAAACCAGCGCCACGAAGGTCACCGTCGCCGACAGGCCGACCGCGTCTCCGACGAACCGCGGCTGGATCAGCGACTGCAGCACGAAATTCAGCACTCCGTAGATCACGATGATGAGGACAAGCTCTCGCGGCCCCCCGATGAACAGCCCCAGCAATGCCGGCGGTGCCAGCCCGATAAGGAAGCCGATGTTGGGGATGTAGTTGGTGATGAACGAAAGCAATCCCCACGTGAACGCCAGCGGCACACCGATGATCACGAGCGCGATCGCGTCGAGAACCGCGACGATCAGCCCGAAGACGGTCGTCACGACGAGATAGCGCCGCGTGCCGTGAGCGAACCGGGACAGCGCGACGGCGAGGGCGGGCCGGTCCGTGGCGATGACCCCGAGGCGCTCCCCGACCCCACCGGACTCGACGCTCAAGAACAGCAACAGTGCCAACAGGAACGCGAGGTTGGACACCAGCCCCGCCACCGCGCCCAGCAAGCTCACCAGCAGCCCGGTCAGCTTGCCGATATCGAGAGATCCGGCGACGGTCTTCAACTGCTCCGGCCCGACGCCGAAACTCGACAGAAGGTTCGACGCCGAGGCGGCCAGCTCGTTCGCTCTGTCCTGGTACTGCGGCAACAACCCTGCCAGCCGGGCGACCGACACGACGATGCCCATCGTCAGCACGAGCATGATTCCATAGACGAGTATCACCAGAACGACGGTCGTCAGCCACGAAGGAAACCCCTTGCCGCGCAACCACGATCGCACGGGGTGTACGGCGATGACGATGACCAGTGCCATCAAGATCGGGCCCACGAGCCACGCGACGGCGCGGACCCCGCCCGCCACGACCACGCCCGCGGCTGCCCCCAGCAGCATCACCAACGCACGTGGCATACCGACCGGCGGTTGCGCCGCTCCGCCGGGCGGCAGACCGTCGTTTCGCACGCGAAGAAGCTAGCGGCGGCCCAGGCCGGCAGCGATCACCCTCGCCGGGTGAGATCAGCGGGCTGTGTGCGGGGGATGCGGCGCGTGAAGAACAGCGCCGCGGCCGCCGCCGCCGCGAGCGTCGCCAGGCTCGCGCGCAACCCCTGGATCCGGGCCTGCGAGTTCGCGC
The DNA here is from genome assembly GCF_012328925.1 of Amycolatopsis acididurans. GTDB lineage: Bacteria > Actinomycetota > Actinomycetes > Mycobacteriales > Pseudonocardiaceae > Amycolatopsis_E > Amycolatopsis_E acididurans. Next base: position 421,062 of record NZ_JAAXLS010000002.1, read on the forward strand.
TCACGATGGCCTGTGCCGTGGCCTCAGGCAGCCCCGCCTGCGCCAGCCGGTCACGCAACTGGGCATCCGAGATGAACGGAGCGCCGCTGGCGAGCTGGACCTGCGACTGCTCACTCACCTGCGCAGGCACCGCGGGATTGTCCACGACCCCGTTGAGGAACGACGTCGTCAGCGCGGCGATGAGCACCGAGCCCGCGAGAGCCGTACCGAATGACGCTCCCAGATTGGTCGCGGTGTTCTGCAACCCGCCCACCTCGCTCGTCCGCTCGTCGGGCACCGCGGACACCGTCACCGCGCCCAGCTGCGATGCCAGCGCCCCGATGCCGAGCCCGGCCAGCAGCATGGGCACGGTCGTGACCTCCGGCCCTGCCCCGGCATCGAGTGCGGCGAGGAACACCACGAGCGAGACGAAGAGGGTCATCAGCCCGGCTTGGACCACCCGGCGAGGCGAGATGTGCGGCCAGAAGCGGGGAATCCCCATCGCCGCGAGAAGCAACGTGACGGACAGGGGAAGCAACCGGACACCGGTCGCCAGTGTCGACAGCCCCAGCGAGATCGACAGGAACAGCGGCACGATGAAGAACAGGCCTGCCTGGATCAGGAACTGGAAGGAGAACACCGTCAGCCCACCGGTCAGCTGGCGGTTGCCCAGCATCCCCGGATCGACGAGAGGCTCACGATCGCGTGCGAGCATATGCCGCTCCCATCCGAGGAACAGGCGCAGCACGACGCCGCCGGCGAGGATCAGCCACACCACCGGGGAAAGTCCCAGCAGCGCGGGTGCCTCCGGTTTGGGCTGGACCCAGCCCCAGGTACCGGACGCGAGCACTCCGGACACGAGCATGCCCAGCCCTGCGGCCGAAAGCACCGCGCCTGCGAGGTCAACGCGCGGACGGGTGGTAACCGGTGTCTCCGAGACGCGGCGGGCCAACGCGAGTATGCCGGCCACGAGCACGACTTCACCCGCGAAGACCCATCGCCACGAGAAGTACGTCGTGACCAGTCCGCCCACGAGCGGCCCGATCGCGACCGCCATCGCGCCGGCGGAAGCCACCAGCCCGTACGCACGGGGGCGCTCGGCGCGACCGAAGTTCGAGGCGACCAGTGCCACGATCGCCGGCATGATGAGCACCGCGCCCAAGCCCTCGAGTACCGACCAGCCGATGATCAGCACTCCGAGACTCGGTGACAGCGAGGTCGTGAGCGAACCGCAGCCATAGACGACGCAGCCGATCGCGAAGGCACGGCGCCTGCCCACGATCGCGCCGATCTTCCCGCCGGTCACCATGAACATCGCCATCACGAGCGTGTAGAGCGTGATGGCGGTCTGGATGCCGGTCACGGAGGTGCCGACGTCCTGGGCGACACTCGCGATGGAGACGTTCATGACCGACGTGTCGAGCGTCATCAGGAACTGACCGGCGGCCAGGGTCAGTAACACGGTGCCGCCGCGCCGCTTCGCCGCCATGGCCGTCGTCTCCATCCCCGTGAAGCTAATCCGGCATCCGTCGCGCGCGCTCACCCCGCGCGGGCGAGAAGGGGCCCGGCTCCTCAAAATCGGGCGAGGCGCCCGAACCGTCGGTCCACCCACGCTCGGGACACGTGGTCATCAGGCAACTCGGGCAGGTGAGAATGAGCGGAGACATCTCGGCACAGGGCTCTGGGAACGCCGCGGCCGCGGAACGGGCCGCGTGGTTGCGGTTCAGTGGTGCGCTCGTCGTGTTGGTGGCGCTGGTCAACCTGATGCTCGGAATCGTGGCGCTCACCGAAAGCACCTTCTACTTGGTGGGGCCGGACGGTCCTTTGGTCCTCGACCTGACCGGTTGGGGCTGGGTGCACGTCATCATCGGCACGCTCGTCCTGCTCGCCGGCGTGGCGCTTTTCCTCGGCGCGACGTGGGCCCGCATCGTGATCGTCCTTCTGGCGGGATTCAACGCACTCGGGCAGCTGGTGTTCCTGTCCGCCTATCCACTGTGGTCCACGATCGTCATCGCACTCGACGTCCTGATCATCTGGTCGGTCGTGGTGCACAGCCGCGAACCAGGCCCGGCATGAGGCGGCAGGGCCTGCTCGGGGCGTGCTGGCTCGCCGGCGGAATGCTGGCGATCCAGTTCCCGTCGGTGCAGCTGGTGACACTCACCGCCGCCGCCCTGCTCTGCGCGGTCGCATTCGATCATCTTTCCCTCCGGCAACGTGGCCCCGCGCACGTGCTCGTGGCCGCCTGCGCGATGGCCGGCGGCCTGGTCGCGCTGACCTTGCCCGGCCTGGCCTTCCTCTGGTTGTCCCTGGCCGTTCCGTGGTTGCTGGTCGCGAAGGGATGTGCCGATATCGCGCTGGCACCGACGCGCGCCAGATGGGATCGGATGTGGGGGTTGTTCGTCCTCGGTGGTCTGATCGAGGTCGAGGTCGGTTCCTGGGCCGGGGAGACACCGGCGCATGCCGCGAGCGCCTTGGCCCTGTGGACCGGGATCCTCGCGCTGGCCAGGGGAGTCACCGCCCTGACGGTCGCGTGATCACAGGTCAGGATCGTCCTTGGTCTCTTCTCCGTTGCACCGCGGTCACGATGACCCGCAGGACCAGTCCGACCACGATGAGATCGCCGACCATCTGCAGGGTGACCAGGATCCGCGCGGTGGCCGTGACCGCCGCGATATCGCCGAAACCGACCGTGGCGAACACGGTCACGACGAAGTACAGCGCGTCGGTCTTGGTCAGCACCGCCGTGAAACTGCCGGGCTGGGTGACCGCCAGAACGTGGTACACGTCCGCGAAAACCAGCAGGAACAACGGAACCACCAGCGCGAGCGCCTGCACCCCCTGCAACAACGGGTACGTCGACCGCAAGATGTTCCGGACCTCCCACACCACCAGCAACGCCACCAGTGCGAGACCGCCGATCAGCAACGCCATACCGCCGCCGTCGAGCCGTTGCCCCACCGGAAGCACGTAGTAGGCGGCGACGAGCAGCGCGACGGTCAGCAGCGGACGCACCACGCCCAGCAGGAGAAACCGCACGCGCCGACGGCGCGGGCGGAGTTCCTGCGACGGGCCCGAAGTCATGCCCTCATCGGGATGCCAGTGCCTTTTTCTTGAGCGAGTGGTATTCCTCGTCGTTGATCGCTCCCTCGTCGAGCAGCCGCTTGGCCTTCTCGATCTGGTCCGAGGCTCCGCCGCCGTCGCTCGTGGTCGCCACCGAGCGGACATAGTCGTCGAACTGGCTCTGCGTCGCACGAGCCTCGGCCTGCCTGCGCTCGGCCATGTGCTTGCCCTGGGTGATCAGATAGACCAGCACACCGATGAACGGGAGCACGATCACCAACACCGTCCACCCCGCCTTGGCCCAGCCCGAGATGTCGCGCCGGAACAGGTCGCCGAAGATCATGATGAGCAGCCAGAACCAGATCACCCACGCGAAGAACACCAGCATCGTCCACATGAGATCAAGGAATGGGTAGTTTCCCTGTGCCAGGACCATGACTCCTCCAGTCCATCCTGCCGTTCAGACATCTATTCGTGCGCGGCAGCGCCACCCGACGGGCGTGCGCTCACAGCGGATTCCCTGTGGTGCCACGCTTCGTGGGACTGCGCCCACGCGCACGATCTGCGCCGTTTCCGCAGTCCCACACCGCATCCGCAGCCCTGTGTGAGTCGCCGTCGCCTCGATCCACACCGGCACCCGACCCCCGACCAGGATGCCCTCGATCACTCGCAGCAGGACGGCCCTGAGCAACTCCTCGTCCGTCACGGCCGATACCTCGAAGCTGGTGACGCCCTCCGGCATGAGCGGTCCGGGCCCGGCGAAGCTGCCGGCGAGTGCGCTCGCGGCCTCCGCGATGCAGGCCTCGCGTGTGTGCGCCCACGCCTCCAGACGCAGGTCCCCGGCATGCACGGCTCGCGGAGGCCGCGGCGCAGGGCGGCCCGGGGCGGCTACGGCGCTGGTGCGTGCATTCACGGTGCGAGCGTGCGTGTGGCGGCGATCGTGCGGCACCACCCGAACCGGGTGAGTTCTGCGCACCGCGAACACGGGAGCCTCCACAGCGACGGCAAGACCGAATGGAGGTCGCGATCATGATGGAGAGCAGGACCGACGGGCGTGACCCGTCCGACGTCGCGGGCCGGCTGACCCGCTCACCGGGAAGTGTGCTGACGATGGGTGTGCTCGCCCTCATCGCCGGAGTCGCGATCCTCGTGTGGCCCCACGCCACGGTGAAGGTGATCGCGGTGGTTTTCGGCATCTTCGCGTTGATCAACGGCGTGTACGGGCTGGTGTCCGCGATCGCGGGCGACGAGAGGACGAGCGGTACCCGGGTGCTGCTCGCGTTCAGCGGCGTGTTGTCACTCGGGGTAGGCATTCTCGTGCTGCGCCATCCGTTCCAGACCATGACCGTGCTGACGGTGCTGCTCGGCCTGTTCTGGGTCATCGGCGGCGTGATCGGGCTCGTCCACGCGCTCGCGTCGCGCAGCATGCCCGGACGCGCCTGGGCCGCCGGGGCCGGGGCCGTCACCGCGATCGCGGGTGTCGTGCTGCTGGCCTACCCGTCGGTCTCGCTGACGGTGCTCGTCTGGCTGCTCGGGCTCGAACTGCTGATATCGGGAGCGGGAGTGGTCGGCTGGGGTGTCGCCGCCAGGCGCGAGCTGCGTTCCGATGCGCGTGTCGGCGCCCCGCACCCTCGGGCTCGGCACGCGTGAGGGTCAGCCCAGCCCGCGTTCCCGCGCGGCCACGACGGCGGCCCGCCTGTTGTTGACGCCGAGTTTCGCGTAAATCGCGCGGACGTGGGTCTTCACCGTGTTGACCGAGACCCGCAGCTCCGAGGCGACTTCGTCGAGCGGGAGCGGCAAGGTGAGCCGGGCCAGCACGGCCCGCTCGCGGCCGGTCAGAACGCCGCCGTTCGCACCGCTGCCCGTGAGCACATCCCGCACCCGCCTCGCGAAGGCGTCGACGGCACCGAACCCGCCGATCTGGTCGAGGAGGAGCCGCCGTACCCCGGCGTCGGCGTGGCCGAACGGCCGGACGATGCCCACCGCGCTGCCGAGGGACAGTGCCGCGGCCAGAGCCGCGCGGGCCTGGGTGCGGCGGCCGCCACGCAACGCGATCGCCGCTTCCAGCAGCCGGCTCTCGACCTGGGTCATCGGCACGAGGGTCCTCGTGCCGCGTGCGCAGGTTTGACGCAGGGCTGCCGCGCTCCCGACCAAATCGCCGCGCGCGAAAGCCGTCCTGGCTTCCATGAGATGCCATTCGGCCGACCTGCCGATCCGGGCCCGGCCCCATTCCGCGGCTTCGCGCGCCACCCCGGGATGGTGCGCTCGCAGACCGCACTCGTGCTCGGCGAGTGCGGCCACCGCGGCGAGCTCGACCGGCACCGTCCGGTCGGACAGCTCACGCCGGTTGGCCTGCAGGAGCCGTATCCCCTCAATCAGGTCACCCTTGTCGAACCGCGCGATTCCGCCGACGATCCCGGCAATGAAGCGGATGGCCGGCGGTTCCGCGCCGGCGATCGCCTCCACGGCGGCGACCGCGCCCGCCGTGTCGAGGCGCACAAGGCGGGCCAGCCCGATCAACCCCTCGGCGCAAGCCAGCCACGGAGAACGCTCCCAGCCTCCTCCGCGCGCGATTGTCAACGCCTCCTCCGACGCGGTCTCCATCCCCGCACAGTCACCGGCCAGCGCGGCCGTCCAAGCCTGCGCGACCCGGCAATGCATGAGCAGGTACTCGAGACCGTTCTCGCGGCACACCTGCTCGGTGGCGAGTAGCTGCCCGCGCGCGGCCTCGATCTCGCCCAGCGCCCCGAGCCTGATGCCCCGGTCCAGTCGTAGCCACGTCTCGCAGCCCACCGTTCGCCCCGGTGCGGTCATCGGTCGTCCCGCACGAACGGCGGCACGTCCACACGCCAACGCGTGTGCCGAGATAGTCAGTTGCCGCAGAGCGACGAGTTCGCCGTCCGGTTCACCCGGCCATATCGCCTCAACGCGTGCGATAGTGGATTCGGCGACCGCGAGCTCACCGGACTCCAGGTGCGCCAGTGCCGAGAACAACAGCAACCGTGGGTCCTCCGCGATCACGCGGCCCGCCACCGCGGCGAGCCCACGGCGCACCAGCTCCGGCTCGCCCCGCACTAGGATCTCCGCGGCCGCGTCGTGCAGCAATGCGACCACCGTCTGCTCATCGCCTGTGTGCTCGGCGTGCTGGAGCGCCCTCATCGGCATGCCCTCAGCCGTGTACCAGGACGCGGCCCTGCGGTGCAGCACGTCCGCGAGCCCCGGCTCGTGCCTGCTCAGGTCGGCCCGCAGATACGCCCGCAGAAGAGGGTGGATGCGAAAACACTGCCGGTCCTCCCCGAACGCGGCGACGAGCGAGCTCTCGCGTTCGAGCCCGGCGAGCACCCGGCCCGCGTCGTCCTGACCGGACAGCCACGATGCCAGGCGCGGAGTCACGTCCTCGCAGACGCTGAGCATACGCAGGAGTCTCCTGTTGTCCGGGGCGAGCCGGACGAGCACCTCCCCGGCGAAGAAGTCGGCGATGGCCCGGTCATTGCTCGCGCAGTCGGTGAGAAAGGAATCCGCGTCGTCGGTTTCGGACAGCGAACGCGCGGCCAGCCGCAGGCCGGCCGCCCAGCCGTCGGTCTGATCGACGAGCCGGCACACCTGATCCTCCCTGAGATCGATGCCGGCCTTGCGCATGAGCTCGGCGGCCTCCTCCAGCGAGAAACGCAGCCGCTCGGCGCGCAGTTCGCTGAGCCTGCCCTCCACGCGCCAGCGCGCCAAGGGCAGGGCCGGGTCCGCGCGGGAGGCCAGCACGAGGCGGAGGTTTCTCGGCTTGTGGCGCACGAGCGTGTCCAGCACGTGCAGGGCGGGGCCGGCGATCACCTCGTGGATGTCGTCCACGACCAAGTGCAACCGGTGCGGCAGCGCGTCGATGCCGTCGACAAGGTCTGCCAGCCTGCTGGCGACGTCGCCGTCACGTGGGGGTGCCAGCCCGCGAAGCGAGCTGTCGACCGGCACGACTTCGCAGTCCCGGATCGCGCACAGGATCGCGGCAAGTAGCCGTTCGGGACTGTCGTCTTCGCCGTCGAGGAACACCCACGCCTTGTCCGCCTTGCCCGTCCGTTCGATCCAGTCGGCGAGCAGGAGTGTCTTGCCGTAACCCGCCGGAGCGCACAGCAACGTCACGTCCCTGGCAGCCACACCGTGGGCCAGTTCTTCGCGCAGTTCCTCCCGCTCGACGAAGCGAGCGGGCACACGAGGCGGCACCAGCTTCGCATGCGGAACGCACCATCGTTGCTCACCGTGACCGAAGCCCCTGCCCTCTCCCATTTCTGTGACGGTAAGAAGCGTCGAATGGGGGCACTAGGGCCGAACGGCTCAACGACAGCCGTCATTCGATGAGATCGGCGTCGAGAAGTCCCTGCGCGACGGCGACCGCGACCGCGTCGCGCCGTCTGCGCACGTTCAGTTTGGTGTAAATGCCGCGGACGTGCGTTTTCACGGTGTTCGGCGACACCGTGAGATCCTCGGCGATCTCATCGATCGATCGCATCGTCGGCAGCAGTCGCAGCACGCTGCGCTCGCGCTCCGTCAGAGGGACCGGCACCGGTGGGCACCCTAGCCGTGTGCGGCGCGCGAGCACCTGCGCGGCAAACCGCTCCCCCGTACCGAGCTTGCCCAGCAGACCGGTGAGAGTCGTGATCACGTCTTGTTCCGCGAAAACCAGCGGATGCCAGATGTCAGCCGACTCGGCGAGCGTCAACGCCTTTCCCAGCAGCCGACGCGCGGTTGCGGGTGTGCCGGTCCGCGTCGCGATCTGCGTCCCGACGACGAGGCCCTCGATCTCGCTCCACTTCAGCACGGCAGGAGACGCGCCCTCCAGTAGCGGCCGCAGTACGTTGGCTGCCGAGGCATGTCTGCCCAGCGACAGCTGCGTCCTGGCCCGCATCAGCGCTATCTCCCCCGGCGCACCGAGCACCTCCTGACTCCAGTGCAGCACTTCCCTGGCCTGCTCCCCCGCGCCGAGCTGGAGTGCGGCGCGGTGCTCCAGCACGGCGCACAGCGCGGCGTACTCGGCCGACATCGTCGCACCGCGTTCTGCCGCCCGCCGTGTCGCGCGCATGCGCTGGAGCCCCTCACGCCAGTCACCGAGTTCGAATGCGGCCGCGCCCCGCAACGTCTCGGCGGCCAACTGAAGGTTTTCGACGATCTTCGGGCTGGATGAGGGAAGGATCCGGGCAATCCGCGCCGTGGCATCGACGCACGCACCTGGCTCACCGCGCAACAGCTCACCGAAACCCAGCAAGACCGCTACCGCGACGCCTTCCACCACGCCCTGCTGTCCGCGTGAGCCGCGCCGCTCTTCCGCCGCCCGCGCGAAGCGGGTCATGGCGCGCAGATCACCCTCGGCGGCTGCCAGCGCGGCGAGCATCGTGTGGCACCGGATCACGACGTGGTCCTGCCCCGAGTTCTCGGCACGGGCGAGGACCGCCTCGACCCGGTCACGTGCACCCCCAGGGTCGCCACCGACGAGCGCCGGGATCTCGTGCTGGAGTGCCGCGAGATCGGCCAGGCCCGTTCCGTTCGCGATGGCCGGATCGACCTCCGCGGCGGTCCGGAGGATGGCGGCGAGATCCCCCTGCACCTGAGCACGGCGTGATCGGGTCAGCTGCCACAGCACACGCACCTCGGCGGGCCGCTCCGGCGGCATGCTCGCCTGCGCCTCCGCGAGGTGGAGGTCCGCGGTGCCGACCTCGCCCGCTTCGAGATACAGGTTGGCCACCACCAAGGCCAGAAGCGGATCGGCCGCGACCGTCCGGTCGTCGAGAACACCGAAGGCCCGGCGCAGCACGCTGTGCGCACCGGAGAGGAACAGCTCGATCGCGTGGCGCCGCAGGAGCTCCTGCGTCTGGGCGGTGTCCATGGCCTGTGCCGCGTGTGCGAGCGCCTCGGCGGGGTGACCCACCGATTTCGCCCAGTCCGCGGCGAGTGCGTGCAATGCGGCCAGCCGATCCGGCTCGCGGCGGCTGAGTTCGGCGAGCAAATACGACCGCAGCAGTGCGGGCATCGCGTACTGGTTGCCTGCCCGGTCCTCGCGCACCACCATCATGGTCTGCGCGGACAACTCATGCAGCAGGCCCTCCGCGTCCGGCCGGCCGGACAGGGCCGCCGCGAGCGCCGGCGTCACCGTCGCGCGGATACTGATCGCGCGCAGAAACTCCCGCACGTCGCCAGGAAGCTGCTGGAGGAGCTCGTCTTCCAGATATTCCCGCAGGGCGCGGTCATGCCCGGCGAGGAACCCGTCGAGGCCGCCTTCGCACGCCACCGAAGCGGCCGCGAGCCGTAACCCCACCGCCCAGCCTTCGGTCTCCTCGACGAGCCTGCTCAGCGCTGCCGGGGTGACTTCGGCGCCGGTGACCGTGAACAGCGCCCGTGCCTCCGTGAACGTGAAGTTGAGCTCTTTGGCGCCGATCTCGGCGAGGTCGTCGGACAACCGCAGGCGTCCCAGCGGTAACGGCGGCGCAGCCCGGCTCGACAGGACCACGCGTAGCCCGGAAGGCCGGTGCCGCAGCAGTGTGCGCAGCCCGTGCAGCGGACGCGGGTCACGAAGCTGGTCGAGGTCGTCCAGAACCAGCGAAACCGGTTGGGGAAGCTCGTCGAGCGCGTCCACCACCTCGGCGAGGAAAGCCGGATCGGAGCTGGGGTTGTCCGGGATTTCCAGCGTCCGGACTGGACTGTCCTCCCGCAGACCAGGGTTCGTCGCGAGTGCGCTGAGCAGAACCGACCAGAACCGACGGTCGTCGTTGTCGTCGGAATCGAGTGATATCCAGGAAATCGTGCCGTCACCGGCGCGCTGCGCCCATTCCGCCAGTAGCAGCGTCTTGCCGAAGCCCGCGGGCGCGCACACCGCCGTGACGGCCGCCTCGCGGGCCCGGTCGAGCACCGAAAGCAGGCGAGGGCGCGAAACCAGATGCACAGGCAGGTCCGGCACCACGACCTTCACCCGTGGCACACGCACTCGTTCCCGTGGAGTTTCGTTGTCCGGCATCACGTCCCCGCTGCATTCCCCGCCATTCTTACGGGAAACCACACGCCGAGTCGCGTCCTCGCGCGCATATCACCCAGCGCGGATGAGGCGATCGGGTCCCGGGCCGCGTCCTCTGGGGACCGGCGGACTCGTCATGCCAGGCTGAGGAGGTGGTCCCGTGACCGGGCGCAAATACGAGTTCCGGGTCTGCGGGCGCCTCTCGGATCCGGTCCGTGAGGCCGTCGGGGAGTTCAGCGACGTCCGGATCGTCGCCGCCGAGCCGGAAACCCTCATCTACGGGACGATCGACGATCAGTCGCATCTGCACGGATTGCTCGTATTACTGGAAAATCTCGGCTTGCACATCGTGTCCGTGCATGAGATACCCGCAATGCCCGTCGATCGGCGGTGAATGATGTCCATGACACCATTGAGCACGGACGAACGCGCCGAACTCGAACAGCTACGCGCCGAGGTCGAGCAGTTGCGCGCCCAGCCGCCGCGGCGGCGGCGCTTCTCGTGGAAGTCGCTCGCCGCCGGAATCCTGCTCGTACTGGGCTGCGCGCTCGCGCCCCTGTCGCTGATGACCGTGTGGGTACACAACCAGGTCGCCAATACGGACCGTTTCGTCGCCACGATGAGCCCCCTCATCCGGGAACCCGCGGTACAGGCGGCGGTCACCGATCGCGTGACCGACACGGTGTTCAACTACGTCGACGTACAGGCTCTGGCCACCAACGCGGTCAACGCGCTGGCCACGCAGGGAGTGCCCCCGCAGATCACCGATCCCCTGCAAGGGCTCACCGGCCCGCTGGCGTCGAGTGTGCGCAACTTCGTGCACGACCGGGTCGGTGAGGTCGTCGCCAGCCCGGGCGTCGCGCAGTTGTGGGACCAGACGATCCGAGTCGCACACGAGCAGATGAACGAAGTGCTCTCCGGGAACAGCAACGCGGTGGTGGTGTCCGGCGGCGAGGTGCGGCTCGACCTGGCCCCGTTCATCACGGCGGCCAAGCAGCAGCTGGTCGGCGCGGGGTTCACCGTGGCAGGCCGCATCCCCGACGTGCATCCGACCATAGCCGTCACCGACGCCACCACCTTGGAACGGGCCAAGGGCGCGTACTCGCTGCTCGACAAGGTCGCCACCTGGCTGCCCTGGGTCGCGCTGGTCATCCTCGCACTGGGCGTGTATGTCGCCCGCAATCACCGGCGTGCCCTGATCGGGGCGGGGTTGGGGGTCGCGTTCGGGATGCTGGTGATCGCCGCGGCCCTCGTCATCACCCGGGGCGCGCTCACCGGAGCGGTGCCGCCGCGATCGACGATCGCCACCGGCGTGAGCTACGACCTCGTCGTGCGATTCCTACGCGCGGGGCTGCGCACCGTGTTCGCGGTCGGCATCGTCGTCGCGCTGGGAGCGTTCCTCGCGGGCCCGTCGGCAACGGCGGTGGGCATCCGCAAGGGCGTCACCACGAGCATCGACTGGCTGCGCCGAGGCGGTGCGCGCGCGGGTCTGCGCACCGGTCCCGTCGGGCCGTGGGTGCACGCGCACCGGACTGCCCTGCGGGCAGCCCTGGTGGCGATCGCCGTCCTGGTGTTCGTGCTGATCGATCAACCGAGTGGGCTCGACGTGCTCGTCATCGCCCTCGTGCTCCTGTTCCTGCTGGCTGTGGTGCAGTTCCTCGACCAGCCGCGGCAGGGCGCCGGCCGGGCCGGCAGCGGCTGAGGACGCTCAGCCGCTCGTCGGCGCCGGGGTACCGGACTGGCAGACGGCTGCCGCGTCGCGCAGAGCCGCCAGCGTGTCGCCCGCGGCCGCGCGCATGCCGGCGACGTCTACCGGCTGCGCGGTGGCCGCGGCCTGCAGTCGTTGCAGCGCCGCCTTCGCATCGTCGAGCCGCGCGCTCGTCTGGCCGCCGATGGTGGTCCGAGCCGCGTCGATCGAAGCCGACAGCTGCGACGCCGAAGCCCGGACCTGATCGCCGGTTGCCTGCCCGCTGACGAACTGCGTGACCACCGTGACCAGTGCCTGCCCACTGACCACGAGATCCGAGCAGACCGACCCGCCCGTCGTGGTCGTCGCGGGAGCATTGGTGGCCGGCGGCGGTGTGGCGGACACGGTGGAACCGCTTCCCCCGCTGCCCTGGCATCCGGCGACGACCGCCGCCGCCGCGACCGCCGCGACGGCGAAACTCCTGTGGCGGCGCAACTCGGTCACGATCGCTCACCTCCGTCGGAACTTGCGTGTTCCCTCAGCCTGAGAACGGCGTTCTGGGCCGACCTCGTGTCGCACGGGTGAAGTCTCCGGCCGTGCGTGGGGATTCCAGTCGTAGATGACGGAAGTGCGCAGCAGCACATCTTGAACGGAACGCCGTCGCGCGCCGGCCAGCACCCACAGCAGGCCGAGCGCGAACAGTACGCACGTCACGGCACGGACCAGTGCGACCGCGACTCGAGGTGGACGCCCGTGCCGGTCGATCACGCGAAGGCCGAGCAGCTGGTCACCCAGAGTGCGCCCGGTACCGCACCAGGCCACTGTCAGATACAGCACGGCGACCCCGATCCCGGCCGGCACGATCTTGCCACTCCCCAGAACGGGAGGATGAAAACGCACCGGATCGAGCGCGAACAGCACAGCCAGCACCGCGAGGTACAGGACACCCAGCACGACCGCGACCACGCCCGCGTCCACGACGTTCGCGACGGTCCGGCTGACGATTCCCGCCGGGCGTCCCTGATACGCCTTCACCTCGGGAGGCAACGCGCTGAACCATGCCGGCGCGCTCCTCACCGTTGTGAACGCCTGCCATCGCGCCCCGCGGTGACCAGCCACCGGGTCCAGCGCGAGACGGTGTCGTCGGCCGCCATGACCTGTACCCGGACATCGCGCACGGTTCCACCGGCCACCGAGCCGGTCGAGGTCCGGATGATCTCGGGAAGGTCGATCTCGTCTATCACACCGTTTACGATGCGGGGCAGATCGAGTTCGTCGAGCACGACGGTCACGAGTGCGGGCACGACGTCGCGGTACCGGCGCTCCGCCTCGGCGCGCAGCGCGAGCCGCTGGTGGTAGCCGATTTCGCCGAACGTCCGCAGCGGCCACGGCCACGTCCTGGGCTGTGGCAATCCACGCAGGAGCGCACCGCACGTCCGGACGCCGATCGAGGTCGTGATCACCGCGGCTCCGAAGGCCACGTCCAGCAGTGATGCTCGCTTGCCGGGCTCGGTCACCGGTCCGCTCCCGCCACGACGCGGCCGGCCGCGATCGCGGCGAGCAGGTCACCGTAGTCGCGCTCGTTCTGATCCGCGTAGGCAACGGCGAAATCGGCGATCGCCTCCTCGAACACCGCTCCCGCACCGAGGTAGGCGGCGAGGGCGATCGGGTCGGCGGTACGCGCGTGCGCGCGGGCGAGGGTCCATCCGCACAACCGGCCGTACGCGAGCATCGCGGTGACGTCCATCGTCTCGACCGCGGCCGATCCCTTCCCATCGCGCAGCTGCCGTAGGTAGAAATCCCGGGGGCGCCCGTCGAATCCCTGGACCCGCACCCAGCCGAGGAACACATCACTGACGGTCTGCATCAGCCGCTGCCCCACCACGACGCGGCGCCCGGCGTTGCCGTACCTGCTCGGCCCCGCGAACCCCTCCAGCACGGAGGAATTCGCTTCCTTCGCCTGCAGGAACAGCGGGTCCCGGTCGTCATTGCCGAGCAACAGCACCATCCAGCACCGGGTACCGACGCTGCCCACGCCGACGACCTTGCGGGCGATGTCGGCGACGGAGTAGCGATCGAGCAGCGCGCGGCGTTCCGGCTCGAGCATGTCCCGGTAGGCGCGCAGGATGACCTGGAGCCGGCCGAGGACCTCATCCGGGGGCTGCCCGATCTCGGCGAGCTCGGCGATCCGCACGATGCGCGGTGGATCGGAGGCGATACGTGGCCGCCCGTCGACCATCTCGGTGAATCGGTTGAGCGCGCCGAGATTGTCCCTGGCACGCGCCTTCGCCAGCGTCCGGTCGAGTTTCCGGCGGCGCGCCGCGTCGAGCGTCTGCGTGTAGACCGCGCGCACGCTTTCGGCGTCGGCGTGGGTGTACCAGACTTCCAGGGCTGTCGACCGCGCGAACACGCGCATCGCGCGACGGTACTCACCGATCGCGGCGAGGACGGTGTCGCGGCGCTGCCGTGGGGTGAAGCCGTTGTCGCGGCCTGCGATCTCGACGCTCGCACCGAGCCGTTTCACGTCCCACTCCCACGGTCCGGGCAGCGTCTCGTCGAAGTCGTTGATGTCGAAGACCAGCCGCCGCTCGGGCGAGGAGAACAGGCCGAAGTTGAGCAGGTGCGCGTCGCCGCAGATCTGACCGGTGAACCCTGTGCGCGGGGTGTTCGCCAGGTCGGCGGTCATCGGCAATGCGGCGCCGCGGAAATAGGTGAACGCGGAGACGGCCATCCGCCCGTAACGCAGCGGCACGAGTTCGGGCACGCGCGCGGAGTCCTGCTGTGCCAGCAGGTCCAGCGGCGCGGGACACCCGGCGGGGCGCTCGAAATCGGCGTGCGACGATCTCGGTACCGCGGTGCGGGCGGCCTTCCCGCGAGCCGCTCGTTCGTCGCGCGTCAATCCGGCGCCCTCCACCGGCGCGCTGTCGATCGTGGATACCGCCATCACCGAATCCTGCGGGCCCGGCGCGGGGCGGCCATCCCCCGTCTCGGGTGAAGCGGCACCTCATCCGGGACGGGTGACGACGCGCGACCGGCCTGAGGCGACGCTGCCGTGATGCCTGGTATGCAACGCCCTTCGCCACGTCGGCGGATATGCGCCGCGGCCGCCCTCGCCGCGGCATGCGGTGCGCTCGCGATCGGGATCGGCGCGGTGGTGCGGAATCCCCTGGAAGTCGTGAGCGCGGTACTGCTGATCGCGATCGCCGTTGCCGCGGGTTGGGACGCCCTCGTGCGGCGCGGGTACCGGCGCTGGTTCGCCGCGGCTCTCGCCGTAGCGGCCCTTGGTGCGACCGCGGCGCTGCCCGACCTGCGCACGTTCGCGGTGCTGTCGCTCGTGATCGGGCTCGTCGTGGTCTCCGCCGCCGCGACGCGCGTCGCGGTCGGACAGGACCTGTCCGTCGGGCCGATCGCGGTCGAAGTGCCGCCGGCGCGCAGGGGTGTGCTCCTGATGAATCCGCGGTCGGGCGGCGGCAAGGTCGCCACATTCGGCCTCGAGGAGCGAGCTCGCCGCGCGGATGTCGAACCGGTCCTGTTGGGTCCTGGCGACGATTTGCGTGCCCTGGCCGAGAAGGCCGTCGCGGACGGCGCCGATGTACTCGGGATGGCCGGCGGCGACGGTTCTCAGGCGGTGGTCGCGGATGTGGCCAGCAGGCACGGAGTGGCGTTCGTCTGTGTGCCTGCCGGTACCCGCAACCACTTCGCGCTCGATCTCGGACTCGACCGTGCGGATGTCGCCGCCGCGCTCGACGCGTTCGGCGCCGCCGTCGAGCGCCGCGTGGACCTGGCCACGCTCGGCGACCGCGTGTTCGTCAACAACGCCTCGCTCGGCGTCTACGCCACCGTGGTGCAGTCGGCGGGCTACCGCGACGCCAAGGTCACGACCGTGGCCCGGCAGCTGCCCGAACTACTCGGGCCCGACGCGAAGCGCCCCGACCTGCGCTTCACCCGTCCCGACGGGACGGAGCAGACGAGCGCGGACATCGTGCTCGTTTCCAACGGCCGCTACCGGCTGGACCACCTGTCCGCCTTCGGCTCCCGCGAACACCTCGACGAGGGCGTGCTCGGCGTCGTCACCCTCACCGTGGACCGGGCCACCGACATACCCGCTCTGGTCTCGGCGGAAATGACCGGGCAGCTCTCGCGATTCCGCGGCTACCGTTCGTGGACCACGCCGCAGTTCGTCGTCCGTTCGGCACGACCGCTGCTGGATGTGGGCGTCGACGGCGAAGCGCTGCGGCTGCCCCCGCCCCTCGTGTTCGGAATCCGCCCCGCCGCGCTGCGGGTGCGTCTCCCCGTGACGGCGCCCGGCGCGCCCCCGGCGTCGGTGGCGCCGCGGGGGGCGCGCCAGGCCCTGCTGGCGCTGCTCCTGGTGCTCTCCGGCGAGCCGGCGCGCTAAACCTGCTGCGGTTCCTGGGTTTCCGCGAACGCCTCGCGCAGCTTCTCCTCCTGTTCGGTGGAGAGGTTCGTGGTGATCAGCGAGGCACCGGTCTCCTTGAACGGCTCCAGCACCCGGTCGACGACGACATCACCGGTCACCACGAACAGCGCCGAGGTACCGGGCACGACCTGCCGGCGGATCTCCCGGATGAAATCCTCGTCGATACCGACGTGTGTCAGGGAGCCGGCGAGCGCGCCGACGGCGGCTCCCACCGCCATCCCGAGGAACGGCACGAAGAAAATGAGCCCGAACAAAAAGCCCCAGAAGCCGCCGCCGAGCGCCCCGGTACCGGTCAGCTTGCCGAGTTCCTTGGTGCGGGGCCGTTTCCTGTCCTCGGGCCAGGACACGAACGCGGCGTCGGTGACCGTGATCAGCTGTTCCTTCTGCAGCCTCGACAGTAACGCCAGCGCGTTCTCCGCTCCCGCGGCCGAATCGAACTTCCACACCGACAACGTGCCCATCACGCGGCCTCCTTCTCGCTAGACGGTTTCCCTTCCGGCACCGTCCGCCGCCGTCCCGCCACGCGCCATCACCCGTCACGCATGAGACGACCGCTTTCGTCTTCAAAGGATGAGGTCCCGCTCACGATCTCGTTCCACGCTCACGGCGAGGTTCGTTGGGAGGACGCGATGTCACACACTCAAACCATGCGCGACTCGGAAGGCGCCACGGGCTGGACCGGCTGGATCGCCTTCGGCGGGATCATGCTCGTGCTACTCGGACTGTTCCACGCCGTCGAAGGTCTGGTGGCGGTCTTCGACAAGAGCTACTACCTCGTCGCACCTTCGGGACTGGTGGTCAACGTGAGCTACGCGGCTTGGGGCTGGCTGCATTTCGGGCTGGGGGTGCTGGCCGTCCTGACCGGCATCGGGATGCTGACCGGCAACCGCGTCGCACAAGCGGCGGGAGTGGTGATCGCCGCGCTCAGCGCGATCGTCCACCTGGCCTTCATCGCCGCCTATCCGGCCTGGTCGCTGATCATCATCGTGGTCGACGTCATCGTCATCTACGCGATCATGGTGCACGGCCGTGAGATGAAACTGAGCGAATGAGCTCTGCCGGCCCATCTCACCCGTCGTGGGCGAAGAGCGAACACGCACGTGGCCCGAGCATCGAACCGCTGTCAAAGACGGGAGTCGACCATGAGCCAACAAGCGCAGCCACATACCGGTGCTGGCCCGATACCGACCACGCAGCCCCAGGCGACAACGCGCTCGCTCTGGGTCGGATGGATCTGGTTCGGCGGCGCGATGATGATCCTCCTCGGTTTCTTCAATGTCATCGAGGGGCTCGTCGCACTGTTCAACGACAAGTACTACGTGGTGGGACCGCAAGGACTGCTGGTGTTCGACATCACCGGCTGGGGCTGGGTGCACCTCATCATCGGCGTACTCGCGGTCGCCTCCGGGCTCGCACTGTTCACCGGAGCCGTCTGGGCTCGTATCGCCGCGGTGTTCCTTGCGACGGTCAACGCCGTCGCCCAGCTGGCTTTTCTGTCCGCCTACCCCGTGTGGGCCACCGTTGTCATCGCGCTCGACGTGCTCGTGATCTGGGCGGTCATCGTGCACGGTGACGAGGCCCGCCGCACGAGCTGACCAGATTCCCGGGCCGGGAAGAGAGGAGTAGTTCCGTGACTACGCCGCAAGTACTGGACAACGAGGTGCCCACTGCGGAGCCCCAGCACGACAACGAATCGCAGTGGCTGCTCGACCCTCGTGTAGCCGAGCTCAAACCGGAGGGCGCCCCGGGCAAGCGCAAGCGCCGGGCACGAAAGCCCGTGCCGGTCGCCGACCGGATCTTCGATTGACCGAGCTCGCCGAGGACCGCGTCTACGCGCGTTACCCGCGACGCGCAGGCGCGGTCCTCATCATCGGTTCGGGTGCCGTCGGCGGATTCCTCGCCGACGAACTGGCTCGCGCGGGCTGCGATCCCCTGTTGCTGATCGACCCGGACGTTCTCGAGGTCGAAAACCTGATCCGGCACCCGCTCGGCGCCACCGAGATCGGACGGCCCAAAGCCACCGCTCTCGCGGAGCGCATTCGCCACGATTTCCCGCCGTGCCACGCCACGGGCCTCGACGCGAACTTCCTGATGCTGCCCAACGCGGAACAAATGCGGCTGGTCGGCGCCGCCGACGTCGTGGTCGCGGCCACCGACTCGCCGCACTGCCAGCTGCGGGTGAACGAGGTGGCCGTCGCGACCAATACACCTGCGGTATACCCGGCGGTATGGCTCGACCCACGCGTGCGCGACGCCGAGGTCGGCGAGATCCTGTGGGTGCCTTCCGATCGTCGCGGCCCCTGCTACGCGTGCGCGTTCCCGTTCCGGCGCTGGGCGCCCGAGACGCACGGCGCCCGCGGTGCCCGCGTCGACATCCAGCTCATCGCGCTGTGTGCCGCTCAGGTCGTTCTTGCGCTCCTCGGCGGCATCGACGGTCGCGCCACCATCCTCACTCCCGACCGCACCGTCCTGTACGTTCACGGCCTGACCCCGGCCTCGCGCAGCATCCGGCCGTTGTTTCCCACCGGAGGGCTGTCCAGTGCCAGCGCGAGGGTGCGTCTTTCCGAAAGCCCCTGCCGGGTATGTGGTCAGCGCGGCGAAGCTGTCCAAAGAGGAAGCTCCGGCGGCCTGTGGCGCAACCACCGCGTCACGATCGGCGTCCTCGTCGGCGTCGCGCTCCTCGTGCTCGCGCTGGTGCTGGCCGCGTGGCGCTGAACCCGCTTGCCGTCGCCGATATCGGCGGAGGCAAGCAGTGTCGTGTGGTGTGCCGAGACAGAACACCTAGTGTCGCGCGTAGGCCTTGGCCACCTTCTTGAGGAAGTCGAGGAACTCGGCCTTTGCCGTGCCGGTCGTAGCACCGGTCGGTGACCTTCCCGGTCGCGATCTCCAGTGCCGCGAACTCGCATCCCCGATGCCGAGAGGTGCCGGCTCCTCGTGCTCGCGCTGGTGCTGGCCGCGTGGCTC
The DNA here is from genome assembly GCF_012328925.1 of Amycolatopsis acididurans. Classification (GTDB taxonomy): domain Bacteria; phylum Actinomycetota; class Actinomycetes; order Mycobacteriales; family Pseudonocardiaceae; genus Amycolatopsis_E; species Amycolatopsis_E acididurans. The sequence continues at coordinate 440,178 of NZ_JAAXLS010000002.1, forward strand.
TGAACCCGCTTGCCGTCGCCGATATCGGCGGCAGCGTGGCCGACCTGGTCCGATCCGAGCCACAGAATTCTGTCCCAGGTGCCGTCCTTGGTCCACAGCCGCCCTAACGGACGTGGCGCGGAGTGGCCCTATGCGTGCTGCGGGCTATCAGCTTGCCCAGTTCCCACAGGGCGAGCAGCCCGACGGCGGGTACGACCGCCAGTGCGAACTGGGCCACGGTCAGGTCCACCGTACCGAGCAGCCGGTGGAACAGGTCCATCTCGACCACCGCTACCGCGAGCACGAACTCCCCGATCAGCGCCCGGTTCATCTGACCGCTGTCGAACGTGGCCGGCGTCAGCACCGACGCCGTCTGGCTGCGGCATTCCACGGCGGCCACGATCAGGCACAGCGCGAAGGCGGTCAACGCGATGGAGTTCGCGACCTCCGCACTGCCGTAGTGGGTTCGTGTGAGGCTGAGCAGCAGAAGCAAACCGATCGTGACGACGAGACCGACGAGTCCGACGGTGAAAAGCAGGGGTGCCGTGAGCACCGACTCCCCGCGCGGCCGTGGTCTGCGCGCCATCAGTCCCGGGGTCTCCTGGTCGAACCCGAGCGCGAAGCCGAACGGTGCGTTGACGACGAAGTGGATCCACAGCACCTGTGCCGGCGAGAACGGCTCACCCGCAGCGATGTTGAACAGGCTGGCCCCGAGGAAAGTGAGCACGAACACGACCAGCAGGATGAGCACGAACCGGATGTACTTCGTCAGGTTGTCGTAGATCTTGCGGCCCTGCTCGACCGCGAACACGATCGTCGCGAAGTTGTCGTCGGAGAGAATCATGCGGCCCGCGCTCTTCGCGACATCGGTGCCGCTGCCCATCGCGATGCCGATGTCGGAGGCCTTGATGGCGGGCGCGTCGTTGACGCCGTCGCCGGTCATCGCGACGACGTCGCCCTTCGCCTTCAGCGTGTCGGCGAGCAGAACCTTGTGCTCGGGGGCGACCCGGCCGATCACTCCGATCCGGTCGATCCGCTCCAGCCGTTCGCTTTCGCTCCACCGTGCGAATTCCGCGCCGAGGACCGACTCGCCCGGGATACCGAGCTGTTTCGCGATCGCCGCGCCCGTCGTCACGTCATCGCCGGTCACCATGCGGACCCGGACGTGCGCGGCCTGCGCGCTGGCTACCGACTCTTTCGACTCCGCGCGCGGCGGGTCGAGCATCGCGACCAGGCTGGTGGTCTGCAGGTCCGTGACGTACGTCAGCAGATCCGCTCGGGGATCGAATTTTGCCGGATCGATGTCTCGCTGTGCCGCGGCCATGATCCGGTTGCCCCGTGCGGCCATACGGTCGATGTGCTGCTGGGCCCGCTCACCCGCGTCGGCGTTCCAGGGCACCGACCGCTCGCCCGATAAGGCGGTCGTGGTCCGCTCCAGCACTGCCGGCGCGGCCCCCTTGACGAAACATCGCACCACGCGACGGCCGTTGCCGTCCGTGGCTTCGTGAAACGTGGCCATCAGCTTGTAGGCGGGATCGAACGGCAGAGTGGCCAGCCTCGGCAGTTTCGCCCGTGTCGCGTCGATATCGAGCCCGGCCTTGTGGCCGAGCACCAGCAGTGCGCCCTCGGTGGGGTCGCCGACGACCTTGCCGTCGACGATGCCGGAGTCGTTGGCGAGAACGTAGGGCAGGATCGCGGCCTCGATGGTGTCGGAACTGCCCGCCGCGTGCTGAACCTGCCCCTCCAGCCCGTAGCCGATGCCCGTGATCGTGTAGCGGTCGGTCGGGTCGATGACCTCCACGGCGGTCATCTGGTTCATGGTCAGCGTGCCGGTCTTGTCGGAGTTGATCGCGGACGTGAACCCCAGTGTCTCGACCGATGGCAGGTCTTTCACGATCGCGTTGCGCTTCGCGAGACCGACGCTGCCCAGCGAGAGAATCACCTGGCTGACGGTGGGCAGTGCCTCCGGGATCGCCGCGATCGCCAGCGAAACGGCGCTGACGAACAACGCGTCCCACGGCAGGCCCCTGCCCCGGCCGAGCACGAACATGACGATCATCGTGATACCCGCCGCGGCCGCGATCCACAGCGTGAGTGTGTTCAGCTCCTTGGTCAGCGGTGACTTCTCCTGCTTGGTCGCGGTGAGCATGCCCGAGATCTTGCCCAGCTCGGTGTCCGCGCCGGTCGCGGTGACGACCAGGATCCCGCTGCCGTGTGTCACGGGCGAGTTCATGAACGCCATGTTCGCCTGGTCGCCCGGTCCGAGCTCGGTACCGGCAAGCGCACCCGCGTGCTTGGCGGCGGGCGTGCTCTCCCCGGTCAGCGCGGATTCGTCGATCTGCAGCGCACTGGCCTGCACGATCCGGCAGTCGGCGGGCACCCGGTCACCACTGGAAATCACCACGACGTCGCCCACGACGAGCTGGTCCGCGGGGATCACCGCCTCGGCGCCGTCGCGGCGCACCCGGGCGGTCGCCTTCATCATCGCCTTGAGCGCGTTCATCGCGCTTTCGGCCTTTCCCTGCTGCCGCAGGCCGACGACCGCGTTGAGCAAGGTCAGCAGCACCAGCAGTGTCGCGGTGCCCCACTGCTTGATCGCCAGCGACACCACGGCCGCGGCGATCAGGATGATCTGCATGTAGCTGCGGTACTCGTCGAGGAATCGCAGCCAGCCCGGCTTCGGTTTCTCCTGGGGCAAAGCATTCGGCCCCGTGGCGCGCAATCGCTCCGTGGCGGTAGCAGACGGCAGGCCTGCTTCGGGGTCGACGCCGAGGGCGTGGGCGACATCCTCGGCGCTGCGGGTGTACCACTGTCCGCTCGTCACAGTCTGCTGGCGGGTGTCCATGACGCCTCCGTGCCTGTCAGCTCTGCTGCCTGAGTTCCTCGCCCGCGATCGTCAGCGCGCGTTTGTCCTCTTTGCTCACGACCGGGTATTGGGGGTCGATCTCGATGAGCGTGTGGACGAGGACGGCCGCGGCGCAGATCCGCGCGAACCACTTGCGATCGGCCGGAACCACGTACCACGGCGCCCATGTGGTGCTGGTCGCCGACAGCATCTCGGAGAATGCGGTCTGGTAGTCGTCCCACCGTTCACGTTCACGGATGTCGGCGGCGGAGAACTTCCAGTTCCGCTCCGGCACCTCGATCCGTTTGAGGAAGCGCTGTCGCTGTTCCTCTTTGGACAGATTGAGAAACAGCTTGACGATCCGGAAGCCGTTGTCGTTGAGGTAGCGTTCCCAATCGTTGATCTCCTGGTATCGCCGCTCGAACACGTTGCCCTTCCGCGACTGCGGGGGCAGCTGCTGCCGGTCGAGGATCTCCGGGTGGACCCGTACCACGAGCACCTCTTCATAGTGCGACCGGTTGAAGATCGCGATGTCGCCACGCCGGGGAAGCCGCGCGGCATAGCGCCAGAGATAGTCGTGGTCGAGTTCCTCGGCCGAGGGCACCTTGAATCCGTGTACCTGCACGCCCTGCGGGTTCACCCCGCTCATGACGTGCCGGATGGTGCCGTCCTTCCCGCCCGCGTCCAGCGCCTGCAGGCACATCAGCACGCCGTAGGTGTCCTGCGCCGCCAGCCGGCGCTGGTAGTCGGCGAGCATCGTCACGCCGGTGCGCAGCAGTTCCTCACCGTCCCGCTTGTTCAGGAAATCGGCCTTGTAGGAGGGGTCGAAGTCCTTGTTCAGGGTCACCTTCGTGCCCGGTTTGACGCGCAGCGGCGCGATGAACTCCGCGAGGCGGCGTGCCCGCTTGTCGGCCATCTCCGATCAGCTCCCCGGTTGTCAGGTCGCGAGTATTTTCTGCTTCTCCGCTTGGAATTCCTCTTCGGTGAGCACGCCCTGCCGACGCAGCTCGCCCAGCTCTTTCAGCTGGGTCAGGGCCGCGCTCCGGCTCGGACCCGGTGCCGGTGCCGGTGCCGGTGCCGGTGCCGGTGTGGCAGCTTCCTCCTGGGCGGCCCAGCGCCCGCCCTGTCGGCGCGAGACACGATTGGAGACGCCCTTGGCGGTGCCCGCGACGATGGCGGTCCGCGCGATTCCGCGCAACAGACCAGACATTGGCCTTCTCCTTGGGGTGATTGACGGTTCAGCCCGCGGCTTCGGCTGCGTCCAGCGCGGCCAGCAGAGCCTGGACCGGGATCCGGCCCCCCCGCGACGAGCTGCCCGCCGGTGCGGCGCAGTGCGCGTGCCAGCGGTGCCGCCCACACGTTCTCGTAGACAAGGACGGCCGCCGTGGTCCCCGGGGCGAGCACCTTGGCCGCCTCGTCGAGGTCGTCGCCTCCGAGCAGCCCCGACCTCGCACCGACGAACAGCGACAGTGCGGGTTGCGCGTCGGCGCCGAGGTCCTCGATGGCCAGCCGCACCAGCGTGCCGCCGGCTTCGATCCGGACGAACTCGAGATCGATGATCCGGATGATGCCGCGGTCCACCAGGTCGAGCAGCAGCGGCAGCCCTTCGCCCCGCAGCCCCTCGTCCGGGAACTCGATCACGAGGAAGTCCACCGGGCCCATCTCGTCGAGCCCGGTACTCGCCGCCATGGCGGAGGTCGTGTCAGCAGCACTCATCGCCGCCTCCGTGATCCGTTGATGGGAGAGTCACCGAGCATCACCCCGGGACGCGTCCGGGTCCTCGCCCGGTACGGGTGAGGTGACGCGCGTTTCGCCGTCATGTGCCGCGAACGCGGCGACGGCCGCCCCGGTCGTCGGAAAGAAGTGCCCGGAGGCGATCGTGCGCGTCAACTCGTAGCGGTCGAGCTTGCCCCGGACCGGGTCCTTCAGCTCGGCGAACACCAGGCTGATCCCGCGTTCGTCGAGTTCCCGGTCGAGGTCTTCGAGCACGTCGGCGGCGGTGGTGTCGACGTCGGTCATCGGCTCGGCGGCGACGACGATCCACACCGGTGGCGGGTCGGCGGCCGCGATCTTCCTGATCTCGTCGCGAAAGGTCTTGGCATTGGCGAAAAACAGCGGCGCGTCGAACCGGTACAAAACGAGTCCGGGCACGCGATGCGCGGCCGGGTAGGACGCGATGTCGTGATATCCGGGCAGCCCGGGCACCTCGCCGAGTATCGCCTGGTACGGCCGCCACGCGCGGCGGAAGACGTTGAGGATCGACAAACCGACCGCGATGGCGATCCCGGGAAGCACACCCAGCAACGCGACCCCGAGGAAAGCGGCGATCGCCAGCAGGAATTCCATTTTCCGTTGCCGCCAGAGCCGTACGGTGCCGGAAATGTCGGCCAGCGAAAGCGCCGCGGTGATCACGACCGCCGCCAGTGCGGGCTGCGGCAGGTTTCGGAACAACCCCGGCAGGAGCACGATCATCAGCGTGATCAGTACGGCGCCGACCACGCCGGTGAGCTGCGACTTCGCTCCCGACTGGTGAGCGACTGCCGTGCGTGATCCACTGGTACTGACAGGGAAACCTTGGAACAGCCCGGCGGCGAGGTTCGCGACACCGATGCCGGCCATCTCCCTGTTCCCGTCGAGCTCCTGCCCCGTCCGGGCCGCGAAGGCGCTCGCCGTCGAGATCGTGTCGGCCAGCGACACAAGCGCGATGCCCAGCGCGCCGGCGGCCAGTAGCCCCACATCGGACAGCCCGACATGTGGGACGGTCAGGGGCGGAAACCCCTGGGGTAGCACGCCTACGAGCTCGACCCCGCGCTCGCCGAGCCCGAACACGGATACGCCGGCGATCGCCAGCACGACCATCACGAGCACCGCGGGCACCTTCGGCAGCACACGCCGCAGCACGACGATGAGCGCGACCCCGATCAGACCGACCGCGGCGGCGGCGCCCACAGCCTGCCCGCCGGCCAGCCCGCGGACGAATGCCACGCACTCTGCCGATAGTGCGTCCGCGTCGACCTTGAAGCCGAACAGCTTGGGCAGCTGCCCGACCACAATGGTCAGCGCGAGACCGTTGAGGTAGCCGATCATCGTCGGCTTGGACACCAGATCCGCGATGAACCCCAGCTTCCCCGCGGCGGCGACGATCAGGACCGCACCGGTCATCAACGCGAGCATCGACGCGAGCGCCACCGCGCGTCCGGCGTCTCCACCCGAGCCCACGAGCGGGAGGATTGTCGCCGCGATCATCGGCCCGAGCGAGGAGTCCGGTCCAAGGACGAGAACCCGCGAAGGACCGAATACCGCGTAGCCCAGCAGGCACAGGATCGAGGTGTACAGGCCGGTGATGGCCGGCAGGCCCGCGAGTTCGGCGTAGGCCATGCCCTGCGGCACCAGCAGGGTCGTCAACACGACGCCGGCCACGAGGTCTCTGGCCAGCCAGCGGCGCTGGTACGTCCGCACCTGGCGAAGTCCGGGCAGCAGACGTTGGACCCTGCCCGTTGCGGTCATGTCTTCCTCCAGCCACCCGGGGCGGGCGAAGACGTTCGCCCGCCGGACCACCCTCAGCGGTCCTGACCCCCCGGCGCTTCGCCCGGATCGTGCGAGGCTTCGCGACCGCGATCACCGGGTTCAGCGCGTTGTGGCGTGGTTTCGCGCTTCGTGCAGCAGCTGTGCGGTGCGGTGCGCCGCAACGAGGTGTTCCTCGCCGTTGGTGACGAGCGCCCGGACGACGGGGTCGTCAGGGCCGCGCCGGGCTCGGATCTCCGCAAGCCGCTGACCGAGTTGGACGGGCTCGCCGTCCGGGTTGGTGGTCAGGTCGCAGTACCAGAGTGCGTCGCGAACGGGCCCTTCGGCGTCGGTGAATTCGGCCAGTTGCTCGACGAATCCTCGGATCTGGGCGGTGGCGGAGGCTCCGGCATGGTGCGCGACCAGAGCGCACAGCCGGAGAGGTGCGTGCAGGTGTTGCAGGTAGCGGGCGCCGTCGAGCTGGTGTATCCCGGTATCGATCAGGTCTCGGGCATAACCGATGTCGTGCAGCCATGCGGCGGCGATCAGGGTCTCGCCGTCCTCGCGGGGTAGTAGGCGCGCGATCGGCCCGGCACGGCTGGCGACGCCCTGGGTGTGGGCCCAGCGGCGCGGCAGCTCGTCCGCGAGCAGTCGTTTGGCCGTGAACCATGCCCACGTGCGCAACGACTTTTCCGCGCTGTAGGTGGGACATCCGTCGTCCAGCGGCACAATGGACCGAGCCGATCCGTTCGAGGGGCGATCCCCGGGAAGGGCGGCCAGCTGTGCCCGGGCAGCGCGTTCCACGAGGATCGGCACAAACGTCTGCACCCGGGCATCGGCGAAACGGGAGTGCGCCTGCCGGACGCACGCTGTCACAAGCTCACGCGGGAGCTGATTCTGCTCGCGAGCGAGCCGAGCCTCGATCTGGCGGATCTGCGCATCCTGGTGCGTCCGCTCGAGATCCTCCGGGTGCGCGGTCATCGTCTCGTCACCTACCTCCCCATTCACGGCTCGAGGATCCCTCCGTTCCGGCCCGCACTGACAGGGCCGTTCGACCCAGGTCGGCGGACCTCCGTCGCCGGCCGGCGGCAGTTGTGCCGGTCGGAAGGACCATGGTCCGGCGTGAAGCGGGCCGTTCGGCCACTGACGTCCGGCGCCACCGCTCGTAGGGTTGCGGATGTGTGGGAAGAGGAACTGAAATCCTCGGTGAACGATGAGTTCGCCCTACCTGAGCTGGCCCCGCTCACACCCCGCGGCGGCGCGGTGACCCGAGCGGGCACCCGCCGGTTGTCGGCGACCTACTACGACTCCACCGATTTACGGCTGGCCCGGTCCGGTGTGACGTTGCGCCACCGCACCGGCGAGGACGGCCCGCCCTGGCAACTGAAGCTTCCGACCGCGACCGCGAACGTGCGCGACGAGCTGACAGCGGCCGGCGCGGCCGCCGTGCCCCCACGGGAACTGACCCGGCTGGTCACCGGATGGCTGCGCACCGCCGCGCTGGTTCCGGTGGTGTCCCTGCAGACCATTCGTGAGGTGTGGGAGGTTCGCGATCGGACCGGCGAGACACTGGTCGAACTGGTCGACGACACCGTCACGGTCCGCGACGGTCGCGAGGCCGTCGCGGCGTTCCGCGAGCTGGAGGTCGAACGCAAGGCAGGCGGTGATGCCGCCACCACGGTCATGCGACGAGCCGCGACGCTGCTCACCGAGGCCGGCGCCACCGGCGGCGAGTTCGTGCCCAAGGCGGTCCGGGCGCTCGGCCCACGGGCGCTGGAGCCACCCGACATCACCCCGCCCGGCCCACTTCCCCACCGGCCGACCGGCGGCGAGGTCGTCACACACGCGCTGCGCCGAACCGTGGCTCGCCTGATCGACTACGACGTGCGGGTGCGGCGGGGCGAGCCGGACGCCGTGCACCAGATGCGGGTGTGTTGCCGCCGGCTGCGCAGCGACCTGCGGGTCTTCGCGCCTTTGATCGACCCCGGGTTCGCCGCTCCGATCATCGAGAGCGTCCGCTGGCTGGGCCGTGTCCTGGGCGGCCCCCGGGATGCCGAGGTGCTGCACGCCCGGCTGCACCGCACTGCGGACGCCGATCCCTTGGCCCCACTGGACCAGCAGGCCGTCACCGTCCTGGACACCGACCTGACCGGGCGGGACCGACGCGCACTGCACGCGCTGGCCGGAGCCATGGACACCCGCCGCTACGCCGAGATCCTCGACACCCTCATCGACGCGGCCCGGAATCCCCGGCTCACGGCACGGGCACACCGTCGCGCCACTCGCACGCTGCCGCGCCGGGTCGCCAAAGCCTTCCACAACCTGCAAGCCGCCGCGCGGCTGAAGCCCCTCGACCCCGACGAATCCTGGCACATGGCTCGTATCCAGGCCAAACGCGCCCGCTACGCGGCTGAAGCCGTCGCGCCCGCGATCGGCCGAGACGCGAACCGGCTGGCGAACGCCATCGCCAAGGTCCAGGACGTCCTCGGCGACCATCACGATGCCGTCATCGCCGCCGGGCATTGGGCCGAGCTCGCCGAGCGGCACCCGGACGACCCGGCCGTGGTGCTCACCTGCGGCCGGCTCATCGAACGCGAACGCGCCGCCGCGCGCGCCAACCGAGCCCAGTTCGACCACGCCTGGGCCCGGGCCACCAGGCCCAAGCTCACCCGCTGGCTGAAAGCCGACGATCGACACTAGGGCTGCGGGATCTGGCACGCGAATACGTCACCGGCCGCACGCGTCGGCGGACCAGCCCTGTGCGGCCGCCGCTCGGCTCAAGCGGCCAGAGCGGCGACCTGCCCGCTCCTGGGCAGCATCCGTGTGCGGCCGGCTCGGGCGAGCCCGATCGCCGCGCCGATGCCGACGTTGACGCCCGGGCTGAAGAGGCGGAACAACAGGACCGCGGCCAGCGCGGCCTGCGCTGGGCTGCCGTGGGCCACCAGTGCCGCGGTCATGGCGGCTTCGGTGATCCCGAGCCCCGCCGGCGTCAACGAAACCTGACTCGCGGCCACCCCGGCCACGTAGGCGGTGACGACCGCCGCCAGTGACGGTATCGGTGTGCCGACCGCGACCAGGCACAGTGCCAGACACGCGATGTCCGCACCCCGATCGGCCAGCGACCAGCCCAGCGCCGCGGCCTGCCGGGAACCCGGCAGCCGGATGCCGGCCAGCCCGCTCACCACCGAACTCACCGCATCGCCGCCCAGGCTCGCCGGGCGTCGCCGGAGTCCGTTGATCCGGGCCACGCACCACCGGGCGATCGCGGCGACAACGCCGGGATGGCGCACGACCCACCGGGCCAGCACGACCAGCGCGACCACCACCCCCAACTCCACGACACTGGCCGCCGCTGAACCGGCCGCGCTACCCACGAACGTCAGGGCCGCCACGCTGACCAGCGCCATCATCGCGGTCGACAACAGTCCGGCGGCCGTCAGGGCGAGTCCGATACGAGCGGCAGTGACACCGCGGGCGCGCAGCTGCCGGTAGACGTAGGCCGTACCGAGGGCGGAACCGCCTGGCAGGCCGCCACTGATCGCCGCACCGACATAGGTGACCGCGACGTGGTCGCGCAACCCCGGCGGCGAAGCACCCGCCGCGGCGAGCATCACGCGCTGCAACTGCGCGGTCCCGAGCAACGAGAGCGCCTCGAGCGCGAGTGCCGTCGCGGCCCAGAACGGGTTCACCGACCTGAGCGTCGCCGGCACCTGCGAGACCGTCGGCCATCCGGCCACCAGCAACGCCACAACCGCGGCAGTCAGCAATGCCGCGACCACGATCCGAAGGAGGCGCCGTTTGCCCGCGGGCACAGGAGAGGTGGACACGGGATACACGATCTCGCGCCCCGCTGTCGCTCCCCTGAGGATTCCCTGTGGCCATCCTGTGTATACAGCCGCGCGAACCCGGCCGGCTCCGCCGACGGCCCCGGCTGGATGCCGTCCCAGGATGCGTCTCCGAATTTCGGGACGCGCCACGCCCGGACCGCCACGCAGTCAATGCCACGCTCACCCAGCCGTTCCACAATGGACGTCCCGAAGGAGTGAACACCACCGTCGTCGTATCGGCCGCGGTCTCAGCGGGCCGGCGTCACACCTTCTGACGTTCCCATATGCTCGTTTCGTGGTCGCCAAGTCGGACTCGATCGTGAAGGTGCTGCGTGCGGAAATCATCGACGGCACGATTCCCGCAGGCACACGGCTGAAGGAGGAGGCCATCGCCTCCCGCTTCGGCGTCTCGCGCGTCCCGATCCGGGAAGCCTTGTTGCAGCTCGAGAGCGAAGGCTTCATCAACACCGAGAAATACAAGGGCGCGACCGTCTCGGCCCGCTCACAGCGCGATGTCGTCGAGCTGATGCAGATCCGGCGCGGCCTGGAAGTCCTCGCCGCCACACTCGCCGCCGAGGCGCGCGGCGGCGACCAGGCCGACAATCTCCGGGCGGTCGTGCTGCGCGGGCGCCGGACAGGCGAGTCCGGAGCCGTGGACCAGCTCCCCTCGCTGATCCTCGAGTTCCACGAGATCGTCGCTCGCGCGTCCGGCAATGCCGAACTCGTCCGCATGCTCGACGGGCTGCTCCGCCGGATCGCGTGGGGCTTCGAACTCGAGATCGAGGACCGCATCGACGCGTCGTGGGCCGATCATGCCGCGATCGCCACCGCGATCCTCGGCGGGTCCCCGGTGCAGGCGGGCTACCTCATGGGCGAGCACATTCTCAAGGACGAGCAGATCTACCGGCGACACGCCACCATGACTGCTTAGTTCGTATACGAAAAGATCTTCCAGAGCGTCTCGTTCACGTGAACGGCACGACAAGAAACGTCCCGGCAACATAGGTCGTATACAAAACTGGTGTTCGCTGCATGGCCGCCTCTCCCCCTCCCCTCGGTCGAGGGGACACCGCCGATGTGGAGCCCAGTCCCATGACCTCGAATCACACTCCGGAGCGCACCGGCTCCGGCACCCTCGCCCACCACCTTGACCGGATCGGATTCAGCCGCGCCCAGTTCTGGGTGCTCATGCTGATCCTCGCCGGAATGTTCTTCGACACCCTCGAACAGAACTCCGTCGGCGCGATGGGAGCAAACCTCAAACTCTCGCTCGGCGTGACCGACAACCAGCTGACCGCGATCAACACCGCGACAGTGATCGGCGGGCTCGTCGGCAGGCTGGCCGGCGGGTGGTTCGCCGACCGGTACGGCCGTCGCGCCGCACTGTCGGTGAACCTCCTGATCTACAGCCTCGGTGGCCTGCTCAGCGCGGTCGCCGTGAACTACGACATGATGCTGGCCAGCCGCTTCGTCGTGGGTATCGGGCTGGGCGGTGAGTTCACGATCGGCATCGCGATGCTCGCCGAGATGGTCGCCACCCGGTATCGGGGCGCGCTGGTCGCGACGCTCAACATCGGTTCCGGCGGCGTCGGCAACTTCCTGTCCTACGGGTTGTTCTTCCTGCTCCTCGGCCCGCTCGCGCCCGCGCTCGGCGGTGACCACCGGGTGTGGCGCTGGACCTTCCTGTTCCTCGCCGTCCCCGCGCTGCTCGTCGTCGTCTATCGGCGCCGCCTCCCGGAGTCGCCGCGATTCCTGCTGACGAAAGGACGCGTCGACGAGGCCAACCGCTCGCTGGCGATCCTGGCGTCACACTCTCTCAAACACACGACCAGGACGCTGGCCGGTGGTCCGCTGACCGTGGCGGACGTGCCGGACCGGCAGCTCAAATCCTCGCCCGCAGCCGTGTTCGCCCGCTCCGTGCTGCCCCGCACGCTCTCGATCGGCGCCGCGTCCTGGATGGCTTTCGGCGCGCAAGTCACGCTCAACTTCCTGATGCCGACCCTGCTCGTGGAGCGCGGCTATTCCATTTCGGACAGCTTGCTCTTCACGATGATCATGAACATCGGGTCGCTGCTCGGCGCCTGTGCCGCCGCCTGGCTGGCCGGACGCGTCGGCCGTCGCGGCACCGTGGGTGGCGCGGGTGTACTCGGCTGCCTCACCGCCGCCGCGTTCGCGGCGTTCGGGCACTCGACGGTACTGATCCTCGTTCTCGGCGCCACGTTCCAGTTATTCACCATGATCACCAACACCACGCTCGCGGTCTGGTCGCCCGAGCTCTACCCGACCGCGATTCGCGCGAACGGCACCTCGATCGTCAACGGCATCGGCAACATCGCCGGCGCGGTCATGCCGTTCCTCGCCGTCGCCCTCTTCGGCGCGTTCGGCCTCGCCGGAGTCTTCGGCATGGTCGCGGTGATGTACGCCCTGCTCGTGCTGGCCTCGCGGTTCGCGCCCGAGACGCGCGCCCGGACGCTGGAGCAGATCAACGAGGACTCCGCGGCACCCGCCCCTGTCGCCTGACACACGAAACGGAGCACGACCCGTGGACAGCATTCGCATCTCCGCGACCGCCAACGGTCTGAACTACCTGCCCGAATACCTCGCCGACGCGACCGGCCTGTTCCAAGACGCGGGCCTGTCGGTGACCGCCCGTGCCTGCGATCCGTGGACAGGCGTGCTGGACGATCTGGCCTCCGGGGAGGCCGACCTCGCACTCGGCGGACTCTGGGTTCCGGGCATGTACGCGGGCAGCAGCCGCGCCCTGACGGTCGTCTGCCAGCTCAACCACCAGGCGCCCAAGGCCATCGTGCACCGTGGCGCACCCGAGAACTTCACGTTCGCCGATCTCGCCGGCAAGGTCGTCCTCGCCCCCGGCATCGGCGGCAGCGCTCCCTATGCCGTCACCGCGGGTCTGATCCGGGAGGCGGGGGCCGACCCGGACAGCATGACCTTCGTCCGGGACCTGTCGACACCGATGCTGGTCGAGCTGTTCGGCGCCGGGCTCGGCGACGCGATCATCCTTGACCTCGTCACCGCACTCGAACTGGAGGCCACCGGTCAGGGGCGGATCGTGTTCCGCAACCTCGACCAGGGCGGGCTCATGCCCAACAGCGTCTACTACTGCCGCACCGACCGCGTCGAGGCGCTGCGGGAGCCGTTCACTCGCTTCGTCGCCTGCATCGACGCAGCGATGAAACGCCTTACCACGGCACCGGCCGAGACGATCGACGAGATCCTGACGACCCGCTGGCCGGGCAAGGATCTCGCAATCCTGCGCGAAGCCACCCGCCAGATGGCCGCGAGCTCGGTCTGGGACACGGTCGCGATCGACCCCGCGGCCAGCGACCGCTGGATGCGGATGCTCGCCGAAAGCGCGATGCTCACCCGCATCCCGGCCTACGACGAACTGGCTGACGACAGCTTCATGAAGGCCTACCGGTGACCGCTGTCCCGCCGGACGACGCCCTTGGCGGGCTCGTCGACCTCGGCGACCTGATCGACGCCGTCCGGACCGCGCACAGCGACTTGGCTCTCGGGCGGGCCGAGCAGCCGGTGCCGGCCATCAGTGGCACGGACGCGGGCACCATCGTGCTGCCGATGGTGGCCACGTCCCACCGCCTCGGGCTGACCGTGGTCAAGGTCCTCACCGACGCGCCAGGCAACCGGGAGGGCGACGGTCCCGTCCAGCAATCCACCGTGGTGGTACTCGACTCCCGCACGGGCGCCCGCCTGGCCGTCATGAACGGCGGGACCTGCACCAGGATGCGGACAGCCGCGGCCAGCGGCGTCGCCACGGATGCCTTGGCTCGTCACGATTCCCGGGTTCTCGGGCTCGTCGGTGCCGGACCGCTCGCCGTCGAGCACGCGGCCGCCGTCCGCCGGGTACGCCCGATCGACACGGTCGTCGTCTGGTCCCGCTCGGCGTCACGGGTCACCGCGTTCCGCGATGCGCTGCGACAGCGCGAACGTGCCGACGGCGTCCCGGCACTCGAGGTGATCGCCGCCCCGGGGCCACGTCAGGTGGTCGAGGCCGCCGACGTGCTCTGCACCCTGACCCCGTCCCGTTCCCCCGTCGTCGAGGGCGCGTGGTTCCGGCCGGGCCAGCACGTCAACGCCGTCGGCGCGCCACCCCGGCCCGACCACCGCGAAATCGATTCCCACGGCATGGCGCGAGCAAGCGTGTTCGTCGACAGTGCCGACATCCAGCTCCAGAAATCGGGAGAAGTCCTGCTGTCGCTGAAAGACGGGGCGACCACCGAGGACGACTTCCGGTGCGAACTCGGCGCGGTGCTGGCAGGCCTCGTGCCGGGCAGGGCCGGGCTCGAGCAGATCACCCTGTTCAACTCGGTCGGCATCGCGCTGCAGGACCTCGCTTTCGCCGCACTCGCCCTGAAGAGGACATCATGGACCACACCGAACGCCTGACAACAGAACCCGCAGCGCCGGGCGGTGCGCTCGCCGCGGCATTGGACCGGATCGGCTTCACCCGTGCCCACGTGGGCATCATCGCGCTCGTACTGGCCGGCATGTTCTTCGACGCCCTCGAACAGGACGTCACCGGCGCCATCGGCGAGGGGCTCAAGGCCAGTTTCGGCCTGGACACAGGCGGCCTCGCCCTGCTCAACACCGTCACAACGGTCGGCGGCCTCGTCGGCAGGCTGATCACCGGCTATGTCGCCGACCGCAAAGGACGGCGATTCGCGCTGAGCCTGAACCTGTTGCTGTACACGCTGGGCGGCCTCGTGAGCGCCGTCGCGCCCAACGTGGAGATCCTCAACCTGAGCCGGTTTCTCGTCGGCGTCGGTCTCGGCGGCGAGTTCACCGTCGGTCTGGCCCTCATCGCCGAGATGGTCGCGACCCGCTACCGCGGCACCGTCGCGGCATCCCTCAACATCGGTTCCGGCGGGGTGGGCAACTTCGTCGCCTTCGGACTGTTCCTCGTGGTTCTCGGGCCACTCAACACGTTTCTCGGCGGTACGTCGCTCAGCTGGCGCTGGCTGTTCGTCCTGCTGGCCGTGCCCGCGCTGCTCGTGGTCCTCTTCCGGCGCTACCTACCCGAGTCACCCCGGTTCCTGCTCGCCCAGGGCCGGGTGGACGAGGCCAACCGCACGCTCACCGTCCTCGCCACCGGCCGGCTCCGGCAAGTGTCCGCCCGATCCGAGGTGAGCCGCTACCTCTCGGCCGCCGACATCCCGGCCACGGCGGGGCGGCAGGTACCGCTGTCCGAACTGGCCACCAGGGTGTCGCTCAGGCGGACCGCGTCCATCGGGCTCGCGTCGTGGATGTCGTTCGGCGCACAGGTCACTCTGCTGGTGCTGATGCCCTCGATCCTGGTCGCAGAGGGGTACAGCGTGACCAACAGCCTCGCCTTCACCATGGTCATGAACGTCGGCAGTCTGCTCGGCGCCTGTGCATCCGCGTATCTCGCCGGACGAGCACCACGCAAGGCGGTCGTCCTCGTCGCCGCAGTGCTCGGCTGCCTCGCCGCTGTCGCGTTCGCGCTGCTCGCGCACGGGGTCGTCTTGATCTTGATCCTCGGCGCGATATTCCAGTTCTTCGCCCTGCTGCTCAATACGACCCTGGCCGCCTGGTCGCCGGAGCTCTACCCGACACGGGTGCGCGCGCTGGGCACTTCGCTCGTCAACGGCATCGGCAACGTCTCCGGCGCCGTCATGCCGCTGGTGGCGGTCGCCCTGTTCGCCGCCGCCGGTGTCGCGGGCATCTTCGTGATGCTCGCCGTCATGTACGTCGTGCTCGGTGTCTCGGCAGCCTTCGCGCCCGAGACCTACCGCCGCTCGCTGGAGGAGGTGAACAGCCAGGACCTCGCGGCCCCATGTCACTGATCGACCACCACCGTCCAGAAGCGAGGCTGACGTGAGGATCGCCGTCACCAACTGCAACACCACGCGGGCGATGACCGACGAGATCGCGGCCGGGGCCCGCGCCGCCGCCAGCCCCGGCACCGACATCCTCGCACTGACACCCACGTGGGGCCCGGACTCGGCCGAGGGCTGGCTGGACAGCTTCCTGTCCGCGACCGCAGTACTCGACCTGCTACGGACCTGTCCGGAACCGTTCGACGCGGTCGTACTCGCCGGTTTCGGCGAACACGGCCGCGAAGGCGCGCGTGAACTGCTCGACGTGCCCGTCGTCGACATCACCGAAGCAGCCGCGCACCTCGCCTGTCTGCTCGGCCGCCGCTATGGGATCGTGACCACTTTGGACAGAGGCCGTGGGCTCATCGAGGACAGCCTGCACACGGCGGGCGTCGCGCAGAACTGCGTCGCGGTCGCCGGTGCAGGCCTCGCGGTCTTGGAACTCGGCGACAAGGAACGCACCGCGGCCACCCTCATCGCCGCCGCCGAGGACGTCCGCGACCGCGGCGCGGAGGTGATCGTCCTCGGCTGCGCCGGAATGACCGGGCTGGACCGGCGCATCCAATCGGCCGTCGGCCTTCCGGTCGTGGACGGGGTGGCCGCCGCGGTGCGACTGGCCGAATCGCTGGTCGCACTCGGCCTCACCACCAGCCGCGCCGCGTTTCCCCCACCACTACCGAAAAACCGGCGCTGGCACCCCGCCGACGGCTCGGGACTCTGAGGCGAGCTACCGCACTCAGGCCTCGATCGTGGCCGTGTCGATGACGAAGCGGTACCGCACGTCGCTGTTCGAGACGCGCTCGTACGCTTCGTTCACCTGGCCCGCGGAGATCGTCTCGATCTCGGCTCCGATGCCGTGCTCGGCACAGAAGTCGAGCATCTCCTGGGTTTCGGCGATGCCGCCGATCATCGAACCGGCCAGCACCTTGTTACCGCCCAGGAGCGAGAAGGCGTTGTAGGCCAACGGCTCGCCGGGCGCGCCGACGTTGACCATCGCGCCGCCGACACGCAGCAGGCCCAGGTAGGAGTCCACGGGCAGCTTGGCGGACACGGTGTTGAGGATGAGATCGAAGCGGCCCCGCAGCGCCTCGAACGTGCTCTCGTCGCTGGTGGCGAAGTAGTCCTTCGCCCCCAGGCGGAGGCCATCCTCCTGCTTCTTCAGGCTCTGGCTGAGCACGGTGACCTCCGCTCCCATCGCGACAGCGAGCTTCACCGCCATGTGTCCGAGCCCGCCCAGGCCGATCACCGCGACCTTCTTGCCGGGGCCGGCACCCCACTTCCGCAGCGGCGAGTAGGTCGTGATGCCCGCGCACAGCAGCGGCGCGGCGACATCGAGGTCGATCCCCGCCGGAATCCGGCACACGAAGCCTTCCTTGACGACGATCTGACGGCTGTAGCCGCCATAGGTGTTCTCCCCGTCGAAACCGACCCCGTTGTAGGTCTGGACATTGCCCTTCACGCAGAACTGCTCGGTACCCGCCCGGCAGTACTCGCACTCACCACAGGAGTCGACCATGCAGCCGACGCCGACGCGGTCGCCGAGCCGGTATTTCGTCACCTCCGGGCCGGCCGCGGCGACGACGCCGGCGATCTCGTGGCCAGGCACCATCGGGAAGATGGCCTCGCCCCAGTCCTCCTGGGCCTGGTGGATGTCGCTGTGGCAGATACCGGCGTAGCGGATGTCGATCAGCACGTCGTCCGGCCGCAGGTCACGCCGTTCGATCGTCGTGGGCACCAGGGGCGCGCCCGGCGACGGAACGGCGATAGCGTGCGTGGTCGTGGTCATCAATCCTCCAGGAAACGACGTCGCAGGGCGTACTGTAAGAGCCCTCATACATAAGCTACGTAAGAGGTCTCTTACATATTTCCGCCGGGAGACGTGATCCACGCCATGGGCGACAAGTACCACCACGGCAACCTCCGCGACGAGCTCGTGCGGGTCTCCCTCGACCTGATCGCGGAGCGGGGTGTGGCCGGGTTCTCCGTCGCCGAGGTGGCACGGCGGGCCAAGGTCAGCCCCGGCGCGCCGTACCGGCACTTCCCCGAGCGCGAGAGCCTCCTCGCCGCCGTGGCGGCCACGGCGGCCCGCCAGCTCACCGAGCGCGTGCGGGCCGCGATCGACAGCGCGGCCGATCCGGCCGATGCCCTGGCCGCGGCCGCGGGCGCCTACACCGGCTACCTGATCGAGCGGCGCGCCGGCATGAACCTGATCTACGCCGACGGACTGCACGGCCCCGGGCACACCGAACTGGTCGAGAACACACGGGCCCTCACCGACCAGTTCCTCATGCTCTGCCTGCGCCTGTGCGACGAACCGCAGGACGGGCTGGAGCTGATGGAGCAGCTGTTCACGCAGGCGCACGGCTACGGCATGTTCTGGCTGGACGGCGTGTTCGTCAAACACGGCTACACACCCGGCCTGGTGGTCGCGAAGTCGGTGGCCGCCGCCCGCGTCATGATCGACGGTCACCGTCCCGGCTGAGCCTTCTCAATCGTGGTCGTGTCCGCCTGTGTGGGCATGCGGGTCGGCCATCGCCTGCCGGTACACGGTGTGCGCCCACACCTCCAGACCCAGCATGGCTTCGACATACGCCCTGGCCGCCGGGACGCCGTCACCGGCGTGAGCTTTCAGCGTCATGGCGTGCGCGTGGCGTTGTCCGGCCTGGCGCGCGATCGTCCCGCACAGCATCTCGACCAAATCGGCGACCGTCCCCGTCGCGAGGGCACGTTCCGCGGCCGGGATCGCCGGTCCGACGTCAAGTCCCGCCGGCTTGAGCCCGGTGAATCCGGCACCCTCACCGGCACGATGGACTCGAACCACGGTTTCGAAGAACCAACGATCGGCGACCTCGCGCGCCTCCGAACCAAGAGGCCGCACCTTCATGGCCCGGTCGAACGCCGCACGGACCTCGGCTTCGCTCTCCGCGCGCACATACGGCAGGACCAGCGCCACATCGTCGGCGTCCAGTGCCTGCCGGGCAGCCGACACCACCGGGCCGTCCCACGAATCACAGTGTGGAGGCATCTTCCCGCACCTCTTCTCGTCGCACTGTCTCGATGGTGCGGCGGGCGGCGCGCAGCGCGTCAGTGGCCTACGTCCCCGCCGGGCATGCCGAACGTCATGCCCGGCGCCGACAGATCAGTAGGTGGAAGGCGTCGCGGTTACCGACCCGGCGGTCCTCGAGCAGCGACAGACCTGCCTCGTCGAGCGCCGCGATGACCTCGGCCATGGGCCGGAGCCGGAACCGGTGCCGGGTGACGGGCATCTTCGCCATCGCCACCGGGTCGCCGACGCCGAGAACCACGCGCCCGGACGGGCGCACCACGCGGACGAGCTGACCGAACGCCGGGGCCAGGTCCTCGATGAAGTAGATCGTGTTCGTGCTGATCAGGGCGTCGAGTGAGTCGTCGGGCAAGGGCAGGGCGTCCATCGGCGCCTCGTGCAGCTCCAGGCGGCCCGCCGCGATGTCGGCGCGAAAGCGGCTCCGCGCCGCGTCGAGCATGGTCCGGGCGATTTCCACACCTACCACCCGGCCTTCTCTCCCGGCGCGTTCGAGCAGCAACGCGAGCCCGGCACCACCGCCGAACCCGATGTCGGCGAACGCGCCGCCGCCGGCGCCGTCCGTGGCGGCGGCCACGGCTGCGGTGATCACCGCCCGGTTGCCGCGGTTGAGCATGCGGCCCACCGCGCGTCCTGCGACGCCGTGTGGTCGGCCGAGCTGCACCGCGAGACGGGTCAGCAAGCCATCGGGAATGCGCACCGCACCACAAAACCACGCGCTACCGCCGGGCGCCATCAGGGCCGCGCTCCAATGGCGAATCCGAAGATAGCCGCACCGGGGGACGTTGTGCTCTTGGCCGCCGGCCGCCCGCTGGGCACCGTGGACGGCCTGGTACAGCTGGCAGGCGGGGCGGTGACGATGACAGGCGGTCGACCGACCGGGGCCGCGGCGGACAGCCCGGACTTCGCACCCGTCCGCGGACCCGGGGGTACGACGAGGCCGGCCGTGGTGCTGGTGGTCGAGGACGACGACAGCATCGCCGACCCCCTCGGTGATGGGCTGGCCTACGCCGGCTTTCAGGTCCGTCGCGTGCGAACGGGACGTGAGGCGCTGACCGAGCCGGAGGCCGACCTGGTCCTGCTGGATCTGGGATTGCCCGATGTGGACGGTGGCGAGGTGTGCCGGCGGTTGCGGTCCCGGTCGGCGGCGCCGATCATCGTGGTCACCGCCCGCGGGGACGAATTCGACCGGGTGCTGTTGCTGGAGATGGGCGCCGACGACTATGTGGTCAAACCGTTCGGCTTTCGTGAGCTGGTAGCGCGCATCAGGGCCGTGTTGCGCCGCTCCGCCCCGGCCGGGCAGCCGCCCACACTGACGATCGGCCCCTTGGTGATCGACCCGGCTGCCCGCCGCGTGCACTTGGCCGACCGCGAACTCGACCTGACGGCCAAGGAGTTCGATCTGCTGGCGTTCCTGGCCGGACAACCGGGCACGGTGCGCCGCCGCGAAGACATCATCGCCCAGGTGTGGGACGAGAACTGGTGGGGATCCACCAAGACGCTCGACGTGCATATCGCCGCGCTGCGCAAGAAACTCGGCGACGCCCGCTGGATCACCACGCTGCGCGGCGTCGGCTACCGGCTGAACGAGCCGGCATGACCCGCAGGCTCCTGCTGTCGTATCTGAGCATCACCGTCCTCGTGCTGGCGGTGCTGGTGCTGCCGCTCGGATTGACCTTCGCCAACCACGAAAGCGATGTGCTGCTGGCCGGGATCGAGCGCGACGCCCACGCGGTCGCCGCGCTGGTCGAGGACGACCTCGAAATGGGAAACCCGCCACGCATCGACGCGTTGCTGGCGCAATACCGGGCGGGCGGGGGCCGGATCGTCGTGGTGAACACCCGAGGTGCCGGCGTCGCGGACTCCGACGCCATCGGCGGAGCAGCGGAGGACTTCTCCACCCGCCCGGAAATCAGCGCCGCGCTCGAGGGCCGGCGGGCCGAGGGCATCCGCTGGTCGCAGACGCTCGGCCACAACCTGATGTACGTCGCGATCCCGGCCACCTCCGGCGGGGTGGTCCACGGCGCGGTGCGCATCAGTTACCCCACCACCGAACTGGACGCGCGCGTCCAACAGAACTGGCTGCGCCTGGGCGCGTTGTCGGCCACGGTGCTCGCCACGGTCACCGC
The DNA here is from genome assembly GCF_012328925.1 of Amycolatopsis acididurans. Taxonomy (GTDB): domain Bacteria; phylum Actinomycetota; class Actinomycetes; order Mycobacteriales; family Pseudonocardiaceae; genus Amycolatopsis_E; species Amycolatopsis_E acididurans. The sequence continues at coordinate 461,399 of NZ_JAAXLS010000002.1, forward strand.
GGTCGGGTTCGTGCTGGCGAGGGGTGTGACGCGGCCGGTGCGCGGCCTGCGCACTGTCGCCGGCCGGCTCAGCCAGGGCCAGTTGCAGGCCCGGGCCGACACCCGGGTCGGGGCGCCGGAGTTGCGCTCCCTGGCCACCACCGTCAACACGATGGCCGACCGGCTGCAGCACCTGATGGCTTCGCAACGCCTGTTCGTCGCCGACGCCTCCCACCAGCTGCGCACCCCCTTGACCGCACTGCGGCTGCGGCTGGAAACCCTCGACCCGTACCTGCCGGCCGACCAGCGCCCCAAACTGGACGCGGCGCTGCGGGAAACAGTGCGGCTCGGCCGGCTGGTCGACTCGTTGCTGGCGCTCGCCCGCGCCGACGCGGGCATCGAACCCGTCGCGGTGGATGCGGCCGAGGTGGCCGCCGACCGGGTCACCACCTGGCGCCCGGCCGCCACGCAACGCGATGTCCGGCTGGACCAGCACACCGAACCGTGCCCGCCCGTCCTGGTCGTTCCGGGATCGCTGGAACAGATTCTGGACAACCTGCTGTCCAACGCGATCGCCGCCACCCCGCCGGGCACCGCCGTGACCGTCCACATCGGACCAGCTGGGCGGGATGCGATCGAGGTGCGGGTCAGTGATCGCGGTCCAGGCTTGAGCCAGGAGCAACGCGAGCGCGCGTTCGAACCGTTCTGGCGCGCGCCCGATGCCCCGCCCGGCAGCGGTTTCGGCCTGGGATTGGCGATCGCGCGGCGGCTGGCCGAAGCCTCCGGCGGCTCGGTCCGCTTCACCGACGTTCCCGGCGAAACCGGCGTGCAAGCCGTGGTGCGGCTGCCGGCGCAGCCCGCGCACGCGCCGAAGGGCAGCCCGGCGCCGTCCTTTACCTCTGGCTAACCCCGTCCAGGCCTGCGACTGGCCGAGCCCCCCATAGCGTGGCAGCAAGCCCAGACAGCTCACCCTCCCCCGGGCTGTCCGGGCCCCCCACACACACGGACATGGAGGCCACCATGAAACGCAGGACGGCGATCCTGGCGGCCGCGGGTGTCAGCCTGGCGCTGGTCGGCGGGAGCTCGGCAGTCGCGTTCGGCACCGATCTGTTCGGCGCCCGCGCCGCCGGCGGCCCCGGCGCGCTCCCTCCGGTGGTCAACACACAGAGCACCGTCGGCACGTCGGGCTCGGCACAGCCTCAGCGGGACGAGCGCGCCGCTGAGGGCGGGCATCCCGAGAGCGGGCAAACTCCGCCGGGAGCTCTCCCGGGCCACTCCGAGGACGACTGACGCGATGAGCGGGCAGCCCCCTACCCCACCGCGTGCCGATGCCGGCGCATCACGATCCCGATCCACCGACCCCGCACGCGTGCTCGTGGCCGGGATCGCGGTCAGCGCCGCGATCACGCTGATGGCGGGCATGGCTGCGGCCGGCCGCTCAGCGCCCGCCACCACCCCAGAACTCGTCGCTCCCCAGACCGGCCTGTCGCTCGCCCCCTCCACCGCGCCACCGGCCACCACCAGCCGTGCGAGCTGAAGCCCGGTTCCCGGCGATGGGCAGCACCGCACACGTGCTCGTCCACGGACCCGGCGCGGGCGCGCTGGTGGACCTGGCCCGCGCACGGATCGCCGAGCTGGGGAGCCGGTGGAGCCGGTTCCGCGAAGACAGCGAGATCAGTCGCGTCAACGCGCAGGCGGGCACCCCCACCTTTGTCTCCGCCGACACACTCATCCTGATCGCGCGTGCGGTGGCCGGGTGGCGACGCACCGGCGGGCTGTTCGACCCGACCGTTCACGCGGCGATGCTCGCGCACGGCTACGACCGTGACTTCGCGCTCCTGCACTCCCGAGAAGCCTTACCGCGCCCGGAGGCCGCGCGTCACCAGCCCGCCCCGGGATGCACCGGCATCACGCTCGACCTCGCGGCATCCCGGGTGGTGATCCCGCCCCGCACCGCACTGGACCCGGGCGGGATCGGCAAGGGCCTGGCCGCCGACCTGGTCTCCGCGCAACTGCGGCAGCACGGCGCGACCGGCGTGCTGGTCAACATCGGCGGCGACGTGCGGGTGCGCGGACGGGCAGCCACCGGCGAGGGCTGGGTCGTCTCGGTCGCCGACCCCTTCTCCGCGGACGGGGAACTGCTGCGGCTCGGGCTACCGGCTGGTGCCGTCGCGACCAGCACCACCCTGCACCGCCGCTGGATGTCCGCGGGCCGGCCGGTCCACCACATCATGGACCCGCGATCAGGTCGTCCCTCGGCCGGCGATCTGGTGTCGGCCACCGTCGTCACACGCAGCGCCTGGTGGGCCGAGGTCCTCACCAAGGCCGTCCTGCTCGCCGGCACCACCACGATCGCACCACCTCCGGCCGAGGTCGCGGCGGTCACCGCCGGCGGGCGGCACCGTGTGACCGACCGACTGCGGCCGGCACTGCGATGAACCCGCAATTCTGGTGGTTCGCGGCACGGGCAGGCGGCCTCGTCGCGTGGGCGCTGCTGACCGCCACCGTGGTCTGGGGGTTGCTGCTGCGCACCCGCCTGCTGCCGCGCACGCCACCGCGATCCTTGTTGGGGCTGCACCGTTTTCTCGCCGGGCTCGCCGTCGCGTTCACCGCGCTGCACACACTCGGCCTGCTGCTGGACACCTACCTCCGGTTCGGCGTCGTCGACCTGCTCGTGCCCTTCGCCGCGTCGTGGCGTCCCGTGCCGGTGGCGTTCGGGGTGCTCGCGCTGTACCTGCTGATCGCCGTCACCGTGACGTCGGTGTTGATGCGCCGCCTCGGCCGGAAGTGGTGGCACCGGGTGCATCTGGCTGCTTACCTGCTGTTCTGGCTGGCCACCATGCACTTGCTGACCGCAGGCACGGACAGCCGCCAGCCCGCGCTGCGCCTGCTCGTCGCGGGTGCGATCGCCGCGGTCTTGTTCCTCACGCTGGTGCGGGTGTTCGCCCCCGGCGCCACACCGCCCCGCGCCCCGTCGGCGCCGGCCTTTCACCCACTACGCGTCCTGCAGGTCCGCCGGGAGACGCCCGCCGTGGTGTCGGTCCTGTTCGCCGTGCCACCGTGGCTGGCCACGGCCTACCGCCACCAACCGGGGCAACACGTCACGGTGCGGACCCGCGTCGACCGCGGCGTCGTCTGCCGCCCCTACTCGATCTGCACCGACAGCGACGAGACCGGCGTGCGGATCGCGGTCGGGCACATCCCCGGCGGCCGTCTGTCCACCTGGATACACACCCGGCTGCGTGTGGGCGACGTGCTCGACGTCATGACGCCGACCGGCGTGTTCACCACCGAACCGGACCCCAGCCGCAGCCGGCACGTTCTCGCGGTCGCCGCGGGCAGCGCCATCACCCCGGTGATCACCATCATCGGCGCCGTGCTGGCCCGCGAACCCCGCAGCCGCTGCACCCTGGTCTACGGCAACCGCACCACCGGCGACATCCTGTTCGCCGATCGCCTGGCCCGCCTCGAACACCAGTATCCCGGCAGGCTCCGGATCGTCCATCTGCTCAGCCGGGAGCATCCCGCCGCGCCGCTCCACCACGGACGCATCAGCGCCGACACCCTGTCGGCCCTGCTCCCGCCACCCGGGCCCGATCCCGTCGACGCGTACCTGTGCGGGCCGACCGCGATGACCGGCGAAATCCGGGAAGCCCTCCTGCGCCGGGGACTGCGCGACGATCGTGTCCACAGTGAACACTTCACCGCCCCGTCCGCGAAAGCGCCTCCCGAGACCACGACTCACGAGCACGGCCGGCACGTCACGATCGTCCACAACGGACTTTCCAGCACGGTCGTCGCACGGCCCGGCGACACCGTCCTCGACTCAGGCCTGCGCGCGGGACTGGACCTGCCGTATTCCTGCCGGGCCGGCGTGTGCGGAACCTGCCTGGCCGTCACGGCCGGCCCCGGGCCGCAGCCGATACTGACCTGCCAAACCCGCTCGTCGCCCGGGGCGACGGTCGACTTCGACGCCGCGCATCAGCGCCCGGCCGAGCGGTAGGGTTGCGCGATCTCGGTACGCCAGGTCGCGGGATCGGGTTGTTCGCCCGGGTCGCTGAAGTAGGTCTCCCACGGGTCGCCTGCCGGTTCACCACCTCGTGCCTGGATCCAGGAGGTGATGGCGGCGTAGGCCGGTGCCATCGCATCGTAGGGCCCGATGTGCACCGTGACCGCGATCGTCCCCGCCGGCAGCGCCGAAGGCCGCACCTCACCGGCGGGTGTGATCGCCGCGTCGACCGGGAAGCCCGCTTCGACCCGGAACCGGCCGCCGTCGAGCTGGTGGTAGCGCGCGAACGGCGGACCGGCCGGTGCGATGCCCTGCTCGCCCAGGGTTTGGGCGATGGCCGCGTAGGTCTTGCCCAGCCATGGCCCGATCTCCGGCACCGCCAACGTGGCCTCGACGGCCGCGGCGTGCTGCGCGGCCTGGGTTCGGTCGTGAATCACGTACTCCGGCATGGGCTCGGCCTCCCTGTGCGACAGCGCGACGGCGTGTCCGATCCGACCGCGCGACCGCACCCGCGAGATAGGGCACCTGCGCACCGCTTCCGGGGCCTTTCGTCCTTCCCCGCTGCTCAGGTCGCGGCGGCGTCGGATCTGTCGGCCGCCAGGGCGCCGATCACGGTCTTGACATCCGTTTTGGGACCTCGGTTGTAGGGAAGCTTGGACAAAACCATGCCCATCGCACACGTGTTGGTGACCGCCGCCGCGGCGAGCCCGGCACCGACCGCCGTGCCGAGCAGATGCGCACCGGGAAGCACGAATCCGGCCAGACCGCTGACGAGCACGATGGACCCGGCCGCCAGACGAACCTGGCGCTCGAGGTCCCAGCGGGGCTTTCCGCGGACAACCGGGTAGTCCGCGGCTTCCCAGGCGAGCATGCCGCCGTCGAGCACGCGCAGGTTCGGCAGGCCCGCTTCCGCGAGAGCCTCCTGCGCCTGGCTTGCCCGGTCACCGGCACGGCAGATCAACAGGACCTGCTCGTCGAGGTGCTCCCGCAACTCGGCGCGGTGCTCGCGCAGGGTGTCGAGCGGGACGTTGTAGGCACCGGGAATATGGGCCGTCTGAAACTCGCCCGGGGTCCGCACATCGAGCAGCCGCGGGGCGCCGTCGCCACGCAGTAGCCCATGCAGGACGGCCGAATTCAGCTTGCCGGTGTTACTGGTCGAAGGTTTCGTGGTGGAAATGACTGCCTCGCAGAGAACGTGGGGATTGGGGAGAGAGAAAGGGGGTCAGTGCTGGACGACGGTTTCGGATAGCAGGAGCCAGGCGCCGTACCCGCCGAGCAGGTCGGACACGTCGTCCCGGCCCACGTGCCGCAGCAGGCTGGCCGCGATGGACGAGCGCAGGCCTCCTGCGCAGTGGAACACCACGGGCCGCTCGAGCGGGATCTCCTCGACCCGGTCGCGCAGCTGCGCGAGCGGGATGTGCAGCGAGCCTTCGATGTGCCCCTCCTGCCGTTCGCCGGGGTTGCGGACGTCGACGACGACCGGTGGCTGCTCCTGCTGAAGAGCCTCTCGGAGCTGCTCGGCGGTGACGCGGCTGGACCGGGTCAGTTCATCCTCCAGTGCCGGGAAGACGGACTCGGCTTCAGCGAGGTACCCGGCGACGCGGTCGAACCCGATCCGGGCCAGCCTCGTCACGAGCTCGCGCTCCCGGCCTTCGGGCGCGATGACGACGACCTCCTGCCCGGGGCGCACCACTGTGCCCGTCTGCTCGGCGAAACGCCCATTGGCGGGGACGTTCACCGAACCGCGCAGATGACCGGTGGCGAACTCCTGCGGATCGCGGCCGTCGACGAGCACCGCACCGCCGTCCCGCAGGGCCAGCACGTCCGCCGCGGTCAGCGGTCCCGCCGTCCCCGCATCGAACAGCTCGTGGTCCTGGCGGTTGAGTGTGGCGTCGTAGGCGAAGTATGCGGGCGCGGCCGCCTGATCGGCGGTCACCGCCGCAACGAACTCGTCTTCGGCCATCGGCGCGCAGGCGTAGTTGGTGAGGCGCTGCATCCCGATCGTCGACGATCGTTCGGTGGACAGGTTCTTGCCGCACGCGGATCCGGCCCCGTGCGCGGGGAACACCCGCACCGCGTCCGGCAACGACATCAGTTTCCGCTGGACGCTGTCGTAGAGCATGCGGGCCAGCTCGTCGGCCGTGACACCGACCGACGCCAGCAGGTCGGGCCTGCCCACATCGCCGATGAACAGGGCATCGCCGGTCAGCACCCCGTAGGCGACCTCGTCGTCGGCGTGCTCGTAGACCAGCACGCTGATCGACTCCGGGGTGTGACCGGGAGTCTCGATGATCTCGAGGGTCACCTCCCCCAGGCTGATGCGTTCACCGTTGGTGAGCTTGCGGATCGGGTACTCGGCCTCGGCGCGCCGGCCATAGCCGATCCACGCGCCCGTCTGCGCCGCCAGCTCCAGGTGACCGGCCAGGAAGTCGGCGTGGAAGTGGGTGTTGATGACGGCCTCGATCGTGAAGCCACGCGACTCCGCGTCGGCCAGGTATTCGGAGACATCACGGCGCGGATCGACGACGACCGCTTTGCCGGTGGTCTCGTCCGCGATCAGGTAGGAAGCCTGGGACAGGCATTCGAGGTAGTACTGGGCGAAAAACATGGAACCTCCACATCGTGTTCCATACCCATGGGGGTATCTGGCAGTCCAGGTTAGCCCGGCTCTCGCGAACCGTCAAACGCCCTTCCTGCCAGGAAAAAAGGAGTGATCGAGCCGGCCGGGGCGACCACGGAAACCGGTCCTGCGCGAACGGAATTCGCCGCATGGGACATACCCACGGGGGTGTGGCGCACACGTGGCCGGATTCGACGCCGTCGCGCGAAAGTCCTACTTCACCATCAGCGGTAGCGAGCGGCCGAGCAGGCTGCGGCGGACGGCGGGCAGTCCGGCCCCGATCCGGAAGAGTTCCATCGCGGAGGGTGCCTCGGGCGAGCGCACCACCACCGGCACGCCCGCGTCCCCCGCTTCCCGCAGCGGCAGGTCGAGCGGCACCCTGCCGAGGACCTCGGTGCCCGCCTGTTCGGCCAGTGCGTCTCCCCCGCCGTGGCCGAACAGCGAGGTGCTGTCTCCGCAGTGCGCGCACACCGCGCCCGCCATGTTCTCCACGACGCCGGCGATCGGCATGCGCGTGTCGCGCGCCATCCGGACCACACGCGCGGCCACCGTCCTGGCCGCGATCTGCGGAGTGGTCACCGCGAGCAGCGCGGCGTCGGGCACCAGCTCCAGCAACGACAGCGTGATGTCGCCGGTGCCGGGTGGCAGATCGAGCAGCAGCACGTCGAGCTCGCCCCAGCACACGTCGGCCAGGAACTGCTCGAGTGCCTTGTGCAGCATCGGGCCACGCCACATCACGGGCTGGTCCTCGGCGACGAAGAACCCGGTGGACATCAGGCGCACGCCGTGCGCGAGCACCGGCAGCATGAGCCCGCCGATCGCGATGGGGCTGCGCCGCACCCCGAACAGCTGTGGCACGGAATAGCCCCAGACATCCGCGTCCAGCAGGCCCACCCGCTGTCCCTGGGCCGCGAGCGCCGCGGCCAGGTTGGCGGTGACGGTGGACTTGCCGACCCCGCCCTTGCCACTGGCGACCGCGTACACGCGCGGCGTGCGGCCCACGGGCGGCGAATCCGCGCGGAGCCGGTCCCCCAGCTCGGCCCGCGCGCGCTCGGGCAGCGGCGCCAGATCCACCGACACCCGGCGTACCCCGGGGACGCACGACACAGCGCCGCGCACCGCTTCTGCCAGGGCGTCGGCCGATGGATGCTCGCGGGCGAGCAGGTGCACCCGCACCCGGACCCGGCCACCCGCGTGGACCGAGACATCGTCGACGAGACCGAGGTCGGCGAGGGACACACCGGCCTCGGGTTCGAGCACGGCGCCCGCGACGGCACGGACCCGTTCTTCATCCAGGGACCAGGTGGCGAGCACGCTCATTCGCCCACCCGGAACGCACGGCGCCGCGGTTTGACCGGGCGCATGAGGAACTCCGGCCGCCGCTGGCCGTCCGGGCCGAGGGTGGCCTTGGCCATGGCCAGCCACTCCCGGTAGACCTCCCGCGAACGACGGGTGTCGACGAACACGTCGCCGTACTGGTCGCCGGGATGCGCCGCCTCCATGCGGACCTTCTGCAACCAGCAGTGCATGCCCGACCACGGATCCGGCTGGACACCGAACGCCAGGTTCTGGTGCACGCCCGGGTCGGACCACCAGATCCGCGAAGAGTCGGGGTCGTCGGACTCGAACGGGGCGACCCCGCCCTTGTAGCGCAGCAGCCACGACTCGTCGCCGTCGGGATGCGTGATGTCGACGAGCCCGGACACCCAGCGGCTGCCTTCCTGGTCCTGCAACCGCCACCGGCCCATGTGGTGCGACAGCGCGCAGACGCCCGGCCTGATGCCCTCGGTGACCCAGACGCGGGCGACGAAATAGCCGATCGAGGTGGACACGCGCACCAGGTCGTCGGTACGCACCGCGAGCCGGGCGGCGTCGTGCGAGTTGAGCCAGAGCGGGTGTGAGTTGGCGATCTCGTTGAGGTACTTGGCATTCCCCGACCGGGTGTGGATCAGGGTCGGTAGCCGGAAGGTCGGCACCAGGACCAGTTCACCCTTGTCGAGGTCGATCTCCGACCGGGCCACGTGCGACCGGATGTAGCCCGGCGTCGCCTGGTCCTCCCAGCCCCAGTCCGCCATCGAGGTGGAGTAGACCTCGAGCTTGCGTGACGGGGTGAGCCATCCGGCCGTCGTGGTGCCGTCCTCGTGCCGGACACCGACCGCCCCGGCCTCGCCGACCAGCGGTGGCGTCGAGTCGAGGTCGGTCGGCTTGCGCAGCACGCCCTCGGCGTCGGGCTCCGCGCCCTCGAGTTCGGTCTCGGTGAGCGGCCGTTCGTCGGCACGGTAGACGTCGCGCTGCACCTCGATGACGCCGTAGCGGCGCATGTACTGCAGGGGCGTCATGTCCTGCGCGGCGGCCTTGTCGGGCAGACCGGGCACCTGGTTCTCGAAGATCCACCGGTAGTACTCGTCGACCGTGATCTTCTCTCCCGGCCGGTAGGGCGATTCGAAGTAGCGGCGGATGCCCAGGGAACCGTCCGGGTCGATCCGCCAGGACAGCTCGAACCAGAACTCGTTCTCCTCCCACACCTCGCCGGGATTGACCTCGCGGCTGTCGGCGACCGGATGTCCCGAGCGTTCCAGCGCGACCCGTCGCACCGGCTGCCGGAACCCGAGCCATTTGCCGGCGTGGGTCTCGTAGGAGTGGGTGTCGTGGCGTTCGGTCGCGTGCCCCGTCGGCAGCACGTAGTCGGCGAACTCTGCGGTCTCCGACCAGGTCGGCGTCAGGGCCACGTGCAACCCGATCTTGTCCGTGTCACGCAACGCCTTCATCCAGCTGAACCCGTCCGGATAGGTCCACACCGGATTGAACACGCGCGAGAAGTACACCGACAGCCGGCCGCGGCCCTCCTGCAGGAAGTGCGGCAGCAGGATGGACATTTCGTTGCACGACAACGGGTATTCGGCCGGCCAGGCCAGCTCGTTCCAGTGATCGTGGGCCGGGGGCATGTCCGGGCCGTGCGGGATGAACTTGTCCCAGCCGTTCGGGCTCGTGCCGCCGACGGTGCCGATGGAACCGGTCAGCGCGAGCACGAACCACAGTGCCCGGGCCACCTGCCAGCCGCCGAGGTTGCCCGCGGCCGCCGAGCGCCAGATGTGCGCGGCCAGGCGGTGATCACACGAGGCGACCAGCTTCGCGATCTCCTCGATCCGGGCCGCGGGTACCTGGGCCTCGGCCGCCGCGAACTCGAACGTGTACTCGGCGTAGTCCGACTCCAGCGCGTCCAGGAAGGACTCGAACGTGGCGGGACGGTCAGGGTGGCGGCGGTCGAGGTAGGTCTGCCAGTTGAACCAGCGCCGCAGATACGCCTCGTCGATCTGCCGCGTGCGCAGCAGGTGGGAAGCCACGGCGAGCAGGATCGCCGCCTCGCTTCCCGGCCACGGTGCCAGCCACACGTCGGCGTGGGACGCGGTGTTCGACATCCGGGGGTCGATCACGACCAGCTTCGCCCCGCCCTGCTTGCCCTCCATGATCCGCTGCGCGTGCGGGTTGAAATAGTGCCCGGTCTCGAGATGGCTCGACAGCAGCAGGATCACCTTGGCGTTGGCGTGATCGGGCGAGGGCCGGTCATAACCGCCCCACAGCGTCTGCCCGAGCCTCGCACCCGAGGAGCACACGTTGGTATGGCTGTTGTGCCCGTCCACGCCCCATGCCTGCAGGAAGCGCTCCGCGAAGCCGTCCTCGCCGGGACGGCCGACGTGGTACATGACCTCCTCGTGGCGTCCTTCCACAATAGACGTGCGGATCCGGGCGGCGATGTCGTCGAGCGCGTCGTCCCAGCTGACCCGCTCCCACTCGCCCCCGCCGCGGGATCCGGTACGGCGCAACGGGTACAGCAGCCGCTCGGGATCGTTGACCTGGTTGATGGTCGCCGGCCCCTTGGCGCAGTTGCGGCCCCGGGATCCCGGATGCGCCGGGTTGCCCTCGACCTTCTTGACCGAGAAGTCCTCCTTGTCCACGTACGCCAGCAGCCCGCACGCACTCTCGCAGTTGAAGCACGTGGTGGGGACGAGCATGTAGTGGCGCGGCACCTTGCGCGGGTGCGCCTTCGCGTCGTAGGCGACGACGTCGTCCCACTGCTCGACCGGCGGGTAGTTGCGCAGCCGCTCGTGGGTGCGCTCACCCGGCAGCTCGGTGGGTTGCGAATCGGCCACGGCCGGACGATCGGGAACGATGCGGGTCACGGGCACTGCCTCCTGGAGAAGATTCTCTATTTAGGACAGAGGAACGTCCTGCGCGGCTCGGACGAAGACGCTCTCGTAGGCCAGCAGCGCCGCCTGCGCCACGAGCCCGCCGACAGCGGCGACGAGCAGCGGTCCCGCCCAGCCGATCCCGGCGAGCACCACGCCCACCAGTGCCAGCGCGATACCGCCGCCCCAGAACGTCCGGGCGTACCGGCCGCGCACCGCCATCTCCGCCGCCGCGGCCGCGTTCGTGGTCGGATGACGGCCGAGGTATTCCAGCAGCGTCATCCCGACGTGCACGGCGCCGGCCACGGTGAACGCGGCGACCAGCAGCGTGCGCGCCGCGCCGGTCACGTCACCGGCGAGCGCGGCGAGCACGAGCACCCCGCCGCCGACCATCACGGCCTGCGCCTGCAGGTGCCAGAACAGCAACGGCGACTGCCACAGATCGCGGCCTTCTGCCTGACCGAAGAGGAACGCCGTGTATCCGGTGACCATCGCCGCGGCCACGAGCGCGGGCACCGCGAGCCACGTCAGCGCGTTTCCGGTGGCGATTCCCATCGTGGCTAGTACACCGAGCACCAGCCACGCCGAGAACACCGCGGCGCCGGCGGCGAGCACCACCGCGCCCCAGAACAACCACGATCTCGGGTTCGGCTTGAGCAGGATGTAGAAGAAGCGCTCCGGCCGCTTGAGGTCGGTCACGAGGAGCAGGCCGGTGATCGCCACCCCCGCCACGCCGACGGCCGGCGCGACCACGGCCCCGATCCAGCCGAGATCGATGCCGAGCAACTGGGCCAGCGCCGCCAGCATCATCGCGCCGGCGCCCACCGCCTTGGTCCACAGGTACGTCGTCACGCGCCAGCCCCACGGGCGGGGATGCGCGGTGTTCAGCGTGGTCCTGGCAAGGGTCACCGGGTCGGTGGGCAGGTCCGCGGCGACCTCAGCCCGGTGCGGGTCGGGCGTGGAGAAGATGTAACCGTCGGCGGCGGGTGCCGCGAGCGGGTCGAGTACCGCGCGGTCGGCGCCGAGGTAGAAGACGTTCGGCCCGGTGCCCTGCTCGGGAGCGCGGACACTCACCGGATTGGTCCGGACCAGGTTGGCGATGCCCGATTCCGGGTCGTCGAGATCGCCGACCCAGATGGAGTGCGTGGGGCAGACCACCACACATGCCGGTTCCAGGTCGGCGTCCACACGGTGCGCACAGAAGTTGCACTTCGCCGCCGTGTGGGTGTCCTCGTCGATGTAGATCGCGTCGTAGGGGCACCCCTGCATGCAGCTCTTGCAGCCGATACACCGGTCGCGGTCGAAATCGACGATGCCGTCTTCTCGGGTGAAAAGCGCCTTCGTCGGGCAGATCCGGACGCACGGGGCGTCGGTGCAGTGGTTGCACCGCATCACGCCGAAGTCGCGAGTGGTCGCCGGGAACACCCCGGAGTCCACGTATTTGACCCAGGTCCGGAACTGTCCGACGGGTACCTCGTGCTCGGTCTTGCACGCCACTGTGCAGGCATGGCAGCCGATGCAGGTCCGCTGGTCGATCGCGAAGCCATATCGCATGTGGCAACCGTAGGTCGCGCGGCCACCCTTGGAGGCCCATAGCAGGCTTTGGGCCCCCTAAGCCGAGCTTTGGACCCGGGCCGCCGTCTGCTGCCTCGCGACCGCGACCACGTCGCGGAGTATCCCGGTCAGACGCCGCCCCGCCGGCCAGACCGCGCGAAGCACGCGGCCCAGCTCCACCCCCGCCATCTCGACGGCCACGAGCCGCCCGTCGGCCAACTCGGCTGCCACCGCGAGCGAACTGAGGACCGCCGGTCCCAGCCCGGCCTCCACCGCCGCCTTGATCGCGGTCGTCGAGGACAGCTCGACCAGCGGCGCGGCGAGCGGGCCGTGCTCGGCGAGCACCGCTTCAACCGTGTCGCGCGTGCCGGACCCCGGCTCGCGGACGACCATGGGCGTGGCGGCGAGATCCGCGGCGCTCACCGGGTACCGCCGGCGCGCCCAGGGGTGAGTGGGTGCGACCACGAGCCGCAACCGGTCCCGGCCCACGACCTGGCACTGCAGCCCCTCCGGCATCTCGGGTCCCTCGATGAACCCGATGTCGGCCGCGTCGGCGGCGACGAGCTGGGCGACCTCGGTCGAGTTGACGACCCGCAACGCGACGGTGGCCCGTGGCCGCCGGGCGTGCAATTCGGTCAGCCATCCCGGGATCAGGTATTCGGCGACCGTCATGCTGGCCGCGATCCGCAGCCGGCGCTCGTGGTGGGCGCGCAGCGCCGCGACCGCGGCGTCCAGGCCGGCGGCCGCGCGAACCACCTCGCGTGCCCACTGCTCGACCATCGCTCCCTCGGGCGTCAGCCGCGAACCGGCCGCGGAACGTTCGATCAGCGCGAGCCCCAGCAGCCGTTCCAGATTGCGGATGCGCGAGCCCGCCGCCGGCTGTGAGATGCCGTGTTCACGGGCGGCTTGGCCGAGGCTGCCACACCGTGCGACCGAGAGCAGCAACTCGAGTGCGCCGATCTCCGGCACGCGCGTTGACAGCCGCTCGAACTGCGACCGCGCCTCGGGCGCGGGGACGGCCTGGGCCGGTCCAGGCGCGGGGCTGTCCCGGTGGCCGTCCGGTAGCGACATACCGTTGCACCTTCCCGACCGGTCCAGTGACTTGGATACACCCCATGGTATCCCACGTTGCGTCCGCTTCGGCGACTTCGGCGGCCACGGGCCACTGCGTCGACACCCGGTGGACGGGATCGATCAGCGCCGCGCCGAGCGGGGTGCGCGACCTGGAGGTTCCCATCGCAAAACATGGCCTGGATTCTGTTCCTCTTTCCAAGCCAGGAGAGTCATGCGAGTCACCACCCAGCACAAGCTCGGCTGTGCTCACCATCGTGGACGCACCCGAGCCTCGTGCCGCCTCCGCGCCCTCACGAGACGCTCCAACCGCCGTCGAGGGTCAACTCGGTGCCGGAGATGGACGTCGCCTCCGGCGAGCACAAGAACCCCACCGCGCCGGCGACCTCGTCCCGCTCGATCAGGCGCTTGACCGCTGATCGCGCCAGCAGCACGTCCGACACCACCTGGTCGGTACTCAGGCCGTGCACCTCGGCTTGGTCGGCCAGCTGCCTCTCGACCAACGGGGTTCGCACGTACCCGGGGCAAACGCAGTTGCTGGTAACGCCCTTGCACCCTGAGACTCGCTTCGTAACGCTCGTCGATGAGCGTCTCGGTCGCCAGGGACTCGTCGTACACCATCAGGCGCACGAACTCGGCCATGGCTTCGCGAGAAGGCTTTTCCGCCGCCATGTAGGCGAAAAGGTGTTCGAGCCCGACAGGCCACGACGGCGGGTTCACCGGGAGGACTCCGCCCGGCGCCATGAGCACGAGGCGATCGACACGGTCCGCGTACCGCATCGCGATCCGCATCGCGATCCGCATCGCGACGCCACGGGAACCGGAGGCTCCTCGACAAGCCGCTCGTCCCGGTGATCAGAAGCAGCGCCCCGCCGCCCACCGCGGCGGCTCCCGCAGCATATCCGTCCATTGTGGAACTCGCTGGAGCCGCGGCGAGCACGTCGTTCGGCAGGCTCGGCGCGCTCACCGACCGCGTCACTGAGCGGACTGTTCGCGCGCTGGACAGCCTGCCCGGACGAAGCACCCGCCACGCGACCGGACCTCGGGCGGATCCGCAAGCACGTCGACCAGCTGACCGCGCCGACCGGCGCGCCGCCAGCCATGCCCACGGTTACGTACACGCCGTATTGTCGCTCAATCCCGCGCGAACGGCCCGGCTGTCGTCTCCGGGCCGGGCCCGCGCTCGGGCACGCGGGCCGGTGTCCTCGGTCACGTTTCGAAGGCGATCAGGTCGATGCGTCCGGCCAGCAGACCTTCCAGTAGTTCGCTACGAAACTCGGCGCGAGCGCGGGCGGCCACGGGTACGTGTGCGGACAGGCGAATGCGTTCGGCGAGCGCGATGCGGTCCAGTACCGGAGCGCGCTCGGGCCTGCCGGCCAGCAGCACACCGTCCGCACCGGCCGCGATCGCGGCGTCGGCGCGCTTCACCAGCGCGGTCGCATTGGCGCTCCACGGATCATCGGTGTCCACGATGATTTCGGCCAGCACCACCGGTGCGGCCTGGCGCGCTCGCGCCGCGGCGACCCCGCCTGGCGGGACCACGGCCACCGCACCGCCGTCCTGGCCGAGCACGCGGTGCTCGAGCACGACGTCCTCGCGCACGCGCAGCGGCCGGTGGGTCAGCCATTCCCCGAAGGCATCTGCCTCCGAGGGCGGGTTTTCGCCGAAGCTCCGTGAGGTTTCGGCGATGAGCCCCGAAGCCGAGCCGAGGAGTTTGCCGAGCGACATCGCCCCGGCGCGGGTCAGGTACGAGACAGCCATTTCCGCCGGGGTGAGATGCAGGCGCTGATCGATCGACTGCCACCACAGGTTGCTGCGCCACGCCCGGTCCTGCAACTGCGCCGTCGCCGGCCGCTGGGTCGCCTCGTAGTTCGCGAACGCCCCGGGCACCGATTCGGTTGTGGTGAGCGCGTCCGCGAGCGAGATCGCGCTTTCCATGGCGTGCTTCGTGCCCGATCCCAGCGAGAAGTGCGCGGTCGCCACGGCGTCACCGATCAGCACGACGTTCTCGTGGTGCCACCGGTCGCACCGCACCCACCGGAATTTCCCCCACACGGACCGGTTTCCGATCAGCGGGGCTCCGCCGAGCAGGTCCTTGAACACCTCGGCCAGGTACTCCAGCCCCACCTCGTCGGAGCTCCCGTCGGGGCGTGGCCCGATGGACATGCCGGCCGCGGCGACCGTCTCGGGTGAAGCTTCGATCACATGACCCGATCGGGATCCGGTGAACGGGTAGGAGTGCGTCGCGTAGACACCGTGCTCGGTGGCGACCGGAATGAAGACCGCGCAGTCGAGCGGAACGTCGGCAGCACACCAGATGAAGGTATCCCTGGCGAAGCTCTCGTGGGCCCCGAGTTCGTCGCGCAACGCCGCACGGCTGGGGCTGTTCGCGCCGTCGGCGACGATCACGACATCGGATCGCCGTCGCAGTTCACCCACATCCGCCCTGGTGCCCGAAAGCAGCTCGACGCCGGCCGACCGGCATGCGGAGGCCAGCACGCGGAGCAGGTCGCGGCGGGCCACCGCGACGCCTCGGCTGAACTCGGGGATGCGCACCGTCCTGCCGTCGAGCCGGAACTCCGCGCTCGGAGCGGCGACGCCGAGCGCGGCGATCGCGGCGTGCGTTTCCGGGTCGGCTGCCTCGAACGAGGCCAGCGCGCTGCCGGTGAGGCTCACGCCGAAACCGAACGGCTCGTCGCGTTCGGCGCGTTCGTACACGGTCACCGACCACCCGGGCCGGCGGGCCTTCAGCAACCGCGCCGCGTAAAGGCCGGCGGGTCCGCCGCCGATGATCGAGACGATTTTTCCTGCCATGACTGGCTTCCTCCGTTCTGGAAGCGCGGGCGCCGCTAGTGATGCCGGGGCCATGCGCCCTTCAGGTACTGGGTCGGATAGGGCGCCTCGTCGCGCGTGATGCCAAGGACGTGGGCGGCTCGCAACGGCCATGCGGGTTCGCGCAACGCCGCGCGCGCCAGCAGAACCGCATCCGCGGAGCCCTCGGCGAGGATGTGCTCGGCCTGCTCCGGGTCGGTGATCAGGCCGACCGCACCGGTGGGAATCCCCGCGGTGGCACGGATTTGCCGCGCGAACGGAACCTGGTAACCCGGGCCAAGTTTGATCTTTCCCGGTGGGACCACTCCCCCGGATGAGACGTCGATCAGATCGACGCCGCGGGGCTGGATCCGGGTGGCGAGTTCGGCGGTGTCCTCGAGCGTCCACCCGCCCTCGACCCATTCGCTTGCCGAGAACCGCACGAAAAGTGGTTTGTGAGCGGGCCATTCGCGCCGGACGGCGTCCACGATCTCGACGAGCAGCCGGGTCCGGTTGTCGAACGATCCGCCGTAGTCGTCGATGCGGAAGTTCGACAGCGGTGAGAGGAACTGGTGGATCAGGTAGCCGTGCGCGGCATGCAGTTCGACGACGTCGAAGCCCGCATGGTCGGCGCGCGCCGCGGCGGCGGCGAACGCCCGCACGGTGGCATCGATATCGTCCCGCGTCATCTCGCGCGGTGTGTCGAGACCATCGAGCGCCACGGGCGACGGGCCCACGGTTTGCCAGCCACCCTCGTCGGCGGGGATCGTTCCGTCCCGCCGCGACGCCAGCGCCCAGGCGGATGCCTTGCGTCCGGCGTGCGCGAGCTGCACGCCGATTGCCGTGCTCTGGCTGTGGGCGAAGGCGATGATCCGCGCCCAGGCTTCCTGCTGGGTTTCGTTCCACAGACCGGTGTCCTGCGGGCTGATCCGCCCTTCCGGGAGTACGGCCGTGGCTTCCGTCATGACCAGCCCGAACCCGCCGGCGGCGCGGGCGCCGAGATGCACGAGGTGCCATTCGGACGGGACACCGTCGCGCGATTCGACGCTGTACTGACACATCGGCGCCAGCCACACCCGGTTCCCGAACTCGACACCGCGCAGCCGCAGCGGCGAGAACAGTCGCGTCACGACAGCCGCTCCAGCACGACGGCCATCCCCTGCCCGCCGCCGACGCACATGGTGACCAGCCCGGTCTGCTTGTCGTGCCACCGCAACGAGTTGATCATCGTGGTGACCAGGCGCGCGCCGGTCATCCCGAACGGATGCCCGATCGCGATCGCCCCGCCGTTCACATTGAGCCGGTCCATGTCGATCCCGAGTTCCCGTTGTGACGCGAGGACCTGCGCGGCGAACGCTTCGTTGATCTCCACGAGGTCGATCTCCGCCATGGTCATCCCGGCAAGGGTGAGCGCGTTCGCCGACGCCCGCACCGGGCCGAGGCCCATGATCTCAGGGCTCAGTCCGGAGACGCCGGTGGCGAGCACACGCGCCAGCGGCGTCAGCCCGAGTTCGCGGGCTCTCGTGTCGCTCAGGACCACGAGTGCCGCGGCGCCGTCGTTGAGCGGGCAGCAGTTTCCCGCGGTCACGGTGCCGTCCGGCCGGAAGACCGGCTTGAGCCCGGCGAGTCCGTCAATGGTGACGCCCTGCCGCGGTCCGTCGTCACGGGACACCAGCTGACCGTCCGGGGTGCGAACCGGGGTGATCTCCCGCTCCCAGAAGCCGTTCGCGATCGCGTCCTGGGCACGGTGCTGGCTGCGGCAGGCGAACTCGTCCTGGTCCTCCCGGCTCACCCCGTTGCGCTGCGCGACGTTCTCCGCCGTCTGCCCCATCGCGATATAGATGTCGGGGAGTTCCGACGCGTCGCGGGGATCCCGCCATTCGACGCCACCGTCGGCTGCGCGCGCGGTGCGGGCGCTGGCGTCGTCGAACTTCGGATTCATGGTGTCCGGTAGGGAATCGCTGTTTCCCTTGGCGAAGCGGCTGACGGTTTCGACGCCGGCGGCCACGAACGCCGAGCCTTCGCCGGCTTTGATGGCGTGACTCGCCATGCGCAGGGTCTGCAGGCTGGAGGCGCAGTAGCGGGTGACGGTGGCGCCGGGCACCGAGTCTAGTCCTAACAGGACGGACACGGCGCGCGCCACGTTGTGGCCCTGTTCGCCGCCGGGACAGCCGCAGCCGAGCAGCAGGTCGTCGATCTGTGCGGGGTCGAGTGCCGGGACTTTGTCCAGCGCGGCGGCGACCATCGCGGCGGCGAGGTCGTCCGGGCGCATCGCGGCGAGCGATCCCTTGACCGCACGGCCGATGGGCGAACGCGCGGTCGACACGATGACTGCGTCGGGCATGTGATGGGCCTCCGGGGAAGTCGTGTGGTGAGTGGTTCAGGTGTCCAGCCGGGACAGGGCGAACTCGGCCAGCACACCCGCGTCGACGGCCAGATCGTCGACGCCGAGGTCGGACCCGGCTCGCCCGCCGCCGCGGTAGCGGGCCGCGACGCCGAGCGTGATGATCGCCAGCCGCCAGGCCGCGAACGCGATGTAATAAGGCAATTCGCCGAGATCGAGCCCGGTTTCGGTGCCGTAGCGGGCGGTGAGTTCCGCCGCCGCGGGGAAGCCGGGAAGTTCGCTGCCCCTCGGCAGGACCTTCGCCAGCCGGTCTTCCGGCTGCCAGTACAGGAGCAGCGAGCCGAGGTCGGCGAGCGGATCGCCCTGAGTGGACAGTTCCCAGTCCAGCACCGCACGAACGTCACCGGTACCGGAGAGGATCACGTTGTCGAGCCGGAAATCGCCGTGCAGCAAGGCGGTGCGCTGCTGGCGTGGCATCCGGCGGGTGAGCTGTTCGTGTCCCTCTCTCAGCGGCGTGGCGCTGTCCTGCTCGCCGTGGATCTGGGCCGACCACCGGCGTAACTGCCGGGCGAGGTAGCCCTCGGGGCGCCCCAGATCCGCGAGGCCCAGTTCGGCTGGCGACGGGCGATGCAGCTCGACGAGTTCATCCACGAGCGCGCGCCCCGCGCGTACCCGGGCGGGTTCGTCCAGTGCCGCCGCGCTCGCGGTGTCGCGCACGATGGTGCCGTCAACGAACTCCATCACCGAGAACGGCGTCCCGAGCACGCTTTCGTCGTCGCAGAACGCGAGCTGTGCGGCGACGCGGACGTTCGACCGCCGGGACAGCGCCTGCTGGATCCGGACCTCCCTGGCGACGTCGTGCGCGCCCTTGACGTCGATGCGCGCGGGTGGGCGCCGCACCGCGACGGACCGTCCTTGCGCGTCGGTGACCCGGTAGGTCAGGTTGGACCGCCCGCCCGCGATCAAGGTCGACGTGAGCGGTGGTGTCAGGCCGGGAACGCGTGCTTCGAGCCAGGGACCGAGCCGGTCGGCGGGCAGCGTCGCGCTCATCGTGGCGTCACCCTGGCTTGCCGTTCCTGGGCGAGTTTCGCCGCGATGTCTTCGCGCAGCCGCTTTTTCGCGACCTTCCGGATGCTCGTGACCGGAAGCTCCCAGCGCACCTCGACCCGTTCGGGCAGTTTGAACTTCGCGATCCCCTTGCCGAGGAGGAACTCGGCAAGGTCGGCCACGGTCGGGGCCGGACCGTCCTCGCGGGGCACGATGTAGGCGCACACGCGCTCGCCGAGTTCCGGGTCGGGCATGCCGACGACGGCGACCTCGGCGACACCGGGGTGGGTCACCAGCAGCCGCTCCAGCTCGTCGGCGTGGATCTTCTCACCGCCGCGGTTGACGTTGTCCTTGATGCGGCCCTCGATGGAGTAGAACGTCGTGCCGTCGATGTGCTGGGCGCGTGCGAGGTCTCCCGTGCGGAAGAATCCGTCCGGGGTGAACGCCACCGCGTTGTGCTCGGCGGCCGCGTAGTACCCGGGAATCGTGTACGGGCCGCGGCAGGCCAGTTCGCCGATCTCGCCTGGCGCGACGTCGGCCAGGTCGTCGTCGAGGATCCGGACCTCATCGAGCGGGTGGATCGGGGTACCGACAGTGGTGCGGCGGACGTCCGCGGGCGCGTCCCAGGGGGTGCACATGATCATCCCCTCGCCCATGCCGAACACGCCCAGTGCGCGGATGCCGAGCTCGGATTCCAGGCGGTGCGCGTATTCGGGGGTCTGCGGGCCGACGGTGAGCCGGGCGAGCGAACCGAGATCGGCCGAGCGTGCCGCGTCCGATTCGAGCAGCCGGTAGGCGACGGTCGCGTTGGCGACCATGTCGGTGACACGTTCGCGCTCGATGAGTCCCGCGATGACCTCCGCGTCGGCCCTCGGCGCCAGTACGACGGTCGCGCCGGTGAGCAGTGCGGGCAGGACGCACAGGGCGAGGCCGGCGTTGTGCATGACGGGCAGGGCGTGCATGGCCACGTTGTGCTCGTCCCAGCCCCACCGCCGCGCCCAGGCCCGGGCGTTGCACAGGTAGTCGCAGTGCAACCGGGGAATGAGTTTCGGGGTGCCGGTCGTGCCGCCGGACAGCTGCAGTACGGCGAGGTCCTCGGCGTCCACCTCGGGCAGCGGCCCCGGCGGATGCGTGATCAGATCCGCGAGTGCGACGCCACCGCTCGTACTGCCTTGCACCGTGATCGTGAACTGGATGTGCTCGTCGGCGGCGAGGCTGGCCGCCAGCGCGGGAAGGTCGGCCCGTGGCCAGTCGGCCTGGATCAGGTGGGCGCGGGCGCCGGTGAGCGTGATCAGGTCGGAGACCTCACGCCTGCCGTGCTGGGGCAGCGAGCACACCGGCACCAGCCCGGCCTTGAGCAGACCGTAGAACCCGACGAGCGTTTCCACGACGTTGCCCGACTGCACGACCACGGCATCGCCCGGGCGCAGCCCGCGATCCAGCAGACCGAGCGCGACAGCCGTGGTCTGCCGGTCGAGCTCGGCGTAGGTGAGCCGGCGCTCGGCGTCCACCACCGCCACGCGCCCGGGGCAACGCGCGGCGGTGGCGCTCAGCTCCGCGCCGATCGTGGTCTCGCCCCAGGCACCGGCCGCGCGGTAGTGCTCGGCCAGTGCCTCCGGCCGGCGTGGCAGCCGCCGGTCAGCCCTCATCCCGGCTCCCGAGACTGTCGGCGGGCATCGGGTGCCCGGCGGGCACGACCTGGCTGAGCAACGCGGTCGCGCAGCCGGGGCAGACCGCTTGCCGGAACACGACGGTCTCGTCGACGTAGGTCGCCGAGTCCGCCCACACGTGCGGCCCGGCGGCCGACGGTCCGGTCTCGATGCGGGGCAACGCGGCCAGATACGGTTCGCCCAGCTCACCCAGCACCGTGGCGCAGTGGCGACACACGACCGTCCGGCCGTCGAGCAGCGCCTGGTTCGCGTCCAGTGCCTCCGCTTGCGTGACGTCCGCGCGTTGCCTGCTCGCGTCGGCGGTGATGCCCGCGGCACCGCGGCGCGCGGACCGCGCCTCCTCCCGGCGCAGACGGGTCGCCTCCTCGTCCACCGCGCCGTCGCCGTCCAGCACCACGCCGTAGACATCGCGGGCGGCCTGCGCGGACACCTTGGCTTCGCGCACATCCTCGGCCACGGCGGCCGGGTCCCGGTAGAGCGGGTCGCCGTATCCGCCACCGCTCTGCCAGTGGACGTAGACGGCGTCTTCGAGGCCGATGAAGGTCTCGACCTCGCCGCCCATGACGTCGCGGGTCGCGGTGATCTCGTCGAGGCTGTGGGGAACCCGGCCCGCGGCGAGCGCGCCGAGCACGTCGCTGTCGCGCAGCACGATGTCGAGCTGGGTGTTGCCGGGATAGCCACCGGCGAGGCCCGCGTTCTGCGTCGTGGCCTTGCCCGATCCGGAGAACACCCCGGCCAGCGGTGCCGGCGTGTCGTGCGGGACGAGGCAGACCGAGCCGCTCACGCCGCCCCGCTGGGCGCCGGGCCCGCCGGAGTCGGTCTCCTCGCGTCGCCACAGCAGCAGCACCGGCGAGGTGAACTCGGTCATCTCGGCGTCGGGCGCCCGCCCCATCGGGATGACGAACATGCCACCGGTGTCGACGCCGTCCCGGTCCACGCCGGCGCCGTAACCGCCGGCCATCGCGTCCATCACGAGGGACACGAACGGGTACTGGCGCTGGTCGAGACCGGCGAGGGCGACCATGTCGAACGTGCCGCCGCACACCGACTGGACGGATTTACGGGAGTGCGGCCGCGAGTCGAGCATCTTCGCCAGGCACTCGTTGACGAGGTTGCCCGCCGCCCACGCCGGCCCGACCGGGCCCTTGCCGACCGCGGCGGGGAACGACGCGTTGATCATGGTGCCCTCGTCGGCGATGATGTCGAAGCAGCGCATCAGGCCGCCACCCGCCCACGGGATGTCACCCGCCAGTACCGGCAGCAGCGCGGACATGATCCCGGCCCGCACCCCGGAGTACGGACAGTTGATCATGCCAGTTTGTGCCGCGGTGCCACGGAAATCGAACGTCAGCCGGTCGTCCTTTTTGGTCATCGCGAGCACGATCTTGTAGAGCCCGCGGTCGTCCTGGCCGGAGTGCTCCTGATAGCCGGTGGCGTGCCAGGTGCCGTCGGGCAGCTCCCGCAGCTTCGCGCGCAGCCGCTGTTCGGCGTCGTCCATGATCCGCTTCATGACGGCTTTGACCGTGTCGGGCCCGTAGGTTTCCAGCAGCCGCCGCAACCGGGTCTGCGCGGTGTTGTTCGCGCCGATCTTCGCGCGCAGGTCGAGCGAAAGCAGCATCGGCGTGCGGGAGCGGCGGGTCCACATGTCCGCGACATCGCGCTGCAACACGTTGTCCCGCACCACTTTGATGGGCGGCGTCGGCAGCGACTCCCAGAACACGTCCTGGGCGCGCGGGGTCCAGGACCCTGGCGCGACGCCACCGACGTCGAGCTGGTGTGCCACCGCCGAGGACCAGCCGAACAGCTCGCCGTCGAAGAAGAACGGCGCGTACACCGTGGCGTCGTTCTGGTGCAGCCCGCCGCCGACCCAGGGATCGTTGCAGAGGAACATATCGCCCTCGTTGATGCCGGGGTTGTCGGCGCGATGCTGCAGGGTCCAGTAGACGGCCAGATCCAGCGACGCGGACAGGAAGGTGTTGTACAGCCCGATCTGCACCTCCCGGCCGACCTCGTCGCAGAGCGCGAAGTCGAAGTCGTTGGCCTCGGTGACGACGGTCGAGCCGGACATTTTCTTGAGCGTCTCGCCCATCTCGTCGGTGATCGACCACAGCCGGTGCCGGATCACCTCGTAGGTGAGCGGGTCAAGGTCGTCGATGACGTCCTGGCCGACGGTGTGCAGCCGCAGGCTGGCGGGCACGCTCGCGCGGAGCGCCGCTGGGTCGACGGGGCGGCTGTTGAAGACCTCGGCTCCGGGAATCGGGCTGCTCATGAGCGCTCCTCGGCGGTGTGGTGCAGAACGAGGTTGCCGAACCGGTCGATCTCGGCGGTGTCGTGGCGCGAGATCGTGACGGTGGTCGTCGGCACTTCGACGATCGCCGGTCCGGTGATGCGGTGCCCCGGCGCGAGCCGGAGATAGTCGTAGATGGGGGTGTCCTCGAACCCGCGGCGCGGGTCGAGCAGCACCGGACGCCGTCCGGTGAGCGCGTCCTCGACGGATCGTCCCGCCGCGGGCTCGGCCGCCGGCAGGACCACCTGGGACGGGAGCACGCCGGTCGCGTGGACGCGGTAGGTGATGAACTGGAAACCGGCGTCGCCGTAGCCGGTTCCCGTGCCGAACGCGCGGGCGTAGCGGGTCTCGAACGCGGCCAGTACCTCCTTGAGGTCGCCCTCGCTCAGCGTCCCGGACGGCACCGGGGTCGGCAGTTCGGCCAGCTGCATGGTGTAGCGGACATCGACCTCGCGCCGCAGCACGACGTCGACGAGCTCGACGCCCTGCTGCTTCAATGCCGTGCGTGCCTCCGCTTCGAGCTCCTCGAAGGTCTTCGTGACCTCGTCGGCGGGCACCGGGAAGGTCGAGGGCTTCGAGACTTCCTTGACGACGGCGACGTTGCTGGCGGCCAGTCCGTAGGCGGAGAACGCCGCCGCCGACGGGCCGAGCGGCACGACGGTGGACTTCACGCCCAGTTCGGCGCCGTAGGCGAAGCAGTGCACCGGACCGGCTCCGCCGAACGCGTAGGCGACGAAGTGGCGCGGGTCCTCACCCGATTCGACCACGACCTTGCGCACCAGGTCCGCGGTCTGGGCGTTCTGCACGGCGAAGATCGCGGCGGCCGCGTCCTCGACGCTCAGCCCGAGCGGCGTCGCGATGTGCTTGTCGATGGCCTCGCGAGCGCGTGCCACGCTGAGTTTCGTCCGGCCGCCGAGGAAGTTGTCCGGGTTGAGGATGCCGAGCACGAGATCGGCGTCGGTGACGGTGGGTTCCGTGCCGCCCTGGTCGTAGCAGGCGGGCCCGGGCACCGCCTGCGCGCTGCGCGGGCCGATCCGCAGGTTCCCGCCGGGATCGAGCCACGCGATCGCGCCGCCGCCGCTGCCGATCGCCTGCACCTTCAGCATCGGGACGTCGATCACGTGCTGGTTGATGACCGTCGTGGTCGTCTGCAGTGGTTCGCCGTCGACGATGAGCCCGACGAGGAACGTGGTCCCGCCGACGTCGGTGCAGATCACGTTGCGGTGCCCGAGCTGCCCGGCCAGCCGGGCCGCCCCGGTCACGCCGCCGGTGAGCACGGACCCCACCGTCGTGATCGCGGTCTTGGGTGCCTCGCGCGCCGCGAGCGTGCCGCCGGTCCCCTGCATGATCAGCAACGGGCCGCGCAAACCGTTGTCGCGCAGGCGATCCGTGAGCGGCTCCAGGTAGCGGGCGAGTGTCGGGCCGACCTGAGTGCTCATGATCGTGGTCGCGTTGCGGGAGAACTCGCGCATTCGCGGCGAAAGTTCGCTGGACAGCGTCACGTACATCTCGGCTGCCTGCTCGTGGATGAGTTCCCGCAGCCGCCGCTCGTGCGCGGAGTTGCGGAACGACCACAGCAGCGACACCGCGATCGCCTCGACGTCCTCCGCGAGCAGCTCCCGGATCGCTTCGCGCGCCTGGTCCTCATCGAGCGGCACCACGACGCTGCCCTTGTAGTCGACGCGCTCGATGACCTCCTTCGCCCGGCGTTTGGGCACCAGCGGCGCCGGTTTGCGGGTGGCGAGAATGTCCTGGACCTGCTCCGGGCTGTTGCCGGCGTAGCGGCCGATGACGTTCATGATGTAGATGGAGTCGCGGTGGCCGACCGTGGTCAGCCACCCGACCTTGCCGACGTCGCCGATCACGAGCGCGTTGAGCGTCGAGGTCGTGCCGTGCGCGATGTAGGAGGTGTCCGCCAGCAGCTCGCGCAGGCCGACACCGGCGCGCTCGGCCAGTCCTTCGAGTACCCGCACCACCCCGTCCGCATAGTTCGGGGGTGTCGAGGGGGTCTTCGTCGAGATCATCGTGCCGTCGTCGCGGGACGCGACCGCGTCGGTGAACGTGCCGCCGACGTCGATACCGATCACGTAAGCCATTAGTGTGCCTTTCCGCCCGAGGTCGCGGCGCGGGCGTTGCGCCGTTTCACCCGTAGCTCGTCATCCGGGTCGGTGGACGGGAACGACTCCTGCAACGCGGACGGGATACCCGCCGGGTCGAGGCAGATGCCGTACCGCTCCAGGTTGTGCGTGTGTGCCAGCTGGTGCAGCGCGAACGCCGCCTGGATCGCGGTCGTCTGGCCCTGCGCGTCGACCGCCTGGTTGACGGCTTCCTTGGTCAGCCGCAGCGCGAACATGGGCTTCGCCGCGATCTTGCGGGCGAGGCCGAGCGTGAACGTGGTCAGCTCGCCGAGGGGCACGACGTGGTTGACCATGCCGAAGCCGTGCGCCTCCTGGGCCGTCCACGAATCCGCCGTGTACAACAGTTCCTTGGCCTTGCGCGGCCCGAGCTCCCACGGGTGCGCGAACCATTCGACACCGCAGACACCCATGTCCACCACCGGATCGGCGAAGGTCGCGTCGTCCGCGGCGATGATGAGGTCGCACACCCAGGCCAGCATCAGCCCGCCGCCGAGCGTCCTGCCGTGCACCGCCGCGATCGTCGGCTTCGGGATCGAGCGCCACCGGCGGCACATCTCGAGGTAGATCTCCTCCTCGCGGGCGACCCAGCCCTCCGCCCCGGGCTCGCCGAACCCGCCCCAGGTACCGACCTGGCCGAATTCCTCGTGCCACACAACGTCTTTCAGGTCATGGCCAGCTGAGAAATGCGGGCCGTCCCCGGTCAGCACGATCACCTTGACGGCGTCGTCGTGGGCGGCACGGTCGAACGCGTCGTTGAGCTCGTAGGTCATCCGGACGTCCTGCGCGTTGCGTTTGTCCGGCCTGCTCAACGTGATCACGCAGATCCCGGGTTCGGGGATCTCATAGCGAACGGATGACGTCATCGGCAACCTTTCGATCTGATAGGAATTCGGTGAACTGTTCGTAGGCGGCGCGTCGCCGGGTGGGCAGATGCTCGGTGGGGATCCCGTCCGCGGGCGGGGTGTACCCGCGCAGGATCAGCCGCGCGGCGCTCTGGCGGTGCACCTCGTCCGGACCGTCGTAGATGCGGGCGGCACGGGCACGGCGGTACATCCCTTCCAGCGGCAGGTCGGCCGAGAAGCCCAGCGAGCCGTGGGCCTGCACCGCCCGGTCGATGACGTCGTGCAGGACCTTCGCGCCGTAGAACTTGATCAACGCGATGTCCTCGCGCGCCTCCTTCGACCCGACCGTGTCGATGCGCCACGCGGCGTGCAGCGTGAGCAGGCGCGCGGCCGCGATCTCGGCGGCGGAGTCGGCGATCCAGTTCTGCACGGTCTGCTTCTCGGCGAGGGTGGATCCGTGTGAGTAGCGGTAAGTGGCGCGTTCGCAGAGCATGTCCAGCGCTCGGCGCGCCTGCCCGATCCAGCGCATGCAGTGGTGCACGCGGGCCGGGCCGAGGCGTTCCTGCATCATCGCGAATCCCCGCCCGGGTTCACCCAGCACGGCGTTGGCAGGCAGCCGCACGTCGGTGAACGTGATCTCGCAATGGTTCTCGATCTGCGCCGGCCGCGGCTCGGGGTCCTCCATCGACGGGATATCGCGGCGGATGTCGACACCCGGGGTGCCGCGGTCCACGATCACCACCGTCGCCCGGTCGCGTGGCGGTGCGTCCGGATCGGACACCGCCATCACGAGCAGGAAGTCGGCCAGTGACGCGTTGGTCGCGAACCATTTGTGTCCATTGAGGACCCAGCCGCTCCCCTTGCGCTCCAGCCGGGTGCTCAACAGGGTCGGGTCGGCCCCGGCACCGGGTTCGGTCATCGCGACCGACGAGCGGAGGATGCCTTCCAGCAGCGGGACGAAATACCGGGCGCGCTGCGCGGGGGTCGCGTGGGCGGCGAGCAGTTCGAGGTTGCCGGAGTCCGGCGGCGCCGTGCCGAACAGTGTCGGCCCGACGCGGGACCGTCCGACGATCTCGTTCATCAGCGCGAGCCGCAGCTGGCCGCGGCCGGTGCCGCCATGCTCGGGCCCGAGGTGGGCGGCCCACAGGCCCCGCTCCTTGACCTCCTTGATCAGCGGCGCGGCGACCTGGTCGAATTCGGCGACGGGAAGATCGAGTGCCTCCAGCGGGACGGCCTTGGTGTCGATGAACTCCCTGATCCAGGCCAGTTCGTCGGCGAGATCGGGATCGGTGCTGAAGTCCCAGCTCACTGCGCACCTCCGGCGGGCGTTGTCCACAGTGACCGCTCGCGTTCGGCCAGTTCGGCGAGCAGTCCTGGCGGCGGTGCGGGGCTGTCGAGCCGGCGAACGCCCAGCGGGTCGAGCCGCTCACGGATCCAGTACAGCTCCTCCTCGGTGGGCGCCGGGGTAACGGGAATGGCGCCCTGCGGCGGAAGCAGTTCGAAACCGGTCGCCTTGACGACGTCGTCGTAACTCACCCCGTGGTGCAGCGAGCGCACCCGCATCCCGGCCCCGTCCCGGTCGAAGTCGAACACGCCGAGGTCGGTCACCAGCATCCGCGGTTCGCCCAGGGTGAGCCCGAGCCGGTCGCGCTCGGGCCCGAAACCGAGACCACAGCGGAAGTCGACGCGTTCGACCAGTGCGCGCGGCGTGTGCTTGCGCACGTGGAAGGTCAGTTCGGCGAGCCGGACCATGTCATCGGGAATGCCGCGCGAACCGATCATCGCGACCTTCGGCCGCTCCCAGTCGCCGAGCACGGAGATGTTGCAGGACCCCGTGCGGTCGACCTGCACCGGTCCCATGCAGATCGCATACTTGCCCGCCGAGATCAGGTCGAACGTCTCGATCCAGTCCGACCCGCGGACCGCGCTGGTGGACGAGATCCACTCGTCGTTGAGTCCTTTCGCGGTGGGCGCGCAGTCGTATCCGGCCATGCTGCCCCCGGCCATCAGCACGATTTCGGGCGCGTACAGGGCTTTCGCGAGCCGGGAGGCGATGTCGGCCGAAACCGTCGCGGCGGCGGCGATGACCTCGCCGCGGTAGATCTGTGCCAGCACGCTGATCACTTGCTCCTCGACGGTGAACCCGGTCATCGTGTCGCTCCCTCGGCGAGGGTGCCGGCGTGCTCACGCAGCCAGTCGCGGTCTCGGCAATGGCTTACGTAGTCGGTGGCGGCGGAGTAGTCGAGTGGCCAGTCCGGAAAGGACGCCGTGAAGCCGCATCCGCGCGGAACCTCGGCGACGCCGGAGACCCACAGGCGGGAAATGGTGGTCTCGTGCTCGCTGATGGCTCCGCCGAGCCGGTCGACGATCCGGTCGGCGGTCACGAAAACCGTGGACGCGGCGCGGACGAGCTGCGGATCGAGGAAACCGTCACCGGTGATGCGGACGTTGCCTTCGCGGTCGGCTTCGCCCGCGTGCAGGAAGAGCACGTCCGGCCGGATCGCCGGGACGGCGGTCAGCTCCTCGCCGGTGAGCGGGCAGTTGAATCGCCGGAACGGGGTGCCGGGCACGTCCATCAGGTCCACTCCGGGACCGGTCACCGTCGGCATGAACGGAACCCGCCGGGTCGCGGCCTCGACCCCGGCGATGAACATCGCCTCGGTCCATTCGACGACGGGCAAGTCCCCGGACTCGCGTGCCCGGCGAAAATTCGGCGACAGGCCGAGCGCGTCGAGTCCGACGTAGGCGGACTGCAGCTGCTCGACCACACCCGCGCCCAGCATGAGATCCACGTCGGGACCGCCGAGGAAAACCGCGAGCCGCACCGGCGTCCGGCGCAGCGCGAGCGCCGCGACCGCCGCCATCGGCTTGCGCATCATTCCCCCGCCCCCGAAGGAGACCAGGGAGTGCGGTTCGACGGCGGACACCATCTCCCCGAGCGGGACAACCTTGTCCATCGCGCCTCCGACTCTTGAGTCGTATAATCAACTTTTGAGTCGAGACTGTAGACAGGGCTCACCGCCACTGTCAAGACGGGGCACACAAAGACGTGACCCCCGGTCAAAGACCGGGGGTCACCAGAAATTCAGTCGTGGTCAGGAACCTTCGGCGGGCAGATGCCGCTCGACGTACTCCAGGTCGGCGCGAATGGCCGCGAGTGCCGCCCTCGGGCCGACCGGAACGGACGCCCGGTCGGTGCGCGCGACCGAGCGCAGCGCCATCAGGGCCAGCTGGTCCGCCACCGCCTCCGGGGCCGCCCCAGGAGCGTCGGGGCGGAACCACCATGCCACCCAGTTGCAGGAACCGAGGATCGAAAACGCCGCGACACGTCCGTCGGTGGGCCAGAACTCGCCGCTTTTGATACCGCCGTCGATGATCGCGCTCAGATGGGCGAGGATCGCCCGCTTGCCCGCCTGATGCCTCCGCCGGAAGGACTCGGACAGGATGTGCTCGCTGCGGTCGAGCAACCGGAACCGGGACGGGTGCGCGCAGATCCGCAGGGTCACCGATCGCACGGCCCGGGTCAGCCGCTCGGACCAGCTCAGTTCGCTGGCCTCCATCTCGGCCAGCTCCGCGGCCGCGGTTTCGGTCAGACCCGAGACGAGCATGCCGAGCAGCTCGTCCTTGCTCTTGATGTAGTGATACAGCGAAGGACGTGTGATACCGACGGCCTCGGCGATGTCCTTGAGCGTCGTACCCTCGAAGCCCCGCTCGGCGAAGAGCGCCGCGGCACGGTCGAGGAGCTCGTTCTCCATCAACTGCCGGCGCGAGGCACTACCCGTCACGACGAACCTCACCCTTCCCGACTCCCGAGTCGAGGACTCAACTGAGTGTCAACGTTAGCCCCGGGACGAACGAAGATCCGCAAGGGGGCGGGTGCACGACCCGACTCGTCACGCCGCCCGTGGCGCGCATGGCCGGTTGGGGTTCAGCGAGGGTGACGCTCGATGAAAGTATCGGACAGCAGCGCGGCCTGACCTGCGCGGCGGCGCATGACGACCGACACGATACCGGCACAGACCACGGTGAGGACCGCAGCGGCGGAGGCGACGGTCACAACGCCGGTGCCGACCGGCGTGCTCCCCCGGCCTCCCGCGACCGCGAGCACTACCAAGACACCGAGAGCGTCCGACACGATGGCGCACAGCCACATGGCCAGTGCCAACCTGCGGATCCCCTGGAAGAACTGAAGATCGAATGCCGGACTGGTGAGGGTACGCGAGCCGGCAGCGGCCGCGTCGACCCCGGAGGACAACAAGGCTACCGCCCCACCTCCCGGAAAGATCAGTCCAAAGTAGAACAGCGGGTGCGTGTCGGTCGGTGCGGCGGAATTGGTGCGCGTCACCGAATCATGCGCCAGCCGGACTTTGGCCTGCGCGGCTGCGATCTCGGGCTTGGTCCTCTGGTCACCGGAATCTGATTCGCCAGTTCCGCATCCAGCAGCCCCTCCACGTCCCGGCCGGTGGCACCCGTCTGCGATGCCCGGGGCTCGACCACCTGTCGCCGGCCCTCGGCTGCCTCGAAACCCCATCTCCGGTCGTTCACGCCGGCGAACCCTACTTGATGAATGTTCGGCGGCAGCCCGTATGCCGCAGAGGATCTTGTCGCGGTTGCCGGCCCGCTCGGGCCCTGGGGAAAAAGTTCGTGGGAAAGTTGGGCCGGGGATGTCAAGACGGCGCCGGCGGCTACGACCAACGGTCGAAGGGGCCAGGCGGGTCCCGCGAAGCTGAGGAGTACGAGATGCAGTTCTTGATCAGCATGCACATCAACCCGGCCGTGCTGGACGCGCTGACCGACGAGGAGAAGGCGGCGATCGGCGAGGGGCACGCCACGTTCATCGAGGCCATCAAGGAGTCCGGCGAGCTGATCACCACCCAGGCCCTGGCCGACCCGTCCCAGGCCGTCGTGGTCTCCGTCCGCGACGGGGCGCCGGTGGTGACCGACGGCCCGTTCCTGGAGTCCAAGGAGTACCTGGGCGGCTTCTACCTGGTCGACTGCGAGAACAAGGAACGCGCGATCGAGCTGGCGGCGCGCATTCCGGACACCGCGATCACGGGACTGGGCGTCGAGGTGCGGCAGGTGATGTTCGCCGACGGGAACCTGGAGGCGTGACCATGGGAGCCGGGGACCTGCTGCGCGAGCTCACGCCGCAGGTCCTCGGGGCACTCGTGCGGCGGTACGGCCGGTTCGACGGGTGCGAGGACGCGGTGCAGGAGGCCGTCCTCGCCGCCACCGTGCAGTGGCCCGCCGAGGGCGTGCCCGCCAACCCGCGCGGCTGGTTGCTCACCGTCGCGTCGCGCCGGCTCGTCGACCAGATGCGCAGCGACCACGCGCGCCGCGAGCGCGAGCTGGCCACGGCGACCGAGGCGGTGCCCGAGGAACCGCAGGGCACCGACGACTCACTGGTGCTGTTGTTCCTGTGCTGTCACCCGGCGCTGACCGCGGCCTCCCAGACCGCACTGACGTTGCGGGCCGTCGGCGGCCTGACCACGGCGGAGATCGCGCGCGCGTTCCTGGTTCCGGAAGCCACGATGGCCGCCAGGATCAGCCGGGCCAAGCAGCGCATCAAAGCCGAGGGCAGCTCGTTCGCCATGCCCGGCGGCGCCGAGCACGCGGAGCGGCTGCGGGTCGTCCTGCATGTGCTGTACTTGATCTTCAATGAGGGTTACACCGCCTCCTCGGGCAGCGACCTGCACCGCGCCGACCTCGCGCGCGAGGCGATCCGGCTGACCAGGATGGTCCACGCGCAGCTGCCCGGGGACAGCGAGGTGACCGGCCTGCTCGCCCTGATGGTGCTCACACACGCCCGCCGGGAGACACGCACGACGGCCGGCGGCGATCTGGTGCCGCTGGACGAGCAGGACCGGGCGAAGTGGGACCGGGCGCTGATCGACGAGGGCATGGCGCTGGTCAAGGCGTCGCTGGCGGGGCCGGCGCTGGGGCCCTACCAGCTGCAGGCGTCCATCGCCGCCACTCACGCCGACGCGGCGACCGCGCCGGAGACCAACTGGCGCCAGGTGCACGCGCTGTACCTGATCCTGGAACGGATCGCGCCCAACCCGATGGTCACGCTCAACCGCGCGATCGCGCTCGCCGAAATCGAGGGCCCGGCGGCAGGGCTCGATTTACTGTCCACACTGGACGGCGACGAGCGCATGGCCGGGCACCACCGGCTGCTGTCCGTGCGGGCCCACCTGCTGGAAAAGACCGGCGACACCACCGGCGCGTACGAGCACTACCGTCGCGCCGCGAAAGCGACGGCCAGCCTCGCCGAGCGCCGCTACCTCGAATCCCGCGCGAGCCGCGTGCATTCCTAGCGGCGCACCGGCTCAGTCTCCGGTCGCCTTCAATGACGCGACCGCCTCGTCGAGCATGGGCTGGTCGACGAAGTCCTGGGCCGGAAGCACCAGCGATCGCGGGAAGAAATGGCTGAGGTCCACGCCCAGGCTCCAGGCGCGGACCTCGACTCGGTGCGCCTCGGCGTCTGCCACGGCGCGCACGAGATCGGCGTCCAGGAAGCCGTCGGGGTTCAGCGCCGCGGACGCGCTGTCGGACGGACTGCCGTCGGAGATGAACACGACCACCGACCGGCCCGTTCCGTGCGCACGGGCTCGCCGGGTGGCCCACCTGAGCGCCTCGCCGCCCAGGCCTTCCCGGAAGAGATCTTGCTTGAACAGACCGGCGATGCCGCGCCGAGCGTGGCGCCAGGACGCGTCCGCGGACTTGAAGATCAGGTGGAGCCTGTCGTTGAGCCGGCCAGGATTGCCGGGCCGTCCCGCACGCGTCCATTCGCGACGCGAACGACCGCCGTCCCATCCGGCGGTGGAGAATCCCAGAACCTCCGTCGTGGCACCGATTTCGTCGAGTGCACGGGCCAGAGCGTCCACGAGGACCGCGGTCAGCGGGATATGCCGCTTCATCGAGCCGGAACAGTCCAGGAGAAAGGTCACCGAAACGTCGGCGGTCCTCGAGACGGCCGCGTCGCGGAAGATCCTGGTCTCCCCCGGCGAGGCGATCAGCGTCGCCAGACGCCGGCCGTCGACGTGGCCGCTGTCGAGCCCGTGCGTCCAGCCGTCCTCGGTGGGCGACA
Organism: Amycolatopsis acididurans; assembly: GCF_012328925.1. Taxonomy (GTDB): domain Bacteria; phylum Actinomycetota; class Actinomycetes; order Mycobacteriales; family Pseudonocardiaceae; genus Amycolatopsis_E; species Amycolatopsis_E acididurans. The sequence goes on from NZ_JAAXLS010000002.1 coordinate 495,048, forward strand.
GCAGCGCCCCGGCCAGCTCCCGCAACAGCTTCGGACGGTTGATCCGTGCCCTGCGGCCGAGCTCGTCGAGGCGGCGCCGGAACTCCCGTTGCTGAGCCGGCCGCACCAAATCCACGACAGCACGCTCGCGATCGTGGACGGTGGTGAAAATCCGGTACGCGTTCGCCGCAGCGCCGTGCCCGCCGCCGACCGCCGCCGGGACCCCGGTACCCTCCGCATCCGCGCCGCCCAGGAGATCGCTGAGTGCGCGCTGCCCGGCGGAACGAGCCCGCCCGGACGGCTTCCCGGGATCGCCCAGCAGGCACGCGATGCCGGTCGCGAACTCGGCGGCCTTGATCGCGAACCGCCCCTGTTCCGAGCGCAATCGTCGCAGGTGCGCGGTCCGGGGACCGAACTCGGCCGCCAGCGCCGCCCGCACCGGCTCGATCGACTCCTCCACCGGTCCCGGCAGGGGGCAGCCGGTGAGGTGTGACCACGTCATCGCGGCGACACTGTGCAGGAGCAGCCCGGCCTCGGTGTGGGTGAGCCCGCCGCCGTCCATGCCCAGGAGCCAGTGCTCGACGCGATGCCGCACATTCCCGGCCACTCCGGCAAATCCGCGCGGCACCAGCGATTCGACACGAAACTGCTCCAGTTGGTCGAAAACCAGTCGCGCGACGTCACCGTCCGGCCGGTGCCGCAGGTGCACAGCGGTGTCCGACAACCGGATCCGCAACGCCAAGCCATCGGCGGCACCGCGCAGGCAACACCGCTGCTCCGCCTCGACCCGGACGTGGGGTGCCAGCATCGTCATCGGCACCGCGCCCCGGTAAGGCCGTCCGCCGCGGAAACACACCTCGCGATCACGGCCGAGCGCGCGGACGGTGGTGGCGCGCACCGCATCGACTCGGTGCGTGGCACGCGCGGTTCCGCGATCGGCCAGCGCGTCCCCCGCGGTCATCAGGCGCTCATGCGTGGCTGGTACGGGGCCGCGTCGTGGCCGAAGCAACGCTGGAAGTACTCGTCGACGATCTCCCGCTCGAAGTCGCCGCACCTGTTGGTGAACGTGACGCGCAACGCGAGTGCGGGATCGCCGAGATAGCGGGTGTTCTCCGCCCACGTCACGACCGTGCGGGTGGACATCAGGCTGGTGAGATCACCGGATTCGAGGCCCTGGCGGGTGAGCTGGGCGAGCGACACCATCGCCTGCGCCGTTCGCTCGTCCACGCCGGGCACCTGGCCCCGCACGATGCCGATCTCGGTCTCGGCAGGCAGGTAGTCCAGCCGGGCCACGACGTTCCACCGGTCCAGCTGGGCGTGGTTGACCCGCTGCACCCCGTGGTAGAGCCCGTCGTGGTTGCCGAGACCGGCCGTGTTCGCCGTGGCGAAGAGGCGGAACGCGGGGTGCGCCCGCAGCACCTCGTTGCGTTCGAGCAGGGTGAAGCGCCCTTCCTTCTCCAGCAGGCGCTGGATGACGAACATGACGTCGGGACGTCCCGCGTCGTACTCGTCGAGGACCAGCGCGACCGGGCGGCGCACAGCCCAGGGCAGCATCCCCTCGTGAAACTCGGTGACCTGTTTGCCGTCCCGTACGGTGACCGCGTCACGGCCGACGAGTTCCAGGCGCCCGAGGTGCCCGTCGAGGTTCACCCGTACGCAGCCCCAGTTGAGGCGGGCGGCGATCTGCTCGACGTGCGTGGACTTTCCCGATCCGTGCCTGCCGTGCACGAGCACCCGCCGGTTGTGCGCGAAACCCAGCAACAGCGCGAGCGTCACCTCCGGGTCGAAGCAGTACGCGTCGTCACGGTCGGGCACGTGCTCGTCGGGCTCGGTGAATGCCGGAACCTCCAGGTCGATGTCGAGCCCGAACACCTTCCGCGCGTCGGCGACCGTGTCCGGCTTCCGCGCGCTCACGATGACTCCTCCGGGGTCCCGGCCCCGGTCTCGTGCTCGCCGATGGCCTCGGCCGCTCGCCGCAACGCCGGCAGTGCGGCGCTGACGTCGTCGAGCGACAGGCGCATCACCGGCGCCTGGACGGCCACTCCGAGCACCGGCGGGCTGCCGTCCGGACGCGGCACCGCGACCGCGACGCAGACCAGGCCGGGCAGGTACTCCTCGTCATCGACCGCGTAGCCCAGCTCGGCGATGCGCTCGAACTCCGCTTCCAGCGCGTCTGGATCGGTGATCGTCTTCGCGGTGTACCGCTTGAGGGGCGTGTGCTCGATCAGCTTGCGGCGTTGCTTCCGGGGCATCCGCGCGAGGAACAGCTTCCCGCTGGCCGAGCAGTGCACCGGCACACGGGAGCCCGGGCGCAGGTAGAACCGCAGCGGTTCCGGTGTCTCGACACGGTCGAGGTAGACCACCTCGCCGCGCGAGAGGGCGGTGAGGTTGCAGCTCTCGCGCAATTCCTCGACCAGGTGCTGCAGGATCACGTGCCGGCCCGCGTTGCGCGAATCGTTGAGCAGCACGTTCTCCGCCAGCCGGTGCAGGCGGACTCCGGTCGTGTAGCCGCGGCCGTCGCCGACCCGCATGAGCAGATCCGCCGACTCGAGCTGCTGGAGCATCCGGTGCAACGTGGGCTTGGGCAGGCCGGTCTCGGCCACCAGCGACGGGAGCGACACCTGATGGTCGCTCGTCGCGATGAGCTCGAGCAGCGCGAACAGCCGCAGCGCCGGGGTGTCGCCGGACAGCGGTCCCTCGGGCTCCTGAATCAGTTCCACCTCATCCCCTCTCCGTCTCAGAAAACAGTACACCGCGTTCCGATCCTGAAGACAACCCGTTGACGCGGACGAGCCGAGCCACTTACAGTCCCTTGCGACTCAACTTTCCGGAACAGTTCGTTCCAAATTTCGCAACAGGGAGTGGCAATGAGCGAGCGAACAGCGCAGCCGCAGAAAATGACGCCGTCGGAGGCGTTCGTCGAGACGCTGGCGGCCAACGGCGTCACGGAGATCTTCGGCATCATGGGCTCGGCCTTCATGGACGCCATGGACATCTTCGCGCCGGCGGGGATCAAGCTGATCCCGGTCGTGCACGAGCAGGGCGCCGCCCACATGGCCGACGGATATGCGCGAGTCAGCGGCCGCCACGGCGTGGTGATCGGCCAGAACGGGCCGGGAATCAGCAACTGCGTCACCGCGATCGCCGCCGCGTTCTGGGCGCACAGCCCCGTCGTCATCGTCACTCCCGAGGCGGGGACCATGGGCATCGGGCTGGGCGGCTTCCAGGAAGCCAACCAGCTGCCCATGTTCCAGGAGTTCACCAAGTACCAGGCGCACGTGAACAACCCGGCTCGGATGGCCGAGCTGACCGCGCGGGCCTTCGACCGCGCGATGTCGGAGATGGGCCCGACGCAGCTCAACATCCCGCGCGACCACTTCTACGGCGAGATCGAGACCGCGATCCCCGAACCGCAGCGCCTCGACCGCGGCCCCGGAGGTACGCGCAGCCTCGACGAGGCCGCCGACCTGCTTGCCGCGGCGGAGTTCCCGGTGATCGTCGCCGGTGGTGGCGTGGTGTTCGCCGACGGCGTCGAGGAATGCCGCGAGCTGGCCGAACGGCTCGGCGCGCCGGTCGTGAACAGCTACCAGCACAACGACTCCTTCCCGGCGAGTCACCCCCAGTGGTGCGGCCCGCTCGGCTACCAGGGTTCCAAGGCCGCGATGCGGCTCCTCTCCAAGGCCGATGTCGTACTCGCGCTGGGCACCCGCCTGGGCCCGTTCGGCACGCTGCCGCAGCACGGTCTGGACTACTGGCCCAAGAACGCGAAGATCATCCAGGTCGACGCCGACCACAAGATGCTGGGCCTGGTCAAGAAGATCGACGTCGGCATCTGCGGTGACGCCCGCGAATCCGCGGCGGCACTCACCGAACGGCTGCGCAAGCGGACGCTCGCCGGTGACTCCACTCGCGACGCCCGGGCCGAGCGGATCCGCGAGGAGAAGGCCGCCTGGGAGCGCGAACTCGACGAGTGGATGCACGAGCAGGACCCCTACAGCCTCGACATGATCGCCGAGCAGGAAGGCGAGGACGGCGACTGGCTGCACCCCCGGCAGGTCCTGCGCGAGCTCGAGAAGGCGATGCCCGAGCATGTGATGGTCTCCACCGACATCGGCAACATCAACTCTGTCGCGCACAGCTACCTGCGGTTCGAGGAACCGCGCTCCTTCCTGGCCCCGATGAGTTTCGGCAACTGCGGCTACGCCCTGCCCACGATCATCGGCGCGAAGGTCGCGGCGCCCGAGCGGCCCGCGATCGCCTACGCCGGCGACGGCGCGTGGGGCATGAGCATGGGCGAGATCATGACCGCCGTCCGCCACGACATCCCGGTGACGGCCGTCGTGTTCCACAACCGGCAGTGGGGCGCGGAGAAGAAGAACCAGGTCGACTTCTACGACCGCCGCTTCGTCGCCGGTGAGCTGGAGAGCGAAAGCTTCGCCGGCATCGCGCAGGCGATGGGCGCCGACGGCATCGTCGTGGATCAGCTCGACCAGGTGGGTCCCGCGCTGCGCAAGGCGGTCGACGCGCAGATGAACGCGGGCCGGACCACCGTCATCGAGATCATGTGCACCCGCGAGCTGGGCGACCCGTTCCGCCGCGACGCCCTGCGCAAGCCGGTGCGCTTGCTCGAGAAGTACCGCGACTACGTGTGATCGCCCCCGGCGGGGCGGCCCGGCCACCGGGTCACCCCGCCTCCGATTCCGGAGAGAAAGCGGTCTTCCGTGACCTCATCCTCGACCCGCGCCGACGGGCTTTCCCTACGCCGCCAGTGGATCGACGCGCTGGGAGGCGCCCGGCCGACCGTCGCGCTCCCTGACGGCGAAGACCCGCGAGCAGTGCGAGCAGCGGCCGCACTCGTCACCGAAGGCGTGCTCGTGCCCCGCCTGGTCGGTTGCCGCGCGGCGATCCAGCGCGCCGCGGCCGACGCCGGCGTCGCCCTGCCCGCGGAGTCCATTGTGGACGTGCGCGAGCTCGCGGGGGACCGCGACATCGAAGCGCTCATCGCGGCCCGGCTCGCGAAACATCCCGGCCGGATCCGGGACGCGGTGGCCGATCCCCTGTCCACAGCCGTCGCCGGGGTCGCCACCGGCAGGTTCGACGCGTGCGTGGCCGGGGCGAACCGGCCCACCGCCGACGTGTTGCGCGCCGGTCTTCGTTATGTGGGCCTGGAAGCGGATGTGGCGACGATGAGCAGTTGTTTCGTCCTGGTGCTCCGGGACGGGCGCCGCATGACATTCGCCGACTGCGCGGTGGTTCCCGAGCCCTCGCCGGACGAGCTGGCCGACATCGCGATCGCCTCCGCCCGCACGCACCAAGCGCTGACCGGTCAGCAGCCGGTCATCGCGATGCTGTCGTTCTCCACGCTCGGCAGCGCCGCCCACGATCGCGTCGAGCGCGTGCGTGCGGCCACCGCCCTGGTGCGCGAGCGCTCGCCCGGGTCGCGTGTGGACGGCGAAATGCAGTTCGACGCGGCGCTGGTCGAGGCGATCGGACGGCGCAAGGCTCCCGGTTCCGCTGTCGCGGGCAGGGCCAACGTCTTCGTCTTCCCCAATCTCGACGCCGGCAACATCGGCTACAAGATCGCCGAGCGCCTCGGGGGCGCGCTCGCCTTCGGTCCCGTCCTGCAGGGGCTCGCCGCCCCGGTGAACGACCTGTCCCGCGGCTGCACCGCCGAGGACATCCGCTGGACCGCGCTGCTGACCGCCGTGCAGGCGCATGCCCGGGCGCGGCGCGACGCCGAACCTCGCCGTCGCGGACTGCCGCGCTCCCTCGCGCCGGCGCCGGAGCGCACGACTTCCCCACGAACGTGAAAGGACTGATCAGTGTGGAGATATCAGGGTGAAGGCCTACGAACGGACCGCGGCCATCCCTTTGGCTCCGATACCGCAGAACCGTGTCTCGCGGGTTCTGCCCGGCTTGATGGTCGCGGTCGCCGTGGCCGCCGCGGCGACCGTCGCGGGCACGTTCGTCCCGATCGTCGGAGGCCCGGTCTTCGGGATCGTGCTCGGCGCGCTCGCCGCCGCGCTGGTTCCCCGCCTGCGTGGTCACCGGTGCGCCCCCGGCTACGCGGTGGCGTCGAAACCCGTGCTGCAGCTGTCGATCGTCGTACTCGGCACCGGTCTGTCGCTGCAGCAGGTGTTCGAGGTGGGCAGCAGCTCGCTGCCGGTCATGCTCGGCACACTCGCCGTCGCCGTCGCCGGCGCCTGGTTGCTCGGCCGGATGCTCGGCATCGAAGGTGACACCCGGACGCTGATCGGCGTTGGAACCGGGATCTGTGGCGCCTCGGCCATCGCGGCGACCAGCGCGGTGATCAAACCGAAGCAGGCCGACATCGCCTACGCCGTCGGCACGATCTTCACCTTCAACATCGCGGCTGTGCTGATCTTCCCGCCGCTGGGACACCTGCTCGGCATGACCACGCACTCGTTCGGGCTGTGGGCCGGAACCGCGATCAACGACACCTCGTCGGTCGTCGCGGCATCGTTCGCCTACGGCGGCGACGCCGGCGCGTACGGAATCGTCGTCAAGCTGACCCGCACGCTGACGCTGATCCCCATCGTGATCGTGCTGGCCTTCCTCACCGCCCGGCGGGAAGCTCGCCGTGCGGATCCGGGCGGGCACGGCCGTCCGCGGCTGCGGGACATGCCGTGGAAACGGATCGTGCCCCTGTTCCTGATCGGATTCCTGGCCGCCGCGTCGCTGGACACGATCGGCGTGATTCCGCCTTCGTGGCACGTCCCGCTGTCGGAAACGGGCACGTTCCTCATCACGACGGCGCTCGCGGGTATCGGCCTTTCGCTGCGGATGGCCGACATGCGCGAAGCAGGCCACCGGCCGCTACTGCTCGGCGGGCTGTTGTGGGTGGCCGTCGCGGGATCGAGCCTCGGCCTGCAGGCGCTCACCGGGACGCTGTGAACCCGCGCGCGCCCCGGCGGATCTGGCCCCATCGACAGGGCACTTTCTGGCACTTCTACCCCACCCAGTCATCCCCCACTCTCGGATCCACACACGACAGACAGGAGCGAACAATGAGGATCGGTGTGCCTCGTGAGGTCAAGAACCACGAGTACCGGGTGGCCGCGACGCCGGCCGGCGTGCACGAGTTCACCTCGGCCGGCCACGAGGTGTTCGTCGAACGCGGCGCGGGAGAGGGCTCGTCGATCCGCGACGAGGACTACGTGGCCGCCGGCGCGAAGCTGCTCGACCACGCGGATGACGTGTGGGGCACCGCGGAGATGGTGCTGAAGGTGAAGGAGCCGGTGGCGGAGGAATACCACCGCCTGCGGTCCGGCCAGCTGCTGTTCACCTACCTGCACCTCGCGGCGAGCGAGGCGTGCACCAAGGCGCTGCTCGACGCGGGCACGACCGCCGTCGCCTACGAGACGGTGCAACTGCCCGGTGGCTCACTGCCGCTGCTGTTCCCGATGAGCGAGGTGGCGGGCCGCCTGGCGCCGCTGGTCGGTGCGCAGACGCTCATGCGGGTCAACGGGGGCCGGGGTGTGCTCATCGGCGGCGTGTCCGGGGTGTCCCCCGCCCGGGTGGTCGTGCTGGGCGGTGGCGTCGCCGGGATGAACGCGGTGGCGGTCGCCGCCGGCACCTGGGGCGACGTGGTGCTGTTCGACAAGAACGTCGACAAGCTGCGCGCCGCGGACCGGATGTATCAGGGGCGCATCCGCACCGCCGCCGCGAACGCCTACGCGATCGAACAGGCGGTCCTGGAGGCCGATCTGGTGATCGGCGCCGTGCTCGTGCCGGGCGCCAAGGCGCCGAGCCTGGTGTCCAACGAGACCGTGTCCCGGATGAAGCCGGGCAGCGTGCTCGTGGACATCTCCATCGACCAGGGCGGCTGCTTCGAAGACTCGCGGCCGACCACGCACGCCGACCCGACCTTCCGGGTCCACGAGTCGGTGTTCTACTGCGTGGCCAACATGCCCGGCGCGGTCCCGCACACCTCCACGCACGCGCTGACCAACGTGACACTGCCCTACGCGCTGGAGATCGCGGACAAGGGACTGCGCAGCGCGGTGCGGGACACGCCGGAACTGCGTCCCGGGGTCACCACGGTCGCCGGGGCGGTGACCTCCGAACCTGTGGCCCGGGCGCACGGTCTTGCCGCGGTCGACGTGGACGAGGCGCTGGCCTGAGGTAACGATCGCGACGGCGCGGGGTGGGAAAAACAGCCACCACGGGTTAGGTTTCTGCTCACCCCGCTCCGGCGCGGCCACGCCAGGAGAGTGCCCCTTGCCACGCACCTTGATCGAGATCGACCGGTCCTCGGACGAACCGCTGTACCGCCAGGTACGGCGGGCGATCGAGCACGGTATCGCGATCGGCACGTTCGATCCCGCGCGGCGGCTGCCCAGCTCTCGTGAACTGGCCATCGAGCTCGGCGTCTCCCGCAACACGATCAACCTCGCCTACCAGGAGCTGGTGGCCGAGGGCTATGTGGAAAGCCGCGAGCGCAGCGGCCTGTTCATCAACAGCGAGATGCGCCCGCACTGCGCGGTGCAGGAACACGACACCGAGTCCCGCATCGACTGGGCCCGCCGCGTGCGCCGGTTCCCCGACGCCGAGGTCGCCCACATCGAAAAGCGCGCCGACTGGCCGAGCTATCCCTATCCGTTCCTGGCCGGGCAGGTCGACATCACCGCGTTCCCCGCACGGTCCTGGACGCGGTGCCTGCGCGACGCGCTCTACCGGCCTCACGTGTTCCACAGCCTGCAGGACAGCGTGGGCTCCGACGACCCGATGCTGGTGGACATGGTGTGCCGGCACCTGCTGACCACGCGCGGCATCGAGGCGAACCACGACGAGGTCCTCATCACCGTCGGCTCACAGCAGGGTCTGGACCTGCTCGGCCGGGTGCTGCTCGGCCCGGAGCAGGTCGTGGCGATCGAAAACCCCGGCTACCTCGACGCGCGGCACATCTTCCTGCGCACCGGCGCCCGGGTCGCCGGCTTCGACGTCGACGCGCGAGGCCTGCTGCCGCCTCGATCGCTGGACGGGATCGACCTGCTCTACCTCACCCCGAGCCACCAGCATCCGACGAACGCCACCTTGAGCATCGGGCGGCGCCGCCAGCTGCTGGCGCAGGCGGCCGCCTCCGGCACGGTGGTCGTCGAGGACGACTACGACAGCGAGTTCCGGTACCAGGGCAGCCCCACCCCCGCGCTGAAGGCTCTCGACAACACCGGGGACGCGGTCTACCTCGGCACGTTCTCGAAGTTCCTCTCCCCCGGGCTGCGCCTGGGATATCTGGTCGGGCCGCGCGAGCTGGTGCGCGCCCTGCGCGAAGCGCGCCGCTACGTCCTGCGCCACCCGCCCGGCCACCTGCAACGCGCGCTGGCCCTGCTCATCGAAAGCGGCGAGTACCACGCCTCGCTGCGCCGGTACCGCACGAAACTCCTGCGCAAGTGGACGGACACCTGCGCCGCGGTCACCGAACACCTGCCGTGGCCGCAGACGCCCTACCCGCCCGGCGGCGTGAGCCTGTGGATGACCGGGCCACCGGAACTGGACTGCCGCGTCCTGGTCGAGCGCGCCGAGCGGATGGGCATTCTCATCGAGCCGGGCGACATCTTCTTCCTCGGCGAAGACCAGCCACGCAACCATTTCCGCATCGGGTTCGCCGCCACCCCGCGATCGGCGATCGAGCCGGGGATCCGGCTGCTCGGACGCCTGTGCACCGACTTGCTCGGCGGCTGAGGCCCATCACATCCGGCCCCTTCTGGTTCCAGTGATCGGGCGCTTTCTGGCTCTGTGCCGGGACCAGAGTTGTTGCGATCGTCGAGTCGTCCCCGAACGCGCAACCACAGGAGGTCGCCAGGTGAACGTCACGGAGCTGCGGGCCACTGCTCGCCGACACCTCGGGCCGCACTTCACACGCAAGGACACCTGGGCCGGCGACTTCCCGGTGTTCGTCCGCGGTGAGGGCAGCTACCTGATCGACACCGAGGGCCGCCGCCACCTCGACGGCCTGGCCGGGCTCTTCTGCGTCAACATGGGCCACGGCCGCGAAGACATCGCGCGGGCCGCCGCCAAGCAGGTCGGCACCCTCGCCTACGCCAGCAACTGGGGCTCGGCCCACCCGCCCGCGATCGAAGCGGCCGAGCTCATCGCCCGGCTCGCCCCCGGCGACCTGGGCACCACGTTCTTCGTCAACTCCGGCTCGGAGGCGGTGGAGACCGCCCTGAAGTTCGCCCGGCAGTACCACCGCAGCCAGGGCGCCCCGGAGCGGACGAAGATCATCAGCCGCGAGATGGCCTACCACGGCACCACGATGGGCGCCCTGTCCGTCACCGGGCTGCCCGCCATCAAGAAGCCGTTCGGCCCGCTCCTGCCGGGTGTCCGGCACGTGCCCAACACCCTCGGGTTCACCGGTGACTGCGGGCCCGCGAACGAGCTCGACTGCGTGCGGGCCATCGAGGCGGTGATCCTGGAGGAAGGCCCGGAAACGATCGCGGCGGTGTTCGCCGAACCGGTGCAGAACGGGCGCGGCGCACTGGTCCCGCCGCAGGGCTACTGGCCCGCACTGCGGGCGCTGTGCGACAAGTACGGCATTCTGCTCGTCTCCGACGAGGTCATCTGCTCCTTCGGACGGCTGGGACACTTCTTCGGCCACGGCCTGACCGGCGTCGTACCGGACCTGATCACCTTCGCCAAGGGCTCCACCTCGGGCTACGCCCCGCTCGGCGGCGTCATCGTGCGCGAGCAGCTGGTCGGCGAGCTCTACGACTCGCCGCTCGGCGGCGTGTTCACCCACGGCGCGACCTGGGGCGGGCATCCGGTGGCCACGGCGGTCGCGCTCGCCAACATCAGCGCCATGCGTGACGAGAAGGTGCCCGAGCATGTGCTCGCCGAGGGACCGAAGCTCTTCGCCGCACTGCGGTCACTCAAAGACGCGCACCGCTGCGTCAAGGACGTGCGCGGCACCGGGTTCTTCTACGCGATCGAGCTGACGGCCGACCGGGACAGCGGCCGGGAGCTGACCGGGGACGAGTCGCTGACCGTGTTGCGGCAGGTGCTGCCGGAGGCGTTCCGGCGCACCGGTGTGATCCTGCGCGGCGACGACCGGGGCGCCACGATGATCATGATCTCGCCTCCGCTCGTGGCCGACCAGGACGTCCTGTCCGAACTGCTGCACGGGGTCGACGGCATGCTGACCGACGTGGAAAAGGCCGTCCAGCCCTGATCGACGGCGCCTCGCGGGCGCCGGGCACCCGGGAAGTCCGGGCACCCGGCGCCCGTCGTGCTGTCCGCGGCCGTGCCCATCTGGTCCCTGGGCATGCACCGGATCTGGCTCTCGCGCCCGGGCCTGGTTCCTTTCTACCGTGACGGGAACCACAGCAGCTCAGCTACATCACGGCGGTGGACAGCGCGGGGACACTGAGGTCCCCCGGCACCGCCGGAAGGAGGAGACGTGGGTTCTGCACCGGAGACGGCCGCCTCGAGCGGTCTCAAACCTGGCCTCAAACAGCGCCACATGAACCTGATCGCACTGGGTGGTGTCATCGGCGCCGGGCTGTTCGTCGGCAGCGGCGTGGTCATCCAGTCCGCCGGGCCCGCCGCCGTGATCTCGTTCCTGATCGCGGGCCTGATCACCGTGCTCATCATGCGGATGCTGGCCGAAATGACGGTGGCCCGCCCCGCGCTCGGCTCGTTCTACGTCTACGCCCGCGAGGCGCTGGGCAACCGGGCCGGCTTCGCGGTGGGCTGGATGTACTGGTACTTCTTCGTGATCGTGGTGGCCGTGGAGGCGGTGGCCGGCGGGCGGATCCTGCGCCTGTGGCTGCCGGGCGTGCCGCTGTGGGTACTCAGCCTCGGACTGCTTCTCCTGCTCACCGCGACCAACCTCGTCTCGGCACGCTCCTACGGGGAGTTCGAGTACTGGTTCTCCTCGATCAAGGTCGTCGCGATCATCGTGTTCCTCGTGCTCGGCGCGCTGTACCTGTTCGGTATCTGGCCGGGTGCGCATGGCGGGGTGTCCAATCTGGTCTCCCACGGCGGGTTCGCACCCCTCGGTATCGGCGCGGTTCTCGCGGCCGTGGTGCCGTGCGTCGGCTTCTACACGGGCGCGGAGATCGTCACCATCGCGGCGGCCGAGTCCACCGAGCCCCGGCGCGCGATCGCCAAGGCGATGCGCTCGATCGTGTTCCGCGTGGTGCTGTTCTACGTCGGCTCGGTGTTCGTCGTGGTCGCGGTCAAGGCCTGGAACTCGCCGGATGCGGCGGTCAGCCCGTACGCCGCGGTCCTGGACGTGCTCGGTATCCCCGCGGTGGCGACCATCATGAACGGAATCGTGCTGACCGCGGTGCTGTCCTGCCTGAACTCCGCGCTCTACACCTCGTCGCGGATGCTGTTCGCCCTGACACGCAGCGGCGACGCGCCGAAGCTGTTCACCAAGCTCTCCCGCAGCGGGGTGCCCCGCCGGGCCATCGTCGCCGGCACCGCCGTGGGGTATGTCTCGGTCATCGCGGCCTACACCTCGCCGGGGCTGATCTTCCAGTTCCTGGTGAACTCCTACGGCGCGGTCGCGTTGTTCGTGTACCTGTCGATCGCGCTGGCGCAGGTGCGGCTGCGTAAGCGCCTGCAGCAGACCGATCCGTCCGCGCTCGGCCTGAAGATGTGGCTGTTCCCGTGGTTGAGCTACGCGACGATCGCGCTGATGGCGGCGGTCATCCTGGCGATGGCGTTCCTGCCCTCCACCAGGTCGCAGTTCTGGCTCAGCGCCGTCACCCTCGCGCTCATCCTCGGCGCCTACCAGATCCGCAAGCGGCGACCGTCCGGACCGGTGCACTCCGGCGAAGAGCAGGCCTCCCGCGGGTCGGCGGAAATCGCGCAGGCATGATGGAGACGTTCGAGCGAGAGTGGCATGGCGAGTCCGATGTGGACGGCCGCGTGCAGGCGAATCCGAGCCATGCCCTCGGATACATTCCCTCGGGCGTCGTCGTGGTGGCCACGATGACGCCGGAGGGGCCGGTCGGGTCGGCGAGCAACTCGGTCACGCCGATCTCGCTGGACCCGCCCCTGGTGGCGTTCTTCGCCGCGGACACGTCGCCGGTCCTGGCGGCGGTGCGGGAGTCCGGCCGGTTCACGGTGAACGTGCTCGCCGCCGACCAAGCCGGAACCTACGACCGGTTCCGGCGCGGCACCTCGGCGGAGTTCGATCAGGCCGGCTGGGAGCCGGTTGGGCAGCCGCGCCTGCGGGGTGCCGTGGCCGTCCTGCACTGCGACGTCCTGGCGAGCACCCCCGTGGGCGGCCGGGTGGTGGTCGTCGGCAGGGTGCGCGGCCTCGGTGCGGTGCGCCCGGGCGCCGATCCTCTCCTGGCCTGCCGGGGCGCGCTGCACGGCCTCGCGCACACGCCACCGGACCACCCCCACTACCGGGTGTCCCTGGCACTGTGACCACCGTCTGGCACCACCCGATGCGCTGATTCTGGACCTACCAGGGTGACCAGAGACGGTTCAGGGTGGTGGGACCCGCCCACCCTGGAGGTCCGATGCCCCATCCGTCCCCGCGCCGCGTGTCCGATCGCGGCGAGCGCGCCGCCGGCCCGTTCGCCATCCGATGACCGGACCCGTCCGCCCGCGGCAAGCCGGCGAGGATCACCGGAGCCCCACGACAGTCCTGCTCGCACCGGCGGACGAGGCGCTGGTCGCGTGACGATCACGATGGTCCTGGGCGCGCTCGCCGTCGCCCTCGCCGGCCTGCTCGGCGGGTTGACCGGGTTCGGTGCCTCGCTGGTCGGCACCCCGCTGCTCCTGCTCAGCGGCTTTCCGCTGCCGGAGGTGGTGGTGATCAATCTGGTCACGACGATGATCACCAGAGTCGCGGTGCTGCACCGCGAGCGTGACCACGTCACGTGGCACCGGGTGGCGGTGCTGGGTGCGGCGAGCCTCCCGGGTGCCGTGGTCGGCGCGCTCACGGTCCATCTGGTCCCGCCGCACGGCCTGCGCATCATGGCCGGCGTCGTGGTCGTGCTTTCCGGCGTACGGCTGCTGACCCGCCCGGCGAACCGGGCGCGGCCCGCGACCGCAGCCAAACAGGCGGTGGCCGGGCTGCTCGGCGGTTACCTGTCCACGACGACGTCACTCAACGGTGCGCCGCCGGCGGTGCTGCTCGCGGCCGCGAAGGTCCCACCGCGGACCTACATCGCCGATCTGGCGGGCTACTTCGTGGTGACGAACGGGCTGTCACTGATCCTGCTGACGACGGCCGGCGAGGTCGCCGTCGGGGATCTGTGGAGCCGGCTTCCCGTTCTCGTCGCCGCCGCCGTGGTGGGCAACGCCGTCGGCTCCCGCCTCGTCGGCCGGATGCCGCGTGCCGTGTTCGACCGGGCGATCGCCGGGCTGATCCTGGTTTCCGGTGTCGTGACGACGGTCGGCGCGTGAGCGCGGGCCAGCCGGCCGGGTGATCCGGCGGAAGGGGCCCATGGACATCTTGCGGCGCCCCATGTCGCGCAGCATCCTGTCCTTGGGAGGTCTCCAGCGCCGGAGGTGTCGCCACGATGACGACGAGTGGCCCCACGCTCATTGGTTCCGTGCAGCGCGCCCTGCACCTGCTCGACGCGGTCGGTTCGGCGGACCGGCCGATGCCGGCGAAGCAGCTGGCGCACGCGGTGGCCCTTCCGCTGCCCACCACGTATCACCTGTTGCGCACTCTTGTTCACGAAGGCTACCTGCGCAAACTCGCCGACGGGTACGTGCTGGGCTCCCGCATGGAGATGCTCGGGCGGCGCGACAGCGCGCAGGCCATCCTCAGCCGTACCCGGCCCGCTCTGCGGGCACTGCGGGACGAGCTGCGGTGCGCGGTGTACCTGGCCCTGTACACCGACGGCGAGATCAAGCTGGTCGACATCGCCGACGGCCCGCACATGGAACGGGTGGACCTGTGGGTCGGCGTGCACGAGTCCGGCCACGCGACCGCCTTCGGCAAGTGCATCCTGTCCGGGCTGGACCGGCCGGGACGCGAGGACTACCTCAGCCGCCACCAGCTCGCCAATCTCACCCCGCACACGGTCACCGATCGCCGCCTGCTCGAACAGCGGCTGTGCACCGGCCGGCCGGTGATCGACGACCGCGAGGAGTACCAGCTCGGCACCGCCTGCCTCGCGGTCCCGGTGCGCGGGCCAGGGCTGCTGGGCGCCGTCGCGGTCTCGCTGCCGGCCCGCCGCTACGGCAAGGCGCTGGCCGGCGCGAGCGCGATAAGCCGGACCGCGGGCCGGGTCGCGCGCGCTATCACCATTTGAAAACCAGCCCGTTGCCGCACGCCGGTCTCCGTTCGACAGTGATCGTATGGAACCACGAACCAGGTTGTCCCTGTACCGGACGATGGTGTTGAGCCGCACGTTCGAGGAAGCGATCTTGCGTGAGTACCACGCGGACAAGAAGCCGGTCTTCGACATCGGCGCCGGTGCGATCCCCGGGGAGATGCACCTGTCGGCGGGCCAGGAACCGGTCGCCGCGGGCGTGTGCGCGCACCTGACGAGCGACGACGCCGTCACCGCGACCCACCGCCCACACCATTTCGCCATCGCGCACGGCGTGGACCTGCGCCGGATGACCGCCGAGATCTTCGGCCGCACCGACGGGCTCGGCCGGGGCCGCGGCGGGCACATGCATCTGTTCGATCCCGCGGTGCACTTCTCGTGCTCCGGCATCATCGCCGAGGGCTACCCGCCCGCGCTCGGCCAGGCGCTGGCGTTCCAGCGCCGCGGCACCAACCAGGTCGCGGTCGCCGTGACCGGTGAGGGCGCGGCCAACCAGGGTGCCTTCCACGAATCGCTGAACCTGGCGTCGCTGTGGCGGCTGCCGGTGGTCTTCGTCGTGGAGGACAACGACTGGGGCATCTCCGTCCCGCGCAGCGCGTCCACCTGCGTGACGTCGAACGCGGTGCGCGCCACCGGCTACGACATGCCCGGCGAACGCGTCGAGGACAACTCCGTCGAAGCCGTCCACGAGTGCGCACGTGCGGCGATCGCCAGGGCCAGGGCGGGCGAGGGACCCAGCCTCATCGAGGTGCACACGCTGCGGTTGTGGGGGCATTTCGAGGGCGACGCCCAGGCCTACCGCACCGACCTCGAGAGCGTCGCCGGGCATGACCCGATTCCGACCTATGAAGAGCACCTGCGCGAAGCCGGCGTGCTCGACGACGCCGGTGTCAAGGACGCCAAGGAAGAGGCGGTGCAGCGGGTCGAGGACGCCATCGCCTTCGCCCGCGCCAGCGCCGAGCCCACCCCGGACACCGCACTCGACCACGTCTTCGCCTAAGGAGTTTCCAATGACCGTCACCGAAACCTCGCCGGTCTCCACGCGGCGGCTCACGACCGCCAAGGCGATGGTCGAAGGGATCACCCAGGAGATGGAGCGCGACGCCGACGTCTTCGTGATGGGCGAGGATGTCGGCGCCTATGGCGGCATCTTCAGCTCCACCACCGGGCTGCTCGATCGCTTCGGGCCGACGCGGGTGATGGACACCCCGATCTCGGAGACCGCGTTCATCGGCACCGCGATCGGCGCCGCCGTGGAAGGCATGCGGCCGATCGTGGAGCTGATGTTCGTCGACTTCTTCGGCGTGTGCATGGACCAGATCTACAACCACATGGCCAAGATCCACTTCGAGTCCGGCGGCAACGTCCGGGTGCCGATGGTGCTGACCACCGCGGTCGGCGGCGGCTACTCCGACGGCGCGCAGCATTCCCAGTGCCTGTGGGGAACCTTCGCGCACCTACCCGGGATGAAGGTCGTCGTGCCGAGCAACCCGGCCGACGCCAAGGGACTGATGATCTCGGCGATCCGTGACGACAACCCCGTGGTCTATCTGTTCCACAAGGGAGTCATGGGCCTGCCGTGGATGGCCAAGAACCCGCGCTCGATCGCGCCGGTGCCCGAGGAGGCCTACGAGACGCCGATCGGCAAGGCCAACATCGTGCGGCCCGGGCGGGACGTCACGATCGTCACGTTGTCGCTGTCGGTGCATCACGCCCTCGACGTCGCCGACGACCTCGCCGCGGAGGGCATCGACTGCGAGGTCGTCGACCTGCGCAGCCTGGTACCGCTGGACACCGCCACGGTGCTCGACTCGGTCGGCCGCACCGGCCGGCTGGTCGTGGTCGACGAGGACTACCAGTCCTTCGGCGTGTCCGGGGAGATCATCGCCACGATCGCCGAACACGACCCGGGACTGCTGCGCGCGCGGGCGCGCCGCGTGTGCGTGCCGGACGTGCCGATCCCGTACGCCCGTTCGCTGGAGTACACGGTCCTGCCCACGGCCGACCGGATCCGGCAGGCCGTCCGCGAGGCGGTCCAGGCATGACCGACGTCCCATTCCCGCAAGTGTCCGAAAAGGACCCTGATGCCGAGGGGGTGCTCTCCACCTGGTTCGCGGTGGACGGCCAGCAGGTGAAAGAGGGAGACCTGCTGGCCGAGGTCGCCGTCGACAAGGTGGACCTGGAGGTGACCGCGCCCGCCTCCGGGGTGGTGCGCCTGGTGGCGAAGGAGGGCGACGTGCTCGCGCAGGGCGCACTCATCGCGAGGATCGACACCTGACCGCGGGCAGAGGCGGGCGCGTAGCGTCACTTCAGGTGCCGGGCGAAGAACCGGTTCCCGGCCTCCCCCTCGAACTGCGGGACGCCGGTGTGCCCGCCCATGTTGGCGTGCAGCGTCTTCTCCTGGGAGCCGAAGGCGTCGAACACCTCCAGGGCACGCTGCCGGTCGTTTCCTTCGTCGTCCCACTGCAGCAGCACCTGCAGCGGAATGGTGACCTGCCGGGCCTGGTCGAGCATGGTGCGCGGCACGTAGCTCCCGGCGAACAGGACGGCGGCCGAGATGCGCGGCTCGACCACCGCCAGCCGGATGCCGATGGCGATCACCCCTCCCGCGTACCCGACCGGGCCGCCGATCTCGGGCAGTGACAGCAGCGCGTCCAGGGCGGACCGCCATTCCGGCACCGCCTTCTCGACCAGCGGGAGGACGAGCCGGTCGACGATCTCGTCGTCGACCGGCTCACCGGCCCCCAGCACCCGGTGCAGGTCGGCGCGAGCCTGTTCGGCGGCGGCGGAACGAGGCCGGTCACCGCTGCCGGGGAGTTCGATGGTGGCCGCGGCGAAACCCTCCCCCACGGCCTGCCGGGCCCGGGCCGCCAGCCGGGGGTACATCGTGCGCAGTCCGCCGGGGTGGCCGAGCAGGATCAGCGGGGCCGGTGCGGATCCGGGTGCCGTCCACAGAATGCCGGGGATGTCGCCGAGGGTGAATCCGCGTTCGACAACGCCGTCGTCGAGGCGCAGTTCGGAAATGAATCGCATGGTCGTGCCTTTCGGGAGTGCTCTTCTACGGCGCTCCCGGACGACCTATCGTCCGACCGTGACCCCGGAGGGGAGCACCCACGTCGCTACGTTCACGGGTACCACCTCCTCGTTCTCTCGCACGGCCCCGCAAAGCTAGCAGTGGCCGTCCTGCTCCGCCAACGGGTTTTCGCGACGATTTCAGGCCAGTTCGAAGCCGTGGTAGCGGGCGATCGCCACTCCGTCACCGATCTGCCGGTACGTGCCGACGCCGCCGACGAAGGGCAGGAACACCCGCCGCTTGCCGGGGATGTTCGCGCCCATGTACCACGACGCCGCGCGCGGCATCACCGTGAGATCCGCGACGTCGTTGTTGGCGTTCACCCAGTTCTCCTCGGCCTCGGGGTCCGGCTCCATCCACCGCAGCCCCTTCGCGCGCAGGTGCTCGATGGCGTGCGTGACCCAGTCGACGTGGTACTCGATGGAGGTCAGCATGTTCGACAGCACCGACGGGCTCTGCGGGCCCGTGATCAGGAACAGGTTCGGGAAACCCTCGGACATCAGACCGAGATACGTCCGCGGTCCGGCGGCCCACTTCTCCCGCAGCGTCCGCTCGCCGTTGCGGATCTCGATCGCGTTCAGCGCACCCGTCATCGCGTCGAACCCGGTCGCGAGAATGATGACATCGACCTCGTGCTCGGTCTCGCCGGCCAGAATCCCGCGTTCGGTCAGCCGGTGGATCGGCTCGGCGTTGATGTCCACAAGGGACACGTTGTCGCGGTTGTAGACCTCGAAGTACCCGGTGTCCACGCACATCCGCTTCGCGCCGATCGGATACGAGCGAGGAGTCAGCCGTTCGGCGAGATCGGGATCGGAGACCTTGCGCCGGATCTGTTCGCGCACATGCTCCGCCGCCGCCTCGTTGGCGTCCACATCGGTCAGAATGTCACGGAAGGCCTGTGTGTAGCACAGTCCCCCGTCGAGCCAGCGCCGTTCGAACTCGGCCCGCACCTGCTCGGGTTCGGTGTCGACGTAGAAGGTGCTGTTCTCCTCGGCGCAGTGGAAACCGGCCCGCGTCATCCGGCTCTCCTCGCGGAAGTCGCCGTACCGGGGGCGCAGCGCGGCGAGCCGCTCGGCGATCGGTCCGTTGTGGGCGGGCACGGCGTAGGCCGGCGTGCGCTGGAAGACGGTGAGCCGCTCGACGACCGGCGCGATGGCGGTGATCGTCTGCAGTCCGGACGAACCGGTACCGATGACGGCGACGCGTTTGCCTGCCAGCTCCACGCCCTCGTGTGGCCAGCTGGAAGTCCAGTACACCTCGCCCGCGAAGTCCGCCATGCCGGGGAAATCCGGCCGCGACGGCTTCGACAGGCAGCCGGTCGCCGCGATGACGTAGCGCGCCCTCCGCGTCGCGCCGTCGTCGGTGGTGACCGTCCACTGTGCCCGCTCCCCGTCCCAGTCCAGCTTTACGACGCGGGTATCGAAGCTGATGTCCCGGCGCAGGTCGTAGCGCTCGGCGACATGCCGTAGGTAGGCCAGGATCTCCGGTTGCGCGGCGTAGCGCTCGCTCCAGTCCCATTCCTGCTCCAGCTCCTGGTCGAAGGAGTAGGAGTACTCGAGCGACTCGATGTCACAGCGCGCGCCCGGGTAGCGGTTCCAGTACCACGTGCCGCCGACGTCGCCGCCCGCCTCGACGACGCAGGTGTCCAGCCCCAGCTCCCGCAGGCGCTTGAGCTGGTACAGCCCGGAAAATCCGGCACCGATGACGATCGCGTCGTGGTCGGGCATCGGTCACACCTCCTTGCCGTACCCGGCGACGAACTTGCCGATATGCTCGGCGACCAGCCGGATGCCCTCCAGCGCGCCGGGAAGGATGTTCACCATCTGGAAGTAGGCGTGCATCTGTCCCTCGGCCTCCTCCAGCGCGACCGGAACTCCCGCTGCCTCCAGCGCCTTCGCGTAGGCGACCCCCTCGTCGTGCAGCGGGTCGTACTCGGCGACATAGACCAGAGCGGGTGGCAGCCCGGTATGGTCGGCCGCGCGCAGCGGCGAGGCGTCCGGATGCGTGCGCGCGTTGTCGTCCGGGAGGTAGTGGTTCCAGAACCAGAGCATCGTGTCGCGGGCGAGCAGCAGCTGGTTCTCGGCGGCGACATACGAGGGACGCTCGGTGTCGCAGTCGGTGACGGGATAGACCAGTGCCTGGTAGTCGATCCTCGGTCCCGCCTCGTCGCGCGCCCGCAACGTCATGACGGCGGCGAGGTTGCCGCCGGCACTGTCCCCGGCGACGATCAGCGGCGCGCCCTCCGCCGCGAGCTCGGCGGCATGCTCGGCCGCCCAGCTCAGGCCGGTGTAGCTGTCCTCGACGGCGGCCGGGAAGGGATGTTCGGGCGCCTTGCGGTAGTTGACGAGCACGACCGTGGACCGTGTCAGGTTCGCCAGCATGCGGCCGAGGTGGTCGTACTGCAGGTCGATGTCCCCGATGACCCAGCCGCCACCGTGGAAGTACACGATGATCGCCGTGGGTTCACCTTCGGGGCGAAGGACCCGGACGCGAAACCGCCCGCCCTCGCCGTCGAGCTTGAGGTCGCGGACAGACCCGACGTCGGGTCCCGCACCGCTCATCCCGGCGAAAATGGGCCCGCTCATCCGCGCGATCGCGGGCGTCGATTCGTGGATCGGCGGGTCGCCCGACTCGGCCAGCTGCGCCAGGAAGGCCTGGGAAACCGGTTCCAACGGCATCGCACATCCTCCGGCTCAGTAGTCGGCGTCGGAGTAGACGACGACGCCGCGCAGGTTCCGGCCGTCGGCCATGTCCTGGTAGCCCTGGTTGATGTCCTCCAGGCGGTAGGTCGTGGTGACCAGCTCGTCCAGCCTCAGCTGGCCCGTGCGGTAGAGGTCCAGCAGCTTCGGGATCTGGGTGCGCGGCCCCACGCCACCGAAAACCGCGCCCTGGACGCGTTTCTGCAGCAGCGTCAGCTCGAACAGGTTGAGGTCGACGTTCATGTCGCGGAAGTCGCCCATGCCCGTGACCACCACCTGGCCGCCCTTGGCGGTGAGGCCGAGTGCCTGCTGGATGTGCTCGCCCTTGATCTCGCCCACGGTGATGATCACGGTGCGCGCGAGTCTGCCCCAGGTCAGGTCCGGCAACTCGGCGGCGGCCTCCTCCATCGAGGAGTACGCGTGGGTGGCGCCGAGCTCGAGGGCCTTCTTGCGCTTGAACTCCACGGGGTCGATGGCGACGACGAACCGCGCGCCCGCGAACTTCGCGCCCTGGACGGCGTTGATGCCGACGCCGCCGACGCCCATCACGACCACGGTGTCCCCCGGGCGCGTGCCGCCGATCTCGGTCGCCGAGCCCCAGCCCGTGGACACGCCGCAGCCGAGCAGGGCGGCCTTGTCCAGCGGCACGTCCTGCTCGATCTTGACCACCGAGGCCTGGTGCACGGTGACATACGGCGAGAACGTGCCGAGCAGGCACATCTGGATGACCGGCTTGCCCTCCTTGGTGACGCGGTAGCTCCCGTCCGCGATCGCCTGCCCCGTCAGCAGGCCCGCCCCCTCGTCACAGAGGTTCTGCAGACCGGACGCGCACGCGGGGCAGGTACCGCAGGCGGGAATGAAGGCGAGCACCACGTGATCGCCTTCGGCGATGCCCCGCACACCGGGGCCCACCTTCGTGACCACGCCGGCGCCTTCGTGCCCGCCGACCACGGGCAGGAACGGCACCGGGCTGGCTCCCGACGCCAGGTGCGCGTCCGAGTGGCACAGACCGGAGGCGGCCAGCCGCACCTGGAGTTCGCCGGCCACCGGGTCGCCGAGCTCGATCTCGGAGATCCGCCAGGGAGCGCCGATCTCCTCGAGGATGGCTGCCTTCACCTTCATGTCGCCTCCTGCACTTCGATGGACAGGTAAGGGAATCCGTCGTGCCTCGGTATCCAACGTAAGAGCACCGGCCACACCCGCCATAGCGCATTCCCGGCCACAACCCGGCCGTTCCGGCCAGTCACGCAGCCGTCTCCCCCGCCCCGGAAAGCCGCCGCGACCTGCCGGGATCGGAGGCGATTGACGCTTTCGCGCCGCTCGGCGAAACTGGCCAGATGGGTCCCGGCGCCGGTGTCTGTGACAGCTCGTCGATGACCGCCGGGGGCCGGACCTCCGCGACGGACAAGTCGAACCGCGTGATCGCGGCCATCACCGATTCCTGGGACCACCCGCGCACGATGGTGGGCGTCTCGATCATCCGCGACTGGGCCGTGCGCCGGGGGCTCGACACGGCGACGCTGCTGCGTGGATCCCACATCGACCCGGCAACCCTGACCGACCCGCACGCGCTCATCGAGGCGCAGCAGGAGATCGCGGTGATCCGCAACCTGGTCACCGCGTTCGACGACCGTCCCGGGCTCGGCGTCGAACTGGGGCAGCTGTATCACCTGACGGCCTACGGCTACTTCGGCTACCTGCTCGCCGCGTGCGCGTCGGTGCGGGAGATCACCGAGAAGGGGCTGCAGTACGCGCTGCTGACCTTCGCCTTCTCCACGATGGCCGCTCAGGTCGGCGACCATGGGCACTACGTCCTGGCGATGGAGGCCGACGACGTCCCCGCCGATGTCCGGCGGTTCGTCGTGGAGCGGGATGTCGCCGCCACCGTGCAGATCTAGCGCGAGATCTTTCCCGGCCCGAACCGGGTTCCGCTGCGCGAGGTGCGGCTGGCCTTCGCCATCGAGGGCACGCCGCGCCCGGCGCTGTACTGGGACTACTTCCGGGTTCCCGTGTCCGCATCCCGGCCGCGCACGGAGATCGTTTTCGACGAGGCCTATCTCGACGAGGTCCCGCCGATGGCCAATCCGCACACCGCGCAGCTGATGGTCGCCCAGTGCGAGCGGATCCGGGCCGAGCGGCTGCATCGCACGGGTGTCGCGGCCAGAGTCCGCGCGTACCTGCTCGACCAGAGCTCGCTGGATCTCACGCTGGAAGAGATCGCCGAACGGCTGCACTACGCCCCGCGCACGTTGCGCCGGCATCTCGAGCACGAGGGGACGACGTTCCGGGCGGTCCTGGCCGAGGTGCGGCGCGGTGTCGCGGAGAACCTGCTCCGCGACCCGGCCGTCCCGCGGTACGAGATCGCCCGGCGGCTGGGTTACCGGGAGTGGTCGAGCCTGGCTCGCGCGAGGCGTCGCTGGCAAGCCGGGGCCGCACCGTCACCGGAGTAGCGGCGTCCACGGTGTCGCGACAACATGCCCGGCCCGCCGCCGGTTCCCGGCCTAACGTCCCCGGAACTCCGGCGTGCGTTTTTCCAGGAAGGCGCTCATCGCTTCCTTCGTGTCGTCGAGCCGGACCACGAAGTCCTGCGCCATGGACTCGCGCATCAGGCTCTCCTCGAACGACTGGGCGAGCGAGTAGTTGAGCTGCTCCTTCGTGATCTGGACCGCATGCGGCGCCCGGGCGGCGAGATCCGCCGCCCACGAGCGCGCGACGTGCAGTGCCTGGCCGGCCGGGACAATGCGGTTGACCACACCCCATTCCCGCAGCTGCTCCCCCGACATTTTGCGCGCGAACAGCGCCATCTCCTTGGCGCGGTGCAGTCCGACCGAATGGGGCAGAAGCCACGTTCCCCCGAAATCGATCGTCAGCCCCCGGTCCACGAAGATCTGCGAGAACTTCGCCGTCTCGTCGGCGATGACGAGGTCGCACAGCAGGGCGAGGTTCATACCCGCACCGGCCGCCCAGCCGGACACCGCCGCGATTGTCGGCTGCGGCAGGTTGCGGATCGCCAGCGCGGCATCCAGAACGGGCTGCAAACCGCGCCGGAGCAGCCGTTCGGAGTCTTTCGGCCGTGCCGAGAGGTCCGCTCCGGAGCAGAAGTTGCCGCCTGCCCCTGTGACGACGACGGCGCGGTCCGTCATCGAGGCCGCGACGTCGTCGAAGACGGCCTTGAGCGGCTTCCAGTGCGTGCGCGGAAGCGCGTTGAACCGCTCAGGACGGTTCAGGGTGATGACAACGACCCCGCTTCCGTCCCGCTCCACCCTGATCTCGTCCCCGACATCGGCCGTCATCGCATCCCACTCCTGGCTGGACTTTCACTGCAGTCAAGGAGATATCACGCCATTTCTCTCAGTGGAATCAAACTCCACTCAGTCAAATTTTATTGAGTCAAATACCATTTGACCCACTCAAATACTCGTTTAAGCTCGGCTCGCGGGTCAGTCCAAGGTCTTCAGGAGCGGAGTCGGTATGCGTACCCGGTTCACCGAACTGTTCGGCGTGGAGCACCCGGTGGTGCAGGGAGGCATGCAGTGGGTCGGCCGCGCACCCCTGGTGGCGGCCGTCGCCAACGCGGGCGGACTGGGCTTCATCACGGCCCTCACCCAGCCGACTCCCGGCGCACTCCGGGCGGAGATCCGGCGTTGCCGGGAACTGACCGACCGGCCCTTCGGCGTGAACCTCACGATCCTGCCGGCGATCTCCCCGCCGCCCTACGACGAGTACCGGCAGGCCATCATCGACGAGCGAGTGTCCTTTGTGGAGACCGCTGGGTCGAACCCGGTCGAGCACCTGCGGCACTTCCACGACCATGGCATCAAGGTCATCCATAAGTGCACCTCCGTGCGCCACGCCCTGAAGGCGCAGGCGATCGGCGTGGACGCTCTTTCCATCGACGGGTTCGAGTGCGCAGGACATCCGGGGGAAGACGACATTCCGGGACTGGTACTGCTGCCCGCGGCCGCGGACGCGCTCGACATCCCGTTCATCGCCTCCGGCGGGTTCGCCGACGGCCGCGGGCTGGCCGCGGCCCTCGCGCTGGGCGCGGACGGCATCAACATGGGCACCCGGTTCATGTGCACGCAGGAGTCCGGCATCCACCAGAACGTCAAGGACCGCATCGTCGCGGCCGGTGAGCGTGACACGCGGCTGATCTTCCGCGAGTTGCGCAACACCGCCCGCGTGGCGGACAACGAGGTTTCCCAGACCGTGGTGGAGAAGCTGCGGGCCGGTGCGCGGTTCGAAGACATCCGCGATCTCGTGGCCGGGGCGCGCGGCGCAAAGGTCTACGAGACCGGTGATCTCGACCACGGGATCTGGACGGTCGGCATGGTGCAGGGCCTGATCCAGGACGTGCCCACGTGTGCGGAGCTGATCATCCGGATCGTGCGGGAAGCCGAGGAGATCATCACCGCACGCCTGGCGGGCATGACCGGCCCGCACGGGAGCGTCACACACGATATTGTTACTCAATGAAATCTGATTCCACTGAGCCGAGTGGAAGCCCGCCGGCCGACGGTGCGATCAACCGGACGTTGCGCGTGCTCTCCGCGCTCTGCGAGCACGGCCCGCTGACCTTGTCCGTGCTCTCGGGAACCACCGGACTGACTCCGCCGACCCTTCTGCGCACGCTGCGGATCATGCGCGACGAGGGATTCGCCGTGCAGGACGAGGACCGGAAATGGCACGCCACCATGCTGGTGTGGCGGCTGGGCTGCGCGGTCAACGATTCGATCGGCTTGCGCCGGACGACCGACCGGGTCCTGCGCGACCTCTGCGAGCGCATCGACGAGTCGGTCGTCTTCGCGGCTTTCGAAGACGGATGGCTGACTTATGCCGGGCACGCGGAGCCGGACAAACCCGTGCGCACCCACGTGCCGCTGGGGGGCAACTACGGCCCGCTGGAGACGCAGACCGGCCAGGCCGTGCTGGCCTGGCTTCCGCGCGAGGAGATCGACCGCATCATCGACCGGCAGGCGCCCGGCGCGTATCCCGCGGGCCCGCGTCAGGCCCTGTACCGGAAGCTGGTCGAGGTGGCACAGCAGGGCTACGCACTGGGGTCCGGCGATCGCTGGCCCGGGGTGTGGGGCGCCGCGGCGCCGGTGTTCAACCACCGTGCCCGGCCCATCGGCGCGGTCGGTGTGTCGGTGCCACAGGAGACGATCCCCGACGACGCCCCCGAGCTGGCGAGGGCCGTCGTCGACGCCGCCCGGCGGCTGACAGCGGAGCTGGGCGGTCCCGCCCAGGCCCCGCTGTCGCCGCTGGCAGCCGTCGTGGCCAAACGCGGCCGGGGCGGCGTCAGAGCCCCATCGACTTGGCGATGATCGACTTCATGACCTCGCTCGTCCCGCCGTAGATCCGGGTGACGCGGGCATCAGCGTAGAGCCGGCAGATGTCGTACTCCCGCACGTACCCGTAGCCGCCGTGCAACTGAAGGCAGGCGTCGACCACCCGGCCCTGCATCTCGGTACAGAAGAGCTTGACCTTCGCCGCGTCGGCCGCCGACAGCTCGCCGTTGTCGTGATCGGCGATCGCCCGGTCCACCAGTACCTGGCCCGCGGTCACCTGGGTTTCGATGTCGGCGAGCACGAACTTGGTGTTCTGGAACGTCGACAGTCGCTTGCCGAACACCTCGCGGTCTTTCACATAGGCGAGCGTGGTCTCCACCGCCGCGACGGCCTGGGCCTGCGCGTTGACCGCGATCGACAGCCGCTCCTGCGCGAGGTTGCCCGCCAGGTAGTCGAACGCCCGGCCCTCCTCGCCGAGGAGGTTTTCGTGCGGTACCAGCACGTTGTCGAAGAACAGCTCAGAAGTGTCCTGGGTGAGCAGGCCGAGCTTCTTCAGCATCTTGCCCCGATCGAATCCGGGCATGCCGTCCTCGACCACCAGCAGGGACAGGCCTTCGCGCCGGTCGTCGGACTGGGAGGTGCGCGCGACCACCACGATCAGCTCGGCCTGACTGCCGCCACTGATGAAGCTCTTCGCTCCATTGAGGACCCAGCCCTGCTCGGTGCGGCGGGCCGTGGTGCGCATTCCCGCGAGGTCCGATCCCGTGCCCGGCTCGGTCATCGCGATCGCCGACATGAGCTCGCCGCCGGCCATGCCCGGCAGCCAGCGCCGGCGCTGCTCCGCCGTGGCGTAGCTCATGACGTAGGGCATGACGACGTCGGTGTGCACCCGCAGTGCGCCCAGCGTCGCCCGGCTGTATGCGATCTCCTCGGTGACGACGCAGTTGAACAGGAACGACGTCTCGCCCGCACCGCCGTACTCGGCCGGGACCTGGATGCCGAGCACGCCCAGTTCCCCGGCCTTGCGGTAAAGGTCGCGCGGGACCGCGCCACGCTCTTCCCACTCGCTCATGTGGGGCACGACGTCGTTCGCGAAGAAGGTGCGCAACGACTTGGCGAACGCCTCGTGTTCGGGACCGTAAAGGGTACGGCGCATGGTCTGCTAGTTCCTTTCTTTCAGGTTCCGGGCGAGCTCCGCCAGCACCGTCTCGGTGTCGCGGCCCGGCTCGGGCGCGGCTGCCGGCGTGCCGGGCACTGTCCGGCTGAAACGCGGTGCCGGGGCGGGCTGGCGCACGCCGTCGATTTCGACGAAGACGTCGCGCGCTCGCAGGTGCGGATCGGTCATGGCGTCCGAGAGTCCGTACACCGGGCTCACGCAGGCGTCGGTTCCGGCGAACACCTCGACCCAGTCCGGGCGCGACCGGGCGGCGAACAACTCGCCGAGTCTCGTCCGGATCGCGGGCCAGTTGGCGGGATCGGTGCGGTTCTCGCTGAGGACCGCGTCGCCGCTGGCGCCCAATCCGGTCAACAGGGCTTCGTAGAACTGGTCTTCGAGGGCGCCGACCGAGATGTGATCCCCGTCCGCGCACCGGTAGGTCGTGTAGTAGGGCGCGGACCCGTCGAGGAAGTTGCCGCCGCGCACGGGTTTCCACCGGCCGGCCGCGATCAGGCCGTGGATGAGGGCGGTCAGCGTCGCGGTCCCGTCCACGATCGCCGCGTCGACGACCTGTCCCTCCCCGGTGGCCCGGGCGTGCAGGAGCGCGGCGAGCACGCCGACGGCCAGCAGCATGCCTCCGCCGCCGAAGTCGCCGAGCAGGTTCAGGGGCAGGACCGGTGGGCCCTCCGCGGTACCGATCGCTCCGAGCGCTCCGGCGACCGAGATGTAGTTGACGTCGTGGCCGGCCATCGACGCGTAGGGACCGTCCTGGCCCCAGCCGGTCATCCGGCCGTACACCAGCCGCGGATTGCGGGCCAGGCAGGTCTCGGGGCCCAGTCCGAGGCGCTCGGTGACCCCGGGCCGGAACCCTTCGATGAGCGCGTCGGCTCCCGCGACGAGGTCGAGCACCGTATCGGCCGCCCCCGGCTGTTTCAGGTCGAGTGCGATGGACCGGCGGCCCCGGCCGAGGACGTCCACCTTGGCGAGTCCCGGCCGCTCGACGCGGATGACGTCCGCGCCGAGGTCCGCGAGCAGCATGCCGCAGAACGGACCGGGTCCGAGACCGAGCAGCTCGATGATCCGGATTCCCTTGAGTGGTCCCGTCTTCATCAGATGCGCTCCTGCTCGTTTCGCCACAGCTCTGCACGCAGCACCCGGCGCAGCAGCTTGCCGACGTCGGAGCGCGGCACCTCAGACCGGAACTCGACGGTGCGCGGCACCTTGAACCCGGCGATCTGGCCGCGCAGGTATGCGCGCAGTGCCTGGGCATCCACGTTTTCCCGCCGTGGCACGACGACCGCGTGCACACGCTCGCCCCACTCCGCGTCCGGTGCGCCCACCACGCAGGAGTCGAGCACGTCCGGATGCGCCGCCAGGGCTTGCTCGATCTCCGCAGGGTAGATGTTGACCCCGCCCGAGATGATGGTGTCGGCCGCGCGGTCGCAGAGGAACAGGTACCCGTCCGGGTCCAGGTAGCCGATGTCGCCGAGGGTGTTGAACCCCGCTTCGCGGCTGGCCGCGGTCTTGTCCGGGTCACGGTGGTACTCGAACGCCATGGCGGAGTTGGCGAAGAAGACCCGGCCGATCTCGCCGGGAGGCAGGTCCCGGCCTTCCTCGTCGAGGATCCGCAGGGCGACGTTCTTCCTCGCCCTGCCGACACTTCCGGGATGGGCGAGCCATTCTTCGGCGGAGATGAACGTGGCGCTGCCTTCGGTGCCGCCGTAGATTTCGTGCACGACCGGGCCGAGCCACTCGATCATGGCGCGCTTCACCGGGACCGGGCACGGCGCCGCGGTGTGCACGACCGACCGCACCGAGGACACGTCGTGCGCGAGCCGTTCCGCCGGCTCCAGGGCCAGCCATTGGGTGAACATCAACGGGACCAGGTAGGTCCACGTGATGTGCTCGTTCTCGATGATGCGCAAGGCCTCCAGCGCGTCCCAGCGCGGCAGGATCCGCACCGTGTGCCCCACTTCGAGGGCCTGAACGGCGTAGGCGAGGGGCGCGGCGTGGTACAGCGGTGCCACGGACAGGTAGCGGCCGTCCTCGTGGTCGGCGTGGTACAGCGCCGCCCTGGCGACGACCGCCTCGGCCGCCTGCTCGGGAGTCAGGTCGGGGATCGCCCTGCGGACGCCCTTGGGTCGTCCTGTCGTGCCGGAGGTGTAGAGCATGCGCTGGCCCGCGGACCGGACACGCGGTGTCTCGGCGGATTGCCCGGCGACGACGCCGGCCCAGGTCGGCGCGCCGTCGAGTTCCGGCTCGGTCTGCTCATCGAGCACGAGGATCTGGTGGCGACCCAGCCCGGCTTCGTCGGCTGCGGCGAGCGCGGCCGGAAGCAGTGCCCGGACGGTAAGCAGCGTCGAGGCACCGGCGTCCTGGACGACGTAGGCCATCTCGGCGGCGGTGAGGTGCCAGTTGAGCGGAGTGAAGTACAGCGGGAGCTGGGTCACCGCTCGTTCGGCCAGGATGATGTGGCGTCCGTTCGGTAGCAGCGCCACGACCGACCCGCCGGGCGGCGCACCGCGCGCGAGAAGGGCCGAGGACAGCCGGTTCGCGTCCGCTTTCAGCTCTGCGAACGTGACGGGCGGTGCGTCGCCGTCGATGATCGCGGGGCGATCGGGGGTGCGGGCGGCGTATCCGCTGAAATTTCTCATGACCGGTGTCCGCTCGACCCGATGACCTGATCGGCCAGTACCTGCCGGTGGTGTACGGGGTCGCCGAAGAGGTGGGCGGATGCCTTGGCGCGCCTGAGGTACAGATGCGTGTCGTGTTCCCAGGTGAACCCGATGCCGCCGTGGATCTGGAGCATGTCGGCTGCGCACTGTGTGTAGGCGTCCGAGCAGAACGCCGAGGCGAGGCTGATCGCCGTCGCGAGTTCGGGCGAACGGGTCTCGACCGCGTGGATCAGGTGGTGGGCGGCGGAGCGAGCGGACTCGACTCGCGCGAGCATGTCGGCGCACTTGTGTTTGATCGCCTGGTAGGAGCCGATGATCCGGCCGAACTGGACGCGTTGGCCGGCATAGGCGGCGCTGAGCTCCAGGCACTGCTCGGCGCCCCCGACCTGGCCGGCCGCCAGGCACGCCAGGGCAGCGGCCATGGCGTCGTTCACGGCGGCGACGACAGCGTCGTGCCCGCGATCCGCACCGAGACGGACGGCTCCGGCAGCTGCGAAGTCGAGACCGCCCAGGGGCTGAGTGCGATCGAGGCAGTCGAGCAGCCGCACGGTCACGCCCTGACCGTGCACGGGGACGGCGAACACTCCGAGCCCGTCGGGTGCGGTAGCGAGAACCAGTACGAGATCGGCCGACGGCAGGTCCGTCACGTACGGGACCCGTCCGTCCAGCCGCCAGCCCTCCCCGTCGCAGCCGGCCCGGACGGTAATGGCGCCCGGCGTCCACCTGCCCTTGCTGTCGAGGTGGGCGACGGTGGCGATCGTGGTGCCGTCCGCGATGCCGGGGAGATACCGGCGCATCGCCACCTCGTCCGCCAGCGCGGTGAGCAGCCGGGGCGCCAGGACCGCGGTGGACAGGTAGGGCGCGGCCACGACCAGCCGGCCCAGTTCTTCGCACACGAAGGCGGCCTCGGTGACTCCGGCGTCGGCTCCGCCGAACTCCGGCGGAACCAGCAGCCCGGTCGCGCCCATCACGGCCAGACCGGCCCACGCGTCGCGGTCGAACGGTGCTCCGCCGTCGACGGCGACCCGGCTGAGCGCTGTGGGCCACGAGCGTTGGAGGTAGCGGCGCACCTCCGCCTGGAAGGCGAGTTGTTCTCCGGTGGGTTCGAGCATCATGCGGCACCTGCCAGGTCTTCGACGAGCTCGGCGATCAGGTCGACCTGGTCGAGCGCGTCCTCGAACAGGAGGGAGAGGAAGATCCCGTCGACCACCGGGGCGAGCGCGGCGAGCTGATCCCGGCACTCGTCGGCGGTGCCGATGACGGCGAACCGGTCGAGCAGGTAGTCCTCGATGTCGGGGCGGTCGGCGAACAAGCCCGCCACCGGATTCGCGCCGGACCGGCCGTGCCAGGCGAAGTCGTAGCCGGCGTAGCGCTCGGCGAGGATTCCGTGCATCGCCGGCGGGACGTTCTTACCGGCGAAGGTGCCGGAGAAGTTGAACCGTGACGCGCTGATCGCCCGGGGCAGCATGCGCCGGCGGAGTTCGGCGGCCTCACCCGGGTGCCGGGCCACGGCCAGCCGCACCGAGCCCCACACCTCGAACGGTCCGCTATGGACACGCGCACGCGAGGCGGCGTCGCGAAGGCCGGTCAACGCGACGACATCGCGGCCCGCGCCGGCGATGATCCCGTCGGCACAGCGTCCGGCGACGTCCGTCACGCGGGGTCCGCTGGCGGCCACGAGAACCCGCTGTTCCGGCACGGCGTCGCGAAGCGCCGTCAGCGCCGCCTCCAGCTGTGCCACCGTCGCCGGAGCGAGGCCGAAGGTCCGCACGGCGGAGTCGCCCCGGCCCATCCCGAGGACGAACCTTCCCTCGCCTGCATGCCGGAAGGTGCGGGCGGCGCTGGCGTGCACCGACAGGTGCCGGGTGACCGGGTTGGTCACGCTTGTCAGGACGGTCAGCCGCTCCGTGGCCGCCAGCGCCTCGGTGCAGGCGCTGTAGAGCTCGGCGTAGTGCGGTGAGTCCCCGATACCCAGGCCCCAGAGCCCCGCCCTTTCGGCCCGGCGGGCCACCTGCCGGGTCAGCTCGGAACTGATCGGGAGCCAGTTCGCGCACAGCTTCATCCCACGACCTCCTGCCAGGGGGTGTGCCGGGTCGGGTCGGGCTCGCGCGGCAGTCCCAGCGCTCGCTCGGCGACCTGGTTGCGCAGCACCTCCGAGGTCCCGCCGGCGATGGTCTTCGCCTGAACGCGCAGATAGGCCCACACGTTGGCCCCGGTCCAGGCGTCCGCGGGGTCCCGTGCGAGGGCGGGCATCCCCGCGAGGTCGACCATCAACTGCTGCAACCGCTTCGTGTGCTCGGCCTGCAGGATTTTGTTGTACGGCGCGCCATTGCGGATCGGTCCGCGTCCGGAAACGCGCTCGACGGCGCCGCGGAGGTTGTTCAGCTCCACGATCCGGCTCTCGATGTAGACCCGGACGACCTCGTCCCGCTGGACCGGGCCCAGGCCGGCGGCGAAGTGCTCGATCAGCTCGCCGATCCCGCGCCCGACGACGGAACCGGGTGGTGCCGCGCCCGCGCCCGAGCCCGCCGTACGCTCGAAGGCGAGCACACCGCGCACGACCTCCCAGCCGGAGCCCGGATCGCCGAGGCGCAGCGAGTCGTCGACGACCACCCCGTCCAGGATCACCTCGTAGAACTCGGCGTCACCGGTCATCTGCTTGATCGGGCGGATGGTGACGCCGGGCGTGGACATGTCCACGCAGAACGTGGTCAGGCCGGCGTGCTTGGGCACCGACGCATCCGTGCGGACGAGCGCGAGACCGTAGGAGGCCAGGTTGGCCCGGCTGGTCCACATCTTGGTGCCGTCGAGGATCCAGCGGTCCCCGTCCCGGCGGCCGCGCGTTCGCACGCCCGCGAGGTCCGAACCGGCCTCCGGTTCGCTGAACAACTGGCACCACAGCGCTTCGTTGCGGGCGATCGGCGGCAGCAGGCGCCGGCGCACTTCCTCCGTGCCGAACTTCAGGATGGCCGGGCCGACCCATGAGGTGCCGATCGCACTGGTGACGTTGCCGATCCGCCACCGGCGAAGCTCGGTACGGATCGCCACCGCCTCATCAGGGCCGAGCCCACGGCCGCCGTACTCGGCCGGCCATTCAGGGGTCAGCCAGCCCGCTCCCGCGACCAGCCGGACGACCTCGTCAGCGGCCGGGGACGCCGCGAGTTCCTCGAGGGTCTCTGTGTCGTCGGCCGCGGCCGCCTTGGTCCAGGCCACTGGCAGACGGTCTTCCAGCAGGGCGCGGAAGTCGTCGAGCGCGCTCACACCAGACCCGCCTTCCGGCCGTTCGTGGCGACCGGCGCGCGCTGGCTCGTCCGGCGGTCCAGCACCTGCCCGGCCAGCAGGTTGCGCATCACCTCGGCCGTGCCGCCACCGATGGACAATCCGCGTCCGTCGCGGAACAGCCGCTCCACCGGCCACCGCCGCGAGTACCCCCGGGCGCCGTGGATCTGGATCGCCTCGTTGGTGACCCGCTGCACCATCTCGCTCGAGAACAGCTTGGCCATGATCGTCTCGCGTTGCGGGGGAAAACCGTCGCCGCCGGCGCGGGCTGCGCGCCAGGTCAGCATGCGCGAGATCTCGACGTCCAGCGCCATGTCCGCGATCTTCCACTGCAGCCCCTGGAAATCGGCCAGCGGACGCCCGAACTGCCGCCGTGCCTTCAGGTGCGCGATGCTCGCGTCCAGCGCGCCCTGCCCGAGACCCGTGCACATCGCCGCGTTCCCGCACCGTTCGGGGTTGAACTGGTTCACCAGGATTTCCGCGCCGCGCTTGGAATCCGGCGATGGCTCGATCAGCACGTCGCGCGGCTCGATGCGCACGCCGTCGAACTCGTAGGCGCATTCGGCCACCCCGCGGATGCCCATCTTCGGCTCCACGATCGGGTCGGACATCCCGGCGGGTTTGCCCTCGATCAGTACCGCGCCGATCCCGTACGGCCCGACGGTGCCGGGCAGCCGGCAGAACACGATCATCGTGTCCGCCTCGCGCCCGCCGGTGATCCAGCACTTCAGGCCGTGCAGCCGGTATCCGTCGCCGTCCGGCCGCATCTCCGCCCGCAGGTCGGTGCCCGCGGTGCCGGCGCCGGGCTCGCTCATCGCGATGGCGAAATGCCGCTCACCGGAGGCGACTCCGGGCAGGATCCGCTGCCGTTGTTCGTCGTTGCCCAGCACGTGCACCGCCCGCCAAGGGCCGTTGAGGAAGGGCTGCGCGGCCATGGCGCTGGACAGGCACGCGGCCGCGAGTTCCTCCACCACGATGCAGCCCGCGAACAGGCCCAGGCCGCGGCCCCCGAATTCGGCGGGCACCGTCGTGGCCAGCAGGC
Source organism: Amycolatopsis acididurans (assembly GCF_012328925.1). GTDB lineage: Bacteria > Actinomycetota > Actinomycetes > Mycobacteriales > Pseudonocardiaceae > Amycolatopsis_E > Amycolatopsis_E acididurans. Next base: position 529,508 of record NZ_JAAXLS010000002.1, read on the forward strand.
CCGACTCACGGATGGCGTCGATGGACCGCTGCGGGAACTCCTCCGACTCGTCCCAGTGCGCGGCCCAGGGCCGCAGTTCCTGTTGCGCCACTTCGCGGGCCAGCGCCCGCACCTCCCGCTGTTCGGGGGTCAGCTCCGCCCAGGAGCCACCGTCCACACCGGACCACCGGGAGTCCGGGGTCACCGGCTCCCACACGTCATAGTCGGCGTCGAGGAACTGGTCGATAGTCATGCTGAAACCACCCTTGCGTCGAGCGCGATCAGACGGGAGTCCACTTCCACCAGCGGGTTGCATTCCACAAGGGACAGCCCGTGCCGGACCGCGAGATCTGTGAGCGTCGCGGCCGTTTCCGCGAGCAGTTCGGGAAGATGTGCGTACCGCGCCCCGGCGTTGCCGAACACGACGGCGCGCAGCCGTTCGGCGAGCCACTCCGGCGGGGCTCCCGCGGGCACGGTGACGGTGCGCCCGATGAGTTCGATGTGACCGCCGCCGAGCCCGGCCGCGGTCACGAGACCGAGCTGCGGGTCCCGCCGGATTCCGACGAACAGCTCGGGACCGGCGCGCAGCTGCTCGGCCACGATCACCGAAGGCGCGATCGCGAGCAGCTCGCGGGCCACGGCGGCGATGTCGTCCGGGCCCACGTCGAGCCGGACCCCGCCCTGTGCCGCCTTGTGCGCGATCGTCGCAAGATTGGCCTTGACCACCACCGGCCAGCCGAGTTCTCCGCCGGCTGCGACAGCGGCGTCGCTGTCGCGGCATTCGCGCCAGGCCGCGACCCGAACGCCCGCGGCGTCGAGGAACCGCACGCTCGATGCGGTGTCTTCGGTCCGGTAGGGCTGCGCCGAGCCGTCCGGTACCAGATCATCTGCCGTCGTGGGCTTGTCGGCGCCGCCGACGGTGAGCGCACGGACGGCGTTGCACGCCGCCTCCAGCGTCGGCAGCACGGGCTGCCCGGAGCGGACGTACCCGGCGACGGACGAGGCATCACCGTCGAGGACGGCCAGCACGACCGGAACGCCGTGATCCCCGGCGACGGCGGCCGCCTGTTCCGCGCGTCCGATCACCAGTACCGCGTCGACCTCGCCCGAGCCGACGAGCGCCGCACGGACACGTGCGACGGCGCCGGTGTCACCGATGACCTGTGCGGTCACGTCGACCGGGTTGGTCACCGACGCGTAGGGGGGCAGCAGATCCTGGAGAGCCCGCTTCGTGGCGTCGCCCAGCGGGCGGAGCGCGAGGCCGCGCTCGGCAAGCAGGTCCGCGGCGACGACACCGGCCCCGCCGGAGCCGGTGATCACACCGACGCGCGGTCCCCGCGCGGGCGGCAGCACCGACAGCGCGACCGTCGCGTCGACCAGTTCGCGGTCCGACCGCACGACGAGCGCGCCGTGCATCAGGCACAGCTCGGTCAGCACCTCGTGGTCCGGGCTGACTGCCGCGGTGTGCGAGCGCGCGGCACCCGCCCCCGATTCCGACTCACCACCGAGCAGGACGACGACGCGGACACCGGCGGCTCGGGCCTGCCCCAGCATCCGGTCCAGCGCCGGCACGTCACGCACACCCTCCAGGTACAGGGCGAGAGTGCGGGGGCGATGAGTGACGCTCGCGACCAGTTCGGCGGCCAGCTCGACCGCGGAGTGGTCGTGTTCGTTGCCGGTTCCGATGAACCCGTCGTAGTCCACCCCGTGCCGCCGGGCAGCGCGCAGCAGCCGTGCGCCGAAGGCCCCACTCTGGGAGATCAGGAAGACACCGCTGCCAGACCGGCAGTCCGTCATGTCGTCGAACGCCTTCGCGAACGTGAGCATGGTCCGCGAGGGCGCGTAGTGCAGGCCGACGGTGTTCGGGCCCAGGATCCGGCTGCCCGCGGCGTACAACGTGGCCGTATCCCCGGTCTCGTCGAAACCCGAGGAGTAGACGATCACGTAGGCGGCGCGACCCGCGAGCCCGCTGACGACGCCGGGAACGGCCGCGGCGGGAACGGCGACGACGGCGACGTCGACCTCGCCGTCGATCTCCCGCGGATCACGTGCCGGCACGATTTCCCCGGGATAGCCGGCTTCGCTCAGATGCCGGACGGTCCGGGCGCCCAGGCCGGTCTCCTTCGACAGCGAGCCGATCACCGCGACCCGCGACGGGCTGAGAAGTCGTTCGATCATCGCAGGTTCGCCGGGATCTCGGTGTGCTTGCTGGTGCCCCACTTCGGCACGCTCTTGGACTTGAAAGCCGCGATGCCGCGCACGGTCTCGCCCAGCGTGCGCACCCAGTTCAGGGTCCGCCGTTCGAAGTTGTACGCACGAACCCGGTCGGTCTCCTCCAGGAACTCGTACATGAGCTTCTTGGTGGCGCTCACCGACACCGGCGCGCAGCGCTCCGCGATGTCGCGGGCGAGAGAGATCGCCTGCGGCAGGACCTCGTCCGGGGTCGTGCAGATCGAGGCGATGCCCAGCCGGTGGCCTTCGGCTCCGGAGATGGTCCGGCCGGTCAGCAGCAGGTCCATCGCCGCCGAGAAGCCGATCAGCCGTGGCAGTAGCCAGGTCGAGTTGCGGTCGGGGATGATGCCGATCCGGTTGAAGGAGAACGCGATCCGGGCCGTGTCGGCCACGACCCGGATGTCCCACTGCATCGCCCAGGTCAGCGCGACGCCGATGGCGTCACCGTTGATGGCGCCGATGATCGGGGTACTGAGGTTCCACGGCGCGGTGGCCGGGTCGCTCAGCGTCTCGACACCGTGCGCCTCGCGGTCACGCCAGTCGACCTGGTCGAGGTCGGCGCCGACACTGAAGTGCTCGCCGCGCCCCGTGACGACGATCGCCCGGATCTCCGCAAGGGCGTCGAGCCGCACCAGCTCCGCCGTGAGTTCCGCGCCCATGCGGGGTGTGTAGGCGTTGCGGCGCGCAGGCCGGTCCAGGTGAATCACCGCCACCGGACCGTCGATCTCGACGGCGATGTCCGAGTGCTCGGTCGTTGTCATGGGTCTTTTCCTGTCTTCCTCTGTCGTGCCAAAAGCTTGTCCCGTCACGGCCACGGTCACCACCGGCCCAGCAGCAGAACGCTCGCGGCGGTGTACATCCCGCCGAAACCCAGCACCGCACTGACCCGGGCGTCCGGCACCGGCGCGGAGGCCTCCCCACGGAGCCGGCGGACGGCCTCCTGGATCGCGAACATGCCGTACATCCCGGTGTGGGTGTAGGAAAGCCCGCCGCCGTTGGTGTTCACGGGCAGTGTCCCGCCCGGGGCCGTGTGCCCGGCGGCGATGAACTCCGCGGCCTCGCCGCGCTCGACGATGCCCAGCGCTTCCAGCCCGACCATCGGCAGGTGCGCGAAGGCGTCGTAACACATCACGTGGTCGACGTCGGAGCGCCTGATCCCGGCCTCGGCGAAGGCGTCGCCCGCGGCCCGGCTCGCGGCGGCCGACCCCAGCGGGTCGTCCAGCTCCGCCACGAGCGGGGAGTCGGCGCTCTCGCCGGTACCGAGGACACGCACCGCGGAGCTGGTTTCCACCCGGTCGGCCGCGGTGACCACCAGTGCTCCCCCGCCGTCGGTCACCAGGCAGACCTGCGGTTTGTGGAAGGGATAGGCCACCAGCGGCGACTCCAGCACGCCGGCCACGGTCAGCGGATCCCGCAGTTTCGCCCGCGGGGTCAGCGCCGCCCACTCCCGCTGGCGGACGGCGACCCAGGCGAGCTGTTCGTGCGTCACGCCGAAGGTCTTCATGTACCGCAGCGCCGGCAGGGTGAACCGGGTGAACGGTGCCCGCGCCCCGTAAGGCTCCTCGAACTGCCCGGTCAGCGAGGCGGGGTCGCGCGGTCGTGGCACCGTGCCGACCCGCGACCGGCCCGACTCACCGTGCGTGATCAGCACGGTGGACGCGTAACCGGCCCGGATGGCCGCCGCCGCGTGCCGGACGTGCAGCAGGAACGAGCACCCGCCCACGTTCGTGGTGTCCACCCAGCGCGGGCGGATGCCCAGCTGATGGGCGACCTGGCGCGGATCGAACGCGCCGGCGACGCCGTCGACGTCAGCCACCTTGAGGGCGGCGTCGGCGAGCGCCCTGGCCCCGGCCTCGGTGTTCAGGCCCAGCACCGACTGGCCGGGAATCCGGCCCAGTCGCGCCGTTTCGGCCGCGCCGACGATCGCGATCTCGCTGCGGGAACTCATCCGGCACCGCCCGCGGCGGGCTCGAACACGGGCAGCGCATGCTCACCACGCCGCTCGAACGTGACCCGGAGGGGCATGTCGAGCACCAGCGCCTCCGGGGTTTGCTCGACGCCCACCACGTTCGTGATCATGCGCGGTCCCTCCACCAGCTCGACGATCGCGACCGCGTACGGAGTCCGCTCCGCGAAGGCTCCCTCTCCCCGCTCGACGATCACGTAGGAGTACAGCGTGGCCTCGCCCGACGCGGCGAACCACTCGAGCTCCTCGCCGGTGCACGCCGCGCAGAATTGCCGTCCGCGATGGCCGAGCCACCCGCACGCGGTACACCGCTGCAAGGCCAGCACGCCCTCGGCGGCCGCACGCCAGTAGTGCTCCGTCTCGGGAGTCGGCACAGGTGCCGGCAACGTTGATGTCACGCTGCTGCCTCCTCGGTGTAGGTGAGCACACCCTCGTCCACAGCGACCGTGTCTACTGTGGACGTTGCCGTGGTGAACTCCACCCGTCCCGCGGCTGTGTGCCACAAGCGCACCGCGAGTTCGTCGCCCGGCAGCACAGGCGCGCGGAACCGTCCCGCGAAGGAGATCATCCGCGCGGGATCGCCGCCCAGCACGTGGTTCATCAGCAGCCGGGCGGTGATGCCGAACGTGCACAACCCGTGCAGGATCGGCCGTTCGAACCCCGCACGCCGGGCGAACACGGGATCGGAGTGAAGCGGGTTGCGGTCGCCGCACAGCCGGTACAGCAGGGCCTGCGAATCCGACAGCCGGAAGGTGAGCACGTCATCCGGCGGGCCTTCCGGGCCGGGCCGGGCAGCAGCCGCGCTGGTGCGCCCGAAACCGCCCGCCCCGCGAATGAAAAGCCGCGTGGTGGACTCGAAAAGCGGTTCGCCAGTGGCGGGTTCCGCCGCGGTGGTGCGGATTTCCACGAGCGCACCAGTGCCCTTGTCGGTGATCCCGGCGACGGTTGAGGTCAGGGTCGCCGACCCGGCGGCGGGAAGCTCCCGGAACCACGTGATCTCCTGCCCGGCGTGCACCAGGGCGGTGCGCTCCCAGCTGCCCAGTCGGTCGCGCACCGCATGAGAGCCACCGGCGATCAGCGCGGCATACGTGGGAAACGCCCGCTGCGTGAGTCCCACGCTGTTCTCGGTCGTCAGTTCCGGCGAGTCCGGTCCGGCGCCGAGGGCGAGCGCGTACAACAGCGTGTCGTCCGAACTCCATTCCCGTGTCCACGGTGCCGAAACCGCTCCGACGGAGCCGAGGTCGAGTGGCATCAGCGCACCCGCTCCGCGCCGGAGAGGCCGGCTTCCGGGCGGGCCTTCTCCAGCAATGTGCGCAGCACCGAGTCGACCTCGACCGGGTCGGCGGCAGGCGCGGCGGCCGGCCCGGGGTGCCAGCCTTCCGCCACGGCGAGCCGTCTGCCCGACGTGAGGAACACCCGGCCCGTCACACCGTCCGACCGGCGCGAGGCCAGCCAGCTGACCACCGCGGCGACCCAGCGCGGGGAGCGCGAGTCGTCCGGGGCCTGCGAGGACGGGGTGCGGCCGGGAATGCTGTCGGTCATCCGGGTGGCCGCGCCGGGCGACACCGCGTTCACCGTGACCCCGTACGGTTCCGCCTCCAACGACGCGATCGTGGTGAACGCCGCGATGCCCGCCTTCGCCGCTCCGTAGTTCGCCTGTCCCCGGTTGCCGAACAGCCCGGACACCGACGTGGTGTTGATCAGCCGTCCGTGCACCGGGCCGTCCTGGGCCCGGTCGCGCCAGTGCCGCAGCGCCCAGTGCGAGGTGGCGAACGTGCCTTTGAGGTGCACCCGCACGACCGAGTCCCATTCGTCCTCGCTCATCCGCACGATCGTGCGGTCGCGGAGGATGCCGGCGTTGTTGACAAGGACGTCGAGCCGCCCGAACTCGCCGACCGCCTGCGCCACAAGGGCTTCGGCACCGGCGAAGTCGGACACGTCGTCGGTGTTCAGTGCCGCTTTCCCGCCCGCCGCGTGGATTTCCTCCACGACCGCCGCGCCGGGCCCGGCGTCACGACCGCGGCCGTCCATTCCCGTACCCAGGTCGTTGACCACCACCTGGGCTCCCTGGGACGCGAGCCGGAGCGCGTATTCCCGCCCGAGGCCGCGGCCCGCGCCGGTGATCACGCAGACCCGGCCGGCGCACTCGTCCGCCTGTGACATGCCGTTCCTCCTACTGACCGTCGAGCACAGCGCCGATCAGCTCCCAGGTCTTGCCGTCGAACCGGCGGATCTGGCTTTGCTGGATCGGGAAGTAGTCGTCCGCGCTGGTGTGCAGGGTGATGCCGTTGAGCAGCATGGGCGGCTGGAAACCGTCGAGGCTGCGCGCGGCGTCCATCAGGGCTTCCCGGGTGGGTGCCTTGGTGTGCTGAAGGACGTACTCCAGGCTCTGCGCTTCGGCGACGCCGTAGACCACGCCCTGGTCGTCGGCCGAGACACCGGGGCCGCCGTACTTCTTGATGATGTCCTCATAGGACAGAACAGCGGGATCGGTGCGCTCGGCGGGATCGGTGTTGACCTTCAGATAGGCCGTGCTGATGATGCCCTTGCCGGCGTCGCCGCTGGCCGGCACGACCGCGGTGCCCGAGCTGCCGAGCAGATGCGTGGCGTTCCAGCCGAGCGCGGCGACCTGTCCGATGACCTGGGTGGCGAACTTGTCGATGCTGAAGTCGGCCAGCGTGTCGGCCCCGGAGTCCTTCAGGATGGAGACCTGGCGGTTCACCGTCGCGTCGGTCAGCTCATAGCTGGCGTCCGCGACGACCTGCGACGCCTTGTCCCCGAGCCCCTCCTTGAACCCGGCGTAGTAGTCCTTGCCGTAGTCGTCGTTCTGGTACAGCACGGCGATCTTCGCGTTGGGCTTCTGGCTCAGCAGGTACTTGGCCATCGCCTTGCCCTGCGAGGCGTAGTCCAGCTGCCATGGCATCGTCCACGGGTATTTCGCGTGCTCGGTACCGAACGCGCTCGCACCGCCGACGAGGAACAACTGCGGGACCTTCTGCTGGTTGAGATAGTCCCGGACCGCGAGGTTGGCCGACGTGCCGTTGCTGCCGTAGAGCGCGAACACCTTGTCCTGCTCGACGAGCTGGCGGGTCAGCTGCAACGCCGTGGCCGGACTGTTCTGACTGTCGAGCATGGTGTAGTCGATCTTGCGGGTCTTGCCGTCGCCGAAGGTCACGCCGCCTTTCTCCGCGTTCAGGTAGGCGAAGTAGGCCGCGCTGCCCTTGGTCGCGGAGCTGGCCACGGTTCCGGGACCGGACAGCGGGGTGAAGGCACCGAGCTTGACCGTCGTATCGGTGATGCCGGGGGTGGCTCCGCCCTCGGAGCCTCCTCGGCCGCATCCGGTCAGCACGAGCGCGGCGGCGACGGCGAAAGCCGCGCCCTGGAACAGTTTTCTCATGGGGTGGTCTCCTTCTCGGGAATCGCCGCACGGGGTGACGCGGACGTGGACACAGGTGGCGCGGTGCGGGCCCGGGAAGGTTTCCGCCGGAACCGGCGGACGGACGAGCGGAGGAACCCGACCACGCCGTCGGGGAGGAAGAGCATGAACAGCACGATGATGACGCCGTTGACGATGCCGGGCGCCGCCTGCGAAATGGTGGTGGCGTACAACGGCATGTAGGTCAGGTAGACCGCCCCGATCAGGGCGCCGCCCACCGTGCCGAGGCCGCCGAGCACGATCGCGGCGACCAGGTTGATCGAGAGGAACAGCCCGAAACTGTCCGGGCTGACGTAGCCGGTGAGCAGGACGCTGAGCGAACCGGCGAGTCCGGTCAGCCCGGCGCTGAGCGCGAACGTGATCACGCGGGTCCGCGCGACCGGTACACCCATGGCGCTCGCTGCCGCTTCGTTGTCACGGGCCGAGATCATGGCCAGACCCGTGCGGCTCTTGGTGAGGTTACGGACGCCGAGGAACACCGCGAACGCGACGACGATCGTGACGAGGTAGACCCACTGGTCGGTGGTCAGCCCACCGACCCCGTCCGGCCGCGGTACCGCGATGCCCAGCTGCCCGCCGGTGAGTTCCGGGAAGTGCTTGAGCAGCTGGGGCAACGCGATGGCCAGCGCCAGGGTGACCAGCGCCAGGCTGAAGCCCCGCAGCCGCACCGCCGGGATCCCCAGCACGATTCCCACGCCGAAGCTGACGAGGGCCGCGATCGGAATCGTCCACAGATGTGGCATCCCGGCTTTGCTGACCAGCATCGCGGTGGTGTAGGCGCCGATCGCGTAGAAAGCCCCGTGGCCCAGCGAGGTCTGGCCGTTGTAACCGATCAGCAGGTTCAGCCCGAGCAGGGCGACGACCGTGAGGGCCACCTGCGTCAGCTGGCTCAGCGCGTAGTCCTGCACGTTGAACGTGAGAACGGCCAGAACGACGAAGACGAGGGTGCTCAGCAGCGGGGACTGGTAGCGCTTCATACCCGGGCCACCTCCTTCTTGCCGAACAGCCCGTGCGGGCGCACCAGCAGGACCACGACGATGACCACGAAGGCGACGGTCAGGGAGAGTTCGGTGCCGATGAAGGACACATACGTCGCCGTCACCGCCTCGATGACGCCGACCAGCAGGCCGCCGACGATCGCGCCGACCGGCGAGTCGAATCCGCCGACCGTCGCCGCGGCGAACGCGTAGAGCAGGACGGGGAACATGAAGTTCGGCTCGAGCCCGGTTTGCGGCGCGACCATGATTCCGACCACGCCACCGACCACGGCGGACAGCCCCCAGCCGATGCCGTAGGCCCGGCCGACGTTGATGCCCGCCAGCCGCGCCGATTCGGGATTCTGCGCCGCGGCCCGCAGGCGAAGGCCGAGCCGGGTCCGGTTGAACAGCACGAACAACAGGACGAGCATCACCGCGACCGCGCCGACCAGCCCGATCACCCGCCAGGACGTGATCACGCTGCCCAGCGCCACCGGTCGCGCGGGCAGCGGGCTGTCGACGGACTTCGCGAGGCCGCCCCAGACCAGGGACGCGACGGCGTTGAGGACCATCAGCAGGCCCAGCGTGACCATCATCTGGGTCAGATGCGGTGAGCGCTCGACCCACCGGATCAGGCCGCGTTGCAGACCATAACCCCCGACGAGGCAGCACACCAGGGTCACGAGCACCGCCAGCCCCCACGGCAGGCCGGCAGTCATCAGCTGCCAGGCCACGTAGGTGGCGAGCATCGCCATCTCGCCCTGGGCGAAGTTGGGCATCTGGGTGGCGCGGTGGATGAGTACCAGGGCGAGCGCGAGGCTGCCGTAGATCAAACCGTTGGCCGCGCCGTCCAACAGTGTCTGGATGAGCTGCTGCATCAGCGGTTCTCCTACAGCGCCAGGTAAGACTTGCGGATGGTCTCGTCGCCGGCGAGTTCGCTCGCCGGCCCTTCGGCGGTGATCTCACCTACGGTCAGCACGTACGCGTAGTCCGCCATGGACAGTGCGATCTGGGCGTTCTGCTCGACGAGCAGGCAGGTCAGTCCTTCTTCGGCCACGACGACCCGCAGCACCTCGAAGATCTGCCGCACCACGAGCGGCGCCAGCCCCATCGAGGGCTCGTCGAGCAGCATCAGCTTCGGCTTGCCCAGCAGTGCCCGCGCGAGTGCGAGCATCTGCTGTTCACCACCGGAGAGGAGCCCGGCCTGGGATTTCTCGCGCCGGGCGAGCGGCGGGAACAGCTCGTAGATACGGGCGATGTCCGCTTTGCTCGCGCCGCCACGCGGGCTCAGAAGTGCCCCCACTGCGAGATTTTCGGCGACCGTGAGGTCGGGGAACGTGCCCCGGCCCTGCGGCACGTGGGACAGGCCGAGGCTGGCGATCCGCTCGGTCTTCCTGCCGAGCAGGGACGTGCCGTCGAAGACGATTTCGCCCCGGGTGCCCGACAGCATGCCCGACAGCGCCCGCAGCAGCGTCGTCTTCCCGGTGCCGTTGGGTCCCAGAACCGTGACGACCGAGCCGCGTTCGATCTCAAGGCTGACATCGTGCAACACCCGGACCGGTCCGTAACCGGCGTTCAGGCCGCGTACTTCGAGCAGACTCATGCCGGCGCTCCCAGGTAGGCCTCGACGACCGCCGGGTCGCTCTGGACGGCGGCGGGGCTGCCCTCGGCGATGGTGCGGCCGAAGTTCATCACCGTGATGTGGTCGCACATGCTCATGACGAACCCCATGTGGTGCTCCACCAGCAGCACCGTCAGCTCGCGCCGCTCGCGAATGGCCAGGATCAGCTCGCGCAGCTCATCGACCTCGGAGTGCGACAACCCGCCCGCCGGTTCGTCGAGCAGCAGGAGAACAGGGTCCGAGGCGAGCGCGCGGGCGAGCTCGACCCGCTTGAGCGTGCCGTAGGGCAGGCCGCCGACCGGCTCGTCGCGGAACGCGGACAGACCGACTTCGTCGATCGCGGCGTCGGCGATGTGCCCCAGTTCCTTTTCCTCGCGGCGGGTGCTGGGAAGACGCAGCACACCGCGCGGGAAACCGGCCTTGCCGAGCCGGTGGGTCCCGGCGAGCACGTTCTGCCGCACGGTGAGCGAGGTGAACAGGGCCAGGTTCTGGAACGTCCGGCTCAGCCCTTCCGCCGCGACGTGGTGCGGCTGCAGGCCGGTGAGGTCTTTTCCCTCCCACGCAACGGATCCCGCCCCCGTCCGGTACAGGCCGGTGACGCAGTTGAAGAAGGTCGTCTTGCCCGCGCCGTTGGGTCCGATCAGCGCGCTGACCGAGCCGCGGGGCGCGGTCAGCATCGCACCGTCGAGGGCCTTGACGCCTCCGAAGTGGACGGTGAGGTTGCGAACCTCAAGCATTTCCCGCCTCCGTTTCCGGCTCGGTGTGGGCTTGGATCGTCGTGCAGTGATCCAGCGACCACACGCCACCCGAACGGCCGATACCGCTCGCGTGGTTGCCCCCGAACGGAGCGGCACCGTGGCGCCGCGTCGTGTTGATGCCGACCTGTGCCGCGCGCAGCCGGCGGGCGATCGAGCGGGCCGCGCCGACATCGGCCGAGAAGACGTAGTCGGTCAGGGCGTAGCGGGTGCTGTTGGCGGCCGCGACGGCTTCGTCGTCACCGTTGCTGCGCATCACGCTGAGGACCGGGCCGAAGACCTCTTCACGCATGATCGTGTTTTCCGGGTCGCACCCGGTCACGAGGGTCGGCGCCGCGAAGAAACCCCTGGCGGGCAGGTCTTCCCGCCGCTCGACGGTGCATCCCTCGGCCGAGGCCGTCCGCACCAGGTCGTCGATTTTGGCTCGCTGGACGGCGGAGATGACCGGGCCGACCGTCGTCGCGGGATCGTGCGGATCCCCAATCCGGAGCCCGGCAAGGCGCTCGCGCAGCCGTGCGACGACCGCGTCGTGCACGGCGGTGTCGGCGATGATCCGGGCCGGCGTGAGACACACCTGTCCTGATTGGACAGTCCAGGTCCGGGTGATCGACGCGGCCACGACGCCGGGGTCCGCGTCGGCCCGCACCACCACGGCTCCCTTACCGCCGAGCTCGAGCAGGAGCGGTTTCATGGCGTCGGAGGCGTCCCGGTGGATCTGGATCCCGACCGCGGTGCTGCCGGTGAAGCTGACCGCGCCGACGGCGGGGTTGTTGACCAGTGCGGAGCCGACCGCGGCCGATTCGCCGGTGAGCAGGTTGACCGCCCCGGCGGGCGCGCCGACCTCGGCGAGGCCGTCGCGAAGCGCCTCGGCCAGCGCGACGACCAGCAACGGGTCCTGCGGGGCGGGTTTCATCACGACGCTGTTGCCGGCGAACAGGGCGGGCACGATCTTGCCGACCATGGCCAGCAGCGGGAAGTTGTACGGGCTGATGCAGGCCACCACGCCCACCGGAACCCGCCGGACCGTGCTCGTCAGTCCGGAACCAGGCGGAGGCGACGGGACATCGAGCGAGCTCTCGGGCATCGCGGCCCACTGCTCGAGCCGGGTGATCGCCGCCCCGACCTGTGTGGCGGTCGCGACGTCGACGAGCGCGCCGGTGTCACGTACCGCGAGCTCGATCAGCTCGGCACGGCGCTGCGCGAGCGAGCGCGCCGCCGCCGCGAGGACCGCCCGGCGCTTGTCGAGGCCGAGCGCGGACCAAGCGGGGAATGCCTCGGCCGCCGCGCGGGCCGCGACGTCCGCGTCCGTGGCGAGGCAGTCCGCGGCGGTTCCGAGTACCTCGCCGGTGGCGGGGTCGAGCACCTCGTAGGACTTGCCCGCCGGGTACGGGTCGCCGCCGATCATCGCTGTGGCGGACATGACCGCCGCGCCGGTCACGACCCGTCTCCCGTTGGCTCGCCGGCTGCCAGGTCGAATACACCGCGATCGAGTTCTCCCGCCCGCAGTCGCTCCACCAGCCGCGCGCCCTGGCTCAGCGGGACCACGTCGGTGACGAGCGGATCGAGATCGATCTCGCCGGCCAGGTACCGGCGAGCGAGATCCGGGATGAAGCGGTGCGGGTCGACCGAACCCATCCGGCAGCCCAGCACCGCCTTGTCCTGGAACAGCCGCCGCATCGCGAAGGTGATGTTCGTGCCCTCGGGCGGCAGCCCCACCATCACCGCCCGGCCGCCCCATGCCAGCGCGTCGATACCCGCCGCCAGCAGTTCCGGCCGGCCCACGCACTCGAACACGGCGTCGAAACCGTTCGGCGCCACCGCGGTGGCGATGGCGGCGACCTCGCCCACCCGGAAGTCCGTCGCACCCAGCCTGCGGGCGATGGATTCCTTGCGGGGGTTGGTATCGCAGACCACGACCGAATCCGCTCCCGCGACCTTCGCCGCCTGGATCACGTTCAGCCCGATTCCGCCGGCGCCGATGACCAGTACCGACTCGCCGCGCTGCACCCTGGCCCGTTCCCAGACCGCACCGAACCCGGTGATCACGGCGCAGCCGAGCAGCGCCGCGATGGTGTCCGGGAGAGCGTCGGGAACGGGAATCACCTGAGCTTCGGTCACGACGGTCCGGCGTGCGAAGGCGCCGATGCGAACGAACTGGTGGACCTTCTCGCCGGCCCGGCTGAACACCGTCTGCATCGGCTCGCTCGTGCCCCGGCAGAGGGTTGGGCGGCCCGCGCGGCATGCCGCGCACCGCCCGCAGGTCCGCAGCGGCGAAAGCACGACCTTCTGTCCGATTCGGGCGGTGACTCCCGGACCGCGGGCTACGATGACTCCGGCCGCTTCGTGACCGAGGACGACGGGCACCGGCTGCTCGATGTCACCGTCGACGCCTTTGAGGTCGCTGTGACAGAGACCGGCGGCCTCGATGCGGACCGCCACCTCGCCGGCGAGCGGCTCACGCACCTCGATGTCGCCCACCGTGTCGAGCCGGGCACCGGTCCACAGCAGGGCTTTCATAGGGCCTCCTGCACTTCGCTGTGTTGGCGAGCGAACGCTAACCCGGATTTCTAGCAGGTGGAAGATCATTTGACTGAGCTGAAGACAAATTTTATTCAGTTGAAATTTATTTTGCTGAGAGAAATTCCGCGGTTAGCATCCGCGTGCCGCTGACCCAGCGGCGACGACCGCGGAGAAGGGGCCGATGAACACCTCACTGAGCCTGCCCCCGGCCACCCTCTCGCACGCAGCCGAGTCGGTTCGCGCCGAGATACGGGCATTCCTGGAGGCGGAGATCGCCGCTGGTTCGTTCACTCCGCGAGTGGACTCGTGGCTGAGTGGCGTCGACCCCGGCTTCTCCCGTGAGCTCGGACGGCGCGGCTGGCTCGGGATGACATGGCCCGTGAAGTACGGCGGTCAGGAGCGCTCCGCCATGGAGCGTTACGCCGTGACCGAGGAACTGCTGGCCGCGGGCGCACCGGTGGCGGCGCACTGGATCGCCGACCGGCAGTCCGCTCCCGCGATCCTTCGCTACGGCACGGAAGAACAGCGCGCGACACTGCTCCCCCGGATCGCCGCCGGCGAGTGCTACTTCGTCATCGGGATGTCCGAACCGGACTCGGGATCGGACCTCGCGTCGATCCGGACCCGCGCCGACCGCGACGCCGACGGTGACTGGGTGCTCAACGGGGCGAAGATCTGGACCTCGAACGCCCACCACGCGCATTACGCCATCGTCCTGGCACGCACCTCACCGCCCGGCGACGGACCCCGAGGACGCCACGAGGGCCTCTCGCAGCTCGTCGTCGACCTCACCAGCCCGGGACTGACGATCAACCCGATCCGGATCCTCGACGGTGGGCACCACTTCAACGAAGTGGTGTTCGACAATGTCGTCGTGCCCGCCGGGCGGCTGCTCGGCACGGAAGGACAGGGCTGGCGGCAGGTCACGGCGGAGCTCGCGTTCGAACGTTCCGGGCCCGAGCGGTGGCTGTCCACCTTCCTGGTGCTGACCGAGTTCGCACGCCATGCCAGGGAAACGGGGGATCCCGCACACCTGGCCACGCTGGGCCGGTTGTCTTCGCGGCTGCTCGCCCTGCGCCAGCTGTCGCTGCGCATCGCCGCGGCGCTGGACCGCGGCGAGCTGCCGGACGTGCCGGCGGCACTGGTGAAGGATGCGGGCACGACCTTCGAAGGCGATGTCATCGACGAGATACGCCGGGTCGCCGAAGTCGTGCCGTCCCTCGACGGCCCGGACCCGCTGAGCCGCGCGCTGGCAGGAGCGCAACTGCACGCCCCGGGCTATACCCTGCGCGGCGGCACGACGGAGATCCTGCGCGGGATCGTCGCCCGGGGTCTGGGCCTGCGGTGAAGACGGCGAGCACGCGGGGGCAAGGAGTGAAATCGTGACGGACCAGGACCTCGTCGTCGACACCGTGCGGGACATTCTCACCGCACACGAGCCCTTCGACCTGTCCCCGGATCGCCCCTGGAATGCAGCCCTGTGGCAGACCCTGGCCGGGACGGGGATGACGGGCGTCGGGCTACCGGAAGCCCAAGGAGGATCCGGGGGCTCACCGGCGGACGCCGTGGCCGTGGTCGCGACCTTGGCCGAGGGAGCCGCCGCGGTACCGGCCGCGGAGTCGTTGCTCGTCGCCGGACCGTCCCTTGTGGACGCCGGTGTTCCACTGCCGGACATGACGGAACCGCTGACCATCGTCTGCGGTGACACGCTTACCGCAACCGGTTCCGGCACCCTCCGCCTCACCGGGACCGCCGCGGACGTCCCGTGGGGGACGGTGGCGCGGCGCGCGGTCGTGCTGGCCACGACGAACGGCGGCACCGCCCTCGGCGTTGCCGACCTGCCCCGGCCGCGATCGGTGCGGCGGAACCTCGCCGGTGAGCCGCTCGGTTTCGTCGAGTTCGACGGCGTCGAGATGAGCGCGGCAGGCCTCGCGCCCGCCGCGGCGGATGTGGTCCGGGCACGATTCGCCCTCGCACGGGCGGTGCAGCTGTCGGCCGCTATGCGGCAGGTGCTGGCCTGGACCGTCGGCTACGCGGGAGAGCGTGTCCAGTTCGGACGTCCGATCGGGAAGTTCCAGGCGGTGCAGACCGAAATCGCGCGGATGGCCGCCGAGGTGAGCGCTTCGACCGCACTGACCGACGCGGCCGTCGACGCCCTGGGCACGCCCTCGTTCGTCCTCGCCGCGGCAGCGGCGAAGGTGCGCGCCGGATCGGCTGTCGAAATCGTGGCCAGGTACGCGCATCAAGTGCATGGCGCGATCGGCTTCACCCAGGAACACCGCCTGCACCACCTGACCCGGCGATTGTGGGCGTGGCGCGACGAAGCGGGCGGCGAGCTCGCGTGGTCGCGCGTCCTCGGGACCGCGCTCGCCGGCCCGCAGGGGCTGTGGCCTGGCCTCACCGCGATCGCCTGACCGGCCCCACATCCTTGAGAAGGAGGATCATGACTCGTAGTGCTGTCATCGTGGATGCGGTGCGTTCGCCGATGGCCAAGGGCAAGGCGCCCCGCGACGGCAACCCGGGCGGCGCGCTCTCGTCGCTGCACCCGGTCGAACTGCTCGCCCAGGTGCTCGCGCAACTCGTGGACCGGACCGGGATCGACCCCGCGATCGTGGACGACGTGATCACCGGCTGTGTGAGCCAGGTCGGCGAGCAGTCCGGCCCGGTCGGCCGGTTCGCCTGGCTCGCGGCCGGTCTCCCGGAGAGCGTGCCGTCGGTAACGGTGCACCGGGCGTGCGGGTCCAGCCAGCAAGCAGCCGACTTCGGTGCCCAGGCGATCATCGCCGGGGCGTACGACGTGGTCGTCGCGGCCGGGGTCGAGTCGATGAGCCGCATCCCCATGTTCACCGCCCGGATCGGCCAGGACCCGTTCGGCCCGTCGGTCTCCGCCCGCTACGCCCCCGGCCTCGTCCCGCAGGGCGTGTCCGCCGAGCTGATCGCCGCACGCTGGAAACTCGATCGCGACGTGCTCGACGAGTTCTCCGCCGCTTCGCACAGCCGGGCCACGTCGGCCGACTTCGGCTCCGAGATCGTGCCGATCAGCCTTCCGGACGGGTCGCTGGTGGAGCGGGACGAAACGCCCCGCCCGGGGACCACGGCGGAGAAGCTCGGCGCGCTCAAGCCCGCGTTCCGGACCGACGAGATGGCCGCCCGGTTCCCCGAGGCGAACTGGCACATCACGCCGGGCAACTCCTCCCAGCTCACCGATGGCGCCGCCGCGGTCCTGATCATGTCCGAGGACAAGGCCGCGCGGCTGGGCCTGACACCCCGCGCCCGTTTCCACTCCTTCGGGCTCGCCGGCGACGACCCGATCACCATGCTGACCGGCCCCATCCCGGCCACCGCGAAGGTCCTCGAACGCTCCGGTCTTGGGCTGGACGATATCGACCACTACGAGGTCAACGAAGCCTTCGCGCCCGTGCCTCTGGCCTGGGCCCGCGAATTCGGCGCCGATCCCGCCAAGCTCAACCCCCGCGGCGGCGCCATCGCGCTCGGCCACCCGCTCGGCGCGTCCGGCGCCCGCCTGCTGACCACGATGGTCAACGGCCTGGCAGCCACCGGCGGGCGTTACGGCCTCCAGACGATGTGCGAGGCGGGCGGCATGGCCAACGCGACGATCATCGAGCGGCTCTGAGCCCGCGACCGGATACGAAGGAGTACTGAGTGGACATCAACGGTGTTTCCGCTGTGGTGACGGGAGGCGCGTCGGGGCTGGGGCTCGCGACCGTCCGCCGGCTGCTCGACGGCGGAGCGGGCTCGGTCGTCATCGCCGACCTGCCGACGTCGAACGGCGAGGGCGTGGCGGCAGAACTCGGCGAGCGGGCACGCTTCGTCCCCGCCGACGTGCGCAGCGAGGCCGAGATGAACGCGGTGTTCGACGCCGCGTGCGAGGCAGCACCGCTCCGCGTGCTGGTGCACTGCGCCGGGCGTGGCGGAGCCGTACGGCTCGTCGGACGTGACGGGCAGCCGGGCTCTCTGGAGATCTACACCGAGGTCGTCGGGATCAACCTCATCGGCACGTTCAACGTACTGCGGCTCGCCGCGGCCCGGATGGCGGCCAACGAGCCGCTCGACGGCGACCGCGGGGTGTGCGTCCTGACCGCGTCGGTGGCGGCGTTCGAAGGACAGATCGGGCAGATTCCTTATGCCTCGGCCAAAGCCGGGATCGTCGGTATGACCATCGTGGCCGCACGCGACCTGGCGGGCAAGAACATTCGCGTGTGCACGATCGCCCCCGGCACCTTCGACACGCCGCTGCTCGCCCGCCTGTCCGAGGACGTCCGCTCCTCGCTCGCCGCGACGGTTCCGCACCCGAGCCGGCTGGGACAGCCCGACGAGTACGCCAAACTCGCCTTGTCCATTATCGACAACGGCATGCTCAACGGCGAGACCGTCCGTCTCGACGGCGCGATCCGGATGGCCCCGCGGTGAGCGCCGTCCGCTTCGAAGTGGCCGATGGCGTCGGAGTCATCACCCTGAACCGCCCGCAGGTCCGCAACGCCATCGACAAACCGGCCGCCGAAGCCATCGCCGCCGCACTGGACGAACTGGACGCGCGGCCCGATGCGCGAGTCGGTGTGCTCACCGGCGCCGGTGCCGTGTTCTGTGCGGGCATGGACCTCAAGGCGTTCAGCGCGACCGGCGAGCGGCCCGTCACGCACGGCCGGGGCGGCTTCGGCATCGTCGAGCGTCCCCCGGCCACGCCGCTGATCGCCGCGGTCGAGGGCCGTGCCCTGGGCGGTGGGTTAGAGATCGCCTTGGCGTGCGACGTCATCGTCGCGGCCGAAAACGCCGAGTTCGGCCTGCCCGAGGTCAAGCGCGGGCTCGTCGCCGCGGCCGGCGGTGTGCTGCGCCTGCCCCATCGGCTCCCGCGCAACGTCGCGATGGAAATGGTGCTGCGCGGCGTTGCCGTCCCGGCCGCCGAACTGCACCGGTTCGGGCTCGTCAACCGGCTGGCCGAGCCGGGGCGGGCACTGGACGAGGCACTCGCACTGGCCCGCGAAATCGCGTCGAACGCCCCGCTCGCGGTGCGGACTTCCAAGCTGCTGGTGAACGCCTCGGCCGACTGGACGGCCGCCGAAGCCTTCGACCGCCAGCGACCGCACACCGATCTCGTGCGCAACTCGGCCGACGCCGCCGAGGGCGCCCGGGCGTTCGCAGAGAAACGCGCACCCGTCTGGACCGGCTCATGACCAGTGAAGTACGCACGAGCGTCGAGAACGGCGCCGCACTGCTGACCGTGTCGAATCCGGCGCGCCGCAACGCGATGAACCTCGACCTCTCCGCGAAGCTCGTCGCGGCCATTGACGCCGTGACCGCGGACACGAGGGTCGGTGCGGTCGTGATCACCGGCGATCCGCCGGCCTTCTGCGCGGGCGGCGATCTGTCCGAACTGGAGGGTGCCGATCTCCCGCGGCTGCACGACGTTTACGCCGGCTTTCTCGCGGTGGCGAACTGCACGCTACCCACGATCGCCGCTGTCAACGGAGCTGCCGTCGGGGCCGGGCTGAACCTCGCCCTTGCCTGCGACCTCCGGCTCGCCGGCCCCGGCGCCCGATTCGACGCCCGCTTCATGCAGCTCGGGCTGCATCCCGGTGGTGGCTACACCTGGATGGTGCAGCGCGCACTGGGTCTCCAGGGCGCCAAGGCACTGACCCTGTTCAGCGAAGTCCTCGACGCGGCCGACGCCGAGCGCGCCGGACTCGTCTGGCGGCGTTACGACAACGACGAGGACCTCGTGCGGGCGGCGAAGCACATGGCGGAGCGGGCAGCTTCCGCACCCCGCCCGCTGGTCGAGACCACCAAGGCGACGATGCGCGTCACAGCCGGGGCGATGTCCCACACCGAAGCCACCGAGATCGAAGTGACGTCGCAGGCCGCGTCGGTCAGATCGGAGGAGTTCCGCGCGCGCGTCCGCGCCCTCCGGGCACGAATCAGCACCAGCTGAGACGGCTGCGCGACGACATCGGCCGCTCACACGATCCGGCGGTGCTGGAGATACCGGAACACCGCGATGCCCGGCAGGACCGGGAGCCAGTAGGTGAGCACCCGCGACACCAGCACGGCGGCCACGGCGCCGGCCGGTCCGACGCCGACCGCGACAAGGCTGCCGACCGTCAACGACTCGACCGCGCCGAGGCCGCCGGGGGTCGGAATGATGTGGCCGAAGGTGTGGCCGATCACGAACGCGGTGACCACCGCGAAGACGGGCACCGTGGAGTGGAACGCGGCCAGGCTGGTGACCAGCCCGAGCCCGGACACGGCCAGGTAGGCGGCGGCCCCGCCCCACAGCTGCAGGGCGCGGACGGGTTGCCGCATCGTCGCCAGGAGCTCGCGCAGCACCCGCAGCGCGGGCTGGACGACCCTGCGCCGCCCCCACGGTGAGCCGAGCACCGCGGCGCCGGCCACGATCACGGCGGCGGCGCTCGCGATGACCGGCCAGCCGAACGGGATCCTGACCTTGGTGAGCATTCCCGCGCTGCCGAGCGCGAACGCCCCGGCCACCGACCAGAGCCCGCCGATCACCCCGGTCGCCGCGACGTTGAGCATCGAGACCCCGACCGCCTGCGCGCGCCGGATGCCCAGGCGCTCCATGAAGGCGAGGTTGATGCCGAAGAAGCCCACCCCGCCGGGCGTGGTGCGGCCGGTGAACGCGGCCGCGAACTGCACTCCGGTGGTGCGCCAGAACGGCAGGGCGGTCGCGCTCGCGCCGACCATCGACACGGCGGACAGCACGATCGCCAGCAGCCCGGTGCCCACGGTCGCGGCCAGCCAGCCCCAACCGGCCTGCGCGACCAGGTCGAGCACGCTGCGCAGGGTCGCCACCTGCGGCAGCAGCGTGTATATCGCCGCGCCGACCAGCAGCAGGCCGATCACCCGGCTCGGCCGGACGGGAGAACGGAAGGTCGGCAGCGGCCGGTCGATCTGGTCGGCGAGCGTCTCGCGAAGATCGGTCAGTGTCTCGCGCTGGCTGCGTAACTGCCGGCGGATCCGCCGCGGCAGCGCGAGTGTCTGAAGGTAGTTCAGCGCCGGCTCGAGCCGGTCCGGGGGCAGTGCCTTGACGGCGCTGGCCACCGCCCGTTCGACTCCCACGAGCGACGCGATCGACACCAGCGCTTCGGCGATGTCCTGATCCGTCCTGGCCCTCGTGGCACCGGCCTTGCTCAGGGTCAGGTTCAGCAGCCACGGCCTGCCGTCGCCGTCCACGAGCACGTTCTTGGCTCGCAGGTCGTGATGGGCGATCCGGGCGTCGCCGAGGTTCGCGATGTGCCCCCACAACGCCTCGAGCAAAGGCTCGGAGATCTCCCCCGGCGCCAGCCGGGTCAGCCTGCGGCCGTCGATGTGGCGGCGCACCAGCAACGCCGACCCGTCGGGTGCCCGGCAGGCCAGGACCATGGGTGGGGTCGGTACCCCGCCGCGCTCGGCGAGCATCGTCACCAGAGCTTCGTGTTCGGCCTCGTGATAGGTGCTCGACAGCGGCGGCTCGTCCTCCACCTCCAGTGAGGCGAGCAGCCGCCGCAGCCGGTACCACAGACCGGCGCGCCGCCGCAGGCGCCGCACGACCTCCACCCGCAGCCTGTCGGGCGAATCCGTGGTGGTGACCACGAACTCCAGCGGTCCGCGTCCGTGTGCCCGGATCGGCGTCACCGCGGCCGGTTCGAGGCCGGCTTGTTCGAGTGCCTGGAACACCACCGTGGCCGACGTCCGGCGGCCCGGCGCGCCCAGCACCAGATGGAACGCCCCGCCGATGCCCCAGCCGAGGAAGACCCCGGCGAACACGTCGACCGGGAGGTTGTGCCCGAGGTACACGCCCGCGACACCGGTGAGCACCACGATCACCCACCCGGCACGGCGGTAGCCGGATTTGATGTACGGCGCGGCCACCGCCACCACCGCGGCGGCCATCACGGCATGCGTCGCGGGAAACGGGAAGCCGTCCCCCGGCGGCGGCCGGACACCGGGCCCCAGCAACGCCGGGGACACCTGCCTGCTGCCGATGAGGAGGTCGGCGACCTTGGCCAGCGCCCAGCCGACCGCACCGGCGGCGGCACAGTGCAGGCCCAGCCGGATCCGCTTGGTGTAGAGCGCCACCGCCGAGACCGCCACGACACCCGCCCAGCCACCGACCCAGTCGAGCACCCGCCAGACCCCGATCGAAGCCGGCGGGATCCGCTCCAATTGCTGGTAGATGGCGGCTTCGACCGGATTCACGGCGTGCGCCCGCACCACGAGTGAGCACAACACGAGCACCGCTATCCCGGCGACCACGGCGACCAGATCACGCGGATGCCTGCCCAGCGGCAACGCCGCCGGTCCCGGCGGCTTACCCGCCGCCGGCACTCCCAACGCGATCCGACGTCCCACCGTTGTCGATTCCTTACCGCTGCTCGTACTGGTCGGCGTTGCGCACCTCCTCAGTGTGCGGCGCCGCGGTCGTGCTGGCTAACCAGAGCTGCCGGCGACGGGCCCTGCTTCCGGCGTTCATGGTTCGGCGATGATGCTGCCCATGGCGCCGCGCTGCGCGTCGGCCAGCCGGTGCGTGGTGAAGGTGTAGGTGCCGGGCTGGGCGAGGGTGAGTTCGACGAAACCGCCCTCCCCTGGTTGCACATCCAGTTCCTGGGCTGCGCCGTTCGCGGCGTTGCCGGGCAGCAGTTGGTAGGCGCCCTCTTTGAACACGGTGTCGAACTGGGCACCGACGACGTGGAAGGCACTGGGCTCGCTGGGACCGGCGTCCAGCACCCACAGCCGGATCCGCTGCCCGGCCCGGACGTGGATCGGCGCGTCGCGGTACTGGTCGGCGTATCCGTTGAACACCACCAGATCCGGGTTCGCGGCGAGCAGTGCTGACATGGCGGGCACACCACCGTTCTGACCGAGATAGAACTCGGATTGGGTCAACACTTCGGATGCGGCGACCGGGTCCAGGGTGGGTGGGTCGATGATCACCGCGCCGTACATGCCCATCGCCAGGTGCTGGATCATCGGTGCGGTTTCGCAGTGGTAGAGCCAGATTCCGGCGTGGTCGGCGCGGAAGGAGTAGGTCAGTTCGCCGCCCGGCGGGATGGCGCGCATGGCGGCGCCGGGGTCGACCTGGCTGGCGTGGAAGTCGATGGAGTGCGGCATGTCTCCGTTGTTGATCACGTGCACGGTGAACAGGTCGCCGACGCGGCCGTGCAGCACCGGGCCGGGCACCGTTCCGTTGTAGGTCCACACCTGTTGCCGCACGCCGGGGGCGATCTCGACGGTGGTCTGGTCGATCCGCAGCGTCACGTCGTGGGCCGATCCGCCGGGGGCCGGCTGCAGGGCCGGGTCGTAGGGCCGCCAGTCCGGCGCCGGGGCGGCGTTCATTCCCATGCCGGCCATGGCCGGGCCTTGCTGTCCGGTCGCGGACCCGTCCGTGGATGTGGTAGTGCGGATGGTGAGCACCATGCCGGCTTCGCGGTGGCCAGGCACGCCGCACCACGCCTGCTCGTCGTGGGTGACGACGCCGAAATCCACGGTCTGCTGCTGGCCCGGGGCCAGCAGGCCGGTGCGGTGTTGCCCGTCGAGTTCGAGGTCGTGGCTCGTCCGGCCGGTGTTGCGCACGGTCAGCACCAGATCCGTGCCGGGGGCGACGGTGATCGCACCGGGAGTGATCGCGAACTCGTCCAGGCTGACCGGCACCGGCACGCCGGACGCCGCGGTCGTCGCCGTGCCCGGCGGCGTGTCGGCGGACCGGCCGGGCCAGGTGCCGGTGGCGACCAGGCTCAGCACCGCCAGCACGGCGGCCACGCACCCGATGGCAAGAACCTCGTGGCCGGCCAGCCGACGCGCCCGGTCATCGTTCTTGGCGGCGGGCCGGTGTGCGGTCACCAGGGCCGCGACGACGAGGGCGGGGAACGAGCCGAAGCCGATCACCACCAGCACCCAGGCCAAGACCCGCGGGGCGCCCACGATCGGAAGGGCAAGCAGCAGTGTGCCGAGATTGCCGAGCACGGCGCGGGGTAGCCAGGCGTACTGCAGCACCTCGGTCAGCCGCCGGTTGCCTGCCGGCCCGCCGCCGACCGTGACCGGGATGAGGAACGTCAGGGCGCCGGTCAGGATCTGCGCGACCACCCCGATGCCCAGCATCGGCACCAGCAGCCGGCCGAGCAGATCGTCGGCGGTGGTGCCCCCGAGAGCGAGGCCGAGGATGTCGATGGTCACGGCGGCGAGCAGCCACCCATTGCCGGCCAGCAGCGCCACCGGCGCGGACGAGCGGGGTGGCTTGACGCGCATCTCACCGACGGCGGGAACCAACGCGTAGCCGATGCCGCCGAGGTAGCCGGTCATGCCGAGGGCGGCCAGCCAGTGCCAGCCGGGTGCCCATCCGGTCAGCACCGCACCGGTGACCGCGACGGTGAGACCGGCCACGAGAATCACCAGGACTCGGCGGGCGGTAGGCGGTGCGCTGTCCGCCATGCGGGTGCGCAGCACCGCCGGCCAGAGCATGAACAGGGTGCCGACCACGACCAGGCCGAGCCAGCCCAGCAGGTTCAGGTGCGCGTGCGCCAACCGCACCGCTTGCTCCCAGCCGAGCGACCGCATCGCGTGGCCGGCCAGCAGCCCGCCGAGAGTGCCGCCGACGAGCAGGCAGGTGCCGGCGGCGACGTAGTACCAGACCACGATCCGCAGCCGTCCGGACAGGCTCGCGGCCCGCGCCATGCGCACCAGGCTCACGGTGTGCGCGAGCACCGCGACGACCACCAGCCCCGCCCCGGTCACCGCGAGCCCGCTCCACCCCAGCGACATTCCGGTCAGGACCGCGATCGCGCCCACGTTGAACACGGCAAGTCGAGCGCCGGCCGGCCACTCCGGTCCGGGCCGGGCATGCAGCAGTGCCTGCGCGAAGTGCCGGCTATAGACCAGAACCGCGCTGCTGGCCGCGCCCAGCACCAGCAGATGCAACGCCAGCCATTCCGGCATGGCGACCAGACCGTGCGCGGCTATCACACCCACGGCGGCCACGAGGTAACCCGCGATCAGGCCGGCCGCCACGGCATGCCGCCGGCGCCGGGGTGACGCACTCGGGACTTCGGTCAGCGGCAGCCGCCGATATCCGGGCGCCGGTTCTCCGTCACTCAACCCGCTCAACCACCCAGTTTTTACCAATGACTTTGTAGAAACAAGACTAGGGTACGGTGCCACCGGCGATCTCGGCAGGGACCGAAGTCCCGCACAGCCGAGCCTTTGGAAAGGTGATCAACACTGATGCTCGCAGTGTCCTGGACAACCGTGCGCCTATTCCTGCACGTGCTGGCCGCCACGATCTGGGTCGGCGGGCAGCTCACCCTGGCCGCCCTGGTGCCCGCGCTGCGCGGGCTCGGCGCCCAGGTCACCGCGACCGCGGCCCGGCGGTTCAACCAGGTGGCCTGGCCCGCCTTCGCCGTTCTGGTCGGCACCGGCGTGTGGAACATCGTGGCCGAGGCGGACAAGGACACCGGCCACTACCGCGACACGCTGATCGCCAAGCTGGCGGTCGTCGCCATCTCCGGGCTCACCGCGTTCCTGCACGCCCGCGCCCGCAGCACCGCCGGGCTGGCGGTGTTCGGCGCGCTTACCGGCGTCAGCGCATTGGCCGCGCTGTTCCTCGGCGTGCTGCTGGCCGGCTGAAGCGGAGGACTCCGCGTGGACTGCCGCCTTCCGCCGAGAGACACTGGAAGTGGCCGCTGCGCCATTCGGACCCATTTTCTACAAGCAAGATTGGATAAACTCGGGGTGTAGGAGTTCCCTGCCGGCTCTGGGAAGGAGCACGCCATGGACACGCACATCGCCTGTCGCCGGATTTACGACCGGCCCGCCCGCTCGGACGGGATGCGGGTGCTGGTGGACCGCGTCTGGCCCCGTGGGGTCCGCAAGGAGGACGCCCACCTGGACGAGTGGCTGCGCGAGGTGGCGCCGTCCACGGAGTTGCGTCGCTGGTACGGCCACGACCCCGAGCGATTTCCCGAATTCCGGCGCCGGTATCTCGCGGAACTCCGGGATCCGAAGCGCCAGGAGCTGGCCCGGCACTTGCGCACGCTCGCCCGCCGCCAGGATCTGACTCTGTTGACCGCGACGAGGGACGTCGAGCACAGCCAGGCGGCCGTGCTGGCCGAGTGGCTGGACGCCCATGAGCACCACGGACGGCGCCGGCCGGACTGACAGTCCGCGCCACCGCCATGGATCGGCGGAGCGAGCACACATCCCGGCCGCGACGGGCGGGATGGCGGCAGGTGACGCGCGATCTCAATCCCGGGGTCTTCGCGTTCGTCATGGCCACCGGCATCGTGTCCACCGCGCTGCACGGCGACCGTCTGCCGGTCACGTCGGACGTTCTGCTCGTGGCCGCGATCGCCGGTTACGCGGGGCTGGTGGTCGCGTCCGGATGGCGGCTGCTGCGCTGGCCGCGGCGCATGCTGGCCGACGTGGTCAGCCCCCGGGGCTTCGCGTTCCTCACGTTCGTGGCGGCGTCGAACGTACTGGCCACGCGACTGGCGATGGGCGGATGGCGCTGGCCGGCGATCGCACTGCTGGCCGCGGGCGTGCTCGGCTGGCTGCTGCTCGGCTACGGCGTGCCGCTGGGCCTGATCGCCGACCCACGGCGGCATCCGACCCTCGATCAGGTCAACGGCACCTGGTTCATCTGGGTGGTCGGTACCCAGTCCATCGCCGTGGCCGCCGCGACGCTCGCACCGGCCGGCCCGGCCACGGTGCTGGCGGCGACGGCGGTGGTGTGCTGGGCGATCGGGCTGGTGCTGTACCTGCTGCTCGCCGCTATCGGGTTGGCGCGGCTGCTGGTGCGACCGGTCGCGGCGGCCGAACTCGTGCCGCCGTACTGGGTGTTCATGGGGGCCGCGGCGATCACGATCCTGGCCGGCGCCCGGCTGCTCGCCCTGCCCGGCACGCTTCTGTCGCATTCTCTGCTCGCGGACGTCTCGCTGGTGCTGTGGTCGTTCTGCAGCTGGCTGATTCCGCTGCTGGTGGCCCTGGGCGTGTGGCGGCATCTCGTGCGCCGGGTGTCCCTGCGTTACGAGACCGGCCTGTGGAGCATGGTGTTTCCGATCGGGATGTACGGCGTGGCCGGCGAGCAACTCGGCCGCGCGACCGGCATCCGGTGGCTGGCGGCGCTGGGCGGCGGCGAGGCATGGGTGGCGCTGGCCGTGTGGGTCGTCGTGTTCGTGGCCATGCTCGCCGCCGGTGGCCGCTGGCTACGCGCCGGAAAGCGCGCCCTGCGGCTTGACCGGCCACGGTAGAAAACACTACTCTTCATTGTAAATAACAAGATTGTTTGGGACTCCTGTGAACTCAGCATCCGATGTGTACATCAGCGGCACGAGTACCGACCCCGCCGTCCGGGCGAGCATCGCCCTGCGCGGTGACGCCGACCGGTTGCTGCTGGCTTATCAGGCCAAGGCCGCGCTGGTCACCGATCTGGCGCTCGAAGGCGACGTCCGGCAGGAGGCGCACACCGGCCTGGTGGACTTCGCCGCCAGCCGGGTGCGGCCGTACTTCGCCGCGACCGACCGGGTCCTCTACGCGACCGCGGCCGGCGCGCCGGCGACCCGGCTGCTGATCCGCGCGTTGCGCCGCCTGCGCGACGCGGCACACCAGCACCTCGCCGAACTGGCCGCGGCGGACAATGCCGACCAGGCCATCGCCCCGGCACGCGCACTGGGCGCCGTGCTGGCAGCGGTGGTCGACCTCGACCGGAACACGCTGCTACCCGCACTGGCCGAGTTGCCCGGCGCGGACCTGCCCGGCCTCGCCGAGGATCTGAACACCCTGCTCTCCGGCGACGAACCGGCCACTCCGGACGTGCTGGACGTGCGCCCGATCCCGCACGGCCAGCGCCACCCGCGGATCTTCCGCCGCTACGCGCGCCTGGACCCGGGAGAGTCGTTCGTTCTGGTCAACAACCACGACCCGAAACCGTTACGCCGCGAGTTCAGCGCCACCCACCCGGACGAGTTCACCTGGGAATACCTGGAATCCGGGCCCGAACAGTGGCACATCCGCATCGGCCGGTCCCCGATGCCCGCGTCAACTCCCGCGTAGCCCGCGACCACGCGGGACTCACCGGGCGCGGCGTCCGCGCGCGCGAGCCGAGGCGGGCGCCAGATGCGCCAAGCACAGCGACGGCTCGACGAACGGTTCCAGCCGGTCCGCCTTCAGCGGGGCGCGGACCTCGTCGAGCACGCCGCGCATCAGCCCCAGATGCAGTGAGCACACCACATCCCGGTGCTGCTCGGCCACCTCGCGGAACGGGCAGTGCCGCAACCGGATCACCGGCCGGTCCGCGTCGGCGACCTCGTCCGGTGCGAAACCCGCGTCGGCCAGCACCGTCGACAACCGGCGCACCGCCTCCGCGGCATCCACTCGTTGCGAAGGAGCCGGGCGCTCCGCCAGGTAGCGGCCCCACGCCTCGCCCGCCGTTTCGGCCGCTTTCCCGGGTTCGGGCATGGTGTCGGCGACCAGGCTGGTGAGCATCTCGGCCAGCAGCCGGTAACTGCGCTGTCCCGCCGGCGCGTCGGCCGCGGTGGCGGCGTAGACCGTGCGAGGCCGGCCTGGCTGACTGCGCTCCTCGGTGCGCCGCTCGGCGAGCCCCGCGTCCACGAGCCCGTCCAGATGGAAGCGCGCCGTGTTCGGATGCAGCCCGACCTGTTCGGCGATATCCTGCACGCCCACCGGGTCACCCGCCGCGCGCAGCACGTCCAGCACCCGGGCCCGGCTCTCGCCCAGCACCGGCCGCGCCTCCGGATCGGTCAATGCCTGCTCGCTCATACCGCCCATTTTAGCCGAACAAGCTAGTAGAAACTATCCGGAACGCGGCAGGCCGGCCACCAACGGCGTGTCCACCCCCAGGTCGCCGACCTTGGCCGCGCCACCGGGGCTGCCCAACGGCTCCTCGCGACCGGGCAGCGTCTCGCTGAAGAACCGGTCGTTGTCGGCCGCGTACACGCTCCACCGTTCGGGCAGATCGTCCTCGTAGTAGATCGCCTCGACCGGGCACACCGGCTCACAGGCGCCACAGTCCACGCATTCGTCGGGATGGATGTACAAGGAGCGTTCGCCGACGTAGATGCAGTCCACGGGACACTCGTCCACGCAGGCCCGGTCCATCACGTCCACGCACGGCTCCGCGATCACGTAGGTCATTCGCGGTTTCCTCCCGCACCTGCCGTCCACCGGGACATCTCCGCGAGCAGGGATGCGAGGTCCGCGCCCGAATCCGTGAGCGCGGGCAGCAGCAGGTCGTTTTCCTTGGCGACATGGCTCGCGAACAAGGTCGCGATACTTTCCGCGACCGCGGCGACCGTCTCGCCACCGCCGCCCGTCCCGAGCCGGT
Organism: Amycolatopsis acididurans; assembly: GCF_012328925.1. GTDB lineage: Bacteria > Actinomycetota > Actinomycetes > Mycobacteriales > Pseudonocardiaceae > Amycolatopsis_E > Amycolatopsis_E acididurans. Next base: position 558,340 of record NZ_JAAXLS010000002.1, read on the forward strand.
CGGCCAGCCCGGCCAGCTCGCGGTGCTCGGCAGTCAAGCCGCGCACGAGTTCGCTGCCCCGCGCCTGCGTGACCGCGGCCGCGTACAAGGTCCGCTCCTCCGCCTCGGCGTGCGGCATGATCTCGGTCGCCAGATACCCCCGCAGCGCCGTCAGGGTCTCGTCATACGGCGCATCTCGCTCCGCGGTCGCACACAGCGCGCCGACTCGTTGTTCGAGTCCTCGGCGCAGGACCGCGTGGTGATGCAGGATCTCGCGCATCGGTTCAGCCGGGTCAGTGACGGCCACGACGACCACCTCCACCTCGACTATATGCCTACCTGACTCGTTTTAACTATGGAAAATCGTGTCAGGCGGCCAGATCGCGGCGGCGGAACCCCATCACGGCCACGGCGGCGAGTACTCCGATGGTGAGCACGGCGACCAGGACGGCGCTCGCGGAGATGCCGTGCCGGAGCGGGTCGTGTCCGATGTACTGGAAGAACGGCGAGATCTTCTGCGCGGGCTTGAGCCAGGACACCGCCGGCGCCAGGCCGTTGAGCACGTACGCGACGACGGCGAGCACCGCCGGGATCGCGCGGCTGGCTCCGCCGTGCCCGGTCAGGCCGCCGATCGCGGCGGCCAGCGCGCCGAAGACCAGTGCCAGCAACGTCATGTGCAGCATCGCGGCCGTGACATTGCCGACGGGCAGGGTGAGACCGGCCAGGCGGCCTTCGAGCACCAGTGCCAGACCGGTGACCAGACCGAGCAGCACCGTACCCACGACGAGCGCTCCGAACTTCTCCAGCGCGACCCGGGCCCGGCTGACCGGGTTCGCCATGAGCAACTCCAGGGTGTGCCGGTCCTCCTCCCCCGCGATACCGGCCGCGCCCGTCGTGATCGCGTAGATCAGCAACAGCATCGGCCCCATGAACGAGAGCAGTTCGACCTGCACGTAACCGGCCGGCGTGGACATGTCGGCGCCGGACGCGGCGAACAGCGCGCGCAACGCCTCGGGCATGTTCTGCAGGAACTGGCCCATCGACGGCTGGTCCCGGATGCTGGGCCACAGCGCCACGTACATGGCCACGAGCAGAATCAGGCTCACCGACCACGCGAGCAGCCCGCGTCGCTGGTCGTGCAGGGTCTTGAGCAGGATGTTACGCAGCATCGCCGGCCCCGGGTCCGTAGTAGGTCAAAAACGTCTCTTCGAGGTCGGCCTCAACGCACTCGAAGTCCACCAGCCGGTGCTGGGCGATCGCCTTCACGAGCGTGTCGAGGGCGGGCTCGGGCGCGCTGCAGGTGAGGACGTGGCCGACGACGGCGACGTCGCGCACGCCCGGCATGGCGGCGAACGTGGCGGCCGGGACGTCGTCGGCGAAGCGGGCGCGGATGTGGTGCAAGGATTTCGCCCGCAGTTCGTCGACCCGGTCGACCGCGACGAGCCTTCCCGCCCGCAGTACCCCGATCCGGTCGGCCACCCGCTGCACCTCGGCGAGGACGTGCGAGGACAACAGCACGGCGCCACCCGCGGCCGTGTGTTCCCGCAGCAGGGCGTGGAATTCCTGCTGCACCAACGGATCCAGCCCGCTACTCGGCTCGTCGAGCACGAGCACACGTGGTGCCGACATCAGTGCCAGCACCACGGCGAGCTTCTGCCGGTTCCCCTTCGACAACGCCCGCGCGGGACGGTCCAGATCGAGGTCGAGCCGGTCGGCCAGCGCGGCCGCCCGCTTCTCGCCCGGGTCGCCCCGGAGGTGCCCGAAGTAGGCCACGTGCTGGGCACCGGTCAGCCGGTCGTACAACCGCGGGTCGCCCGCCACGTAACCGACCGCCCGGTGCACCGGCACGGACCGGCGCCAGGAATCCATGCCGAGCACCTCGGCGGTCCCGGCCGTGGCCCGGATCATCCCCATCAGCAGGCGCAGGGTGGTCGTCTTCCCGGCGCCGTTGGGTCCGAGGTAGCCGAACACCTCGCCCAGCTCGATGGCGAACCCGACCTCGCGCAGGGCCATGGTTGTGCCGTATGCCTTGGTCAGTCCGTCGACGCGGATCGCGGTTTCGTCGGCCATCGCGAGCACTCCGGTCACGCTCGTTCGCCGGCGGGGGCGATGAGCCCGTAATGCCCGTCGTAGCGGTGGTAGAGCACCGCGCCCCGGCCGCGGTCCCCGTCGAGGAAGAACAGGAACGGCAGTCCCATCAGGTTGAGCCGGGTCACGGCCTCGCCGGTCGACAGCACCGGCGCCGGCTGGGCGCTGATGGTCAGCGGAAGCTGGAACGGAGCGAGCTCGTGCGGCCCTGGTGGCCTCAGCTGCGCCAGCCGGTACCCGGTCTCCCCCGCCCGGTACAGCACGCTGTCCTGCCCCGAGCCGGCCTCGGTGAACAGGTGGAAGTCGTAGTCCAGCAAACCCATTTCGCGTGCGGCATCGTCGATCGTGCACTTCGGCAGCGTGTAGGACTTGTGCCGCACGATCTCACGCTCGTCCTCCGGCCGCGGATACCACCGGGGACGGCGGGTGGGCTCGGACTCGTGCCGCCACTCATGCGGCTGGACCGAAGGCATTCCGCCGCGGCGGGCCTCCCAATGCAGAGCGACCCGCTCCAAGCGGTGCCGCAACCGCTCTTCGAGCCGGTCGACAGCCTCCCACGAGTTCTCGCCCTCCGCCTGGGCGCGGACCAGCCGCCCGTTGACGTCGATGTTGCCCTGCGCCACCACCGGATGCGGGACCGCCGGGTCGCCGTGCCGCGTCACCCTGACCCGCACCGACAGCACCGGGCCAGGCGCGAGATGAAGCAGCGCACCGATCTTGTCCCGGGCATAGTCGGCCGTGCCACGCGACACGGTTCCCTCGACGGTCATACGGATATCGGCAGGTGCGAAAGAAGTCATGGCCCCGTCGTACGACCACCGGCACGCCGCGACCAGGGCCGAAGGACACACGTTGGAGGCCCGGGAAAGGGCCTCGCGCCGCGGTGAGGACTTTCCTCCCTATCCACCGGCGGCCGCCCCGGCTCACCATCGCTGTCGTGACGGCCGATCACTCCGGCAATCGCCAGGACCACCTGGAATGGCTCGACCAGCGCGAACTGGCCGTTGAGGAACGCGAGACCCAGTTGTGCGAGCAGCAGACGCTGCTGGAACAGCGGGAAGCCGCGGCGGAGAAGCGCGAGCGGGCCGCCGACGAGCGCGAAGCACTCGCCGACGCACGCGAGCGCGCCGCCGATCAACGCGAGACGCTCGCCGACGCACGGGAACGCGCCGCCGACCAACGCGAAGAACTCGCCGACGCACGCGAGCGGGCCGCCGACCAACGGGAACAGCAGCTCAATGAATTGGAGCAGCGCCTGGATCAGCGCGCGCGCTCCGCTGGGATGGAGACCGCGTCCACACAGGAACGAGTCATGGCCGCGATCGATCGAGGCAGGGCGCTGCTGGCCGCCAGCGCGGCGAACCTCGACCGCAGCGAGGCCGCCCTGCGCCGGTCCAGCGCACGCAACGATCGTCAGGACGCGGAGATCCAGCGCGAGGTCCAGGCGACGAGGGCACAGTTCCTGGCAGCCGGGCTCACCACCGACCCGGACACGCCGATACAGCTGACGGGGCTGCGGACCCGGCTGGCCGAGGCCGCGGCCCGCCTGGCCGACGCCGAGGTGACCAGAGCCGCCGCGTGCGAGAAAGCCGCGGCCGCTCAGCCCGAGAAGGCCGAGCATTTCCGGGAAGCCGCGGCGCATGCACGCGAGGCCGCGCACGCTGCCGTCGGCATCGCCCGCTCCGCGACCTCAGCGGACGTGCCGGTCGAGGCTCAGCCTCCATAGTGGACTGTCAGCTCCAGCCCTTCGGCGAGACGGTAGGGCCTCGTCGTCACGATCGCGCCGAGTAGTTTGCGCAGCCGGGATACTTCGGCGCGCACGGTGACGATGTGCTCGGCGTCGCCGAACAGGGAGCGGCTCAAGGCTTCCGCGGTGAGACCGGCCGGGCCCGCGGTGTGCAGCAACGTCAGGATTTCCGCGTGCCGCCGGGTGATCGTGCGGCGCCAGCCTGTTTCGCCGGCGCGGACGCGAAGCAGTGGCGTCGCGGACAGTTCGAGGTCCAGCCGCAGGGTGCGGCCGCGCTCGGCCGGGCGCACCAGCCAGCCGCCCGCCAGCCGTTCCGGCAGGCAGGCGCCGAGACCGGGCACCGCGATGGCCTGCCCCGGTCGCGGTGCGGCGATCCGCTTCCCGGCGGCGACGCCCGAACCGTGGGCGACCCAGCCGTGATCGTCGACGACGAGAGCCGGGCCCTGGTTCCCGGCCAGCAGTGGTTCGGCGGTCTGCCGCAGCGCGTCCAGCCGCTGCTGGTGCGAGCGCCAGATCTCGGCCTCGGCGAGCCGGCATCCCGTCTCGACCAGTGCGCAGATCGCCGGGTGCAGCGTCAGCGCGGGACCGCTGACGTCGATGATGCCCAGCAGTTCACCGGTGCGCGGGTCGTGCACCGGTGACGCGCTGCAGTACCACGGGTGCTGCCCTTGTTCGAAGTGCTCGCCCGCGAGCAGTTCGACGGGCGCGGCCTCGGCCAGTGCCGTCCCGATCGCGTTCGTGCCGACCTTCGTCTCGGCCCAGTCCGCGCCCTCGGTGAACCCGAGGTCGTCGGCGTGGCGCCGGACCGCGGCGGCACCGGCCCGCCAGAGGATGATCCCGTCGGCGTCGGTCACCACGAGCAGCATGTGCGCGGCGTCGGAGGTGGCGCCGATGATCCGGCCGAGGTCGTCGACAACGCCGCGCAGTGGCGATTCGTGCCTGCGGCGCTCGATCTCGTCCTCGGCAAGGGAATCGCGCGGTTGACCCGGTCCGCGGTCAGGCCGAGCCGCAGCATCCGGGACCAGGACTGGGAAACGACGGCGCGAGGCCGCACCGGCGGGCGGCCGCCGCCCAGGACCGCTTCGTGCATCCGGACCAGTTCACGAGCGTAGCCGGGCAGGTGCGCGCCGGGCGGCACAGCACTGCGCACCCGCATCACCTCCCGCACCGTCGCGTCAGCCGGTCCAGCATAAGTGCCCGCCGAAGCGAAGGCCAAGGTCACGGCCGCGTGCAACTCGCTGCAACCCTTGTCCGCACGCCCCGGCCAGGAGTGTGATCGGCGCTACAGCACGATCGTCCGCAAGGAGTTTCGATGACCCAGACGCTGGATTCGCCTGCACTGGAGCGCTCGCCACAATCGCGCGTCGACGACTGGCTCGCCCGGTTCGAGTCCGCACTCGCCGCCCGTGACACCTCGGGCGCGGCCGCGCTGTTCACCGTCGACAGCTTCTGGCGTGACCTGATCGCCTTCACCTGGAACATCAAGACCGTCGAGGGCCGCGACGGGATCGAGCACCTGCTCACCGCATGCCTGGAGCACACCGGCGCGTCCGGATTCCGCACCACCGAGCCGCCGGCCGAGGCCGATGGCGTGGTCGAGGCGTGGATCGAGTTCGAGACCGCGACCGACCTGGCCAAGGGTCATCTCCGGTTGAAGGACGAGGGCGCCTGGACGCTGCTGACCAGCCTGCGCGAGCTCAAGGACTTCCCGGAACCGAGGGGCGACCTGCGGCCGAAGGGCGCACGGCACGGCGCGGTCACCGACCGCAGGTCCTGGGCCGAGGAACGCGAACTGGAGCAGGCACAACTGGGCTACGAGCGGCAGCCGTTCGTGGTCGTCATCGGCGGCGGCCAGGGCGGGATCGCGCTCGGCGCCCGGCTGCGCCAGCTCGGCGTGCCCGCACTGGTGCTGGAACGCAACGAGCGGGCCGGCGACTCGTGGCGCAAGCGGTACAAGAGCCTGTGCCTGCACGACCCGGTCTGGTACGACCACCTGCCCTACCTGCCCTTCCCGGACAACTGGCCGGTGTTCGCACCCAAGGACAAGATCGCGGACTGGCTGGAGATGTACACGCGCGTGATGGACGTGCCGTACTGGACCCGCTCCGAGGTCACCTCCGCTTCCTACGACGAGAAGACCGGGCACTGGCAGGTCGGCGTGAACCGGGACGGCGAGCAGGTCGTGCTCACGCCGCGCCATGTCGTGTTCGCGACCGGCATGTCGGGCAAGCCCAATCTGCCCTCGTTCCCCGGGATGGACGAGTTCGAGGGCGAGCAGCACCATTCTTCGCAGCACCCCGGCCCGGACGCGTACGCGGGCAAGAAGGCCGTCGTGGTCGGTTCGAACAACTCCGCACACGACATCTGCGCGGCGTTGTGGGAGCACGGCGCCGACGTGACGATGGTGCAGCGCTCCTCGACGCACATCGTCAAGTCAGATTCGCTGATGGACCTGGGCCTCGGTGATCTGTACTCCGAGCGCGCGGTGCGGGCCGGCATGACGACGGAGAAGGCCGACATGGTGTTCGCCTCGCTGCCGTACCGGATCATGCACGAGTTCCAGATCCCGGTCTACGAGAAGATCCGCGAACGCGACGCGGACTTCTACGAACGCCTGGAGAAAGCCGGTTTCGAGCACGACTGGGGCGATGACGGGTCGGGCCTGTTCATGAAGTACCTGCGCCGGGGGTCGGGCTACTACATCGACGTCGGCGCGGCCGAACTCGTCGCCGACGCCCGGATCAAGCTCGCGCACGGACAGGTCGGCCATCTCACCCGCGACACCGTCATGCTCTCCGACGGCACCGAACTCGCAGCCGATCTCGTCGTCTACGCCACCGGCTACGGCTCGATGAACGGCTGGGTCGCGGACCTGTGCGGCCAGGAGATGGCCGACCGGGTCGGCAAGTGCTGGGGCCTGGGCTCGGACACGACCAAGGATCCCGGGCCGTGGGAGGGCGAACAGCGCAACATGTGGAAACCCACGCAACAGCCCGGTTTGTGGTTCCACGGCGGCAACCTCCACCAGTCGCGGCACTACTCGCTGTACCTGGCGCTGCAGCTGAAGGCCCGCTACGAAGGGATTCCCACTCCGGTCTACGGCCTGCAAGAGGTGCACCACCTTTCCTGAGCGAGGAGGCTCACCATGAAGGCAGCTCGTTTCCACGGCCGTGGCGACATCCGGATCGACGACATCCCGGAACCGGCGACGCGCCCCGGCACGGTCAAGGTGGAGGTCGAATGGTGCGGCATCTGCGGCACCGACCTGCACGAGTACCTCGAAGGCCCGATCTTCGCGTCGACCACCGACGCCCCGCATCCGCTGACCGGCGAATCGATCCCGATCCCGCTGGGCCACGAATTCGCCGGCGTCGTGCGAGAACTGGGCGAGGGCGTGACCGATCTGCGGGTCGGTGACCGGGTCGTCGTCGAGCCCTACATCGTGTGCGGCCGGTGCGACGCCTGCGACCAGGGCCGCTACAACGTGTGCCAGTCGCTGGGGTTCGTCGGGCTCTCCGGTGGTGGCGGCGGTTTCTCGCGGTTCGTGGTCGCCCAGCGGCGGTGGATCCATCCGCTCGGCGCTCTCGGCACCGACATCGGCGCGCTGGTCGAACCGCTGGCCGTGGCCTATCACGCGGTCCGGCTGTCCGGCGCCGAGCCGGGCCACACCGCGACGGTCTTCGGCGCGGGCCCCATCGGACTGGTCACCACCGCCGCGCTGCGGGCGGCCGGGGTCGAGCAGATCTTCGTCGTCGAACCGGCGGAGGTGCGCAAGGCCAAGGCACACGTCGCGGGCGCCGACGAGGTGCTCGATCCGTCCACCGTGGACGTTCCGGCGGCGGTCGCGGAACTGACCAAGGGCCGCGGCGCGGACGTGACGTTCGAATGCGCCGGGATCGACGCGGTGCTCAAGGCCGCGATCCGGTCCACCAGGGCGGGCGGCACCTGCGTCAACGTCGCGATCTGGGGTCACGAGGCCTCGGTGGCGCTCAACGACCTGGTGTTCCGCGAGGTCAACGTGCTCGGCAGCCTCGCCTACGCCGGCGATCACCCGGCCACGATCGCCATGATCGCCGACGGCAAGGTGGACCCGTACCAGTTCATCACGGGCCGCATCGGGCTGGACGACATCGTGACGCGTGGCTTCGACGAACTGATCGGCAACAAGGAGGAGAACGTCAAGATCCTGGTCAGCCCGGCAGAATGACCACTGTGGACACGCGGGCCGGCTCAGGCCACCGGGGAGACACCGGCGGCCTGGGCCAGCGCCGCGGCCTCGCCGCGGGAGGTGACGTCCAGTTTCTTCAGCACTCCGGCCACGTGGAACTTGACGGTGCTTTCGGTGACGCCGAGTTCGGCCGCGATCGCCTTGTTACGTTTGCCCTGCGTGACCAGGCGCAGCACTTCGAGCTCACGGCGGTTGAGGGTGGCCAGGCGCGATTCGTCCGTGCGGTCCTCGGGCGGGTCGAGCGGCAGCTCGATGGCCGCGCGACTGCCCCAGTCGCGTACCGCGTCGAGGTCGACCGACGCGCCGAGCGTGCGAGCCCGCCCGTCGAGCTGCCGGCGCAACGCGGCCACGTCCAGCCGCCCGGAATCGTGGTCGCGCACATCCACTCGCAGGCAGGCGCCGTCGCAGGTCCAGCCGACGCGCAGCCGCGACAGCTCCGGCTGGGCGGCGAAAGCGAGTACGACGGTCCGGGTCATGGCGCGGGCGGCATAGGCGACTTCGCCCGGGAGCGCTCGCGCGTCCTTGGCCGGGGCCACGAACTCGATGTCCGCGTCGTGGTGCCGAAGCATCTGCCGGATCTCCTTGCGGCACTGGGCGAACGCCGCCGCCGGGAGCTCCTCGGACAGCGCCAGATCGGACTTCTGCGCCGAACGCAGGGCCACGAGTGCGGCCGAGGCGGATTCGGTCGCGGCGAGCCGGGCGCGGCGGTCGTCGAGCCCGGTGGAGCGCAGCGTGGTGAGTATGGTGACCAGCGCGGTTTCCTGCGCCGCGGCCATTTCCGCGATCGTGCGGGCGCGTTCACTCGACGCGGCACGGGATTCGGCGAGGTAGTCGGGGCTGGCCTGTGCCACCTGCTGCCGGATCGAGGTCGCGACGATGCCGAAGAACGCGGCCAGCGCGTCGGGGTCCGGCAGACGTTTCCGCGCGGCGTGCGGAACCAGCACGAGCAGGGTGCCCGCCCGGTCCAGTACCACCCAGACCGACCGGACGGCCCCGGCGATCGTCGCCGTCGTGCTCACCGGCCTGCCGGGTTCGAGCGAGGCCTTCAGCGCTTCGAGTTCGCCGATGGTGACCTTGTTGATCATCTCGGTGGCCCCGGCGACCTTGCGTGGACGGCCGGTGCATTCCCGCGTGAAGATGACCAGTGCGGCGTGCGGCCAGCGATCGGCCAGGAACCTGGAGAACCGGCCGGCGATCTCGTGCAACGGGCCGTCGATCACGGTCCGCAACGCCTCGGTGTCGCGCATTCCGGTGAGCCTAACCACCAGCCCGGCTGTCCGGAAGACCAGGTTTTCCTAGCCCGACGAACAGGTCAGGCGAACCCTGGCGGGGAGTTAGCGTCGCGGGAGATATGCGTCGCGGCGCATGCCTTTTCGCCGAGTGATGAAGGAACCAGCCCAGATGCCACAGCAGGTGCGCGGTGTGATCGCCCGTTCCCAGCAAGCCCCGGTCGAGCTCACCGACATCGTGATTCCCGATCCGGGTCCCGGTGAGGTCGTCGTCGACATCGCGGCGTGCGGGGTCTGCCACACGGACCTGACCTACCGCGAGGGCGGGATCAACGACGAGTTCCCGTTCCTGCTGGGGCATGAGGCCGCGGGCACTGTGGACAGCGTGGGTGAGGGCGTGGAGTCGGTGCGGCCCGGCGACTTCGTGATCCTGAACTGGCGGGCGGTGTGCGGCCGGTGTCGGGCGTGCCGGCGTGGGCGCCCGCAGTACTGCTTCGACACGTTCAACGCGAGCCAGAAGATGACCCTGACCGACGGCACGGAACTCACCCCGGCCCTGGGCATCGGCGCGTTCGCGGACAAGACGCTCGTGCACGCCGGGCAGTGCACCAAGGTCGATCCGGCCGCGGACCCGGCCGTCGCCGGGCTGCTCGGCTGCGGGGTCATGGCCGGCCTCGGCGCCGCGGTCAACACCGGTGCGGTCGGTCGCGGCGACTCGGTGGCCGTCATCGGCTGCGGCGGGGTCGGCGACGCGGCCATCGCCGGTGCCCGGCTGGCGGGGGCGGGCACGATCATCGCGGTCGACCGGGACACGAGGAAGCTCGACTGGGCCCGCGAACTGGGTGCCACCCACACGGTCAACGCCTCCGACTCCGACGCGGTCGCCGCGATCGCGGAGCTGACCGGCGGGTTCGGCGCCGACGTGGTGATCGACGCGGTGGGGCGACCGGAAACGTGGAAGCAGGCGTTCTACGCGCGCGATCTCGCCGGCACCGTCGTGCTCGTCGGTGTGCCGACGCCCGATATGCGCCTGGAAATGCCGTTGCTCGACTTCTTCTCCCGCGGCGGCGCGCTCAAGTCCTCCTGGTACGGCGACTGCCTGCCCGAGCGTGACTTCCCGATGCTGATCGACCTGTACCTGCAGGGCAGGCTGCCGCTGGAGAAGTTCGTGACCGAGCGGATCACCCTCGACGACGTCGAGAAGGCCTTCCACACCATGCATTCCGGTGAGGTGCTGCGCTCGGTGGTGATCCTGTGAGCCTGCGGATCGACCGGGTCGTCACCTCGGGCGTCTTCGAACTCGACGGCGGCACGTGGGAGGTCGACAACAACGTCTGGCTGATCGGTGACGACTCCGACGTGGTCGTCGTGGACGCCGCGCACGAGGAGAAGGCGATCGTCGAGGCGGTGGGCGCGCGCAACGTGGTCGCCGTCGTGTGCACGCACGGGCACAACGACCACGTCACCGTCGCCCCGCAGCTCGGGAAGCGGCTGCACGCCCCGGTCATCCTGCATCCGGGCGACCGCGAACTGTGGGAGATGACCCATCGGGGCCAGTCCTTCTGGCAGACCGACGATCACGAGCGGATCGCCGTGGCGGGCACCGAGATCGAAGTGATCCACACCCCGGGGCACTCCCCCGGTTCGGTCTGCCTGCACCTGCCCGAGGCGAAAGCGCTGTTCTCCGGCGACACACTCTTCTCCGGCGGGCCGGGCGCGACCGGGCGGTCGTTCTCGGACTTCCCGACGATCATCGGCTCCATCCGGGACCGGCTCTTCGCGCTGCCCGAGGACACCCGCGTGCACACCGGACACGGCGACGGCACCACGATCGGCGCCGAGGCACCGCATCTGGCGGAATGGATCGCGCGCGGCCACTGAGTTCCGCGCGGAGCCCGCGTCCCGGGGCGGTCTCCTAGACTGCCGCCATGACCTCCAGTTTCGCCGGTGGCGCCGCGACCTCGGCAGAGCCGCGGATCCTCGTGGTCGAGGACACCGCGGCGATCCGGGTCTCGGTGGAGACCGCACTGCGCGCGGCCGGGTTCGCGGTGCGCGCACTGCCGGACGGCGGCCTGCTGGAGGCCGAGCTGTGCCGGTTCCGGCCGGACCTGGTGGTGCTCGACGTGATGCTGCCCGGTCGCGACGGGTTCGCCCTGCTGCGGCTCGTGCGGCGGCTGTGCACCGCCGGGGTGGTGATGCTGACCGCGCGCGACGCCGTCGACGACCGGCTGCGCGGGCTCGGTGACGGTGCGGACGACTACGTGGTGAAGCCGTTCGTGCTGGCCGAACTGGTCGCGCGGGTCACCGCGGTGCTGCGCCGCATCGGCCGTGCCCAGCCCGCGATCGAGGTCGGCGATCTGGTGGTGGACCTCGATGGCGGGCTGGCGCTCTACGACGGGGTGCGGCTCGAGCTGACGGTCACCGAGTGGAAGCTGCTGAGCTATCTGGCCACGCATCGCGACCGCGTCGTCAGCAAGACACAGATCCTGACCGCGGTGTGGGGCTACGACGAGTACAGCGCGAACCTCGTCGAGGTCAACGTCAGCACGCTGCGCCGCAAACTCGAGGCGCACGGGCCCCGGCTGCTGCACACGGTGCGCGGACAGGGCTACGTCCTGCGCGGTGACGCGTCGTGACCGGCCTGCGCACCACCTCCCTCTACCGCCGGGTGACCGTCACGGCGCTGGTCGTGCTGCTGGCGGTGCTGGTGACCGTGGGGATCGTGGTCGACGCGGTGTTCCGGGTGCAGGCCGAGCAGGACGTCAACCGGGTCCTGGCCGGCCGGGTTCAGCTCGCGCAGCAGCTGGCCAAGCAGAACGTGAGCCCTTCGAACCTGTTGCGCCGGGCCGAAACGACCGGCGTGCACGGCTGGATCGCCCTGCCGGACGGCACCTTCGTCGGCGAACCCGATCAGGCCCCCGACACCCGGTTGAAGCAGGTGAAGGCGACGCTGACCGGCCCGGCCCGGATCAACGGCGCGAGGCTGACCCTGATCGCCGACGACTCGGTCGTGGCGGGCGCCGAGCAGCGGCTGCGCAACCTGCTGCTGATCACCGGGGTCGCCGCGCTGGTGATCACGGCGCTCGTGCTGGTGGGCGGGGTCCGGCTGGCGTTGTCCCCACTGGACGCGATGACGCGCCTGGCCCGTTCGATCGTGTCCGGTGGCCGCGGCGGCCGGCTCGCACCGAGCCGCACGAACACCGAACTCGGCCGCGCGGCGGTGGCCTTCGACGCGGCGCTCGACGCGCTCGAAGGGGCGGAGCTGGCGGCCAGGGCGTCCGAGGAACGAACCCGGCGCTTCGTCGCCGACGCGGCGCACGAGCTGCGCACGCCGATCGCGGGTGTCCAGGCCGCCGCGGAGGCCCTGGTGCAGCACCCCGACGCGGACAATGCCGAACAGCTTCAGTTACTGCTGGCCCGCGAGGCACGGCGCGCCGGAAAGCTCGTCAGCGACTTGCTGGAGCTGGCCCGGCTCGACGCGGGCACGGAGATCGCGCGCGTGCCGGTGCCGCTGCTGCCCCTCGCCCGTGCCCAGGCCGATCGTGTCGCGCTGCTCGCCCCGGAGATCACCGTCGAAGTGTCCGGTGTGGACGCGACCGTGCTCGGCGACGCGGACCGGCTCATCCAGATTCTGTCCAATGTGGTCGACAACGCCGTGCAGGCGATGGGCGGCGACGGCACGCTCACGGTGTCGGTCACGCCCGACGGTTTCACCGTGTCCGACACCGGTCCCGGTGTCGCGGTGCGGGACCGGGAACGCATCTTCGACCGGCTCGTGCGGCTCGACGACGCCCGTGACCAGCGCGCCGGCGGTTCGGGGCTGGGGCTGGCCATCGCCCGCGGGTTCGCGCGGGCGCACGGCGGTGACCTGCGGTGCGCCGAGGCGCCCGGCGGTGGCGCGGCGTTCGTGATATGCGGTCTCACCCCGGTTCAGGCGAGCAGCCCCTCCAGCCGGCCGGTGTAGCCGGGCAGCACGCGCCCGGCATCGGTGCCCAGCACCTGTTCGAGCAGAGTCGCGTACACGTCGCGAAAGTCGGTGGTCTGCTTGAGATCGCCATCGTCCAAATCGGTCAGACCCGGCTCCGCCCCGTGGAAACCGCCCCGCACCCCGTTACCGAGGACGAAGACGGGGCCGGCGGTGCCGTGATCGGTGCCTTCGCTGGCGTTGGCCGCGACGCGCCGGCCGAACTCGGAGTACACCAGCACCACCGCTTGTTTGCCGCGGTCCGTGCGGCCCAGCCGCTGCACGAACGGCGTCAGCGCCCCGTCGAGTTCGGTCAGCAGCCGCTGCTGGGTGCCGCGCTCGTCGGCGTGGGTGTCGAACCCGCCCAGCGACACCGAATACGCCCGCGTCGGCACCCCGGCTTCGATGAGCCCGGCCACGACGTCGAGTTGCGCGGCCAACGCCGCCTGCCGTTGCCCGGTCTTGGCCGACGGATGCACCGCGGCGCCGAGGACCTGTTCCGCGTGGTAGAGGTCGGTGACCGAGCGCGCGACCTTCGCCTGCCAGTACCCCTCACCCGGCTGTGCGGCACCCAGCCCCTGGAATGCCTTGCCCAGTGCGCCTTTCGGCAGGCTCAGTCCACCGACCGGCATCGACGCGGCCGCGGTCTGCGCGCCCGCCAGCATCGGCGGCAGCACCGGTTCCACCGACAGCGCGCGCAGCGGGTCGTCGCCGGAGGAGTCGAGCCAGCGGCCGAGCCAGCCCGTCGGCACGGCCGTGTCCGGAGAGGCCGTCTGCCAGATCGCCATCGACCGGAAGTGACTGTGGTCGGGTTTCGGATAGCCCACGCCGCGCACGATCGCCAGCTCATGGTTGTCCCACAAGCCTTTCAGGCCCTTCAGGCCCGGATTGAGGCCGAGCCCGTCGCCGAGATCGAGGACCTCTTCGGGTTTGTAGGCCAGTTCCGGCCGGGCGTTCTGATAGTTCGGGTCGCTCGCGGGCACCACGGTGTTGAGTCCGTCGTTGCCGCCGTAGAGGGTCACCACGACGAGCACACCCGCGTGCGGGTCGAGCGGTGTCTGCTGGGCCGCGGACATCAGGTGCGCCCAGTCGACCTGGGTGGCCCCGCCGGCCAGCGCGCCGGCCGCCGTCACCCCGCTGGCGATGAGAAACCGCCGCCGTGTCAGCTTGTTCATGGCTCCTACCCACTCACCACGTATTCGGGGGCGCAAGCGGCCACCGCGGCCAGCTGCCGGGGATCATTCGCGACGCCGGTGAGGCTGTCGCGGGTCCGGGCGGACCAGGCGTCGACGCCGAGGAGCTCACCGATCGCCGCCGGCTTGTCCCCCGCCTTCGACACCGCGCCGAGGTCGGCGTGCTCGGCGACGAGCTGGGCAAGGTGCAGCCGGGCGAGTCCTGCCGACGTGGTCAGCCAGGCCGCGCCGGCGGCCCAGCCACCCACGCTCGGCGGTTCGAACGGTACCTGCCCCATGCCCCGCAGTCCGGCCAGCAGTTGTGTCCGGGCCTTCGCGTCCAGCGCGCCGGGCCGGACCCCGAGCGCGCGCATCAGGCCCGCGAGCCATTCCACCGGCTGCTTGACCAGCGAGGTGGCCGGATCGTGGAAGGCGGCCTCGGCGGCGATGGCCGACAGTAGCGCGCGGATGTCGCGGTTCGGGCCGTATGCCGCGACCAGCCGGTCGAGCGCATCGGGCGCCGGTGGCGTCGCGGAGACGAGCCGGAACCAGACCCGGCCGACGACGAACGGCGCCGACTCGGGCCGTCCCAGCACCAGGTCGACGAACGAGGCGGCGTCGAAGTCGGCGGTCCGTCCGAGGATCTGCTTGGCCGTGCCGTCGTGCCAGCGGGCCACCAGCCGCGCGGACGAGGTGTCGCGGTTGGCGGTCCAACCGGTCAGGGCACGCGCGGCCTCACGCACGTCGGTCTCGGTGTAGTGGCCGACGCCGAGCGTGAACAGCTCCATGAACTCCCGCGCGAGGTTCTCGTTCGGTTTGCCGGCCTTGTTGCTGTTGCCGTCCAGCCACAGCAGCATCGCCGGGTCGACGATCAGGGCGTGCGCGAGCTGGGTGAAGCTGCCCATGCCCAGCGTGCGCAGGGTCTGGTTCTGGGTGAGCATCAGCTGCGGGCTGCGGACCTTCTGCTCACTGGTGGCGAAGTGCCCGTGCCAGAACCAGGTGAGCCGCTCGGCCGAGGCGACGTCGGCGGCCACCATCCGGTCCAGCCACCACAGGGCAGCCTGGGCCGACTGGGTCTGGAGTTGTTGCGCGGCCTGCTTTTTGGCCGCCGCGTCCTGTTTGCCCGGTTGCCGGGGCGGCGGGCCCAGCTGCGGGATCGGCGTCGCCTGCGCACCCGCGTCGGGCCCCGCCGTCAGCAGCCGGGCCAGCGTCTCACCGAACCCGGTGTTCAGGTCGCCGGGCCGGGGCCCGAACCCGAACCGGTCGTGCAGCCGGCGCACCGCCGCGCGCTCCGAAATGACCACCACGACCAGATCATCGGCCGGATGACCTCCGGCGGGCTAGCCGCCGGAGGTTTCCTTCAGCGGATCCACAGCTGCCCTCGTCTTGCCGATGCGGCGCGCGCCTAAACGGTGGACAGGATCGTCACCACGCAGGCGTTTCCGTCCATTCCGGCGGCGCCACCGCCCATGGTCTCCACCAGGCCGACGCGGTGCCTGGCCACCTGCCGGGCACCCGCTTCGCCGCGCAACTGCCAGGTGATCTCGGCCAGCTGGGCCATCCCGGTCGCCCCCAGGGGGTGCCCCCGGGACAGCAGGCCGCCGCTGGGGTTGACCGGCTGCGCACCCTCTCGGGCGGTGTGGCCGGACGGGGCGAGTTCGGCGCCCTTGCCGCGGGGTGCGAGTCCCAGCGCCTCCAGCGTGATCACCTCGCCGATGGTGAAGGCGTCGTGCACTTCGAGGACGTCGATGTCGCCCGGTGTCCGGCCGGCCTGGGCGAACGCCCGGCGCGCGGCGCGCTCCACGCTGGCGAATCCCCACACGTCCTCGCTGCGGTGATCCCACAGCGCGCCGGACACCATCGCCGAGGCCTCGATCCGCAGGTCCCGCGGGTTGCCGCGGTCGCCGCCGACGATCGCGGCCCCGGCGCCGTCGCTGGTGGGACAGCACTGCAGGAACGTCAGCGGTTCGGCGATCATCCGCGACTCCAGGACCTCCCGCACGGTCGGCACCGCCGACCGCAGCTGCGCGCGCGGATTGTCGACGCCGTTGCCCTTGTTCTTGACCGCGACCGCGGCGAGCTGCTCCGGGGTGACGCCGTACTCCGCGACATACCGCTGCGCCTGCAGCGCGTACAGCCCCGGCAACGGCAGCGACGACGCTCCTTCCGGGTCGGTCGCCTCGGGCACGATGGCACCCGAGAACAGGGTGGACATCTGGTCGACACCGAGGACCAGCACGCAGCCGAACCGGCCGGACCGCACCGCTTCCACCGCCTCGTGGTAGGCGCTCGTCCCGCTCGCGCACGCGTTCTCGACCGTCCACATCGGAATGCCGGGCATCCCGATGCCGCGCTGGACCCGGGTGGCGATCCCCGGCGGGCCGAACACCGAGCCGACCACGATCGCGTCGATGTCACCCGGTGACACCGCGGCATCCCGCACGGCCTCCCGGATCGCCGTCCAGACCAGGGATTCGACCCGGCTTTCCGGGAAACGCCCGAAGTTCGACGTGCCCACGCCCCACAGCATCGGCTCGCTCACGATACGACCTCCCTGGCGACAAGGTCACCCTCGTCGGTTCCGGTGACGACCAGACGCGAGCCTGGCGGCAGCGTCGCCGCCTCGGCCAGATGCACGAGCACCCGCGGCCCGTCGTCGAGGTCCAGGTACGCCAGGCCGAACGGCGGCTTACGGGTGCCGACCGGGATCGCGACGACCGTCGACGACCACACGCTGCCGGTCGCGGCGAACCGCTCGGGGGCCGGTTCGCCGTAACACACCGGGCACCAGGGCGGCTCCTGTTGCGCCGACGGGTACCGGCAGGCCGTGCAGCGCGTCCCGAGCACCGCCGTGCCGTCGAACACCGGCCTCGGGTCGGCGACGGGCAGCCCGCCGGCGGCGGACCCGGCCCGGCGTTTCGTCGGCCTGCCCACGCCCAGCTCCCCCATCAGTGATCTCCTTCGAGGGTCAGGGAAAAGTCCCCGGCTTCGATGTGCAGGTAGGCGCCGACCGAGGTCTCCACGAGCTCCTGGATGAACCGCACCTGCTTGCTCGTCGGCGAGAAGTCGCGGTGCCGCTGCGGCGTCGCGCGCATGACGTCGATGTCGTTCTCCGGCACGAGCAGCCGCAGGATCAGCTCGTCGTCGCTGATCGAGCCGCCGAAGCGCTCCCGCAGTTCGGCCAGGCTCGGCTGCGGTGGTTCCCAGTTCTCGTAGCTGCCCGCCTTCGGTGAGCTCATGATGGTGTCGAGGACGTTCTCGTCGATCGGAGCCACGGGCTTGCCGTAGAACCCGTGCGCGTAGATCATCACCTCGTCCGGCACGACCGAATACCGCGATCCCGTCACGACGTTCAGCACCGCCTGGGTGCCGACCAGCTGCGAGAACGGGGTCGCCATCACCGGGTAGCCGAGTTCCTCGCGCACCCGCGACATCTCGTCCAGCACTTCCTCGAAGCGCTCTTCCATGCCACGGTCGCGCAGCTGCGCCTTGAACGTGCCCGCCATGCCGCCGGGAAGCTGGTGGCGGTACTGGAAGAGCGAGTACTCCGCGGGCTGACCGACCGGCAGGTCCTCGTACTCGGCGACACGCAGCAGGTGCTGCTCGACCGGGTCGAACCGTGACTCGTCCAGCTCCACGTCGAACCCGGCGTAGCGCAGGTTCGCGACGGTGTTCTCGGTGGACGGCAGGGAGACCCCGGCGGCCAGCGGCCTGCTCGCCGTGTGCACCCGGTCCGCCCCGGCGAGCAGGCCCTCGAGGTAGTTCAGCGGGGCCAGCGCGTTGTTGCTGTGGAAGTGGATCTCGACCGGGAGCTCGCCCGCCGCCTTCTTGATGGCCGCGACCAGCGTACGGGTACGTTCCGGGGTGAGCAGCCCGGCCGCGTCCTCCAGTTCGATGCCGTCGGCGCCGAGCGCGACGAGTTCCCGCGTGCGCGCCGCGTAGTACTCGTCGGTGTGGTAGGGGCTGTCGGCGTAGAGGATGCACGGCAGCGCCTGCGCGCCCTCGGCCTGCGCGGTCTTGACGAGGCGGCCGATCTTGTCGGTGTTGAACAGGCCGTCGTAGATCCAGAAACTGCCGATGCCGTGGGCGCACAGGCGCTGCACCCACAGATCCATGACGCTGTCGGCGGTCAGTCCGAAGGTGACGATGCCATTGCTGCGGGTGCCCGCGCGGACGGTGGTCTTCGGCATCGCCCGCGACAGTGAGATCAGCTGCTCCCACGGGTCCTCTTTGCAGTGTCGCACGAGGACCTCGAAGATCGAGCTGCCGACGAGGTCGATGGTGTGGAAGCCGGTGCGGTCGAGTTCGGCGGCCATCGGCAGGCCCATGTCCTTGCGCAGCCGCATCCCCCACCAGCTCTGGGGTCCGTCGCGCAGGGTCTGGTCGATGATCTCGATCTTGCGGCGGGTTCCGTCGGCGTTGCGCGGGGCGCAGTCCAGGTAGCTCATGCGCTCTTCTCCAGGTAGTCGGGCAGGCCGCGGGAGGCGATCCAGTCGGTGGTGACGGTTCCGGCGCGGAAGTCCGGGTGGTCGAGTGCGGCGCGGGCGAAGTCCGCCGTGGTCGGCACACCGGTGACGCGCAGGCCGCCGAGTGCGGCGACCATGCGGTCCGCGGCGACGTCACGGGTCGGCCCGGAGGCGATGATCTTGGCCAGCAGCGAGTCGTAGAACGGCGGGACGACGTAACCGGGTTCGCAGTGGCTGTCGACGCGGAGCCCGTCCCCGGCGGGCGCGATCCACTCGGTCACGGTTCCGGGATGGGGCAGGAACCCGCGCGCGGGATCCTCGGTCGTGATGCGGACCTCGATCGCGTGCCCGCTGATCTCGACGTCTTCCTGTTTGATCCGGAGGCGTTCACCGGCCGCGGACCGGATCTGCTCGGCGACCAGGTCGACCCCGGTCACCATCTCGGTGACGGGATGCTCGACCTGGATGCGCGCGTTGAACTCGAGGAAGGCGTAGTCGCGGGTGTCGGCGTCGTAGATGAACTCGACGGTGCCCGCGCTGTCCAGTTCGAGCGCCTCGGCGAAGCGGACCCCGCTGCGGCGGATGTCCTGGCGTATGTCCTCGGGCAGGTTGGGCGCCGGCGATTCCTCGACCACCTTCTGGTGCCGTCGTTGCAGCGTGCAGTCGCGCTCGCCCAGGTGGATCACGTTGCCGTGCTTGTCGCCGAGGACCTGGACCTCGATGTGGCGCGCGTTGCGGATGAACCGTTCGACGTAGAGCCGCCCGTCACCGAAGGCCGATTGCGCCTCGGCCTTCGCGGCGGGCCACCGGGCGGCGAGTTCGGTTTCGTTCTCGACCACGGACATGCCGCGCCCGCCGCCGCCCGCCGCGGCCTTGAGCAGTACCGGATAACCGAGCTCGCCCGCCGCCGCGACCGCGTCCTTTGCAGACTCCAGCACCGGCGAGCCGGACAGGATCGGGATTCCCGCCGACCGGGCCAGTTCACGGGCGCGCGCCTTGTCGCCGGCCTGCGCGACCGCTTCGGGGCGGGGGCCGATGAACACCAGCCCTTCCCCGACGCAGGCGGCGGCGAACTCCGGGTTCTCGGACAGGAATCCGTACCCGGGGTGGACGGCGTCGCACCCGGCGCCGAGCGCGGCGCTGAGCACGTTGTCCGTCACCAGGTAGCTCTGCGAGGCCGGGCCGGGGCCGATGCACACGGCACGGTCGGCGAGCCGCGCCGCCATGCCGTCGCGGTCCGCCGTGGAGGTGACCACGACGGACTCGATGCCCAGGGCCCGGCACGCGCGCACGACGCGGACGGCGATCTCTCCGCGGTTGGCGATCAGGACCCGTTTCACGCTACTCATCGGTCGGCCTGATCAGGAACAGCGGCTGGTCGTATTCGACCAGGTCGGCGTTCGCGGCCAGGATTTCGACCACGACACCGGCCTGGGGCGCGACGACCGGGTTCATCAGCTTCATGACCTCGACGATGGCCAGCTGCTGGTTCGCGGTGACCGTCTGCCCGGGCTCGACGAAGGGTGGTTCGCCGGGGCTCGGCGCCACCCAGAACGCGCCCACCGCGGGTGAGCGCACCTCCACGCATCCGGTCCGGTCGACCGGCTCCGGCGCGCCGGGCCGCGCGGGCGGTGCGGGTTCCGGGGCGGCAGCCACGACGGGTGCGGCTTCGGGCGCGGGCTTCTCCGCGACCGGGGCGGGCGAGGCGGGCGCAGCAGGCGGCCCGTCCTTGCCCACGGTGACCCGCATCCCGTCGAGTTCGAGTGTCATCGCGGACCAGCCGGAGCCCTGGAAGGACCGTAGGATCTCCCGGACCTCGCGGTGGGTGACGCGCTCGGGCGTGCTCATGTGGCGCTCCTCTGGTGGGCGATCGCGGCGAGCAGAACCGGCAGGCGGTGCGGCGTGACGATCACGTCGACCCCGGCGTCGAGAGCGGCGCGCACGCCCTCCGGGGTGCAGAACACCGCGCCACGCACGGTTTTCGTGCCGGGCGGGATCGCCGGCAGCTGCTCGCCGAGGTCGGCGGCCTCGCTGTCGGCGTCGAACACGGGCCCGGCCGCGCCGGTGGTGGTCACGGTCACACTCGTCGCCCGCTGTGCCCATTGGGTGAGGCGCCGCAGGTCGTCGTCTTCGCTTTCGTCGACGGCCGACGTCGGCAGCTCACCGGCGTAGACGACGCCGCTGCCCCCGTCCACCGTCACGGTCCGGCCGACCAGCGCGTCGACCGTGCCGGCTCCGCAGCCCACGACGCAGGACGTGTCCAGCGCCCGGCTCACCACGGCCGCGTGCGAGGTCGCCCCGCCTTGCTCGGTGACGACGGCCGACGCCGCGATCATGCCGTGCACGTCGTCCGGGCTGGTCGATTTGCGCACCAGCACGCAACCCGGGTTCGCCTGCGCGGCTTCCGGCGTGTCCACGACGACGCCGGTGGCCACGCCCGGGCTCGCGCCCACGCCGCACGCCAGCACCTCGGCCTTCTCCCCCGCGCCCGCCGCGATCTCGGGCCGCAGCAGGGTCCGCACCTGCTCGGCGGTCACCCTCGTCACGGCTTCGCCGGGTTCGAGCACGCCCTCGTCGACCAGTGCGACGGCGATCCGCACCGCGGCGCGGGCGGTTCGCTTGGCCGGGCGTGACTGCAACAGGAACAGCTCGTCGTTCTGCACCGTGAACTCGATGTCCTGGGCGTCGCGTCCTTCGCGGTCGAGACAGTCCGCCGCGGCGATGAGCTCCGCGTGCACGCGCGGCCACCGCTGCGCCAGGTGTGACAGCGGTTTCGGGGTGACACGGCCGGACACCACGTCCTCGCCCTGGCCGCGGGGCAGGTACTCGCCGTACGGCTCGCGCGTCCCGTCTATCGGGCTGCGGGTGAACAGCACGCCGGTGCCGGAATCATCGTCGAGGTTGCCGAACACCATCGCCTGGATCGTGACCGCGGTGCCGAGATCCTCGGGGATCCCGTAGTGCTTGCGGTAGGCCATCGCGCGGCGGGACCGGCTCGACCGGAAGACCGCGGCGACGGCCGCATGCAGCTGTTCCCACGGATCTTCCGGCACGGCCTCACCGACATCCTCGGCGATGGCCGCGCGCACCGCGCCCGTGTCGGCAAGCTCGTCCAGATCCTCCGTGCAGCCCAGCACCAGTCGCCCGTAGAAACCGGTGAAGCGCCGGTGCACCTCGGCGGCGAATTCCGCGTCTCCGGTTTCCGCGGCGAGCGCCGCTTCGACTTCGGAGTTGCAGCCGAGATCGAGAATCGTGTCCATCATCCCGGGCATGCTGATGGCGGCACCCGAGCGCACCGAGACCAGCAGCGGGCGTTCGCCGCCGCCGAAGGTCCGGCCGAGTTCCCTTTCCAGCAACCGGATGCCGGTGGTCAGCTCGTCGGTGAGGCCCTCGGGAAGCTCGTCGCGTTCGAAGTAGGCGGCGCAGGCTTCGGTGGTGACCACGAACGCCGGCGGCACCCGCAGGCCGAGCGAGCGCATCCGCCACAGGCTCCATGCCTTGCCGCCCACCAGTTCCCGGCTGGGCTCGGGGGTGTCCGGCCGGGGAACGACCAGCCAACGCAGTCCCGTCGTCGCGGTCATTCCGGCCGCTCCCGTCCGGTCAGGCGCAGGATGTGCTCGTGCATCTGGAACCACACGGTGTGCACCGAGTCCACGCGAACGCCGCTGACGTAGTCGGTTTCGCCGCCCTCGGCGCGGGTGAGCGCGGTGCCGATCCGGTCGAGGAAGCGCTCCACGAGTGCATCGGCCGCGGCCAGCGGGCGCAGCACCTTGGCCGTCTTCTCGTGCACCCGGCCGAGCTTTTCGATGATCTTGGCGTCGTAGTCGGCGTCGCCGTGGTCGTTGGTCACCCGCGCGCCGTCGACCTCGACGGTCTGCCAGTCGGTGGTGAGCGCGAGAATCTGTTTGTTCACCCCGGTTTCGAACGACTCCATGGCTTCGGTCACCGCGCCGTCGGCGCGCAGTGCGGCATACGCGCGGGCGTAGACACCGTCCAGGAACTCGCGGCCGGCGGGCGTGATCATGTGGCTGCCCCGCGCGGCCATCACGGCGCTGTCGGTCAGCGCTTTCGCGAGCGCGGCCTCGACCTCGGCGAGCGCCAGGCCGTTGATGTCGGCGAGTTGTTCGGCCGTACCGAGCTGACGCAAGGTCAGCGTGTGCACGGTCAGTTCATAAGAGTCCAACATGGATGGTCCTTTCACTGTGGCGCTGCCGCCATGCGGTCGCGCACCTCGCGGCGCAGCGACTTGCCGACGGGACTGGTGGGCAGTTCGGGCCAGATTTCCAGCGTCCGCGGCCGTTTGAAGCCGGCGAGACGGTCCGCGCAGAACGCGAGGATCTCCTCGGCGTCGGCCGCCGACCGGGTGACGACGGCGGCCGCGACGCGCTCGCCCCACTTCTCGTCCGGCAGGCCGACCACGGCCGCCGCGCTGACCGCGGGATGGGCCAGCAGCGCGTCCTCGACCTCGCGCGGGTAGACGTTGAACCCGCCGCTGATGATGACGTCGTGCCTGCGGTCGAGCAGGTGCAGGTATCCGCCCTCGTCCCACCGCCCGATATCGCCGGTGTGCAGCCAGCCGTCCGGTTCGATCGTCTCCGCGGTGGCCTCCGGCCGTCGCCAGTACCTGCTCATGGTGTGCGGGCCACGGGTCAGCACCTCGCCGACCTCGCCGGGGCCCAGCGCCTTGCCTTCGCCGTCGCGTATCTGCACCTCGACGAAGGTGTACGGCTTGCCGGCAGCGGTGAGCCGCTCCGGTGTGTGCTCCCACGGCTGCAGGCACGTGATCGCCAACGGCGCCTCGGCCTGCCCGTAGAGCTGCGCGAAGACCGGGCCGAGCAGCTCGATCCCGCGGCTGAGCACGGTGGTTGCGATCGGGGCGCCGCCGTAGCAGATGCGCTCCAATGCCAGTTCTGCGTTCGCCGTGGCGGGTTCTTCGAGCAGCATCGCGATCATGGTGGGCACCATGAACGTGGCCGTCGCCCGGTGGCGTTGCGCCGCTTCGAGGAACGCGGCCGGCGAGAACTTCGGCAGTACGACGTTGGCCGCCCCCTTCACCAGATGCGGCAGGAAGAACGCGCCGCTGCCGTGCGTGATCGGCGCCGCGTGCAGCATCACCGAGTCGGGCCGCAGGTTCGGCAGCAGGTCGACCAGGAAGTTGGCCACCTCGGCCAGTTCGCTCGCGGTGGTGAGCACGACGGCCTTGGGCTTGCCGGTCGTTCCGCCCGTGTAGGCCAGCCGCAACGGCGCGTCCGGTTCCCGCCGCACGTCGCAGGGCTCGGGTGAGGCCGCTTCGATGAGGCCGGGCAGTTCTTCGGCGGTGATCGCGATTTCGGTGGGCGCGGGGGCTTCTCCGGCGTGGATCAGCGCCCTCGCCTGGGAGTCCTCGATCTTGAACGCGAGCTCGTGCGCGGTTTCCCTGGCATTGAGCGGAACCCGCACGAGACCGGACTTGGCCAGCGCGTAGTAGGCGACCACGCCGTCGATGCCGTTGGGCATCAGCACCGCCACCCGGTCGCCCGGTTCGAGCCCGCGGGCGAGCAGCGCGTTGCCGAGGCGATCGGTCAGCTCGTCGAACTCGGCGAAGCCGACCACGCGGTCGCCGTCGATCAGCGCGGGCGCGCCGCCGTACTGGCGGCCCGCCCGGCGGATCAGGTCACCGATCTGCATGACCGGCTCCGAGCCCGTTCAGATCGGCGCGGCGCAGGCTCGAGCCGCGGCCTTCGAGGTTGCGCGATCCGCGCTGCGCCAGCCGGTACAGCTCGTCGGCCTCGGCAGAACCGTGGTGCCATTTGACCCATTCCTCGTCGCGGTAGCGGTTCGCGCCCTGGAGGACGGCGGGGGTGAACCCGCGGGCGCGGCGGTTATACTCGTCGAGGTCGATCCGGCCCGCGGTGGTGGTCCACAGCCCGTTCTTCTCGGGCAGGCTGCTGGAACCGGACAGCCGGTCGCCGACGGTCGGTGCGTAGTCGTCGTCGGAGAGCACCGAGTACGGGATGCCGGTGAGCATGTTCTGGTTCAGCCCGGAGTAGCGGGCCATCCCGTATTCGTTGGTCTTCTGGTGCGGGAACCCGAGCAGCCCGACCATCTCACCCAGGTTGTCGCGCCCGTACTCGTCGTTCATCAGCGGCTTGAAC
This sequence comes from Amycolatopsis acididurans, assembly GCF_012328925.1. Taxonomy (GTDB): domain Bacteria; phylum Actinomycetota; class Actinomycetes; order Mycobacteriales; family Pseudonocardiaceae; genus Amycolatopsis_E; species Amycolatopsis_E acididurans. Next base: position 583,347 of record NZ_JAAXLS010000002.1, read on the forward strand.
CGCTGGACGCGGTCGTCCAGGGACAGCCAGTCCTCCTGCCGGTAGGTGCCGGCCAGATGCGCGAAGTCCTTGGCGACCGAGGAGTACACCAGCGCACCGGCGTCGATCATCTGCTCACGGGTCCAGGTCGCGATCCGCTTCCACAGATCGGCGGTGGCCTCGTTGAGGATCTCCCGGTACTGCTCCATGGTTTCGGCGAGCGTCTCCGCGTTGTCCATGCCGACCGGCACGTACCCGTCGGACAGAGCGTCCGATGTGTACAGTCCGACCGCCGCGATGTTGGCGGCGTCGTAGCTGGGCTCGGCCTCGAACGACGCCCAGTCGTCCATGAGGTGGAAGTTCGTGTCCTTGAACACGATCGGGATCGTCAGGTTCGCGAACGGCAGGCGGGTGGCGATGCCGTCCAGCCACGGGTAGTCGCCCTCGGTGAGCTCGAAGAAGTCGCGCACGACCAGCTGCCGGTTGTCCCCGAAGTTGTAGGGACCGCTGTTGTGCAGCCCGATCCGGCATTCGCAGTGCGCCAGGAACGCGTACTGCGACAGCTGCGCCACGAGCTTGGTGGCCGCGGTGTGCAGCCGGTCGCCCGGTTGCACACCGTGCACATCGGCCTCGAACACCTGCAGCGTGCGCTCGGGCAGGAACTGGCTGCGGTCGCCGAACTCCTTGTTCGTGATGTGCCCGTCGTTGCGGTGGTAGGCGAGGTTGAACCGGCGCGAGAAGTCCAGCACGTCGACCACGTCCTCGACCGCGTCACCCGGCCGCAGCAGGCCCCAGTTCATCAGCATCTCGCGGCCGATGAGGTAGAAGGCGGGCATGCCCCACGCCGCGTTGACGGTGTCCACCTTGAGGCTGACCTCGCGGGCGCGGTCGCCGAGCTCCTCGGCCGGGGTCGCCGCGTCGATCTCCCGCAGCAGCGTCGGCAGGCGGTAGAACGAGTTGAGGTAGCTCAGCAGCATGTAGGGGTTCATCGGGAACAACTTCGACTCCTGCACGGTGCGCGTGATGCACAGCCAGTACGTGGTGTCGGACAGGTTCCGCAGGTAGCTGTTGGTCTCCAGCAGGGACCGGTAGTCCAGCTCAGCCATGATTTCAGCCCTCGTTCCCGATCAGCCAGATCCGGGCGTGCCCGGTGTCGCCGGTTTCGTACGCGTCGGCCGCGGGCGGCGCCGCGGTCACCTCGATCTCGACGACGTCGCCGTCGGAGAGGTTGTCGATCTTGCAGTTCATCAGCGTGGGCACGTCGTACTCGCGGGCGAGGATGCCCAGGTGGGAGCGCACCGTCCCGCCGAGGCAGATGACGCCGGCGAACCCCTCGATGATCGGCGCGGTCAGCGTGCCGCCGGAGTCGTCGATCACGGCGATGGTGCCCTCGGGAATGCCGTCGGCGAGGTAGCCCATCACCTGTTCGATCTTGGAGATCAACGCGACCGGGCCGGTGACCGAAGCGGCATTGCGGATGACGTTGTCGCCCACACCGACCTGCTTGCGCCCGTCCGCGCCGCCCTCCGCCGCGAACGAGGTCGAGTCGCGTTCCGGTCGCTTGTACTTGTCCGGTTCGGACTCCAGCGACACGGTCGCCGAAAAGTCGAACCGGTAGCCCGAATCCAGTGCCTCCTGCTCGACCGCCCTGGCGTCGGCGAGGGAGAACAGGTCGAACTGCCGCTCGAACACCACGTCCTTCCAGCGCGCCCCGGTGGCCGCGAACCGCTTCGCCGCCAGTTCCCGCACGGCGCCGTTGAAGCGGCCGGGCAACGGCAGCATCTCCGTCGCGCCCCACTTGGGTGAACTCACCGTGGAATCGGACATCGTCACCTCGCTCGATCCGCCGGCGGCTTCGCTGCCGCCGGCTGAAAATCCGGTCTGTCTTTCGTTGGAAACCAAAGCTAGGTACGCTCGACGCTGTGACACAGTCCACGTTGGTGGACAGTCCGGCGTCGACGATGACGGCCACGTCCCCGCAGAGCCGGGCTCGTTCCTCCATGCGAGCAGCCCTCGCCAGGGATGACTATGCGCGCGCGTTCGATGTGCTCGAACACTGCGACAGCGCACCTTCCGTCGTCGACTTCAAGGAGAACGTGGTCGACGCGCTGCAGCAGCATTTCGCGCTGAAGCACGTCTCCTTCTTCGCCGGCGCCACCTTTCACAACGTTTTCGGCGACATCGCGCCGCTCACCGAGGGCAAGACCTCGAAGATGCTGCCGGAGTACCGGGAACGCTGGGCCCGCTACGACGTTTTCGGCACCCCGGCCGCGACGCGGCAGCTGGTGTCCAGCGGGGTGTCTTCGCTGGCCGAGCTGACCTCGCTGGGGCCGTTGCCCGCCTCGGCGGAGGCCTACGTGCGGCACTTCCTGGTCGCCACCTGGCGGATGGAGACCGCGGCGGCGATGCGGGTGGAGCTGCCGGACGGGCATCTGGCACTGGTCGGGATGTTCGACCCCAAACCGGACAAGCTCGGCATTTCCGAGGTCGCGACGTTGCGGCTGCTGAGCAGGCAGCTGTCGGTGATCTGCCGCAGCCTGCCGATGTCGCGCTCGCAGGCGGCCGTGAGCCGGCTGTCCGAACGTCAGCGGCAGGTCGTGCGCCTTGTCGCCGACGGGCTGTCCAACGCGCAGATCGCCGAAGCCCTGTCGCTGGCCGAGGACAGCGTGAAGAAGTACGTGAGCCGGATCCTCGGCCTCACCGGCTGCCAGTCGCGGATGGAACTGGCGCTGCTGGCCCGCTCCTGCCGGACATGACGAAAGAGGCCGCGGATCCGGGATCCGCGGCCTCTTCGCCGTTTCGCTACAGGAACGAGGAGTCCTTCGTCAGCCCGTAGCGTGGATGTTCGCCGATGACCATCGACTCGAAGATGCCGTAGCCGACCGCATCGCCTTCGCGGCACCGGATCACGCAGTCGCGAAGCTGATGCACCTCCCGCGCCGTCGCCGGATCGGACACGTCGGCATAGCGTTCACCGTCCAGATGCGACTCGCCGAGCCACGTGCCGTGCCGGTGGCCCTTGAACCCGAAGTACAGCCCGGTGCCGAGGTGAAAGCCGGTGTCGCCGGCCGCCTCGATCTCGACCGTCCTGGTCCTGCCCCAGCCCGCGTCGAAGGTCATCTTGCCGCCGAGCAGGCGGCGGTTGACCGGATCGAACTTCAGCTCGTCCTGCACGTTGTTCAACGGCACCTGCGTGCCGTCCGGCTCGTTGACGAAGCCGGAGAAGTACGTGGTCTCACCGTCGACCCACTGGTGGTAGTGATGGATCTCGTAGCTGCTGCCGTCCGGGCGCCGCATCCACATCGGACTCCACGTGAGCAGGAAGTTCCCGTCGAGCCGCTGCCTGCGGTAGACGTCGGGCGGCGGCTCCCCGACGTCCATCCGCACGCCCCACGAGTGGTCGCGGAAGCCGAACCACTCGTCGTCGCGCACCTCGATCTCTTCGCCGTCGATCCAGATGCGCCCCCGTACGGTCGAGGACTGGTGGTAGCGGAGAAGGTCCGAGCAGATCCGGAACCCGTCCGGTTCGCGCTGACCGTCCTTCGCTTCCAGAAACGGCGGCAGCACACCGGTGACGGTGAGGTCGAACCGGATCGGCAGCATGTGGTTCTCCCGCAGCACGAAGCGCACCGACTTCAGCGGTTCGAGCACCTCGTAGTCGAGCGGCCCCACCCCGACCCGGTCCGGGTCACGGTCGAGACGCCTGCTCGCCCTGACCGTCAGCTGTTCCTTGCCGCGGGAGATCCCGGCGAACATGTCGATGACGTTGCGGTTGTGGTACTTGCCGATGCCGCAGTCCACCTGGAGCGAACCGTCCCTGGCGAACAGCGACGCCCAGAGTTTCTCGGTCCACGAGATGTCGGCGTGGGCGATCGTCGCGAACGTCTCCGGCGTTTGGTGGCACAGCAGTTCGTCCGCGGGAACGATCTTCTGCATGGACTGGCGCACGGCGCGCCTCCTTCCTAGCGGCTAGCGCACGGGCGAGAACGAGCCCGGCATGTCATTGGCCACCAGGGCGGTTCCGAAGATCGTGGCGGCCTGATCGTCGTCGTCGAAGGGATCCGGGTACAGCGCGAGGGTGTCCGGCGACATCGACCAGTCGATCCGGTCCGTCACCCCCGCCAGTGCCGCGAACGGGCGCAGCCCCGAGGTGTACATCGTGGTCGCGGCGAAGATCCGTTCCCGCCGGTCCATCTCCGCGAACCGCTGGTACAGCTTCATGTGGCACCGGCTCAGTTCCGTCGTGACCTCCGCCCACGACGCAGGGTCCAGCAGCTCTCGCGTCCCGTCCGGGCGGTGCCCGAACACGGCCGCCTTGGACACGGCGGTGAGCAGCTGGTCCGGTTCGGTGAACGTCGTTCCCCAGTCGTTGATCTCGAACTCGGTGAACGCCGAACGGTCGAACACCAGCGCCATCGTGAGCCCGGCGTAGGGCGGCTCGAGGTCCTCGGCCCAGGGATAGGCCCAGGCGCTCGGGCCGAGTGACAGGTAGTCCCGCACGATCGTCTGCTCGTTGCCGGAATGCGGATACGGCCCGGAGTCGCAGATACCGACGCGGGAATCGCAGAAATACAGGAACGAGTAGCCCGAAACGGTCGCGTTGAGGCGTTTGAGCGTTTTCGCCGTCGCCGTGTCCAGTGTGGTCGCGGCGCCGGTCAGCTCCGCGACGACGGGTTCGGCCAGGTAACGGTTGGTGAATCCGGCGTCCTTGTAGTCGAGCGTGCCGTCGCCACGGTGTGCGAGTGTGAGCCTGCGCCAGAAATCGACGACGGCGCGGATCTCGTCACGCCGCTCGTCCGGCCTGAGCTTGCCCATCTTGATGAGGCATTCCCGGCCGCACAGGTAGTGGTAGCCGATCATCCAGATCCACAGTGGACTGACCTGGTTCGGTCCGGTGCGCATGCGCCGTCCGAGTTCCTCGGCCGGCATCGCCGCGTCGATCTCCGCGACGCGCCGGGCGTAGCTGTGGAAGTCCTCGATCACCGACAGCGACATGTAGGGCAGCATCGGGAACAGCTCGGAGGTGAAGCCCGACCGCCGGGTCATTTCCGGCTTGAACGCGCGGCCCATGTGCTGCACCAGATCGTCCAGCCGGTCGTCGGTGAGCTCCTCGGCGATCAACGCGTCCAGCCCGGCCTGCGACACCGAGACGTCGAAGTCCTTGACGGCGATCTCGTCCCCGACGCGGCGGATGTAGTTCCACCACTGCTCGTGCACATCCGCCGCCTCGCTCTGGCGGACCACACCCGTGCCGTCCTCGATGTCGAGGGTGACCCTGGTGCCGTCGGTCAGCTCGGCCAGCTCGGTCCCGACGAGGCAGGGCACCTCGAACTCCCGGGAGACGATCGCCAGGTGGGAGCGCAACGTCCCGTCGCGGCAGACGATGCCGCCGAGCCTGCCGAGGATCGGCGAGAGGAAGGTGGTCCCTCCCGAGGCGACGACCGCGATGGTGTCCTCCAGATCGGAGTCCAGCGAGGCCAGTACGTCCTCGGGCGAACGGAAATGCCGCACCGCCCCGGTCGCCGCGGCGAAGGTGTAGGAAGGCGTTCCTTTACCGACAACACTCATGATCAACCTCCAAGGGGACGGAAGCAGCCGTCACGGTCCTGCGGGACGAACACCCCGCCGATGAGACTCAGCGCCAGGTCGGGATCGCTGAACTTCTGGTACGAGCGCGCGATCCGCGGCGTGATGCTCCAGTCGATTTCGTCGTAGCACCCGGCGAGCCGGGCCCAGGCCTTGAGCTTCCACGCGTACATCTCGGTGGCGTAGAGGTTGCGCTCCTCGGGGTCGGTCTCGGCCAGCCGCTGGTACAGCGCGCGGTGTGCCTTCCGGATCGCCTTGGTCGCTTCGTCCACCTCGGCGGCCTCCAGCGGGCGCAGCCGGCCGCCGTCGGTGCAGAACACGCGGGTCTCCAGGATGTCGGCCTGGTAGTCGCTGGGGGTGAACCACGCGGTCCCCCACACGTTGTTGTCCATCTTCACCGAAGCGGGCAGCCGGTAGGCGATGACGAAATGGTGGTAGGGCAGGGTTTCCCGGATCCCGTCCACCCACGGGAAGTCCCCGTCGCCGTCGAGACACGTTTCCCGCAACGCGAGGAAACTGCCGTCCTCCAGCACGTACGGGCCCGTGTCGCAGACCGCGGTGCGCGCGTCGCAGTTCTCCAGGAAGGCGTAGGCGGTCAGCCGGGCACCGAACTTGCGGATACCCGATTTGGTCGCGTCGTCCGCGGCGACGAGGTTGCCGCGAATCTCGCTCAGCAGTGCGTCGCCGGCGACGTGCGAGCTGTTGGCCGGCGTGGCGTCCATATTGAACAGCACGCCGTCGGTGCGCATCGCGATCGTGGCCTCACGCCAGAACCGCAGCACCTCCAGCTGGTCCTCCAGCCCGTCGGCGAGTGTGTTCTCGCCGAGGTCGACGAACAGTTCCCGGCCGGTGAGGTAGTGCAGCGGCATGGCGGCCAGGTTGATGAAGCTGCGCTTGTTGCCGATCGGCAGCGCCGTGCGCACCAGCTCTGTGGCACTCGCGTGCTGTTTGATGGTGCGGATGCGCTCCGGCACGCGGAGGTAGTCCTCCATCATCGACATCAGGATGTAGGTGTTCATCCCGAACAGCTCGGACTCGAACACCGTGCGGGCCGAAAGCTCGGACTTGTAGGCCGCGCCCGCGACGTGCACGAGCCAGTTCCACTCCTCGAGTGTGGGCTCGTAGGAGGGGTCGGTGTAGATCGCCTTGACGTTGGCGGGAGTGGTCAGCTGTGCTGTCATGCCGTCACCGCCCCGGCCGCGACGGACACGCGCGCGGTCTCGGCGCCGGAGAGGTCCAGCACCACGGTGTCGCCGTCGGACACGGTGCCGCCGAGTTCCGCGGCCAGCACACAGGGCACGTCGGATTCGCGCGAGAGGATCGCCAGGTGGGACTCGCGGCTGCCCGCGGTGCACACGATCGCCCGCAGGTCCGGCAGGATCGGCGACAGGAAGGTCATCCCGCCCTTGTTGACGAACGCGATCGTGTCTTCCAGGTCGTCGTCGTCGATCGACAGCACGTCCGAGGTGTCGTTGAACCACCTCGCGGTGCCCCGTACCTCACCGGCGGTGAAGAGGTTCACCCCGGTACCGACCTCGTTCAGATCTCCGCTCATCACTACTCCGTTCCGCCCCGGCGCTGGGGAGTTCGGTTGTCTTGGACAGGCGCGTCAGCGCAGGTCGGACGTTACGAGCGGGGTGAACTGGGCCACAGTGCACTTAGGGGGACATTGGGTGGCGGGCGTCGTGGCGAAGGCCCAAAGCCCCGCCCGGCGCGGCCGAAGGTCCACTCCGGTTCGCGCCGCAATGCCCGGTGATCAAGTGTCTCCCGCCCCTGCCCCGCGCCACGAACTCCCTGATCGAATCGGCTGATCACGCGAAACGGGGAGGACATCGTGATCAACACACTGATCGAACTCCAGCACCTGGCCGCGCTGCGTCCCGCCGCCACCGCACCGGCCGTGGACATCGCGGCCTGGTACCGCGCGAAAGGCGACGTGCACGAGCACCTCGCCGCGGAGGCGCAGGACGCCGCCACCGCCGCGCGCAACCAGGAACTGGCCTCCCGTGCCCGCGAACACGCCGCCGTGCTGCTCCTGTCGTAGCGAGGAGTCCACAGTGGATTCGGCTACCGGACGCCGTGTGGATGACCGTTGGTGAGGGTGAATCCGGTGACGAACGTCGGGTGGATACGCAGCACGCGGTCCATGTGGCGATCGACCCACGGGCGCAGAAGGCTCTTGTAGCGCTCGACCGCCGCCGGGTCGGTGACCTCGCGCGCGATGCCGGTGACGATGACGCTCCAGCCCGTGTGCTCCTTGGGGTCGATGTCGTCGGCTTCGTAGGCGACCACGGTATTGACGCTCGAGGTGAGAGCGGCGCCGGTGTGGCTGCGGATGACCACGGCATCGCCGTCGACGAGGTGATTGACGGGGCGGATGGCGGGCAGCGCGTCCTCGGTGAACACGATCCGGCCCAGGCCGACGCCGCGCAGCAGTTCCAGCGCTTCCTCGCGGCTGAGCTCGGTCAGGCGACGGGCGTTCATCTGCTCGCCGCCCGGGATCCCGACCCGGAAGATCTGACGCGCGACGCATCGGCCTCCGCGTCCGCGCGATGCGCGAAGTCCGCCGTCCGCCGGAGGTACTCGCGCGCCTTCTCACCCTCGGGCCGCATCGCCACATCGGGTCGCGCCATCGTCACACGCTCCAACACTTGCAAACTTTCGAAACTCTTACTTATTGCATGCTACTATGCCTTAGCCGAGTCTTTCGGAGTTGCTAAGATTAGAAAGTGTTGAAGCGTGCTCAGGTGTGTGGTCGGAAGGAGCGTTGGTGAGCAGGCCCCTCTACCAGCTGAAGGCGGAGTTCTTCAAGACACTGGGCCATCCCGCCCGGATCCGCGTGCTGGAGCTGCTGTCCGAGCGGGAGCACTCGGTCGCCGAGATGCTGCCCGAGGTGGGCATCGAACCTGCGAACCTGTCGCAGCAGCTCGCGGTGCTGCGCCGCACGGGCCTGGTCACGACCCGCAAGGAAGGCTCCAGCGTGTTCTACTCGCTGACCAGCCCGCACGTGGCGGAACTGCTGGCGGTGGCGCGCAAGATCCTCACCGGCGTGCTCTCCGGCCAGGCCGAGCTGCTCGACGATCTGCGCGCGCCGGCCGAGCCGGTACAGGCGCGCGGCAACTCCAAGGCCAGCTAGTACGTAACCGTCCCCACCGAGCCTGCCCCGCGACCACGGGCAGGCGAGCACACCCTTGGAGTGCCTGAGTGCTGGAGTTGTGGCGCAAGATCCGCCGCACCGGACGCGTGGCCGAACCCGCGCCGCCGCGGCCCGCGGCGGCCGCGGGACTGGGCGGGTCGGTACAGGTTCGGCACGTGGACGCCGGGTCCTGCAACGGCTGTGAGGTGGAGATCGGGTCGGCGTTCGGGCCCGTCTACGACGCCGAACGTTACGGCGCCCGGCTGGTCGCCTCGCCGCGTCACGCGGACGCGCTCGTGGTGACCGGGCCGGTGACACGCAACATGGCCGAACCGTTGCGCCGCACCTACGACGCGGTGCCCGGCCCCAAGATGGTGGTCGCCGTCGGCGATTGCGCTCGTGACTGCGGCGCGTTCGCCGGGGCGTACGGCGTTGCGGGCGCCGTGCGGGACGTGGTGCCCGTCGACCTCGAAATAGCGGGATGCCCGCCGAGACCGGAAGCGATCGTCGAGGGGCTGCGGAAGCTGACCGGACGATGAATCCGGCAGGCGTGAGCGCCGCCGTCGCCGTCGCAGTCGGGCTCGCCAGCGCGGCGGCCGGGTTCGTGCTGCCCCGGCGGGCACGGGCGGCCGTGGTGGGAGCCGGTACCGCGCTCACCGGTGCCGCCGGGCTCGTCGCCGGGGTCACGGCGCTGGGCGGGCGGACGTGGTCGGTGTCGTGGCCGGGGCTGCTGCCGCTGTCCGGGGTGTCGTTCACACTCGACGCGCTGGGCGGGCTGTTCGTGGCGGTGACCGGCGCGGTGTCGGTCGCGGCCGGGATCTACGGCATCGGCTACGCCCGGCACGGCTTGGATTCCCGCGTCACACAGGCGGTCTTCCCGCTGTTCGTGGTGGCGATGCTGCTGGTGCCCACGGCGGCGAGCGTGGGCACGTTCGCCGTGTGCTGGGAGCTGATGGCCCTGACGTCCCTGCTGCTGGTGCTGGCCGAACACCGGCGCCGCCCCGCCGTGGCGAGCGCGGGCCGCTGGTACGCGGTGATGACCCATCTCGGGTTCGTGACCGTCCTCATCGGACTGATGGTATTCGCCGCGCACGCGGGCGCGGACTCCTTCACCGCGTTGCGCGCGGCCCACCTGCCCGGGACGGCGCGCGACCTGGTGTTCGTGCTGACGCTCGCGGGCTTCGCGTCGAAGGCCGGGATCCTGCCCCTGCACGCCTGGTTGCCCAGGGCCCATCCGGAGGCACCGAGCCACGTGTCGGCGCTGATGTCGGCGGCGATGGTGAACCTCGGCGTGTACGGAATCGTGCGCGTCGGGCTCGACCTCACCGGCGGCGGGCCCCGCTGGTGGTGGCTGGTGGTCCTCGCGCTCGGCGCGGCGTCGGCGGTCTACGGGATCCTGCAGGCCGCGATGAACACCGACCTCAAACGCCTGCTCGGCTACTCCACCACCGAGAACCTCGGGCTGGTCCTGGTCGGCGTCGGGGCGGCGGGGTTGTTCGCCTCGTCCGGCCAGCGCGTGCTCGCCGGGGTCGCGCTCGCGGCCGCGCTACTGCACGTGGTCAACCACGCGGCGTTCAAGACCCTGCTGTTCCTCGCGGCGGGTTCGGTGCTGCACGCCACCGGCACCCGTGACCTCGACGCGCTCGGCGGACTGCGCACGCGGATGCCGGTCACGACGGGGTTGTTCGGTGTCGGCGCGCTGGCCGCGTCGGCACTGCCGCCGGGCACCGCGTTCGTGTCGGAATGGCTGCTGCTGCAAGCTTTGGTCCACGGCCTGCCCGCCTCCGGCGTGGCGACCGCGATCGCGATGCCGGTCGCGGTCGCGGCGGTGGCGCTGACCGCCGGGCTCGCGGTCGCGACCTTCGTGAAGGCCTTCGGCGTCGGATTCCTGGCCAGGCCCCGCGGCGCCGCGGCGGAACACGCACACGAAAGCCCGGCCACGATGCTGGCCGGGATGGGGCTCGCGGCGCTCGCGTGCGTCGCGCTGGCGGTGGTGCCGACGCTGGTGCTGCCGGGTGTGGCCGCGGCGTCGGGCCTCGGGAACCCCACGGACGCGGGACTCGTCACGCTGCGACTGTCCGGAGTGGCCGGTTCGTTGTCTCCCCTGCTGCTGGCGGCCGGGGTGCTCGTGGCCGTGATCGCCGTTCTCGCCGCGGCGCGGGCGTTCGTGGCCCGTCGCGCGGCCCGCCTGTGGGACTGCGGCGGCGGGCCGATGTCGGCGCGCATGGAGTACACCGCGACCTCGTTCGCCGAGCCGTTGCAGCGCGTGTTCGACAACGTGGTCCAGCCGGAGACCGATGTGGACGTCGATCATCACGACGAGTCGCGCTACCTCGTCCAGGCCGTGGCTTACCGGCGGCGGGTCCCGGACCGGGTCGAACGGCGGCTCTACCAGCCGGTGCTGGCCGCGGCCCTGGCCTGGGGCGCGGCGGGCCGGAGGCTGGCGAACGGCAGCGTGCACCGCTACCTCGGTTACGGCTTCTCCACCCTGTGCGCGGTCCTGATCCTGCTGGCGGTGACCCGGTGACCGGGCTGGGCGTGCTCGGCGGCGTCCTGCAGCCACTGCTGGTCGTGGCCGGCTCACCGCTGCTGGTCGGGGTGATGCGGCAGATCCGGGCCAGACTCGAAGGCCGCGCCGGGCCGGGTGTCCTGCAACCGTGGCGGGATCTGCGCAAGCTGTTCGGCAAGGAGCCGATCGCCCCGCGCGGCACCAGTGAGGTGTTCCGGTACGCGCCGCTGGTGCTGATGGCCACCACGCTCGTCGTCGTGGTGGTCGTGCCCTTCGTGACCGCCACGTCGGCGATCGATCCGGTCGCGGACCTTTTCGCCGTGGTCGCGCTGCTGGCGCTGGGGGCGGTGGCCCTCGCTCTGGCCGGGCTGGACACCGGCACCGCGTTCGGCGGGATGGGGGCCAGCCGCGAGACGACGATACTGGCGCTGGTCGAGCCGACACTGCTGGTCGCGATCTTCGCGTTGTCCGTGCGCGCAGGCTCCACGAACCTGGCCACCATCGTCTCGTCCACATTGGACGACCCGGTGCGGGTGGTGTCCCCGGTCAGCCTGCTCGCCGCGGTCGCACTGATCCTGGTGATCATCGCCGAGACCGGGCGCCTGCCGGTGGACAACCCGTCCACCCACCTGGAACTGACCATGGTGCACGAGGCGATGGTGCTGGAGTACGCGGGCCCGGACCTGGCGCTGATCGAACTCGCCTCCGCGATGCGGTTGTCGGTGTTTCTCGGGCTGCTGGCGAACCTGTTCCTGCCGTGGGGCGTGGCCACCAGCGCCGCTCCGCTCGCGCTCGCGGCCGGTGTGCTGGCACTGGTGGTCAAGGTGGGTCTGCTCGGCGCCGTGCTGGCGGTGAGCGAGGTGTTCCTGGCCAAACTCAGGTTGTTCCGGGTGCCGGAACTGCTGGCCGGCTCGTTCCTGCTGTCGCTGCTGGCCGTGGCGGCCTCGTTCTTCCTGGCCTGACAAGGAGCACCGTGACCGGAACCGGATATGTGCAGTTGCTCGACCTGGCCTGCGGGGGCCTGCTGCTGACCGCGGTACTGATCCTGTGGCGCCGCGAGCTGTCCGTCATCATCCGGGTGTTCGCGCTGCAGGGCGTCGCGCTCGGCGCGCTGGTCGCCGTGCTGGCCGCGCGCGAGGGGACCGCCGAGCTGTGGGGCGTCGCCGCGGGCATTCTCGTGCTGCGTGCCGGTGTGCTTCCCTGGCTGCTGCGCCGGGCCCTGGCCCGATCCGGCGACGTCGCGCGGGAAACGCGGCCGCTGGTGAACGTCGCCGCGTCCCTGCTCACCGCCGCGGTGCTGACACTGCTGGCCTACGCCGTCTCCACACCCCTGGTCGCGCTGGCCCCCTCACCGGCGACGCAGGCCATCCCGGTCGGCGTCACGGTGGTGCTCATCGGGTTCTTCGTGCTCGTCACCCGGCGGCGCGCGCTGTCCCAGCTGGTCGGTTTCCTGTTGCTGGACAACGGGATCACGGCAGTCGGATTCCTGACCACGACCAGCGTCGGTCTCGTCGTCGAGGCGGGTATCTCGCTCGACGTGCTGCTGGCGGTCCTGGTCCTGCAGATCCTGGCCACCCGGATCCGCGAGGCCTTCGGCGACACCGACCTCGGCGAACTGCGGGAGCTGCACGACTGATGATGACGCTGTCCCTGCTTCCCGTCTTCGTGCCGCTGCTGACGGCGCTGGCCTACCTCGTGTCCGGCTGGAGCCGGGTGCGCGCGTGGTTGTCCACCATCAGTGCCGCCGCCGTGCTGGCGGCCGCGGTCGCCCTCGCCGTCCACATCGCACGGTCCGGGCCGTCCACCGCGCTCGGCGGTGCGCTGCGGGTGGACGCGCTGTCGGCGTTCATGCTGATCGTCATCGGTGCCGTCGCGCTGCTCGCCACCGCCGCCACGCCGTCGTTTTTCGACGGTGAGATCGCGGCGGGCCGGGCCACCGCGCGCACCGCGGCCCGGCACAGCCTGCTCGTGCAACTGTTCCTCGCCGCCATGGCCACCGCGGTGCTGGCCGCCGATCTCGGGGTGCTGTGGGTGGCGATCGAGGCGACGACCATCATCACGGCCTTCCTGGTCGGACAGCGACGTACCAGGGGTGCGGTCGAAGCGGCGTGGAAGTACGTGGTGATCTGCTCCACCGGCATCGCGCTGGCGCTGCTGGGCACGCTGCTGCTCAACTACGCCGCGCACGGCACCGGTCTCGGCCTGGCCGCGCTCGCCGCGAACGCGCACAGCCTCGACCCGGGGGTGGCCCGCATCGCGATCGCGCTGCTCGTCCTCGGGTTCGGCACCAAGGCCGGGCTCGCCCCGTTGCACGCCTGGCTGCCGGACGCCCACTCGCAGGCTCCGGCGCCGGTGTCGGCGCTGATGTCCGGGGTGCTGCTCTCGGTCGCGCTCTACGCGATTCTGCGGGTGAAGGTGATCTCCGACGTCGCGCTGGGCGCCGGGTTCGCCCGTGGCATGCTGGTGGTCATGGCGCTGGCCTCGCTCGCGGTGGCCGCGTCGCTGTTGCTGGGGCAGCGTGACTACAAACGGATGCTGGCCTATTCCAGTATCGAACACCTCGCGCTCGTCGCGCTCGGCGCGGCGTTCGGCACTCCCCTCGCGCTGGCCGCCGCCCTGCTGCACGTGCTCGGGCACGGTCTCACCAAGAGTGTGCTGTTCCTCGGCGCGGGCCGGCTCCTGCAGGTCACCGGAACCAGCCGCATCGACGAAGTCCGGGGCCTCGCCGGCCGCGATCCGCTGCTGGCGGGGTATCTGGGGCTCGGGATGCTGGCGCTGATCGGCTTTCCGCCGTTCAGCCTGTTCGCCAGCGAGTTCGGGCTCGCGCGCGCCGGATTCGCCGCCGGGCTCGGCTGGGTCACCGCGATCGCGCTCGTGCTGGTGCTGGTGATCGCCGCCGCGCTGGTCGGCCACACCAGCCGCATGCTGCTCGGCGATCCGCCCGAGGCCCCCGCGCCCCACGGGCTGCTCGCCACGCTCGCGCCGACCCGCCTGTCCACCGCGCCCACACTCGCCCTCGGCGGCGGCCTGCTGGCGTGCGCGGTGCTCGGCGTCGCCGCGGGGCCGCTGACCACGTTGCTGAATCTGGCCGCTCACGTCGCGACGGGAACACCATGACCGCCACCGATACCGGACGCGAACAGCTCACGCTCGCCCCGGCGCACCTGCCCGCACAGGCCGAATGGTTACTGGCCAACGGTTTCCGCGTCGCGCTCGTCGCCGGGCACGACGACGGCGACCGGTTGCGCGCGGTCTACCTGTTCACCGCCGCCCGCCCCGACCGGCGCGTCGAACTGCACGTCCCACTCGAACGGGCCGATCCCCGGGTGCCGAGTCTGGCCGGGTTGTCCTTCGCGGCGGGCCGCTTCGAGCGCGAGATGCGCGACCTGTTCGGCATCGTGCCGAGTGATCATCCCCTGCCGCGCCGGCTCGTGCGGCACTTCCACTGGCCGAAGGGCTGGTACCCGATGCTCGCCGACGCGGGCGCTCCGCCGGCGTTCGGCGACGTCGACGGACCCTATCCGTTCCGCACCGTGGAGGGAGACGGCGTGTACGAGATCCCGGTCGGGCCCGTGCACGCCGGCATGATCGAACCAGGGCACTTCCGCTTCTCCGTCGTGGGCGAGACCATCCTCAATCTCAAGGCCCGGCTCTGGTTCGTCCACAAAGGAATCGAGAAACTCTTCCAGGGACGCACCCCGCGGCGGGCGCTTGAACTGGCCGAGCGCGTCAGTGGTGACACCAGCGTGGGCCACACGCTGGCGTTCTGCCTCGCGGTCGAGGACGCCCAGGGCTTGCGGGTGGCCGAGGACGCCCAGCGGATCCGCGCGATCCTGCTGGAGCTGGAACGCGTCTACAACCACGTCACCGACCTCGGCGCGCTCTGCAACGACGTCGGGCACGGCATCCTCAACGCGCAGGCGCAACGCGTCCGCGAACAACTCCTGCGGCACAACGATCACGTCACCGGACATCGCCTGCTGCGCGGCGCCATCCACCCCGGCGGCGTCCGCGTCCGGCACCTTCCCGATCTCGACGACCTGCTCGACGTCGCGGCCGACGTCGGTGAGATCGCGGAACTGGCCCTGTCCCACAGCGTCGTGCGCGACCGGTTCACCGGTACGGCCGTGCTCACCCGGCAGCAGGCCCATGACCTCGGCGCCCTGGGTTATGTCGCGCGCGCCAGCGGGCTCACCGTCGACGCGCGGTTCGATCACCCGTTCCTCGACGCTGCCCTGCCCCGGGTGGAGTATCCGCACACCGGCGGCGACGTGCTCGCCCGCTTCACCGCACGGGTCGCGGAAATCCAGCACGCCATCGCGACCGTCGTCCGGCTCGCCGCGGACGTGCGCGCGGTGGACATCAGCACCGCGCGCGAGCTCCCGGCCACGTCCGGGACGGGCATCGCCGAGGGCTGGCGCGGCACGATCGTGCACCGGGTGGAATTCGCCTCCGACGGCACCCTTTCCCGCGTGAAGATCGTGGATCCCAGCTTCTTCAACTGGCCCGCACTGCCGGTCGCGCTGGCCGACACGATCGTGCCGGACTTTCCGTTGACCAACAAGAGCTTCAACCTCTCCTACGCAGGCAACGACCTGTAGCGGAGCGGTGAGACCAGCCTCGCACTGTTAAAGAGTTGCAATATTTTTTAAGTCGGCAGATGGTAGATTTATCATGTTCGAAGAGGTTCGAGGAAGAGGTGGGCGGATGAGCCAGTTCGCCGCGGAACTGTGCCACGGGATTCTCACGGCGCGGCAGGCCTCCGAGGAAGCGCTCGCGAGTGGCCACCCGTACGAAGCCAACCTGCACCGGGCCCGGCTGGCCGACCTGATGGAGGTCGCGGCCCGCCACGGGGTGGACACCAGCACGGTGATCGAACCGGCGTTGTGGCGGGAGCTGGCCGAGGACGGGGCGGCCTTCGCCGGATGAACACCGTCGTCTCCGATGGCGGGCGGGGAATGGCGGTCGTCGGTGACGGCAGCGCTGCGTCGCTGGGACCGGGCGAGGTGCTCGCGGCGCTCGCGGCGGACGTGCGGCTGCTGCGGGCCCACGGGCCCGTCGCCGCGTTCCCGGTCGCGGTCACCGTTCGCGACGCGAGCCAGCTCAGCTCCGCCCTGCGTGCGCTCCCGTCCGGCACGACGGCGCTGTTCCTCGCCCGCACCGAGGCGGATCGGGCGCGAGCCGCGCAGGCCGAAATGGCGCTGACCAGCACCACACCGGTCATCACCGAACAGGACACCGCGGGGATGGCGCTGGCCGCGGCACTGCTGGTCACGCTGCGCCGGGCGGGGATGCCGCCGCGGTCCAGTCGTGTCGTGGTCACCGGGGCGCGGACGCTGCCGATGCTGGTGCCGTTGCTGATGGCCGCCGGCGTCGCCGACATCGCGTCCTGGCACGAGACCGACACGGCGGCCTTTCCGCTGGACGCCCTCGCCGGTGACGCGACCGCCGTCATCGACCTCGTCGGTGCGGCCGCGGGCCTGCCCGCGGAGGTGCCGGTGCTCTCCCCCGATCCCGTCGGTCACCTGCTCGCGCTTCCCGGCATGCTGCGGGCACTGCGCGAGACGCCGCTGGCGGGCCCGGGTACCGACCCGCTGTACCGCCTCGACGTGCACCGCGCCTGCGCCGGCGCACTCGCCGCGCTCACCCCGGTCGACCGGACGCTGCCGGACCTGACCGACCCCGACCTCGCCGACTGCGTGGCGCGCGCGGCCACCGAAGCGCTGCGAGCACCGTTCAGGGAGAGCCGTTGACCGGAGGCTCGGTTTTCATCCGCTCCAGCAGTGCGTGATACCGAGCGAGGTCCTCGCCCCGCAGGGCGTCGCCGTGGGCGAGACCGACGGCGGCGACGTCGCGTGGGAGGCGGGCCAGGCTCGACGGGCGTTGTGCCGGATCGGCGGCCAGCGCGGCGGGCCCGGTGCTCAACCCTGCGCCCCGGTTGAAGACCGCGTCACCGACGAGCACCGTGTTCCCCGGCGCGTAATGCAGGGCGATGTGTCCCGGGGTGTGCCCGGGTGTGTGGATCACCCGCAGGCCGCCGGCCCCTTCCACGCGGTCCCCGTCGCGGAGCAGGACGTCGGCGGTGACCGGAGCCCAGTGCAGCAGCGGGATCCGGTCGAGCAGGCGCCCGGCCACACCGGACCGGCCGGCGGAGGGCACCCGGCCGGCCGCGAGCCAGGGCGCGTCGGCTTCGTGGATGAACAACCGCGCACCGGTGCGCGCCACCAGTTCGGCGGCGCCCTTGACGTGGTCGGGATGAGCGTGGGTGAGCACGATGCGCCGGATATCGCCCAGGCTCCCGAGTTCGTCCTCGATCCGGCGCGGCGCCGAGGCCCAGCCGACGTCGACCAGCGTGTAGCCGTCGTCCCCGTCGAGCAGGAACGCGTTGTCCCGGCGGGTGGTCGCGACACACCGCACGCCGGGCGCGAGGTTCACGCGCCACCTTCCACCGGCAGCGCACCCGATCTGAGTACGTCGAGCAGCTCGATCGGCAGGTACCCCTGCTCGGCCAGCCGCGGCAGAACCCCGCCGCTGGCCAGGATTTCCAGCACCAGTGGCGGTAGCGGAGCCGTGGCGCCCGATTCCGCCGTCGTCTCGTTGACGTAGTCGCCGGTCGCGATGTCGAAGCGGCCGGTGTCGCCGTCGGAGAAGATCCGCGTCGCGCCGGGCACGGTGAGGGCGGGCAGCCCGGCGTTGATCGCGTTGCGCAGGAACAGCGAGTTGAACTCCTCCGCGACCAGGGCGGCGACCTTCAGATGCCGGAACAGGGCGGCCACGGGACGGGAGGAGCCGACGCCGAAGTTCCGGCCCGCCACCACGATGTCGCCCGGCCGCACCTGGTCCGTCCATCCTGGACGGACCTCGTAGAACACGTGCCTGGCGGCCTCGGAGATGTCCATCTTCATCGCGAAGGCCGGGTACATCGCGTCGGTGTTGAGCGAATCGCCGAACACCCAGACCCGGCCCTTGATCGACGTGGTCATGCGGTCACCTCCCGCGGGTCGGTGATGACGCCGGTGACGGCGGACGCGGCCACGGTCGCCGGCGAGGCCATGTAGATCTCGGCCTCGGTGCTGCCCATCCGGCCGGTGAAGTTGCGCGTGGACGAGGTCAGGCACACCTCGCCCGGGCCGACGACCCCCATGTGGTAACCGAAGCAGGCGCCGCAGGTCGAGTTGGTCACCACCCCGCCGGCGTCGGCGATGTCCTGCAGATAGCCCAGCCGCATCGCCTCCCGGTACACCTCCTGCGAGGCCGGGGTGACCAGCAGCCGGACACCGGGCGCCACCGTCCGGCCGCGCAGTACCGAGGCCGCGATGCGCAGGTCCTCCAGCTGCCCGTTGGCACACGAGCCGATGAACGCCTGATCGATCCGGCGTGCTTCGACCTGCGACACCGGCACCCCGTTGTGACTCACCGTCCCCGGCCGCGCCACATAGGGCTCCAGCGCGGACAGATCGATTTCCCGTGTGTCCACATAGGACGCATCGGGGTCCGGGCCGGCGGCCGCGTATCCGGTGACGCCGCGCTCGGCCAGGAACTCGTGGAGCACGTCGTCGGCGGCGAAGGTCGCGAAGTCCGCGGACACCTCGGCGGCCTGGGTGGCGATCGTGCGCCGGTCGTTCATCGGGATGCTCACCAGCCCGGGCCCGCCGAACTCGAGGTTCTGGTTGGTCGCGTCGCCGTATTCGTCCGCCAGATACAGGAACACGTCCTTGCCGCTGACACCGTCGGGTTTGCCGCCGTGCAGTTCGTAGCGGATGGTCGGCGCGACCTGGAACCACGTGCTGCCGGTGCACATGATCGAGTACACCTCGGCCGGGCCCAGCCCGCGCGCCGCGGTGTTGTACGCACCGGCCGCGCAGGTGTGCGAATCGGTGCAGGCCAGCACCTCGCCGGGCCGCGCGAGCCCGTTCTCCGCGATCACCTGATGGCAGATGCCGTGCCGTCCCACGTCGAAGAAGCGTGAAATGCCGAAGTCGGCGGCGAACCTGCGCGCCCGCGGCCCGCCCTCGGCGTCCTTGAGCGACGGTGCCGGCACGGCGTGGTCCATGACGATCGCGACCTTGTCCGGATCGTGGATGCGCGACGGCGGCAGCCATACGGTCGCGAACTGCAGGTCGATCAGCACGCACATGTCGACTTCGACGGTCACCGTGTCTCCCGGGCGCACCGACGGCACACCCGCCTTCCGCGCCAGCAGCTTCTCGATCATCGTCATGCCCATGGCTCAGCGCTCCCGGTACTTCTCGCCGATCGCCGACCATTCGGCGAGCCCGACCAGATCGAAGAACTCCTCCGGGCTGCTCGGCGCGAGCTCCTGCGGATCCCGTCCGGCCAGCTGCGCCAGGCCGCTCAGCATCCCCCACGCCGCCGCGCCCAGCGCCGAGGAGGGATGGATCGCGATGGCGAAGCCCAGCTCCCGCAACCGCTGTGCGGACTCCATCGGCGTCAGGCCGCCGAGGACGAGGTTGAGCAGCAACGGCGCCTCGACCTCGGCGGCGATCCGTTCGATCTCATCCGTCCCTTGTGGAGCCTCCACGAAGATCACGTCCGCACCCGCCTCGGCGTAGGCGTTCGCGCGCTCGATCGCCGCGTCCAGGCCCAGCGGGGCCCTGGCATCGGTCCGCGCGATGATCACCAGATCCGGATCGGTACGGGCATCGAGCGCGGCCCGCAGCTTGACCACGAACTCCCCGGCACCGATCAGCTCCTTGTCCGGCAAATGCCCGCAGCGCTTCGGGAAAGCCTGATCCTCCAGCTGGATCGCGGCCACCCCCGCGGACTCGTACTCCTCCACCGTGCGCACCACGTTCAACGCGGCGCCGTAGCCGGTGTCGGCGTCGGCGATCAGCGGGACGTCACCGAGGACGCGCGCGATCATCCTGGCCCGCTCGGTCATCTCGGTCTGCGTGACCAGGCCGATGTCGGGCAGCCCGAATCCGGACGCCGCCACGCCCGCGCCGGTCAGATATCCGGCCGCGAATCCCAGGCGCCGCACCAGATGCGCCGACATGCCGTCGAACACGCCGGGCGCGACGACCAGCTCGCCGCCGGCCAGCCGCGCGCGCAACGCCGCACGTGCCGTCGTTGTGCTCATGGTGTTCCCTTCAGTCCAGCACTCGCGCCACCGGTGGCGCGAGCAGCTCGGCGAGCTCGCCGAGATCGGTCAATTCGTCCAGGCGCAGCACGGTTTTCTCGATCGCGGCCAGGCGCGCGGGCGGCACGAGCGGGCCGACGAGCGCCCGGTACTTGCCGACCAGCTCGTCGTTGGTCACCGGGTCCGCCGGGCCGCCGTGGGGCTGCTCGATCCGGCGATGCCGAACGGCGCCGTCCGCCAGGGTGATCGTCAGCTCGGTGGCGAAGCGCTCCTGCGGCGCGCCGCCCTCGATGCTCTCGTCCAGTTGCACGTCGACCCGGTCCAGCAGCGCCCACACGTCCTCGGCATCCAGCCGGTCCTCGGTGAACTGCTGGGGCATGACCGCGCCGTCCAGCAGGGCCACCACGGCCGCGTACCCGAGGTTCATCTGCGCGCCGATCGACGTCAGCGGCCGCTGTGGCTTCCACCAGCCGTGGTGGTACACCGCGTGCCCGACCCGGATCTCGATGTGCTCCACGGCGGCCGGGTCGATGTCGTGCTCGGCACGCAGCTCCAGCACCGCCTGGATGGTGCCGTGCAGCCCGCCCTGTGCCGCGTAGGACTTGACCATGATGACGTCGGTGTGCCATTGCCGGCCCAGACCGGCCACGATCTGGCTCGCGTCCGGGTCGTGACCCTCGCCGAACACCGCGAGAAAACCGCCGTAGGGCCGGTCGAACACCTGCTTGATGCCGGTGTAACCGGCCGCCGCCAGCCCGGCGGCGTAGAAGCCGTTGCGGGCGGCGAACCCGTGTTGCATCCGCTTGGACATCGCCTCGTACTGCGCGGCCATCAACCCGCCGGACTGCGTCCCGGCCATGCCCAGCGCGTCCTCCAGGCCCCGGGAATCCAGCCCGCGCAGCTTGCCCGCTGCCATCGCGGCCGTGTGCGTGCCGAACACCGGGCCGGAATGCCAGCCCCGCGACAGCATCTCCGCGCCGTGCAGCGCCAGCCCCACGCGCGGTCCGACCTCGAAACCCGCCACCGCGGCCGTCAGTGCGTCGGCACCGGTGCCGACGGTCGCGAGCAGCACAGGCAGGACGAGCGAGTTGCTGTGCAGGGGTGCCAGCGGATGAAAGTCGTCCAGTTCGAACCCCTGGATGAACGTGCTGTTCAGCAGCACGGCGGCGGGTGCGCTCGTCGTCCGCCCGGTGCCGAGTACGACGGCGTCGCCGGTGCCTTCCAGCGCCAGCACCGCATCGGCCGCCACCCGGGACCACGGCAGCTGCGCGCCGACGAGGCCGCACGCGACGCCGTCGAGCAGCAGGTGTTTCGCGCGGGTCCGGGTCGGCTCGGGGATGTCGGCGAGGCGGAGCCCGGCGACCCACTCGGCCAGGGGCACGGTCACGCCGTTCGGGGTGGTCGTCATGGTCGCAGTGAAGCGGCGGCACCGACGCACTCCGCCGAAATGCGGGAAACAGACGCCAGGCGCGGGCCGGCTGCGGGAATGCGACGGATCAGCTGCCGGTGTCGAGGTTCTTGTCGGTGACCGGGCTCCACGGGTCGGCCGGCACCAGCCCGGTGGCGTGCCCGTCCGGATCCAGCAGCCGGCCCCAGGACTTCACCGGGCGCAGGACCACCCGCTGGTCGGTGACCGCGACACCGGGCCCGAGCCGCGCCAGCAGATCGCCGAGTTCGGCCAGCCGGTGCAGTTGCACCACGACGAACAGGTTCGCCGTCCCGACCACCGACAGGCAGATCCGCGTTTCCCGCCAGGCACCGATCGCGAGCCCCGCGTCGTGCAGCGAGTCGCCGGGCGCGGACAGCCACAGGATCACCTGCGCGGGCCAGCCGCCCTCGCCGCGCGCGAAGTCGGTCCGGAACGCCAGCAGTTCCCGCCGCACCAGCTCGGCGATCCGCCGCCGCACGAGGTGCTCCGGGGTGTCGAGCCGCGCCGCGAGGTCCCGGTACCGCGCCCGCCCGTCCGGCTGCAGCGCCAGATACAGCGCGCGGTCCTGCTCGCTGTAGACTTGCCCGCGCCACAACGACGGCTGCCCGGGCCGCGTGCCGTCCCGTACTTCGCGCTCCTCCCGCGAACTGATCGCGCCGAGCCGCCACTGCGCGTCGCTGTACCACGCGATGCCGACGTGCGTGCGCACCCGGGCGATCCCCGCGACGGCCGCCGGAATACCGAGCAGGAGCGCCGTGAGCTCCCGCATGCCGGCGGCGAACACGAGCGCGGCCAGGTCGTGGTCACCGCTGGTCAGATACACCGACACCACGTGCGGCATCCCGGCCAGCGCCCGGGCGACGTCGTGCGCCTGTCCCGGCACGGCCTCGATTTCGCAGACCGCGCCCACGAGTGCCACCTGGGGCCCCGGCACCGACGACACCCACACCCGGCCCGACGCCGCCAACCGCTGCCACCGCCGCGACACCGTCGCCGGCGACAACCCCAGCGCGGGCCCCAGTTTCTCGAAACTCACCCGGGGGTTGACATGCATCGCGTCCAGGATGGACACGTCCACCTCGTCGAAACCGGCCTCTTGTCCCACCGCGCCATCATGGCGCACGGCCCCGGGCGCGACACGTCCCGGAACCGCTCAACGCACGCCCGGCCGGTATCCCGCCCACTGGCGATCGCCCAGCAGCATCAGGTGTTCCAGCAGTGTCGCCAGTACGTTCTTGCCCGGCTCGCGGTAGCGCGCGTCGCACAGCACCACCGGCGTTTCGGCGGGCAGGTCGAGTGCGTCGCGCACCTCGTCGGGGTGGTACACCGGCGCCTGGTCGAAGCAGTTGACGCCGACCACGAACGGCACGCCGCGGCGCTCGAAGAAGTCCACCGCGGCGAAGCTCGTGTCCAGCCGCCGCGGATCGACGAGGACCACGGCCCCGAGCGAACCGCTGGCCAGCTCGTCCCACATGAACCAGAACCGTTGTTGCCCCGGTGTCCCGAACAGGTACAGCACCAGCTCGGGGCTGATCGTGATCCGGCCGAAGTCGATGGCGACCGTCGTGGTCGTCTTGGCCTCGACGCCGGAGAGGTCGTCCACGCCTTCACCGGCGTCGCTGAGGACCTCCTCGGTCCGCAGTGGACGGATTTCGCTGACCGCACCCACCATGGTCGTCTTCCCGACGCCGAACCCTCCGGCGACCAGGATCTTGACCGCCGTGGCGAGCCGTTCAGAGCCTTCGGATGCCATCAAGGACCGCCTGGAGTAGTTCTCGGCTGGGAATCTCGTTCGCCGGCGGCGGCGACCGGTGGATCAGATAACCACGGTCGATCAGGTCGCTCAGCAGGACCTTCACCACCATCAGCGGCAGGCTCATCAGCGCGGAGACCTCCGCGACCGAGCACGGCTGCTCGCACAGTCGCACGATCTCCGCGTGCTCCGGGCTGACCGCTTCGCGGATCCCGTCGGTGACCGACACCACGAGGGTGATCAGCTCCAGGTCGGTACGCGCCGGACGACTGCGCCCGCCTGTCAGGAAGTAGGGCCGCACCACCGGCCCCTGCTCGTCGTGTCCCGGATCCGGCATCGTGCTCACCGCCGGTCATGTGGCTTGCCGTTCGGGGCTTCGACCGGACGGGGCGAGGCCGACATGTTCACGCCGACCCGCTTGACGAGGCGGTTCATCTCGTATGCCACGAGCCCCAGGTCGGCCTCGTGGGCGGCGAGGGTGGCCAGGCACGCACCGCGCCCGGCGGCCATGACGAAGAGAAACGCCTTGTCCATTTCCACCATGGTCTGCCGCACGCCACCGCTGCTGAAGTGCCGGGCGGCGCCGCGGGAGAGGCTCTGGAAGGCCGACGCCATCGCGGACAGATGCTCACCGTCCTCTTCGGACAGTCCGCGGGAGCGGCCCATGAGCAGACCGTCCGAAGTCAGCAGCACCGCCCTGTCGATGCCGACGACTCGGTCGACGAAGTCGTCGAGCAGCCAGTTGACGTCTTTTTTTCTGGTTTTCTGATCCACAAGATCCTCGTTTCCGTGGCTCGACTCAGTCGTGCCAGGGTTCGTCTTCGGTCCGGCCGCGGCGCGTGCCTTCCTGGAAGGCCGCCATCACGTTCCCCGCCTCGAGGGCGGTCGCCTCGTTGCCGGTATCGACGGAGTCCACCGATTCCGGCTCTTCGTGCAGCTGAGGAGCGAGGTTCGCCTGACGCCGGCGTTTCGGCAGTGGTGGACGGTCGTCCGTCGCCGCCTGCACCGGCGCCACCGGGGTGCTCTCGGGCAGAGTCCTCACTGTGGACCGATGGTGCGCGCCGTTCGCGCTTCCATTGGCGCGTAACGGTTCCGGAGCCGGTGCGGGCTGCACGGGCGCCACCGTGTCGAACCAGTCCGTGTGTGGCCCCTCGGCGGGTTCGAGCAGCTTCGGCAAAACCAGCGCGTCGTTGGGGACGACCACCACGGCACGAACGCCACCGTAGGAGGACTCCAGCAGCGATACCCGGATGTCGTGCTGGTGGGCGAGCCTGGCCACCACGAAGAAGCCGATGCGCGTGTCCTGGCTCAGCGCCATCACGCCGAAGTCCGGTGGATCCTCGAACATCGCGTTCGCCTGCTCGCGTTCCTCCGGCGACATCCCGAGCCCCTGGTCGTCGATCTCGATCACGGCGCCCTTGCCGACCGGGTTGCCGCGCACTTCGATGCGCGAGTCGGGCGGGGAGAACACGATCGCGTTGTCGACCAGTTCCGCGAGCAGGTGCATCAGGTCGGCCACGGTCCGGCCGCTGACCTGCAGCTCCGGAATCCGGCCGAACGAGACCCGGTTGTACTGCTCGGTCTCGGCGACGGCGCCGCGGACGATGTCGAGCAGCCCCACCGGGTTGCGCCACTGGCGGCTGAGCTGGCCACCGCCGAGCACGATGAGGTTCTCGGCGTTGCGGCGCTCACGGGTGCTCAGGTGGTCCAGCTGGTACAGCAGTTCGACCTGGTCTGGATCGTCGGCGGCGCGCTCGGCCTTGTCGAGCACCTGCAGCTGCCGGTGCACCACGGCCTGACTGCGCCGGGCGATGTTGAGGAACACCGCGTTCGTGCCCTCCCGCAGCCGGGCCTCCTCCACCGCGGCGGCGACCGCGGCCTGCTGCGCCTTGTTGAAGGCATCGGCGACCTCGCCGATCTCGTCGCCACCGTAGTCCAGGGCGGGCACTTCCTTGGTGACGTCGACCTGCTCGCCGTCACGGATGCGGCCGACCACCTCGGGCAGCCGTTCGTCGGCGGCGAGCGTGTCCGCCCGCAGCCGGCGCAGGCGACGCACGAGATCGTTACCCATCCGCACCGCCACCAGCAGCGCGACAACCGCGAGCACCAGGCTCGCCGCGGCCGTGATCACCGAACGTTGCAGGGTGTCGTCCGCGGACTGCTGCTCGGCCGTGGCGGCCGCGCTGCCGAGATCACCGAGGCCGATGGCACTGACCGTGGCCGAGACCTGCCGGACGGCGTCCTGCCACTGCTGGGCGGTGGCGGGCAGCGGCGGGACCACGTCCGCACGCAGCCGGGGGTCGTAACCCTGCCGCACGACGGCGTTCTCGACGGTGCCGAGCAAACTCCAGTCCGATGAGGACTCGAGCGCGTCGATCTTCTGTTGCTGCGCCGCGGGAAGCTGGGGACGCATCGCGGCGATATCGGCGCGGTAGGCGTGGGTGAGCGAGTCGTAGGTGGCCAGCTCGTCGCTGGTAGGCCTGCGCTCCTGGTAGACCGCGAGCGCGAGCGAGTTGCTGCGGTCGAGCCAGTCCGAGACGCGCATGAGGTCCGAGGCGTTGGAGCGCAACAGCGCCACGTCCTTGTCCGTGGAGTCCCGGCCGATCGCGCCCGCGGCGTCGATCATCTTGTCGCCGATCGAGTTGTACGTGGAGTAGACGACAAGGGGCGAAGCTCCGCCGGTGTCGACCTGCTGGCGGATCTGCGGCAGCTGCGCCATCGACTGCACGAACGAGCCGATCGCGTCGCGCGCTCCCGCCGGCATCGCGTCCGCGACCTGCGTCGAGATCGAGCTGAACTGGCCCAGCAGCTGGTTGAAGCCGGCGCGTGACTCGTCGAGCGCGGCTCTGTTCTGCGGTGACGCGTCGACCGCGAACGCCATGCTCGCGCGGCGCTCCTGCGTCATCGCGGGCATGAACGGTACCGCGAGCCCGTAGCCGCGGCTGAGCAGGACCGCGGTATCGCGTTTGTGGACCGCGGCGATGATCAGGTAAGCGTTGATGCCCACACCCGCGGCGAGCAGCACAAAGCTCGGGATCAAAGCGATCGCCAGCACGCGAGCCCGGAGTGAAATTCTGGTTTTGCCGCGGATCTCGGCGGAGTGCCCCTTTTTTGGAACGGAATTTTCTGATTGGTGTGGCACTTCGATGCCTTCTGACGAAAACGCAGCCTCGGTGACGCTCTCGCACGTTGGTGAATGGACGAACGGCGGACGGCTACAACTCTTATCTCACGAACGGTGGTCACGTCCAGTCCGCACGGCACTGTTTCAGGCAACTACGTAGAGCAACCAAAGTCATTCGTTCGGCCGATACCCTGGCGGGTAATCTGCCCCTAGGTTTTCCGTGCCGCCGGTGATGCGAGGACCCACCGTGGGTCCCTGCCGCCGTCCGGGAATCAGGAGCTAGGATGCCCGCGAATTACGCCCAGCATTTGCACGCCGTTCAAGTCGTTCAGATGATCGAATCCAACGACAGCGTTCGCGTTGTCGACGTCCGTTCACCTGCGGAGTTCGCTCATAGCCGAATTCCGAATTCCATCAACGTTCCCGTCTCACAGATTCACGGGCGACTCGGTGAATTCTCGACCGGACCGGTCGTGCTGGTGTGCGCGGCCGGAACCAGGGCGGCCGAGGCGAGCCGGCTGTTGTCGGCCGCGGGTATCGACACCTCGGTCGTACTGCAGGGCGGTATCGACGCCTGGGCCGCGCATGGCGGCGAACTCGAACGCACGGCGTCCGCGCCGTGGGCGATGGAACGGCAGGTACGCCTGGCCGCCGGAACGCTCGTCCTGATCGGACTGCTGCTGAGCCTGGCCTACGACCCGCTGAAATGGATCGCCGGTTTCATCGGGGCGGGGCTGA
Source organism: Amycolatopsis acididurans (assembly GCF_012328925.1). Classification (GTDB taxonomy): domain Bacteria; phylum Actinomycetota; class Actinomycetes; order Mycobacteriales; family Pseudonocardiaceae; genus Amycolatopsis_E; species Amycolatopsis_E acididurans. The sequence continues at coordinate 610,701 of NZ_JAAXLS010000002.1, forward strand.
CGTTCTCCGCGCTCAGCAACACGTGCGGGATGGCGCGCGTGCTGTCGCTGATGCCGTGGAACCGGCGCTGCGGATAGGGCCGGGCGCCGTTACGCCCCGCCGCGGTCGGCGATCACGCACTCCCCGATCGCCAGCGCCATCGCCATGATGGTCACCTGAGGGTTGACCGTCGGGCAGCTGGGCAGCACCGACGCGTCCGCGACGTACACCCCGTCGACCCCGCGCAGGCGGCCCCGGCCGTCCACCGGCCCGGATTCCGGGTCGGCGGCCGCACGGGCCGAGCCGGTCGGATGGAACGCCGCGAGATGCAGCTGTGCGGCCGGCGTCCGGGCCACGATGTCCCGCAAGGCGGTCACGTCACTCGCGCGCGGCGACCGGGCGATACCGGTGAGCACTTCCCGCGCCCCGGCGGCGAAGAGCACCTCGCCCATCGCGCACAGCGCCGTGCGAAGCTTGCCGAGATCGTCGCGCGCCAGCTGGTAGCGCAACAGCGGCGCACGACGGCCGAGCACCTGCCCCGCCGGTTCGTCGGCGATCATCGCGCCCAGCGTGGCCAGCCGCGGCGAAGCCTCCATCTCCCGCCGCAGGTCGCTGCCCAGGCCGGGCAGCACGAACGTGCCCATACCGGGAGGAGCCGAGGTCGCCTCGATCAGCACGCCCTTGTCGTGCCATTGCTCGATCCCCACGCTCTGCAGGACGCCCCGCCACGCCTCGACGTCCTCGTCGAAGCGCCCCGCCAGGCTGACCGCCGGATGCAGCGCGAGGTTGCGGCCCAGCTGCGGATGCCGGCCGAGTCCCGAACGGCACAGCAACGGTGGCGTCTCGGTGGCACCCGCGGCCACCACGACGATGTCGCTGAGGATCTCGGCCGAGCTGCCGTCCGGCCGTCGCGCCACGACACCGGCGGCGCGCCCGCGCTCGACGAGGATCCGGTGCACCCGCAGTTCCGACACGATCTTGGCGCCCGCCTCGCATGCCTGGGGCAAGGCGTTGAGGTGTACCCCGTACTTCGCGTTACGCGGGCAGCCCACCGCGCACTGGCAGCTTCCGGCGCAGCCCGGGGCGTTGCGGCGCAACGGGCTCGCCTGCCAGCCCAGCCGCGCGGCCCCGGCGAGCGCGAGGCCGCCGTTGCGGCCCAGCGCCGCCATCGGCTGGGTGGCGACGCGCAGGGTCCGCTCGACCTCCGGCACGAGCTCGGCGATCCGGTCGGTCAGCGCCACCCCCGCACGGGAACGCCAGTGCGCGAGGACGCGAGCGGGTGGGCGGTAGCAGGTCCCGGAGTTGACGACGGTCGTCCCGCCGACGGCCCGGCCGACCGGCAGCACGACCGGGGGCACACCCCAGGCGACGGTCGCGCCACCGTCGCGGTACAGCCGGGCGAAGCGCTCCACCGGTTCCCGGTCACGGAAGTCGGCGACCCCGAACCGGCTGCCCTCCTCGACGATCACCACGGACAGTCCGGCCCGGGCGAGTTCCCGCGCGGCCATCGCACCACCGGCTCCGGAGCCGATCACCACGGCGTCGGCGGTGGTGCGGGCGGGCCAGTGCGCCGACGGGGTGCAGTCGAGCGCGGCATCCGGCCGCGCCGGTTCCGGCGCCGGCGGCAGCACCGTGCCCGACCCTGCGAGCAACGCGGGCACCTTGAGCAGGTCGGCGACCGCGGCCAGGCGCGGCTGCCCGGCCAGGACGCGGCAGAGGGCGTCGCGCTGTTCGGGGCGCAGGCGGTCGAGCCTGCGGCCGGTCGTCAGCAGCGCCGCGGTGTCGAGCAGCCCGGCACCCGCACGCAGGCCGAGCCGGGCCGGGCGGGGGAACGCCGCGGACAACGTGCCGAGGCGGGCCGCGACCTCGCGGGCCCGCACCGGATCGGTGCCCAGCAGGGTGGCGACCGTGCCGGTGAGCGCGCGGTCAGTCACGGGTGCCTACCTCGGCGTGCGCCGTGCCCCCGAGATGCCACTCCCGGTGCGGGATCCAGGCACCGCCCTCGCGCCGGCGCAGCACGATGTGCGCGGTGGCCCGCTCGGTGTTGTGGCACACGGCCGGACTGCCGTCCGGATCCTGATAGTCGACCGCGACCGTGGCCTCCGGCGGCTGGGTGACCTCGATGTCCACTGTGTACTGACCGAGGCGCCCGCGCACGCGCCAGGTCGGCAGGTCCAGCTCGGCGTGCAGCCGCAGCGCACCGAGCAACGGGTCACCGGCGGGCAGGTCCCGGCCGCCGAGGCGCAGCCGGACGAACGGCAGCGGCGGCAGGCGGCGCATACCGGGCCGCGTCGAGACCGCGGCGACGACTTCGGCCACGTCGCCGTCGCCCAGATCGGCGTGCAGCCACGCCCAGCGCTGCGCGTTGCCGTGCCCGTAGATGTGCGCGGTGGCGCCCGGCGCGTTCTCGAGGGCGAACTCCCGCTTCCCGCACCGGATCCGGCCCTGAAAGCGCACCGCGGGCCGCGGCACGATCTGCGCCGCGGGCAGCAGCCCGGTCAGCCACGCCCAGCGCGGGAACGTGAACAGCGTCCGCTCCGCGCCACGCGGCTGGAGATCCCAGGACACGTCGCCGGCCTCGCCCGCGGCGAGCTTGAGCGGCGCCGGATGGCGTTCGGGCCCGAAGCGGGCCAGCACCGGTGTCTCCCCGGGCGGGAACACCGCGGCCCAGCCGTGCAGGAAGGCGGGTTCACCCGAGGTGGGTGCGACGAGCTCGTGGTGCACCCAGAATCCGGTGCCGGACTCCGGATCGGTGAGCGTGGTGTACCAGACCTCCAAGCGGCCGCGGCGGCCCTTCCACTTCGGACGCAGGTGCTCGCCCACGAGCCGGAAGCTGCGCAGCATGGCCCACAGCTCGCGCCGGATGTCGAAACGCAGCGACAGCTCCGCGACCACCGCCCCGGAGGCATCGGTGACCGTGGCGGGCAGCGTCGTCATCGTCCACAGTGGACGCAGGAAACGAATGGATTTCCACCCGTCCAGGTGCAGCCGCCTGCCGTCCAGCGCGGTGAAGTCCAGCCGGTAGCGGATGCGCCTGCGCGTCACCGGGGCGATCTCGACCGTTCCGGTCGCGGCGGGGTCGTCGGCCAGCCCCGGCATCTCCACCCGGCCGCTCGCGTTCGCGACCACGTCGACGAACGGGTGCAGCACGCCGGGCATCTCCACGTCGAGCGCGAGCCTGCCGTTGCCCGCCATGACCTCGCTGAACGTCGTCCTCATCGCGCACCGCCCTGGCCGGACAACATGCTTTCGATCATCAGGCGGCCGGTCCGCTCGAGATAGTCGGTGGCCAGCTCGTGCACGACCGGACGCGGCGCCCCTTCGCGAACCGCGGCGTCCAGCGGATCGAGCCGGTCGGCGGCGGCGCCGGGGTCGAGGAACGGGCCGAGCAGCAGCTGCCGCTGGCGCAGATAGGTGTCGAGCACGACGTTCGTCAGCAGCGGGTACACCCGGTTGCCGGTGGCCCGCGCGAGTGCCCGGTGCCACTCGCATTCGGCCAGCTGCGCGGCGTCCGGGGTCGTGGCCGCCCGCACCCGGCCGGCCAGCTCGCCCAGCCCGGCACGCTGCTCGTCGGTCGCGCGCGCCGCGGCCCGCACCGCGATGAGCGCCCCGACCTCGGCCCGCACCTCGAAGATCGACTGGGCCCAGCCTGGCGCGTTCGCGGCCACGAGCATCGGGAGCAGGTCGAGGCCGCCGCGCTGCTCGTAATCGAGCACGCGGGTGCCGACACCGTGGCGGATCTCCAGCAGCCCGGACTCCACCAGCCGCATGAGGGCATGTTTGAGCGAGGTGCGGGTGACCTCGTACCGCTCGGCCAGTTCCCGTGCCGGCGGCAGGTACTCCCCCGGCGCGTACCGCCCGGAAAGGATCTCACCCCGCAGGTTGTCGGCGACCGCGTCCACCACGTTGGTGCGGCTGACTCGGTGACTCAGTGGCTCACTCACTCAGTGAATGTAGCACTCTGCCGCGCCGCCCGGGTTCGCGTGCTTCCGGTTGCGGGCTCGCACCGCGGGGTATGTCTCGGTCATGAGCTCACCGGACATCGATCCCGTCACGGCGCAGAGCGAGCAGGAAGACGCCGACTTCGCCGGCGAACACACCGAGCCGACCTACCGCGACCAGCCGCCGACCGGCGAGGACGTCGGGTCCGACGAGGCCACGTCCGAAAGCGGCCCCGGCGGGATGGACCCCGACCACCCGTCCCGCTGACAGCGGCCGCCGTCAGCGCCGGGGACGGCGCGCGACGGCGAGGAACGTGAGCCAGCCCGCGGCCGCGGGCAACAGCCAGCTGGCGCACCGGTAGAGCAGCACGGCGGTGGCGGCGGTGGACCCGGCCATGCCGGCACTGGTCAATGCGGCCAGCAGCCCGGTCTCCGCGGGGCCCGCACCGTTGGGAGTGAGCTGGAGCCCGATGCTGCCCTGGACCGCCAGGTAGCCGAGGATCAGCGCGGGCCAGGGCACCGAACCGGCCACCGCCAGCGCGCAGCAGGCCAGCGCCCACACATCCAGCAGCCAGCTGACCGAGGCGAGCGTGCTCGCTCCGGCCCACTCCCGCGGCCGCGGCCGCAGGCCCGCGATGCGGGCGGAGATCTGGCTGGGCGCCGCGGAGCCCGCGGACACCCAGCTCAGCCTGCGGACGATCGGCAGGTGCCGCGCGATCGCGACGGTTTCGCGCGCGATCCAGGCCAGCAAGGTGGCCCGCTGCATGAGCCACGCGGCGGCACCGAACAGCACGGCGAGCCCCCCGGCCAGGCCGGCGGCAGGCCACCAGCCGAGCAATCCGTCGAAAGCCAGTGCGAACGGCGCGACCACGATGAGGATCGACGCCGACAGCAAGGCCGCGACCGTGGTCGCCCAGAGCGAGAGTCCGGTGTCGACGCCCCGGTGCCGCAGCGCCGTGACCGTGTACGCCACCCCCGCCGCGGCACCGGCGGAGGGCACGGTCTGTGCGATCGCGTTGCCGATGAAGTTGACCGCCTGCGCCGTGCTCGTCCGTAGTGGATGGCCACCCGAGATCACCAGCCGGCGCTGGAGCTCCCCGTAGACGGCCAGGGAGGCGGTACCGCTGGCGATGCCGACCGCGAGCCAGCCCCAGCGCAACGCACCCAGCCTCGCGCCGAACTCGCCCATCGGGCCCAGGGTGGGCGCCACCTGCCAGACCGCGACGCCGATCCCGGCGGCCGTCAGCAACCAGTCCACGACGACCCGCCATCGCGATCGCCGTACCGACCTCAGCGCCGCCCGCAGTGCCACTGCCCCAGGGTCTCCGGATTCGTGGCGCCGCTGGAAGGGCCAGCGGCCTCCCGGCCCGGAGGCCGAAAGACCCCAGCGGCCCCGCTAGATCCGCATCGCGCTCGGGAGCAGGAAGTAGAACAACGCGCCGACGCCGATCAGATACACCAGGATCACCAGCGTCCAGCCCATGTTGTAGCGGATGACCTTGCCCTCCTGGCGCACCAGCCCGGTCGTGGCCACCCCGACGCTGGCCGTCTGGGGCGCGACGGGCTTGCCGACCTCGGAACCGACCGAGTTGAGTGCGGGGAACAGCAGCACCGGGACGCCGAGCAGCCTGCCCACCGTGGCCTGGAACTGGCCGAACACCGCGTTGGCGGAGGTGTTGCTGCCGGACAGCGCGACCGCGATCCAGCCGAGGATCGGCGCGAGCACGACGTACGCGGTGCCGACCTTGGCGAAACCGTTGGCCATCGAGTTGGCCATGCCGGAGAAGTTGAACGTCTGCGCCAGCCCGAAGATCAGCGGCCCGACCAGCAGGGCGCCCCACGTCTGCCGGAACGTGCGGCCGAAAACCTCGCGCAACTGCGCGAGGCCGGGCCGCAGGTACAGGCAGATCAGCAGCCAGCTCACCAGGATCGCGGTGCCGGCGATGAACGGCGCGAAGGTGAACGAGATGCTCACCGGTTTCCCGGTCAGCGAGGACAGCGCGGACACCTTCGGCGCGAACAGCTTGTAGTCCGGAAGTGGCGACCAAGGGCCGGTCCAGGCGACGACAACCGCCACCAGGATCCCGAACGGCAGCAGCCCCCGGCCCGCGCCCGCCCACGTCGAGGTCGCCGTGCCGGGCCCGCTCAGGTGCACTTCGGCTTCGCTCGCACTGAGCGTGCGGCCACCGAAGCCCAGCTGTTCGGCCGGCCGCCAGAACCGCAGCAGCACGAGCAGCGCGCCGAAACACACCAGAGAGCCGATGATGTCGGGCAGATACGGGCCCAGCCACTGCGAGGTCGGGTACTGGCCGGCGATGTAGGCGAACGAGCCCACCAGCGCCAGCGGCCACCCGTTGCGGAACCCTCGCCGGCCGCTGACCAGATAGATCAGCAGCCACGGCGGCACCAGCGCGAGCACCGCGACGATCTTGCCGATCGCCGCGGACAGCGCGAGCAGCGGCAGGCCGGTCACCGCGGCCAGCCCGATCACGGGCGCGCCGAGGGCACCGTAGGAGACCGGAGCGTTGTTGGCCAGCGCGGCGACCCGGATGGCCGCGATGTCCACGATCCCGAACCCGATCAGCAGCGGCGCCACCACCGCCCACGGGTAGCCGAAGCCGACCAGGCCCTCCATCAGCGCGCCGAACGCCCAGGCGATGAGGATCGTCTGGACGCGGATGTCGGCCGTCGCCTGCCTGACCAGCCAGCGCTTGAATCCGTCGAACGCGCCGGTCACGACCATCGTGTGATAGACGATCACGCCCCAGAACACGATCCAGTCGATGGACCAGAACCCGGTCGCGGCACCCAGGCCGTACGCGGTGAACGAGTCACCGACCGGGGCGCGCCAGATGAAAATGGACTCCAGCAGCGTGACGATGGCGCCGATGATCACCGCCTGCCACGCCGAGAGGCGCAACACCGCCAGCAGTACCAGAAGCACAGCGACCGGCAGCAACGCCAGCAACGTACTTCCCAACACACTGTGCACAGGGTCAAGAATCTGGCCGAACATCCCGCGTCACCTCATTGGAACGAAGGGGCTCGTACGAATACCCGAAGGTTTCCCGCCGCACACCCGTAATACCACCCGTAAGAGCGAGTTGTCTTCAGTGGAAAATCAGCCACGGCCGAAGACCTGTGGTTGGTGGAGAACTCATTTCCCCGGCGGCGTGTGTCCGCGTATCCCGATCGGACCCGGCACGTTATGGGTGGTGCTCGATCACGCGACGACGCGGAAGACGAGGTGCGATGCGCTCCCTCAAGCTGCTCACGGTGATTCTCCTGCTCCTGGGGGCCGCGCCCGCCACGGCCACCGCGGCCGCCGGTCAGGCCTACTCGGTCACGACCCTGCATTTCAGCGTCCTCGTCGGGCCGGGCGGCGTGGAAAGCTGCGACATCGTCGGCGATCTGTACCTGCCGGCCGACGCCGGGCCGGGGCACCGGGTCCCCGCGATCCTGACCACCAACGGCTTCGGCGGCTCCAAGGACGATCAGGCCGGGCTCGGACGGTATTTCGCCGGCCGCGACTACGCGGTGCTCTCCTACTCCGGCCTGGGTTTCGGCGGCTCCGGTTGCAAGATCACTTTGGACGATCCGGACTGGGACGGGCAGGCGGCCCGCCAGCTCGTCAGCTTCCTCGGCGGCGCACCCGGGATCGCCTACTCCGACGCCGCGCACACCCAGCCGGTACCCGCGCTCGATGCCGTCGAGCGGGACGCGCGCGACCACAACGGAAATGCCGAAGCCTACGATCCCCGGGTCGGCATGATCGGCGGCTCCTACGGCGGCGAGGTCCAGTTCGCCGCCGCGTCCCTCGACCCCAGGATCGACACCCTCATCCCGCTCATCACCTGGAACGACCTGTCGTACTCGCTGACCCCGAACAACACCGATCTGCGGGCAGGCGTCACCTCGGACACCCCCGGGGTCACGAAGCTGACCTGGCCGTTGCTGTTCTTCACCGACGGCGCCCTGCTCGACAGCGCCACCGGCTTCCAGTACGACCCGTCTCGCGTCATCGGCTGCCCCAACTTCGCCACCGACGTCTGCCCGGATCTCGCTTCGGCCGGCACGCTCGGCTATCCCACGACGGACACGCTCGCGCTGCTGCGGCACGCTTCGGTGAGCACCTATACCGATCGCGTTCGCGTGCCCGTCCTGCTGATGCAGGGTGAGAACGACACGCTGTTCAACCTCAACGAGGCCATCGCCACCTACCAGGCGCTCGGCGCGCAGGGCACCCCGGTGAAGATGATCTGGCAGTCGTGGGGACATTCCGGGCTCACGCCCGCCCCTGGCGAGCTCGACCTGTCCAATCCGGATCCGCAGGCACAGTACGAGACGGCCCGGGTCACGGCCTGGTTCGACCACTACCTGGCCGGCGGGCCCGCCGACACCTCCCCCGGCTTCGCCTACTTCCGCGACTGGGTGCCCTACACCGGCAACGCGGCACCGGCCTACGGCACCGCGCCCGCCTACCCGGCCGGCAAGGGCGTCCCGTTCTACCTGTCGGGAAGCGCGCTGGTGCCGGGCACCGGGCAGATCGTGCCGGGCTCGCAGAGCTTCGTCACGCCACCGGCCGGGTTCCCCACGAGTTCCTCGGGGATCGACGCGTTCTCCGCGAACATGCCGCCCGACGCGAACCTCCCCGGCACCTACGCGGCCTGGACCAGCGCACCGCTGACCGCGCCGGTCGACGTCGCCGGGCAGCCGACGCTGGACGTCCGGGCGGACGCGCCGTCGGCGGCCCTGAGCAGCCAGACCGGGCCCGGCGGGCAGCTGGTGTTGTTCGCCAAGCTCTACGACGTGGCGCCGGACGGCACCGAGAGCCTCGTGCACAACCTGATCGCGCCGGCCCGGATCGCCGACCCCACCGGTCTCGTGCACGTCGCGCTCCCGGCGATCGCACACCAGTTCGCGGCGGGGCACGCCGTCCGCGTGATGCTGGCCAGCGGGGACCTCAACTACCGCGCCGGGCTGGCCGCCACCCCGGTCACCGTCACCACCGGCAGCAGCGACCAGGTGCTCACCTTGCCCACTGTGGAGTGATGCGTTACCAACCCGCCAACCACTCGTTCAGGTGGTAGATCGGTTACCTCGCGTTGCCGCATGGCCCGCGTGTGCACAAAGGAGTGACGATGGTCCGATTCCGTCCGCGCGGCCTCAGCGGCCGATGGCCGGCAACCCTCACGGCCGCGGCACTGGCCGCGGCCACCATCACAGCCGCGACGCCCATGGCGGGTGCGGCCGGCAGCTGGTTCTCGTCCGGCCAACCGCAGGTCCAGACCGTCGGGCAGGCCGGATGCGGCCAGAATCAGGCCGGCGAGCCGTCCATTCACGTCTCGCCGACCGGGCTCGTCGGAATCAGCTCGGAGAACGGCCTGCTCGGCGGAAGCCAGTACTGGCGCGGCCCCTCGTCCGCGGGCCCCTGCGGCCTGACCTACGCGGGGCAACCGAACGCGACCAACGGCTTCGGCCTGTCCGGCGGGGACACCGACAGCGCCTTCGCGCCGGACGTGTCGAGCGCGGGCACGCACCGCATCTACGTGGCGAGCCTGAACCTGGGCTCGGTCAACGTCGCGGTGTCCACCGACGACGGTGCGACGTTCAGCCAGACTCCCGTGCAGGCGGGGCTGCCGCTGGACGACCGGGAGTGGATCGCCGCCTACGGGGCCGACACCTCGCTGCTGACCTATCACGACATCCTCACCAACAACATCGATGTCCTGCGCTCGGACAACGGCGGTGCGCTCTACGTCCACTCCTCCCGCGTCATCCCGGACACCGACTACAAGGCCGCGAACAACGAGCTGGGCAACCTGGTCATCGACCATCGCAACCCGTCTCCGGTCGCCGGCCAGTTCTTCGCCTACCAGAGCTTCGTCGCGCCGAGCAGTGCCGCCGGGACCACGAACGACGAGGCCTTCGTCGGGGTCTCCGACGACGGCGGGCAGTCCTGGACCACCAAGCCGGTGCCGTGCACCACGTCGTTCGGGAAGACCGGCCTCGACCACAACTTCCCCAACATCTCGGTCGCACCGGACGGCACGCTCTACTACGCGGTCTCCAACGACACGTCCGTCTACGTCGCCCGCTCGGCCGACCACGGTGACCACTGGACCTGCTCGGGACCGGTGAGCACGACCAAGAACGCGGTGTTCCCGTGGCTCGTCGCCACCAGCAACGGCGTCGACCTCGTCTACTACGGCACGCCGGACACCGTCGCGCCGGGGGCGGCAGACACCCGCACCTGGTATGTCTACTTCGCACAGAGCGCCACCGGCGGTCTGGGTGGCTTCTCGACGCAGCAAGTCGTGCCGGTGCACCAGGGGGCCATCTGCGAAGGCGGCGTCACGTGCTCGGGCGGGCGGCAGCTCTTCGACGACTTCGGCGTCGACACCGATCCGAACGGCAACGCCCACATCGCGTACACAATGGACAGTCCGTCGCTCGGCGGTTCCGGCAGTGCAACGGGTTACGCCGTGCAGACCGGTGGCACGCCCGCCGGTTATCCCAACTGAATCCGGTGGGGCGGCCGGTCCGGCCGCCCCACCCCCGGTCACGCCTTGGCCGCGTCGAACAGCAGCTGGCGCAGCCACGCGATGAAGTGCTGGTCGCCAAGATGCGGGTTCCAGACCATGTCGATGCCGAGCCCCGGCAGGGGGAACGGGAATTCCTCGATGCGCAGCTCCAGTAGTGACCGCATCTGCGCCGCCACCTGGTAGCGCAGCAGCCCGACCCCGCCCGCACGGCCCACCAGGTACGGGACGAGCAGGAAATCGGAGATCAGCCGGCCGACGCGATACGTGACCCCACGCTCGTCGAGCACCGAGTACGGGAAAACCCGCCGTTCGGTGTCGACCACGACGTGGGGCTGGGTGGTCAGCAGGTCCAGCGCGGTCGCCGCCGGGGACGTGTCCACCGAGGCGACCACGACGATCCGGTCGTCGTAGAGCCGTTCCCTCGGCTGCGGCGAGGAGAATCCTTCCGAGACGAGCACGACGTCGACGCCGTGCTCGGTGAAGGTCGACTCGGTAGGCACCGTGATCGTGCGGATGCGCAGGGTCGCCCGCGGCGCGCGTTCGGCCACGAGACGGCCCAGGCGCGCGCCGATCACGAACGCGGTGCTGGTCGTCATCGCCACCGTGATGACGCGCCGGTCCGTTGCCGGGTCGAAGGCGGGGAAGTTGACCAGGTCCGCGGTCCGCTGCAGCACCGCGCGCAACGGCGCGATCAGCTCCAGCCCGCGCGGGGTCAGTGTCGCGGTGCTGCCCTGCCGGACGATCAGGTCGTCGCCGAACAGCCGCCGCATGCGCCCGAGTGCGTGACTCATCGCGGACTGGGACAGGCCGACTCGCTCGGCGGCCCTGGTCACCGAGCGTTCCTCCAGCACCGCGAGCAGCGGCACCAGCAGATTGAGGTTGACCGATGCGAGCCGGTCCAGCCCGGAGCCCGCCGCCTCATCGCTCACCCGGGAAACCCTACGCGGCCCCCGCGCGTAGCCGGCGCAGCCGGGGAACCGGGATCCGGTAGTTCACCGCGGCGGCCACACCGGCACCGTCCTCATGCGACCAGCGCAGCAGCCCGGGCCCATCCGGTTCCCCGTCCACGCAGGCGGGCATGCCCGCGACCGGCAGGTGGCCGACCGCCTTGAGCGTCAGCCCGAACTGCTCGGTCCAGAAGTACGGCTCGAACTCCAGCGGGGCCGCTTCCTCACCGCGCAGCAGCGCGACCGCGGCGACCTTCGCCTGCTCGATCGCGCTGTGCCACAACGGGATGCGGCGCCTGCCGTAGCGCGTGGGAACGGCCGCGAGATCACCGACGGCCGCGATCTCGGGCCGCAGCAGGCCCCGTGAATCGACGCGCAACGGCCCGCTCGCCCCGAGCCACCCCGTGTTCGGCACGTCGCCGACCGCGGTCACCACCAGCTCCGTGTCGAGGACGGCGCCGTCGTCGAGGCGGACATGACCGGCGCCGTCAAGGCGCGCGGCCCCGGTCTCGACAATGGTCAGCCCCCGCTCGAGCGCCGCCTTCACGATGACGGCGGCCAGGTGCGGTCCGAGTTGCGTGCGCAGCGGAGGTCCCTGGGACACGAGCGTGACCGGGCAGCCTCTGGCCAGCGCGGCCGAGGCGATCTCCATGCCGAGCGGACCGCCGCCGACCACGACGACCGACGGCCGCGCGGCGAGCCGGCCGCGCAGGGCCAGTGCGTCATCGAGCCCCCGCAGCGTGACCTCGCCGGGATGATCGGACAGCCGCCGCGCGCGGGATCCGGTGGCCAGGACGAGCCGGTCGTAGGGCAGGGCCGAACCGTCGTCGAGGACCACGATTCGGCCGTCCATGTCGAGCCCGCGCGCCCGGACGCCGAGGAGCTCGTGCGCGCCGTGCGTGGCCGGCGGCAGTGTGTGTGAGGACAGGTCGTCGCCGTCGAGCAGCAGCGCCTTCGACAGCGCGGGACGGCTGTAGGCCGGGCGTGGCTCGTCCCCGACGATGGTCAGCTCCCCGTCGAATCCGGTGTCGCGCAGCGTGTCGGCCGCGGTGAGTCCCCCGACGCCGTTGCCGACGATGACGATCCGGTCGATCCGCGCGCTCATGTGAGCCGCAGGGCCGCGACCGGGCAGACCCGGACGGCCACCCTGGCCTGGGCGATGTCGCCGTCGGCGAGGTCCTCGCGGTCGATGACCAGCTCACCGTCGTCACCGAGGTGCATCAGCCCGGGCGCGGCCTCCTCGCACAGCCCGTGCCCCTCGCAGCGCGGGCGGTCCAGGATGATCTTCATGCGGGCACGACCTCCAGGACGGGCAGCGCGTCGATGCCGCGCGTGATGTTGCTGGGAACGCGGACCTCCTGGCCGATGACCAGGCGCTCGACGCGGCGGGCCAGTGCGCCGATGACGGCGTGCGCTTCGAGCCGGGCGAGTCCCTGGCCGGCGCAGCCGTGCGGCCCGTACCCGAACGAGAGGTGATCCACGGGATTGCGTTCGACCAGGAACTCGTCCGGATCGGCGAAGTGCCGCGGATCCCGGTTGCCCGCGCCGAAGAGGATCGCGACCTGCGCGCCCGCGGGAACCCGCACGCCGTCGATCTCGACGTCCCGGGTGACGCGGCGGCCCCAGGCGTGCACCGGGGCCCAGAAGCGGAGCACCTCGTTGAACGCCGCCGGCACCAGCGACGGCTCCCGCCGGACCAGCGCGAGTTGCCCGGGATGGCCCGCGAACAGCGCGACGATGTTGCCGATCGCGGCGATCGTGGTGTCGACGCCGGCACCGAGGTACTGGTGAATGATGGGTCCGGCCGAGCCGACCGGGATCGCGCCGCGTGCCTCGGCTTCGAAGATGCCCCGGCCGACGGAACCGGGCGCCAGGTCCCCGGCGGTGACCGTCGAGCACCACTCGTACAGCTCCCCCGCGATCGGGAAGCTCTCCATGGTGCGCTGGTTCATCGGGCCGATCACCTGCATCGCCGCCTGGCCCCAGCGCAGCATGCTGTCCCGCACGCGGCCGGTGAATCCGATGAGGTCGGCGACCACCTCGAGCGGGAACGCGCGGGCCAGCGCGTCGATCGCCTCGAACGAGCCCTGCTCGGCCAGCCGCGCCACGAGCGCGTCGCCTTTGGCCTCGATGGTTTTCTTGAGCTCACGCAGCGCACGCGGCGAGAGGTTCTCGGTCAGCGTGGCGCGCAGGCGGGTGTGCTCCGGCGGGTCCGTGGCCAGGGAGGTGCCGGTCAGCGCGTCGTTGACGGCGCGGTTGAAGCCGATGGCCCCGGCGGAGGAAAAGGTCTCCCAGTCGCGCAGCGCGTCGCGGATGACGTCGTATCGCGTAAGCGCGTACACGTCGTTGGCGGGGAGATGGACGACGGCGCCGAGATCGCGCAACGCCGTGTAGGTGGGATGCGGGTCGACGAGCACCGCGTCGTCGAACAAGTCGATGTCGGAGACGGGAAAAGCTGAAGCGGTCATCGGTTCACCTCGGGTCGGTCTTCGATGAACCCATTGGAAGCGACCACGACCGCATTGAGCAAACACATGTTCGACATGTACTGGTATGCATTCGGTGCATGCCGGGCGGGTGCCTCTTCTGTGCTAGGAAGAGTGCATGCGCTTGGGTGCGACGCTCGCCTATCTGTCTCCGGCGCCGCCGTTCTCCATCGCGACACGAGCGAAACGGCTGGCCGACGCGGGTTTCGAGAGCCTGTGGATCCCGCAGGTGATCGGGCGTGGCTTCCTGGTCCCCGATCCGTTCGTGACACTGGCGGTCGCCGCCACCGCGACCGAGGATGTGGAGCTGGGGACCGCGACCGTGCAGGTCCCGCTTCACCATCCCGCCGACCTCGCACACCGGATCCTGTCGCTGTCGGCGGTGTGCGGCGACCGCCTGACGCTCGGCGTCAGCCCCGGGTCGACCGATGCGGACTACGCCGCTTTCGAGCGGGACTACGCCGCGCGGTTCCGGACCTTCGACCGGAATCTGGCGCGGCTGCGCGTGTTACTCGCCCAGGGGCGGGACGAACACGCCGACCTCGCCCCCGCCGCGTTCACGAACCGCCGGTTGCCCCTGCTTCTCGGTTCGTGGGGCGCGAAGGTCGAGCGGGCCGCACGGGAGTTCGACGGCTGGCTGGCCTCGGCGGTCCGCCGCACGAGTGAGGAGATCATCGACGCCCACGAGCGGTACCGGGCCGCCGGTGGCCGGCGGGCGATCGTGTGCGCCATCCGGGTGTCCACGGAGGACGATCTCGGACCCGTCGGCGAGCAACTCCACCGCTACGCCGAAGCCGGCTTCGACGACGCGGTCGTGCTCATCGAGCCAGGAGGGCCGGCACCCGAGCGGGTACGGGCCCTCCTGCCTCGCTAGTGCGAAAATCGCGTGGTTCAGACCTCTTTCCGGACCTCCTGGAACTCCAGGTCCACCCCGGCCTGAGCGAAGTTCTGCAGGTCGGCCACCGCCTCCTTGCCCGCCGGTGAGTCGAGCGCGGCCAATGCCGCCTCCTTGGTGTCCCAGTCGAGCACGGCGACGAGGGCGTGCGCCGGCTTCGAGCCGTCGGGGGTTTCGCACACTCCCCAGCTGAAGGAGCGCACGTTGGGCAGCTTCGCCCCGAGCTTGGCGTGCACGTCGCGGTAGTGCGCCACGAGCGCGGCGGGGTCGTCGGAGTGGGCGTAGCTGGCGGTGAGGCGATACATCGCTGGACCTCCGTAGGTGAATGTGATGCGGATTGTCATTGAGCGCGAACGAAAACCGCGGTGCCCGAGTCAGGCCGCCTCGACCTTGGGCATGATCTCCTCTTTCAACCGCTTGAGATCGTCGAGGGTCTTGGACACCGGCACGCCCTGGAACGGCGGCCAGAGCATCGGCATCGTCAGCCCGGCCTCCTTGTACCGCTTGAGCGTGTCGGTGATCTGCTGGGCGGTGCCCACCAGCAGGTTGGTGGCCTTCCCGGCGGGCGTCTGGTCCGATTCCTCGTCGGCGATCGTGAACCAGATCATGCTGGAGATCTCGAGGTCGTCGACCGAGCGCGAGCTGCCGAGTTCCTCGAGTTCCCGCTGGATCGCGTTGCGCCAGTTGGTGAGCTCTTCCGGGGTGTCCTGGATCCCGATCCAGCCGGCCAGCCCGTACTTGGAAACGCGTTTGGCCGAGCGCGCCGGGTCCTTGAGGCCGCTGAAGAAGATCGGCGGGTGCGGCTGCTGCACGGGCTTGGACGCGAACCCGCACAGGTCGAAGTCGGCGAACTCCCCGTGATACTCGAAAAGATCGTTGGTCCAGACCCCTTGCATGACCTCGATCGTCTCGCGGACGTGCTTGTGCCGCTTGGGGAAGATGTGCGCGGCACTCGCGGCCGCGAATTCCTCCGGCATCCAGCCCGAGCCCACACCGACGTTGAGCCTGCCGTGCGAGAGCTGGTCGATGGTGGCGAGTTCGGTGGCGAGCACACCGGGCGCGCGGAACGGCGTGTCGATGATGCTCATGCCGATGCGCACCTTGGAGGTCTTCGCGGCGAGCCAGGGCAGCAACGGGAAACCCTGGAGCCATTCGCCGCGGGAGGACACCGGCAGCGCCTTGGGAAACTCGGTCATCATGCCGAACGAGTGCTGGAGTTCCTCTCGATCGGATGCCTCCGGCACGACGATCCGGTCGAGTGTCCAGACGGAGTCGAAATCGAGTTCCTCGGCGAGATTGGTCAGGTCTTCCAGCTCCTGGACGGTCACCTTGTCGCGGAAGTTGGGCAGGTAGAGAGCGAGCTTCATGAGAGAGGGCCTCCTCATCGTGTGGGTATGGTCTGCGCACCGTCGATACCGGTTATGGGTGCTGTCCCTCCCTCCGGCGGATCAGGTGTTTCTGGATCTTCCCGACCGATGTGCGGGGCAGGTCGTCGACGAAGATCACCCGGTCGGGCACCCGGAACTTCGCCATCCGCTCGCGGCAGTGGGCCAGCAGCTCCTCTTCCTCGAGCGAGGCACCTCGGTGGCGGACCACGTAGACGTGGATGGCCTCGTCACGCATCTCGTCGGGCACCCCGACCGCCGCGGACTCGAACACCGCCGGGTGCTCGTCGACGACGCGCTCGACCTCACCGCTCGCCACGTTCTCGCCGGCCCGCTTGATCATGTCCTTGCGGCGGTCGACGAACGCGAGGTAGCCGTCGGCACCGAGTGTCACCGTGTCGCCGGTGTGCAGCCATCCGTCGCGCAGCGTCGTCGCGGTGGCCTCCGGATCGTGCAGATACCGCGTCATGATCGTCCGGCCGGGCTCGCCGTGGACGAGCAGCTCCCCCGGCTCACCGAACGGCACGTCCTCGTCGTCAGGACCGGCCACCCGCACCGTGATGCCCGGCAGCGGCCGCCCGATGCTGCGCCCGCGCCGGTCCTCGTAGAGCGGGTTGATCGTCGGCGGCACGACGGTTTCGGTCATGCCGTAGAGCTGCACGAGCGGCACGGCGAACCGGCGTTCGAACGTGGCCAGCGCCTGGTCGGTGACGTTCTGGGCGAACATCACCACGCGCAGCGCGTGGGCGGTGTCGTTGTCGTCGGGATCGGCGGCGAGGATCATCCGGATCGGCGCGGCGAACAGGCTGGCCACGGTGGCGCCGAGCGTGGCGGCCTGCGTGGACCAGCGCGATGCGGAGAACCTGGGGGCCAGCGCGATCGACGCACCGGTCACCAGCGCGGACATCGTGGAGTAGTACTGGGCGTTGCCGTGGAAGAGCGGCAGCACGATCAGCTGGCGGTCGTCCGGGCGCACCCGCAGGTGCCCGGCGACGGCGTCCCCGCAGAACAGGTAAGCCGCGTGGCTGACCTCCACCCCCTTGGGCCTGCTGGTGGTGCCGGAGGTGTAGAGCACCCCGAGTGTGCTGGCCGGGTCCGTCGCGGCGGGCTGGTCCAGTGCGTCCTCGGCCAGCCATGGGGCATCGACGTCGAGCACCTTCGCGGCACCCGTGCCGTGCGCGGTGCCGACCAGGTCGGACTGGGTGACCACGACCTCGCAACCCGCGTGCCGCACCAGGTACCCCAACTCGTCCACAGTGGACAGCGGGTTGACCGGCACGATGGTCGCGCCGAGGAACGCGGCGCCGAACCACAGGTCGTAGAACTCGGGGCGGTTGGTCAGGTTCACGCAGAACCGCTCTCCCGCGCGCACGCCGTGGCGGGCGAGCGTGGCGGCGGTCCGCGCCGCGCGCTCCGCCTGCTCGCGGTAGGTGGTGTGCTCCACGCGTCCCGGCGCACGTTCGAAGACGAGGAACGGTGCGTCCGGGGTACGCGCGGCGTGTCCCAGCAGCACGGTCGCGAGCGTGTCCGTGCCGCGTCGAGTCAGTTTCCCGTCACCCACGGTCGCCATCGTGGGTGATTGGGATCACATCGGGCGCAACGTTTTCTCAATGGACGCACAACGCGCGGGCAGCGATACCGTCACCGTCGTGCCCTCCTCCGGTGCGCTGACCACGTCAAGAGTGCCGTCCATGGCCTCGGTCAGCCCGCGCGCCAGCGGCAGCCCGAGCCCCACGCCCTGGTCACGGTCCGCGCCGAGCCGGTCGAACGGGACGAACAACCGTTCCAGGTGCTCGGGCGCGAGGCCGGCGCCGGTGTCGCGCACCGCCACCACGACGTGGTCGCCCGCGCGTGCGGCCTCGACGTCGACGGCTCCCCCGGCACGGTTGTACCGGATCGCGTTGCCCACGAGATTGAGCAGCACCTGCGTGACCCGGCGCGGATCGCCGAACACCGTCCCCGCGCGGCCCGACCGGCGCACGGTCACCCGCTCGGCCTCGGCGAGCGGTTCGAGCAGGGCGACGACCTCGGCGACCACGGCGTCGACGTCGACGTCGGCGGGATGCAGGGACAGGGCGCCGGCCTCGATGCGGGACACGTCGAGCACGTCGTCGACGAGCGAGAGGATGTGCCGGCACGCGGAGTCGATGTGCTCCAGCGCGGCGCGGCGCCGCTGCCGGGACAGGTCGAGTTCACCGAGGAGCTCGGTGAATCCGGTGATCGCCTGCAGGGGCGTACGCAGCTCGTGGCCGAGCGCGGCGATGAAATCGGTCTTGGCCTTGCTCGCCACCTCGGCGGCGCTGCGCGCGGTCTCGGCCTCGTGGCGGCGCCGCCGCTCGGCCTCCGCCGCCCGGCGCTGGGTGACGTCGAGGACGGTCACCGACAGCCGGACCGTGGCGCCGTGCGTGTCGCGCACCGGGGACACCGTGACGAGCAGGTCGAGTTCGCGTCCGCCGCTGCCGCGCGCGGTCGCCTCGTACTCGGCGGGAAACGCGCGGCCCTCGAGCGGGCGGGCCGGCACGAGCACCGTGTCGAGCCGGGCGCCGATGAGCTCGAACTCCGAGCAGCCGAGCAGCTCGCACAGCGCGTGGTTGACGCGTGCGACCGTGCCGCCGACGTCGGTGAGCGCCATGCCCACGACGTTGTCCTCGAAGGCGCGCCGGAACCGCTCCTCACTCTCGGCGAGCGCGCCGAAGAGGCCGTCGTGGTCGATCGCGACGGACGCGACATGGGTGAGCTGGTCGACCAGCCGTTCCTCCCGAAGGGACGGCCGGTGCGGTGTGTCGTGATAGACGGCGAAGGTGCCGAGCACGCCCGCGCGGCCCCGGATCGGCGTCGACCAGCAGGCCCGCAACCCGGCGCGTCCCGCGGCACCGCGGAAGGCGACCCAGCGCGGGTCGGAGGCGATGTCCTCGGCGACGATGGGCACGCCGAGGTAGGCGGCCGAGCCGCAGGAGCCCGCTTCCCGGCCGATCAGCAGGCCGTCGATCTCCGCCGAGTAGTCCGCGGGCAGCGACGGGGCCGCGGCGTGCCGCAGCGTCGCGGTGGCGGCGTCGAGCAGCAGGATCGAGCAGCGCGAGCGCGGCACCAGGTCCTCGAACGCGGTCACCACCTCGGTGAGCACCTCCGCCAGCGGGGCGCCGGCCGCGATCCGTTCGAGCACGGCGGTCTGACGGCGCAGCAGGGCGACGGTGTCGTCGTGCGCGAGGCCGCCCGGCGCGTCGTCGAGGATCTGGGGGAATCCGATGGCCTCCATCAGCGCTCCAGCGCGTAGCCGACGCCGCGCACGGTCCGGATGAACCGTCGCTCGCCGGGGCTTTCGAGCTTGTGCCGCAGGCGCCGGACGTGCTCGGTGACGGTCGCCTCGCCCTGCCATTCCGGATTCGCCGACCACACGTGGTCCAGAAGCTGCGCGCGGGTGAAGACCTGCCGTGGGTGGCGCACGAGGAAGGCCAGCAGGTCGAACTCCTTCGCGGTGAGATCGACGGGCCTGCCGCGCACGGCCACCTCGCGCGCGGCGAAGTCGATGGCGAGGCCACGTTGGTCGGCCACCGTCACGGCCGGTGCGCCGCCCGCTCTGCGCAGCACCGAGCGGACCCGCGCCGCGAGCTCGCCCGGCGAGAACGGCTTGACGAGGTAATCGTCGGCGCCGAGATCGAGGCCGACGATCCGGTCGGTCTCCCCGCTGCGCCCGGACAGCACGATCACCGGAAGTGCCGCCGTGCCTTCGGCCCGCTCGGACTCCCTGACCCGGCGCAGCACGTCGAGTCCGCCGATTCCGGGCAGCGACAGGTCGAGGACGACAAGGTCGGGCCGGTCACGCCTGATGCGCTCCAGCGCACGTTGCCCGTCGGGTGCCTCCAGGACCGCGAAGCCGTCGGCCTCCAGTTGCCAGCTCACCAAGGTGCGGACCCGGGCGTCGTCGTCGACGACGAGCACGCGACGGCCCCGGAGGTCCGCGACGCCCCGGCCTGGCTGCCCGACGCTGGTCATCCGACGTTCCCTCCGGCCGAGTCCGGCGCTGCACCGGCCACCGTTCATCGTGCACGATGCCATCGCCGCGCCACAACCGCTGGTCCTGGCGCCCTGGTGAGATCAGCGGACACGTCCTTCGCGGGGCTGCCGGGCGCCGTCGGACCGGGCCTTCTCGGCGATGGCCTGCAGGGCCGAGATGTGCCGGGCCAGATTCTCCCGGCCGGTGCCGGTCAGGTTGAGCCAGGTGCGTGGCCGCTTGCCGACGTAGCCTTTCCGGACTTCCACGTAGTCGTTCTTGGACAGTGTGGTGACCTGTTTGGACAGTGCGGAGTCGGAAAGGTTCACCGAGTCACGCACGAATCCGAATTCGGCCCATTCGGCGGCGGCGAGCAGGGAGACGATGGCGAGCCTGGTCGGGTCCAGCAGCAACTGGTCGAGCTCGGCCACTACGCGGTCCTGTCCTGCCGGCGCAGGAGCCACAGCCTGAACCTGGGGCCGAGGAAGACGAAATAGAGCCCGGCCAGCGCACCGTAGTAGATGCCGGCGTGCGACAGGTGCAGCAGCCCGACGAGCAGCAGCACGACGATCGCGATGGCGAACACCGGCGCGATACGCAGCAGCCGCCATTTCAGGGAGAGCGAGAGGCTGCGGCTGGACACCGCGACCCGCTGGCCGAACAAAGCGCCCCCCACCCGGGTGCGCAGCCCGAGGGCCAGCAGCAGGCACACCACCACCACCGGCCAGCCCAGCCAGGGTTGCGCCGCCGGGAACAGGTCGTTGGCCGTGCTGTAGAGGAAGATGACCAGCCCGCCCGCGATCCACATCCACCGGGACCCCACGGCGGACTTGATCACCTGCTCCTTGCCCTCGTGGACCGCGCGCAGTGCCGCTTTCGCCTCTTCCGGTGTTGGCTCGTGCACGGTGGTCACCATGGTTCCTGCCCGATACGGAAAGTATTTGCCTAAGAGGAAAGTATCAGGTCTCTTTCTACTCAGGCAAGTACTTTCCTCACGGCAGTGTCAGGCCTGGTGCGCGTCCGGAAGTCGCCGGGCCTTCAGCACCGGGATCACTTCGCCGGCGAAGAGCCTCGCTTCCTCGCGCGTGAACGTCTCGACGAGCAGCCGCCGCGCTCCGGTGGCCTCGACCGTCCGGGCAAGTGTGTCCACGATCTGGCCGGGCGTGCCCGAGATCGCGATGGCGGGCTGGTTCTTCCGAGCGGCCGCACTGTCCACGGTGAACTCGCCGTCGGTGGCCGGGACGGGCCGCCTGCCCCCGGCGGCGTACAGCGAGCGGAACCGCCCGAACGCCCGCGCCAGATGCGTGAGATTGCGCTCGGCCTCGTCCTCGGTTTCGCCGATCGCGACGAACCGTTCGAGCAGCATGTTGGCTCCCGACCGGGAATGCCCGTGCTCCGCGGCGACCTTCACGTAGTGCTCCAGCGCGTCGCGGTGCTCGGTGTCCGAGCCGAAGTTGCGCATCACGTTCCAGCCGTGCGCCGCGGCGAGCCCCATCGTCTCCCGGCTCGCGCCGCCCAGCCACACCGGCAGCGGGTCCTGCAGCGGACGGGTCGCGATCGTCGTGGGACGCGTGACGGGAAAGAACTTCCCGTCGAAGGTGAAGTCCCGCTCGGTCAGTGCGAGACGCACGACCGCGAGCCCTTCGAGCCAGGCCTGTTTGAGCTCGCCGTCGGTCAGGTCGCGGCCGGACGCGATCTGCGCCTCGCCCGGCACGCCGCGTCCCAGCCCCAGTTCGAACCGGCCGTCGCTGAGCAGGTCCAGCATCCCGGCTTCCTCCGCGACCCGGAGCGGGCTGTGCAGCGGCAGCACGGTCACCGCGGTGCCCAGCCGGATCCGGCTGGTCTGCACCGCCGCGGCGGCCAGCAGCAGGTGCGGTGACGGGCAGGTCATCAGCGGCGCGTGGTGCTCGGTGACGGTGATGCCGTCGAACCCCAGTTCCTCGGCCAGCACCGCGAACTCGACGAAATCCTGGATCTGCCGCTGTTGCCAGCGTGGGTCGTCCACGTCGGGGTCGGCGTCGCCGGAATGCAGGCCCGCCCCGTAGGTGTGCACGAACTTCAGCGTGCCGGTGTCGTCGCTGAGCGCGCCCATGAAAGCCCAACCTCCGAGTCGAGAAATGTGGTGGATCTACGGCCGGTCGTGCGCGGCGAGGACGATGTCGAACCGCGCCGAAGCCCACGTGGCGTCGCCGAGGTCGCGCCCCTCCGGAGTGGGAGAACCGGGCGGCTGCACGGCGAAGTCCCTGATCAGCGACTGTCGCACACCGAAAACGGCGTCGGAGTGCAGGTATTCGTCGCCGCGCACGAAAATGTGCGTGGTCAGCGTCCGCTTCCCCGGCGCGCTCGCCTTGAAGTGCAGGTGCGCGGCGCGCATATGCGGCCTGCCTGCCTGCTCGAGCAGCGCGCCGACCGGGCCGTCGTGCGGGATCGGATACGGCACCGGTGTCAGTGCCCAGAACCGGTAGCCGCCCTCGTCGTCGGTGAACAGGTGCCCGCGCGCGGCGACGCGATCGTCGCGGTACTGCACGTCGTAGAAGCCGTCCTCGTCGCACTCCCACACTTCGAGGCGGGCGCCGGGAACGGGCTTTCCGTCGGTGCCGGTGACGGTGCCCTCGACCCAGCACGGCTGCCCGGCCGCGCCCGCGGAGATGTCGCCGCCGAGCGGGATTTCGGGCGAACCCTCGGTGAAGAAGGGGCCCAGCACCGTCGCTTCGGTCGCGTTCTGCCCGGCTTCGTTGTTCATGGCCACCGTCTGCATCGACGCGCCCAGTACATCCGAGAGCAGCACGAACTCCTGCCGTTTGTCGTCGGTGATGTGCCCGGCTTCGGTGAGGAAATCGATGGCGCGGGCCCATTCCTGCTCGGTCAGCCGCACCTCGCGCAGGAACGCGTGCAGATGCCGGGTCAGGGCCTGCATGACGAACTTCAGACGCGGGTTTGCGGTGTCTTCGAAGGAAGCCAGGACCTCCTCGGTCAGCGCCTGCTCGCGGGCCCGCTGGCTGTCGCCCATCGTTCAGTCCTCCTCGTCGGGGTCGTAGTCGTAGATCCAGCCGTTGGCCACCAACGGATCGCTGTCGCCGAAAGCCGCGTCGCGGGCCCGCTGTTCCGGCCCGTCCGGCAGGTGGTTGAGGTGCGAGCGCCCGTGGCTGACCCGCTGGATCCGGGTGGTCCGCGGGATGCGCAGTGCCTCGTAGCGCGCCAGCGCCCTGGCCGGATCGGTCGTGTCGGCGGCTAGGCACCGCGCCAGCACGGCGGCGTCCTCGATGGCCTGCGCCGCGCCTTGCGCGAAGAACGGGAACATCGGATGGGCGGCGTCGCCGAGCAAGGTCACCGGCCCGTGGCTCCACCGTTTCAGCGGCGCGCGGTCGAGCAGCGCCCAGCGGCCGGGTGTGCCGCCGGCGCGAATGAGGTCGCGCAGTCGCGGATCCCATCCCTCGAACTCGGCGAGGAACTGCTCGACGGTCGCGGTCGCCGTCCACGATTCGACCGAGTAGTCCCCGGCGGGCGCGAAGGCCACGAGATTGACCAGTTTTCCCGCGGAGATCGGATAGTGCACGAGGTGGTGGTCCGGCCCGATCCACAGCGTCTGCGCGTCGCGGAGGGCGAACGGCGGCGCCGCGTCCACCGGGACCAGTGCGCGGAACGCGCACAGCCCCGAGTACACGGGCGCCGGTGAGCCGGTGAGTGCGTGGCGCACGACCGAGTGCATGCCGTCGGCGCCGATCACGACGTCGGCCTCGGTCACCTGACCGTCGTCGAAGCGCAGCCGCTGCCCGGACACCGCCACGCACCGCGCGCCGAGCCGGACGGTGCCCTCGGGCACGGCCGCCGCGATGGCCTCGAGCAGGTCCGCCCGGTGAACCGTGTAGGTCTGCTCGCCGTAAAGCCCTTCGCACGCCTGGAGATTCTCGGCCGACAGCACCGTGCCGTCCTGCCAGCGCCGGAACTCCCAGCCGACGTCCAGCCGCACCGCGCGCCGCACCAGTTCCTCCAGCACCCCGAGCCGCCGCAGCAACCGCGCCGCGTTCGGCGCGACCACGAGACCTGCGCCGACTTCCCTCAGCTCGGGCGCCTGTTCGTACACCGTGCTCGGCAGGCCGGCGCGCCGAAGGAACGCGGCGGCGGCGAGGCCACCGATTCCGCCGCCCACGATGGCGATCTCCATCCTCCGCATGCTGCCCGACCGCGGAGGCGGGCGGACGAGGATGGCCATTGAATGACCATCGGCGTTGCGGCACGCTGGTTCGCATGCCCCGGACGAGCCAGCCCGGCCGGACGGTCAGCGCGCGCCTGCTGGACGTGCTGTTCGCGTTCGAACCCGGGCGCAGCGCGCTCAGCCTGGCCGACCTGGTGCGCAGAACGGGCCTGCCGCACGCCACCGTCCGGCGTCTGGCCGGCGAGCTGACCGCGGCGGGCGCCCTCGAGCGACGGCCCGACGGCCGGTTCACCGTCGGGCTGCGGCTGTGGCAGCTCGGCACGCTGGCCCCGCTGACCGAACCGCTGCGCAACCTCGCACAACCGTTCCTGGAGGACCTGTACACGGCGCTGCATCAGCACGTTCAGCTCGCGGTGCTGGAAGGGCACGAGGCGGTGATCATCGAGCGGCTCTCCGCGCCGGACGCGCCCGAACTCGTCTCCCGGGTCGGCGGCAGGCTTCCGCTGCATTGCTCCGGGGTGGGCAAGGTGCTGCTCAGCCACGCCGGCCCGCGGCTGATCGAGACCGTGCTGTCCGGCGAGTTGCGGCGGTACACGCCGAACAGCGTCGTTTCGCCGGCGGCGCTGCGCGAGCAGATCGCCGGCTGCCGCCGCACCGGGGCCGCCACCGTACGCGGCGAGCTGACCGCGGACGCCGAATCGGTCGCCACCCGCATCGTCAACGGCGAAGGCCGCGTCGTCGCGGCGCTGTCGGTGGTCGTGCGCGCGAAGTCGGTGAAACCACAGGCCGTTCTCCCGTCCGTGATCGCCAGCGGCCTGGGCATCTCCCGGCTCCTGGGCTGGCGCCCGGGCGTGAAGATCCGCGGCACCGATCCGGATCACCACTGACGGGCGGGCCCCGGTTCAGGCGGGTTCGGTGCTCACGGCGTCGTGCGGCCGGTTCGCCCGCCCCTAGCCCGTGGGCGGGCCGTGCCGCGACGTGCTCGTGCCGGTCGAGGTGGGGCAGTCCAGCAGGCAGCTCGGGCTGGTGGTGGTCGTCGGGTGGTGTTTCGTGCTGGGCTCGGTCGTCGTTGTCGTCGGCGGTTCGGTCGTGGTCGGGGTGTCGGTGGACGGGGGCGGGCTGTCGCTCGTCGGCGCGGACGTCGTGGTGGGGGTGGTCAGGTCGGGCGCGCCCGGGAAGGGTTCGGCGGGTTTGCCGTCGAGGTAGCTGTCCATGTACGCCTGCCAGATGTAGCCGGGCTCCTCGCGGCCGTAGACGTCGTACCCGTGTTCCTTGCCGATGCCGTTGTGGTAGTTGCCGTAGATCGCCGACGGCTGTCGCACGTTGCCGAACCACACCGCGGTCACGATCTGCGGCGTGTAGCCCACCATCCATGCCTCCGAGTTGTGCCCGGTGTCGCCCAGCTGCGCCGTTCCCGTCTTCGCCGCGGTCGGCCGGCCACCGGAGAGCTCGTCCCCGGAGGAGGAAGCGACGTCGGTCATCGACTGGGTGACCGTGGCGGCGATCGCCGAGTTCGTCGCCGGGTCCTCGCTGAAGGCCGCCTTGGGCGCGGTGGCGAAGTGGTACAGCTCAGCGCCGTCGCGGTCGGTCACCCGCGCCACCATGTGCAGCGGGACGTACTGCCCGTTCGCCGCGAACGTGGCATATCCCTGCGCCTGATCCACTGGCCGCACCGGGTACTGGCCGATGGAGATGCCCAGCTCGGTCGTGCCCGTGCCGTCGCCGGTGTGCGGATCGTCGTTCTGCAGCGAGTCGAACGACGATCCCAGCGACGGGGTGATCCGCTTGGGAATGCCCGCGTCCCAGGCCGCCTGGCGCACGGCCGAGACCCCGACGTCGGCGCCCATCCGGTAGAACACCGTGTTCACCGAGCGCGTCATCGCGTCCTTCACGGTGATCTGCGGCGCGCCTTCGCCATCGGAGTTGTGCACCAGCTGACCGTCGATGGTCTGGTTGTCGCTGCCGTCGTAGACCGTGTTCAGGCCGATCCGGTCCGGCTGCGTCCGCACGCCGGCCGCGAGCACGTACGGTTTGAACGACGAGCCGGGCTGCTGCGGCGTGGTCGCGAGATCGTAGGAGGTCGAGCCGTCGCCACCGTAGTAGGCGAGGATCTCGCCCGTGCGCGGATCGGCGGAGACCAGGGCGCTGCCCTCGTCGGGATACTCCTCGTCCGCGGCCATGATCCTGGCCACCGCGTTCTCGGCGTCCTGCTGGGCGTCGGGCCGGATCGTGAGCTGGATCTTCGCCCCGGCCTCGGTCAGCCGTTGTTCCGGGTAGCCCTGCTGAGCCAGTTCCGCGAAGGCCTCCGACACGATGTACTGGCGATCCGCCGGCCCGGTCCCGCCGGTGCCCGCCGAATCCGCCACCGGCTGGGGGAAGGAGGCCGAGTCGTACTCGTCGGGCGTGATCCAGTGGTTGGCCAGCAGGCGCCCCATCACGTAGCTGTAGCGGCGGTGCTGGTAGCCATCGTCGTTCGCCTGTGCAGGAAGCTGCACCATGCCGGCCAGCAGAGCCGACTGTTCCGTGGTCAGAGCTCCGACGTTCTCGTTGTAGAAGGCTCTGGCGGCTGCGGTGATGCCGTACGCGCCGCGTCCGAAATAGACGGTGTTGAGGTACGCGGTGAGGATGTCCTCTTTGGAATAGGTCCGGGTCATCTTGTAGGACTCGACCATCTCGAGGAACTTCCGGCTCAGCGTGTGCGCGTCGTTGCCGGTGGCGTTCTTGACGTATTCCTGGCCGATGGTCGACCCGCCACCGGTGCCCCCGCTCGCGCGGTTCCAGATCGTGCGCAGGATCGCCTTGAGGTCGAAGCCCGAGTTCGTCATGAACGTCTCGTCCTCGGCGGCCATCTGCGCGTTCTTCATCGCCTGCGGTATCTGGTCCCATGTGGCCAGCGCGTGACTGTCCGCGCCGGACTTGGTGTACAACGTGGAACCGTCCGCGTAGTACAGCGTGACCGGCTGGTTCAGGCTCGCCGCGAGCGCGTTGGGATCCGGTACGTCGACCATGAAGTAGGCGACCACGAAGGCCACGATCGGCACGAAGACCGCCAGGCCCACGAGCACATACAGGGTGCGGCGCACCCGCCGCCAGCGCCCGCGGCGCTTCCGCGAGGCCTCGGCGTCACCGCGGGCAGGCGGCAGGTCGCGCTCCGCGGCCGATAATTGATCGTGCACACGACATGCTTACAACAACGGGCCGGCAAAGCAACTATCACGCCTGATCGTGCAGTTTTGTGGCATGCGACAAGTGTTGCTCTGTACAACGATTCCCGACGGCGCCGCTCCTCAGCTGCGGGGCTCACGCCCGCCGGGACGCCGCCCGGAGGCCAGCCGCGCCAGCATCGCGTTGTAGGCCCGCAGCGCGTCCTCGTCGTCGTCCACGTCCGCGGTGGAATCCTCGCTGCCGAGCGCGGACCGGCGGGCCGCTTCGAGCCAGGGACCGAGATCGTTGCCGTGATCGGGCGCACTCACCCAGCGGCCGATCACGATGATCGCCAGCGCGGCCATGAGGATGTCGCCGCCGACCCACATCGCCGCGCCGCCCCAGTGCAGGTCCTCGATCAGGCCGGGGCCCCAGTCGCGGGCCACGGCGGCGTAGGCGGGGAACGGTTCGTGCGGGGTCATGAGCAGGCTGACCCCGACGACGGTGTCGATCACCATCCCGAGGAACAACACCACCAGCCCCAGCACCGGCGGCAGCGGCGGCCGCACCGGTGAGTCACCCAGCACCGGGAGCAGCACGAGATAACCGGCGACGAGATAGGCCACCTCCTCGAGCCCGTGCAGCGCGGGATGCGTGAGCGCGCCCTGCAGGAACGGGGTGAGGTGGGTGCCGGCCACCACCGCCGCGTACACGCCGAGCGCGGGCAGCGGATGGGTCACGAGGCGCACCACCCGATCCAGCACCGGCCGCTCCCCCAGCGCCGCGTGCAGCAGCGCCAGCGGACGGCCGAGGACGAGCAAGGTGGGCGCGACCGCGATCAGCAGCAGGTGCTGAGCCATGTGCATGGAGAACAGGACGCCGCTGTAGGCGTTCACGCTGCTGCCCACCGCGACGACCACCACCACGAGGCCGCCGAGGAACCACGCCGTCCGGCCCAGCGGCCAGGGCCGCGCCCGGCGCGCACCCCACAGATACAGACCGGCGGCGAGCACGACGAGCACCGCGGCGGCGACCGGCATGTCCCATGCGGCGAACAGCGCGTGCCAACTGAGGGGGGTGGTCACCAGCCAATTATTGCACCGAGCAACACTTGACGGGCGTGACGCCGGAAGCGGCGGGAAGGAGCCGGGCATGACGTCGGCCGTGGAGCACGAGCCGGTCGAACTGGCGATCGGTGGCATGACCTGTGCCGCCTGTGCCGCCCGGGTGGAGCGCAAACTCAACAAGCTCGACGGCGTCCGGGCCCAGGTGAACTTCGCCACCGAGCGTGCCCGGATCGAGACCGACGCCCCGGTGCGCCTCGACGTCCTGGTCGAGCAGGTCGAGGCGGCCGGCTACACGGCGAAGCCGGTCCGGCGCGGCCGGCCGGACACCGATGACGACGAGGCTTCCCGGCACGTCCGCGAGCTGTGGCGACGGCTCGCGGTGGCGCTGCTGCTCGGCGCGCCGATGGCCGACCTGTCGTTCACGCTCGCGCTCGTGCCGTCGCTGCGCTTCACCGGCTGGCAATGGGTCGTGCTCGCGCTCACCGCGCCCGTGGTGATCTGGTGCGCGTGGCCGTTCCACCACAAGGCCTACACCGCGGCGCGCCACGGCGGCAGCTCGATGGACACCCTCGTGTCGCTGGGGATCATCGCCGCGACCTGCTGGTCGGTCTACACGATGTTCGGGCACGGCGGCGCCGACCAGCCGACCGACGGCGTCTGGGGGCTCGTTCTGCGTCCCGGAGGCTCGATCTACCTCGACGTCGCCGTCGGCGTGACGATCTTCGTGCTGGCCGGGCGTTTGTTCGAGGCGCGGGCGAAGCGGGCGGCGGGCGGAGCACTGCGTGCGCTGGCCGCGCTCGGCGCGAAGGACGTGGCCGTGGTGCGCGACGACGGCACCGAGGAACGCGTGCCGATCGAGCGGTTGCGCACCGGTGACCTGTTCATGGCCCGCCCGGGCGAGACGATCGCCACCGACGGCCAGGTCGAGGCGGGTGCCTGCGCGATCGACACCAGCTCGATGACCGGCGAGTCGATTCCGGCCGAGGCCGGCCCCGGCGACCAGGTGCTGGGCGGCACCGTCGCGCTCGGCGGGCGCCTGATCATCCGGGCGAGCCGCGTCGGCGCCGACACCCACCTCGCCCAGCTGGTGCGCCTCGTCGAGCGGGCCCAGACCGACAAGGCCGCGGTGCAACGGCTCGCCGACCGCGTGTCCGGGGTGTTCGTCCCGGTCGTGATCGCGCTCGCCCTGGCCACCTTCGGTGCCTGGCTGTTCGCATCCGGATCGCCGGAACGGGCGTTCAGCGCGGGGCTGGCGGTGCTGATCATCGCGTGTCCCTGTGCGCTCGGGCTCGCGACGCCGACCGCCCTGCTGGTGGCCTCGGGGCGGGGCGCTCAGCTGGGTGTGTTCCTCAAAAGCCAGCAGGCGCTGGAATCGGCCCGCGTGATCGACACCGTGGTGCTCGACAAGACCGGCACCCTCACCACCGGCGAAGTCGCGGTCACCGGGGTCCGCGCGAGCGCGGACACGACACCGGAGGCGGCGCTGCGCCTGGCGGGAGCGGTCGAACGCGCGTCCGAGCACGTGATCGCGAAGGCGATCGTCGCGGCCTGCGGCGCAGTCCCGGCGGTCGGTGATTTCCGCGCCCTGCCAGGCCTCGGCGCGCAGGGCACGGTCGACGGTCAGCACGTCCTCGTGGGGTCGGTGCGCCTGCTCGCGGACAACGGCATCACACTGCCCGCCGATCTCGACGAGGCCAGGGCCGAGTGGGAAGGCGCCGGGCGCACCACCGTGGCCGTGGCCCGCGAAGGCGCGGCCATCGCGCTGATCGCGGTCGGCGACACGGTCCGGCCCCGGGCGGCGGAGGCGATGCGGGACCTGGCCGAGCTGGGTCTGCGCACGGTGATGCTGACCGGCGACAACGCCGCGACCGCCCGCGCGGTCGCGGCCGAGGTCGGCATCGACGAGGTGCTCGCCGAGGTGCTGCCCGCCGACAAGGCGGCCGCCATCGAGGAACTGCGGGCGGCGGGCCGGACGGTCGCGATGGTCGGTGACGGCGTCAACGACGCGCCCGCGCTGGCGCGCTCCGACCTCGGTCTGGCGCTGGTGACCGGGACCGATGTGGCGCTGGGCGCCGCCGACGTGATCCTGGTCCGCACCGAACTTGACGTCGTGCCCCGCGCGATCCGGCTGGCCCGCGCGACGCTGCGGACGATCCGCGGCAACCTGTGGTGGGCCTTCGGCTACAACGTGGCGGCGCTGCCGATCGCCGCGGCGGGCCTGCTCAACCCGTTGATCGCGGGCGCGGCCATGGCGTTGTCGTCGTTGTTCGTCGTGTCGAACAGCTTGCGGCTGCGGCGGTTCAGCGCCTCACGATAGGCCGATCAGCCCGCGGTCACCGTGCTCGGATTCAGGGCGTCGAGCACGGCCTGATGCGTCAGCCAGCCGGTCAGCTCGCGGTCGGCCGAGAGCACCGGAAGCCCGGTGCCCGGGGCGTTCGTCAGCGCGGGCAGTGCGTCGGCCAGTGACGATTCCGGCGTGAGCAGGGGTGGCAGCTCCGCCAGGTCGGCGACCGTCTCCGTCGCCTTGTGGTCCGCCGCGAGCGTCTCGGCGACGGCCCGCGCGGTCACACAGCCCTGATATCGCCCGTCGTCCCCGACGACGGGCAGGATCCCGTGCCCGGACAGGGCCAGCGCGTGCGCGGCGTCGGCGAGATTCGTCTCCGCGGGCAACGGCTCGGGCAGCGCTTCCATCACCGCGGGTACGGTGAGCCCGGCCAGGCGACGGGCTTCCGGTGAACGCTCGATGTCCACGCCGCGGCGGCGCAGTTTGAGGGTGTAGATCGTGTCCTGTCCCAGCAAGGCCTTGCTGGTCGCGGTCGCGATCACGATGGCCGTCAGCATCGGCAGGATGATCGTGTACTGGCCGGTGAGCTCGAACAGGATGATCACCGCCGTGATGGGCGCCCGCGCGGCCCCGGCGAACGCCGCGCCCATCCCGATCAGCCCGTAGACCCCGGGCGACGCGGTCACGCTGGGCAGCCACGCGTGCACCGCGGTGCCGAACGCGGTGCCCCCCATCGCGCCGATGAACAACGACGGCGCGAACACACCGCCGGAACCACCGATCCCGATCGTCAGACTGGTCGCGACGACCTTACCCACCAGCAGCAACAGCAGGAAGCCGAAGACGTATCCGCCCTCGACGGCGTTCTGCAGCACCGGATAGCCGACCCCGTACATCTCCGGCAGCAGCAGAAGCAGGCCGCCCAGCAGCAGACCGCCCACGGCGGGCCGCAGCCACTCCGGGCCGCGCCAGATCCAGTCGCACGCGTCCTCGATCCAGTACAGGACCTTGGTGAACAGCACCCCGCACGCGCCGACGACCACGCCCAGCACGATGAACAGCAGGTATTCGACGGGGTTGCGCAGCGCGAAGGGCGGCAGGGCGAGAAACGGCGTGTTGCCGAAGACCGCGCGCCCGACCACGCTCGCGGTCACACTGGAGAGCACCACCGCCCCGAACGACTCGACGGCGAAGTTGCGCAGGATCAGTTCCATCGCGAAGAACGGCCCGGCCATAGGCGCGTTGAAGGTGGCGGCGATCCCGCCCGCCGCGCCGCAGGCCACCAGCACCCGCAGGCGCGATTCCGGCAGCCGCGTCAAGCGGCCGAGCGTGGAACCGAGCGCGGAGCCGATCTGCACGATCGGGCCCTCACGGCCGACCGACCCACCCGAGCCGATGCACATGGCCGACGCGATCGCCTTGACGACCGTCACCTGGGCCGGAATGCGGCCGCCGCGTTCGGCGACGGCGTACATCACCTCGGGCACGCCGTGTCCCCGGGCTTCGGGCGCGAAGCGGTACACCAGCGGCCCGTAGATCAGCCCGGCCAGCACCGGCGCGATGAGCAGGAACCACGGGCCGAGTTCCGGCAACCACGGGTGCGCCTGGCCACCCGCGGCCGAGTAGTCCTGGTGCCCGGAGAACAACCGCGTGAACGAGGTGATCAGCCAGCGAAACGCGACGGCCCCCGCTCCGGAACCGGCCCCGATCACGACGGCCAGCGCGATCAGGCCGGTCGAGCTCTCCCGCAACCATCGAGCGACCGGCTGGTACGCGGGAACGGGCACTCCGGCGGCACTGTTGTTCTTCGAAACACCTGCAGACACCATTGCAGTATGCAACACTTGCTCTAGGCATATTTAACCGGATCCGGTTAACGCTTGCCCTGAGCAATGATTGACCTATGCACGAAAGCGGTGCCGACGAGTCCGAACGCGACAGTGCCGCTGGTTCAGACCCAGAACGCGTCCACGCCCTGCTCCACCGCCGGCTCGTCGCCGGCCTCGGTGAACGCGGTGAGCGCACGCACGAGCCCGCGCCGGGTGGTGGCGGGCATCCGGCCGACGATGCGGGTGATCTCGGCGCGCCGCCGCTGCGTCACCTGGCGCACCACGGCGGCGCCGCCGTCGGTCAACGTGACCACCAGTTCGCGCCGCGAAGCCGGGTTCGCCGTCCTGCTGACCAGATCGGCCGAAACGAGGCGGTCCACCATGCGGGTGGCGGTCGAGGGGTTGACCGCGAGGTGCTCGGCGAGCGCGGTCAGCTTGAGCGGGCCTTGCGTGTCGAGCACCACCAGCAGCCGGAACTGCGGAATCGTGATCGATTCGTCGACCGAGGCGATCGAGCGGGCCGAGACCGCGACGAGCAGGCGCGAGGCCGTCAGTACCGCGTCCGTCACCGCGTCGACGGCGTCGGGCGCGAGTTCCTCAGCGGAGCGCGCGGCGCGTCCGGAGCCTGCGGCGGCACGAGTCGGGCGGCGAGTCGGCATGCCTCCTTTTTACCTCATATCGCCGGCACCTAACCTGGGCAACTGTTGCTCGGAGCAACAGTTGCCACCGGAAGGAGTTTCTGACGGGGCTGGCCGACCGTTGCCCGCAGGGCATGCTCCGCGCGCTGCCGCGCGGCGCGATCGGCCGCCCGCCAGTCGTGAACCGGTCCCAGCCCGACTGGCTGGACAAAGTGGTCGCCGGGAGCCGAGCCTCGGGACGACCACCCTGGACGGAGGAACCGATGCCGATCATCGAGGTCACCCTCGCGGAAGGCCGCACGCCGGCCCAGCTGCGCGAGCTGATCCACCAGCTGACCGAGGCCGCGCACCGCGCGATCGACGCCCCGCTCCCGTCGATCCGCGTCATCCTGCGCGAGACGCCTGCGACCCATTTCGCCGCAGGCGATGTCACCCTGGCCGAACGACGGCAGGAGACGGGCGGCTGAAGCGATCATTCGCCCCTCGCGACGGCCACCGGACCGGCCCGGCGATTTTTTGACGAGATCTATACGCCTTGACGGCCGTTCGGGCGATCACTGTCTGCTTACCCTGCGGGCGTGCCTCCTGCGACGTCCCTGCTCAAGCGCCTGGTGGTCGGTCGTCCGTTTCGCAGCGACCGGCTCGCGCACGAGCTGCTGCCGAAACGGATCGCGCTGCCGATCTTCGCCAGCGACCCGTTGTCCTCGGTCACCTACGCCACGCAGGAGATCCTGCTGATCCTCGCCCTCGGCGGGGTGACGTTCCTGCATCTGACGCCGTGGATCGCGCTGGCCGTCGTGGTGCTGCTGGTCGTGGTGGTGCTGTCCTACCGGCAGGTGGTGCAGGCCTACCCGAGCGGCGGCGGCTCCTACGAGGTCGCCTCCCGCAACCTGGGCCGCAGCGCCGGGCTGGTGGTCGCGGGCGCGCTGCTGGTCGACTACATCCTCACGGTCGCGGTCTCGGTGGCGGCGGGGGTGGACAACATCATCTCGGCGGTGCCCGAGCTCAACCCGTACCGTGTGCTGATCAACATCGTGTTCGTCGTGCTGCTGACGGCGATGAACCTGCGCGGGGTCCGCGAGTCGGGACGCACCTTCGCCGTCCCCACCTACGCGTTCGTGGTCGGCGTGCTGCTGATGATCGTGATCGGGCTGGTCGAGACGCTCGTCGGGCACCGTCCGGTCGCCGAGAGCGCGCATTACGGCATTCATGCCGAACAGGTCGGCCTGTCCTCACTCGCACTGGTGTTCCTGGTGCTGCGGGCGTTCTCCTCCGGCTGTACGGCCCTGACCGGCGCCGAGGCGATCTCCAACGGGGTGCCGGCCTTCCGCAGGCCGAAGGGCCTCAACGCCGCCCGCACGATGAGTGCGATGGGAATCCTGTCCATCGTCATGTTCAGCGGGATCACCCTGCTGGCGCTGATCTCGCAGGTGAAGATCGCCGAAAGCGCCTGTGACCTCGTCGGCTATCCCGGCGACTGCGCGAACGGGGCCCAGCGGACGGTGATCGCGCAGATCGCGGCGGCGGTGTTCGGCGGGGACCAGAGCATCGGGTTCTACTACCTGCAGGGCACCGCGGCGCTGATCCTGA
The DNA here is from genome assembly GCF_012328925.1 of Amycolatopsis acididurans. Taxonomy (GTDB): domain Bacteria; phylum Actinomycetota; class Actinomycetes; order Mycobacteriales; family Pseudonocardiaceae; genus Amycolatopsis_E; species Amycolatopsis_E acididurans. Next base: position 645,578 of record NZ_JAAXLS010000002.1, read on the forward strand.
TCCTCGCGGCGAACACCGCGTTCAACGGCTTCCCGCTGCTCGGCTCGATCCTGGCCCGCGACCGCTACCTGCCGCGGCAGTTGCACACCCGCGGCGACCGGCTGACCTTCTCCAACGGCATCATCCTGCTCGCGCTGGTCGCGGGCGCCCTGATCTACGCGTTCGAGGGTTCGACCACGAAGCTGATCCAGCTCTACATCATCGGCGTGTTCACCTCGTTCACGCTCTGCCAGGCCGGCATGGTGCGGCACTGGAACCGCGAACTGCGGCAGGCCGCGACGGCGGCCGACCGGCGCCGCATCCGGCGCGCCCGGGTCATCAACGCCTTCGGCACCTGCTTCACCGGGGTCGTGCTGGTGGTCGTGCTGATCACCAAGTTCTCCCACGGCGCCTACCTGGTCGTGATCGCCATCCCGGTGCTGTTCGTGATGATGCGCAGCATCCAGCGCCACTACCGCCGGGTCCGCGACGAGCTCGAGCCGGACGATTCCGGTGGCCTGCTGCCCAGCCGGGTGCATGCCGTCGTCCTGGTCTCCACGTTCCACAAACCGACCCAGCGCGCACTGGCCTTCGCCAAGGCCGCCCGGCCCGACACGTTGAGCGCCATCACGATCAACGTCGACGACGCCGAGACCCGTGAGCTCCAGCGGATCTGGGAAAGCCACGGAATCAAGGTGCCGCTGAAGGTGCTCGAGTCCCCGTACCGGGAGATCACCAGGCCGGTGCTGAACTACATCAAGACGCTGAGCCGGGACAGTCCCCGCGACGTCGTGTGCGTCTACATCCCCGAGTACGTCGTCGGACGCTGGTGGGAGAACCTGCTGCACAACCAGAGCGCGCTGCGGCTGAAGGGACGGTTGCTGTTCGAGCCGGGGGTCATGGTCGTCAGCGTCCCGTGGCAGCTGCGTTCCAGCTCCCGGCGCGACCTCGAACGCGCCGAGCACCTGCCCGGTGACGTCCGGCGCGGCATCCTGTGACCGTTTCAGTTCTCGCGGAGCCACGCGGCGACTTCGCCGGCGTGGGCCGCGGGTTCCGGGACGGGCGCGAACACGTGCTCGATCACCGGGCCCGACGCGACGATGGTGAATCGCTTGAGCAGCCGCTGCCCGCCCGCGGACCAGGTGGGCAGCCGCAGCCGGCCGGTGATCGTCTGCGCGTGGTCGCTGAGCAGCGGGAAGGTGAGCTCGAGACGTTGTGCCGCCTCGCGTTGCTCGGCGGCGGGCTGGGTGGACAGCCCGCAGACCGCGCCGCCGAGGTCGCCGATGACGCTGGCGAGGTCACGGAACGAGCAGGATTCGGCGGTACAGCCGAACGCGCCGGGGATACTCGTCCAGTCGGGCGTGATCGGTTCGCGGCCGGGCGCGCCGATGGCCGGATACGCGTAGATCACGAGGCGCGCCACGGCGGCGGCGAGCTCGCGCAGCGACACCTCGCCCGCGGTACCGGTCGCCGGAACGCGTGTGCCCGGTAGTTCCGCGCCGAGCAGGTGCGCGACGTCGGCGCTCGTCGCGACGGCGCTGCGCTCGTCGCCGGGACTGGTCGGCGTCACGGCGTTTCCTCCGTTCTCCGAAGGGCTCATTGTCCAACCGCTCCCGCCAGGGCCGCAACCATCGATCACAGTCGATACACTGCGCGTCATGACCATCGCGACGCCCGGGCCGCCGATGCTGCCCGACGCCGAGGCCGCCACCTACGCGGGCTGGTTCGCGTGCCTGGCCGAGCCCACCCGCGTCCGGCTGCTGCACGCCGTGGCCACCGCGCCCCGCGGGCTCACCGTCGGCAAGCTGACCGAGATCCTCGGCACCAGCCAGTCCACGACCTCGCACCACGTGCGCAAGCTCGCCGAGGTCGGCTTCGTGCGGCTGCACAAGGAAGGCACGGCGACCTGGGTCACCGTCAACGCCGCCTGCTGTACCGGGCTGCCCCACGCCGCCGACGCGGTCATGGGCCTGCTCGCGCCCCGCCCGTGCTGCCCCGGCGACGTGCCCGCCGACGTCACGGTCCGTGCGCTGCGCGACGAGGACTGGCCGGCCGTACGGCGCATCCACGCCGAAGGCATCGCCACCGGCACCGCGACCTTCGAAACCAGCGTGCCCAGCCGCGAGACCCTCGACGGGAAGTGGCTTTCCGGGCACCGCTGGGTCGCCGAACTGGACGGCGAGGTGGTCGGCTGGGCCGCCGCGGGCCCGGTATCCACACGCGACTGTTACTCCGGCATCGCCGAAACCTCGATCTACGTCGCCGACGGCCACCGCGGCCGCGGCATCGGCAAGGCGCTGATCCGCAAGCAGGTCACGGCCGCCGACGACGCCGGACTCTGGACGTTGCAGACCTCCATCCTGACCGGGAATCGCACCAGCATCGGCCTGCACCATTCCGCCGGCTTCCGGACGGTCGGCGTCCGCGAACGCATCGCGCGCCGGGACGGCGTCTGGCACGACACGGTCTTCGTCGAACGCCGCAGCGCCCTGAATTGACTTTGGTCCCCGCGAAAGGACCGATCGTCTCTGCCCCGCTGCTGATCTTCCCCGTTTTCATGAACGGCATCGCGACGTTCGAAGGGGAAACCGATGTCCAGACCTCAGCCCGCGGCGGAACGGCCAGGGCCGTCGACTCCGGCGGAGCACAAGGCCCGCGCGCTCGGGCTCACCTCGGCGACCGGGCTCGTCGTCGGAAGCGTCATCGGCACCGGCGTGTTCACCATGCCCGCGGTGCTCGCCGGAGCCGGGACCAGCTCGCTGGTGGTGCTCGCGGTGGTCGCGCTCGGTGCCTCGCTGCTCGCCGTCCTCTTCGGACAGCTGACCAGGCGGGTCCCCAACGCCGACGGCGGGCTCTACGCCTACGCCCGGCACGAGTTCGGTGACTTCGCCGGGTACCTCACCGGCTGGTGCTACTGGGTTTCCGCGTGGGCGGGCAACGCCGCGATCGTGTCGTCGTGGGTGCTCTACGTCGACGCTCTGCTCGGTCTGGACAATCCGTCGGGATGGGTGAACTGGGGCATCGCGCTGGCCGGACTCTGGATCCCCGCGGCCGTCAACCTCGCCGGGGTACGCCAGATGGCCTGGTTCGAGAACGTGACGGTGGTGCTGAAGTTCGTGCCGTTGCTGTTCGTCGGCGTGGTCGGCTGGTTCTTCGTGTCGCGCGGCAACTTCGGGGCCTTCAACGCCTCGGGCGGGAGCCTCTACAGCGCGGTCGGGATCGCCGCGGGGGTGGCGCTGTTCGCGTTCATCGGCGTCGAGGTCGCGGCCATCATCGCGAAGCGGGTGCGGCGGCCCGGGCGCAACGTCGGCCGCGCGTCGCTGCTGGGCACCGCGGCCAGCGCCGTGCTGTACCTCCTGGTCTCCGCCGCGGTGATGGGACTGGTGCCGCACGACACGCTCGTCGCCACCGGCACGCCGTTCGTCCCGGCTTTCCAGGCGATCCTGCCGCTCGGCTGGGCCGGAAAGCTGGTGGCCGCGCTCGCGGTGATCTCCGGCATCGGCGCGCTCAACGGGTGGACACTGGTCACGAGCGAGGTTTCCCGCGCCACCGCCGCCGACGGGCTGTTCCCGAAGGCGTTCGCCTGGGCCGATCGCAAGCACACGCCGTGGTTCGGCATCCTCGTCGCCGCCGCGCTTCCGTCGGTGCTGATGCTGTGGCGCTACACGGCCAGCTCGGGCCTGACGGTGTTCACGTTCCTGGTCAACCTTTCCGTCGTCACGGTGGCGATCCCGTACTTCTTCTCGGCCTGCGCGCAGCTGACCTACCTGGTTTCGCGCCGCCGGCGCGTCCGTGGCCTGCTGCTCGTCCGTGACCTGCTCATCGCCGGCGTGAGCGTGTTGTTCTCGCTGTGGGTGACCTTCGCGGCCGGGTACGCCGCCGTCTACCAGGCCCTGGTCCTGCTGCTGGCCGGGTTGGTGGTCTACGCGTTCCTCAACGCCAGGCGGCACAACGGCGAAGAGGCCGCGAAACCGGGCGAGGACGACACCACGCAACTGCCGCACGCGGCCTGATTCCGAAGGAAGAACTTGATCCCATGTTCACTGTGGACTCCGAGGTCGGCCGGCTTCGCCAGGTCGTCGTTCACCGGCCCGGCGCCGAACTCGCGCGGCTGACTCCCCGCAACGTGCACGAGCTGCTGTTCGACGACGTGATGTGGGCGAAGAAGGCCAAGGAGGAGCACGACGTGTTCGCCGAGACCCTGCGGGACCAAGGCGTGCGCGTGCACTACTTCGACCGGTTGCTGGCCGAGACCCTCGACACGGGCGAGGGACGTGCCTTCGTGCTCGACCGGATCTGCACGCCTCACTTCGCGGGTCCGGCCCTCGCCGGCGAGCTGCGCCGCCTGTTCGACGACCTCGACGGCCCGGACCTGGCCTCCTTGCTGATCGGCGGTGTCCTGAAGGCGGATCTGCGCCCGTTGCGGGCCGACAGCCTGAAATGGCACACGCTCCGGGCCGACGATTTCCTGCTGCCACCATTGCCCAACCACCTGTTCCCGCGCGACAACTCGTGCTGGGTCTACAACGGCGTCTCGGTCAACCCGATGGCCAAACCCGCGCGGCGGCGCGAAACCCTGCACGCCCGCGCCATCTACCGGCACCACCCCCTCTTCGCCGCCGGCGGCTTCACCACCTATTACGGCGACGACGACACCGACCACTTCCCCGCGACCCTCGAAGGCGGCGACGTGCACGTGCTCGGCGGCGGCGCGGTACTCATCGGCATGGGCGAGCGGACCACCCCGATGGCCGTGGAAATCCTGTCCCGCGCGCTGTTCGCCGGTGGGTCGGTCACGAGCGTCATCGCGGTCGAACTCCCCCGCTCGCACGCCATGATGCACCTGGACACCCTGATGACCATGGTCGACAAGGCCACGTCCGTGCTCTACCCGTACTTCGACCGCGGGCTGCGGTCCTGGACGGTCACCGCCGGGGGTGGGCCGGGCGAGCTCGACGTGCGGCAGAACGCCGACCTGTGGGAAACGCTGGCGCGGACGCTGGACGTCGGCGAGGTGACGGTGCTCTCGACCGACGAGGACATTCGCGCCGCCGAGCGCGAGCAGTGGGACGACGGCAACAACTACCTGGCCGTTGCCCCCGGCGTGGTCCTCGGCTACGACCGCAACGTCGCCACCAACACCATGCTGCGCAAGCGCGGCATCGAGGTCGTGACCGTCCCGGGCGGCGAACTCGGCCGCGGCCGGGGCGGCCCGCGCTGCATGAGCTGCCCCATCGAACGCGATCCCGCCTGACCGAGGAGAATCCCGATGAACCTGCAGGGACGCAACCTGCTCAAGGAAACCGACCTCAACCGCGACGAGTTCGAGTACCTGATCGAGCTCGCGGAGCGGCTGCGGCACGAGAAACGCGCCGGGATCCGGGGACAACGGCTCGCGGGCCGCAACATCGCTCTCGTCTTCGAAAAGAGCTCCACCCGGACACGCGCCGCCTTCGAGGTCGCCGCGCACGACGAAGGTGCCCAGGTCACCTACCTCGGCCCCGGCGAGTCGCACCTGGGGCACAAGGAATCCATTGCGGACAGTGCGCGGGTGCTGGGCCGGATGTTCGACGGCATCGAATTCCGCGGCTCCGCGCACGAGGCCGTGGAGACCCTCGGCGCCCACGCGGGCGTGCCGGTGTGGAACGGGCTGACCGACCTGTGGCACCCGACCCAGATGCTCGCCGACATCCTCACCATGCGCGACCACGCGCGTAAACCGCTCGAGGACGTCAGTTACTGCTACCTCGGCGACGGCCGCAACAACGTCGCGAACTCCCTGCTCGTGACCGGGGCGCTGCTCGGTCTCGACGTGCGCATCTGCGCGCCCGGCGAACTGCAGCCCACCGCCGCGGTGCAAGCCGTCGCGACCGATCTCGCGGCCGGGTCGGGTGCCCGTACTGTCGTCACCGACGACATCGGCAGCGCCGTCCTCGGCACCGACTTCGTCTATACCGACGTGTGGCTGTCCATGGGCGAGCCCGCGCCGAACTGGGGACCGCGCATCGAGCAGCTGCTGCCGTACCAGGTGACCACCAAGGTCCTCGGCGCCAGCGAGAACCCGGCGGTGAAGTTCCTGCATTGCCTGCCCGCACTGCACAATCGCGACACCGACCTCGGCCGGGAACTCGGCGAGCGGTACGGGCTCGACGCGCTCGAAGTCACCGACGAGGTGTTCGAATCGCCCGCCTCGATCGTGTTCGACCAGGCCGAGAACCGCCTGCACACCATCAAGGCGCTCATGGTCGCCACGGTGGCACCGTGAGGATCGTCGCGGCGCTCGGCGGCAACGCGCTGCTCGAACGTGGCGAGGCGCCGGATGCCGAAATCCAGGAACGGCACGTGCTCGCCGCGGCCGAGGCCCTCGCGCCCCTGGCTCGTGACCACGAGCTGGTCGTCACGCACGGCAACGGGCCGCAGGTCGGGCTGCTGGCGATCGAGAACGAGAACGATCCCGCGCTCAGCCGCCCGTATCCCTTCGACGTCCTCGGCGCCCAGACCCAGGGCATGATCGGCTACTGGCTCGTGCAGGCGCTGCACAACCTCGCCGGGCTCGACGCGGCCTGCGTGCTCACGCGGACCGTGGTCGACCGGGACGATCCCGCGTTCGCCGCGCCGTCGAAATTCGTCGGCCCGGTCTACGACACCCCCACCGGCGCGCATCCGGACTGGATCCTTCGTCAGGACGGCGCGAAGTGGCGTCGCGTGGTGCCCTCACCCGAACCGGCGGGGCTCGTCGAGCTGCCGCTGATCCGCACCGCCGTCGCCGCCGGTACCACCGTGGTGTGCGCCGGTGGCGGCGGCATCCCCGTCGTCCGCGACGAGCGGGGACGGTTGCGCGGCGTCGAAGCGGTCGTGGACAAGGATCTCACCGCCGCGTTGCTGGCACGGGACCTCGCCGCCGACGTCCTGCTCCTGCTCACCGACGTCGCCGCCGTCGAGGACGGCTTCGGCACTTCCGCCGCGCGTCCGATCCACGACGTCACGTCCGAGGAGCTGCGGGCACGCCGCTTCCCCGCGGGCTCGATGGGGCCCAAGGTCGACGCGGCGTGCCGCTTCGCCGACGCCGGTGGCGCGCTCGCCGCGATCGGCAGGCTCGACGACGCGGCGGCACTGGCGGCGGGCACGGCGGGCACTGTCGTCCGGCGGCATCCCGCCTGACGGTCACGGCAGCGCGCGGATCGTTCCCGGCTGGAACTCCGCGGTCGCGTCCTCGGCGTAAAGACCGATCCGCCCGGCCGGGTAAGGGCGTTCGTCGTCGCGCAGCGTGATCGGTTCGGCTCCATCCACCCAGACCGTGATGGTCGTGCCGGTCTGCCGGACGCGGACCTCGTGCCAGTCCCCCACCGTGAACCGGCCCGGCCCCGTGGCCAGGAACCGCTGGCTTCCCGGGTAGGCCGGGTCCTCCTTGCCGATCTCCCAGCCCGAGCCCTTGAGCAGCACGTAGTAGAAGTGCTGGGGATCGGTGTAGTGCCACAGCACCCACCCGGCCTCCCACTCGTGCGGCGTGGGCACGCGCAGCTGAGCCACCGTACGCAGCCGGATCGTGGCGTCGAAATCGCCGTAGCCTGCGACGCCGGCGATGAGCGCGGCGTGGGTGTCGGCCCCGGTGGGCGCGACGGGCGAGACGACCAGCGTGCCGTCCGGGCGGCTGCCGGTGTGGCCGTATCCGGTGAACACGGACTGCCAGGCGCCGTGAACGCTGCCTTCCGGCCACGTCTCGGGCGCCTGGCCGGTACCACAGGCGGTGACCAGCAGGGCCGCGAACACGGCCCCCGCTCGTCGTCGTGTCATTCCACCGTCACGGATTTGGCCAGATTACGCGGCCGGTCCACGTCGTGGCCAAGGTGCCGGGCCGTCTCGCGCGCGAGGTGCTGCAACGCCACGACCGATTCGACCGGCCCCCACGGGGCCTGCTCGCCGGGCAGTGCGACCGGCAGGACCGCGTCCTCGCCCCTGCCGACGGTGATGATGCGCGCGCCGCGGGCCGCCATTTCACGGGCGTTGACCGCGAGCCGCGCGACCGGTTCGGCCTGCACCAGCACCACCGGCGTGCCCGGCTGGATCAGCGCGATCGGCCCGTGTTTGAGCTCGCCCGCCGGCAGCGCCTCGGTCCAGCGGTAGGACAGCTCCTTGAGCTTGAGCGCGCCTTCGAGTGCGAAGGGCACGCCCGTTCCCCGCGAGACGAAGATCCAGCCCGGCTCGGCGGCCAGCTCGGCCCCGACCGCCGCGGCGGGGGCCGCCGCCTCCCTGCTGGTCGCGGCGAGGCGGTCGGGTATGCCGCGCAGCAGCCGCTCGAAGTCGCCGAGCCGGCCGGCGTCGAGCCGCTGGTGTGCGGCGGCGAGGCTCAGCGCCACCGCGGCCCCGGCGATGACCTGTGCGGTGAACGATTTCGTGGCCGCCACCCCGATTTCCGGTCCACAGCCCAGGCCCAGCACCGCGTCCGCGCCTCTGGCCAGCGTCGACTGCGCGTTGTTGGTGATCGCCAGCACCGGGTCGCGCCACGCCTCCAGTGCGGTGAGCACGTCGGCGGTCTCGCCCGACTGGGAGATCGCCATCGTCAGCGTGCCCGGTTCGGCGACCGCGAGCGCGTGCTCGCTCGCCGTGACCGTGTGCGCGGGAATTCCGGCGCAGGCCAGGGTGTTCGCGATGGCCTGCGCGGCGTACGCCGAGCTGCCGCACGCGACGAGCCGCACTCGTGAAGCGGCCGGAACCCCCAGCTCGCGCAGCAACTGTCCGTTGTGGATCGACGGGGCCAGGCTGTCGACCAGTGTTCGCGCACCCGCGGCCTGCTCGCCGATCTCCTTGGCGGTGAAGTCGGCGGAACCGTCCAAAGTGGCCGCGGACCGGCGGGTGGTGATCCGCCATTTCTCTGGCAGGGGCGCGGCTTCTCCAGTGTGGTCGAACCACGCGAGGCGCTCGGACAGCACCACGATGTCGCCGTCGGCCAGTTCCCGCACGGTGGCCACCGAGGCGTCGAAGCCCAGCTGGTCCGAGGCCGCCATGCGCGCCCCGGGCGCCTCGCCGACCAGCAACGGGCTGCGGTGGCGGGCCAGTACGATCCCGTCGAAGCCTTCGACGGTGATCGCGAGCGCCCACGAACCGGACAGGCGGCGCACCGCGGAGGCGGTGGCCTCGGCGAGCAGGTCGGCCCACAGGGGCCCGTCGAGCAGGGCGAACTCGTCCTCGATGAGGTGCCCGATCAGCTCACTGTCCACTTCGGTCTTGATGACGTGCCCGGCGGCGACGAGCTCCGCCCGCAGCGCCGAGGCGTTGTCCAGTGTTCCGTTGTGCACCAGGGCGATCCGGCCGGTGCAGTCGCGGTGCGGATGGGCGTTGGACTCCGACGGCTCGCCGTGCGTCGCCCACCGCGTGTGCGCGATGCCTCCGTGCGCGTCCACGTCGTGCGCGGGCAGCTTGGCGGCCAGCTCGGGCAGCCTGCCCAGCGACCGGAACACCCGCACCGGCCCCGAACCGGCGTTGAGTGCCACGCCGGTCGAGTCGTAACCCCGGTATTCCAGGCGCGCCAGCGCATCCAGCACAGCGGGCAGGGCAGGCTCGGAGCCGTGGTAGGCGACGATTCCACACATGATCTTTCTCCGTGATCGAGTCAGCCGGCGAGCACCGGGCTGGGGGTTTCTTCGTGCAGGCGCTCGGTTTTCGCCCAGGCGTTGCGCCGCAGCAGATGGCGGCCGAGCGCGCGCCAGGTGGCGGCCATGCCGAGCAGGAGGAACAGGGGGTAGGCGAACCCGGCCAGCAGCGCGCGCCGCAGCGGTTCGTCCCGCAGCCGCAGGCGGTGCACCAGGCCCCACAACAGGCCCGGAACGGCCAGTGTGGCAAGCCATGCGGCGGCGGCGAGCGGGAGGTCGGCTCCGGTGGCGACGACGCCGCCGAACGACGTGCCGGTCATCCACCCGGCCGCGGACAGCCCGGCAATCCCGGCGACCGCGATCGAAGCGGGCACCAGCAGCCACGGCGCGAGCAGGTAGTAGGCGAAGTCCAGCAACGCGAACGTCCGGATCGCGGGCGAGGCGATCAGCTTGGGCAGATACCGCAGGCACTGCAGGTTGCCCTGGCCCCATCGCGTGCGCTGGCGGATGAGCCGCCGCGGGTCGACGACGGCCTGCTGGGTGATGACCGCGTTGCTGGCGTACCGGATCCGCATCCCGGCCAGGTGTACGCGCAGGCCCAGTTCGAGATCCTCCACGAGGCACCGGGACCACGGCGCGTCCCCGAACCGCATGAGATCGGACAGCCGCACGAACTGGCCGTTGCCGCCGAGATCGACACTGCCCAGCACGTCACGCAGGCTCTGCGAGGCGTCGGCGATGCAGGAGAATTCCATGTCCTGGACCAGACCGAGCAGCCGGTCGCGGTTGTGGATGCGGACGCGGCACTGCACAGCACCGACATCACGCCGCCGGAAGAAGCCCGCGACCTCACGCAGCATCCCGGGTTCGCCGCGCCCGTCACCGTCGATGACGCCGACGACCGTCTCGCGTTCGGCGCCCTCCCCGACGGCGACGCCACGGATCCAGCGGTAGGCCGCGTTGAGCGCTTCGCCCTTGCCGCGGCGCGCGTCGGGCAGCGCGCGGCGAAGGACGTGCAGGCGCGGATGGTCAATGGCGGCAAGGATCTCGGGCGTGGAGTCGGTCGAGGCGTCGTCGACCACCAGCACCCGCACCGGGGTCTGCGGTGAGTCCAGCGCCAGCGCGGCACGCACCGTCGCGGCGACCACGCGCTCCTCGTCCAGTGCCGGGATCACGATCCAGAACCGCAGCTGCGGCAGCGGTCCGTTGTGGACGTCGGGCCGCGGGCGCCAGAAGGCGAAGGCGGCCAGCACGGTGTTCTGCACCGGCCAGGCCAGCAGCAGAGCAAGGCCGACGATCAGCCAGGTGGACAGCCCGCTCATCGTCGCCCCCGCACGCTTGCCCGGCCCGACCGGACGGCCAGCCGTAGTCCCGTGGCCCGCAACGCCAGCAGCAACGCGACCGCCGTGACCACGTACAGCAGATAGGCGGCGAAACCACCGCCGGCGAATCCCAGTCCCATTCCCGCTGCTGCACACGGAGAGACGACACGGACAGTCGACATTTCGTTCCTCAAGGCTCGGTTGCGATACGGCGAGAGGTTCGGAAAGGACTGGACCGCCGTTACATCGTGGCGAAAGTGGCCTGAACCACAGTGGATATTTTCTGCCCCGCGCGGGTGATCCGCGATCACACAACGCGCATCCGGCTGCTCACCGGGTGTGCAAAACGGACTGCCGACTGGTGTGAACCAGAGGCTTCCGGCCCAGTGGTCCGTGCTCACTGTGGTCCCCGAAAAATGGTGACCAAGGTCCATCGGACAAATCGAACATCGTAACGGGCGGCAATCCGGCTCGATTCTCCCGGCACATCCCCACCATCCGAAAAAATCTCCGTGAGGATCCGATGAGTTTTCTCCCCACCGCGGCGCCCGAGGCGCTGCTCGTCGCGGGCACCCGGCCCGAGGCGATCAAACTCGCCCCGCTCGCACTGGCCATGGCCGCGGCCGGCCGTATCCGGCCGATCGTGCTCGCGGCAGGGCAGCACCCGACGATGGTGCACGAGGCACTCGCCGCGTTCGGCCTGCGTCCCGACGCCGAACTCCGGCTGGACCGCCGCACCGGCGCGCTGGCCGAACTCGCGGCCGCCGTGGTCGCGGGCATCGACCGCTTGCTCGCCGAGCGTGGCCCCGCCGTCGTGGTCGTCCAGGGCGACACCACGACCGCCGCGATGGCGGCACAGGCCGCGTTCTGGCGGCAGATTCCCGTGGTGCACCTGGAAGCCGGGCTGCGCTCGCACGATCTGTACTCCCCGTTTCCGGAGGAGGCCAACCGCAAGATCATCGGCCAGGTCGCGGCCCTGCATCTCGCGCCGACCACCGAGGCGCAGGCCAACCTCGCGGCCGAGGGCATCGCGGGCCCGAACCTGCTGACGATCGGCAACACCGTCGTCGACGCGGTGCGCACGATCGCCGGGCTGTCGCGGGAATGCTCCGACGCACGACTCGAAGCCGCGATCGAACGGGCCCGTTCGGGAGGGACGCGGCTGGTGCTGGTCACCGCTCACCGCCGCGAGTCCTGGGGCGCGCCGCTGAACGAGGTGCTGCGCGCCGTCGCCGATCTCGTCGCCGCGCACCCCGACATCGAGGTCGTGCTGCCCGTGCACCCGAACCCGCTGGTCGGCGATCAGGTCCGGACCGTGCTCGGCGGTCTGCCGCGGGTCACCCTGACCGAGGCGCTGCCCTACCAGGACCTGGTGCGCGCGCTGTCCGCCGCCACGCTGGTCATCTCCGATTCCGGGGGCATTCAGGAGGAGGCGCCGAGCTTCGGCGCACCGGTGCTGGTGCTGCGCGAGGTCACCGAGCGGATGGAAGCCGTGCGTGCCGGGTGTGCCCTGCTCGTGGGCACCGACCGGGCCAAGCTCACCGGTGCCGCGAACCGCCTCCTCCGTGACGAACAGGCCCGGCGCGCCATGACCGCCGCCGGTAATCCCTTCGGTGACGGCAGCTCCGCCGACCGCGCCGAGCAGGCGATCGCCTGGCTGCTCCGGCTCGCCGCCGAACCGCCCGCCGAGTTCGGGGCCGCGCCGCGCGCCGGCCTGCCGACCGCGGCATGAGTGGAGGCAACACCATGCGAAAGCCCGCACGCGCGCTCGCCGTCACCGGCGCGATCCTGGCCGCCACGCTCGCCGTGACGGTGCCGCCGCTGGCCGCCACCCCGGCCGCCGAGGCGGCGAAGCCCACCGTTGCCCACACCGGCGCGCAGACGAAGTCGCTGCCCGCACCGCCTCCGCCGGCACAGGTCGTGCCCACCGCTCGGGTGCTGCAGGCCGCCTCGACGACCACCACAGCAGGCACCAACGGGTCAGGTGCGCCGGGCGCCAACGCGAACCAGCGCACCCTGATCCTTTACGACACCACCAACTCCTGGGGCTGGCTCGGCGAGGCGTACGCGGCCGAAGCGGGAAACCTCGCCTCACACGGAAGCGCCTACACGATGCATCCGGTGGCGTCCTACCAGGCCGGAGAGCTCGCCGGATACACCGGCGTGATCTACATCGGGTCCACCTACGACGAGCCGATACCGGTCGCCTTCCTCGACGACGTGCTCGGCGGCACCAAACCGGTGCTGTGGATGGCCGACAACATCTGGCAGCTCACCGCGCGCGCCGGGGACTTCGCGACGCGCTACGGCTGGACGTGGACCCAGTTCGACTTCGCCACGACCCCGACCGTGACCTACAAGAACGTCGCGTTGCAGCGCAGCGCGCTGGCCGCGCCTTCCGGTCTGCTGACCACGACGGTCACCGATCCCGCGAAGGTGAGCGTGCTCGCCACCGCCACCCGCGCCGACGGCACGACAGAACCGTGGGCCGTCCGCAGCGGAACGCTGACCTATGTCGCGGAAATCCCGTTCAGCTACGTGGGCCCGCTCGACCGGTACTTCGCCGCGGCCGATCTCGTCGGGCAGATCGCCAACCCGGCCACCCCGGCGCGCAAGCGGGCTCTGGTGCGGCTGGAGGACGTCAGCCCCGGTGACGACCCGAACGAGCTGCAGCAGGTCGTGAACTACCTGTCCGGACAGCACATCCCGTTCACCATCGGTGTGATCCCGCAGTACCTCGACCCGAACGGGTACTACGACAACGGCAAACCGGTCAGCACGTCGCTTGCTCAGGCGCCCGCGCTGGTGAAGGTTCTCAAGGACGCCCAGACCAAGGGCGGGACCATCATCATGCACGGCTACACGCACCAGTACGCCAACGTCGCCAATCCCTACGACGGAGTCACCGCGGACGATTTCGAGTTCTACACCGCACACGTCGACGCCTCGAACGCGGTCGTCTACGACGGACCCGTGCCGGTGGACTCCGCGGCGTGGGCACAACAGCGCATCACGGCGGGCAAGGCGGGATTCACCGCGGCCGGGCTGGCCGTGCCGACCGTGTTCGAGACCCCGCACTACGCGGCCTCGGCAACGGACTACAGCGTCTTCGCGCAGAACTTCGGCACCCGCTACGAGCGCGGGCTGTACTTCGCCGGCTGGTGCCCGTCGGGCGCGTGCGGTACCGGCACCCCCGACTACTCCAAGATGTACGGCCAGTACTTCCCTTACCTGGTGCGGGACATCTACGGCAGCGTCGTCGTGCCGGAGGATCTCGGCAACGTCGAACCCGTGCCCTACAACACCAATCCGGCGCGGCTGCCCGCGGACATCCTCGCCAGCGCGAAGGCGGTCGGCGTGGTCCAGGACGGGGTGCAGAGCTTCTTCTACCACCCGTATCTCGGCACGAGCTATCTCAAGCAGATCGTGAGCGGGCTGAAGTCCATGGGCTACACCTTCGTCCCGGCCGGCACGGTGGCCGCCGGATGATGGCACGGATCGCCGCCGCCACGCTCGCCGTGGCGGCGGCGCTCACCGCGTGTGGCGCCGCCGCGGACGGCGGCTGGACGGTGACCGTCTACTACACGGCCGTCGAGTCGTTCCACCACGAGCAGGCACAAACCGTTCAGGGCTGCCTCCAGCTCGACTGTGACAACGGTCATAACTCACTCGGGCAGTATCCGGCCGGCTTCGTGGCCGCGGTCCACGACGAGGGAACCGGCCTCATCACCGACGGGCCGCACGCCGGGCGCTACCTGAACTGGTCGTCCGATTCGGGGTACTGGCTCGACACCGCCGCACGGGACAGCAACGGCCGCCCGCTGGAGCCGTTCGTCTCGGCGGCGGCCGACGGCGTCGCCGACGGCACACCGGTCCGGATCACCGGATGCGGCACCCTCGACGACGGCACCGCGGTCCCGGCGGCGGTGTGCGCGCGACTGTCGCAGGCGAACTGGCGGATCCGGGACGAGTTCACCCCCGGCCTCGGCGGCACCGGCCACCTCGACGTCTACATCGGACAGGAGACCGGGCCCGCCTTCACCAGCCGGCCCGACTACGTGACCCTGCGAAGAGCCACGGTGGTCGTCGGCTGAGTACTGGCGATGAAGCTAAACTGGTATCGAGAACTGACCCTCCGTGCACGGACAAGGACTTGTGGAGGTGTGGTGCCGTGCCCGGTAGCGACGCTGACGAGCGCCCGACGCCGCCGATGCGGGAGACGCTGTCGCAGTTGCGGCTGAACGAGCTCCTGCACGAGGTCCAGGACCGCGTCGGGCAGCTGGCCGAGTCCCGCGACCAACTGGACCAGCTGCTGGAA